>CP047152.1:4513739-5789152 GCA_041879295.1 Pseudomonas putida | reverse complement strand
GCACTGCTGCCAAAGTTCCACTGACACGGATATCCCCTGAGTTTGAAAGCCGGATGAGGCAAAAACAAACCGCCATTGTACCGGTCGAGCGTTCACTTATCCACATGTGGACACGTTAGGAACCATGACAAAACAGCCATTTATCGACCAAAACGGCGCTCCAGCTCTGTGAATAAGGTCTGTGGATAACCATGCCTGAGGTCTATGCACAACCCCAGGTGCAAGCCTGTTGATAACTCACCTGTGGATAACATGCCTTTTCATCCACAGCTTTCGCTCACGATGGGAACAGCCGCAGCACCGGTTCAGAACAAAGTTGTAAAACTCTGTACAGCACGTATTTCATGGCCTAAGGATGGTTATCCACAGAAGGTTATCCACCTAAGATTTATAAGTTCTTCAGAAAAGCTTTTTATATGTCTCTTCTTTTTTTTCATGTTGTCCCCGATGCGGGTGTCCGATCAAGCACCCCTTTGGCACGATCCAGGAGGCACCGTCCATCACAAGCTCTATATGGAATGACTGGTTGGAAATTGACCTATGGGCTTGCTTTCTCTAGAATCGCCGGTCTCTTAAAAAGGGGGCCATCCCGGCCCGTCGTCGACAAACCAGGTAACACGCCATGAAACGTACTTTCCAACCAAGCACCATCAAGCGCGCCCGCACCCACGGTTTCCGTGCCCGTATGGCTACCAAGAACGGCCGTGCTGTTCTGTCGCGTCGTCGTGCCAAAGGCCGTAAGCGTCTGGCCATTTGATTTTTCGGCACAGGTGGTGAGTCAGGACTTCAGTCGGGAAAAGCGACTGCTTACACCCCGGCATTTCAAAGCGGTCTTCGACTCCCCAACCGGCAAGGTTCCAGGGAAAAACCTGCTGATCCTTGCTCGCGAGAACGGCCTCGATCACCCACGCCTTGGCTTGGTAATCGGCAAGAAGAGTGTCAAGCTCGCCGTTCAACGCAACCGCCTCAAGCGCTTGATGCGCGATTCCTTTCGTCTGAACCAGCAATTGCTTGCCGGCCTGGACATCGTGATCGTCGCGCGCAAGGGATTGGGTGAGATAGAAAACCCGGAATTGCACCAACACTTTGGCAAGCTCTGGAAACGCCTGGCGCGCAGCCGGCCGACACCAGCAGTAACCGCCAATTCCGCAGGGGTAGACAGCCAAGATGCGTAAACTGGCACTCGTTCCGATCCAGTTTTACCGTTATGCCATTAGTCCTCTGATGGCCAATCACTGTCGGTTTTTCCCCAGTTGCTCCTGTTACGCGTATGAAGCCATCGAAAACCATGGCATCTGGCGTGGTGGGTGGCTGGCCGTTCGTCGCCTGGGGCGTTGTCATCCGTGGAATGACGGCGGTTTCGACCCCGTTCCACCCGCTCCTTCCTCCCGAACTTCTTCGATAGCCGAGTAATCATGGATATTAAACGCACGATCCTGATCGCCGCGCTGGCAGTCGTGTCCTACGTCATGGTCCTGAAGTGGAACGATGACTACGGCCAGGCTGCCCTGCCGACTCAGAATACTGCTGCCAGCACTGTTGCTCCGGGCTTGCCCGATGGCGTGCCGGCCGGTAACAACGGTGCCAGCGCCGATGTACCGAGCGCCAACGCCGAATCGAGCCCTGCCGAACTGGCACCGGTCGCACTCAGCAAGGACCTGATCCGAGTCAAGACCGACGTTCTGGAACTGGCTATCGATCCGGTCGGTGGTGACATCGTTCAGCTGAACCTGCCGAAGTACCCGCGCCGTCAAGACCACCCGAACATTCCATTCCAGTTGTTCGACAACGGTGGTGAGCGTGTTTACCTGGCACAAAGCGGTCTGACCGGCACCGACGGTCCGGATGCCCGCGCCAGCGGCCGCCCCCTGTATGCCGCCGAACAGAAAAGCTACCAGCTGGCCGACGGCCAGGAACAACTGGTGGTAGACCTGAAGTTCAGTGACAACGGCGTCAACTACATCAAGCGTTTCAGCTTCAAGCGTGGTGAGTACGACCTGAATGTCAGCTATCTGATCGACAACCAGAGCAGCCAGGCGTGGAGCGGCAACATGTTTGCCCAGCTCAAGCGTGATGCCAGCGGCGATCCGTCCTCCAGCACTGCCACCGGTACCGCTACCTACCTGGGTGCCGCCCTGTGGACAGCTTCCGAGCCTTACAAAAAGGTCTCGATGAAGGACATGGACAAAGGTAGTTTGAAAGAAAATGTGTCCGGCGGCTGGGTTGCCTGGCTGCAGCACTACTTCGTGACCGCCTGGATTCCAGCCAAGTCGGACAACAACGTTGTCCAGACCCGCAAGGATAGCCAGGGCAACTACATCATCGGTTACACCGGCCCGGTTATCAGCGTACCGGCTGGCGGCAAGGTCGAAACCAGCGCCATGCTGTACGCCGGTCCGAAGATCCAGTCCAAGCTGAAAGAGTTGTCCCCAGGCCTGGAATTGACCGTCGACTACGGCTTCCTGTGGTTTATCGCCCAGCCGATCTTCTGGCTGCTGCAACATATCCACAGCCTGCTGGGTAACTGGGGCTGGTCGATCATCGTGCTGACCATGTTGATCAAAGGCCTGTTCTTCCCGCTGTCGGCTGCCAGCTACCGCTCCATGGCGCGTATGCGTGCCGTTGCACCTAAGCTCGCCGCACTCAAGGAACGCTTCGGTGACGATCGCCAGAAGATGTCCCAGGCGATGATGGAGCTTTACAAGAAAGAGAAGATCAACCCACTGGGCGGCTGCCTGCCGATCCTGGTGCAGATGCCGGTATTCCTGGCCCTGTACTGGGTATTGCTGGAAAGCGTGGAAATGCGCCAGGCCCCATGGATCCTGTGGATTACCGACCTGTCGATCAAGGATCCGTTCTTCATCCTGCCGATCATCATGGGCGCCACCATGTTCATCCAGCAGCGCCTGAACCCTACACCGCCGGATCCGATGCAGGCCAAGGTGATGAAAATGATGCCGATCATCTTCACCTTCTTCTTCCTGTGGTTCCCTGCCGGTCTGGTGCTGTACTGGGTTGTGAACAACTGCCTGTCGATTTCGCAGCAGTGGTACATCACTCGCCGTATCGAAGCAGCTACCAAAAAAGCTGCTGCTTGACGGGCTAATACGCTAGCCTGTGAATAAAAAACGCCCCCTAGTGGGGCGTTTTTGCTATCTGTCGTTTTGTCGTAGAGGCTTTCGAGCATGAACATTGTGCGTGAAACCATCGCCGCCATCGCCACGGCTCAGGGCCGTGGTGGTGTGGGTATTGTCAGGTTGTCCGGTCCTCTGGCTGCCAAGGCCGGCCAATTGATCACCGGCCGCACCCTGACCCCGCGGCATGCCCATTACGGCCCGTTCCGCGACGATGAGGGGCTGGTGCTGGACGAAGGGATTGCGCTGTTCTTTCCCGGGCCTAATTCATTCACTGGCGAGGACGTGCTGGAACTGCAGGGGCACGGTGGCCCGGTGGTTCTGGACATGCTGCTGCAGCGCTGTGTACAAGTCGGCTGTCGTCTGGCCCGTCCGGGCGAATTCAGCGAGCGCGCCTTCCTCAACGACAAGCTCGACCTGGCTCAGGCCGAAGCCATCGCCGATCTGATCGAGGCCAGTTCCAGCCAGGCAGCGCGAAACGCCTTGCGCTCGCTGCAAGGGGAATTCTCCAAGCGTGTGCACAGCCTTACCGAGGCGTTGATTGCCCTGCGTATTTACGTCGAGGCGGCGATCGATTTTCCTGAGGAAGAGATCGACTTCCTTGCCGATGGCCACGTGCTGTCGATGCTTGATGCTGTGCGCAGCGAGTTATCCACTGTGCAGCGCGAGGCCGGGCAGGGCGCCTTGCTGCGCGACGGCATGACGGTAGTCATTGCCGGTCGGCCGAATGCCGGTAAATCAAGTTTGCTGAACCAGCTGGCCGGACGGGAAGCAGCCATCGTCACGGACATCGCCGGCACCACGCGGGATATCTTGCGCGAACATATCCACATCGACGGCATGCCGCTGCACGTTGTCGATACTGCCGGTTTGCGCGATACCGATGACCATGTGGAAAAGATCGGTGTGGAACGCGCCCTGAAGGCCATTGGCGAGGCAGACCGTGTTCTGCTGGTGGTCGACTCCACTGCGCCCGAGGCCAGCGACCCGTTCGCTTTGTGGCCCGAGTTTCTTGACCAGCGACCCGACCCGGCAAAGGTCACTCTGATACGCAACAAGGCTGACCTGAGTGGGGAGCAGGTGGCGCTGGAGCAGTGCGATGACGGCCACGTGACGATCACCCTAAGTGCCAAGGGCGACGACACAGGGCTGCAACTGCTACGCGACCATCTGAAGGGCTGTATGGGTTACGAACAGACTGCAGAGAGTGGCTTCAGCGCCCGCCGGCGCCATCTGGATGCCTTGCGCCAGGCTAGCGAGCACCTGGAACACGGCCATGCACAATTGACCTTGGCGGGTGCAGGAGAGCTTCTGGCTGAGGACTTGCGTCAGGCACAGCATGCGCTGGGGGAAATCACAGGAGCATTCAGCTCGGATGACCTGCTTGGGCGGATTTTCTCCAGCTTCTGCATCGGCAAGTAATCCACAGCCAGGCAAGGTCAAGCGCCGCTCCTTAGGGAGCGGCTTTTTTTTGCCTGAAATTCATTGCAGAAGATGAGTGCAGGCCGATGACCCAAGCACCTGTGGGAGCGGGTGGGCCCCCGAACAGGCCCTTGCAAGCACTGATTCTCTGCGTATGTACCGGCCTTTTCACGGGCTCGCTCGCTCCAACATTGACCATGGCTGGTCGCCTGCGCGATGAATTTTTCTTACCCAGCGTGAAAACTGTGCTCAGGAGCCCTGTGGAAAACTCGCCTTCAGCTCAGTTGATAAGCAGGCTTTTTTTCTGAGGAAAAACCCCCTTGTGGGTAAATAGCTATTTAATCCACAGGCTAAAAGACGTTATCCATAGCCCTCATGGCACTCCAGCCACAGGGTTTAATTTCTCTCTACATTACGGAAATCGTGGGGTTCAAGACCTTATCCACAGAAAAGCCTGTGCATAAGAATAAACATAAAAACAAAGCTTTTTTAAATTCTTCATCTTTGATTTCTGTTGTCTGCCACTCATCCACAGACTGGTCAAAATTTGCTCAGACGGTTTCTTTACTGGGGGTGAAGTCCCTATACTTGTCCGCTTACCTTCTCTATTCGCAAAAACAGGCACGAGGTGCGTGGTGGATTTCCCTTCCCGTTTTGACGTGATCGTCATCGGCGGCGGCCATGCCGGTACCGAGGCTGCGCTTGCGTCTGCACGCATGGGTGTAAAAACCCTGCTGCTGACCCATAACGTGGAAACCCTCGGTCACATGAGCTGCAACCCCGCCATCGGTGGTATTGGCAAAAGCCATCTGGTCAAAGAGATCGATGCGCTCGGCGGCGCCATGGCGCTGGCCACCGACAAGAGCGGCATCCAGTTCCGCGTTCTGAACAACCGCAAGGGCCCGGCCGTACGTGCCACCCGTGCACAAGCCGACCGCGCCATCTACAAGGCAGTGGTGCGTGAAATCCTGGAAAACCAGCCAAACCTGTGGATATTCCAGCAGTCCTGCGACGACCTGATCGTCGAGCAGGACCAGGTCAAAGGCGTGGTGACCCAGATGGGCCTGCGTTTCTTTGCCGAATCGGTGGTACTGACTACCGGTACCTTCCTCGGCGGCCTTATCCACATTGGTCTGCAAAACCATTCCGGTGGTCGCGCCGGTGATCCACCTTCGATTGCCCTTGCCCACCGCATGCGTGAACTTCCGCTGCGCGTCGGCCGCCTGAAAACCGGTACCCCGCCACGCATCGACGGCCGCTCTGTGGATTTCTCGGTAATGACCGAACAGCCAGGCGATACGCCGATCCCGGTGATGTCGTTCATGGGCAATGCCGAAATGCACCCGCGTCAGGTGAGCTGCTGGATTACCCACACCAATGCGCGCACCCACGAGATCATTGCCTCGAACCTCGACCGCTCACCGATGTACTCGGGCGTGATCGAAGGTGTCGGTCCGCGCTACTGTCCGTCGATCGAAGACAAGATCCACCGCTTCGCCGACAAGGAAAGCCACCAGGTGTTCATTGAGCCGGAAGGCCTGAACACCCATGAGCTGTACCCCAATGGTATTTCCACTTCGCTGCCGTTCGACGTGCAACTGGAGCTGGTCCGTTCGATCCGCGGCATGGAAAACGCCCACATCGTGCGCCCGGGCTATGCCATCGAATACGACTACTTCGATCCCCGTGACCTCAAGTACAGCCTCGAGACCAAAGTCATCGGCGGCCTGTTCTTCGCCGGGCAGATCAACGGCACCACCGGTTACGAAGAAGCCGGTGCCCAAGGTCTGTTGGCCGGGACCAACGCTGCACTGCGTGCGCAAGGTCGCGACAGCTGGTGCCCGCGCCGCGATGAAGCGTACATCGGTGTGCTGGTCGACGACCTGATCACCTTGGGTACTCAGGAGCCGTACCGCATGTTCACTTCGCGCGCCGAGTACCGCCTGATCCTGCGCGAAGACAACGCCGACCTGCGCCTGACCGAAAAGGGCCGTGAACTGGGCCTGATCGATGACCAGCGCTGGGCCGCGTTCTGCGCCAAGCGCGACGGTATCGAGCGTGAGGAACAGCGCCTGAAATCGACCTGGGTTCGGCCGAATACCGAGCAAGGCCAGGCCATTGTGGATAAATTCGGCACTCCGTTGAGCCACGAGTACAGCTTGCTCAACCTGCTGGCGCGCCCGGAAATCGACTACGCCGGCCTGATCGAAGCGACTGGCGGTGACGTAATCGATCCACAGGTTGCCGAGCAGGTCGAGATCCGCACCAAGTACGCCGGCTACATCGACCGCCAGCAGGATGAAATTGCCCGACTGCGCGCCAGCGAAGACACACGCCTGCCTGTGGATATCGACTACACGACGATTTCCGGCCTGTCCAAGGAGATACAGGGCAAGCTGAGCCAGACCCGTCCGGAGACGCTGGGCCAGGCTTCGCGTATCCCGGGTGTGACCCCGGCGGCGATTTCCCTGTTGCTGATTCACTTGAAAAAACGCGGCGCTGGCCGCGAATTGGAGCAAAGCGCTTGAGTTCCCTGGTCACCCCTCAACACGCTGAAGAGTTGTCCACAGGTGCGCGCCAGCTTGGTGTCGAGCTGACTGCCGAGCAGCACGAGAAGCTGCTTGGCTACCTGGCTCTGTTGATCAAATGGAACAAAGCCTACAACCTGACTGCCGTGCGCGACCCGGACGAGATGGTTTCGCGTCATTTGCTCGACAGCCTTAGCGTCATGTCTTTTATCCACAACGACCGTGAAAACTGGCTGGATGTTGGCAGCGGCGGTGGCATGCCCGGCATTCCGCTGGCTATCCTGCATCCACACAAGCGCGTCACCGTGCTGGACGCCAATGGCAAGAAAACCCGTTTCCTGACACAGGTGAAAATGGAACTCAGGCTGGACAACCTCACGGTTATCCACAGCCGGGTCGAGGCCTTCCAGCCGGCACAACCGTTCGACGGAATCATCTCCCGCGCCTTCAGCAGCATGGAGAACTTCACCAACTGGACCCGCCACTTGGGCGACACCGGGACGCAATGGCTTGCAATGAAGGGGCTGCATCCTGCCGATGAACTGGTAGCATTGCCCGCAGACTTCACAGTGGAAAGCGAACAGGCCCTGACCGTTCCGGGTTGCCAGGGCCAGCGCCATCTGCTGATACTGCGCCGCAAGGCATGACTGGGAACACTCGCAACAATGGCTAAGGTATTCGCAATCGCGAACCAGAAAGGTGGTGTGGGCAAGACAACCACCTGTATCAATCTCGCCGCCTCGCTGGCTGCGACCAAGCGTCGTGTCCTGCTGATCGACCTCGATCCGCAGGGCAACGCCACCATGGGCAGCGGTGTGGACAAGCACGAGCTCGAGCATTCGGTCTACGACCTGCTGATCGGGGAGTGCGACTTGGCCCAGGCTATGCACTACTCCGAGCACGGAGGCTTCCAGTTGCTGCCGGCCAACCGCGACCTGACCGCCGCTGAGGTGGTGCTGCTGGAAATGCAGGTCAAGGAGAGCCGTCTGCGCAACGCGCTGGCGCCTATCCGCGATAACTACGACTACATCCTCATCGACTGCCCGCCGTCGCTGTCGATGCTTACGCTCAATGCGCTGGTCGCTTCCGATGGCGTAATTATCCCCATGCAGTGCGAGTATTACGCACTGGAAGGTCTCAGCGACCTTGTGGATAACATCAAGCGCATCGCCGCCCGGTTGAACCCGGAGTTGAAGATCGAGGGCCTGCTGCGGACCATGTACGATCCGCGCCTGAGCCTGAACAACGATGTTTCGGCGCAGTTGAAGGAGCACTTTGGCCCTCAGCTTTACGACACGGTCATTCCGCGCAACATTCGCTTGGCCGAGGCCCCCAGCTTCGGCATGCCGGCCCTTGCTTACGACAAGCAATCGCGGGGCGCGCTGGCTTACCTGGCCCTGGCTGGGGAACTGGTACGCCGTCAACGCCGTCCATCACGCACTGCACAAACAACTTAAGGAATCCGTATGGCCGTCAAGAAACGGGGTCTCGGACGTGGGTTGGATGCACTGCTCAGTGGTCCTTCCGTCAGCGCGCTCGAAGAGCAGGCTGTGAAGATCGACCAGAAAGAACTGCAACACCTGCCGGTCGAGCTGGTCCAGCGTGGCAAGTATCAACCTCGCCGTGACATGGACCCGGAGGCGCTGGAAGAGCTTGCGCACTCGATTCGCAACCATGGTGTGATGCAACCGATCGTGGTACGCCCGATTGGCGACAACCGATACGAGATCATCGCCGGTGAGCGCCGTTGGCGCGCCACCCAGCAGGCCGGTCTGGACACGATCCCGGCCATGGTCCGTGAAGTGCCCGACGAAGCCGCCATCGCCATGGCATTGATCGAGAACATCCAGCGCGAAGACCTCAACCCACTGGAAGAGGCCATGGCCCTGCAGCGCCTGCAACAGGAGTTCGAGCTCACCCAGCAGCAGGTGGCTGACGCTGTGGGCAAGTCGCGGGTGACCGTGGCCAACCTGCTGCGCCTCATTACCCTGCCCGATGCGATCAAGACCATGCTCGCCCACGGTGACCTGGAGATGGGGCACGCCCGTGCATTGCTCGGCCTGGATGAAAATCGTCAGGAGGAGGGGGCGCGTCATGTTGTCGCACGTGGCCTCACCGTGCGCCAAACCGAGGCACTGGTTCGTCAGTGGCTCAGCGACAAGCCTGATCCGGTCGAACCGAGCAAACCTGATCCGGATATCGCACGGCTTGAACAGCGGCTCGCAGAGCGCCTGGGCTCGGCCGTACAGATTCGTCATGGCAACAAGGGCAAAGGCCAGTTGGTTATTCGTTACAACTCGCTTGACGAGTTGCAAGGCGTGCTCGCTCACATCCGCTGAAACAATTCCTTTTGTAGCGCGAAGTCGGAAATCACTACCGAAGAGTTGAATAGGGGTTAATCCACCCCTATACTCTGCGCGCATTTTGTCGGCACAAATTATGCCAAGTCATAGCTGACTTGTTGGTCGACTTCCGAGGAGCAGTTGTGATGGAAATACGCACGCCAAACCGCCTGCCTTTCCATCGCTGGGCGGTTTTTCCGGTACTGCTGGCTCAATTTGTCGTACTGCTGCTGGCAACCTTGGTGTTGTGGCAGTGGAAAGGGGCGGTCAGTGGATATTCAGGCCTTTGCGGAGGTTTGATTGCCTGGCTGCCCAATGTGTATTTCGCCTGGAAGGCTTTTCGCTTCAGCGGGGCTCGGGCGGCACAAGCTATCGTCAAGTCGTTTTACGCGGGCGAGGCAGGCAAGATGATTTTGACGGCAGTGCTTTTTGCACTGACCTTTGCAGGAGTGAAGCCACTGGCGCCGCTAGCAGTATTCGGCGTCTTCGTGTTGACCCTTTTGGTCAGCTGGTTCGCGCCCCTGCTGATGAATAAAAGACTTTCGAGACCTTAGGGCGTTTGAGGCAACCATGGCAGCAGAAACCGCTTCGGGCTATATCCAGCACCACTTGCAGAACCTGACCTACGGTCAACTACCAGACGGCAGCTGGGGCTTCGCCCATTCGGCTGCAGAAGCCAAGGCAATGGGCTTCTGGGCGTTCCACCTGGACACCCTGGGTTGGTCCGTCGCGCTGGGTCTGATCTTCCTGTTGATCTTCCGCATGGCGGCCAAGAAGGCGACTTCCGGCCAACCTGGCGGTCTGCAGAACTTCGTTGAAGTGATGGTCGACTTCGTCAACGGCAGCGTGAAGGACTCCTTCCACGGCCGTAGCCCGGTAATCGCACCGCTGGCGCTGACCATTTTCGTCTGGGTATTCCTGATGAACGCCGTCGACCTGGTACCGGTCGACTGGATTCCTCAGCTGGCCATCCTGATTTCCGGTGACCCGCACATTCCGTTCCGCGCCGTGTCGACCACCGACCCGAACGCGACCCTGGCAATGGCCTTCTGCGTCTTCGCCCTGATCATCTTCTACAGCATCAAGGTCAAGGGACTGGGCGGCTTCATCGGTGAGCTGACCCTGCACCCGTTTGGCAGCAAGAATATCTTCGTGCAGATCCTGCTGATTCCTGTCAACTTCCTGCTGGAATTCGTCACCCTGATCGCCAAGCCGATCTCGTTGGCACTGCGTCTGTTCGGCAACATGTATGCTGGCGAGCTGGTGTTCATCCTGATCGCTGTAATGTTCGGCTCCGGCCTGCTGTGGCTCAGCGGCCTGGGTGTGGTGCTGCAATGGGCGTGGGCTGTGTTCCACATCCTGATCATCACCCTGCAAGCTTTCATCTTCATGATGCTGACCATCGTCTACCTGTCGATGGCTCACGAAGATAACCATTAAGACCGCCTGGCGTGTCTGATAGCCTTCCCTGCCTGTACGGGGGGAGGGCTTAAAAAGTCCGCAAGGGCATGCTGTACCAAACGATTTGTTTTACCGCTTCAAACTAAAAACCTAACCAATACGACGTAAAAGTCGGGAGGAAAGATGGAAACTGTAGTTGGTCTGACCGCTATCGCTGTTGCTCTGCTGATCGGCCTGGGTGCTCTGGGTACCGCCATTGGTTTCGGCCTGCTGGGTGGCAAGTTCCTGGAAGGCGCTGCTCGTCAGCCAGAAATGGTTCCGATGCTGCAGGTCAAAATGTTCATCGTTGCCGGTCTGCTCGACGCCGTAACCATGATCGGTGTTGGTATCGCTCTGTTCTTCACCTTCGCGAATCCGTTCGTTGGTCAGATCGCCGGCTAATCACTCGTCACCACGAGTTGATGGCTGTATGAATTAAGACCGAGCGAGGTGTTGGCGTGAACATTAATGCAACCCTGATTGGCCAATCCGTTGCTTTCCTGATTTTTGTACTCTTCTGCATGAAGTATGTATGGCCTCCGGTCATCACTGCCCTGCAAGAGCGCCAAAAGAAGATTGCCGACGGCTTGGACGCTGCCAACCGCGCAGCTCGCGACCTGGAGCTGGCCCAAGAGAAAGCGGGTCAGCAACTGCGTGAAGCTAAAGCACAGGCAGCCGAAATCATCGAGCAAAGCAAGAAACGCGCTGCTCAGCTTGTCGACGAAGCCCGTGAACAGGCTCGCGTCGAAGCTGACCGTGTGAAGGCTCAGGCTCTGGCCGAGATCGAACAGGAACTGAACAGCGCTAAAGACGCCCTGCGTGCCCAAGTGGGTGCTCTGGCCGTTGGTGGTGCTGAAAAGATCCTTGGCGCCACAATCGATCAAAACGCGCATGCGGAGCTGGTTAACAAACTGGCCGCTGAAATTTAAGCGAGGGCGATCATGGCAGAACTGACCACGTTGGCCCGACCTTACGCTAAGGCTGCCTTTGAGCATGCCCAGGCCCATCAGCAACTGGCCAATTGGTCAGCCATGCTCGGCCTGGCTGCTGCGGTGTCGCAAGACGACACCATGCAGCGCCTGCTCAAGGCCCCGCGACTGACGAGCGCAGAAAAGGCCGCCACGTTCATTGACGTGTGCGGTGACAAGTTCAATGCACAGGCACAGAATTTCATTCATGTTGCCGCGGAAAACGACCGTCTCCTGCTTCTGCCGGAGATTGCCGCCCTGTTCGACCTGTACAAGGCCGAGCAAGAGAAATCCGTGGACGTGGAAGTCACCAGTGCCTTCGCGTTGAACCAAGAACAGCAAGACAAACTCGCCAAGGTTCTCAGTGCACGGTTAGGCCAGGAAGTGCGCCTGCACGCGTCGGAGGATGCCAGCCTGATTGGCGGCGTCGTCATCCGCGCCGGTGACCTGGTAATCGATGGCTCTGTTCGCGGCAAAATCGCGAAACTGGCCGAAGCATTGAAATCTTGAGTTTGAAGGGGCAGCAGAGCAATGCAGCAACTCAATCCTTCCGAAATTAGTGAAATCATCAAGGGCCGCATCGATAACCTCGATGTGAGCTCCCAAGCCCGTAACGAAGGTACCGTTGTTTCGGTATCCGACGGTATCGTGCGGATCCACGGTCTGGCCGACGTCATGTACGGCGAAATGATCGAGTTCCCTGGTGGCGTCTACGGCATGGCCCTGAACCTGGAGCAAGACTCCGTAGGTGCAGTGATCCTGGGTGCATATGACACCCTCGCCGAAGGCATGAGCGCCAAGTGCACCGGCCGCATCCTGGAAGTTCCGGTTGGTAAGGAACTGCTGGGTCGCGTCGTCGACGCACTGGGCAACCCTATCGATGGCAAAGGTCCTCTGGGCAACACCGAGACCGACGCAGTCGAGAAAGTTGCTCCAGGCGTGATCTGGCGTAAGTCGGTAGACCAGCCTGTACAGACTGGTTACAAATCCGTCGACGCCATGATCCCTGTCGGCCGTGGCCAGCGTGAGCTGATCATTGGCGACCGTCAGATCGGCAAGACCGCCATGGCCATCGACGCCATCATCAACCAGAAAGACTCCGGTATTTTCTGTGTTTATGTTGCTGTAGGTCAGAAGCGTTCCACCGTTGCCAACATCGTTCGCAAGCTGGAAGAAAACGGCGCCCTGGCCAACACCATCGTGGTTGTTGCCAGTGCTTCGGAATCCGCCGCACTGCAATTCCTGGCGCCATACGCCGGTTGCACCATGGGCGAGTTCTTCCGCGACCGCGGTGAAGACGCACTGATCGTTTACGATGACCTGTCCAAGCAGGCCGTTGCCTACCGTCAGATCTCCCTGCTGCTGCGCCGTCCACCAGGACGCGAAGCATACCCAGGCGACGTGTTCTATCTCCACTCCCGTCTGCTGGAGCGTGCATCGCGCGTTTCGGAAGAGTACGTCGAGAAGTTCACCAACGGTGCTGTCACTGGCAAAACCGGTTCCCTGACCGCTCTGCCGATCATCGAAACCCAGGCTGGCGACGTTTCTGCGTTCGTTCCGACCAACGTGATTTCCATCACCGACGGTCAGATCTTCCTGGAATCGGCCATGTTCAACTCGGGCATCCGCCCTGCAGTGAACGCCGGTGTTTCGGTATCCCGTGTAGGTGGTGCCGCTCAGACCAAGATCATCAAGAAGCTGTCCGGTGGTATTCGTACCGCTCTGGCTCAGTACCGTGAACTGGCTGCATTCGCCCAGTTCGCGTCCGATCTGGACGAAGCGACCCGCAAGCAGCTGGAGCATGGTCAGCGCGTTACCGAGCTGATGAAGCAGAAGCAGTACGCGCCGATGTCCATTGCGGACATGGCTCTGTCGCTGTACGCCGCTGAGCGTGGCTTCCTGACCGACGTAGAGGTCTCCAAGATCGGCAGCTTCGAGCAAGCACTGATCGCCTTCTTCAACCGTGATCACGCTGAACTGATGGCGAAGATCAACGTGAAGGGTGACTTCAACGACGAAATCGACGCAGGCCTGAAAGCCGGTATCGAGAAGTTCAAGGCCACCCAGACCTGGTAAGCCGCAGCGGGGGCTCAGGCCCCCGCTTGCTAACCTGATAGGTGATACATGGCAGGCGCAAAAGAGATTCGCAGTAAGATTGCGAGCATCAAAAGCACGCAAAAAATTACCAGCGCCATGGAGAAAGTGGCGGTCAGCAAGATGCGCAAGGCACAAATGCGCATGGCTGCTAGCCGTCCTTACGCGGAACGTATCCGCCAGGTGATCGGTCATCTGGCCAACGCCAACCCGGAATACCGCCACCCGTTCATGATCGAGCGCCCTGTAAAGCGCGCCGGTTATATCGTGGTGAGCAGTGACCGTGGTCTGTGCGGTGGCTTGAACACCAACCTGTTCAAGGCCCTGGTCAAGGACATGAGCGCAAACCGCGAACAGGGCGTGGAAATCGACCTGTGCGTGATCGGCAGCAAGGGTGCGACTTTCTTCCGCATCTTTGGCGGCAACGTCGTAGCAGCGATCAGCCATTTGGGCGAAGAGCCATCGATCAACGATCTGATCGGCTCCGTCAAAGTGATGCTGGACGCCTACCTGGACGGCCGTATCGATCGCCTCTCGGTGGTTTCGAACAAGTTCATCAATACCATGACCCAGAAGCCGACGGTCGAGCAATTGGTACCGTTGGTGGCAACCCCGGATCAGGATCTCAAGCATCACTGGGACTACCTGTACGAACCCGACGCAAAAGAGCTGCTGGACGGCTTGATGGTGCGTTACGTGGAGTCGCAGGTATACCAGGCGGTGGTCGAGAACAACGCTGCTGAACAAGCGGCCCGGATGATCGCCATGAAGAACGCCACAGACAACGCCGGTGATTTGATCAAAGAGCTTCAGTTGATCTACAACAAGGCGCGTCAGGCTGCGATCACCCAGGAGATCTCGGAAATCGTCGGCGGCGCTGCCGCGGTTTAACGGTTCACATATTCAGAGGATCCAGCTATGAGTAGCGGACGTATCGTTCAAATCATCGGCGCCGTCATCGACGTGGAATTCCCACGCGACGTCGTGCCGAGTGTATACAACGCGCTTAAAGTACAAGGCGCGGAAACCACCCTGGAAGTTCAGCAGCAGCTGGGCGACGGCGTGGTTCGTACCATTGCGATGGGCTCGACCGAAGGCCTGAAGCGCGGTCTGGATGTCGTCGACACCGGCGCTGCCATTTCCGTTCCAGTTGGTAAGGCCACCCTGGGCCGTATCATGGACGTACTGGGCAACCCGATCGACGAAGCCGGCCCGATCGGCGAAGAAGAGCGTCGCGGTATCCACCAGCCAGCGCCTTCGTTCGCTGACCAGGCAGGCGGCAACGACCTGCTGGAAACCGGCATCAAGGTTATCGACCTGGTTTGCCCGTTCGCCAAGGGTGGTAAGGTTGGTCTGTTCGGTGGTGCCGGTGTCGGCAAGACCGTAAACATGATGGAACTGATCCGTAACATCGCCATGGAACACAGCGGTTACTCCGTGTTCGCTGGTGTGGGTGAGCGTACTCGTGAGGGTAACGACTTCTACCACGAGATGAAGGACTCCAACGTTCTCGACAAGGTAGCGCTGGTCTACGGTCAGATGAACGAGCCACCAGGAAACCGTCTGCGTGTAGCGCTGACCGGCCTGACCATGGCTGAGAAGTTCCGTGACGAAGGTAACGACGTTCTGCTGTTCGTCGACAACATCTATCGTTACACCCTGGCCGGTACCGAAGTATCCGCACTGCTGGGCCGTATGCCTTCGGCAGTAGGTTACCAGCCGACCCTGGCTGAAGAGATGGGCGTTCTGCAAGAGCGCATCACCTCCACCAAGGAAGGTTCGATCACCTCGGTACAGGCCGTATATGTACCTGCGGACGACTTGACCGACCCGTCGCCAGCGACCACCTTCGCCCACTTGGACGCCACCGTCGTTCTGTCTCGTGACATCGCCTCCCTGGGTATCTACCCAGCGGTCGACCCACTGGACTCGACTTCGCGCCAGCTGGACCCGAACGTGATCGGCAACGAGCACTACGAGACCGCTCGTGGCGTTCAGTATGTTCTGCAGCGCTACAAAGAGCTGAAGGACATCATTGCGATCCTGGGTATGGACGAACTGTCCGAAGCCGACAAGCAACTGGTAGCCCGCGCTCGTAAGATCCAGCGCTTCCTGTCGCAGCCGTTCTTCGTGGCAGAAGTCTTCACCGGTTCGCCAGGCAAGTACGTTTCCCTGAAAGACACCATCGCTGGCTTCAGCGGCATCCTCAAAGGTGACTACGACCACCTGCCAGAACAAGCGTTCTACATGGTCGGCAGCATCGACGAAGCGATCGAGAAAGCCAAGAAACTGTAATTCCTGCGCCCCGCAAGGGGCGCTATCAGGTTGAGGCAAGCAGATGGCTATGACAGTCCATTGCGATATCGTCAGCGCGGAAGGAGAGATCTTCTCCGGCCTGGTCGAGATGGTGGTTGCGCACGGTAACCTGGGTGATCTTGGTATCGCTCCAGGCCATGCGCCGCTGATCACCAATCTCAAGCCTGGTCCGATCACGCTGACCAAGCAGGGTGGCGCACAAGAGGTGTTCTACATCTCTGGTGGTTTCCTCGAGGTTCAGCCGAACATGGTCAAGGTGCTTGCCGATACCGTGCAACGTGCTACAGACCTGGATGAAGCTCAGGCTCAGGAGGCCCTCAAGGCCGCCGAGAACGCCCTGAATCTGAAAGGCGCGGACTTCGACTACAGTGCCGCCGCCGCACGTCTGGCCGAGGCCGCAGCTCAGCTGCGTACCGTCCAGCAAATGCGCAGAGGCAAGTAATCGGCCAAGGCTGATAACTGCTGTTGCGATTGAGTAAAAGGGTAGCCTCGGCTACCCTTTTTCTTTTTCTGTTTTCTCCCCACGGTCTTTCACTGACCGCCCAGGATTGGTAGCCAGTAATGTCACTCGATATCGTTATTCTCGCCGCCGGCCAAGGCACCCGCATGCGCTCGGCGCTGCCCAAAGTGTTGCACCCGGTAGCTGGCAATTCCATGCTCGGCCATGTTATCCACAGCGCGCGCCAACTTCAGCCGCAAGGTATTCATGTGGTCATTGGCCATGGTGCCGAACTGGTTCGCGAGCGCCTGGCCGCTGACGACCTGAATTTCGTGATGCAGGATAAACAGCTGGGTACCGGTCATGCTGTTGCGCAGGCACTGCCGGCGCTGACCGCTGACACTGTGCTGGTGTTATACGGCGACGTGCCGTTGATCGAAGTGGAGACCCTGCAGCGTCTGTTGGCGAAGGCCAACGATCAGCAACTGGGACTGCTTACCGTCACCCTCGATGATCCGACCGGCTATGGCCGGATCGTGCGTGACGTGCAGGGCAAGGTAACTGCCATCGTTGAGCACAAGGACGCCAACGACGCGCAAAAAGCGATCAAGGAAGGCAACACCGGAATTCTGGCACTGCCAGCCGCGCGCCTTGCCGACTGGATGGGCCGCCTGTCGAACAACAACGCTCAGGGCGAGTATTACCTGACCGATGTAATTGCCATGGCAGTGGCCGATGGCTTGGTGGTGGCAACTGAACAGCCGCACGACCCTATGGAAGTGCAGGGCGCCAACGACCGCCGCCAGCTGTCCGAGCTGGAGCGTCACTACCAGTTGCGTGAAGGCCGCCGTCTGATGGCTCAGGGGGTTACCCTGCGTGACCCGGCACGCTTCGATGTTCGTGGTGAAGTAAGCGTTGGTCGTGACGTGCTGATCGACATCAACGTGATTCTCGAAGGCAAGGTGGTCATCGAAGACGATGTGCAGATCGGCCCTAACTGCGTGATCAAGAACACGACCCTGCGCAAAGGCGCGGTGGTCAAGGCCAATAGCCACCTCGAAGGCGCCGTGATGGGAGAAGGCAGCGATGCAGGCCCGTTTGCTCGCCTGCGCCCGGGCAGCGTACTGGACGCCAAGGCCCATGTGGGTAACTTCGTTGAACTGAAAAACGCCCACCTGGGTGAAGGGGCCAAGGCTGGTCACCTGACCTACCTGGGTGATGCCGAAATCGGTGCGCGCACCAATATCGGCGCCGGCACCATCACCTGCAACTACGATGGCGCCAACAAGTTCAAGACCGTGATGGGTGAAGACGTGTTCATCGGTTCGAACAACTCGCTGGTGGCGCCTGTGGAAATCAAAGCCGGCGCGACCACCGCAGCCGGCTCGACCATCACCCAGGTTGTAGAAGCCGGTGACCTGGCTGTAGCTCGTGCACGCCAGCGCAACATTTCGGGCTGGAAGCGCCCTGAGAAGATCAAGAAGAGCTGAGTTATTCACAGCCGTTTCGATCGAAAGCCGACTTATGTGAATAAGTCGGCTTTTTTATTGGCGCTGCCGCGCATAAAGGACCGCGTCAAAGCAGAGGCAAACTATCCACAGGTCAACGACAGCTTGACGGATCGCTCGTCTTAGGTTTTGATTGCAACCATTAACTTTCGAATCGAAACTTAAACGCACATGTCGAAACGAAACACACCACAACGGCGACACAATATTCTGGCTTTGCTCAGCGAGCAGGGCGAGGTAAGTGTGGACGCGTTGGCCAAGCGTTTCGCCACCTCGGAAGTGACTATTCGCAAAGACCTTGCCGCCTTGGAAACCAACGGCTTGTTGTTACGCCGCTACGGTGGTGCGGTGCCGGTGCCGCAAGAGTTGCTCGGTGAACCGGCACAACCCGTCTCTTCTTATAAAAAGGCCATTGCGCGTGCCGCCGTAGGGCGAATCCGTGAACATGCGCGCATTATCATCGACAGCGGCAGTACCACGGCGGCAATGATCCCCGAGCTGGGGCGCCAGCCAGGCCTGGTGGTGATGACCAATTCGCTCAATGTGGCCCGTGCAATCTGCGACCTCGAACACGAGCCGGTGCTGCTGATGACCGGTGGCACCTGGGACCCGCATTCTGAATCGTTCCAGGGCCAGGTCGCGGAGCAGGTACTGCGCTCCTACGATTTCGACCAATTATTCATCGGTGCCGACGGCATCGACCTCGGCCGGGGTACCACTACCTTCAACGAACTGCTTGGGCTGAGCCGGGTCATGGCCGAAGTTGCCCGTGAAGTGATCGTGATGGTCGAGTCGGACAAGGTGGGGCGCAAGATCCCTAACCTCGAGCTGCCCTGGGGCAGCGTACACACCCTTATTACAGATGAACGCCTGCCAGCAGCAGCGCGCGAACAAATTCAAGCCCGCGGCATCAACCTGATCTGCGCCGCGATCAGCCAGGAGCAATAAAACATGTGTGGAATCGTTGGTGCTGTCGCCGAGCGTAATATCACAGCCATCCTGATCGAAGGCCTCAAGCGTCTTGAATACCGCGGTTACGACAGCGCCGGTTTGGCTGTACTCACCCAGACCGGTGAACTGCAGCGCCGCCGCCGCATCGGCAAGGTCAGCGAGCTGGAGGTTGCTGTTGCTGATGAGCCGTTGGCAGGCCAGTTGGGTATTGCCCACACCCGTTGGGCTACCCACGGCGCGCCGACTGAAGGCAACGCCCACCCGCACTTCTCGGGCAATGACGTGGCCGTGGTGCACAACGGCATCATCGAAAACCACGAAGAGCTGCGCGAAGAGCTGAAGGGGCTGGGCTATGTCTTCACTTCGCAGACCGATACCGAAGTCATCGTCCACCTGATCCACCACACCTTGAAGAGCATTCCAGACCTGACCGACGCCCTGAAGGCGGCGGTGAAGCGCCTGCATGGTGCTTACGGCCTGGCGCTGATCAGTGCCAAGCAGCCGGACCGCCTGGTCGCCGCACGCAGTGGCAGCCCGCTGGTAATCGGCCTGGGCCTTGGCGAGAACTTCCTGGCGTCCGACCAGCTGGCGCTGCGTCAGGTTACTGACCGCTTCATGTACCTGGAAGAAGGCGACATCGCTGAAATCCGCCGTGATCAGGTCTCTATCTGGGACCAGCAGGGCAACAAGGTCCAGCGCGAAACCGTGCAGTATCACGAAGGTGCCGAGGCTGCTGACAAGGGCGCTTACCGCCACTTCATGCTCAAGGAAATTCACGAGCAGCCAAGCGTTGTTCAGCGCACGCTTGAAGGCCGCCTGGGCAAGGACAACGTGCTGGTCCAGGCCTTTGGCCCGCAAGCTGCCGACCTGTTTGCCAAGGTGCGCAACGTGCAGATCGTTGCCTGTGGCACCAGCTACCACGCCGGTATGGTTGCGCGTTACTGGCTGGAAAGCCTGGCCGGCATCCCTTGCCAGGTGGAAGTGGCCAGCGAGTTCCGTTACCGCAAGGTGGTGGTGCAGCCGGACACGCTGTTCGTCTCCATCTCGCAGTCCGGCGAAACCGCCGATACCTTGGCCGCACTGCGCAACGCCAAGGAGTTGGGTTTCCTTGGCAGCCTGGCGATCTGCAACGTGGGTATCAGCTCGCTGGTACGCGAGTCGGACTTGACCCTGCTGACCTTGGCCGGCCCTGAAATCGGCGTGGCTTCGACCAAAGCGTTCACCACCCAGCTGGTTTCGCTGATGCTGCTGACCCTGGCCCTTGGTCAGGTGCGCGGTACGCTGGAAGCCGGTGTCGAAGCTGAGCTGGTTGAAGAGCTGCGTCGACTGCCGACCCGCCTGGGCGAAGCCCTGGCCATGGATGCCACCGTCGAGAAAATTGCCGAGCTGTTCGCCGACAAGCACCATACCCTGTTCCTCGGCCGCGGCGCGCAGTACCCGGTGGCGATGGAAGGTGCTCTCAAGCTTAAAGAAATCTCCTACATCCACGCCGAAGCTTACCCAGCAGGCGAGTTGAAGCACGGCCCGCTGGCGTTGGTGGACAACGACATGCCGGTGGTCACCGTTGCACCGAACAACGAACTGCTTGAGAAGCTGAAGTCCAACCTGCAGGAAGTGCGTGCCCGTGGTGGCGAGCTGGTCGTGTTCGCCGACGAGCACGCTGGCATGACCAATGGCGAAGGCACCCACGTGATCAAGGTGCCGCACATTGCCGATGCCCTGGCGCCAATCCTGTACACCATTCCGCTGCAATTGCTGTCTTATTACGTGGCCGTGCTCAAGGGGACCGACGTTGACCAGCCTCGTAATCTGGCCAAGTCGGTGACTGTCGAGTAACGGGTAGTCAGGTGTTGATGAAATGGTTTTGTTGAATTAAAACTGTTTTCGAACAATTAAAACTGTCGCCGATGGAGGAAAGCTCTCGCTTCCCCCCATCGGACGGCTCACCCTCCTGCCCGGTCCACCCCTCCCTACCGAAATCTGGCGTTTTCTGATGCCCCTCCCATACAGGTTGATGAATCTCTTCAGTCATACGTGAGAAGAAACTTGCTCCTCTGTTGGGGCGATCCAAAGGCAGCTACATTCGAAACCCTGGCTGCTACTAGCCGTGTGATCAAGGCCGATGCAGTCCGGATGCTCGCTGCAGAATTCGGGTGGCCTGGTTGGTATGGTTTCAATCGGCTTGTTCACTGTCACACGATGCACGCCGCATTTCATGTCATTAAGAATGATTGGGATATTTCATACTCCGGAAGCGACTATATTTCTCCCGGTGTGCAATACAGTGAGCCGGTTGCTTGGTTCTGCCCTGACTGCGTTAGAGAGGAGTAGCGGTGGCCGTGAACACTGCTGGTACCCGCTATGTCATGGGCATGCGGGTTGAGCCGTCAGAGCCTATAGGTTCTGGGCAGACGTCCTGCGGAGCCCCATACGACTTAGCTTGCGGGCGCGAAAAACAGAGGCTACTTCAGTCCATCTATAGAACTACCCCAAAAGACTGAATTTTTCAAGGCACAAAAAACTCTGCTTCAGAAGAGATATCAATGCTTTGGCACATCTCGGACAGGGAAGCTAATGCCTCGACTGATAACTGTAAATAAATAACTTCTACCTCTTGATTATCGTCGAGCAGTAAAGACATCCTTATGCCTTCGCCTGCATATTTAATTATGTCGCAATACTCTTCTATAAACTTAACTCTTAGATTTTCAATTAAGTGATTGCAAAGATTTTTAGACAAGCGCTCAGAGCTTTCAAACTCCCAGCCATCCTCTCCGAGGATCCTGCTGGCCCTGATCGGGACTATAAATGCAGCTTTATATTGTTTAGTCATTACATCACTCCTAAACTTCGACTGGAATTTTTTCAATGCCCGCTTTTTGGCTGCTGCCGCCCTATGGTCTCCGTCTTGGATTTCCAGTCGCCCTGTGCTGGGATTCCTCCAAACATCAACCGGATGATTTGGGTTGAACCCATTCTTTTCCATAGCTTTCGTGAGGCGCTTAATCTGCGAACCGGACATTTCAGATCTGGATTGCGTTGGAATCAAATTGCCAGGATTCTCATATGATCTCTTCGGCTTGAGATCCCTTGGAGAACTAGTATCAGAGCGAGGTGTAGGCGCTGGGGCGGGGGCTTCTTGTGAACCTATTGCTCCTTTGCGCGCTTCAGCCTTCTGCAAGTCAGGCCTACTCTTCAACGCATTTTCATGCTCAACCATCCATTGTCCAATTCTTGCGCCTTTCGGACTGGCTCGCATCTCTTGGGCCAGCCTGCCAGCGTTACCTCGCCTACGAGTCAGGTATTCAACAATAGCGCCCAGCAACAGAACAACGATTTCAACATGACCTAGCGCGATGCCATCTGCGTGACGACATCAATCAGGTCTTTGAGGATGATGGAAATAAGCTACATTTCTGCGCCTTGCGACAGTTTTGCATGTCCTCTGAGGCTGAAGGCCGCCGAAAACGGGACGCTCCCGCGACAGTTTTAATTCTCTAAATCCAGAAAAGCCCTCCAACCGGAGGGTTTTTCTTTTCTGATTGTCAGAGAACGGCCACTAACTCATACGACTCAGATCCAGATCCAGATCCAGATCCAGATCCAGATCCAGATCCAGATCCAAATTCAGATCCAGATCCAGATCATGTTCATGGCCCGACGCAGCGAATGAGACTGGTCAGATTTGCATGGCCATGCCATCCACATTCATCGCCGCCTGGCGCAGGGCCTCGGAGCGTGTCGGGTGCGGGTGGCAGGTGAGGGCGATATCTTCTGCCGAGGCCGAGAACTCCATAGCCACGCAGAACTCACCAATCATCTCGCTGACGCTTGGGCCCACCAGGTGCACACCCAGTACTTCATCGGTTTCGGCATCGGCGATGACCTTGGCGAATCCTTCGGTCTCGTGGTTGATCTTGGCACGGCTGTTGGCGGTGAAGGGGAACTTGCCAACCTTGTAGGCACGCCCTTCGGCCTTGAGCTGCTCTTCAGTCTTGCCCACGGTGGCCATCTCTGGGCGGGTATAGATCACGCCAGGGATGAGGTTGTAGTTGACCTCGTGGGGCTTGCCGGCGATGCGTTCGATACAGGCCACCGCTTCGTCTTCGGCCTTGTGCGCCAGCATCGGGCCCGAAGTGACGTCGCCAATCACCCAGACACCTGGTACTGAGGTACGGTGGTGCTCGTTGCCGAGCATGCCGCGCTTGTCGGCTTCCAGGCCCACGCTTTCCAGGTTCAGCCCTTTGGTATAAGGGCGACGGCCGATAGCCACCAACACGTAATCGGCTTGCAGCGATTCTGCGGTATCCCCGGCGGCAGGCTCCAGCGTCAGGCTGACGCCATCTGCACCTGCGGTAGCCTGAGTCACTTTACTGCCCAGCTTGAACACCATGCCTTGCTTGGCTAGAGCCTTCTGCAGGGCCTTGGCGGTTTCCGTGTCAGTGCCTGGGCAAATGCGGTCCAGGTATTCGATGACGGTGACCTGGCTACCCAGGCGGCGCCAGACTGAACCCAGCTCAAGACCGATCACGCCAGCACCGATGACGACCAGGTGCTTGGGCACTTGCGGCAGCGACAGCGCGCCGGTCGAGTCAATGATGCGCTGGTTGTCGACGGTCACACCTGGCAGAGGGGTGGGCTCAGAGCCGGTGGCAATGACGATGTCCTTGGCCTGCAACGCTGTTTCGCTGCCGTCTTCGGCCTTGACCACGACCTTGCCGATGCCATCCAGGCGGCCCCAGCCTTTGATCCACTCGACCTTGTTCTTGCGAAACAGGTATTCGATGCCCTTGGTCAGGCCTGCCACGCTCTCATCCTTCTGTTTCATCATCTGGGCGAGGTTGAGGGTAGGCTTGACTTCGATACCGAGGTGGGCGAACTCGTCACCGCTGGCCGCTTCGTAAAGCTCCGAAGCATGCAGCAGTGCCTTGGATGGCATGCAGCCGACGTTCAGGCAGGTACCGCCCAAGGTCGAGCGGCCTTCCACGCAAGCAACGCTCAGGCCCAACTGGCCAGCACGGATGGCTGCGTTGTAGCCGCCAGGGCCACCGCCGATGATCACCACGTCATAGACTTTCATGGGTTCAACTCCAGGATGTAGAAGCGCGAGAGGGGCACAAGGTTAAGCTGAGATGCGGAAATTGTATACAATCTGCTGTGTGGATAAGATCAGTTGGTTCTAGACCATGGTCTTGCTTAGAGGAAACATCCTACAGATGAACTACTCTGATCCGATGACGTTCGAAATATTAGGCGTCGTGGCCAATTACGGACAGGAGGGGTGTTTCATGCTTGCTCAACTTCCACCTGCATTGCAGAGCTTGCATCTGCCGCTGAGGCTGAAGCTGTGGGACGGTAACCATTTTGATCTTGGGCCTAGTCCTCAGGTCACCATTCTGGTCAAGGAACCACAGCTGATCAGCCAGTTGACCCACCCAAGCATGGACCAGCTGGGCACTGCATTCGTCGAAGGCAAGCTGGAGCTTGAAGGCGATATCGGTGAGGCCATCCGCGTGTGCGACGAACTGAGTGAAGCGCTGCTGGCGGATGAGGATGAAACGCCACCGCAACGTTTGTCTCATGACAAGAGCACCGACGCCAAAGCGATCTCCTACCACTATGACGTGTCCAACGCCTTCTACCAGCTTTGGCTGGACCAGGACATGGCCTATTCTTGCGCCTACTTCCGTGAGCCGGACAATACGCTCGACCAGGCGCAGCAGGACAAGTTCGACCACCTGTGCCGCAAGCTTCGTCTGGATGCCGGTGACTACCTGCTCGATGTCGGCTGTGGTTGGGGTGGGTTGGCGCGGTTCGCTGCCCGTGAGTATGGCGCCAAGGTGTTCGGCATTACCCTGAGCAAGGAGCAATTGAAGTTAGGCCGCAAGCGAGTGCAAGCGGAAGGGCTTGCTGACAAGGTCGACCTGCAGATTCTCGACTACCGCGATCTGCCCCAGGATGGTCGCTTCGACAAGGTTGTCAGCGTGGGTATGTTCGAGCATGTCGGGCATGCCAACCTGGCGCTGTACTGCCAGAAGCTGTTCGGGGCGGTGAGGGAAGGGGGACTGGTGATGAACCACGGCATCACTGCCAAGCACGTCGATGGCCGACCGGTCGGGCGCGGGGCGGGTGAGTTCATCGATCGCTATGTATTCCCCCACGGCGAACTGCCGCACCTGTCGATGATCAGCGCCAGTATCTGTGAAGCTGGGCTGGAGGTAGTGGACGTAGAGAGCCTGCGCCTGCACTACGCTAAAACCTTGCACCACTGGAGCGAGAACCTGGAGAACCAGTTGCACAAGGCAGCAGCGCTGGTGCCTGAGAAGACTCTGCGGATCTGGCGTTTGTACTTGGCCGGGTGTGCCTACGCCTTTCAGAAGGGCTGGATCAACCTGCACCAGATATTGGCAGTGAAGCCATACGCCGACGGGCATCATGACCTGCCTTGGACGCGGGAAGACTTGTACCGCTGAAATCGTAAGCGTCACAGCCCTGATATGGCTTTGCAGGAGCGGCCTTTTTCGCGAAAAGGCCGCTTTCAACGGGTGTGCTCACCCTAAAGAATCGGCGATATCAGTCGCGCAATCCGCATCCCCAATTGCTGTAGTCGATGGGTGTCCTGGGTGTCTTCTGCAGTAATTTCCCGCGCTTGTTCGAAGTCCTCGTGGAGCATGTGCTCGACCTGGTCGGCGAAGCCGCGATCGACTGTCAGCAGGGTAATCTCGAAGTTCAGGCGGAACGAGCGGTTGTCCAGGTTGGCGCTTCCAATGGCGCTGATGTCGTCATCCACCAGTACCACCTTCTGATGCAGAAACCCGGGTTGGTAACGGAACATACGTACCCCCGCGCGAACTGCTTCGAAGGCAAACAGGCTGGAGGCAGCGTAGACGATGCGGTGGTCAGGCCGTGACGGGATCAGCACCCGCACATCGACTCCCCGTAGCACCGCCAGTCGCAAGGCGGCGAACACGGCCTCGTCAGGGATGAAGTAGGGGCTGGTGATCCACACCCTGCGGGTGGCCGAATGAATCGCTTCAAGGAAGAACAGCGAGCAGGTTTCTTGTGGGTCTGCCGGGCCGCTGGCCAAGGCCTGACACAGCACGCCGTTATCCGGGTACGTATCGGGCAGGATCAGCGGCGGTAGCTGGCGCGTGGCCCAGTACCAGTCCTCGGCAAAAGATTCTTGCAAGCAGGCCAGTACCGGCCCGCTGATCTGTACGTGGGTGTCACGCCAGGGGGAAAGCTGTGGATGTTCACCCAGGTACTCGTCTCCCACATTGTGACCGCCGATGAAGCCGAGCAAGCCATCCACCACCACAATCTTGCGATGGTTGCGGAAGTTCACTTGAAAGCGGTTGAACCAGCCGCGACGGGTGGCGAATGCATGGATCTGCACACCACCGTCGCGCAGCACCTGGCTGTAGCTGGCCGGCAGGGCGTGGCTACCGACACGGTCGTACAGCACGAACACCTGCACGCCTTCGGCGGCTTTGCGTAGCAAGAGTCGCTGCAGTGCCTTGCCGAGATTGTCGTCATGAATGATGAAGAACTGCACCAGTACCACATCGCGTGCTTTTTCGATGGCTGCGAAGATGGCATCAAAGGTGGCCTTGCCATTGATCAGCAGTTTCACCTGGTTATTTGCCAGGCATGGCATGCGACCCAGCTTGGGCATGGCGCGCAAGGCTGTGTAGCTTTCGGACTCGCGAGCGGTAAGGGCTTCTTCAACCCAGGGCCGCCAGTTGAGGTTGGCCATGGCCACGTGCATTTCCTGGTTGGCCTGACGCCGAGCCTTGATGTAGGCATAGAACGAGCGGGCACCGAAAATCAGATAGGGGATCAAGGTGAGGTAGGGGATGAAGAGCAAGGGCATCGCCCACGCAATGGCCCCCTGAGCTGTCCGCACCGTGAACAGCGCATGCAGTGCGGCGACCATACCCAGCAGGTGGATCAGGCCGAGTAGGTAACCAAAGAAGTAGGGGCTGTGGTAATCCATATGCATCCTGCTTGCCGAGTACACTTGAGGTAACAGAACACGTTCCCGGTCCGCCTGCAACCTGCAGGTGGATTTGGCGTCTAAGGCTCAGTCCGGCCCGTTTGACCGGCTTTTTTCCAGGAGCGTTCATCCATGAAGATTCGTCTGCCACTGTTGGCGTTGGCCCTAGGCATGAGCAGTCCGCTGGTGCAAGCCCAGATGCTGCAACCGGGTTTGTGGGAGCTGACCACCAGCAACATGCTGGTCGATGGCAAACCGCTACCCGACATGGAATTCATGCTCGGCCAGTTGAAAAACCTGCCGCCCGAGCAGCGCGCAATGATGGAAGGGGTGTTGGCCAAACAAGGGGTCAGTGTAGGTGGCAAGGGTGTGCGTTCGTGCCTGACACCAGAACAGGTGGCAACGAATGACATTCCTCTGCAAGACCCGCAATCGGGCTGCACGCAGAAGATTACCGACCGTACCGGTAACGTTTGGAAGTTTCAGTTCAGCTGCCCGAAGGCGCAGGGAAGTGGTAAGGCTACATTCCTCAGTGATCGGGAATTCACCACCCAGGTCAGTGGCACGTTCAACGCTTCGGGTGTGCAGCAGCAAGGCAGCATGAACACGCGTGCGGTGTGGTTAGGCAATGACTGCGGGGCGGTCAAACCGCGCAGCTGAAGTTCCATTACCAATGGCTGGTGGCAACCCCGTCGTGGGCATGCAGGCCTCTGCTGTCGTTCGAGCAGCCGAGCCTGGGTAGTTCCAGGAGTCGGTCGGGAAACGAATAGTTCCACGTGGAACATTTCATTTTCGGTCCTTGCCTCGATGTGGTTGCGGCTTAGCTTTTCGGCCTGACGGAGAGCTGATCAAGGCCGGCGTTTTCAGCAAGTGCTCGAAGCTGACGTGCAAATAGGCAGCAGAGGAAAAGCCTTCCAAACAAAAGAAGGCGTCAACGGCAACCCTCGATCAAGCTGCAATGCACCTTGAAGCGCTCCCCGCTGGAACTGGATACGCGGTTCAAGGTGGTCCAGCCTACGCGACGGCTGTAACCCACCCAGGTCTCACCATCACTGGCCAAGCCGGTAAAAAAAGTCAACGTGCCATAGCGGCTGTTGGTTTGTGCCCACAGTCGGCGGCTGGTGAAGTCGTAGCCGCGAAGGTAGAAGGTGGTGCCTTCGGTGCGCACGCTGTAGTAGTTGCCTTTGCCGTCCTGGCAGGCGAGTAGCGTCGCGCTTCGCGTACAGAGGGCCAATTTACTGCCTTGCGGCATGGCCAACAGCGAGGCGGGCATGGTGAGCAACAACAATGCCATGACGCGTGGCAGATTCATTTTTCATCCCCTGTGAGCACTCGTCCGTCGAGAACCACTTG
Organism: Pseudomonas putida; assembly: GCA_041879295.1. Classification (NCBI taxonomy): domain Bacteria; kingdom Pseudomonadati; phylum Pseudomonadota; class Gammaproteobacteria; order Pseudomonadales; family Pseudomonadaceae; genus Pseudomonas; species Pseudomonas putida. Next base: position 5,760,661 of record CP047152.1, on the reverse strand, counting down.
GCGAAAGTGTATTGTTATCTTATAACATTATGCAATGCATCGTTTCGAATGCGTCTGCCTGAAGAGGTTCGCCATGTCCAATCGTCTCCCCGTCACCGTGCTGTCCGGCTTTCTCGGCGCCGGCAAGAGCACGCTGCTCAACCATGTGCTGCGCAACCGCGACAACCTTCGGGTCGCGGTTATCGTCAACGATATGAGTGAAATCAACATCGATGCCAGCGAGGTGCAGCGCAATGTGAGCCTCAACCGCGCTGAAGAGAAACTGGTCGAGATGAGCAACGGCTGCATTTGCTGCACGTTGCGCGAAGACCTGCTTGAGGAGGTTGCGCGGCTGGCCGAAGAAGGGCGTTTCGATTATTTGCTGATCGAGTCCACCGGTATCTCTGAGCCATTGCCAGTGGCCGAGACCTTCACTTTCCGCGACGAACAAGGCCGCAGCCTGTCTGATATGGCGCGGCTGGACACCATGGTCACCGTGGTCGATGGCTTGAACTTCCTGCGCGACTATCAGGCAGCAGACAGCCTGGCCAGCCGCGGTGAAACGTTGGGCGAAGAAGACGAGCGGTCGATCAGTGATTTGCTGATCGAGCAGGTCGAGTTCGCAGATGTGCTGCTGCTGAGCAAGATCGACCTGATCAGCCAACATGAGCGCGACGAACTCATCGCCATTTTGCGCAGCCTCAATGCCCGGGCGCAGATCGTACCCATGGTCATGGGCCAAGTGCCGCTGGCACGTATCCTCGACACCGGGCTGTTCGACTTCGATCAGGCGGCCCAAGCACCAGGCTGGTTGCAGGAGCTGCGCGGTGAGCATGTGCCAGAAACCGAAGAGTACGGTATCGCGGCCATGACCTGGCAGGCTCGACGGCCGCTTCATCCACAGCGCTTTTACGACTTTATCCACACGGACTGGAGCAACGGACGGCTGCTGCGTTCCAAAGGCTTTTTCTGGTTGGCCAGCAAATATCAGGAAGCTGGCAGCTGGTCGCAAGCGGGCGGCATGATGCGACAGGGTCTGGCTGGCCGCTGGTGGCGCTTCGTGCCACGCGAGCAGTGGCCACAGGATGTGGATAACACGACCGCGATCTTGAAACACTGGACCGCTGAGACTGGTGACTGCCGCCAGGAGTTGGTGTTTATCGGGCAGAATATCGACTTCGAAAAATTATCCACAGCCCTCGATGCATGCCTGTTGACGGATCAAGAAATGGACTTGGGCCACATGGGCTGGTTGCGCCTACCTGATCCATTTGGCCCATGGCATGAGGAGGCGGCAGCATGAACCTGGCGCACCGGCCTGTGGATATCTTTCAGGTGTTTGGCGAGACGCCTCAGGTGCTGGCCGGAGTGCTGCAGGATGGCGTGAATCTGGCCGTATGGCGGCGGCGCTTGCCTCCACAGTTGGAGGACTTTGCAGCATTGGTGATCAGCCTTGGCCAGCCCTTGGCTGATCAGCGGGTGATCGATGTGGACGAGGAGCAGAAGCCGGTATTGGCAGATCTGCTGCGTGAAGCGGCGGATTTGCATGGATATGAAGCTTTCGTTGCTGATGTGACCTGGTTGGTGGCGGCTTATACCTGTCTGGTTGGCGCCCGACGGATCGGTTTGCGCTTGCGCGTTCTGAACGCTCCGATGTGCCCGCGTTTCCATGTGGATAACGTGCCATTGCGCCTGCTCACCACTTACGTCGGCCCAGGTAGCGAGTGGTTGCAAGAGCAGGATAGCTGTCGTAGTGAGTTACACACAGCTCAGCCATCTGTGGATAACATCCAGCACCTGCAAGCCGGCGAGGTGGCGATACTTAAAGGCGAAAAATGGCGGGGTAATGAAGGGGCAGGCCTGGTTCATCGGTCGCCTTCGGCACAGCAGGGGCGTTTGCTGCTCAGCCTTGACTGGCTGGCCTGACAGCGCATAGTGAGGCATCACCGCCGCCTGAAGCCACGCCATGTTGCAGAACATTCCCACCCATGTAATTGCTGGCCCGCTGGGTGCTGGTAAGACCACTTTGATCCGTAACTTGCTGGCCCAGCGCCCTGCAAACGAGCGCTGGGCGGTATTGATCAACGAGTTCGGCCTGGTCGGCCTGGATGCAGCCTTGCTCAGCCGTGACGAAGACGGCATCGCCATCGGCGAGGTGGCGGGCGGATGCCTGTGCTGCGTCAACGGTATGCCGTTTCAGGTCGGCCTCGGCCGTTTACTGCGCAAATCCCGGCCTGACCGGCTGTTTATCGAACCTTCCGGCCTGGGCCATCCGTTGCAGCTGCTGGCTCAGTTGCAACAGGCGCCTTGGGTTGGAGTGCTGACAATTCAACCACTTCTGATGGTTGTGGATGCCCAGGCCATGGCTCGAAACGAGCCGCTTCCAGAGGCTCAACAGCAGGCTTTCAACGCCTCTGAAAGCGTGGTTTTTAATAAGTCAGAGGCTGTGGATGAAATACATAAATTGTTGATAAGTAATAAATTTAAAGAAAAGAGGATCATGTGGACCGTGCAAGGGCAGCTGCCTTTGGCCGGCCTCCCGACGGTGCCTCCACAGATTGTTGACAGCCCGTTTTTGAAAAGCAGGATTGTCGACAATCCTGCAATCGCCCCAGCAGCACTGTGGGCTGACCCCAGTCAGCCGATTTGCCTTGTCCAGCAAGGGGAGGGCGGTTGGAGTATTGGCTGGCGATGGCACCCTGGCCAACAGTTTTATCCACAGCGGCTAAAGGTTTTCTTATGTGCATGGCCATGGCGACGGGCGAAGGGCGTTATCCACAGCATGGAAGGCTGGTGGTCATTCAATGGGCTGAATGGGGATATGCCCGCTTGGCAGCCCAGCGACTGGCGCAGGGACAGCCGTATCGAGCTGATTTTCGATCAGCCGCAACCGCAACCCGCGTTGCAAGCCGGGTTGAATGAATGTCGCGTCAGTTGATCAGTTGCGCCAGCGGTTGTGTTCCTGGCGCCATTGCTGCATCTCTATGACGTTGTCGGCGCGTGGTGGGGTCTTGATTTCGAACGGGTAGGGCGCCAGTTCGATCTGCACACTGTGGGCGCCGAACTGGGTCGCGGTGCCGGGGTGACGTTGCTCACCCGTGACGGTGAACTCGAAGGCATAGACGCGTGCCAGGCGCTTTCGGCCATTGGCATCCCGGACAAAGGCGATGCGTTTGAGCGCTACGGCATCGTCAAGCAACTCCAGGTCGAGTTTGGCGCAATGCTGTTTGACCCGTTCCAGGGCCTTTTCACGCAACCCATGGTTGTGCCACAACCAAGCGCCTGCCGTGGCTACCAGCATCAGGACGAAGAGGTTCTCCAGGGTCAACATTTGCATATGCTCCAAACAGGTAGATCCAGCTTAACTGCGTTCCTGGCCTGTCGTACAGGTAGCAATCGAGTTCATACTGCGCTGCGCACAATCCTTGAAACAGCTTTGGAAACCTCCCGCATGAAACGTACCCCGCACCTGCTCGCCATTCAGTCCCACGTGGTGTTCGGCCACGCCGGCAACAGCGCCGCGGTATTCCCCATGCAGCGTATCGGGGTCAATGCCTGGCCACTCAATACCGTGCAGTTCTCCAATCACACACAGTATGGCCAGTGGGCGGGTGAAGTGCTTGCCCCAGCGCAAATTCCTGCGTTGGTGGAAGGCATTTCCAACATCGGCGAGCTGGGCCACTGCGATGCAGTGCTTTCCGGCTATTTGGGCAGCGCCGAACAAGGGCGAGCGATCCTGGCCGGCGTCGAGCGGATCAAGGCGGTAAACCCAAAAGCCTTGTACCTGTGCGACCCGGTCATGGGGCACCCGGAAAAAGGCTGCATCGTGCCGCCGGAAGTCAGTGAGTTCCTGCTTGACGAGGCGGCAGCCACGGCGGACATCCTGTGCCCCAACCAGCTGGAGCTGGACAGCTTCTGTGGGCGCCGCGCCCAGTCGCTGGAGGATTGCGTGAACATGGCGCGTAGCCTGCTGCAGCGTGGGCCGCAGGTTGTACTGGTCAAGCACCTGGCGTACCCCGGGCGGGCCGAAGAACAGTTCGAAATGTTGCTGGTGACCGCCGAGCACAGCTGGCACCTGCGCCGCCCGCTGCTGGCGTTCCCGCGTCAGCCGGTTGGGGTGGGTGACCTGACCTCAGGCCTGTTCCTGGCCCGCGTGCTGCTTGGCGACAGCTGGGTGCAGGCATTCGAGTTCACCGCTGCGGCAGTGCATGAAGTGCTGCTGGAAACCCAGGCCTGCGCCAGCTACGAATTGCAGCTGGTACGGGCCCAGGACCGCATTGCGCACCCACGGGTGCGCTTCGAGGCGCAGTTGCTGGCGCTTTAAATGGCGTCGGTTTTCAGGTCCTGGTAGCGCTTTTCCAGTTCCTGGCGGATCTGCCGGCGCTGCTGGCCCTGCAGGAAGCGGCGTTTTTCTTCGCTGCTGTACGGCTGGCGCGGCGGCACCGGCACTGGGCGGCGGTTGTCATCGACCGCGACCATGGTGAAGAAGCAGCTGTTGGAATGGCGCACCGAGCGCTCGCGAATGTTCTCGGTCACAACTTTGATGCCAACTTCCATCGAAGTGTTGCCGGTGTAGTTGACTGACGCCAGGAAGGTCACCAGTTCACCCACATGTACGGGTTCACGGAAGATCACCTGGTCGACCGACAGGGTCACCACATAGCTGCCGGCATAACGGCTGGCGCATGCATAAGCCACTTCGTCGAGGTACTTGAGCAGGGTGCCGCCATGTACGTTGCCAGAAAAGTTGGCCATGTCCGGGGTCATCAGGACGGTCATGCTCAGCTGGGCGTTTCCAGGTTCCATAGTGTGCTCACGGTGAGGTTGCGCTGAATCGGGCGAATGGAGGGCGTTATCTGCTGACACTTCTGTTCCCCTCTTTGAATTTGCCTTGCTGATACGGGACGTTGGCTGGCGCGCTGTCGTCACGCTGATCATGCCATCACGAGCGCTTTTCCAGCCGATCTGTTTCTGCATATTGCACCGACTTTTAGCGGCGGAGTGCGATGTTAACCTGAGTGCGCCCATGCAACATGGGCGTCGCTGCATTCAATACAGTATGTACTTGCTGCTCGCTCAGGGTTGCCTCGGCAGGAGCGGTCTGACCAGGCATTCATAAAAAGACGAGATAAGGAGTATCACGCCATGCATGCCATCAGCTTCATCCAGGACTTGGCAGTCATCATGCTGATCGCTGGCGTCGTCACCATTCTTTTTCACCGCCTCAAACAGCCGGTGGTGCTGGGTTACATTGTCGCCGGCTTCATCATTGGCCCGCACACCCCCCCGTTCGGTCTGATTCATGACGAAGAAACCATCAAGATCCTCGCCGAACTGGGGGTTATATTCTTGATGTTCTGTCTGGGGCTCGAGTTCAGCCTGCGCAAGCTGTTCAAGGTCGGCGCCACGGCATTTATCGCAGCGTTTCTGGAAATCGTGCTGATGATCTGGATCGGCTTCGAGATTGGCCGCTGGTTTGGCTGGAGTACCATGGATTCACTGTTCCTGGGCGCCATCCTGGCCATTTCCTCCACCACCATCATCGTCAAGGCGCTCAACGACTTGAAGATGAAGAACGAGCGCTTTGCCCAGCTGATTTTTGGCGTGTTGATCGTCGAGGACATTCTTGGCATCGGTATCATTGCCCTGCTGTCAGGTATCGCGGTCAGCGGCACGGTCAGCTCGGGTGAGGTGTTCTCCACTGTCGGCAAACTGTCGCTGTTCATGATCGTCGCCCTCGTCATCGGTATTTTGCTGGTGCCGCGGTTATTGGCCTACGTCGCCAGGTTCGAAAGCAACGAAATGTTGCTGATCACCGTTCTGGGCCTGTGTTTCGGCTTCTGCCTGCTGGTAGTGAAGCTGGAATACAGCATGGTGCTAGGCGCTTTCCTGATTGGCGCGATCATGGCCGAATCACGGCAGCTATTGAAAATTGAACGCTTGATCGAGCCCGTACGCGACCTTTTCAGCGCCATCTTCTTCGTCGCCATTGGTCTGATGATTGACCCTCAGGTGCTCCTCGACTATGCCTGGCCGATCGTGGTCATTACGTTGGCGGTGGTACTGGGCAAGATGCTGTCTTGTGGCATGGGGGCGTTCATTGCCGGTAATGATGGGCGCACGTCACTGCGTGTTGGCATGGGGCTTTCGCAGATCGGCGAGTTCTCCTTCATCATTGCCGCGCTGGGCATGACCCTGCAGGTGACCAGCGACTTCCTTTACCCGGTGGCGGTGGCAGTATCGGCAATCACTACGCTGCTGACACCCTACCTGATCCGCGCGGCTGACCCGTTGTCGCAGAAACTGGGCAATGTGGTGCCCGCTCGCCTCGCACGCGTGCTGTCTTTATATGGTGAGTGGTTGCGCAACATCCAGCCGCAGGGCGAGAGTGCCATGCTGGCGGCGATGATCCGGCGCATCCTGTTGCAGGTGGGGGTGAACCTGGCGCTGGTGATCGCCATCTTCTTCAGTGGCGGCTACTTTGCAGGGCGTATCGGCAATTGGCTCAGTGAGTGGGTCAGCGATGTAAGCCAGCAGAAGGCCATCATTTGGGGGGCTGCATTGCTGCTGTCACTGCCTTTCCTGATCGCCGCGTACCGCAAGCTAAAGGCACTCTCGATGCTACTGGCAGAGATGGGCGTGAAGCCGGAAATGGCCGGGCGACATACCCAGCGCGTGCGCCGTGTGATCGCCGAAGTGATCCCGCTGTTGTCGCTGCTGGTGATTTTCCTGCTGCTGTCGGCATTGTCCGCCAGCATTCTGCCCACCAGCGAATTGCTGCTGGTGATTGCCGTGGTGGCTGCGGTGGTGGTGGCGTTGTTGTGGCGCTGGTTCATCCGCGTGCACACGCGCATGCAGATCGCGTTGTTGGAGACGCTGGAGAACAGTCGCGAAAACTCGCACTGAGGGGTTGCGCCCGAGGCAAGATCTCCCGTTCGCCGAGAAGATGGGCTATAGCGATGTCGCCAGGCGTGGAAAGCCTGGCGATTTAACGACCTTGACGCGCTAAGACGTCATTTTTCCTGCCTCAGATCGCGAGCTTCTCTATAGGCTCTAGCGATCAGCTCTCCAGCCAAACATCTCGCGCCCAGTGCCACACCGATTCCCAGCTGTCTTCGCCGACAATTTCCTCTTCGGCATCCCACAGCACCACGGTGCCGTCTTCTTCGACGCAATAGTAATTGTCGCCGTCCTGGCACAGCGGAATCAGGTCACGCGGTACGCCGGCATCCCAGGCATTGGATGCCACATCTGGCAGGTAGGTGTGCGACTGCGGATCAGTGACGGTAACAGGCTCAAGGGAGCCGTAAACCACATCACTTACGGTCAGCAGAAACTCTTTGAACACGAATGGAATATTGATGAACAGCTGCTCTTCGATCTCTACCAGTTGGTCTTCGTCGGGAAGCTCCAAGGGCACCGGTACCGGCTCATTCGCTTCACGGAGTTGTTCGATCACTTCTTCCACGGTTCACTTCCTCTAACCTAGATGACAACGCTGCGCCTTATACCCTAGTAGCCCACTTTGGCAAAAGCAAAAACCCCGGGCAAGCCCGGGGTTCTCTGTTTAGCACGCAGCGATTAGCCGTTTTGACGGATACCGGCTACCAGCCAAGGCTGGTTCTCGCCTTGGGCGCGAACCATGTGCCAGCTTTCGCTGAACACTTCGCCCTGGTCGAAGCGCGAATTCTTCGACACGCCACGGAAGGTCAGGGTAGCGTCGGTGCGGTCGGCGCGATCATCGACACCGTCCAGCTGCACTTCCAGGTTATCGATGTAGGTAGACTGGAAGCCATCACCCAGTTCAGCACGCTCACGCTTGAGGAACTCGAGCATTTGCGGGGTAACGAACTCGCTGATCTTGTCCATTTCGTTGGCATCCCAGTGCTGCTGCAGCGACTGGAAATGGCTACGGGCTGCAGCCAGGAAGCTCTGCTCGTTGAACCAGGCCGGCGCGTTGATCACCGGGGCTGCTGCGGCAGCAGGTGCGGCCGAACCACCGAAAATCGACGGTTGCGCAGGCTGAGCGTGAGCCTCACGCTGCATCGGCGCATGGCCCGGCATGGCCATTTGTGGCTGCTGCTGGCGGCGGCGCGCGGCGATGAAGCGGAACACGAGGAAGGCGATGAGCGCCACGATCAGGAAGTCCATGATCTGGAAGCCTTCGAAACCGTCGCCCATGAACATGGAAGCCAGCAGGCCACCGGCGGCGAGGCCGGCCAGTGGGCCCAACCAGCGCGAAGCACCGCTTGCGGCAGCCGGTGCACGGCCAGGTGCGGTCGGCGCGGCTGCAGGCGTGGTTGGCGTAGCCTGGCGGGTCTGGTGGATAGGCGCGGAGCCCGAGCTCTTGCCGCCGCCGAAACGCTTGGCGCTGGCGTCCAGGCTCAGCGTCAGGCCGACGCAGAGCGCCAGTGCGATGCTAAGAAAACGTTGCATAAGTGGGATATCCCCTGTTGTGGATTGCACGCGCGTCATGGTGCACAGGTTCCCAGGCACATGACCAGCGACATAGTGTTTCGAGCTTTTGCCTGATGTTACAAAGTTGGCAGGCCCGACCCTTGTGGGCTTTAGACAGCCTCGAGCTTGGCATACCCCAGCATCAGCCATTTGCTACCTTCGGCAAAGTTCACCTGCACCCGCGCCTGAGCGCCAGAACCCTCGAAGTTGAGGATCACGCCTTCGCCGAATACTGCATGCTGCACACGCTGGCCAAGGTTGAACGCGGTCTGCGGAATGCTGGCATTGGCGAACAGGTTGCTGTTGGTGGCCGTCTTGGCCCCGCCGAACGGGCGGCTGACACTGTTGGACAGGCGTACTTCCTGAACCAGGCCGGCCGGAATTTCACGCACGAAACGCGACACCTTGTTATACGTCTCGCTGCCATAAAGGCGGCGTGTTTCGGCGTAGGTCATGACCAGCTGGCGCATGGCGCGGGTGATGCCTACATAGGCCAGGCGTCGTTCCTCTTCCAGGCGGCCGGGTTCTTCCAGGCTCATCTTGTGCGGGAACAAGCCTTCTTCCATGCCCACCAGGAACACATAGGGGAACTCAAGGCCTTTGGCGCTGTGCAGGGTCATCAGCTGGATGCTGTCTTCATGCTCGTCAGCCTGAGTATCGCCAGCTTCGAGTGAGGCGTGGCCAAGGAAGGCCGAGAGCGGGGACAGGTCGGCGTCTTCGTCGGTGGACTCGAAGTTGCGTGCGGCACTGACCAGTTCCTCAAGGTTTTCTACCCGTGCCTGGCCCTTTTCACCTTTTTCTTCCTGGTGATAGGTGATCAGGCCGGACTGTTCTATGGCGGTCTGGGTCATGGTATGCAGCGGCATGTCCACGACCTTGGCGGCCAGCCCCTCGATCAGCTCGATAAAGGCCCCCAGGGCACTGGCGGCGCGACCCTTCAGGGCCTTGGCAGCGAGCAGCTGGCACATGGCTTCCCACATGGACAGCTGGCTGTGGCGGGCGTGCTCGCGGATGGCTTCGACAGTTTTTTCGCCAATACCGCGCGGCGGCACGTTGATCACCCGCTCCAGAGCGGCATCGTTGCCACGCCCTTCGATCAGGCGCAGGTACGCCATGGCATTCTTGATTTCGGCGCGCTCGAAGAAGCGCTGGCCGCCATAGATGCGGTAGGGGATACGCTCACGCAGCAGGGCTTCTTCCAGCACTCGCGACTGGGCGTTGGAGCGGTACAGGATGGCGATCTCGTTGCGCGCATTGCCCTGCTTGACCAGGCTCTCGATGGTTTCCACTACATAGCGCGCTTCATCGTGCTCGTTGTAGGCCGCGTACAGGGTCAGTGGTTCGCCTTCGCCCATGTCGGTCCACAGTTCCTTGCCCAGGCGCCCGCTGTTATTGGCGATCAGCGCGTTGGCCGCCTTGAGGATGCCGCCGGTGGAGCGGTAGTTCTGCTCCAGGCGGATCATTTCGGCGTCGGGGAAGTCGGCGGTGTACTGGTGAATGTTTTCGATCTTGGCGCCGCGCCAGCCGTAGATCGACTGGTCGTCATCGCCTACCGCCATCAGGCTGTCGCCGCCGCGTGCCAGCAGGCGCAACCAGGCGTACTGCACGGCGTTGGTATCCTGGAACTCGTCCACCAGCACGTGGCGGAAGCGTCGCTGATAGTGCTCCAGCAGGCCCGGGTGGTCACGCCACAGGTCCAGGGCGCGAAGCAGCAGCTCGGAGAAATCGATGACCCCGGCGCGCTCGCAAGCCTGCTCGTAGGCGGTGTAGACCTCGCGCATGGTCGCCAGGAACAGGTCGCCCCCCGCCTGGATATGCTGCGGGCGCAGGCCTTCGTCTTTCTGCCCGTTGATGAACCACTGGGCCTGGCGTGCCGGCCACTTCTGCTCGTCCAGGCCCAACTCGCGCATCACCCGCTTGATCAGACGCTGCTGGTCGTCGCTGTCGAGGATCTGGAAATTCTGCACCAGCCGTGCTTCCTGCCAGTGGGCCCGCAACAGACGATGGGCCAGGCCGTGGAAGGTGCCGACCCACATGCCTGCCGGGTTGATGCCCAGCAGTTGTTCGATCCGCTGGCGCATTTCTGCTGCGGCCTTGTTGGTGAACGTCACCGACAGGATCGAGTGCGGCGATGCCTGCTCGACCTGGATCAGCCAGGCGATACGGTGTACCAGCACGCGGGTTTTACCGGAACCGGCACCGGCAAGCACCAGTTGACGCCCAAGCGTGGCCGCTACGGCCTGGCGTTGGGCATCGTTGAGGGAGTTCAGCAGGAGAGAGAGGTCGTCTGTGCGCATCGGGCCATTCTAGGGCGATGCCGGGTAAGGGGCAAATATCTACTGTATGAATATTCACCTGGCTGCATCCCGCTCATCGGTCCGGGGTCAGCTACGGCCTGCGCAAGCTGGCTGACGCATGGTCAGTCAATGGCCTTCAAGGCAAAGGACTTCGCCCCTTTGAACTTTATCTGCGCCTGTTTCAGATTGAAGGTAGCGTCAACGCGCAGGTAATTCAGCCATGCCAGTGCCTGCCATGCCTGGCGAGCAGGCTGTTGGCTTGCTCGGGCCCAGAACTGCCAGCCGGGTAGGGGCGGGGCGCCTGGAAGTGCTCTTCACAGCCCTTGATGATTGGATCTACCCAGGCCCAGGCTGCTTCCACTTCATCGCGGCGCATGAACAGTGTCGAATCACCTTCGAGCACATCCAGCAGCAAACGCTCGTAGGCTTCCCAGCGGCGAGTCTGGCTGAACACCTGGGCCAGATTAAGGTCCAGCTCCACGGGCTCCAGGCGCATGCCCTTGCCTGGGCTCTTGGTCATCATGCGCAGGCTGATGCGTTCGTCCGGTTGCAGCTGTATCAGTAGCTGGTTGACCTGGCCGCCGCTGAACAGTTCGTGAGGCACTGGCTTGAACTGGATGACGATCTGCGAAGCGCGCCGCGCCATGCGTTTGCCAGTGCGCAGATAGAAGGGCACGCCCGCCCAGCGCCAGTTGTCGATGTGCGCCTCGATGGCCACGAAAGTCTCGGTATCGCTGTCGTTGTCGACATCCTTTTCAAAGTAGTAGGCCGGCACTTCCTGGCCGCCGATACGCCCGGCGCCATATTGGCCGCGTACTGTCTTGTCCTGCACATCCTGGCCAGTGATCGGCTTGAGGGCGCGCAGGATTTTCACCTTTTCGTCGCGTACCGCTTCGGCCTCGAACTGCGCAGGTGGCTCCATGGCCACCAGGCACAGCAGTTGCAGAAGGTGGTTCTGCAGCATGTCGCGAATAGCCCCGGCGCGATCGTAGTAGGCACCGCGGTTTTCTACGCCCAGCGTCTCGCAAACGCTGATCTGGACATGGTCGACCTGGTTGTTGCGCCACACCGGCTCCAGCAGGGCATTGGCAAAACGCAGGGCCATCAGGTTCTGCACGGTTTCCTTGCCCAGATAGTGGTCGATGCGGAACACCTGGCTTTCTTCGAACACCGTGCCAATCGCTTCATTGATGGCAGTGGCGGATTCCAGCGAATGGCCGATCGGTTTTTCCAGCACGATGCGCGCTTCGGTGTCGGCCAGTCCGGCAATGCGCAGGTGGTTGGCAATCGGCACGAACAGGTTGGGAGCGGTGGCCAGGTAGAAGATGCGCGTCAGCCCACCGGGTTCGCCCAGGTAGCGTGCCAGGCGGCCGAAGTCGGCGCTTTGTGAAGCATCCATCGGGAAGTAGTCGACCCGTGCAGAAAACCGCTGCCACACCTCCTCGTCGAAGTCGCTGCGGGCAATCTGCGCGCGACAATGGCGTTCGGCAAGTTTCAGGTAGTCGAGGCGTGGCAGGTTGCGTCTGGCCAGTGCGATGACCCGCACGGCAGGGTTCAGACGGGCCTCGCGAAACAGGTGGTAGAGCGCCGGAAGCAATTTGTGCAGGGCCAGATCACCGGTGCCGCCGAAGACCAGAATGTCGCAAGGAATAGTCAAACCGCCACTCTCCACGTTCGTTTAACTGGGCGGGTTGGCGTCCATGTAGTATAACTACAAGAAAGCTACAACCCGGCAAGCCGATCATAACCGAGTCCAGCCTGTGAATCTGTTGCAACATATCGCCCAATCGCGCCACCTGCTGCGCAAATCGGAACTGAAAGTGGCCGACCACGTGCTGCTCGACCCGGCTGCCGTCATGCACAGCTCCATGGCCGACTTGGCGCACAGCGTGGGTATCAGTGAACCGACCATCGTGCGTTTCTGCCGGGCCATTGGCTGCTCGGGCTTCCAGGACCTGAAGCTGAAGCTGGCACAAAGCCTGGCTGCAGGGGCCAGTTTCGGTCAGTTTGCCATCCACGAAGATGACTCGGTCGCCGACTACAGTCTGAAGATCTTCGACACCACCCTGCACACCCTGATGGAAGTGCGCGAGCACCTTGATCCGCAGGCGCTGCAACAAGCAGTGAGCGCCATGGCCCAGGCGCAGCGGGTAGAGTTCTATGGCTTTGGCGCGTCCGGTGCGGTTGCAGCCGATGCCCAGCACAAATTCTTCCGCCTGCTGCTCAGCGCGGCAGCGTATTCCGACCCGCACATGCAAGCGATGTCGGCGGTTACCCTGAAACCGGGTGATGTGGCGGTGTGTATTTCCCAGTCGGGCCGTTCCAAGGACCTGCTGATCACCGCCAACCTGGTGCGTGAGAGCGGCGCCAACCTGATTACCCTGTGCCCCAGCCAGACGCCGCTGGCCGAGCTGTCGACGGTCAACCTGGCGATCGACGTGCATGAAGACACCGAGATCTATACCCCTCTGACCTCGCGTATTGCCCACCTGGTGGTGATCGACGTGCTGGCCATGGGCGTTGCCATGGCGCGCGGGCCTAGCCTGGTCAACCACCTGAAGAGCGTGAAGCGCAGCTTGCGCAGCCTGCGTCTGTCGCCCAAGTCGATCAAGGCTACAGACGACTGAATTCAACCTGTACTGGCCTCTTCGCGGGCTTGCCCGCTCCCACAGGTACTGTGCGCCTCTATAAATCGGTGCAATTCCTGTGGAAAGAGGCCGGTACAGGCCGTGAAAATTCACGATTCTGTCACCATTCCACCGCAAAACGGTAAACCATCAAGGCCAGTCTGAAACTCTCGCATCCTATCTGGGAGACAGGCAATGGCTCGTGACTTCGACGGTACGTACCAACCCAACGCCAAGGCTCGCAAGCAGCAGGAAAAGGATCAGCGCCGCATGGAATACCGCCGCGCGATCGAAAGCTATTGCGACCAACGTCAACTGCTCCGCGACCTGGCGGACTACCCTGAGCTGCAAGCACTCACGGTATGGCAGTCATCGGCGGCAACTTCCCCGAAAAACGTTCAACAAGCGCGCTGATCAACGCACGTTCGCCGCGGATGAATGCCAGGAACGCCAAGGCCACCGGCGACTGCCGCTTGGCCTTGGCCTGCACCACGCACCAGCTACGGTACAGCGGCAGTTCCTCGACCGGTAATTCCTTCAGCACACCGGTGGCCAGTTCCAGGTTGACTGCGTGACGGGTCAGCAGGGCGATCCCCAAGCCGGCGATCACGCATTCGCGCTGGGCATCGGCCGAGGCTACCTCAAGCGTCTGGGCGAAATGCACGCGCTTGTCCTTGAAGTACTCTTCGCACGCCTTGCGTGTTCCCGAACCCTGCTCGCGGACTAACAGGGTATGAGGCTCCAGGTCCTGCATGCGCAACTGCTCCAGCTTGCACAGCGGGTGGTTCGGCGGGGCAACCGCAACGATCGGGTTGTTGAGGAACGGCAGAAACTCCAGGCCCATGTCTTGCGGCACCATCGACATGATGATCAGGTCGTCGCGGTTATCGGAAAGGCGGCGGATGGCTTGGGCACGGTTGACTACCGTCAGGGTCAGGTTGACCTCCGGGTGACGCTGCTTGAAGGCGGCGAACAGGTGTGGCACGAAGTACTTGGCACTGGACTCGATCGCCAGTTTCAACTGACCCTGCAATGAGCCCTGCATGTCCGACAGCTGCATGTCCAGGCTTTCCAGGCGCCCGAAGATATCGTGGCTGGCGCGCTGAAGGGCCTCGGCCGCCTCGGTCAGGTATAGCTTCTTGCCCACGTACTCGAACAGTGGCTGGCCGATCAGCTCTTCGAGCTGGCGAATCTGTAGACTAACGGCGGGTTGCGTCAGCGCCATCTCCTCCGCAGCACGGCTGTACGAGCGCAAATCGCACACCTCATTGAAGATCTGGAGTTGACGCAATGTCATACGCATCAAGGACTTACGCATTTTAATCGGCTCTTCGGCAACACCCTGTTACCCAACTATAAGCTTTTACTAATACAGCCTCTAACAAATATTGATTTTTGTTTATCGACCTACAGCGCTAGGGTGAATACGCGACTGGCCAGCAACGTCTGGTCACGCGCCGACCGGTAGAACCGGCTCGACTGTTCCTACGGCTTTGGGAAGACTCCAGTGATAAAAAAAATCCTGATCGCCAACCGAGGTGAAATCGCAGTTCGGATCGTGCGTGCTTGCGCCGAGATGGGCATTCGCTCGGTAGCGATCTTTTCCGACGCCGACCGGCATGCCTTGCACGTCAAGCGCGCTGACGAAGCCCACAGCATCGGTGCCGAGCCGCTGGCCGGTTACCTGAACCCGCGCAAGCTGGTGAACCTGGCTGTGGAAACCGGCTGTGATGCCCTGCACCCGGGCTATGGTTTCCTTTCGGAAAACGCCGAACTGGCAGAGATTTGCGCCGAGCGCGGGATCAAGTTCATTGGCCCGGCCGCCGACGTGATCCGCCGTATGGGCGACAAGACCGAAGCGCGCCGCACCATGATTGCCGCCGGTGTGCCGGTAACCCCGGGCACCGAAGGCAACGTTGCCGATATTCATGAAGCCCTGAGCGAAGGTGACCGCATCGGTTATCCGGTGATGCTCAAGGCCACCTCCGGTGGTGGCGGCCGCGGTATTCGCCGCTGCAATAGCCGTGAAGAACTGGAACAGAACTTCCCGCGGGTAATTTCCGAGGCGACCAAGGCCTTTGGTTCGGCCGAAGTGTTCCTGGAGAAGTGCATCGTCAACCCAAAGCACATCGAGGCGCAAATTCTCGGTGACAGCTTCGGCAACGTAGTGCACCTGTTCGAGCGCGACTGCTCTATCCAGCGCCGTAACCAGAAGCTCATCGAAATTGCCCCGAGCCCACAGCTCACTCCCGAGCAGCGAGCCTACATCGGCGACCTGGCGGTGCGTGCGGCCAAAGCGGTGAATTACGAGAACGCCGGTACTGTGGAGTTCCTGCTCGCCGATGGCGAAGTGTACTTCATGGAAATGAACACCCGGGTGCAGGTGGAACACACCATTACCGAGGAAATCACCGGGATCGACATCGTTCGCGAGCAGATCCGCATTGCCTCGGGGCTGCCACTGTCGGTCAAGCAGGAAGATATTCAGCACCGTGGCTACGCTTTGCAGTTCCGTATCAATGCTGAAGACCCGAAAAACAACTTCCTGCCCAGCTTCGGCAAGATCACCCGTTACTATGCCCCCGGCGGCCCAGGCGTGCGTACCGACACGGCGATCTACACCGGCTATACCATTCCGCCGTTCTACGACTCCATGTGCCTGAAACTGGTGGTGTGGGCGTTGACCTGGGAAGAAGCCATGGACCGCGGCCTGCGGGCCCTGGACGACATGCGCGTGCAAGGGGTGAAGACCACCGCCGCGTACTACCAGGAAATCCTGCGCAATCCGGAATTCCGTAGCGGCCAGTTCAATACCAGCTTCGTCGAAAGCCACCCTGAATTGACCAACTACTCGATCAAGCGCAAACCCGAAGAGCTGGCCCTGGCCATCGCTGCCGCCATCGCCGCCCACGCAGGCCTGTGAGGAACCCCATAATGTCCAAGAAAATTCACGTAACCGACACGATCCTGCGCGACGCTCACCAGTCCCTGCTGGCCACCCGCATGCGTACCGAAGACATGCTGCCGATCTGCGACAAGCTCGACAAGGTTGGCTACTGGTCGCTGGAAGTCTGGGGTGGTGCCACCTTCGACGCCTGCGTGCGCTTCCTCAAGGAAGACCCGTGGGAGCGCCTGCGCAAGCTGCGTGCAGCGCTGCCCAACACCCGCCTGCAAATGCTGCTTCGCGGTCAGAACCTGTTGGGCTACCGCCACTACAGCGACGACGTGGTCAAGGCCTTCGTCGCCAAGGCTGCGGTTAACGGCATTGATGTGTTCCGCATTTTCGACGCCATGAACGACGTGCGTAACCTGCGCGTGGCCATCGAAGCGGTCAAGGCCGCCGGCAAGCACGCCCAGGGCACCATCGCTTACACCACCAGCCCGGTACACACCATCGAAGCCTTCGTGAAGCAGGCCAAGCAGATGGAAGCCATGGGTTGCGACTCGGTGGCGATCAAGGACATGGCTGGCCTGCTGACCCCGTTCGCCACTGGCGAGTTGGTCAAGGCGCTGAAGGCTGAACAGTCGCTGCCGGTGTTCATCCACTCCCACGATACCGCCGGTCTGGCTGCCATGTGCCAGCTCAAGGCCGTGGAAAATGGCGCCGACCACATCGACACCGCCATCTCCAGCTTCGCTTGGGGCACCAGCCACCCGGGTACCGAGTCGATGGTTGCTGCACTCAAGGGCAGCGAATTCGACACCGGCCTGGACCTGGAGCTTCTGCAGGAAATCGGGTTGTACTTCTATGGCGTGCGCAAGAAGTATCACCAGTTCGAAAGCGAGTTCACAACGGTGGACACCCGCGTGCAGGTCAACCAGGTACCGGGCGGCATGATTTCCAACCTGGCCAACCAGCTCAAGGAGCAGGGCGCCCTTAACCGCATGAACGAAGTGCTGGCCGAGATCCCGCGTGTTCGTGAAGACCTCGGCTTCCCGCCGCTGGTCACCCCGACCTCGCAGATCGTCGGCACCCAGGCCTTCTTCAACGTGCTGGCGGGTGAGCGCTACAAGACCATCACCAATGAGGTGAAGCTGTACCTGCAAGGTGGTTATGGCAAGGCCCCGGGTGTGGTCAACGAACAACTGCGTCGCCAGGCTATCGGCAGCGAAGAAGTGATCGATGTGCGCCCGGCTGACCTGCTGAAGCCGGAAATGGCCAAGTTGCGTAGCGACATCGGTGCCCTGGCCCGTTGCGAAGAGGACGTGCTGACCTTCGCCATGTTCCCGGACATTGGCCGCAAGTTCCTCGAAGAACGCGAAGCTGGCACGCTGACGCCTGAAGTTCTGCTGCCGATTCCGGAAGCCGGTGCCGTGGCTGCCCCAGGTGGTGAAGGCGTGCCGACCGAGTTCGTCATCGACGTTCACGGCGAAACCTACCGCGTCGACATCACCGGTGTGGGCGTTAAGGCCGAAGGCAAGCGTCACTTCTACCTGTCGATCGACGGCATGCCGGAAGAAGTGGTATTCGAGCCGCTCAACGAGTTCGTCAGCGGTGGCGGTAGCAAGCGCAAACAAGCTACTGACCCTGGCCACGTAAGCACCACCATGCCAGGGAACATCGTTGATGTGCTGGTCAAGGAAGGTGACATGGTCAAGGCCGGCCAGGCGGTCTTGATCACCGAAGCCATGAAGATGGAAACCGAAGTGCAGGCAGCCATCGCCGGCAAGATCGTGGCCATCCATGTGGCCAAGGGTGATCGCGTGACGCCGGGTGAGATCCTGATCGAGATCGAAGGCTGATTTAAGCCCTCATCTACAAGTGGTTAACCTCTGGGGAGCGGATGCTCCCCTTTTTTTGTGCCGGATTCACTAGCCTCTTCGCGGGTAGTCCACCTCATGACGCGCATCCCCCGCAGGAGCGGGTTCATCCGCGAAAAGGCCAGCTGATTCAGCACACCGTTCAACCTTTGCGGCACACCTCAAGGCTATCCACCTGGCCACCCGGCTGCTGGTTCTCCTCGCTCAGCCATCGCTCAAACCCGGCAGCTACCGCCGGCCATTCATCATCGGTAATCGAGTACCAAGCCGTATCGCGGTTATGGTCCTTGACCACCAGGTGCTTGCGGAACACCCCTTCGTAGACGAAGCCGAATCGTTCTGCCGCGCGTTTGGAGCGGGCATTGGCGTTATTGCACTTCCACTCCAGTCGTCGATTACCCAGCTCGAAGCCCAGCTTGCCCAGCAGATACACCGCCTCGGTACCCTTGGGCGTGCGCTGCATGGCGGCGCCGAAGGCGATGTGCCCGATCTCTATTCGGCCGTGGTCAGGCACGATCGACATCAGGCTGAGAATGCCTTGGGCCTGGCCACTGGCGCGGTCGATGACGGTATAGAAAAGCGGGTCGAGGCCAGCAGCATTGCCTTCCAGCCAGCGGTCAAAGGCGGCACGTTCGGCGAACGGGCCGTAGGGCAAGTAGTCCCACAGCACCGGATCGGAGGCCGGCCCCTGCAGCACCTCCCAGAGGTCTTCGCCATGGCGCTCTGCATCGAGCTTCTCCAGGCGGATGAAGCGACCTTCAATTGGTTCGGCCTTGGGGGTGGCGGCGGGTTTCCAGTTCAATGCGTCTGTCATGTTCGACCTACAAGCCTTTGCGGAATTGGATGAAACCCGACCGCTCTGCAACCTGCTGGTACAGGCTGATGGCAGTGGCGTTGGTTTCGTGGGTCAGCCAGTGCACCTTGATGCAGTTGTCGGCCTTGGCAGTGGTGTAGACGTACTCGATCAGCTGTCGACCAATGCCCAGGCCACGTTGCGTGCTGTCCACATACAGGTCCTGCAGGTAGCAGGAATTCTCGATGCTCCAGTTGGAACGATGGTAGATGAAGTTGACCATCCCCACCGCCTTGCCGTCGACCCAGGCCAGTGCCGAATGGGTTGGCTCGTTGGGGTCGAGCAAGCGTTGCCAGGTGCTCAGGCTGATGGCATCGGCCAGTTTGGTCTCGTAGAAGTGCAAGTAGGCCTGCCACAGGGCGTGCCAGGCGGCATGATCCTGGGCAGTGACAGGGCGCAGAGTAACGCTGGTCATGGGGCTATTCCTTCAGGCTTGGCGCATGTGCGCCGCGAGTAGTTTGTCCAGTTGATCGGGGCTGGCGGTCAGGCCTTCGCGCACGCCAGCGACGTCTTGCCCGGAGCGGTTCTGGCTGAGCTTGCGTGCACCTTGAAGGCGCGCAATGGGCAGTCGGATGCCGACGATGGCACGCAGCATGCCCTCGATGTAGTCGGCAGGTGCATCGGTGACTTTCCATGGTTCGCTGCGACCCTGTTCGTGGCGGTCGGTCAGGCGGCTTACGATAGCCAGTAGCGGCTCGGCCTCATGGATGACTTCGGCCGGGCCATAAGCGTGCACCGCCAGGTAGTTCCAGGTCGGCACCACCTTGGGGTTATCGGCCTTGCTTGGGTAATAGCTGGGGCTGACATAAGCATCGGCGCCGGGGAATACCAGCAGCGCTTCTGCGCCTTGCTGCAGGTCTTGCCATTGGCGGTTGGCCCGGGCCAGGTGAGCATACACAGTGCCGTAAACGCCCTCGGCGGTATCGACCAGCACCGGCAGGTGCGTGGCCAGAAGGCCCTGCTCGCCTTGGCTGATCAGAACGGCCAGGCGGGTGTCTAGCATGTGCTGGTGCAGGCGGGTGAGGTCGTGTTCCTGGTGGGGCTTACTGGTGTACATGGCGGGATCCTTGTCGAATGGCTCCATCCTAGGCAGGCTATTGGTTCTATGTAAGAGCCATTTCTGCCTGTTTTGATAGGTCCAATACCATGAGTGAGTCCCCCCTCATACTGCCTTTCGACCCTGCCGGGATTGCCCTTGATCGCCGCCGCGGGCTTAGCCAGCAGCTGTATCAGGCGTTGCGAGCACGGGTACTGGATGGGCGTCTGAGCAGTGGTACGCGGCTGCCGGCCACGCGCGACCTGGCTGCCATGTTGGCGCTTTCACGCAACAGCGTGGTGCGCGCCTATGATCAGCTGTATGCCGAGGGCTTCATCGAAAGTCGGGTCGGCGATGGCACTTACGTTAGCCTACTGCCCAAACTGTCCACAGAAGTATCCACAGGGTTATCCCTATGCTTATCAACAGGTTTATCCACATTTCCTGAAGAAAATACTGAGGATTTATCCAGCGAGAGACTTTTCCGTGAGCCTCTGCAGCGCCTGAAAAGCAACCATTTACCACCTCCCAGAAGTGGCGCGCCGCGTGCATTTCGAGTCGGCATTCCGGCATTCGACCTGTTCCCGTTTGACGTATGGGCCAAGCTACAGGCGGGTTTCTGGCGCAACCCGTCCCCTGCGCAACTGGGCTATGGTGACCCGGCAGGTGAACCGGCTTTGCGCGATCTGATTGCGGCCTACTTACGCCGCTCGCGGGGGCTGAACTGCACAGCTGAACAAATTGTGATCACAAGCGGTGCGCAGCAGGCCATCAGCCTTTGTGCACAGTTGCTGCTGCAATCGGGCGACGGTGTGGCTGTGGAAAACCCAGGCTATCGGGCGGCCGCGCATGCCTTCACGCTCGCGGGGGGGCGGGTGGTTGGCGTACCTGTGGATGAAGACGGGCTGGACTGCGACCGGCTCGAACAGTTGACGGATTGTCGGCTGACCTATGTCACGCCTGCGCACCAATACCCGACCGGGGTGACCATGAGCCTTGCACGTCGCCTGGCATTGCTGGCCTGGGCTGAACGCAGTGGCGGCTGGATCATCGAGGACGACTACGACGGCGAGTATCGCTACAGCGGTGCCCCGCTGGCCCCGCTGGCGGCGCTCGACCGGCACGGGCGGGTGCTGTATGTCGGTACTTTCGGCAAGATAGCCTTCCCGGCGTTGCGTCTGGGCTACCTGGTGCTACCACCAAGTCTGGTGCAGGCGTTCAGCCAGGGCAAAGCGTTGGCGGTACGGCATTCGGAGGTCAGCAGCCAGTGCGTGATGGCCGAGTTCATGGCGCGAGGGCATTTTCAGCGGCATATCCGCCGCATGCGCAAGGCGGCGTTGAAGCGGCGCGATGTGCTCATGGCCGGTTGGCCTGTGGATATTCCGGGGTTGGGCGCAATGCTGGAAGTGGCGGCTGGGCTGCATGTGAAGGTCGATGTGGATAACTTTGCTCGGGAACAGGAGCTGGTGGCCAAGGCCGAGGCGGTGGGGGTGGAGGTGACGCCACTGAGCAATTTCTGGTTGGCGGACAGCGAGGCGCCTGTGGATAAACGGGCAGGCCTGGTGTTGGGCTTTGCTGCGGTGCCGGAGGGCGAGATAGCCGAGGCCTTGATGAAACTACGCAAAGTCTGGAGAAAATGAAGGGGGCTGCAAAGCAGCCCCCGGTTCAATATCAGGTACCGGACTTTATCCGCGTCCAGGCGCGGGTCCTGGCCCGTTCGGCATTTCGTGTCAAAGGCTTGAGGGTATACAGCTTGGCCATCGCCTCTGCTGTCGGATACAGGTTGGGGTTGTTGCGAATCGTCGGATTCACCTTGTCGGTCGCATCCTTGTTCGGGTTCGGATACCCGACGAAGTCGCTGATCGGCGCAATGACCTCTGGCCGCAGCAGGTAGTTGATGAAGGTATGCGCATCCTCCGGGTTGGCTGCGCCCTTTGGAATCGCCAGCATGTCGAACCAGATTGGCGCGCCTTCCTTGGGCAGGCGCATGTCCACCACCACGCCGTTGTTCGCCTCGCGGGCGCGGTTGGCAGCCTGCGAGAAGCTGCCGCTGTAGCCCACCGCCACGCAGATGTCGCCATTGGCGATATCTGCCATGTACTTCGAGGAGTGGAAGTACGTGATATGCGGACGAATCTTCAGCATCAGCGCCTCGGCCTTCTTGTAGTCGGCCGGTTTGTCGCTGTTCGGCGGCAAGCCCAGGTACTGCAGGGCCACCGGTAGAATCTCCGACGGCGAGTCGAGCAGGGCCACGCCGCACTGCTTGAGCTTGGCGATGTTCTCTTCCTTGAAAATCAGGTCCCAGCTGTCCACCGGCGCGTTGTCGCCGAGTGCAGCCTTGACCTTGGCCGGGTTGAAGCCGATCAGCACGGTGCCGTACATATACGGCACGGCAAACTTGTTGCCCGGGTCATTGGCTTCGATCAGCTTCATCAGCGCCGGGTCCAGGTGTTTCCAATTCGGCAGCTTGCTGCGATCCAGCGGTTGGAACACCCCGGCTTCGATCTGTTTGGCGAGGAACACGTTGGACGGCACTACCACGTCATAACCGGAGTTACCGGTTAGCAGCTTGGCCTCCAGCGCCTCGTTGGTGTCGAAGATGTCGTACACCAGCTTGACGCCACTGTCCTTCTGGAACGCAGTCAAGGTCTGCGGGGTGATGTAATCGAACCAGTTGTATACACGCAGGGTACGCTGCTCGGCTTGCGCATGCAGGGCGCCCGTGGACAGGGTGGCAGCGATGAGCGGGGCGAGCAGACGTTTGAGTCGGACCATTATCGGGCTCCTGGCTGGGCGCGCTGGAAGCCTTCCAGCACATTGACCGCGTTGATGCCGATTTCTTCCACAGCGTAGCCGCCTTCCATCACGAACAGGGTCGGCTTGCCGAGTTGGCCGATGCGCTTGCCCATTTCCAGATAGTCCGGGCTGTCCAGCTTGAATTGCGAGATGGGGTCGTCCTTGAAGGTGTCCACACCCAGGGAGATGACCAGCACGTCGGCGTCATAGCTGGCGATGCGCTTGCAGGCATCTTCCAGGGCTGCGCTCCAGGCGGCCCAGTCGCTACCGGCCGGCAAGGGGTAGTTGATGTTGTAGCCCTCGCCTGCGCCTTCGCCGGTTTCATCGGCATAGCCTAGGAAGAACGGGAATTCGTCCTGCGGGTCGCCGTGGATCGAAGCGAAGAACACGTCGTCGCGGCTGTAGAAGATGTCTTGGGTGCCGTTGCCGTGGTGGTAGTCGACGTCAAGGATGGCGACCTTGCTTCGGCCTTGGTCGAGGAAGGCCTGGGCGGCGATGGCGGCGTTATTCAGGTAGCAGTAGCCGCCCATCACTTCACCGGCAGCGTGGTGTCCTGGCGGACGGCACAGGGCGAACGCCGCATGGGCGCCTTGCTCAATCGCTGCCTGTGCGGTCAGGGCAACTTGCGCAGCACTATAGGCCGCCTGCCAGGTACCCGCGGTGATGGGGGCGCCGGCATCGAAGCTGTAGTAACCCAGTTCGCCATGCAGGCCGGTCGGTTTGACCTGGCGCAGTGTGCGGGCCGGCCAGGTGAAGGGCAGCAGGTCACCCTCGTGGCCCAGTGCAGCCCAGCGGGCCCAGGCGCCTTCGAAGAAATTCAGGTAGTCGGCGCTGTGGATGCGCAGCAACGGCGCACGGCCGAAATCGGTGGGGCCCTGGATATCGCCGAGGTCGCGTTTTTTCACCTGGTCGAGCACATGGTCGGCGCGCGAAGGCATTTCGAAACAGGGCATCAGCTTGCCATCGATCAGCTCGCAGCGGCCGTGGTGCAGGCGGTGGTCATCGGAATAGATCGTCAGCATTGTTGTTCTCCGGTGGGGACTGGCGTGGGTCCATTGTTACGGGCTGATCAGCAGGGGAGAACGACGCAAACGGCCAAAAGGGGATCGATGTGGCCAAGGTCTATGGCCAGATGGGCGGTGACCTATCCCAGCCCCGTCGCGGGTAAGGCAGCGGCGGCAACGGTGAACGGCCTTTGGGCATTGGCCGGCAGGTCCGGCCCTTTCGCGGGTGAACCCGCTCCTACAATGGCCACCAAGGCGTCAGGGGTTGTGACGCCCCTGTAGGCGCGGGTTTACCCGCGAAGAGGCCAGAACAGGTCAACCACGAAAATGGCTGGGCGCCACGCCACTCCAGCGCTGGAAGGCATGCCGAAAACTGGCCGTCTCACTGAACCCCAAAGTCTCCGCAATCCGGTAGATCGGCATCTGTTCATCGGCCAGCAACTGCTTGGCCCGCTCGAACCTCAGTTCGTCCAGCAGTTGTTGATAACTGCAGCCCAGCGCCTGCAAATGCCGACGCAGGGTGCGCGACGAGCAGTTCATCTGCCGCGCAAGCCCTTCCAGCCCAGGGGCTGCGTCCAGTTGCTGCGCCAGCAGCTGGCGAATCCGTCCCAGCCATGCCTGGCGACCGGTGAATTCAAGGTTCAGGCGCCGGCAGCGCTCGCTCATGGCTTTGTGAGTAATCGGGTCGGCCAGCGGCAGCGGCATATCCAGCCATCGCCGTTCGAAGGCAAAGGCATTGTCCTCGGCGGCGAAACCGATCGGGCATGGAAACGCTCCGGCATAGAGCGCGTGGTAACCAGGGCGAGGGTGTTCAAAGCGTGCGCCAAGCAGCGGCAACGGACGGCCAAGCAGGTCGTCGCAGATGACTTTCAGCGACACCAGGCAGAACTCGGCGTTGAAAGCGCTCAGCGCCGGGCTGTCCTGGTAATCGCTGGCGCTGAACCAGACACGTTGGCCGTCGTCGAGCAAGCGCAGCTTGAAGACTGTTCCCAGCAGTGCCGGATATTGCAGCGCCAGGCGTAAGGCGTCACCCAAAGTGGCACTGGAGAGCAGCGCGTAACCGAGCATGCCGTAGCACGACACATGCATGCGCTGGCCCAGCTCCAGGCCAATGTCCTCGCGTCGGGCCACCGCATTGGCGCAAACCTGCAACTCCTGCTGTGTGGTGATGCGCGCATCGGCATGCCCCAGGTCTGCCGGGCCAATGCCGCTGCCGGCCAGCAGCGCTGAAGCCTCGCAACCGTCTGCCTGGAAGACGTTGAGAATCAGCGAAACTGCGTTGAGGGTGGTCAGGTGGCTGTGCAGCATGCTGGGTAATCCCGTGGGGCTGGGACGCATTATGGAGCAAGTTGTGTGCCGATATCCGGGGCTGCAGGTAAACCACATACTCTGCAGGCGCGGTCTGGTGTCGCGAAGGCCCGCAAAAGCGGCCCCCAAAACCTTCAGGCAAAAAAAAGGCCCGAAGCAAGCGCTCGGGCCTTGGAAAGGTTGAGAGGTGTCTAGTCCCTCGACCTGGTGAGACTGTTTACAGCGGCCTGATTACGCCTTCAGCGGAACCAGACGTGGAGCGATCATGTTTTCCGGACGCAGGATGTCGTCGAGCATCGCGTCGTCCAGCAGCTTCTCTTCGCGCACCAGTTCCAGTACGCCGCGGCCACTTTCCAGGGCAACGCGGGCGATACGGGTGGCGTTTTCGTAGCCGATGTACGGGTTCAGTGCGGTAACCAGGCCGATCGAGTGCTCGACCAGTTCGCGGCAGCGCTGTTCGTTGGCGGTGATGCCGACGATGCAGTGCTCGCGCAGCATGTCCATGGCGCGTTGCAGCAGGCGGATCGAGTCGAAGATCTTGTAGGCGATCAGCGGCTCCATCACGTTCAGCTGCAGTTGGCCACCTTCGGCGGCGACGGTCAGGGCCAGGTCGTTGCCCATGATGGCGAAGGCCACCTGGTTTACAGCCTCTGGAATAACCGGGTTGACCTTGCCTGGCATGATCGAGCTGCCTGGCTGACGCGCCGGCAGGTTGATCTCGTTGATGCCGGTACGCGGGCCGCTGGACAGCAGGCGCAGGTCGTTGCAGATCTTCGACAGCTTGACCGCTGTGCGCTTGAGCATGCCGGAGAACAGCACGAAAGCGCCCATGTCGGAGGTGGCTTCGATCAGGTCGGCAGCCGGTACCAGCGGATGGCCGCTGATGGTAGCCAGGCGCTGTACGGCCAAGGCCTGGTAGCCAGGGTCGGCGTTGATGCCAGTACCGATGGCGGTACCACCCAGGTTGATTTCGGTCAGCAGTTCCGGAGCCAGCGAGCGCAGGCGCTGCAGGTCTTCGTTCATGGTGGTGGCGAAGGCGCGGAATTCCTGGCCCAGGGTCATTGGTACGGCGTCCTGCAGCTGGGTACGGCCCATCTTCAGTACGTGGTCGAATTCTTTACCCTTGGCAGCAAAGGCCTGGATCAGGCTATCAAGGCTGGCCAGCAGCGCGTCGTGACCCAGCAACAGGCCCAGGCGGATTGCGGTCGGGTAGGCGTCGTTGGTCGACTGCGCCATGTTCACGTCGTTGTTCGGGTGCAGGTACTGGTACTCACCCTTCTGGTGGCCCATGGCCTCCAGCGCAACGTTGGCAATGACTTCGTTGGCGTTCATGTTGGTAGAAGTACCAGCGCCGCCTTGGATCATGTCAACTACGAACTGGTCGTGGTAATCGCCTTTTATCAGGCGGGCGCAGGCTGCAGAAATGGCAGCGTGCTTGGCATCGCTCAGGTGACCCAGCTCACGGTTGGCGTCGGCAGCGGCCTGCTTGACCATGGCCAGGGCCACGACCAGCTTCGGGTAGTGCGACAGCGGAACACCGGAGAGGTGGAAGTTGTTGGCAGCGCGCAGGGTCTGGATGCCGTAGTAGGCATCTGCAGGAACTTCAAGGGTACCCAACAAGTCTTTTTCGACGCGGAACGATGCAGCAGAGGACATGATGTATATCATCTCGATTTTGACCCGGCACCTGCCGGAATGGCGCCAATCCTAGGCCTGAAGGTGTTTTTGCGGCCAATGCTATTGCACGCTAACCTATGCACAAACGGCATAGTGTTTCATGTGACGCCAATTGATATTCGAGCGTGTTCCATTTTGGTGCACGCCGGGAGATGTGCTTTGTGAACCTTGAAAGCAAATGGCTGGAAGACTTCAGCGCTCTGGCCGCTACCCGCAGTTTTTCCCAGGCGGCAGAGCGGCGTTTCGTTACCCAACCGGCCTTCAGCCGGCGCATTCGCAGCCTTGAGGCGGCGTTGGGCCTGCAACTGGTTAACCGCTCTCGCACACCCATCGAGCTGACCGAGGCCGGGCAGCTATTTCTCGTCACAGCGCGTACCGTTGTCGACCAGTTGAGCGAAATTCTCCGTCATTTGCATCATCTTGAAGGCGGGCAGGGCGAAGTGGTGCAAGTCGCTGCGGCGCACTCCTTGGCGTCGGGCTTCTTCCCCCGTTGGGTGGCCCAGTTGCGCAACGACGGTTTGAACATCGCCACCCGCCTGGTTGCGACCAACGTCGGAGATGCCGTACATGCACTGCGCGAAGGCGGCTGCGACCTGATGCTGGCGTTCTACGACCCGGACGCGGCCTTGCAGATGGATGCCGAGATCTTCCCATCGCTGCACATGGGCAACACTGAAATGCTGCCGGTGTGCGCCGTGGGTGCCGATGGCAAGCCGTTGTTCGACCTGGAAGGCGAGGGCAGCGTGCCATTGTTGGCCTATACCGCCGGCGCATTCCTTGGCCGCTCGGTCAACTTACTGCTGCGCCAGCGCAACCTGCGGTATACCACCGTCTATGAAACCGCCATGGCCGACAGCCTCAAGAGCATGGCCCTGGAAGGGATGGGCATCGCCTGGGTGCCGCGCCTGTCCATGCGTGGCGAGCTCGAACGCGGTGAGCTGGCGATCTGCGGCGGTAGCCAATGGCATGTGCCGCTGGAAATCCGCCTGTACCGCTGCGCGCTGGTGCGTAAGGCTAACGTCCGCTTGCTATGGCGCAAGCTGGAGTCGTCTGCAGCACAAGGTGAAGCGTCACTTTGAATTCTCCTTCAGGTAATCAGTGATATTTGCACGATTCCTGTCGCTGTAGCGGTAGCAGTTGGACCGTGCCGGTACACGGGGGTGCGTGTACGTTTCACACACCCAACCATTGAACTTCAGTTCGGCGTCTTCATGGGTGGCGCCTAGAAGATGGCCAATTTCATGAGCTGCAGCACCGTATGCGGCCACAGAGGCAATGGCTGTTTTCTGCTTTAAATAGGCCAAGCCGGCGTTGTAGTTCAGGCCGCTGTGATCGTAGCTGTTGCGGGTGAGCAGGAGATGTTTATCCATGAGGGAGTAGAGTCGGTGTCGCTTTTGTGCATACACCTGCCGGCTGAAAGCATCCAGGAGCTTTTCGGACGGCATTCCTGCATAAGCAATATCGGTTATGTGTTTTATATTGCGTTGAAATATCACTTCGACGGGATGTTGGCTGAAACTGCGCATTTCGTTCAGCCAATGCTGGAAGAAGTCTTCGTTCAATTGCCCGTCGTGCATATCGGCCAGGTCGTCGTGCACATAGACGGTGACGGTGAGCGCTTGGGCTGCCGAAGCACTAGGCAATTGCACGCTGAGTGCCAGACCAAACGAAAGTGCGAAGAAGCATGGAGTTTTCATGTAGACGTACCAAAGTGCTCGAGGAAGGGCTGCGAGCGTGCAGCACTCGTCGACCCCGAGGCAGCAGGAAAAAGTTGTCCCACGAGACAGCTTGCCCTTTGATCCGGCATGTGCTTGTAGGGGTGGGCGGCCAGCCTTTAAATACGTTACAATCCCGCGCCTTCGGCCGACTGGTCGATTCAGAATCCGTATGACAAGCCACGCCGGCCCACCTGCGTGGCTTGTTGCTTTTAGCGCGCCAGAAGGCGCTTGCAGGAGAGGCTCGACGATGAGTGCACTGGTTGGCGTGATCATGGGCTCCAAGTCCGATTGGTCCACCCTTAGCCACACCGCCGATATGCTGGAAAAACTCGGCATTCCCTACGAAGTGAAGGTGGTTTCCGCCCACCGCACCCCGGATCTGCTGTTCCAGTATGCCGAGGAGGCTGAGGGCCGTGGCATCGAGGTGATCATCGCCGGTGCCGGTGGCGCAGCCCACCTGCCAGGCATGTGCGCCGCCAAGACCCACCTGCCGGTGCTGGGCGTGCCGGTTCAGTCGTCGATGCTGTCGGGCGTCGATTCGCTGCTGTCGATCGTGCAGATGCCTGCCGGTGTGCCGGTTGCCACCCTGGCCATCGGCCGTGCCGGTGCAGTCAACGCTGCCCTGTTGTCGGCCAGCATTCTGGGCGCCAAGTACCCGCAGTACCACGCGGCGTTGAAGCAGTTCCGCACGGAACAGACCGACACCGTGCTGGACAACCCAGACCCGCGCCAGGCTTGAGGCTCAACCCATGAAGATCGGTGTAATCGGTGGCGGCCAGCTGGGCCGCATGCTGGCCTTGGCGGGTACCCCGCTGGGCATGAACTTCGCCTTCCTCGACCCGGCACCGGACGCCTGCGCTGCGCCCCTGGGCGAGCACCTGCGTGCCGACTACGGCGACCAGGACCACCTGCGTCAGCTGGCCGACGAAGTCGACCTGGTCACCTTCGAGTTCGAAAGCGTCCCGGCCGAGACCGTCGCCTTCCTTTCGCAGTTCGTGCCGGTGTACCCCAGCGCCGAATCGCTGCGCATCGCCCGTGACCGCCTGTTCGAAAAGAGCATGTTCCGCGACCTGGGCATCCCCACTCCGGCCTTCGCCGACATCCTCTCGCAGGCAGATCTGGACGCCGCAGTGGCCAGCATCGGCCTGCCGGCCGTACTGAAAACCCGCACCCTGGGTTACGACGGCAAGGGCCAGAAGGTGCTGCGCACGCCAGAAGACGTGGTGGGTACCTTCGCCGAGCTGGGCAGCGTGCCATGCCTGCTGGAAGGCTTCGTGCCGTTCACTGGCGAAGTATCACTGGTGGCCGTGCGTGGCCGCGATGGCGAAACCCGCTTCTACCCGCTGGTGCACAACACCCACGAGAGCGGCATCCTGCGCCTGTCGGTGGCCAGTCAGGCACACCCGCTGCAGGCGCTGGCCGAAGATTACGTCGGCCGCGTGTTGCAGAAGCTGGATTACGTTGGCGTGATGGCCTTCGAGTTCTTCGAAGTAGATGGTGGCTTGAAGGCCAACGAAATAGCCCCGCGTGTGCACAACTCCGGGCACTGGACCATCGAAGGTGCCGAGTGCAGCCAGTTCGAGAACCATCTGCGTGCCGTTGCCGGCCTGCCACTGGGCTCGACCGCCAAGGTGGGCGAGAGCGCGATGCTCAACTTCATCGGTGAAGTGCCGGCCGTGGACAAGGTTCTCGCCATCGGGGACTGCCACCTGCACCACTACGGCAAAGCCTTCAAGGTTGGCCGCAAAGTTGGACACGCCACCCTGCGCTGCGCTGACATGGCCACCCTCGAGCGCAAGATTGCCGAAGTAGAGGCGCTGATCAGCAACTGATCGGGCATCGAATCGAACTTCTGCAAGCGGCACGCCCTCTGAATATGGCAGCAAGCCGAAGCCCGTCTAGGCTTTGGCTTGTTCCAACTTCACTGCAGAGGGATTGCCATGGGTATCATTGGAACCATCTTCATCGGCCTCATCGTCGGCCTGCTGGCCCGCTTCATCAAGCCGGGCGATGACAGCATGGGCTGGATCATGACCATCCTGCTGGGTATTGCCGGCTCCTTGTTGGCTACCTATGGCGGCCAGGCGCTGGGTATATACCAGGCTGGGCAGGCGGCGGGCTTCTTTGGTGCGCTGGTCGGTGCCGTGGTCCTGCTGGTGATCTACGGATTCATCAAGAAACGCTGATTACTGGTTAGAATGCTCGGCAATTCATTCGAGTTGCCGAGCATTTTCATGCGTGCCTTTTTCCTTGTCCCCTTGCTGTTGGCCAGTACGCTGGCCCATGCCGAACTGCCCGAAACCGACTGGCTGGAGCTGATGCCCAGGTCGGACCAGAAGGCGCTGGAACAAATGCCTGAAATCGACCACAACTCACCGGAAGCCATGGGCACTTTTACCGCCAAGGGTGGCCTCAAGCAGAGCAAGGGCCTGCCTGCGGTGATGTATTCGACCAAGACCGTTGCGGCCATGAATGGCAAGGACATCCGCCTAGGTGGCTACCCTGTGCCGCTGGAGAGTGACGCCAAGGGCAACAGCACGTTGTTCTTCCTGGTGCCGTACCCGGGTGCGTGCATCCATGTGCCGCCACCGCCGCCCAACCAGTTGGTACTGGTGCGCTACCCGAAAGGCCTGAAGATCGATGACATCTACACCCCGCTGTGGGTCAGCGGCAAGCTGAAGGTGGAAAAGGTCAGCAATGACCTGGCCGACGCGGCCTATGCGCTGGATGCGGGGAAGGTGAGGGTGGTAGAAGACGCAGACCTTTGATAATTGGCCCGGCCTCTTCGCGGGCTTGCCCGCTCCCACAGGTTCTCCACAAGCCTCGAAAATTGTGGGTTACCTGTGGGAGCGGGCAAGCCCGCGAAGAGGCCGGCAACAAAAGTGCTGGGCTCAGATATTTTCACAACCGATCTGGACGCTCAGCGAATGACTCGCCCCAGGCTTCAACTCCACCAGGTCATCCCACACATTGGCTGTCTCGATGCACAACATCCGCTGCCATCCATCGTCAGCCATGTCCGCCAGCTCCTTGGCCCGCTCGGTCCACGGGTTCCAGATCACCGCTGAGCGCGAGCCGCTGCTGGTCAAGGTAATCCGCCGACTCCAATGCGTGTCGACGATGCTGAGGGTCTGCGGGGTGTTCAGGTAGATCCGGTCCGTCTCCCCGGCAAACGTCAGTGCCCCCAGCTGCTGGCGCTGTTCCCAGCCCGCCAGGGTCTCGATATAACCCAGCCCGTCGACACCCTCGACCCGCGCCTGGCGCACATCGCTGACCGCGAAGTAGCTATGCAGGGCCTGACTGATGGTCACGGGGGTATTGCCCATGTTGCGGCTGGTCAGGCTCAGTTTTAGCTCTGTGCCCATCTCCACCACCAGTTTCAGCTCGACATCATGAGGCCAACCCGGCAGGTCGCCCTGCGCTTCAGGCAGTTCGAACTCGATCCGCAGGGTTTCGCCCACTTCCTCAATACCCAGCAATTGCCAGTCACGCGTGCGCGCAAGCCCGTGGGCAGGCGCCGGTGTTCCCTGGTACATGGCCTGGACGGCCTGAGGGTTGCGCTGCAGGTTGCCAAACCATGGCCAGCACACTGGTACCCCGGCGCGTACCGACTTGCCCTGGCGGAAGATGGCCTGGTCGCTCAGCCACAGCAGCGGCGGTTCGCCTACCTGCTGGTAGCTGAGGACCTGTGCGCCCTGCTGGGCGATCAGGAGTTCGGCGCGGTCACTGCTGATACGCCAACAGTTGAGTTCGCCATGTTGCTCGGTTACGACCTGAAAGGTAGCCATTGCGTTCGTCCCATTGATTGCCAGTGGGCCTTGGACCCGGGCACATGCAATGAGTTTACCGCCAGCGAGGCTCAGCGACGAGGCACGGAGCGGGTACGGCCACTGCCGTCGATGGCGACGAAGACGAATACCGCTTCGGTGACCTTGCGCCATTCGCTGGACAGCGGGTCGTCGCTCCACACTTCGACCATCATCTGGATCGAGCTGCGGCCGATTTCCAGGGTCTGGGTATAGAAAGACAGCTGTGCGCCTACCGCGACGGGTACCAGGAAGGCCATGCGGTCGATGGCTACGGTGGCTACGCGGCCGCCGGCGACACGGCTGGCCATGGCCGTGCCTGCCAGGTCCATTTGGGCAACCAGCCAACCGCCAAAAATATCGCCAAACCCGTTGGTTTCTCGCGGCAATGCGGTGATTTGCAAGGCCAGGTCGCCTTGCGGGATTGGATCTTCTTGTTCGAGCTCAATCATGCGATGGGGCCTCTGACCCGTGACGCTTTTCGTTGGTGTGGCGCAAAGGCCGGGTAAACGATTCAGCTTGAAACATACTACGCCGATTTCGTTTCACTGGGCGGCCGTAGGGAAACTCTGCGAAACCGCCTGACAATAGTGACCGGCGTTTTCGCACAACATCCCACGTTAGGAGCAACCTAATCCTACGATCTGCCAGTATATAGGGCATAACGGCCAGCGACGACCGCGCATTCATGAATATCTACGTGGATTTTGTATCGCTTTCGGCGTAGCTCGGCAATTTGCTATCTTCGCCTGTCTCCAATCCAGAAGCCGCGCGCCGAGCGGCCTGCATGCCCTACAAAGAGAACAACGAGCGATGACCTCCGTGCCCAGCAGTATCGAGCAGCCCTCGCGGCCGCTGACCCGCAGCGACTACAAGACCCTCTCACTGTCCGCCTTGGGCGGTGCGCTGGAGTTCTACGATTTCATCATTTTCGTGTTCTTCGCCACGGTGGTGGGCAAGTTGTTCTTCCCGGCCGACATGCCCGAGTGGCTGCGGCTGATGCAAACGTTCGGCATCTTCGCCGCCGGTTACCTGGCGCGGCCGCTGGGCGGCATCATCATGGCCCATTTCGGTGACTTGCTTGGTCGCAAGAAGATGTTCACCTTGAGCATATTCATGATGGCCCTGCCGACCCTGATCATGGGGTTGCTGCCGACGTATGCGCAGATCGGCATGTGGGCACCGATCCTGCTGTTGTTGATGCGCGTCATCCAGGGCGCGGCAATCGGCGGTGAAGTACCGGGTGCATGGGTGTTCGTCTCCGAGCACGTGCCGGCTCGCAACACCGGCTATGCCTGCGGCACCCTGACCGCTGGCCTGACTGCCGGCATCCTGCTGGGCTCGCTGGTAGCGACCCTGATCAACAGCGTGTACAGCGCGGAAGAAGTGGCTGACTACGCCTGGCGTATTCCGTTCCTGCTTGGCGGTGTGTTCGGCCTGTTCTCGGTGTACCTGCGCCGTTGGCTGCACGAAACCCCGGTGTTCGCCGAAATGCAGCAACGCAAGGCACTGGCCGAGGAGCTGCCGCTGCGCGCTGTGCTGCGCGACCACCGTGGCCCGATCATCCTGTCGATGTTGCTGACCTGGATGCTTTCAGCCGGCATCGTGGTGGTCATCCTGATGACCCCGGCGCTGCTGCAGAGCTTCTACCACATCAGCCCGACCGACTCGCTCAAGGCCAACAGCCTGGCCATCGTGTTGCTCAGCTTCGGCTGTATTGGTGCCGGCAGCCTGGCTGACCGCTTTGGTGCGGGCCGCGTGTTCGTGATCGGCAGCCTGCTGCTGCTGGCCAGCTCCTGGACCTTCTACCACAGCCTGCCGACCCGCCCCGATTTGCTGTTCCCACTGTATGCCGTCACCGGCCTGTGCGTGGGCGTGATTGGCGCAGTGCCTTATGTCATGGTCAAGGCGTTCCCGGCGGTGGTGCGTTTCAGCGGGTTGTCGTTCTCGTACAACGTGGCCTACGCCATCTTTGGCGGGCTGACGCCGATGGTGGTGACCGCATTGCTGAAGGTGAGCCCGATGGCGCCTGCCTACTACGTGGCAGGCCTTTGCGCCGTCGGTCTGGCCGTGGGCCTGTACCTGCTCGCCAACAAGCGCTGATCTGCGCTACGGCTACTGGCCTCTTCGCGGCTAAAGCCGATCCTACAGGGGGTTGCACAGGCCTAAAGGCCGACACCGAACCTGTGGGGGGGCTTTAGCCGCGAAGAGGCCGGGCCTGTTTTCAGTGATGGCCTTTCATCCAATTGTCACAATGAAGTCATATCGTATTCATGCGGCCTGCCGATACTTGGGCCCGTTCCATCCAACACCCCAATATTCCTGCTAGGAGCAAGGCATGAAACTGAAGCGTTTGATGGCGGCCCTTACCTTTGCCGCCGCTGGCGTTGCAACCGCCAACGCGGTAGCCGCTGTCGATCCTGCGATCCCGACCTACACCAAGACCACCGGTGTTTCGGGCAACCTCTCCAGCGTCGGTTCCGACACCCTCGCGAACCTCATGACTCTGTGGGCCGAGGCCTACAAGAAGGAATATCCGAACGTAAACATCCAGATCCAGGCTGCCGGCTCCTCTACCGCGCCACCCGCGCTGACCGAAGGCACCGCCAACCTCGGCCCGATGAGCCGCAAGATGAAGGATGTCGAGCTGCAAGCCTTCGAGCAGAAGTACGGCTACAAGCCGACCGCCATCCCGGTCGCCGTCGACGCCCTGGCCGTGTTCGTGCACAAGGACAACCCAATCAAGGGCCTGACCATGGCTCAGGTTGACGCCATCTTCTCCTCCACTCGCCTGTGCGGTGGCAAGGCCGAGATCAAGACCTGGGGCGACGTCGGTGTGACCGGCGACCTGGCCAACAAGCCAATTCAGTTGTTCGGCCGCAACTCGGTATCGGGCACCTACGGCTACTTCAAGGAAGAAGCGCTGTGCAAAGGCGACTTCAAGCCTAACGTCAACGAACAGCCTGGCTCGGCTTCGGTCGTTCAGTCGATCAGCTCCTCGCTGAACGGCATCGGCTACTCGGGCATCGGTTACAAGACCGCCAGCGTCAGGACCGTAGCCCTGGCCAAGAAAGACGGCGGTGAATTTATTGAAGACAATGAAGCCAACGCCCTGAACGGCACCTACCCGCTGTCGCGCTTCCTTTACGTTTATGTCAACAAGGCGCCGAACAAGCCTCTGGCCCCGCTGGAAGCCGAGTTCGTCAAGCTGGTGCTGTCGCAAGCGGGCCAGCAGGTGGTGGTGAAGGATGGTTACATCCCGCTGCCAGCCAAAGTCGTCGACAAGACCCTGGCTGACCTGGGCCTGTCGCACGCCGGTAACGTTGCAAAGAAGTAAGTAATTAAGAAGAGGCCGGTGCCACAGCCCGGCCTCTTCCACGAATTTCCAGTCCGAAGCCAGGTTCCCTGTGCGGCGGGCTTTCGCGCGTCACCACTTTGTAATGTTTTTGTCACACGGGACCGCTAGGGTGTGCGCATGAATGATCTGGCCAATTCCAACATGACCCAAAACTCCCAGCCCGTGCGCATTGATTTCAATACGCCCGAGTTGCAACGCAAGCGTCGCATGCGCGCGCTCAAGGACCGCCTGACCCGCTGGTATGTACTGGTAGGCGGGCTTGCCGTATTGGCGGCAATCACGTTGATCTTCTTCTACCTGGCCTATGTGGTGTTGCCACTGTTCCAGGGTGCCGAGCTGACCAGCAAGAAAGCCCTGGAGCCGACATGGCTGCAGCAGGATGCCGGTAAGCCACTGATGATCGCGCTTGAAGAGCAGAATCAGGTGGGGATGCGTGTTTCGGACAAGGGCCAGGCATTGTTCTTCGATACCAAGACCGGTAACGAACTCAAGCGTGTCGATCTGGCAGTGCCGGCGGACACCCAGGTTACTTCCATCAGTACTGACCAGCCGGGCAGCGCGCTGGTGGTTCTGGGCTTGTCCAATGGTCAGGCCCTGGTGTTCCACCACACCTACAAGATCACCTACCCGGACAACAAGAAAACCATCACCCCTGGCATCGACTATCCGTACGGCGAGCAATCGTTCGTGCTCGACGAGCAGGGGCGTGCGCTGGACCACGTCAGCGTCAACGTCAATGGTGACACTCTGCTGCTGGCCGGCTCTACCGGTGCTCAGCTGCAGGTGGTCGAGCTGACCCGCACGGAAAACATGATGACCGAAGAGGTCACCACCGAGCAGAACCGCATCGAACTGCCGCAAATGACCGAAACGGTGAAGAATATCTTCATCGACCCACGCCAGCACTGGCTGTACGTGATCAACGGTCGCGCCACGGCCGATGTGTTCAGCCTGCGCGACAAGAGCCTCAATGGCCGTTATAAGCTGTCTGAAAGCGCCGACACCGAAATTACCGCCACCGCCCAGCTGGTTGGTGGCATTTCGCTGATCATCGGTGACTCCAAGGGCGGGCTGGCCCAATGGTTCATGGCCCGTGACCCGGATGGAGAATCGCGCTTCAAGCAGATCCGTACCTTCCAGATGGGCAAGGCACCGATCGTGCAGATCGACGCCGAAGAGCGCCGCAAAGGCTTCATCGCCTTGGACGCCGAAGGCAAACTGGGCGTGTTCCACAGCACTGCACACCGAACCCTGCTGGTTGAGCAGGCTGCCGAAGGCCCTGGCACCCTGGCCCTGTCGCCACGCGCCAACCGAATCATTATCGAAGAAGGCGGCAAGTTGTTGCCGTTGAGCCTGCGCAACCCGCACCCGGAGGTTTCGTTCAGCGCGCTGTGGGGCAAGGTGTGGTACGAGAACTATGACGAGCCGAAATACGTCTGGCAATCGACCGCTTCGAACACTGACTTCGAGCCCAAACTGAGCCTGTCGCCGCTGACCTTCGGTACCTTGAAGGCCGCGTTCTACGCCATGATCCTGGCCGCCCCGCTGGCCATTGCTGCAGCCATCTATACCGCCTACTTCATGGCCCCGCGCATGCGCCGCAAGGTCAAGCCGGTGATCGAGCTGATGGAAGCGATGCCGACGGTGATCCTTGGCTTCTTCGCCGGCCTGTTTTTGGCCCCGTACCTGGAAGGCCACTTGCCCGGTGTGTTCAGCCTGTTCCTGCTGATGCCGATCGGTATCCTGCTGGCCGGCTTTGTCTGGAGCCGGCTGCCGGAGTCGATCCGCCTGCGCGTGCCGGATGGTTGGGAAGCGGCGATCCTGATTCCGGTCATCCTGTTTACCGGCTGGTTCGCCCTGACCATGAGCCCGCACCTGGAAAGCTGGTTCTTCGGCGGTGACATGCGCCTGTGGATCACCAACGACTTAGGTATCACCTATGACCAGCGCAACGCCCTGGTGGTCGGTATTGCCATGGGCTTCGCGGTCATTCCGAACATCTACTCGATTGCTGAAGACGCCGTGTTCAGTGTGCCGCGCAGTCTGACCCTGGGCTCGCTGGCCTTGGGCGCGACGCCTTGGCAGACCCTGACCCGTGTGGTGATCCTCACCGCCAGCCCGGGCATCTTCTCAGCGCTGATGATCGGCTTGGGCCGTGCAGTCGGCGAGACCATGATCGTGCTGATGGCCACCGGCAACACACCGGTGATGGAGATGAACCTGTTCGAGGGCATGCGCACCCTGGCCGCCAACGTGGCCGTGGAAATGCCGGAGTCGGAAGTCGGTGGCAGCCACTATCGCGTGCTGTTCCTCGCTGCTTTGGTGCTGCTGATGTTCACCTTCGTCATGAACACCTTGGCCGAGCTGATTCGCCAGCGTCTGCGCAAGAAATACTCGTCGCTTTGATAGAAAGGTAGCGATCCGTGAAAAAGGATTCCCTCAAAGGCTGGTTCAAGAGCGGCGCCCCAGGCGTCTGGATGAGCGGCGGCGCGGTGGCCATGGCCGTGATCATGACCGTCGGCCTGCTGGCGGTGATCGCCGTGCGCGGCCTGGGCCACTTCTGGCCGGCCGATCTTGTCCAGGCCACCTACAAGGTGCCGGGCCAGGCCGATCACGTCGTCATTGGCGAAGTGGTGCAGAAGGAGGAAGTACCCCGGGCTCGTCTGAAGGGGGCTGGCCTGCCGGTGCCTGACCAAGGCCCGGAGTTCATGACCCGGGAGCTTATCAAGGTGGGTAACCGCGACCTCAATGGTAGCGACTTCACCTGGGTGGTCGGCGACTGGCTGGTCGATGAACAGCACCCGGCCGATCTGATGGCCCTGGAGCGCCGCGAGTGGGGCAATTTTTACGGCTACCTGGTCAGCGTCAAGGAAGAAGGCCGCGTAGTCGCCGAGGGGCCTGCCGCCTGGAACGAACTGCAGGCCCGTCTCAAGCGCGCCAACCAACTCAACAACGAGCTGCAAAGCCTCGAGAAGAAGGACATCGGTGCCATCAACCATGGCCTCGAGCGCCTGCGCTTGCAGGCGCGCAAGCTGGAGCTGGACGGCAAGCTGGACGCCGCTGCACAGGCCGATATGGACGCCGACCGTGCCGAACTGAATAGCCGCTACAAGGCCATTGAAGACCGCCTGACCGGCCTGCACCAGGCCTTTGCCCGTGACAGCCTGGTGGCCCGCGATGCCAACGGCCGAGAAGTGGAGATCAACCTGAGCAAAGTGGTGCATGCCATCCGGCCGAACGCGATGTCGGGCTTCACCAAGCTGGGTAGCTACTTCACCAAAGTGTGGGAGTTCCTCAGCGAAGACCCGCGTGAAGCCAACACTGAAGGCGGTATCTTCCCGGCCATATTCGGTACCGTGATGATGACCCTGATCATGGCCGTGATCGTCACCCCGTTCGGCGTGCTGGCTGCT
Source organism: Pseudomonas putida (assembly GCA_041879295.1). NCBI lineage: Bacteria > Pseudomonadati > Pseudomonadota > Gammaproteobacteria > Pseudomonadales > Pseudomonadaceae > Pseudomonas > Pseudomonas putida. Next base: position 5,721,571 of record CP047152.1, on the reverse strand, counting down.
GTGTACCTGCGTGAGTACGCCAGGCAGGGCCCGGTCACCCGGCTTATCCGCATTGCGGTGAACAACCTGGCCGGTGTTCCTGCGATCGTCTACGGTGTGTTCGGTCTGGGTTTCTTTGTCTACGTACTGGGTGGCTCGATCGACCGCCTGTTTTTCCCGGAAGCCCTGCCGGCGCCGACGCTGGGTACTCCGGGCCTGCTGTGGGCATCGCTGACCCTGGCATTGCTGGCGGTGCCGGTGGTTATCGTGGCCACCGAAGAAGGCCTGGCGCGTATCCCGCGCACCGTGCGTGAAGGCTCGCTGGCGCTGGGCGCAACCAAGGCCGAGACCCTGTGGAAAATCGTCCTGCCCATGGCCAGCCCGGCCATGATGACCGGCATGATCCTCGCCGTGGCCCGTGCCGCCGGCGAAGTGGCGCCGCTGATGCTGGTGGGTGTGGTAAAGCTGGCGCCGTCGCTGCCCGTGGATGGTAACTACCCGTACCTGCACCTGGACCAGAAGATCATGCACCTGGGCTTCCACATCTATGACGTCGGCTTCCAGAGCCCGAACGTCGAAGCCGCGCGGCCGCTGGTATATGCCACTGCGTTGCTGCTGGTGCTGGTGATCGCGACTCTCAACCTCTCTGCCGTGTGGATCCGCAACCACCTGCGCGAGAAGTACAAGGCGCTGGACAGCTGACCCTGATTGCAAGCGCGCCGCCCGTAAGCCGGGCGGCCCTTTGAAACGACTTGATAGCGTATGGAGTTGACCATGCAGCAAGATTCCCACACCCATGGCATCGACATGTCTGCCTTGGGCCGCAACAAGCAGAGCCTGCGCCTGGCTGAAGAAACCGTGGCCATCGAAGTGCCGGGCCTGAGCCTGTTCTATGGCGACAAGCAAGCGCTGTTCGACGTACAGATGAACATCCCAAAGCAGCGTGTGACCGCCTTCATCGGCCCGTCCGGCTGCGGCAAGTCGACCCTGCTGCGTACCTTCAACCGGATGAACGACCTGGTTGACGGTTGCCGTGTGGAAGGTGCCATCAACCTGTATGGCAACAACATCTACCGCAAGGGCGAAGACGTTGCCGAACTGCGCCGGCGCGTGGGCATGGTGTTCCAGAAGCCGAACCCGTTCCCCAAGACCATCTACGAGAACGTGGTCTACGGCCTGCGCATCCAGGGCATCAACAAGAAGCGCGTGCTTGATGAAGCAGTCGAGTGGGCATTGAAGGGCGCGGCCTTGTGGGACGAAGTCAAGGACCGCCTGCACGAGTCGGCGCTGGGCCTGTCCGGTGGCCAGCAGCAGCGCCTTGTCATCGCCCGCACCATTGCCGTGGAACCAGAGGTGCTGCTGCTTGACGAACCGTGCTCGGCGCTGGACCCGATCTCGACCTTGAAGGTCGAAGAACTGATCTACGAATTGAAATCCAAGTACACCATCGTCATCGTGACCCACAACATGCAGCAGGCGGCGCGTGTTTCGGACTACACCGCGTTCATGTACATGGGCAAGCTGGTCGAATTCGGGGATACCGATACCCTGTTCACCAACCCGGCGAAGAAGCAGACCGAAGACTACATCACCGGTCGCTACGGCTAAGCGCCGCTCGCGAAACAGGCACCTCGGTGTCTGGCACCGGCGTTGCCGGTGTTCGCGAGTGAACCCGCTCCTACAGGGCCGCGCTACCAAAGGACAAAAAGATGATCAACAAAGATAGCCTTACCCATCACATTTCCCAGCAGTTCAACGCCGAGCTCGAAGAGGTGCGTAGCCACCTGCTGGCCATGGGCGGGCTGGTGGAAAAGCAGGTCAACGACGCGGTTACCGCGCTGATCGAAGCCGACTCAGGTCTGGCCCAGCAGGTGCGCGAGGTCGATGAGCAGATCAACCAGATGGAGCGCAACATCGACGAGGAGTGCTTGCGCATCCTCGCTCGCCGACAGCCGGCGGCCTCCGACCTGCGCCTGATCATCAGCATTTCCAAGTCGGTGATCGACCTGGAACGCATCGGTGACGAGTCGACCAAGATCGCCCGCCGCGCCATCCAGCTGTGCGAAGAAGGCGAGTCGCCGCGAGGTTATGTCGAGGTGCGCCACATTGGCGACCAGGTGCGCAACATGGTCCGTGATGCGCTGGACGCCTTTGCCCGCTTCGACGCCGACCTGGCGCTGTCGGTGGCCCAGTACGACAAGACCATCGACCGCGAGTACAAGACCGCGCTGCGTGAGCTGGTGACCTACATGATGGAAGACCCGCGCTCTATCTCGCGGGTGCTGAGCGTGATCTGGGTGCTGCGCTCGCTGGAGCGTATTGGCGACCATGCGCGCAACATCTCCGAACTGGTGATCTACCTGGTGCGCGGCACCGATGTGCGCCACATGGGGCTCAAGCGCATGACGGCAGAGGTGCAGGGCACTGCAGTCGCCAACGGTGAAAAGGCTAATGTTCCGGGCGAATCTGACGATAAGTAAGGTTGCTCCCGAGCATCGACGCCCGGCCTTGGCCGGGCGTTTTCGTTTGCGGTCGAGAGCCGGCAGGCACCCGCGAACGATGTGAAGAAGTCCCGGCGTGACCAGGTTGTAGCAAGTGGCCATCATTGGCAGTAGGCTAGACGGGATTCATAAGGAGTATCGATGAGTAAAGTGAATGTGCTGGTCGTGGATGACGCCCCGTTTATCCGTGATCTGGTCCGCAAGTGTCTGCGCAATGCCTTCCCGGGTATGGCCATCGAAGACGCGGTCAACGGTCGCAAGGCCATGGTCATGCTCGGTAAGGAAGCGTTCGACCTGGTCCTGTGCGACTGGGAGATGCCGGAAATGTCTGGCTTGGAACTGCTGACCTGGTGCCGTCAGCAGCCTGCACTGAAGAACCTGCAGTTCATCATGGTGACCAGCCGTGGCGACAAGGAAAACGTCATTCAGGCGATCCAGGCGGGCGTTTCCGATTTTGTAGGCAAGCCGTTCACCAACGAGCAACTGCTGACCAAGGTTAAGAAAGCCCTGACCAAGATCGGCAAGCTCGACAGCCTGATGGCCATCGGCCCGGCGCGAGCCAACTCGGCGTTTGCCAACGATTCGTTGAACGCGTTGACTGCGGGTAAGCCGGAAGCGGTCAAGGTTGCGGCGCCAGCGCCAGCGTCGGCCAAGCCTTTGGTCGCGGCTCCCGCACCGGCTGCCCCCGCGCCAAGCGGCCGTGGCCAGGGCCAGTTGCGCCTGGCCAGCGGCACGCAGCCATGCGTGATCAAGGCGTTGAGCCTGAAAGAGGCACTGCTGGTGGTACGCCGCAGCGAAGCGCTGCCACAGGTGCTGGAAGGTGCGGTGCTGGACTTGGAGCAGGGCGAAAGTGCCGAAGTCGCTCGCCTGAACGGCTACCTGCATGCTGTCGCGGCGTTGGAGCCAAAACCTGACAGTGACTGGTTACAGTTGACGTTCAAGTTTGTCGACCAGGATGCCCAGAAGCTCGACTACCTTTCTCGGTTGATCGCCCGCGGCACTGCGCAGAAGCACTTCACCCCTGGTGCCTGACCCGGCCCCGCGCCATGCTTTTGGCAGGCGCAGCACAAGGCTGCTCCTGCCAAAAGCCTGCCTCGCCCCATCCGACCAACTGCAATACAGACCGTAAAACCCGCTGCTAGGCTTCGACAGATCATAACTGTCAAAAAGCCACTATCATGCCCGCCCGCCTGCTGCTGTTCTGTGCATTACTCATGGCCTCAGCGTCGAGCCAGGGCGTGACGCTCTACAAGATCACCGACGATTCCGGTGTCATCTCCTATTCTGACCGGCCTGGCCCCGGCGCCAAGCCCTTGGTGCTGCGCGAGCCCATGGTCGAAACGCTCGAAGGCCAAGTGCGGCTGAATGCGAAAACCTTCGACGGTGGTGTGAGCTTTTCCGCACGTAACGAGCTGCACGTGCCGGTAGAGGTAGAGTTGCGGCTGGACAACCTGGTCAACGCACAAGGCGGCGATGCCCCGCGTATTGTGCGTCGGCTGCTGCCGCCGCGCAGCACGCAGATGCTCAGTGTGCTCAGGGGGCGGCCCGGGCTGCTGCTGAACTACCGTTCGACCCTGCTGCAGGCCATGGGTGACCCGGGTAAGCGGCCCCAGGGCTTCCGCTATGCGTTCCCGTGGATTGGCGGGCCGTTCCGCGTCACTCAGGGCCCCAATGGCCGCGTCAGTCATTTTGGACCCAAAGGGCGCTACGCCATGGATGTCGCCATGCCCGAAGGCACCACCATCATCGCCGCGCGGGAAGGGGTGGTGGTGAAGACGGAGAACAGCCAGAGCGGGCGCGGCCCAAACCCCTCGGGCAACTTTGTCAGGATTTTGCACCCGGATGGCACCATGGGCGTATACCTTCACCTGATGCGCGGTTCGGTGGTGGTGGCGGAGGGGCAAAGGGTACGGCAGGGCCAGATGCTGGCCAAGTCGGGCAATACCGGCAACAGCACTGGGCCGCACCTGCATTTTGTGGTGCAGCGCAATGTGGGGTTGGCGCTGGAATCGATACCTTACCGCTTCGCCAGGCCGATCAGCGGGATGCCGGATTTCACTGCCGGCAACCCCTGACCGATTGGACCATCAATCCAGCTTCAGCACCTTGGCCAGTACGATCTTGGGCCCTTTCATCTTCTTGATGATGATGCGCAGCCCTTCGACCTCCAGCACTTCCTCTTCTTCAGGGACGCGCTTGAGCGTCTCGTAGATCAGCCCGGCCAGAGTTTCCGCCTCGATGTGGTCAAGGTCGATACCCAGCAGGCGCTCGACCTTGAACAGCGGGGTGTCCCCGCGCACCAGCAGCTTGCCCGGCTGGTAGGCGAGAATGCCTCGCTCGGTCTTGCGGTGCTCGTCCTGGATGTCGCCCACCAGCACTTCCAGCACGTCTTCCATGGTCAGGTAGCCGATCACCTTGCCATCGGCCTCTTCTACCAGTACGAAGTGCGCCCCGCCCTTACGGAACTGCTCCAGCAACTGGGCCAAGGGCATGTGCCGCGACACGCGTTCGAGTGGCCGGGCAAGGTCCTCCAGGTCGATGGTCTCTGGCAAGTGCTCCAGCTCAGCCAGCTCCAGCAGCAGGTCCTTGATGTGCAGCAGGCCGGTGAATTCTTCGCGCTCGGCGTCGTATACCGGGTAGCGGCTGAACTTGTGGCGGCGCACCAGAGCCAGGATCTGCTTCAGAGGCGCATGGGCGTCGATGCTGATCATGTCCTCACGCGAGTTGGCCCAGTCGACCACTTCCAGCTCGCCCATTTCCACGGCCGAGGCCAGCACGCGCATGCCTTGGTCGCTTGGGTCCTGACCGCGGCTGGAGTGCAGGATCAGCTTGAGCTCTTCGCGGCTGTAGTGGTGTTCGTGGTGCGGGCCAGGCTCGCCCTGGCCGGCAATGCGCAGAATGGTGTTGGCACTGGCATTGAGCAGGTAGATGGCCGGGTACATTGCCCAGTAGAACAGGTAGAGCGGTACCGCAGTCCACAGCGACAGCAGCTCTGGCTTGCGGATGGCCCAGGACTTGGGTGCCAGCTCGCCGACCACGATGTGCAGGTACGAGATGACGAAGAAGGCGACGAAGAACGAGATCCCCTTGACCAGCTCGGCGCTGTCCACGCCGAAATAGGCCAGCAATGGCTCCAGCAGGTGGGCGAAGGCGGGCTCACCCACCCAGCCCAGGCCCAGCGAGGCAAGGGTGATACCCAACTGGCAGGCTGACAGGTAGGCGTCGAGCTGGTTGTGAACCTTGCGCAGGATGTTGCCGCGCCAGCCGTGCTTTTCGGCGATGGCCTCCACGCGTGTGGCGCGCAGCTTGACCATGGCGAACTCCGCAGCAACGAAGAAGCCGTTGAGCAGCACCAGCAGGAAGGCAAAGATGATCATGCCGAAATCGGCGAATAACGAGGTGAGGCTGATACCAGAGGAAGGGTCCATGATGGAGTTTTTACGGGGTCCGTCTTTGAGATAGAGAGAAAAAAAGTGCCAGCTTTTGCTGGCACGGGGAATCCAATGTAGCGGCTGGGGCCGCAAAAGCAAAGGGCAGCGGATTTATTGCGGTCCCTGCGGGAGCGGGCGGGCCCGCGAAGGGCTGCGCATCAGCGCCAATCTCAAGCCTTTTCGTTGGCCAATTGTGCTGGCGCAAAGTGACAGGTAAAGGTGCTGCCATGCCCCGGTACACTGCTGATTTCCAGCTTGCCGCGGTGGCGCATCAGCACATGCTTGACGATTGCGAGCCCCAACCCGGTCCCGCCGGTATTCGATGCACGGCTGGAGTCTACCCGGTAGAAACGCTCGGTCAGGCGTGGCAAGTGCTTGGCATCGATGCCCACCCCCGAGTCCTGCACCGACAGATGAGCGCCCTGGGCATCGACCCACCAGCGGATGCGGATGTTGCCTTCGTCCTGGGTGTACTTGACTGCATTGAACACCAGATTGGAAAAGGCACTGCGCAATTCCGACTCGCTGCCCTTCAGCTTGACGCCGGGCGCAGCTTCCAGGCTGATGTGCTGGTTGCGCGGCCCGGACAGGGCCTGGGCGTCGTTCTTGATGGCGGCGAGCAGGGCATCGACTGCCACCGGCTGGTTGTCCGATGGGTAATCGGTGGCTTCCAGTTTGGCCAGTAGCAACAAATCGTTGAGCAGGGTTTGCATGCGCGAGCCTTGCTGGCTCATCTGCTGCAGGGCGCGGCTCCACCGCGGGTTCACGTCTTCGACGTTGTCCAGCAGGGTTTCCAGGTAGCCGGTGATTACCGTCAGTGGTGTGCGCAGCTCGTGGGACACGTTGGCGACGAAGTCCTTGCGCATCTGTTCCAGCTGGTGGATGCGGGTGACATCGCGCACCAGCATCAGGTGTTCATTGTTGCCGTAGCGGGTGATGTGCAACTGCACGCGCATGCGGTCATTGATCGGCGAAGGGATTTCCAGCGGTTCGAGGTAGTTTTCCGCCTCGAAGTACTCTTTGAAGAGCGGGTGGCGCACCAGATTGGTCACCTGCTGGCCACCGTCCTGTGGTGTCTTGAAGCCCAGCAGGGTTTCGGCGGCGCGGTTCCACCATTCCAGGTTGCCGTCGCTGTCGAGCATGATTACCGCGTCACGCAGCGCGGCGGTGGACTCCTGCACCCGGTCGATCACTGCCTGCAGGCGGCCCCGCACGCGCTGGTCGCGGCGTTGCAGGTGGTAGATGCTATCGAATACCTCGCCCCACAGGCCGTAGCCATCGGGCGGTGCTTCGTCGGGTTGGTGATTGCGCAGCCAGTCGTGCAAGCGCAGCAGTTGCTTGAGGGTCCAGCCCAGATAGAGCGCCAGGCCAATGGCCAGGCTCCAGCCGTAGTAGCCGCTTACCAGCCCGCCGATCAGGCAGACGGTAATCAGCAACAGCAGATGGCGAATCAGGGTTGCGTGCCAGTTCTGGTTCAATTGACGGTCCTTGTACAACGACGTGCAGCTTGGCGCTCGGGAACTCGATCAGCTCTTGGTCGAGAAGCGGTAGCCAGTGCCCCGGACGGTTTGTACCAGATTCTCGTAAGCTTCACCCAGTGCCTTGCGCAAGCGACGGATGTGCACGTCGACGGTACGTTCCTCGACATAGACGTTGCCGCCCCACACCTGGTCCAGCAGTTGGCCTCGGGTATAGGCGCGTTCCTGGTGGGTCATGAAAAACTGCAGCAGGCGGTATTCGGTAGGGCCCATCTCGGCCGGCTTGCCGTCGATGGTCACGCGGTGGCTGATCGGATCGAGCAGCAGGCCACCGACCTCGATCGGCGCTTCGCTGTCGCTCGGGCCAGTGCGGCGCAGCACGGCTTTCAGTCGCGCGACCAGTTCACGCGGCGAGAACGGTTTGGTGATGTAGTCGTCGGCGCCCACTTCCAGGCCCTGGATCTTGTTGTCCTCTTCACCCTTGGCGGTGAGCATGATGATCGGGATATCACCGGTCAACTCGTCGCGCTTCAGGCGGCGGGCCAGCTCGATGCCGGAGGTGCCCGGCAGCATCCAGTCGAGCAGGATCAGGTCCGGTTTGCGGTCGACGATGATCGCATGGGCCTGTTGCGAGTTTTCCGCTTCCAGGCAGTCATAGCCGGCCATTTCCAGGGCAACGGCGATCATCTCGCGAATGGGCGCTTCGTCGTCGACGATCAGAATGTTCCTGCCTACCATGCTCAAAACCTCTCCTGGATTCGGTGTCTTGGCCCGCATTAGATAACGGAATTATTGCAGCTGTGTGACAGGGTGTTGGCCGTTCTGGCGACATTCCGTGACTGAACTAGGCTACAGAGGGCCGCTTTAATGGCAACTCGAACTCATTTCCCCCCGAAACAATGGTGAATCCAATGACACGACATACGCTGAGCTGGATGGCCCTTTTCACTGCGCTGGCGCTCCCGGGGGTGGCGTTGGCCCACCATGCCATGGAGAAGGACGGCATGTGGGTCGATCATGCCGGCATGACCCTGTACACCTTTGACAAGGATGCGGGCGGCAAGTCGATGTGCAATGGCGAGTGCGCCAAGAACTGGCCACCTTTGATGGTCAAGAAAGAAGACGAAGCACCTAAGGATAAATGGACCCATGTAACGCGTGACGACGGTTCGATGCAGTGGGCTTACGACGGCAAGCCACTGTATACCTTCATCAAGGACAAGAAGGCCGGTGACATGACCGGTGACGGCATGAAAGACGTCTGGCACGTTGCCAAGCCTTGAGCTAGCCGGGGCTGCACTGCAGCCCCAAACTACTCAGCGCAGCGCGTAATCCAGCACTACCCCGATAAACACCAGCAACCCAGCCCAGTGGTTGTGCAGAAATGCCTTGAAGCACGATTCCCGGTCCAGCTTGCGCGTTGACCAGTATTCCCAGGCAAAGCACGCCGCCGCACCCAGCAACCCAAGGTGGAACCAGCCACCCAGGTCGAAGCGGCTACCGGCCAGCAACAGGCAGCCCAGCGATAGCAGCTGCAGGGTCAGGATGATGCTGCGATCGGCGTCGCCGAACAGGATCGCGGTCGATTTCACGCCAATTTTCAGGTCGTCATCGCGGTCGACCATGGCGTAATAGGTGTCATAACCCACCGTCCACAGCAGGTTGGCGATATACAGCAGCCAGGCGCCGGCCGGCAATTCACCGCCAGCGGCTGTGAAAGCCATGGGAATGCCCCACGAATACGCCGCCCCCAGCACCACCTGCGGGTAGTAGGTGTAGCGCTTCATGAACGGGTAGCAGAACGCCAAGGCCACCGCCCCGAACGACAGCCAGACGGTGCGGCTGTTGGTGCACAGCACCAGCAGGAAACTCACCCCGACCAGAATCGCGAACAGTGTCAGCGCCTCGCGTAGCCGCACCCGGCCACTGGCCAGGGGGCGGTCGGCGGTCCGCTTGACATGGCCGTCAACCTTGCGGTCGGCAAAGTCGTTGATGCAGCAGCCGGCCGCGCGCATCAGCACCACACCAAGGCCGAAAATGAGCACATTGGCCAGGGTTGGTGACCCGTTGCCGGCAATCCACACTGCCGACAGGGTCGGCCACAACAGCAGGTAGATGCCTATCGGTCGGTCCATGCGGCTGAGCTGGACGAAGTCCCAGGCCCGTGGGTGCAGGCGGTTGAGCGACTTGAGCAGTTGCAGGTACATCAGCGGTTTTCCTCCTTGGCCGCTTGCCACAATGCCGGCAGGAACACTTCTGCCACCAGTAGGTCCAGGCCGTTGCGCTCGAAGCGCGAGCGGCGGCCCCAAAGCGCCGCATGTGCTGCTTCGGACGGCAGCCAGGCCTGTGGGTAACTGCACACTTCAAGTGGATGACGGATGAACGCCTGGTCGCAGAACAGCAACTCGCCCAGCGAGCGGCTGCCCAAGCTTTCCAGGTCCAGACCACCACGTTCCAGGGCGCTGCGGCTGGCCACGCTGCGGGCGAATACCCAAGGTTGGCCATGGCCGCGCAGGTACACTTCGCGCACCCAGCCTTCGGAACCGGCAGCGATGCCCAGCGCTTGGCATTCGTCATCGCGCAGCGGCTGCCAGCCCTCGAACAGCGGGGTGACGGAAAAGTGATCAATGGACAGACGGGTCAGGCGGCGGGTCAGCGAGCCCTCGTCGAACAGCCAGTCTAGGGTGGGCTGGTCGATGTCGGTCGCCAGTTGTGAATACGGCAGCCACGCGACAGCGGCTGCTTGCGGGGATTCGTACGACACGTCGGTATGCTTTGTTACTGCCAGAGAGGCGGCGAGCTTAGCATGATTGCCCCAACTGCTTGCATACTGCCGGCAGGGCCGCTACAAAGCCCCCACGCATTGCGTGCTGGCCCCGTTCGCGGGCAAGACCGCCAGGCCCTTCGCGGTCGCTGCAGCAGCGGGCTTGCCCGCGAAGTGGCCATCAGCAGCACAAGCCCCAGCCTGAACCGAGGAAATAGACCTGATGAAAAAGTGGCAATGTATTGTCTGTGGCCTGATCTACGACGAAGCCGAGGGCTGGCCCGACGACGGCATCGCCCCCGGCACCCGTTGGGAGGATGTGCCTGAAGACTGGCTGTGCCCCGACTGTGGCGTCGGCAAAAGCGACTTTGAAATGATCTCCATCGGTTAATCGAGGAAAGCACGACATGACGTCCCCTGTGGTAATCATCGGTACCGGCCTTGCGGGCTACAACCTGGCCCGTGAATTTCGCAAGCTCGATGCGCAGACGCCGCTGTTGCTGATCACCGCCGACGATGGTCGTTCCTACTCCAAGCCGATGCTTTCCATGGGCTTTGCCAAGCAGAAGGACGCCGACGGCCTGTGCATGGCTGAGCCGGGCGCTATGGCCGAGCAACTTAATGCCGAGATCCGCACCCATACCCGCATCAGCGGCATCGACCCGGGGCACAAGCGGCTGTGGATCGGCGAAGAGGCCGTGGAGTACCGCGACCTGGTGCTGGCCTGGGGGGCGCAGACCGTGCAGGTGCCGATCGAGGGTGATGGCGGCCATCTGGTGTTCCCGATCAACGACCTGGAAGACTACGCGCGCTTCCGTGCGGCCGCCGCTGGCAAGCAGCGTGTGCTGATCCTCGGTGCCGGTCTGATCGGCTGCGAATTTGCAAACGACATGAGCCTGGGCGGCTTCGAGGTCGACGTTGTGGCTCCGTGCGAACAGGTCATGCCGACCCTGCTGCACCCGGCCGCTGCGGCGGCAGTGCAGGGTGGGCTGGAGAGCCTGGGTGTGCGCTTCCACTTGGGGCCGGTGCTGACCCGCCTGCAGCAGGTGACCCAAGGCCTGGAGGCACACCTGTCGGATGGCCGCGTGATCGTCTGCGACTTGGTGGTTTCGGCCATCGGCCTTCGCCCACGTACCGACCTGGCTGCCGCGGCCGGCCTGCAGACCAATCGTGGCGTAAGCGTAGACCGCGAGCTACGTACCTCACACGCCAACATCTTCGCCCTTGGCGACTGTGCCGAAGTCGATGGCATCAACCTGCTGTATGTGATGCCGCTGATGAGCTGTGCCCGGGCGCTGGCGCAAACCCTGGCGGGCAAGCCGACGGCCGTTTCCTACGGGCCGATGCCGATCACCGTGAAAACCCCGGCCTGTCCGCTGGTTGTCTCGCCGGCGCCACAGGGCTGCGAAGGCATCTGGCAGGTAGAGGGGCAGGGCAGTGACCTCAAGGTGCTCTGCCTAGATGCCGACGGCAAGCTGCTGGGCTACGCCCTCACCGGAGCGGCGGTGATGGAGAAGCTGGCGCTGAATCGTCAGTTGCCAGCGGTTATGGCGTAAATAGCGCGCGTTCTGTCGGATTTATCCTGTTGTTGCCTGCACAATGGCCGCCCAGATACTGGCGCGGCCCCTGAGCTCGTGCCATTCTCACTCCCGTCTGCCGCAGATTAGAGCCTGCGGTGCCTTGAGCGCTGCTCCCAGAGGCAGCACGGCATAACAACAAGAATTCCGTCAAAGAGGCTTCACTATGCGCAAACCAGAACTCGCCGCCGTCATCGCCGACAAGGCTGACCTGACCAAGGAAAAGGCCAATCAGGTTTTGAACGCGATTCTCGACAGCATCACCGGTGCCCTGGACAAGGACACCGTGACCCTGGTCGGTTTCGGCACCTTCGAAAAACGTCATCGCGGTGCGCGTACCGGCAAGAACCCGCAGACTGGGGAGCCGGTCAAGATCAAAGCCAGCAACACCGTGGCCTTCAAGCCAGGCAAGAACCTGCGCGATGAAGTTAACGAAGCCAAACCTGCCAAGAAGGGCAAGTAATCGCTCCTTGGCAACCCAGTTTCAGCCAAGCGGGCGCCCCGGGGCGCCCGTTGTGCTTTCTGCAGGCAAGATGCTTCTAACTTGCATAAATAGTTCTGGAAAAGGATAGACTGCGCGCCTTAGTCACTTTTCGTTCGAGGCGCGTTGATGAAGTTCCGCTTTCTTCTCTGGGCCATGGGGCTGTTGATGGCCAGGGCCAGCCGTAATAACCCCGCTTTCCAGCAGCAGCTCAAAGGCAAGAACCTGGTATTCCAGATGCAAACCCTGGACGGCAAGGTCGCCCGGCACTTCATCGTCGAGAACGAGCGCATCAGCAGCAAGGGCGGCGCGCACCCCCAGCCGGCGTTCGCCATTGCCTTCAAGGACGCTGCCTACGGCTTCGCCACCATGCAGGCGGGTAACAAGCAGCTGGCCTTCATGCAAGGGATTCAGGACAAGCACATCCAGATCAAGGGCAACCCGGCGTTGGTGATGTGGTTTCAGGGGTTGATGAAATACCTGAAACCGAAGAAGAAAGGTTGAAACCCGACGGGGATGCTGTGGGAGCGGGCGTGCCCGCGAAACAAGCGACGCGGTGCATGGCACCGGCTTCGCCGGTGTTCGCGGGCAAGCCCGCTCCCACAGGGATTGCGCCAGCTTTTAGAAGTTGAGCAAGACAGTTGCTCCCACAGGGTATGCGTTAATGCTTAATGCGGTGCGTGGAACTGCGAAGCCAGCTCACGCAACAGGTTCTCGGCTTCGAGCACCTTGTTCACCACATCCTCAGCCTTGTCCCGGGTAATGCTCAGGCGTTCCAGCAGCTCGTCAGGAATCTCTTCCTGCGGCCCTGAGCCTATGCCTCGCGAGCGCAGCAGACGGGTGGCCAGGCACACCAGGTTGGGGAATGCGAAATATTCGCCTTCGTAGGCCGGGTCGTGCTGAAAGCGCAAGGCAGTCGACAGCTCTTCCGGCATGTCCCACAGCTTCATCAGCCAGGTACCGATCTGTTCGCGGCTGATGCCCAGCAGGTGTTGTTCCACGTAGGTGTGGTTCAGATGCGGGTTGACCTCAAGGTGGCGGCAAATCAGCGAGAAGTGCGGTGGGAACACATGCGCCAGCAGCAGATAGCCGAAGTTGTGCAGTAGCCCGGCCAGGTAGGTCAGCCCGGCCTCGGGGCGTTCTGCGCGAGGCATGGCGCGGGTCAGGCCTTCGATGATCGCGGCGGTGTAGATCGACTGTTGCCAGTAGGGCGTGGCCTGCTGTGGGTGGTCTTTTGGCAGGCTCAAGGTCTTGCCCAGCGCCAGGCCCAGGGCCAGGTTGATCACCAGGTCGAAACCCAGCACACGCACGATGGCGTCTTCCACCGAGCGAATCTTGCCCGGCGAACCATAGTAGGGCGATGCGGCCCAGCTCACCACCTGTGCCGCCAGCGCCGGGTCGGTTTCGACCACGCCGGTGATATCGTCGATGCTGGCGTTGGGATCTACCCGCAGCTTGATGATCTTCTGCGCGGTGTCGGCGAGCGGCGGAATTTCGATGGTTTCTTCCAGGCGCTTCTGAATGCGTCGGGCGGTGAAGGCCTGGACGGCATTGGTGATTTCTCGGGTGTCGTCATCGGGGCGGTCGAGGTTGGGGCTGATCGCTTCGACTTGCTGGCCGAAGCTGCTGGCGCTGGCCTTGGCCAGCATGCGCTTGAAGTGCGCGCGTTCGATTTCCAGCAACAGGCCGGCTTCGCCGGACTGGATAAAGACAGTTTCGGCGTCGAGCAGGGCCTTTTCGTACTGACATGGCGAACTGGTCAGCGCCGGGATGCCCGGCAGCGCCTTGAGGTGGTGCTTGTCGAGCATCTGCTTCAGTCGCGGTACCGACACGGCGGTCAGCTTGCGCCCGGTCAGCTCGGCCAGGCGGTTGAGGTCCAGCAGGTGGCTCTGCGGGAACAGCACCATGAGGGCGCCGACCTCGTCGTCGAGAAGGACAGCCTGCACCCGCGAAGCCGCAGGCAGGTGCGGGTGTTCGACCACCTGGCGGTAGGGCACGCCAAGTTTGTCGAGCAGCAGCCTGATGACGGAGGGGGCGTGTGGGGTTGCGGTGTCCAGGGCAACTTCAGTCATGGTCCGTATCCACTGATTCTTTTAAACGCGAAGTATAACCAGCCTGCGAGCAAATCTGGATCCATTCTGGGACTGGCGTCACACTTGGCCATATTGTTGGCCATGGCGCAGCCAGCGGTCCAGCAGCGGGCTGACGTGTTCCGGCCAGCGTGATACCAGGGCCTGAGCCGCATCGCGCACGGCCGGCAGCAGGTCCGCGTCGCGCATCAGGTCGGCGACCTTGAACTGCAGCAGACCGGTCTGGCGGGTGCCGAGCATCTCGCCCGGGCCACGCAGTTCAAGGTCTTTTTCGGCAATGATGAAGCCGTCGTTGGTTTCGCGCATGATCCCCAAGCGCTCGCGGCCAACCTGCGACAGCGGCGGGTGGTACAGCAGCACGCAATGGCTCACGGCGCTGCCCCGACCAACCCGGCCACGTAGCTGGTGCAGCTGCGCAAGGCCCAGGCGCTCGGGGTTCTCGATGATCATCAGGCTGGCGTTGGGCACGTCCACGCCCACCTCGATGACCGTGGTGGCGACCAGAAGCTGCAGGTTGCCAGCCTTGAACTCGGCCATGATCTCGGCTTTTTCCGCCGGCTTCATGCGCCCGTGGATCAACCCTACCCTCAGCTCGCCAAGCGCGCTGCCAAGCTCCTCGTAAGTGCTTTCGGCGGCCTGGCAGGTGAGTTCTTCGGACTCTTCGATCAGCGTGCATACCCAGTAGGCCTGGCGCCCCTCGGCGCAGGCGGCGCGTACCCGCTCGACCACTTCGAAGCGGCGGCTGTCGGCCACCAGCACGGTGTTCACCGGCGTGCGCCCTGGCGGCAATTCGTCGAGCACCGAAGTGTCCAGGTCGGCGTAGGCGCTCATGGCCAGGGTGCGCGGAATAGGCGTGGCGGTCATGATCAGCTGGTGCGGGCACAACTCGCCGGCCACGCCCTTCTTGCGCAGGGCCAGGCGTTGCTGCACGCCAAACCGGTGCTGTTCGTCGATGATCGCAAGGGCCAGGTGCTTGAACCTCACTTCCTCCTGGAACAGCGCGTGGGTGCCGACCACCATGGGTGCACCGTTGGCGATCTGCTCCAGGGAAGCGGCCCGGGCCTTGCCCTTGAGTTTGCCGGCTAGCCAGGCGACTTCGATGCCCAGCGGTTCCAGCCAGCGCCTGAAGGTAATGTAGTGCTGCTCGGCGAGGATCTCGGTGGGTGCCATCAATGCCACCTGATAGCCAGCCTCCAGCGCCTGCAACGCGGCCAGTGCAGCGACCACGGTCTTGCCGGCACCCACGTCGCCCTGCACCAGGCGCATCATCGGTTCGTGCTGGCTAAGGTCGTAGGCAATTTCGTTGGCTACCCGCTGCTGCGCGCCGGTCGGCTGGAAACCAAGGTTGGCCAGGTACTGCGCCTGAAGGTGCGTGGCCTTGGGCAGTACCGGCGCACGCAGGCTGCGCAGGCTTTCGCGCAGGCGTTGCTGCGACAGCTGGTGGGTCAGCAACTCTTCGAAGGCCAGGCGGTGCTGGGCCCAGTGCTGGCCTTCGGCGAGCTCGTCGAGGTCGGCGTCGGCCGGCGGGTTGTGCAGGTAGCGTATGGCTTCGTCCAAGGGTGCCAGCTGGTAGTCCCGGGCAAGTTCGTCAGGCAGCCAGTCGGGCAGGCTGCGCGGGCCAAGCAGGGCAAGGCTCTGCTGGCACAACAGGCGCAGGCGTTGCTGGGTAAGACCTTCGGTGGACGGATAGATCGGCGTCAGTGTCTGTTCCACCGGTGGCGGCGGCGCGCTGCCGTTCAGCGCGCGGTACTCCGGGTGGTAGATTTCCAGGCCGGAAGCGCCGGGGCGGGCTTCCCCATAGCAGCGCAGGTGGGTGCCCCGCTTCAGGCCCTCCTTCTGCGCGTTGCTGAAGTGGTAGAAGCGCAATGTCAGTACACCGCTGCCGTCGCCCAGGCGCACCACCAGGCTGCGGCGCTTACCCATGGTCACATCGGTACCACTGACCACACCCTCGATAACCGCATCCTGGCCCGGACGCAGCTGGCCGATTGGCACCACGCGCGTGCGGTCCTGGTAGCGCAGGGGCAGGTGGAACAACACGTCCTGCAGGTTTTCCAGGCCGACCTTGGCGAGTTTCTCCGCCATTGCCTCGCCCACACCTTTCAGTACTGTGACCGGGACCTTCGACAGCTCACTCATGACTCAGGCCGGTTGTTCCGCAGGGTTTTTGGCGACCGAGCACAGGCGGATCGAATCGGCGAGGATCTCGATGGCCTTTGGCCGCGGGAAACTGGCGCGCCAGGCGATGGCTACCGTGCGGAATGGTGCCGGTGCCGTCAGCGGGCGCACTTCGATGACGCCGGGGGCGTAGTGATGGCTGTGCACGGCCGACAGCGGCAGGATCGATACGCCAAGGCCCGAAGCCACCATGTGACGGATGGTTTCCAGCGAGCTGGACTCGACCGTGGTGTGCCTTGAGCCTTCACCCCCCTTGTTCAGGGTAGGGCAGGCTTCCAGTACCTGGTCGCGGAAGCAGTGGCCCTCACCGAGCAGCAACAGGCTCTTGTCGTTGAGCATGGCAGTGTCGATGGTCTTCTTCGCCGTCCATGGGTGGTCGGCAGGCATCAGGGCGCAGAACGGTTCGTCGTAGAGCGGTAGCGTCAGCACGTCGGCTTCGTTGAACGGCAGGGCGATGATCACCGCGTCCAGTTCGCCGTTGCGCAGCTTTTCGCGCAGTACGTGGGTGAAATTTTCTTCGATGTACAGCGGCATTTGCGGCGCCACGCGGTGCAGCTGCGGGATCAGGTGCGGGAACAGATAGGGGCCGACGGTGTAGATGGCGCCGACCTTGAGCGGGGCGGTCAGCTGATTCTTGCCGGCCTGGGCCAGTTCACGAATGCCTTGGGCCTGCTCCAGTACCTTCTGCGCTTGGGCGACGATGCTTTCGCCGACCGGGGTCAGACGTACTGCGCTTTTGCTGCGCTCGAAGATCAGAACGCCAAGCTCGTCCTCGAGCTTCTTCACACCGACCGACAGGGTTGGTTGGCTCACGTGACAGCGCTCGGCGGCATGGCCGAAGTGCTGTTCCTGGGCGAGTGTGACGATGTAGCGTAATTCGGTGAGGGTCATAACGTGCGTCCATGAAGTTGCGGGCCCAGCATAGCGGCTGCAATCGATAGACGCACGTTATCAGACTTGCCGAATTGTGACAGAAGCAAAAGTCTCAGCGGCGGTCCAGTGAGTAGACGAACGGTGCCACGACTTCAATCGTGCCATTGTTCAGCAACTCGGGTGGCGGCTTGGGTACCTTGCCGGCCCGACGGATCATTTCCAGGGTCGCCCGATCGAGTGAGGCACTGCCTGAACCACCGGCCATGGAGTACGACACGACCTTGCCTTCGGCGTCGACCACGAAGCGCAGGCGGTTCATGCCTTGCAGGCCGCGACGGCGCGCGTCTTCCGGGTAGCGCTTGTACTTGGCCAGGTGGCGCAGCAGGTCGCTCTGCCAGGTTGGCAGTGCTTTGCTGTTGGACGCAATGCTCGGAGCCGGTGCCGCGGACTTCTGCGGTGGCGTGTTGCTGGGCGGTGCGTCCACCGTTTGCTCGGTGGGTGGCGCTTCCTTCGGCGGCTCAGGCTTTTTCTCGGGCTTGGGCGGCTGGGGCTTGGCCTTCGGCTTGGGCGGCTTGGGGATGGCGATCTTGGGCTTGGGCGCTTCTGCCAGCTTCGGCAACGGTGGTTCCTCGACTGGGGCCGGTGGCTGCGGAGCTGCCTTTGGGGGTGGTGGTGGCGCAGGCTCCGGCAACGGTGCCAGTTCGACCATCATCGCTGCCGGGGGCAGCTCGATGGCCTGGGGCACCGACCAGTTGAGCGTCAGCAGCACGGCGACCACGTGCACGCCCAGCACGATCGCCAGGCTGCCACCGTAGCGCGCCATGTTAGAGCGCGTTTTCATCATTTCTTGGCTGCCGTCTCGAGACCTACAAGACCGACTTTCAGGTAGCCGGCCGCGCGCATGTTGTTCATCACTTCCATCAGGTCGCCGTAATCCACGCCTTTGTCAGCCTGGAAGAAGATGGTGGTTTCCTTGTCACCCTTGGTCTTGGCGTCGAGCATCGGGCCAAGCTGGTCGGGTGCAGCCACCTGGTCGTCTCCGACATACAGCTTCTGGTCGGCCTTGACGCTGACGAACACCGGTTTCTCTGGCCTTGGTGCCGGTTTGGCGGTTGAGGCCGGCAGGTCGACTTTGATGTCGACCGTGGCCAAGGGAGCGGCGACCATGAAGATGATCAGCAGCACCAGCATCACGTCGATGAACGGCGTAACGTTGATTTCGTGGTTTTCGGCGAGGTCGTCGCCACCTTCGTTGAGATGCAGGCCCATGGCTTACCCCACTTTCACCATGTGCGGGGCGGCGCGCTCGCTGCCCTGGTGGTCCAGATCACGGCTGACCAACAGCAGTACCTGGGCGGAGGCATCGGACACCTGCGCCTTGTAACCGGCAATGGAGCGGGCGAAGACGTTGTAGATGACCACGGCCGGGATTGCCGCGACCAGGCCCAGAGCAGTGGCCAGCAGCGCTTCGGCGATACCTGGGGCAACGACGGCCAGGTTGGTGGTCTGGGTCTTGGCGATGCCGATGAAGCTGTTCATGATGCCCCATACGGTACCGAACAGGCCGACGAACGGCGCGGTGGAACCGATGGTTGCGAGGACGCCGGTGCCGCTGCTCATGGTGCGGCCGCTGGCATGTACCAGGCGCTCCAGACGGAAGCTGACGCGCTCCTTGATGCCTTCTTTTTCGCGAGCGTTAGCCGAAAGGCGCATCTCTTCGAGGGCATCGTGGACCAGGGTATGGGCCAGGGTGCCTTCCTTGTTGGAGACTTCGCTGGCTTCTTTCAGGGTGGTGGACTTCTTCAGCTGGGCGATTTCACCACGCAGGCGGCGCTTGGCGCCCATCAGCTCGAAGCCTTTGGTAATCCAGATGGTCCAGGTGATGATGGAGGCGATGGCCAGGCCGATCATGACGATCTTCACCACGATGTCGGCGTTCTTGTACATGCCCCATGGGGACAGGTCATGGGCCATGCCCAGCGAGGTGTCTTCGACCAGGGCTTGAACGCTCGGGTCTGCTGCGGCCGGTGTATCTGCCGGGGTGGTGGCAGTGGCACCAGGCGCAGGCGCATCGACCGGGGCAGCAGCGGGTGTGGCCGGGGCAGTTGCAGCAGCAGGCGTGGCGGCGTTGGTGGTTGGCTCATCGGCCATGGCCACCGGGGCCAGCACCAGGCTGAGTGTCAGCGCGGCGATGGCGCGCCAGGCGCGCGACGGGGTTGGCGAAGCGGAAGGTTGAGTACGTGTCATGCTGGCCGGACCTGATGAAGAAAAAAGTGAGCGTTCTCCAAGGCCTCGATGCAGGCCGAGAACAATTTGGCGGCCATTATTGCAAGTAATTCTTGTTAACAAAAGTAATATTGTAGCTTTTTTCGCCTATGGTCTAGCCGCCCATCGTGTAGCGTGGCCAGGCTGATCAATTGGTCTAGGGGAGTTTAGAGATGTCAGACCTTTCCGTGATGGTGGTGGGTTGTGGTGATGTGGGTGGGCGTCTGGCCAGGCAGATGTTGGCTAAAGGGTGGAAGGTGAGCGGCCTGCGCCGTTCTGTCGATCAGCTGCCCGCTGGGGTTCAGCCGGTTGCCGCAGACTTGGCCGAACCGTCGATGCCGCTGGCCTGGCCACAGGGCGCGCTGGATTACCTGGTGTACTGCGTGGCGGCCAGCCAGCACGATGAGGCGGGTTACCAAGCAGCCTATGTTGATGGCTTGCGCCATGTATTGGCCTGGTTGGCCGAGCGTGGTCAGCGCCCGCGTCGCCTGTTGTTCGTCTCCAGCAGCAGCGTGTATGCGCAGAAGGATGGCGAGTGGGTAGAGGAGGGCGCTGCCACCGAGCCTGAGGGCTATTCCGGGCGAGTGATGCTGGAGGCTGAGCGGTTGGCACTGGCCAGCGGCATCCCGGCGAGCGTGGTCCGCCTGACCGGTATCTATGGCCCAGGGCGCGAATGGTTGCTGAGCCAGGTGCGTCAGGGTTACCGCGTAGCCGAGGAGCCGCCGCTGTATGGCAACCGCATTCATGCCGAAGATGCCGCCAGCCTGCTGGCGTTTCTGCTGCAGGCCGATGCTGATGGCAAGGTGCTGGACGACTGCTACATTGGCGTTGATGACGACCCCGCGCCGCTGGCCGATGTGGTGGCCTGGCTACGGGCGTATATGGGGGTTACCGAATGGTCCGATGAGCAGCGGGTGCGGCGTACTGGCAGCAAGCGCTGTAGCAATGCCCGGGCGCGGGCGCTGGGCTGGGCGCCTGTATATCCGAGCTACAGGGAAGGCTACGCCGCGATTCTGGCAGGAAAAGCCTAGCTGGCAGGTGGCGCGTTCCCTTGTGGGAGTAACTGTCTTGCTCAATTTCTAAAAGCTGGCGCGACCCTGTGGGAGCGGGCTTGCCCGCGAACACGGGCGAAGCCCGTGCCATCCACCGCGGTGTCTTCTTCGCGGGTAAACCCGCTCCTACAGGGACCGCGCATCATCTCAGCTGCGCTCCAGCGCCCACTGACGCTTGCCCGGTGCCAGTTCCGGCATTTCATCCGGCTGCGCACGGTTCACTGCCTGGAAAATCTCCAGCTTGTCGCCATCGCGCTTGATGATGAACGGTGCACCGCGCTGGTTGCGCTCCAGCCACAGGCTGTCATTGCTGCCACCCATGGTCGCACAATCACCCGCCAGGCACAGGGCGAAGCGGTCCGGCCCGGGTAGGCCGGTGACGTTGCCGGTGTCGCTGAAGCGCACGCTGGCACCTTTGCCCTGGCCTTCGACGATCTTCCAGTTACCACCCAGGTAGGCCTGGTACAGCGCCTTCTCGAAGCTGCTGCCCAGTGGTGCATTGGCTGTCGCCGGCACCTTGGCGCGCACGAAGGTTTGCTTGGCGCCACTTTGGTCGACGGCCAGCAGCTCGTCGCCATCGAGCGAAAGCTGCTCGGTCTGGCCGCCATGGAAACGGGCCTGCCATTGCTTGTCATTGGCGCTCAGCTGGCCGTCAGCGGCCTCGAAACCATTGCTATAGCTGGCTTGCTGATTGGCCACATCGAGCTTCCACTCGAACACTGGGCCATGCTCATTCAGGGCCTGGCGCAGGCTGCCGGCTTTGACCGCCGCAGTGATGGCTTCCTGGTTGATCCAGATGCCGTTGAAGTCTTCGGGTTTGTGGCTGGTGCAGCCGCCCAGTAGCAGGGCTGCCAGCGCGAAGGGCAGTGCTTGACGCATGACGGGGTAACCTTGCGGAGTAAGAAGGGTGACGGGCAGGGGCCCGTCACCAGGGCATCATTCGATGACCAGGATGGCGTCCATTTCGACCTGAGAGCCTTTTGGCAGCGCGGCAACGCCGATGGCGGCGCGGGCTGGGTAGGGCTGTTCGAAGTAGCGGCCCATCACCTCGTTGACCTTGGCGAAGTGGCTCAGGTCGGTGAGGAAGATGTTCAGTTTCACGATGTCCTTGAACGAACCGCCAGCGGCTTCAGCCACGGCCTTGAGGTTCTCGAACACCTGCACGGTCTGGGCCTCGAAGCCTTCGACCAGTTCCATGGTCTTCGGGTCCAGAGGGATCTGGCCCGACATGTACACGGTGTTGCCGGCCTTGATCGCCTGCGAGTAGGTGCCGATGGCGGCAGGGGCCTTGTCGCTGTTGATGACGGTTTTGCTCATGATGACTCCTTGCGGTTGGCGGACTACGTACGCATGCGGGTGATGCGGACCACACCGGTCAGGGTACGCAGCTTCTTGATCACACGCGCCAGGTGCACGCGGTCGTGCACGCTGACCACCAGTTGGACCACGCTGATACGGCCGTCGCGTTCGTCCATGCTGATCTTTTCGATGTTGCCGTCGGCGGCGTTGACGCTGCTGGCCAGCAGGGCGATCAGCCCGCGCTGGTGTTCCAGTTCGACACGCAGTTCGACATTGAACTCGCCAGTGATGTCCTTGGCCCAGGAGAGCTGCACACACTTTTCGGGGTTGTGGCGGATTTCACTGATGTTGCGGCAGTTCTCCAGGTGCACGACCATGCCCTTGCCGGCCGACAGGTGGCCGACAATCGGGTCACCCGGGATCGGCGTGCAGCACTTGGCGTAACTCAGCACCAGGCCTTCGGTACCGCGGATCGCCAGCGGGCCTTCTGGCGCCGGCAGCTGTTCGCCTTCGGCCGACAGCAGGCGGCGCGCGACCACGTAGGCCATGCGGTTGCCCAGGCCGATGTCTTCGAGCAGGTCTTCTATCAGCTCCAGGCGGTACTCGGCGAGAATGGACTGGATGCGTTCCTGGGGGATTTTCTCCAGGCTGCTGTCGAAGCCGGTGAGTACCTTGTTCAGCAGGCGCTCGCCCAGGCTGATGGACTCCGAGCGGCGCTGTTGCTTGAGCGCGTGGCGGATATTCGTGCGTGCCTTGCCGGAGACCACAAAGTTGAGCCAGGCCGGGTTTGGCCGAGCGCCCGGGGCGCTGACGATTTCCACGGTCGAGCCGCTTTGTAGCGGTTCGGACAGCGGCGCCAGGCGGCGGTTGATGCGGCACGCGATGCAACTGTTGCCAACGTCGGTGTGCACCGCGTAGGCGAAATCGACGGCCGTGGAGCCTTTTGGCAACTCCATGATCCGGCCTTTGGGCGTGAACACGTAGACCTCGTCCGGGAACAGGTCGATCTTCACGCTCTCGATGAACTCCAGGGAGTTGCCGGCACGTTGCTGCAGTTCGAGGATACCCTTGACCCACTGGCGGGCACGCGCGTGGCTGCCCTTGGGCTGCTCGTCGTCGTTGGACTTGTACAGCCAGTGGGCGGCAATACCGTTGTTGGCCATCTCTTCCATTTCGCGGGTGCGGATCTGGATTTCGATGGGCACGCCGTGCATGCCGAACAGGGTAGTGTGCAGCGACTGGTAGCCGTTGGCCTTGGGGATCGCGATGTAATCCTTGAAGCGCCCGGGCAGCGGCTTGTAGAGGTTGTGCACGGCGCCGAGCACGCGGTAGCAGGTGTCCACCTTGTCGACGATGATGCGGAAGGCATACACGTCCATGATCTCGTTGAAGGCACGGCGCTTGCCGCGCATCTTCTTGTAGATGCCATAGAGGTGTTTCTGCCGACCGCTGACCTCGCCCTCGATGCCGTCGGCGGCCAGGCAGTTGGCCAGCGAGTGTTCGATCTTGGCGACGATTTCTTTGCGATTGCCGCGTGCGCTCTTCACTGCACGGTGAATCAGCGACGAGCGCATCGGGTGCATGGCCTTGAAGCCAAGGTCTTCGAACTCCACGCGCACATTGTGCATCCCCAGGCGGTTGGCGATGGGGGCGTAGATCTCGAGGGTTTCCTTGGCGATGCGACGGCGTTTTTCGCCAGACAGCACTTCCAGGGTGCGCATGTTGTGCAGACGGTCGGCCAGCTTGACCAGGATCACGCGAATGTCGCGGGCCATGGCCATGGCCATCTTCTGGAAGTTTTCCGCCTGCGCCTCGGCCTTGGTCTCGAAGTTCATCTGGGTCAGCTTGCTGACCCCATCGACCAGTTCGGCCACGGTCTCGCCAAACTGCTGGCTGAGGGCTTCCTTGGCGATGCCGGTGTCTTCGATCACATCGTGCAGCATGGCCGCCATCAGGCTCTGATGGTCCATGTGCATGTCGGCGAGGATGCTGGCCACGGCCAGCGGGTGGGTCACGTAGGGCTCGCCGCTGCGGCGGCGTTGCCCATCGTGGGCCTGTTCGGCGTAGAAATAGGCACGCCGGACCAGGTTGACCTGTTCGGGGCCAAGATAGGTCGAAAGCCGTTCGGCCAAGGCTTCTATACCCGGCATGGGTTCACCTCCTGCCGAGGAAGAGGGCCTTGCGCCGTACGACGTCGACCTGGCATCAATCAGACAGCCTCGTTGTTCTCGTCCTCGAACGCGGCGAACACCGGATCCTCGGTGACGATCTCTTCAGCAGCGATGAACTCGTTGGTGACGATGCCTTCAGCAATTTCACGCAGGGCAACAACGGTTGGCTTGTCGTTTTCCCACGCAACGCGTGGCTCTTTGCCGCCGGTCGCCAGCTGGCGAGCGCGCTTGGTCGAGAGCATGACCAGCTCAAAGCGGTTATCCACGTGTTCCAGGCAGTCTTCAACAGTTACGCGGGCCATGGTCTTCCTCAGTAGCAATTGCGGTGGGCGTGCAGCCCATTAGTGGGCAGGCGGACTCGATAGTATAAAAATTCACCAGCCAATAGGGAAGCGCTGTTTTGCCGGGCGGTACCTGCAAACCCTGCGATGCCTTCTTCGCGGGTGAACCCGCTCCTACAGGGACCGCGTAGCTTGTAGCGGCGGGTTTACCCGCGAAAGAGCCGGAACAGACACCCTCAGTGCATGAGCTTGACGATAACCTCAGAGCATCGCGTCACGCAACCGCGGGGTCAGCTCTTCGAACAGGGTCTGCACCGAGCGCAACGCCCGGCAATCCGGCCGGGTCAGCAGCCACAACTGGGTGTCGCAGCCGGCCAGGGGGCCGCTCAGTGCATCCACCCCGGGCAGCGCATGCACCATGTAATCCGGCAGAGCTGCCACGCCCAGGCCGGCCGTGACCAGTTGGGCGATGGTCGACATGCTGCTGCACTGGTAGCGCGGGCTCAGGCCCGGGTATTGTTGGTTGCGCCAGACCACCGTAGGGTGGTCCTGCATCGAGTCGTCAGGTGCGATCCACGGCACGCTGGCAGGCGACTCGCTCAGGCGCTCGCGCCACTGTGGGTGGCCGCAGACTACATAGGAGGTGGAGCCCAGGTTGCGGCCCACCAGGTGCTCCGGTGGCGTGTTGGTCAGGCGCAGGGCAATATCGGCGTCGCGCCGGCTAAGGTTGGCGAAGGTGTTGGAGGTGCCCATCTCCAGCGACAAGGCCGGGTAGTTGGGCATGAACTCGGCCAGCGCCGGCAGCAACAGGCTGTGCATCACCGCCTCGGTGCAGGTCAGGCGCACCGTGCCGCTGACCACTTGCTCGCCACTGGTCATGGCAATGCGCGCCGCTTCGAGCGCCTGCTCGGCACGTTCGGCCTGTTCGGCCAAGGCCTGGGCGGTGTCAGTCGGCAGATAGCCCTTTCGGCTCTTGACGAACAAGGCGGTGCCCAGCGCCGACTCCAATCGGCGGATCGAGCGGAACACGGTCGAAACGTCGACTTTGAGCAGTTCGGCGGCTTTGGCCAGCGAGCGGCCACGTTCCAGTGCCAGGACCAGAGAGAGGTCGGCGTGGGTAATCTGATATTGCATTGATGCACGCTCTGCTTGCCAAATTGCCAATGTCTGTTGCGTCTGGGCCATTTTATAGTGAAACGGCCCCCCGGAATCAATGCGCCCGGTCGGGTAACCAGTCCCCACGATGGGAAAGTGAAAACAACAACAGCTGCAACCATCGTCGCCCGTGAGGCGCCAGCCGTATCCCCACATCGCCGCAGCACATCAAAGGATGTACACCATGACGTCGGTAACCCCGTGCGCCAGTTCTTCCAGCGAGATGAATGACTTCCTCCAGGCCCATCCGGACACGCAGTACGTAGACCTGCTGATCTCCGACATGAATGGCGTGGTACGTGGCAAGCGCATCGAGCGGGCCAGCCTGCACAAGGTGTACGAGAAGGGCATCAACCTGCCCGCATCGCTGTTCGCCCTTGATATCAACGGTTCCACTGTCGAAAGCACCGGCCTTGGCCTGGACATCGGCGACGCCGACCGTATCTGTTTCCCGATCCCCGGCACCTTGTCGGACGAGCCGTGGCAGAAGCGCCCCACCGCCCAGCTGCTGATGACCATGCACGAACTGGATGGCCAGCCGTTCTTCGCCGACCCGCGTGAAGTGTTGCGCCAGGTGGTGAGCAAGTTCGACGACCTGGGCCTGGATATTTGCGCCGCGTTCGAACTGGAGTTCTACCTGATCGACCAGGACAACCTCAACGGCCGCCCGCAGCCGCCGCGCTCGCCGATCTCCGGCAAG
The DNA here is from genome assembly GCA_041879295.1 of Pseudomonas putida. NCBI lineage: Bacteria > Pseudomonadati > Pseudomonadota > Gammaproteobacteria > Pseudomonadales > Pseudomonadaceae > Pseudomonas > Pseudomonas putida. The sequence continues at coordinate 5,695,296 of CP047152.1, read as the reverse complement.
CGCCCGCATTCAACCCAGGTGTACCTGATCGACGACCTCGACGAGTACGCCGACTGCTTGCAGGACATGCTCGAAGCGGCCAAGGAACAGGGCCTGCCCGCCGACGCCATCGTCAAGGAAAGCGCACCGGCGCAGTTCGAGGTCAACTTGCACCACGTGGCTGATCCGCTGAAGGCCTGCGACTATGCGATCCTGCTCAAGCGCCTGATCAAGAACATCGCCTACGACCATGAAATGGACACCACCTTCATGGCCAAGCCCTACCCGGGCCAGGCAGGCAACGGCCTGCATGTGCACATTTCATTGCTGGACAAGAAAACCGGCAAGAACATCTTCGCCAGTGACGATCCTCTGCAAAGCGATACGCTGCGCCACGCCATCGGTGGCGTGCTGGAAACCATGCCGGCGTCGATGGCCTTCCTTTGCCCCAACATCAACTCCTATCGCCGCTTCGGCGCGCAGTTCTACGTGCCCAATGCGCCGAGCTGGGGCCTGGACAACCGCACCGTGGCCGTACGCGTGCCCACCGACAGCAGCGACAATGTGCGCCTTGAACACCGTGTAGCAGGCGCCGATGCCAACCCGTACCTGATGCTCGCAGCGATTCTTGCCGGGGTTCACCACGGCCTGACCAACAAGGTCGAGCCTGAGGCGCCGATCGAAGGCAACTCCTACGAACAGCTGGAGCAAAGCCTGCCGAACAACCTGCGCGATGCCCTTCGCGCGCTGGATGACAGCGAAGTCCTCAACCAATACATCAGCCCGGACTACATCGATATCTTCGTGGCCTGCAAGGAAAGCGAACTGGCCGAGTTCGAAGTGTCGATTTCCGACCTCGAGTACAACTGGTACCTGCACACGGTGTAAGCCCATGAGCGCAAATGCGGTCCCCTTGATCGGTGTCAGCGCCTGCCGCCAGCAGGTAGGGAAGAACTCATCGCACACGGTCGGCGACAAATATGTCGAGGCGGCCGGCTTTGCCGGCTTGCCGCTGATCTTGCCGGCCCGTGATGGCGGCAGCGACACCCAAGCGCTGTTGGCTCGCCTGCATGGCATTGTTTTTACCGGCTCGCCTTCAAATATCGAGCCGCATCATTACAATGGCGCCCCCAGTGTGGCGGGTACCCGGCATGATCTGGCGCGTGATCGCCTGACCCTGCCGCTGTTGCAGGCAGCCATTGCCGCCGGTGTGCCCGTATTCTGCATCTGCCGTGGCTACCAGGAACTGAACGTAGCTCTTGGCGGCAGCCTGCACCAGCGTGTGCAGGAACTGCCTGGCTACCTTGACCACCGCGAACCTGAGGACGCCCCCCTGGCGGTGCAATACAGCCCTCGTCACTCGGTCAGTATCGAGCCTGGCGGGTTGTTCGAGCGCCTGGGCCTGGCGGCGCAGTTCGAGGTCAATTCGCTGCACAGTCAGGGCATCGACCGTCTGGCCCCTGGCCTGCGCGTTGAGGCGCGGGCCCCGGATGGCCTGATCGAGGCGGTGTCCATGCCGGCGGCGCCGGGCTTTGTGCTCGGCGTGCAGTGGCACCCGGAATGGCGCTTCAACGAAAACCCGGTCTCGCTGCGTCTGTTTCAGGCGTTTCGCGAGGCCTGCATTGCCTACGCAGTACGGGAGGGCTCACGGCAGGAATGATTCTGACGTCAGCCGAAGGTCTCGGATGACTCGTCCCCGATAGCAAGCTTTCAATGAGTGAAAGCGAGCCTTGTACTCAAGGCTTGTGAAAACAATTCCAAAATCTACGGCAAATACTCATGAGCAATTACACAGAAGCCGGTCGCCCACCCGATGTGGCGGCCGACGCGGGCAGCACTCAGCGCAGCAAAGGCCTGGCCAAGGGCCGCTTGGGCCTGCTGGCCAGCGTGGTGCTGGGCATTTCCACCATCGCCCCGGTCTATACCCTGACCGGCGCCCTTGGCCCTACCGTGCGAGAGGTGGGTGCCCACCTGCCTGCCGTGTTCATCGTGGGCTTCCTGCCGATGCTGCTGGTGGCGCTGGGCTATCGCGAGCTGAACTCGGCGGAGCCTGACAGCGGTACTTCGTTTACCTGGTCGGCGCGTGCATTCGGCCCCATGATCGGCTGGATCGGCGGCTGGGGACTGGTGGTTGCCACCACGATCGTGCTGTCGAACCTGGCAGGGGTGGCGGTGGACTTCTTCTACCTGTTCCTTGGGCAGATCACCGGCAAGCACGAACTGGCGGCGTTGGCCGACAACCTGTTGATCAACATCATTACCTGTTGCGTGTTCATTGGCTTGGCAGTGTGGATCTGCTGTCGGGGTATCGCCACTACAATGACTGTGCAGTACGGCTTGGTGGCCCTGCAGTTGCTGGTGTTGGTCGGCTTTGCTTTCGCCGCGTTCGGCGGCACCACCGCGCCGCCACCGCTGGCGTTCGATTTCGCCTGGTTCAACCCCTTCGGTGTCGAGTCGTTTTCGGCCTTTGCCGCTGGCCTGTCATTGTCGATCTTCATCTTCTGGGGCTGGGACACTTGCCTGACCGTCAGTGAAGAATCGGTGGGCAGCGAAGAGGTGCCGGGCAAGGCCGCTACCTGGACCGTGATGTTGATTCTCGGCCTGTACCTGTTCACCGCCATCGCGACCCTGCAGTTCGCCGGTATCAGCGAGACGGGTCTTGGCCTGAACAACCCGCGCATCCAGGAGAACGTTTTTGCCCACCTGGCCGGCCCGGTCATGGGGCCGCTGGCGATTCTGATGTCCATCGCCGTGCTGGCCAGTACGGCGGCGTCGCTGCAGTCCACCTTCGTGGCGCCGGCGCGCACCCTGTTGGCCATGGGTTATTACGGTGCGGTACCGCAGAAGTTCGCCAGCGTATGTCCACGCTCGCAAACGCCACGCTATGCCACCATCTGTGCTGGCGTGGCCGCAGGCCTGTTCTACGTGACCATGCGTACGCTGAGCGAGAACGTACTGGCAGACACCATCACTGCGCTGGGCATGATGATCTGCTTCTATTATTCGCTGACCGCGTTTGCCTGCGTCTGGTATTTCCGCGACAGCCTGTTCGACAGCCTGCGCCACTTCATCATGCGCGGCCTGTGCCCGCTGGTGGGCGGGGTGATCTTGTCGGTGATCTTCGTGCGTACCGCCATCGACAGCGCCTCGCCGGACTTCGGCAGCGGCTCGCATGTGGGTGGGGTGGGGCTGGTGTTCGTGATTGCCGCGATCATCTCGGTGCTTGGTGTCGGGCTGATGATCCTGTCGCGCATGCGTGCGCCGGCGTACTTCCTCGGGGCTACCCTGCGGCAGCAGGCTACCTTGCCTCTGCAGGAATAAATCATTGGGGCCGCTTTGCGGCCCTTCGCGGGCATGCGCGCTCCCACAGGTACGGCACAAGCCTCAAGTCAGTGATTAACCCGTGGGAGCGGGCGTGCCCGCGAAGGGCTGCAATGCAGCCCCCATCGATCTTTAGCCGATCATTTGCTTCAGCAGCGCCGCATGACGCTGCTGCTGCTTCTTCAACAGCAGCCGATTCGAGCGGAACACCGCTTTCAAGTCTGCCAGCGCCGCGTCGAAATCATCATTGATGATCACGTAGTCATACTCGTCGTAGTGCACCATCTCGCTGACCGCTTCCTTCATGCGCCCGGCGATGATCTCTTCGCTGTCCTGCCCGCGTCCGTCCAGGCGCTGGCGAAGCGCCTCCTGGCTTGGAGGCAGGATGAACACCGACAGCGCCTGCGGCATCAGCCTGCGCACTTGCTGGGCACCTTGCCAGTCGATTTCCAGGATCAGGTCGTAGCCCTGGTCCAGGGTCTGCTGCAACGCGCTGCGCGAAGTACCGTAGAAGTTGCCGAACACTTCGGCATGCTCCAGAAAGTCACCTTGCGCGATCAGCGCCTTGAATTCCTCGTGGACGACGAAGTGATAGTTCACCCCGTGCTGCTCGCCCGGGCGCATGGCGCGGGTAGTGTGCGAGACCGAGACGCGGATCTGCTGGTCGTCCTTGGTCAGGGCGGTGACCAGGCTGGTCTTGCCGGCGCCCGAAGGGGCCGAAACGATGTAGAGGGTGCCGCTGCTGTGGTTCATGGTCGGGGTGGCCTTACTCGATGTTCTGTACTTGTTCACGCATCTGTTCGATCAATACCTTCAGGTTGACCGCCGCTTGCGTGCTGCGTGGGTCGAAGGCCTTGGAGCCGAGAGTGTTGGCCTCGCGGTTGAGTTCCTGCATCAGGAAGTCCAGGCGCCGGCCAGCGGCACCGCCACCCTTGAGCACCCGGCGTACTTCGGTGACGTGGGTGCTGAGGCGGTCGAGCTCCTCTGCCACGTCGCTTTTCTGGGCCAGCAGGACCATCTCCTGCTCCAGGCGCTGCGGGTCGAGCTCGGCTTGCATGTCGCCGAAGCGGTCGAGAATCTTCTGCCGCTGCGCTGCCAGCATCTGCGGCACCAGGGCGCGCAGGGTAGAGACTTCGCTGGCCATGTTGTCCAGGCGTTCGTTGATCAGCCGGGCCAGTTCCAGGCCTTCGCGCTGGCGCCCGGCCTTGAGTTCGGCCAGGGCTTCGTCGAACAGCGCCATGGCTTCGGCATTCAGTGCCTGTGGGTCGCTGGTGTCGGCCACCAGTACGCCTGGCCATGACAGCACTTCAAGCGGGTTCAAGGGGGCCGGCTGCTTGATCAGGCCGGCCACTTCCTCGGCGGCGGCAACCAGTTGCGCGGCGCGCTCATGGTCCACCTTCAGCGGTTTGCCGTTGCTGTCTTCGTTGAGGCGCAAGGTGCATTCCACCTTGCCGCGTGACAGGCCCTGGCGCAGGCCTTCACGTACGCCGCCTTCGAGGTCGCGCAGGGCCTCGGGCAGGCGCAGGTGCGGCTCCAGGTAACGGTGGTTGACCGAGCGCAGCTCCCATACCAGGGTGCCTTGGCTGCCGGCGCGCTCGACACGAGCAAAAGCGGTCATGCTGTGCACCATGGGGAGTACCTCGCGTAGATGAATGAACGGTGGGAGCCTCTCGGCTGCAAGGCGCAGGATTGTAGCGCAGTGTCGCCGTGGCGCCCAATCCACCTATGTTACCGACGGGTGGCTACTGGGGTAGGAAAAGGCGACGGGCTGTGCCGGGCGCGACAATAGGCATGTCTTCCCTGGGCTACGGGCTCTATAATGCTCGGCAGATTCAAAGTCCCAGTACAGGTATCCCAGATGAAACGTCCAAGTGGTCGCGTTGCCGATCAGCTCCGCTCGATCCGCATCACCCGCAACTACACCAAGCACGCCGAAGGGTCGGTACTGGTCGAGTTCGGTGACACCAAAGTCATCTGCACGGTCAGCGTTGAAAACGGTGTACCGCGCTTCCTCAAAGGCCAGGGCCAAGGCTGGCTGACCGCCGAGTACGGCATGCTGCCGCGCTCAACCGGCGAACGTAACCAGCGTGAAGCCAGCCGTGGCAAGCAGGGTGGCCGCACCCTGGAAATCCAGCGCCTGATCGGCCGTTCGCTGCGCGCCGCGCTGGACATGAGCAAGCTCGGTGATATCACCCTTTACGTCGATTGCGACGTGATCCAGGCCGATGGCGGTACCCGCACCGCGTCCATTACCGGCGCCATGGTCGCCTTGTGCGACGCTTTGGCAGTGATCAAGAAGCGCGGCGGCCTCAAGGGCGGCAACCCGCTCAAGCACATGATCGCAGCCGTATCTGTCGGCATGTACCAGGGCGAAGCGGTGCTGGACCTCGACTACCTGGAAGACTCCGCAGCCGAAACCGACCTGAATGTGGTCATGACCAGCGCCGGTGGCTTCATCGAAGTGCAGGGTACTGCCGAAGGCGCACCGTTCCAGCCGGAAGATTTCAACGCCATGCTCGCTCTGGCGCAGAAGGGCATGGACGAGATCTTCGAGCTGCAGCAGGCGGCACTGGCTGACTGAAGCCAGCCCAGGAGGTGCGGGGCATGAGCGATTCGAACCTGTCGGTCCCCCCGCCCAATGCCGAAGTGCGGCAATGGGCGATGCTCTGCCACCTCTCCGCGCTTCTGGGCCTGGTAGTGCCGCTTGGCCACCTGCTGGGCCCGCTGGTGCTATGGCACCTCAAGCGCGAGCAAGACCCTTTTATCGACGCCCAGGGCAAAGAGGCGCTGAACTTTCAGATCAGCGTGACCATTGCAGGGCTCATCTGCTTCCTGCTGATGTTCGTGGTCATCGGGCTGGTGCTGTTTGCCATGCTCGCAGTGGCCGTGATGATCCTGATCATCATCGCGGCGGTGCGGGCGAATGAGGGCAAGCCTTATCGCTACCCGATGATCTGGCGGCCGATCAAATAACCATTGGGGCCGCAATGCAGCCCCAATGGTCTTTTAGATGGTCAGCGTCCAGTCATAGTCGACGATCAGCGGCGCATGCTGGGAGAAGCGTGGCTGACGCGGCAGGCGGGCGTTGCGCACGAAGCGGCGCAGGCCTGGAGTGAGGATCTGGTAGTCGAACCGATACCCCAGGTTGAGCATCTCGGCCTGCTCGTTGTCCGGCCACCAGCTGTACTGGTCACCTTCACGGCTGACTTCGCGCAAGGCATCGACATACCCCATCTCGCCAGTGATTGCATCCATCCAGGCGCGTTCTGGCGCCAGGAAGCCCGGCGACTGCTGGCTGTCACGCCAGTTCTTGATGTCGAGCTTCTGCTGCGCCACGTAGAACGAGCCGCAATAGATGTATTCGCGACGCTTGCGACGCTGCTTGTCCAGGTACTTGGCGAAGTCGTCCATCAACTTGAACTTCTGGTTCAAGTCTTCGTCGCCGTTCATGCCCGAAGGCAGCAGCAGGCTGGCAATACTGACTTTGTCGAAATCTGCTTGCAGGTAACGCCCGTAGCGGTCGGCTGTCTCGAAGCCCAGGCCGGTGATGACTGCCTTGGGCTGCATGCGCGAGTAAAGGGCCACACCACCTTGGGCAGGCACCTCCGCGTCGCAGGCATAAAGGAAATAGCCATCGAGCTGGAAAGCTGGGTCGTCGAGTTCAAAGGCCGAGGCGCGGGTATCCTGAAGGCAGATGACGTCGGCATTCTGGGCTTGCAGCCAGCTGAGCAAACCACGCTCGGCCGCAGCCTGAATGCCATTTACGTTCACACTGATGATCCGCATAAATGGCCCCATAAATCTCGTGCGTGTATGATACCCGAGCTCAACCCATTTAGCTAAATCCGTGGTGTCCGGGACTATTCATGCAGCCGTATCAGCGCGACTTTATCCGTTTTGCCATCGATCGCGGGGTACTGCGTTTCGGTGAATTCACCCTGAAATCGGGGCGTACCAGCCCGTATTTCTTCAATGCCGGCTTGTTCAACACCGGCTCCGCACTGGCTGAGCTGGGGCGTTGCTACGCCGCCGCCATCGTCGACAGCAAGATCCCGTTCGATGTGCTGTTCGGCCCGGCCTACAAGGGTATCCCTTTGGCGGCGACTACCGCCGTAGCCCTTGCCGATCAGCATCAGCTCGACGTGCCATGGTGCTTCAACCGCAAGGAAGCCAAGGACCATGGCGAAGGTGGCAGCCTGGTCGGCGCGCCGCTGGCCGGTGACGTGCTGATCATCGACGACGTGATTACTGCCGGTACCGCCATTCGCGAGGTCATGCAGATCATTAACGCCCAGCAGGCCAAGGCCGCCGGTGTACTGATCGCGCTGAACCGTGAAGAGCGTGGCAATGGCGAACTGTCGGCGATCCAGGAAGTGGAACGCGACTTCGGTATCCCGGTGGTCAGCATCGTTTCGCTGACCCAGGTGCTGGAGTTCCTGGCTGATGACCCAGAGCTGAAACAGCATCTGCCGGCTGTAGAGGCCTATCGGGCGCAGTACGGGATTTGATCCTGGCCTGGAAATGAAAAAGGCGACCTTCACATGAAGGTCGCCTTTTTTGTGTCACCTGTTCCGGCCCTTTCGCGGGTGAACCCGCTCCCACCGGATCTCCACAGCCCTCAAAGGCGGTGCTATCCCCTGTGGGAGCGGGTTTACCCGCGAAGAGGCCGGTGCAGGCTAGCCAATCACTCAGCGTGGCTTGCGGTTGGTAATCAGGGTGCCCACGCCGCTGTCGGTGAAAATCTCCAGCAGCACCGCATTCGGCACGCGGCCATCGATGATGTGCGAGCTGTTCACGCCGCCCTGCACCGCATCCAGCGCGCACTTGATCTTCGGCAGCATGCCGCCATAGATGGTGCCGTCAGCGATCAGTTCGTTGACCTGCTCGGTGGTCAGGCCAGTCAGCACCTGGCCCTGCTTGTCCATCAGGCCGGCGATGTTGGTCAGCAGCATCAGCTTCTCGGCTTTCAACGCCTCGGCCACCTTGCCTGCCACCAGGTCGGCGTTGATGTTGTACGACTCACCATTGGCGCCCACGCCGATCGGCGCGATCACTGGAATGAAATCGCCCTTCACCAGCATGTTCAGCAGGTCGGTGTTCACGCTCACCACTTCGCCCACGTGGCCGATGTCGATAATTTCCGGAGTGGTCATCTCGGGCGTCTGGCGGCTGACAGTCAGCTTGCGGGCGCGAATCAGCTCCGCGTCCTTGCCGGTCAGGCCGATGGCGCTGCCGCCGTGGCGGTTGATCAGGTTGACGATGTCTTTGTTGACCTGGCCGCCCAGCACCATCTCGACAACGTCCATTGTCGCCGAATCGGTGACGCGCATGCCGTCGATGAAGTGGCTTTCGATCGACAGGCGCTTGAGCAGGTCACCGATCTGCGGGCCACCGCCGTGGACCACCACCGGGTTGATGCCCACAGCCTTCATCAGCACGATGTCACGGGCGAAGCCCGTCTTGAGCTCCTCGCTCTCCATCGCGTTGCCGCCGTACTTGATCACCAGGGTCTTGCCGACAAAGCGGCGAATGTAAGGCAGTGCTTCGGACAAAACCTCGGCTACATGGGAAGCGGCATCGCGATCGAGGGTCATGCAGGGCTCCTGTAAGGAACAGATAGTCGGTCAGAACGGCAGTTGCAGCTCAGGCTCTACCCGCAGCAACTGGGTGCGGAAAACATCCTTGATACGTTGTAACTCGGCGTCGCTGTCGGCCTCGAAACGCAGCACCAGCACCGGCGTGGTGTTGGATGCACGAACCAGGCCCCAGCCGTGGGCGTAGTCGACCCGCACACCGTCGATGGTGGTCAGGTTGGCTTCGCCCCAGTCGGCATCGCGTTGCAGTGCATCAATGATGCTGAATTTACCCTCGTCGGTCACATCAATATTGATTTCCGGCGTGGAAATATCGTTCGGGAAGGCGGCAAACAGGTTTTCGGCGCTCTGCTCGGTCTTGCTGAGGATCTCCAGCAGGCGCGCTGCGCTGTAGATGCCGTCGTCAAAACCGTACCAGCGTTCCTTGATGAAGATGTGACCGCTCATCTCGCCTGCCAGAAGCGAACCGGTCTGCTTCATCTTTTTCTTGATCAGCGAATGGCCGGTTTTCCACATCAAGGCGCGGCCACCGTGCTGTTCGATCAGCGGAGTCAGACGGCGGGTGCATTTGACGTCGAAGATGATCTCGGCGCCCGGGTTGCGCGACAGCACATCCTGGGCAAACAGCATCAGCAGGCGGTCGGGGTAGACGATGCTGCCGGTGTTGGTTACCACGCCGACGCGGTCGCCGTCACCGTCGAAGGCCAGGCCGATATCGGCACCGGTTTTCTTGACCTTGGCGATCAGGTCTTCGAGGTTCTCTGGCTTGCCCGGGTCCGGGTGGTGGTTGGGGAAGTTGCCGTCGACCTCGCAGAACAGCGGGATCACCTCGCAGCCCAGGGCTTCGATCAATTGCGGTGCAATCACACCGGCGGCGCCGTTGCCGCAGTCCACCACCACCTTGAGCTTTTTCGCCAGCTTCACGTCGCCGACGATCTGCTGGAAGTAGCGGTCGAGGATCTCGACCTTTTCCACGCGGCCCTGGGCCAGCGTCAGGTCGTTGGTTTTCAGGCGGGTCAGCAGGGCCTGGATCTGTTCGTTGGCCAGGGTGTCACCGGCGATGACGATCTTGAAGCCGTTGTAGTCCGACGGGTTATGGCTGCCGGTCAGCATCACACCAGACTTGCCGGCCAGCACGTTGGCGGCGTAGTACAGCGCCGGGGTGGGCACCAGGCCGACGTCGCTGACATGGCAGCCCGCATCGACCAGGCCTTTGATCAGCTGTTCCACCAGCATCGGGCCTGACAGGCGGCCATCGCGCCCTACCGAAACCTGCGGTTCGCCCTGGGCCAGGCTTTGCGCGCCGATGGCGCGGCCGATCCAGTAGGCGGTTTCGGCGTGAAGGGTCTTGCCGACCACGCCGCGTATGTCATAAGCGCGGAAAATGCTGTCGGGCAATGCGGCGGGGACCAGGTGGGCCATGTCGTTCATCTCTGGAAACTCCATTAGTCAAAGGCTTTCTGGGCAGGCGCAAACTGAACGCTTGGACGGTGGTTTCGCCAGAGAGTTCGCCATCCTTGGCCCGAACGGTCATTTGCCGGCTCAGTGGCTGCCGGAGTGACCGAAGCCGCCAGCGCCACGCTGGCTTTCGTCGAACGCTTCGACGATGTCGAAGTGAGCCTGTACCACCGGTACCAGCACCAGCTGGGCGATGCGCTCGCCAACCGCGATGGTGAACGGCGTGTTGCCGCGGTTCCAGCACGACACCATCAGCTCGCCCTGGTAGTCCGAATCGATCAGGCCGACCAGGTTGCCCAGCACGATGCCGTGCTTATGGCCCAGGCCTGAGCGCGGCAGGATGACTGCCGCCAGGCCCGGGTCGCCGATGTAGATCGACAGGCCGGTAGGAATCAGGATGGTCTGGCCCGGTTCGAGGATGGTGTCTTCCTTGAGCAGGGCGCGCAGGTCGAGGCCGGCGGAGCCGGGGGTGGCGTACGCGGGTAGCGGGAATTCGCTGCCCAGGCGTGGGTCGAGGATCTTGGCTTGAAGAGCGTGCATGTAACTTATTGAACCTGGTTGAGCCGTTCGGCGATGAAGGCGACCAGTTGCCGGGCGATCTTGCCCTTGCTGGTCTGCGCGAAGAGAGTCTGGTGCTGCTGGCGGTCGATCACGGTCAAGGCGTTTTCTTCGCTGTTGAAGCCGATGCTGGGGTTGGCCACATCATTGGCGACGATCAGGTCGAGGTTCTTGTCCTTGAGCTTGCGCGTGGCGTAATCGAGCAGGTGCTCGGTTTCGGCGGCAAAGCCGACGCTGAATGGGCGGTCGGCGCGGCCAGCAATGGTGGCAAGGATATCGGGATTGCGCACCATCTGCAGCAGCATGCCGTCGCCGGTCGTAGGATCTTTCTTCAGTTTTTGTGTGGCAACCACTTCGGGGCGGTAGTCCGCAACCGCTGCCGAGGCAATGAACAGGTCGCACGGCATGGCCGCTTCACAGGCCGCGAGCATGTCCCGCGCGCTGACGACGTCGATGCGGCTGACCCGGTCAGGGGTTGGCAAGTGCACCGGACCCGTGACGAGGGTCACCCGAGCCCCTGCTTCGGCGGCCGCTTCGGCCAGGGCGAAGCCCATCTTGCCGGAGCTATGATTGGTGATGTAGCGCACCGGGTCGATGTTTTCCTGGGTCGGCCCGGCGGTGATCAGCACGTGCTTGCCGGTCAGTGCCTGGCGCTTGAAGCTTTCCGCTGCGCACCAGGCCAGGTCGGTGGCTTCGAGCATGCGCCCCAGGCCGACGTCGCCACAGGCCTGGCTGCCGGATGCCGGGCCGAACACCTGAATGCCACGGCTTTTAAGCAGCTCGAGGTTGGCCTGGGTGGCCGGGTCACGCCACATGGCCTGGTTCATCGCCGGTGCCACCGCGACGGTGGCGTCAGTGGCCAGCACCAGCGTGGTCAGCAGGTCGTCTGCCATGCCCTGGGCCATGCGTGCCATGAGGTCGGCGGTGGCTGGCGCGATCAGCACCAGGTCCGCCCACTTGGCCAGTTCGATATGGCCCATGGCTGCTTCGGCGGCCGGGTCGAGCAGGTCCATGTGAACCGGGTGGCCCGACAGCGCCTGCAGGGTCAGCGGGGTGATGAATTCGGCACCACCGCGGGTCATGACGACGCGCACCTGCGCGCCGTGCTCCAGGAGACGGCGAATCAGCTCGGCGCTTTTGTAGGCGGCAATGCCGCCACCCACGCCGAGAACGATGCGCTTGCGATACAGCCGCTGCATAGGCTTGCCTTTTTCCAGTGAGAGCGGGCGACGACGTTTGAAATGCCTGCGGCGGAACGTCGCATGTACGAGGCGAAATAGATTAACACACGGCCGAAAAGGGCCGCAGCAAAGGCAGAGGGGCGGGATGAATATCAGGGAGTGGCCGGCGGAAGAACGGCCGAGGGAGAAGTTGTTGCAGCGTGGGGCAGGGAGCCTGACAGATGCGGAGCTGCTGGCCGTTTTTCTCGGCTCAGGCGTACGTGGGCGTAATGTCGTGGAGCTTTCGCGAGGCTTGTTGGTGAAGTTCGGAAGCTTGCGCCGGTTGCTGGAGGCCGACCGCGAGGCCTTCGTCGGCGAGCTTGGGTTGGGCCCGGTGAGGTACAGCCAACTGCAGGCACTGCTTGAGATTGGCCGCAGGCACCTTGCAACGTCGATTGAGCGGGAGTCTGCCATGGACAGCCCGGCAGCGGTGCGACGCTACTTGAAAGCCATGCTCAGGCATGAGGCCAGCGAGGTGTTCGGGTGTCTGTTTCTCGATACCAAGCACCGGCCACTGGCATTTGAGATCCTGTTCAGGGGCACGATAGATCGGGCGAGTGTCTATCCGAGAGAGGTGGTGCGGCGGGCGTTGGTGCACAACGCTGCGGCATTGATCCTGTGCCACAACCACCCTTCAGGGATCAGTGAACCGAGTCAGGACGATGTGCATTTGACCCTGTCGTTGAAGCGGGGGCTGGCGTTGATCGATGTGCGGGTGCTGGATCACATCATCATTGGTGATGGGGAGCCGTTGTCGATGGTCGAGCATGGGTGGATTGTGGCGTAGGTAGGTCAATGGGGTCAGGGGTAGCAGGCGCCTGTCTTGAGGTTTGTGGTGCCTGGGAGATCGAGCGCCGCCCGCGCGGCGCATCGCGAGCGAAGCTCGCTCCTACATCTGTTTCGGGCCAGTTATTCCTGGTAGAGAGGCGCGCGGCGCCTTGGTGTCCACCTCGATATCGTGCCGGACAAACAAGGCGGTCGCGCACGCTGGCGCAGGCGTTACTGGCCCGAAACAGATGTAGGAGCGAGCTTCGCTCGCGATGCGCCGCGCGGGCGGCGCTCGATCTCCCAGGCGCCACAAACCTCAAGGCGGGCACCCCAGAACTTACTTGCTCACTGTCACCTTGCTGAAATCCAGCCGCCCGAACGGGCTCACCTGGTACCCCTCGACGCCTTGGCGCAGCAAGGTCGCCGCCGTCGGGTGCGCCAGTGGCACCCACAGCGCCTGCTGCTGGATCAGTGTCTGCGCCTGCTGGTACAGCCGGCTGCGCACGCTCTGGTCGTTGGTGGTGCGCCCGGCGCTGATCAGCTGGTCGAGGCGGCTGTCGCAGAAGCGTGCGAAGTTGGTCCCTGACTCGACCGCCGCACAGGAAAACTGCGGGCTGAGGAAGTTGTCCGGATCGCCGTTGTCACCTGCCCAGCCCATGAACAGCAAGTCATGCTCGCCGGCCTTGGCGCGGCGGATAAGCTCGCCCCATTCGATCACGCGGATTTCAGCCTTGATACCAATCTTCGCCAGGTCGGCTTGCAGCATCTGCGCGCCAAGGCTGGGGTTGGGGTTGAGCAGGCTGCCCGATGGGCGAGTCCAGATGGTGGTGCTGAAGCCTTCTGCCAGGCCGGCCTTGGCCAGCAGGGCTTTGGCTTTCTTCAGGTCCAGCGGGTAGCCGGGCAGGTCCTTGGCGTAGCTCCAGGTGTTGGGCGGGTAGGGGCCGTTGGCCGCCACTGCAGAGTCTTCGAACACGGCCTTGAGGTAGGCCTGCTTGTCGAAGGCCAGGTTGATGGCCTGGCGCACTTCCGGCTTGTTCAGGGGTGGGTGCTGGCTGTTGATGGCGACGAAGGCAGTCATGAATGCCGGTGTAGTGGCCACCTTGAGATTGCCGTCCTTGCCCGCTTCGGCAATGTCCAGCGGCTTGGGCGACAAGGCAACCTGGCATTCGCCACGCTTGAGCTTCTGCAGGCGAACGTTGGCATCGGTGGTGATGGCGAAGATCAGCGGGTCGACCGCCGGCTTGCCGGCGAAGTAGTCCGGGTTGGCGCGGTAGCGCACCACGGCGTCTTTCTGGAAACGCTGGAACACGAACGGCCCGGTACCGATCGGTTGGCTGTTCAGCTTCTCCGGCGTGCCGGCTTTCAGCAGTTTGTCGGCGTATTCGGCGGAGTAGATCGAGGCGAAGCCCATGCTCAGGGTGGCCAGGAAGGTGGCGTCCGGGTGGCTGAGGGTGAAGCGCACGGTGTTCGGCGCCGGTGCATCGATCGCCTTGATCAGGCTGCCCAGCTGCAGTGACTGGGCGTGCGGGTAGCCGCCTGGCGCAGTCTTGTGCCAGGCATGGGCCGGGTAGAGCATGCGCTGGAAGCTGAACAGCACATCGTCGGCATTCAGCTTGCGGCTTGGCTTGAAATAGGCGGTGCTGTGAAACTTCACGTCATCGCGCAGGGTGAAGTCATACACCAGGCCGTCGTCCGACACCGTCCAGCTGGTCGCCAGGCTGGGCACCACCTTGCCTTGCGCCGCGTCGAACTCCACCAGGCGGTTCATCAGCACGTCGGCGGTGGCGTTGGTGGTGGTGAGCGAATTGTACTGCACCACGTCGAAGCCTTCGGGGCTGGCCTCGCTGCAAACGCTCAGCGGAGCGGCCTGGGCAACGCCGGCGGCGAACAGGGAGGTGAACAATAAGGAAAGTGCGGCGGCACGCATGGTGGCTCCTTGGCTGTCAGTGGCCCATCTGCCAGTGCAGTCTGGAAAAAGCCTACCCTAGTGCGCCCGCCGGCAAATGACCACACCCTTTTTTGCAAATCTTGCGACGAGCGGTCGACGACTGGCGGGGCCTGCCGCTATGCTGGCCCGGCGCGTTCTGGAGTGCGGCAATGTGCATCTACTGTTGTTGCAGCCAAGTCTTTCTGGTATAAAGCAGCGCTCTTTTCTAGGGGCTCGGCCTGTCGCATAAGCGGATCCGGTCGATAAGACCTCCAGAATCACGGCGCCCAGGCGCCAAAGACTGAGAGATTAAGCGGCCAACCCATGCCGGGTTGGGCATGTGGTTTTAGAGGGCTGAGTCATGTCGAGAGTCTGTCAAGTTACTGGTAAGGGTCCAGTAACCGGGAACAACATTTCCCACGCAAACAACAAAACCCGTCGTCGTTTCCTGCCGAACCTGCAGCACCACCGTTTCTGGGTTGAATCCGAGAAGCGTTTCGTGCGTCTGCGCGTTTCCGCCAAAGGCATGCGTATCATCGACAAGCGCGGCATCGACGCCGTTCTGGTTGACATCCGTAAAGCTGGCGCCAAGGTTTAAGGGAGAGCATCATGCGTGAATTGATCCGTCTGGTTTCGAGTGCCGGTACCGGCCACTTCTACACCACCGACAAGAACAAGCGCACCACCCCGGACAAAATCGAGATCAAGAAATATGATCCGGTTGTTCGCAAGCACGTGGTGTACAAGGAAGCCAAGATCAAGTAATTGATCGGCGACCTGAAAAAAACCCGCATCCGAAAGGAGGCGGGTTTTTTTATGTCTGCTGCGGGGTCAGTTGAAGTCGAAACCCTGGATCAGTAGGTCGGCGCCGGCCCTGATCTGGATGCGCTCGACGTCGTACTCGCGGGTGGACATCTCGTTGGGGCCAACTACCCGGGGGCGGCCGGTGAGGGTGCGGATGGTGTCTTTGAGCGCTGGCGCGTAAGGGGTGCCGACCAGGTGGGCAAGGGTTCGCAGCACTTCTTCGTTGGTCATGGTGTTCTTCCTGATGAAGTTGGATGGCCCGACATGGGCAGGGCCATCCTCACGCATGCCTGCAGACTGCCTGCGCTACATAGATACTTCTGCGGTTACTTCTGCTCGAACATCACATAGATCTTGCGGCACGGCTCCAGCACTTCCCAGGTGCCTTTGAAGCCGGCGGGGATGACAAACCGATCGCCGGCACGCAAGGTTTTCGACCCGCCGTCCTGGTCGCGCAGCACCGAAACTCCATGGATGATCTCGCAGTATTCGTGCTCGGTGTAATTCACCACCCATTGGCCCACCTCACCTTCCCATACGCCGGCGGCAAACTGCCCGCACGGGCTGGAATAATGGTTGTAGACCGCCTGGTCCGGCTCCCCCTTGAGAATTTTCTCTGCAGCCGGGCGGTAGCGTTCGGCTTCGGTGATGACCTGCGCGAAGTCGATGATGCTGTCAATACTCATGGTTCGGCTCCTGTTGTTGTTTAATAAAATGAACATCAGTAGGCTTTTGAGCCTCCCGTGTCAAATATATTGATAGTTTACATCGGCTGGTTTAGGGTATCGCTTGCCAGTGTGCGCTCGGCGCACGGCCAGAATTCTGACAACGCCTGTGAGTCCTCAGTGCGGCGTTGCACCTAAACAAGAGGAGGAGTTTCGTATGACCACCCTGACCCGTGCGGACTGGGAACAACGTGCCCAGCAACTGAAGATCGAAGGCCGTGCCTTCATCAACGGCGAATACACCGATGCCGCATCCGGTGAAACCTTCGAGTGCCTGAGCCCGGTCGACGGACGCTTCCTGGCCAAGGTTGCCAGCTGCGACCTGGCCGATGCCAACCGCGCTGTGGAAAATGCCCGTGCCACCTTCAACTCCGGCGTGTGGTCGCAGCTGGCCCCCGCCAAGCGCAAGGCCAAGCTGATCCGCTTTGCCGACCTGCTGCGCAAGAACGTCGAAGAGCTGGCACTGCTGGAAACGCTGGATATGGGCAAGCCGATCGGTGACTCCTCCAGTATCGATATCCCGGGGGCGGCCAATGCCATCCACTGGACAGCCGAAGCCATCGACAAGGTCTACGACGAAGTCGCCCCGACCCCGCACGACCAGCTTGGCCTGGTTACCCGCGAAGCAGTGGGCGTGGTCGGTGCCATCGTACCGTGGAACTTCCCGCTGCTGATGGCCTGCTGGAAGCTCGGCCCGGCGCTGGCCACCGGTAACTCGGTCGTGCTCAAGCCGTCCGAAAAATCGCCGCTGACCGCCATCCGCATCGCCCAGCTGGCGATCGAAGCTGGCATCCCGGCTGGCGTGCTGAACGTGCTGCCAGGCTACGGCCACACCGTGGGCAAGGCGCTGGCCCTGCACATGGACGTCGATACCCTGGTGTTCACCGGTTCGACCAAGATCGCCAAGCAGCTGATGGTTTATGCGGGCGAGTCGAACATGAAGCGCATCTGGCTGGAAGCCGGCGGCAAGAGCCCGAACATCGTCTTTGCCGACGCCCCGGACCTGCAGGCTGCCGCCGAGGCTGCTGCCAGCGCCATCGCCTTCAACCAGGGCGAAGTGTGCACCGCAGGCTCCCGCCTGCTGGTCGAGCGTTCGATCAAGGACAAGTTCCTGCCGATGGTGGTAGAGGCCCTGAAAGGCTGGAAACCAGGCAACCCGCTGGATCCACAGACCACTGTCGGTGCTCTGGTCGATACTCAGCAGATGAACACCGTGCTGTCTTACATCGAGGCTGGCCACAAGGATGGTGCCAAGCTGCTGGCCGGCGGCAAGCGCACCCTGGAAGAGACCGGCGGCACCTACGTTGAGCCGACCATCTTCGACGGCGTGACCAACGCCATGCGCATTGCTCAGGAAGAAATCTTCGGCCCGGTGCTGTCGGTGATTGCCTTCGACACCGCCGAAGAGGCCGTGGCCATTGCCAACGACACGCCGTATGGCCTGGCGGCGGGTATCTGGACTTCGGATATTTCCAAAGCCCACAAGACCGCCCGTGCCGTGCGTGCTGGCAGCGTCTGGGTCAACCAGTACGATGGTGGCGACATGACCGCGCCGTTCGGTGGCTTCAAACAGTCGGGTAACGGCCGTGACAAGTCGCTGCACGCGCTGGAGAAATACACTGAGCTGAAGGCGACCTGGATCAAGCTGTAATCCAGTAGGTCCTTTTCGCGGGCAAGCCCGCTCCGGCAGGTCTTCGCGACCGTTGCGGGAGCGGGCTTGCCCGCGAATGGGCCTCTAGAAACATTGGCTGGGAGGCTGCAATGCGTTGGGGTACCTACTTCGCCGTACTGGCATCGGTGCTCAGTGTCGGGCTGGCGCTCGGCGTGAGCATGCCGCTGGTGTCCCTGCGCCTGGAGGCCTGGGGCTACGGTAGCTTCGCCATCGGCGTGATGGCGGCAATGCCGGCGTTGGGTGTGCTGGCAGGGGCCAGCCTGGCCAGCCGCCTGGCAGGCTGGGTTGGCGTGCCTTCGGCGATGCGCCTGTGCCTGTGGGGTGGGGCACTGTCGATTGGCCTGCTCGCGCTGCTGCCGAGTTACCCGTTGTGGCTGCTGCTGCGGCTGATGATCGGCATGTCCCTGACCGTGGTGTTCATCCTCGGCGAAAGCTGGATCAACCAACTGGTGGTCGAACAGTGGCGTGGCCGGTTGGTGGCGCTGTATGGCAGCAGCTACGCCCTGAGCCAACTGGCCGGGCCGTTGGTGCTGGGCTTCCTCGGCTCTGATGACGACTTCGGCTTCTGGGCAGCGACCGGCCTGCTGCTGGCCGCGCCGCTGGTTCTGCTAGGGCGTGGTGGAGCACCGAGCACAGAGGCATGCAGTGTCACCTTTGGCGACCTGTTCGGCTTCTGCCGACGCTTGCCGGTAATTGCCTGGGCCATTGCCCTGTTCGCCTCGTTCGAGGCGATGATCCTCACTTTGCTGCCGGTGTATTGCCTGCAGCAGGGCTTCACCACCGAAATCGCCTTGTTCATGGTAAGTACCGTGGTGGTGGGTGATGCGGTGCTGCAGTTGCCCATCGGCGCGCTGGCCGACCATATGTCGCGACGCACCCTGTTCACTGGCTGTGCGGTGACGCTGCTGGTGTCCAGCCTGGCGATCCCGCTGCTGTTGCACACACTGGTTATCTGGCCACTGTGGGTGTTGTTCGGCGCCAGTGCCGGTGGCTTGTTTACCTTGTCGCTGGTGCTGATCGGTGAGCGCTACCGCGATGATGAGCTGGTGCGGGCCAATGCCCACGTAGCGCAGCTGTGGGGTATTGGCTGTTTGCTCGGGCCGTTGTTGGCGGGTGCGGGGAGCCAGTGGATCAGCGGGCATGCGTTGCTGTTCCTGATGGCGGCCGGGGCTGCGGGGTTGGTGGTATTGACCCGACGGCGCGGAGCCTTTGAGCCGGTTTCTGCCTGATGGTTTTTGGGGCTGCAAGGCCCCTCGGCAATCTCAGCTACAGCATCTTCTCCAAGCCAACCGCCTTGCTGATCCAGGCATTGAGCCGCCGCCAGATCCCACCCGGCTCAGACGTCAGTATGTGCCGTTGGCCATTGTCCTCGGTCGCCCACACCAGTTTGTTACCTATCAGTTTCACCTGATAGCTCAGCGCGGGCGCCATACCCTGCTGGGCCAGCTCGCGGGTGTACTCGGCCAGCTCCGGGCTGTCGACCAGTACCCCAACCTCGGTGTTCCACAACACTGAGCGCGGGTCGAAGTTGAATGAGCCGATGAAGGTCTTGCGCCGATCGAGCACGATCGCTTTGGTGTGCAGGCTCGAATCCGAGCTGCCACGGAAACTCAATCGCCCTGCGCTGGGGTCGCCTGGCTGGCGGCGAAGCTCGTAAAGTTGCACCCCGTGCTCAAGCAAGGCACGACGATAGGGTGCATAGCCGCCATGCACCGCCGGCACGTCGGTGGCTTCCAGCGAGTTGGTCAGCAGCTTCACCGAAACGCCAGCGTCGGCGCGGCCGGTCAGGTACAGCAGCCCCGGTTCGCGCGGCACAAAGTAGGCCGATGCCAGGACCAACTCATGGTGCACGTTAGCCAGGTCCGGTGCCAGTTGCTGGCTCAGCAGTAATTGCGGGTCCGGTTCGTCTTCGGCCAGCACCTTGCTGGGTGCATCCCATAGCGCCTGGGCGTGAGCCCAGATCAGCTCGTTGCGCCACACGGCCAGGCGCGGCTGCGACTGGTAGGCCATCAAGCGGTCGTACAGGGCCTTGCGCTGGGTTCTGGCTTCGGCCAACGACACTTCCAGGCGATGGCGGCTGGCACGCAGGTCGTTGGCATCCGGGGCCTGCCAGAGGAAGTCGGTGATCGGCCGGCTGAGGGCACTGTTCCAGTACTGGTCGAAGCTGTGCCCCAGCTGCTCGGCCACCGGGCCCACGCCCAGCAGGTCGATGTCGGTGAAGTTGAGGTTGGGCTCGGCATCGAAATACTCGTCGCCAAGGTTGCGCCCGCCGACGATGGCCATGCTGTTGTCCACCAGGAACAGCTTGTTGTGCATGCGCCGGTGCTGGCGCGACAAGTTGAACAGCCGGCCCAGGGCGCGCGTAACGCCGGTACTGCGCCCCAGATGCAGCGGGTTGAACACGCGGATCTGGATGTTCGGGTGGGCATCGAGGGTGCCCATGATGGTGTCCAGGCCGTCGCTGGTGGTGTCGTCGAGCAGAATGCGCACGCGCACGCCACGGTCGGCAGCGCGCAGCAACTCATGCACTAGGGCGCGGGTGCTGAGGCCATCGTGGACGATGTAGTACTGCAGGTCGATACTCGCCTGAGCGTTGCGGATCAGTTCGGCGCGGGCGCGAAATGCCTCGTTGCTGTTGGGCAGCAGGCGGAAGCCCGAGCGGCCGCCATAGGGCGCGGCCTGGCGCAATACCGAGCGGCCAAAGGCCGAGTCGTTGGCAGGCAGCGCCTGACTGGTTTCGCGGGGCGCACTGATGCTTGTGCAGCCGGCAAGGCCGAGCAACAGCACCAGCAGCAGAGGCAAGGCTCGCTGGAGTCTCAAGGGTAGGACCGTCCTGTGCAGCAAGGGCTTTAGGGGTTTGACCGTGACGGGCGGCGCAAAGTTACGCGTCGGCGCTTTCTTCATCCAGTAGACGAAGGGCGGCTTCACCTACCTTGCGTACGGAGGCTTCGATTTGCGGCGTTGGCCTGGCGGCGAAGTTCATGCGCAGGCAGTGGCGGAACTTGCCCGAGGCCGAAAAGATGCTGCCCACGGCAACCTGCACGCCCTGTTCCAGTAAAGCGCGGTTCAGCCTAAGCGTATCGAGATGTTCGGGTAGCTCCACCCACAGCATGAAGCCCCCCTGGGGCCGGCTGACCCGGGTGCCCGCCGGGAAATAGCGGGTCACCCAGTCGCTCATCAGGTCGCGGCCACGCTGGTACTGGCTGCGCATGCGCCGCACATGGGGCTGGTAGTACCCTCCGGCGATGAAGTCAGCGATGGCCAGCTGAGGCTGGCTGGCCGTACTCCCGGTGCTGATGTACTTCATGTGCAGTACTCGTTCCAGATAGCGCCCGGGCGCCACCCAGCCGATCCGCAGGCCGGGTGCGAGGGTTTTGGAGAACGAACTACAGAGCAGCACGCGGCCATCGTCGTCGAACGATTTGAGGGTGCGTGGGCGTGGGTAGGTATACGCCAGGTCGCCGTACACATCATCTTCCAGTATCGCCACGTCATAGCGTTGGGCCAGGCTCAGCAGGGCCTTCTTGCGTGCCTCGGGCATGATGTAGCCCAGCGGGTTGTTGCAGCTTGGGGTGATCTGGATGAGTTTGATCGGCCACTGCTCCAGGGCCAGCTCAAGCGCTTCCAGGCTGATGCCGGTGACCGGGTCGGTGGGGATTTCCAGCGCTTTCATGCCCAAGCCCTTGAGGGTTTGCATGGCGCCGTGGAAGCTGGGCGAGTCGACCGCGACGATGTCGCCTGGCTCGCAGACCGCGCGGATGCTGCAAGACAGCGCCTCATGGCAGCCGGTTGTGATCACCAGGTCGGCCGGCCCCAGTCGGCAGCCGGAGTCGAGCATCAGCCGGGCCACCTGTTCGCGCAGGGCCAGGTGGCCGTGGATGTTGTCGTAGTACAGGCCAGGCATGTCCTGGCGCCGGCTCAACTGGGCGAGGCTGCGCAGCAGCGGCTTCAGGGTAGGGCTGTCGATGTCGGGCATGCCGCGGCCGAGTTGCACCACATCCTGGCGCGGCGTGCTGCGCACCAGTTCCAGTACCTGTTCCCACTGCGAGATGTCCACCGGGCGCTGGGCCGGGCGGCTGACCGCAGGCAGGGCCGGCAGGTGACGGTGGTCGCTGACAAAGTAGCCGGACTTGGGCCGTGGCGAGACCATGCCGCTGTCTTCGAGCATGCGATAGGCCTGCTGCACGGTGCTCAGGCTGACCCCGTGTTCCTCACTCAGTGCGCGCACAGACGGCAGGCGCTGGCCGGGGCGATAGAGGCCCTGCTCGATGCGGGCGCCGAGTATTTCGGCGAGATTCAGGTAGAGGGTCACGGCATACTCCTGCGCTGCATTGGCATAGCGACCGGTACAGTTGGCCCGAAAATACAGCATTCAGTCGGCCGTCGGCCAATTCTGTATGGGAATAATAAGGCTGTATTGGATCTGTATTGCTGACGGTGCCGACGCGCATGCTTTCTCCACGGTAACAACTGAACGGGAGGATGCGGTGATGGGTGGCATGAGCGATGTGCGCTTGCAACTGTTGGCCAAGGAGCTGGAAGCCGGGCAGCAGGCCAAGGTGTTCAACGCGCCGGAGGGTTTGGGGCGTTGGGGGCTGATGCTGCATCGCTGGCATACCCGCAGGGCGTTGCTGCAGCTGACCGATGACGAGCTGCGCGATGTCGGGCTGAGCTCGGAGCAGGCCCGGATCGAAGGGCGGAAAGCCTTCTGGAAGGACTGACAGGGTGGTCGCTGGAGGGCCTGTTGTGCCCCAGACTTGAAACTTGCACCGACCCTGTGGGAGCGGGCATGCCCGCGAAGCAGGCGTCGCGGAGGATGGCACGGGCTTCGCCCGTGTTCGCGGGCACGCCCGCTCCCTCAGGGGGCTAGTCAGCTTTTAGATTTTAAGCAAGACAGTTGCTGCCACAAGGATGGGGACTTTCAGGCCAGCTCTTTCAGACGATGCCACAGCATCCCCAATGCCAGCAGTGGCGAGCGCAGGTGCTTGCCGCCAGGGAAGGTGATGTGAGGCACCTTGTTGAAAAGGTCGAAGCGCCCGCTTTCCTGGCCACTGATGGCTTCACCCAGCAGGCGCGCGGCCAGGTGGGTGGCGTTGAGCCCATGGCCAGAGTAGGCCTGGGCGTAATACACGTTCGGCTGGCTGGCCAGGCGGCCAACCTGTGGCAGGCGGTTGGCACCAATGCCGATCATGCCGCCCCACTGGTAGTCGATGCGCACGTCGGCAAGCTGCGGGAACACCTTGAGCATCTTCGGCTGCATGTAGGCGGCGATGTCCTTCGGGTCGCGGCCTGAATAGTGGCAGGCACCGCCAAACAGCAGGCGATGATCGGCGGACAGGCGGTAGTAGTCCAGCGCCACGCGCTGGTCACACACCGCCATGTTCTGCGGCAGCAATGCGCGTGCGCGTTCTTCGCCCAGCGGCTCGGTGGCAATGATGTAGCTACCGGCCGGCAGCACCTTGCCGCCCAGTTCGCGGTTGAGGTCGTTGTGGTAGGCGTTGCAGCACAGTACCAGGGTCTTGGCGCGTACTCGGCCTTGTGCGGTATGTACCTGCACTTCAGGGCCATAGTCTATGCGGGTAACCTCGGACTGCTCGAACAGCTTCACGCCCAGACGGCTGGCCACGGCCGCTTCACCCAGCGCCAGGTTGAGCGGGTGCAAGTGCCCAGAGCCCATGTCGATCAGCCCGCCCACATAGCAATCGGCGCCGACCACGCTGTGGATATCGTCCTTGCCGACCAGCCGCAGCTCATGCGCATAGCCCAGGCTGCGCAGTTCCTCTGCGTCTTCGGCAAAGCCCAGCAGCTCGGCGGGTTTGTTGGCCAGGTCGCAGTAGCCCCAGGCCAGGTCGCAGGCGATGGCATGCTTTTCCACCCGCTCGCGCACGATCTGTACGGCCTCCAGGCCCATCAGCTTCAGGGTGCGCACGCCTTCCTCGCCGATGACCGGGAGAAACTGCTCCAGGCCGTGGCCGACCCCACGGATCAGTTGCCCGCCATTGCGCCCACTGGCGCCCCAGCCAAGTTTGCGCGCTTCCAGCAGGATGACCGAGAAACCACGCTCGGCCAGCTCGATGGCGGTGTTCAGGCCCGAGTAACCGCCGCCGATGATGCACACGTCGGCGTTGTGTTCGCCTTGCAGGAAGGCGTGGTCAGGGTGTGGCGCGCTGCTGGCGGCGTAATAGGAGGCGGCGTGCTGCGCGCTGTGGATCATCGGGGCGGCCCTGAAAATTGGAGGGGGGACGAGGATAAGCTTTGCCATCGCGGCCGGGCAACCAGCGAGGGCTGCATCCTCGTTCGCGGGTGGAGCCGCGAATAAGCCTATAATCCAATCACTTTTGTCAGCTTGTATCCCGTCATGTCCTGTAACCGCCACAAGATCCACTTCCTGCGCGAACTCATCCCTTCATTCGAGTGCGAGCCCGGCTGCCATGACTGCTGCGGCCCGGTCACCACCTCGGCGGAGGAAATGGCCCGCCTGCCGCGCAAGTCCCAGGCGGAGCAGGACGCTGCTCTGGAGCGCCTGGACTGCGTGCACTTGGGCCCCAACGGCTGCACGGTGTATGAAGAGCGGCCGATGATATGCCGGCTGTTCGGTACCACCCCGCGCATGGCCTGCCCGCGTGGTCGTGGCCCTGAACCGATGATCGACCCTGCCGCTGAACAGTTGGTCCACCAATTCATTGCCACCACCCGCCAGGTGCTGGTCTAGCCTCAGTCCGGGATCGGCAGGCAGAGGCTTTCCTTCACCTCTTCCATCACGATGTAGCTCTTCGATTCGCGCACGTGCGGCAGTTTCAGCAGGATGTCCCCGAGCAGCTTGCGGTACGAAGCCATTTCCGAAATACGCGCTTTTACCAGGTAGTCGAAGTCGCCCGACACCAGGTGGCATTCCAGCACGTGGGGCAGCTTCAAGACCGCGCGGCGGAACTCCTCGAAGGTGTCGCCCGACTTGTAGTCCAGGCTGATTTCCACGAACACCAGCAGGCTGCCCTTGAGGTGCTGCGGGTTCAGGCGGGCGTTGTAGCCCATGATGATGCCCTCGCGCTCCAGGCGGCGAACCCGCTCGGTGCAAGGGGTGGTGGACAGCCCAACTTTCTCGCCCAGTTCGGTGAAGGAAATACGCCCGTCATTCTGCAGGATACGCAGGATGTTACGGTCGATCTTGTCCAGTTCACGCTTGGTCTGGTGCTGGGTTCTCATAGGGGATGCCCCTCCGTGAAAGGCGTTTTTGCCGAGAATTCTCGCCAATAATAGGCTTTTATATAGTGAATTGCACTGGTCTCAAATTCCTATACTGCGCTCATTCATGCCATTTCAATAAAAGTGTGCGGCGCGCCGCGTGTGAGGGATAAAACGATGCGAGTTCTGGTACTTGGTAGCGGTGTAATCGGAACCGCCAGTGCCTACTACCTGGCCCGGCAAGGTTTCGAAGTCACGGTGGTCGACCGCCAGCCGGCGGTGGCCATGGAAACCAGCTTTGCCAACGCCGGCCAGATCTCGCCCGGCTATGCCTCGCCCTGGGCTGCCCCAGGTGTACCGCTCAAAGCCATCAAATGGCTGCTGGAGCGTCACGCCCCCTTGGCCATCAAGCTCACGGGCGACGTCGATCAGTACCTGTGGATGGCACAGATGCTGCGCAACTGCACCGCCAGCCGTTACGCGGTGAACAAGGAGCGTATGGTGCGCCTGTCCGAGTACAGCCGTGACTGCCTCGACGAG
This sequence comes from Pseudomonas putida, assembly GCA_041879295.1. Classification (NCBI taxonomy): domain Bacteria; kingdom Pseudomonadati; phylum Pseudomonadota; class Gammaproteobacteria; order Pseudomonadales; family Pseudomonadaceae; genus Pseudomonas; species Pseudomonas putida. The sequence goes on along the minus strand of CP047152.1, from coordinate 5,669,548 downwards.
CTGCGCGCCGAAACCGGCATCAACTACGAAAACCGCAGCCTGGGCACCACCCAGCTGTTCCGCACCCAGGCCCAGGTCGATGCGGCGGCCAAGGATATTGCCGTACTCGAACAGTCCGGTGTGCCCTACGAGCTGCTCGATCGCGACGGCATTGCCCGCGTCGAACCCGCCCTGGCCGGCGTGAAAGATATCCTGGCCGGCGCCCTGCGTTTGCCGAACGACCAGACTGGCGACTGTCAGCTGTTCACCACCAAGCTCGCCGACATGGCGTTGAAGCTGGGCGTGGAGTTCCGCTTCGGCCAGGATATCCAGCGCCTGGACTTCGCCGGTGACCGCATCAATGGCGTATGGATCGACGGCAAGCTGGAGACGGCAGACCGCTATGTGCTGGCGCTGGGCAGCTACTCGCCACAGATGCTCAAGCCGCTGGGCATCAAGGCCCCGGTGTACCCGCTGAAAGGTTATTCGCTGACCGTGCCGATCACCAACAGCGACATGGCCCCGACTTCGACCATTCTCGACGAGACCTACAAGGTTGCCATCACCCGTTTCGACAACCGCATCCGCGTTGGGGGCATGGCTGAAATCGCCGGTTTTGACCTGTCGCTGAACCCGCGCCGGCGCGAAACGCTGGAGATGATCGTCAACGACCTTTATCCTCGCGGCGGTGACCTGAGCCAGGCCAGCTTCTGGACCGGCTTGCGCCCGGCGACCCCGGACGGTACGCCGATCGTGGGTGCCACGGCGTTCCGCAACCTGTTCCTGAACACCGGTCACGGTACCTTGGGCTGGACCATGGCGTGCGGTTCCGGTCGCTTGCTGGCCGACCTGATTGCGCGCAAGAAGCCGCAGATCAGTGCCGAAGGCCTGGATATTTCCCGTTATGGCAATAGCCGGGAAGTGGCCAAGCACGGGCAAAGCGCGCCGGCTCACCAGCAGTAACAGCCTGTGCCGGCCCATTCGCGGGCTTGCCCGCTCCCACAGAAACACCACAGCTTTTGAACGCTGTGCACTACTTGTGGCAGCGGGCAAGCCCGCGAAGAATCCACCACCGATTTCAACCCGAACACCATAAGGCAGCCGCCATGCGTCCCGCCCGCGCCCTGATCGACCTCCAGGCCCTGCGCCACAACTACCGTCTGGCCCGTGAACTGACGGGTGCCAAAGCCCTCGCCGTGATCAAGGCCGACGCCTATGGCCACGGCGCCGTGCGCTGCGCCCTGGCCCTGGAGGCCGAAGCCGACGGCTTTGCCGTGGCCTGCATCGAAGAGGCGCTGGAGCTGCGCGCTGCCGGTATCAAAGCCCCGGTGCTGCTGCTGGAAGGTTTTTTCGAAGCCAGCGAACTGGCGCTGATCGCCGAGCACGACCTGTGGTGCGTGGTGCACTCGCTGTGGCAGCTGGAAGCCATCGAGAAAACCCCGCTGCACAAGCCGCTCACCGTCTGGCTGAAGCTGGACAGTGGCATGCACCGCGTTGGCCTGCACCCCAAGGACTACCACGACGCCTACCAGCGACTGTTGGCCAGTGGCAAGGTTTCGCGCATCGTGTTGATGAGCCACTTCGCTCGCGCCGACGAACTGGACGCTGACGCCACCTCCCAGCAGATCGCCGTGTTCGAAGCTGCCCGACAGGGCCTAGCCGCCGAATGCAGCCTGCGTAACTCGCCCGGCGTGCTGGGCTGGCCGCAAGCGCCCAGCGACTGGGTGCGCCCAGGCCTGATGCTGTACGGCGCCACGCCGTTCGAAGTGGCGCAGGCCGAGGCCGCACGCCTGCAACCGGTGATGACCCTGCAATCGCGGGTGATCAGCGTGCGTGAGCTGCCTGCCGGCGAGCCGGTGGGCTATGGTGCCAAGTTCGTCAGCCCTCGGCCGACCCGCGTGGGTGTGGTTGCCATGGGCTATGCCGATGGCTACCCGCGCCAGGCGCCCAACGGCACTCCGGTGCTGGTGGCCGGCAATCGCACCCAGCTGATCGGCCGGGTGTCGATGGACATGCTCAGCATCGACCTCACCGACGTACCGGAAGCCGCTGTCGGCAGCCCGGTAGAACTATGGGGCAAGCAGGTGCTGGCCAGTGAGGTGGCCGCGCATGCGGGCACCATTCCGTACCAGATCTTCTGCAACCTGAAGCGAGTACCACGGGACTACATCGGCGAATGACACGCTGAAGCGGACAGGTTGGGGGCGGTGTGTTGTAAATACTGAACGGCATTGCCATGATATCGTTCACATCCACCCCCTTCCCACTGTTCCAGGAGGCTCCAGCTTTGGACGTCGGCGAACGACTGCAAGCCATCCGCAAGCTCAAGGGCCTGTCCCAGCGCGAACTCGCCAAGCGTGCTGGCGTGACCAACAGCACCATCTCGATGATCGAGAAGAACAGCGTAAGCCCCTCTATCAGCTCGCTGCGCAAAGTGCTGAGCGGCATCCCCATGTCCATGGTCGAGTTCTTTTCGGTCGAGCTGGAGCCCGAAAGCCCCACTCAGATCGTCTACAAGGCCCACGAGCTGATCGATATCTCGGATGGAGCGGTAACCATGAAGCTGGTTGGTAAGTCGCACCCCAACCGCGCAATCGCTTTTCTGACCGAGGTGTACCCGCCAGGCGCGGACACCGGTGCCGAGATGCTTACCCACGACGGCGAGGAGACCGGTATCCTGCTTGAAGGCCGCCTGGAACTGGTGGTCGGCAACGAGATTTTCGTTCTCGAAGAGGGCGACAGCTACTACTTCGAAAGCACCCGCCCGCACCGCTTTCGCAACCCGTTCGACCAGCCGGCGCGGCTGATCAGTGCGGCGACGCCTTCAAACTTTTGATCCAGCGCAGTGCATTGAGTCGGCAATACCCCTTTCCTGTGTGGGGTCGTTTCACGGCCTCTGGGTTCCCGCTATACTTTTCAACGCTCGCCGATCCGTGGCCGCGAGCGTGATTAGCCACCATGAGGGTGTTCGCGTGAATCAAATCAAGAAGATGCTGGCCGTACCAGCAGCCGTATTCGCCCTCTGGGCAATGAGCGCAACCGCTGCGACCAATGACGACATCGCCAAACGCCTGGAACCGGTTGGCCAGGTGTGCGTCCAGGGCCAAGAGTGCAAAGGCATGGAAGTGGCCGCTGCAGCGGGTGGCGGGGGAGCCAAGACGCCGGATGAAATCATCGCCAAGCACTGCAATGCCTGCCATGGCAGCGGGTTGCTCGGCGCGCCTAAAATTGGTGACACCGCCGCGTGGAAAGAACGCGCCGACCACCAGGGCGGCCTGGATGGCATCCTGGCCAAGGCCATTACCGGCATCAACGCCATGCCGCCAAAGGGCACCTGTGCAGACTGTACGGATGAAGACCTGAAAGGGGCGATCAAGAAAATGTCCGGGCTGTGATTTACAGCTGAATTGCATGAGGCCCGCCGTTAATGGCGGGCTTTGTTTTTTGTTGTCTCGGCCTCTTCGCGGGCACGCCCGCTCCCAAAGGTACTCCGCAGGACCTGAAGGTTGTGTTAATCCTGTGGGAGCGGGCTTGCCCGCGAAAGGGCCGGTACAGGCAACCAATTACTTCAGCCCTATGTCCAACCCCTGAACCCGTGGATGTTTCAGGAGGCCCAGATGCACCTCTGCTCCATCGACCAGGCTGTCGAGCAGGTCTTGTCCCGGCTGCCAACCCATATCCATATGGGCCTGCCTTTGGGTCTGGGGAAACCCAACGCCTTCGTCAACGCGCTTTACGCCCGCGTACGCGAGCTGCCCGAACGGCGCCTGACCATCTATACCGCACTTTCCCTCGGCCGCCCGCCACTGGGCGATGGCCTGCAGCGGCGCTTTCTCGAACCCTTCGTCGAGCGAGTGTTCGCGGACTACGAAGAGCTCAGCTACCTCGCAGACCTGCGCAACGACAGCCTGCCGCCCAACATCCGTGTCGAACAGTTCTTCATGCAGCCCGGTAGCCTGCTGCACAGCGAATCGGCGCAGCAGGACTACGTCAGCAGCAACTACAGCCACGCCGCACGCGATATCAACGCCAAGGGCCTGAACCTGATCGCCCAGTTGGTCGCCGCCACCCCTGAAAAGCCCGTGCACCTGAGCCTGGCCTGCAACCCAGACATCACCCTCGACCTGCTGCCGATGATTGCCAAGCGGCGCGCGGCTGGCGAAACCATCCTCATGCTGGGCCAGGTGCATGCCGAACTGCCCTATATGCCAGGCGATTCGGAACTGAGCATGGAGGCATTCGACCTGCTGATTGATGAAGCGGAGCAGCGACGGCTGTTCTCTACGCCGAACATGCCGGTCGGCATCCAGGACCACTGCATTGGCTTGCACGCCAGCACGTTGGTGCGCGATGGCGGCACCCTGCAGATCGGCATCGGGGCCATGGGTGATGCAGTTGCCGCCGCGTTGCTGGCTCGCCAAGGTGACAACGCAGGCTACCGAGCCGTGCTTGATGAGCTGGATGTTGGCCCCTGGCATGCGCTGATCGAACGCGAAGGGGGGCTAGGGACGTTTGCCCAAGGCCTGTACGGCTGCAGCGAGATGTTCGTCAATGGCCTGCTGGTGCTGGCCGAAGCAGGGTTGCTACGACGCCCGGCGGACGAGCAGGGCGCAATACTGCATGGCGGCTTTTTCCTCGGCCCGCAAGCGTTCTATCAGCGCTTGCGCGAGATGCCGCTGGAGCAGCGCGCACATTTTGCCATGACCCGCATCAGCTTCATCAACGAGCTATATGGGCAGGAGGAACTCAAGCGCCGCCAACGCCGTGATGCGCGGTTTATCAACACTGCGTTTGCCATGACCTTGCTCGGCGCCGGGGTGGCTGATCAACTTGAAGACGGCCGTGTGCTCAGCGGCGTGGGCGGGCAGTACAACTTTGTCGCCCAGGGCCATGCGCTGGAAGGTGCACGTTCGATTCTGCTTTTGCGCAGCTGGCGCGAGTCAGGCGGGGAGGTGACCTCAAACCTGTTCTGGACCTATGGCCACTGCACCATCCCCCGGCACCTGCGCGATATCGTGGTGACCGAGTACGGTATCGCTGACTTGCGTGGGCAGACCGACAGCGAGGTGATTGCGCGGTTGCTGGCAGTGAGCGATTCGCGGTTCCAGCAGGGGCTCATCGAGCAGGCAAAAGAGGCCGGCAAGCTGGCCAAGGGCTTTCAGCTGGACGCTCGCTTCACCGACAATACGCCGCAGCGGCTGGAAACGATCCGGACGCGGCATGCGCGGCTGTTCCCGGAGTATCCAATGGGCACGGACTTTACGGCCGAGGAGCGGGATCTGTTGCGGGCGCTGAACTGGTTGAAGAGCAAGTTCAAGCTGAGCGAGGTGCTGGAGCTGGGCAAGGCAGCGTTGGATGCACCGGGGCCGGAGGGGTATGAAAGCCACCTGGAGCGGATGCAGTTGGGGCAGCCGCAGGGGCTTAAAGAAGAACTTTACCAGCGCTTGTTGTTGGCGGGGCTGGCGGCAACCAGATAAAAGGGTTGCGGCCATTCGCGGGCATGCCCGCTCCCACAGGTACGGCACAGCGTTCGAGACCTGTGCTGCACCTGTGGGAGCGGGCGTGCCCGCGAAGCAGGTGTCGCGTTTACTCGATGAAGCTGACTACACCACCTTCCAGCGACTTCACCCGGGCCAGCGATTCAACGCGGTAGCCCTGGCTGTCCAGCTCGGCACGGCCGCCCTGGAACGACTTCTCGATCACAATGCCCAGGCCCGCCACGGTGGCGCCAGCCTGCTTGATGATCGAGATCAGCGCCTGCGAGGCCTTGCCGTTGGCCAGGAAGTCGTCGATCACCAGCACGCGGTCGCTGCTGTTGAGGTGACGCGGCGAAATGGCCACAGTGTTCTCGGTCTGCTTGGTGAAGGAATACACCGAGGCGGTCAGCAGGTTTTCGGTCAGGGTCAGCGACTGGTGCTTGCGAGCGAAGATGACCGGCACACCCAGTTTCAGACCGGTCATTACCGCTGGGGCAATGCCCGAGGCTTCGATGGTGACGATCTTGGTCACGCCGGCATCGGCGAACAGGCGGGCAAACTCGTCACCGATCAGCTGCATCAGCGCCGGATCGATCTGGTGGTTGAGAAACGCGTCGACTTTGAGAACCTGATCGGAAAGCACGATGCCTTCTTCGCGAATCTTCTGATGCAGTGCTTCCACTGTGATTTCCTCGATGTAGATAGTGGTCTGTATGGCCGATTTGTGAGCTCAAATCGGCCATACAAACCACCGTGGCCGCTAACAGCGGCAAAGTTAAAGAGTAATGGTTGATCAGCGTTTGAGCATTGCCCGGATATCGGCCAAGGCGTTGTTGCCGCGTGCGGCCTTCACCTCGACCGGCGCATCGTCCAGGCCCTCCCAGGCCAGGTCGTCCGGAGGCAGTTCGTCGAGGAACCGGCTGGGCGTGCAGTCGATGATTTCACCGTACTGCTTGCGCTTGGCGGCGAAGGTGAAGGCCAGGGTCTGGCGCGCGCGGGTGATGCCCACGTAGGCCAGGCGGCGTTCCTCTTCGATGGTGTCGGCCTCGATGCTGGAGCGGTGCGGGAGGATTTCCTCTTCCATGCCCATGATGAACACGTACGGGAACTCCAGGCCCTTGGAGGCATGCAGGGTCATCATCTGCACACCTTCGGCGTTCTCTTCTTCTTCCTGCTGGCGCTCGAGCATGTCGCGCAGCACCAGTTTGCCGATGGCGTCTTCGATGGTCATGTCACCCTCTTCGTCCTTCTCGAGGGTGTTTTTCAGTGCTTCCACCAGGAACCACACGTTGCTGATGCGGAACTCTGCGGCCTTGTCGCTGGCGGTCTGCTGGCGGATCCAGTTCTCGTAGTCGATGTCGCGGATCATCTCGTGCAGCGCGGCAATAGGATCTTCCAGGGCGACCTTGTGGCGTACCCCATCCAGCCAATGCTTGAAGCGCTGCAAGCGCTCGGTGTAGCGGGCGTCCAGATGCTCGCCCAGGCCCAGCTCCTCGCTGGCGGCGTACATCGATATACCGCGCTCAGTGGCGTAATTACCGAGCTTTTCCAGGGTGGTGGAGCCGATTTCCCGGCGCGGTACGTTGATCACACGCAGGTAGGCGTTGTCATCGTCCGGGTTCACCAGCAGGCGCAGGTAGGCCATCAGGTCCTTGACCTCCTGGCGGCCAAAGAAACTGTTACCACCCGACAGACGATACGGTACCTGGTGGTGCTGCAGCTTCAGTTCGATCAGCTTGGCCTGGTAGTTGCCGCGGTAGAGGATGGCGAAGTCGCTGTACGGGCGGTTGGTGCGCAGGTGCAAGGTGAGGATTTCCATGGCCACGCGTTCGGCCTCGGCTTCCTCGTTCTTGCAGCGGATCACGCGGATCTCGTCGCCCACGCCCATTTCGCTCCACAGCTGTTTCTCGAACGCATGCGGGTTGTTGGCGATCAACACGTTGGCACAGCGCAGGATGCGGCTGGTGGAGCGGTAGTTCTGCTCGAGCATGACGATCTTCAGGGAGGGGTAGTCCTCCTTGAGCAGCATCAGGTTCTCAGGGCGTGCACCACGCCAGGCGTAGATCGACTGGTCGTCGTCGCCTACCACGGTGAACTGGTTGCGCATGCCGATCAGCATCTTCACCAGCAGGTACTGGCTGGCGTTGGTGTCCTGATATTCGTCTACCAGCAGGTAGCGCACACGGTTTTGCCAGCGCTCCAGCACCTCGGGGTGCTCCTGGAACAGTTTGACCGGCAGCAGGATCAGGTCGTCGAAGTCCACCGCGTTGAACGCCTTGAGCGTGCGCTGATAGTGGGTGTAGACGATGGCTGCGGTCTGCTCGCGTGGGTTGCGCGCTTTTTCCAGGGCCTCTGGTGGCAGGATAAGGTCGTTCTTCCAGGCACCGATCATGTTCTTGATCTCGTCGATGCCGTCGTCGCCGGAGTATTCCTTCTGCATGATGTCCGACAGCAGCGCTTTGATGTCAGACTCGTCGAAGATCGAGAAACCCGGCTTGTAGCCCAGGCGCTCGTGTTCCTTGCGGATGATGTTCAGGCCAAGGTTGTGGAACGTACACACGGTCAGGCCACGGCCTTCCCCCGGGCGCAGCAAGGTGGCAACCCGCTCCTTCATCTCGCGCGCGGCCTTGTTGGTAAAGGTCATCGCCACGATGTACTGGGCGCGGATGCCGCAGTTCTGGATGAGGTGGGCAATCTTGCGCGTGATCACGCTGGTCTTGCCCGAACCTGCACCGGCGAGCACCAAAAGAGGGCCGCCGACATAGTCACGGGCTTCCTGCTGCCGGGGATTGAGTCGGGACATGCTAGAAACCGGGGGTCGCCAGAAAATAGCCGCGCATTCTAACAGGCATGGGGCCGTTGTGGCGCGACCGTCTGACGTCTGAGTCAGACTTTATGTCCGTCTCACTATTAGTGCCACTAATGCTAGTAGCTGAAAAAATCATATTTGCCGGTTTGTGCTGTTTCGCGCAGGATGCACGACAAAATACGTCGGGATGCTACACCCGAAAAACATGTATAAAATTGAAAATCATTTTCATTGAATACAGTGGCATACCCGCCAGTCTCGTTGCACCGTGAAGCCCTAAGGAGCCCGCTTGTCCACGCCTGTCGAACCTCTGCGTTTGCTGCTGTTGGCCGATGAGCCGGAATGGGCCGCCTTGTTGCACGCCTGCATGCCTGCACTGGGTGGCAGCGCCGTGCTACTGACTGCGCCAAACTGGGAGGCGGTCGACAGCCTGTTCAGTCATGATCGCCAGGCCGTCGTGCTGGCAACGCCAGGCTTGCAGCCCGCCCCCGGGCGTTGCGAGCTGCCGACCATCCTGCTGCTTGACCACGAGCCTGAGGCGGCGCCCAGCGCTGTCAGCGACTGGCTGGTACGCGATCAGCTCAACGCCGATAACCTGCGCCGCTCACTGCGCCATGTGCGAGAGCGCGGTGTGCTGGTCGCCACCTTGCAGCGCCTGGCCGAGCAGGACCCGCTGACCGGCATCGCCAACCGCCAGGGCTTCCAGGCTTTGCTCAATGCGCGCCTGGCCGAAAACGACGGCCGTGGTGTTGCGCTTGGCCACCTGGACCTGGACAACTTCCGCCACGTCAACGACGCCCTCGGCCACCAGTGCGGTGACCGGTTGATCCTGCAGGTGGTGGCACGGCTGAAGCATCAGCTGGAAGCGGGCGACCAGTTGGCGCGCCTGGGCAGCGACGAGTTCGCCCTGCTGATCGATACCCGCCGAGATGCCAACCGCGCCGAATGGATGGCCGAACGCATCGTCGAGGCCTTGGCCGAACCTTACTGGATCGACGGCGAAAGCCTGTTGCTGGGCTGCAGCCTGGGCCTGGCCCATGCTCGCGCACAGAGCGGCGCCGATCCGCTGATGTGGCACGCGCATATCGCCATGCGTCAGGCCAAGAGCAGCCAGGGCTGCACCTTCCATGTGTTCAACGAACGCATCAACCGCAACGCCCGCAGCCTTGCCGACCTGGAAGGCGAATTGCGCCGCGCCCTGCGCCGCGACGAGCTGGAGCTGCACTATCAGCCCCGCCTTAACCTGGCCGACGGGCGCATTGTTGGCCTGGAGGCGCTGGTGCGCTGGCGCCATGCCGAGCGCGGGCTGCTGCCGCCCAGCGAGTTCGTGCCACTGGCCGAGCAGAGCGGCCTGATCGTGCCCTTGGGCTACTGGGTTATTTCCCGTGCCCTGCGTGACATGCAGGCACTGTGCGAGCGCGGTCTGGAACCGCTGCACATGGCGGTCAACCTGAGCTTCCGTCAGTTTCAGGACAGCCAGCTACTGGCCACCTTGAGTCGCCTGATCCTTGAGCACGGTGTGGATGCCCGCTGGCTTGAGTTCGAGCTGACCGAGACGGCGGTGATGCGCCGCAACGAGGTGGTGCGCCAGACCATGGACGCGCTGGGTCGCCTGGGCGTGCGCTTCTCGCTCGATGATTTCGGCACCGGGTTTTCTTCGTTCGTGCACCTCAACAGCTTGCCGATCGCCTTGCTCAAGGTGGACCGCAGCTTTGTTGCGGAAATGGAAATGCGTGAAGAGAACCGCAAGCTGGTGCACGCCATGATCAACCTGGCACACAACCTCAGCCTTGAGGTAGTGGCCGAGGGGGTGGAGAGTGAAGAGCAGCTGGCGTTGTTGCGCGGGTTTGGCTGCGACCAGGTGCAAGGTTTCCTGGTCAGCAAACCGCTACCGATAGAGGAATTGATGGCGTATTTGCTGCAGGCGCCCGGCCGCCAGTTGGAGGCTGTCCTTTAGGGCCCTTTCGCGGGCACGCCCGCTCCCACAGGGTCCGCGCAGTTTTGAGCCTGCGCAATCCTGTAGGAGCGGGTTTACCCGCGAAGAGGCCCGCAAGTCAGGCCGAAGCCATCGCCTTTCCGGCAGCCCCCGCCTTCCCCAGCAACCGCTTCATCCGCCATTCAAAGCCAAAGGTCAGCGCCACCGCCGCGCACGCCAGCCCAAGCGCCAGCCCCCACCAGATCCCTACTGCACCACTGCCCAGGGTAAAGGTGAACAACCAGGCGCTAGGCGCCCCCACCAGCCAATAGCACACCAGCCCGATCAGGAAGGTGGTCTTGGCATCTTTCAGCCCACGGATCGAGCCCATGGCAATCGTCTGCATGCCGTCGAACAGTTCGAACCACGCCGCCACCATCAACAACTGCACGGCCACCTGGAAGATCGCGGCAAAGGCCGGGTCATTACGGTCGATAAACAGCCCCACCAGCGCTTCGGGCAGCAGCAGGAACAGGGCGGCGAAGGCAAACATGATCATTGCCCCGAACCCGATGCCCACCCGCCCGGCGCTGCGTGCCGCCAGCAGGTTGCCAGCGCCGTAGTACAGGCCTACGCGCATGGTTACTGCGTACGACAACCCGGTCGGCACCATGAACGCCGTGGACACGATCTGCAGGGCAATCTGGTGCGCCGCCAGCTCGGTGCTGCCCAGTACGCCCATGCACAGCGCGGCAAAGGCGAACAGGCCCACTTCCACCATGTAGGTACCGCCAATCGGCAGGCCCAGCCGCCACAGTTCGCGCAGGGCCGCCAGTGATGGGCGTGACAGGCCCTTGCGCAGCGGGTAGGCGGCATAGGCCGGGTGCCAGCGGATGTACAACGCCAGCGCGATGGCCATGCCCATCGACACCACCGCAGTGACCAGTCCGATACCCATCAGCCCAAGCTTGGGCAGGCCGAACATGCCTTCGATCAGCGCCACGTTGAACAGGTAGTTGAGTACCGTGCCGAACAGGCTGATGACCATCACCGGGGTCGAGCGGCCCAGCGCGCTGGTGAAGCCACGCAAGGCCATGAAGGTCAGATAGCCGGGCAGGGCCAGCGGCAGCAGGGTAAGGAATTGCGCAGCCGACGCCACGTTCTCGGGCTTTTGCCCGAACAGCAGCAGCACCGGTTCAAGGTTCCACAGCACCAGCGCGGCGAACAACGCCAGGCCCCAGGCCAGCCACAGGCCGTTCTGCGCCAGGCGCGTAACGCCTTCGATGTCGTTGGCGCCCTTGCGAATCGCTACCAGGGTGCCGACTGCGGCGATCACGCCCAGGCAGAAGATCGATACGAACGAATAGCTGGCTGCCCCCAAGCCACCACCCGCCAAAGCCTGAGGGCTGATGCGGGCCATCATCAGGGTGTCGGTCAGCACCATCAGCATGTGCGCCAACTGCGAGGCAATCAGCGGCCCGGCCAGGCGCAGCAAAGCCTTGAGTTCTGTGGTGGGCGCGACGTGCATGGGGCAGTCCTTCATTCTGGGTGATCAACGAACGGCGATTCTGAGGCTTCGGTCAACTTTGCACAAAAGGATAAAAACGATAGTTGGCATGAGTTGAACTCATGTATATAGGTTTCTCGCTGATTTGCTTCACACGCCCATATTGCAGGAGCCTCATGCCACGCCAGCTACCACCGCTGTATGCCCTGCGCGCATTCGAAGCTGCCGCGCGGCTAAGCTCCTTCACCCGTGCGGGCGAAGAGCTTTCTATCACCCAAAGCGCCATCAGCCGGCATATCCGTACGTTGGAAGAGCATTTTGCCTGCCGCCTGTTCGTGCGCAGTGGCCGCAGCCTGCAACTTACCGAAGCGGGGCGGGTACTGCTGCCGGGCGTGCGCGAGGGCTTTGCGGCGTTTGAGCGGGCCTGCGAAACCTTGTGTGGTGAAGACGACATACTGCGTATGAAAGCCCCCTCGACCTTGACCATGCGCTGGTTGCTGGCGTGCCTTAGCCGCTTTCGCCACCTGCAGCCGGGCAATGAGGTGCAACTGACCAGTGCCTGGATGGATGTCGACCATGTGGACTTCAACCAGGAGCCGTTCGATTGCGCGGTTTTGCTCAGTGACGGGGTGTTCCCGGCGGAGTGGGAGGTACGCAAGCTGTTCCCTGAGTTACTGATCCCGGTCGGTGCGCCGGACCTGCTCGACGAGGAGCCCTGGGATGTGTGTAGGCTGGCCTCTGTCGAACTGCTACACCCCACCTTGGACAAGCGTGACTGGCGGGAATGGCTGGAGCGTATGGGGCTTGGCGACAAGGTGTCGCTCAAGGGTGGCCAGGTGTTCGACACCCTGGAGCTGGGCATGATTGCTGCGGCGCGTGGCTACGGAATATCCATGGGCGATTTGCTGATGGTGGCCGAAGATGTGGCGCAGAAACGCTTGAGCCTGCCATGGCCGATAGCGGTGCCCAGCGGCATGGATTACTACCTGGTGTGGCCGCGTACACGCCCGGGTGGCGAGCGTTTGCGGCGATTGAGTGCGTTTCTGGAAGACGAGGTGGCGGCGATGGATTTGCCGGATGTGGAAATCCTGCCGCGTCTTTGATCATCTGCACCGGCCTCTTCGCGGGCTCGCCCGCTCCCACAGGTCTATCGTATGTCTTGACCTGACACGGTACCTGTGGGGAGCGGGCAAGCCCGCGAAGAGGCCGCTCCCACAGGTCTATCGTATGCCTTGGCCCGACACGGTACCTGTGGGGAGCGGGCAAGCCCGCGAAGAGGCCGCTCCCACAGGTCTATCGTATGCCTTGGCCCGACACGGTACCTGTGGGAGCGGGCTTGCCCGCGAAGAGGCCGGTACAGTTTTATATCGAGCCCAGGTTCAACGTCTGTGCACAGGCCTCCAGCGACCGGCGCTCGCTTTGCGCATACAGCGCCAGCTCATCCTGTACCTGCAACCCCAGCGCGGCTTCGAACGCTTCGCGGTTGGCGTTGCTGCCGTATTCGGCCTGCGCATCGTCGCCCAGGTTGGACTGGAAGATCCCCGCCGCACTCACCGGCAGGAAGTCCTCGTACACCAGCGCCTCGAAATGCACATGGCCCGCGTCGATCAGCCCTTGCAGGGTGGTCGGGCGGCCTTTCTGGTCGCGTGCGGCCAAGCCTTTCTCAGTGGCGAAGTAGCGGAAATATGCAAGACCTTGTTCGCGCATCTGCGCCAGGTCATCCGGGAACTCGGCAAAGTTTGCCTGCAGCAGCGCCATGTAACGCTCGGCATTGGCTTCGGCCGGAGCGCCACCCAGCGCAGCGCGGGTAGCGTCGAGCAACTTGTCGTAGAGCTGGCGACCTTTCGGCGTCAGCGCCGCGCCGCGTTGCTCGATTTCGCCAAAGCGTGCGGTGTGGCTGCCTTTGCTGCCTTGCTGGTCGATGAAGGCGACCGTTTCCTGCAGGGCCTTGAAGCTGGTCTGGCGCAGCAGGATCGGGTGGCGGCGGGTGGGCGGGCCTTCAACCACGGCCTTCGGCGGGATGCCCTTGGCCGGCATGCCGAGCTGGATTGCATCGATATCCAGGGTGCGCGGGGTCAGGTGGTTGATGTGCGGGCCCTTGAAGGCCACCACATCGGCGATCAGGCGGTGTTGGTCGTGCAGCTGCTGGTATTGCTCGGCCGTGACGGTAGCATCCTGGTGCCAGCGGAAGGTGTGCAGCGCCTCCTGCACGAACGTCTCTGCATCCGCGGCGTCAAGACCACCCTCGCGCTCACACTGGGCGATCAGTTCGAGGGCGCGGGCGGTGAAGATCTGGCGCTTGGCCAGGATGCCCTGTGCCAGCTCGCGCAACTGCGGGTTGTCGATCAGCTCCAGGCGCAGCAGCGAGGTGAACACACGGAACGGGCTGACATGCAGCGATTGCTCGTGCACCGCGCGGAAGGCGGTGGAATGCACCGGTACGCCAGCGGAGCTGAGGTCATAGTAGCCGACCGGCTGCATGCCCATGACCGCGAACAGGCGGGCGATGGTGGCCAGTTCTTCGGCGGTGCCGACGCGGATGGCGCCGTGGCGTTCCTGGTCCAGGCGCTCTATTTCGCCGGTCCAGCGCAGGGCCTCGGCCACTTCGGGTTGCTGGGCCATTACCTGCTGGTTGATTTCGCTCACCAGCTCCAGCAGCGTGCCGTACAGCGGCACTTCCTGTTTGTACATGAGCGACATGGCGGCAGAGAACTGCGCGCGGATGCTGTCTGGGCTGACGAAATCGTGGGCTGGCATCGCTAGCTTCCTGGTTGGGTTCGGACGCTTACATGAAAGCTGGGAATACACTTTGCTCACAAGCGAAAAAAAGTGAGTGTGTCATTCCTTTTTTGATCGACCTCAAGCCTGTAGCTGTTCGTGGATCCACTCCACCAGCGCCCGCACCTTGGGCACTTCCGCCGCATGCTCGGCATACGCCAGGTAATGCGCCCCTGCACTGCGCATCGCGTGGTTCCACGGCACCACCAGGCTACCGTCGGCCAGCTCCTTCGCAGCCAGGTAGCGCGGCACCAGCGCCACCCCGCACCCGGCCTGCGCCGCGCTCAACGCCATATAGAACGTATCGAAGCGCGGCCCGTGGTAGGCGCTGACGCTTTGCAGGCCTTGCTCCAGGAACCACTCATGCCAGGCCTCCGGCCGCGAGGTGCTTTGCAGCAGCACCAGTTCGGCCAGCTCCTCGGCACCGGCCAGCCTGCGTCCGGCCAGCAGCTCTGGCGCACACACCGGCACCACCTCTTCACGGAACAACTCCACGCACGTGGCTCCCGGCCAGGTGCCCTGGCCATAGAAGAACACCACGTCAGCCGAGCCTTGCAGCAGGGCGAACGGCTCCATCTCGTTGCGAATGTCCAAGTGGATATTGCTGTGCCGTTTGCCAAAACCCTTCAGGTGCGGGATCAACCAGCGCACGCCAAAACTCGGTTGAGTGGCTACCTTCAATATCTCGGTCTGCTCGCCGTAGGTGAGTACGTAGCGGCTGGACATGTCCACCTGGGTGAGGATCTTGTTGACCTCGGCCAGGTACAGGCTGCCGGCCGGCGTCAGCTGCAAGCGCCGGCGGATGCGCAGGAACAGGTGGTGGCGCAGCATGTCCTCCAGCTGTGCCACCTGCTTGCTGACCGCGCTCTGGGTCAGGTGCAGTTCTTCGGCAGCACGGGTAAAACTCAGATGGCGGGCTGCAGCTTCAAAGCACTGCAGGGCGGTCATGGAGGGTACCAGGCGTTTTGACATAGCGGTCTCTGCGGCTCAAATCATTACCTGACGGAATGATATGCGGAATAAAGGTCGTTTGTTGTACCTATGTGATCGGATTAATACTGATCCACATCATTTTTCCACCCCATCACCGATGTAGGAGATGCACAAATGGTTGCTGGATTGCTCGAGCGCCTTGGCGTTGCCGCCGAGGCTTACACCCAGGGCGACTACCCTGTTCACACGCCGATCGACGGCAGCCAGATCGCCTCGGTGAAACTGCTCGGCAAGGCCGAGACCATCGCCCGTATCGATCAGGCCCAAAGCGCCTTCGAAGCCTGGCGCAGTGTGCCGGCTCCGCGCCGTGGCGAACTGGTGCGCCTGTTCGGCGAAGTGCTGCGTGAGCACAAGGCCGACCTCGGCGAGCTGGTTTCGATCGAAGCCGGCAAGATTACCCAGGAAGGCCTGGGCGAAGTGCAGGAAATGATCGACATCTGTGACTTCGCGGTTGGCCTGTCGCGCCAGCTGTACGGCCTGACCATCGCTTCCGAGCGCCCGGGCCACCACATGCGTGAAACCTGGCACCCGCTGGGCGTGGTCGGTGTGATCAGCGCCTTCAACTTCCCGGTTGCCGTGTGGGCCTGGAACACCGCCCTGGCCCTGGTGGCCGGCAACTCGGTGGTATGGAAACCGTCCGAGAAGACTCCGCTGACTGCCCTGGCCTGCCAGGCGCTGTTCGAAAAAGCCCTGAAAGCCTTCGGCGAAGCCCCGGCTGGCTTGGCACAACTGGTGATCGGCGGCCGTGAAGCTGGCGAAGCCATGGTTGATGACCCGCGCGTACCGCTGGTCAGCGCCACCGGCAGCACCCGCATGGGTCGCGAAGTCGGCCCACGCGTTGCTGCCCGCTTCGGCCGCAGCATCCTGGAACTGGGTGGCAACAACGCCATGATCCTGGCCCCGAGCGCCGACCTGGACCTGGCTGTGCGTGGCATCCTGTTCTCGGCTGTTGGCACTGCCGGCCAGCGTTGCACCACCCTGCGCCGCCTGATCGTGCACCGTTCGATCAAGGACGAAGTGGTTGCCCGCGTCAAAGCCGCCTACGGCAAAGTGCGCATCGGCGACCCACGTAAAGACAACCTGGTAGGCCCGCTGATCGACAAGCAGTCGTTCGACGCCATGCAAGGTGCACTGGCCAAGGCCCGCGACGAAGGTGGCCAGGTATTTGGTGGCGAGCGTCAGCTGGCCGACCAGTACCCGAACGCCTACTACGTTTCGCCAGCCATTGCTGAAATGCCGGCGCAAAGTGACGTGGTGCGCCACGAAACCTTCGCTCCGATCCTGTACGTGCTGGCCTATGACGACTTTGAAGAGGCGCTGCGCCTGAACAACGAAGTGCCACAAGGCCTGTCGTCCTGCATCTTCACCACCGACATCCGTGAAGCCGAGCGCTTCCAGAGCGCCTCGGGCAGCGACTGCGGCATCGCCAACGTCAACATCGGCACCAGCGGCGCCGAGATCGGCGGTGCATTTGGTGGCGAGAAGGAAACGGGCGGTGGCCGTGAGTCGGGCTCGGATGCCTGGAAAGGCTACATGCGTCGCCAGACCAACACCGTGAACTACTCGCGTGAGCTGCCGCTGGCGCAGGGTATCGTGTTCGACTGATGTATTGAGCTGCATGACCGGGGGCCTGGCCCCCGGTTCGCGGGTAGACCCGCTCCTACAGGGTTCGTCCAAGCGACACCGATCCTTGTAGGAGCGGGTTTACCCGCGAATGGGCCGCCCTGCGGCCCCAACAAGAACAAATTGCTGGAGCCGGCCATGTCCGAACTGCGTCAACAATGCTTGTGGGAACACGTCAGCAAACCGACCGTCGCCGCCCAGGCCCTGGCCGGTGAGCACAAGGCCGATGTCTGCGTGATCGGCGGCGGTATTACCGGCCTGTCGGCGGCCATCCACCTGCTCGAACAGGGCAAGTCGGTGATCGTGCTGGAGGCCTGGAAGATCGGCCACGGTGGCTCCGGGCGCAACGTCGGCCTGGTCAACGCCGGCACCTGGATCCGCCCCGACGACGTCGAGGCCACCCTTGGCCATAAGCAGGGCAGCCGCCTGAACAAGGTGCTTGGCGAAGCCCCGGCTGAAGTATTCGCCATGATCGAGCGCCTCGGCATCGATTGCCAGGCCCAGCACAAAGGCACGCTGCACATGGCGCACAACGCCACCGGCATCGCCGACCTCGAAGCGCGTCACGAACAATGGCGCCGCCGAGGTGCCGACGTCGAGCTGCTGACCGGCGCCCAGTGCCAGGAATACTGCGGTACCGACAAGATTTCCGCTGCGCTGCTTGATCGCCGTGCTGGCACCATCAACCCCATGGGCTACACCCAGGGCCTGGCGGCTGCCGTGGCGCGCCTGGGCGGCAAGATTTTCCAGCAGTCTTCGGTCGAAGGCCTGGAGCGTGAGGGGGATGGCTGGCAGGTGAAGACTGCGCGTGGCGCTGTGCGCGCCGAAAAGGTGGTCATTTCCACCGGCGCCTACACCGAAGGCGACTGGAGCAACCTGCAGAAGCAGTTCTTCCGTGGTTACTACTATCAGGTAGCCTCCAAACCGCTGCAGGGTATTGCAGCCGACAAGGTGCTGCCACACGGCCAAGGTTCGTGGGACACCCGCACCGTGCTCAGCAGCATCCGCCGCGACGATCAGGGCCGACTGCTGCTCGGCAGCCTGGGCCGGGTAGACAACAAGCCAGCCTGGTTCGTGCGCAGCTGGGCCGACCGCATCCAGAGCCACTATTACCCCGAGCTGGGCAAAGTCGAGTGGGAAATGCACTGGACTGGCTGCATCGACTTCACCCCCGACCACCTGATGCGCCTGTTCGAGCCGGCGCCGGGGCTGGTGGCGGTAACCGGGTACAACGGGCGCGGTAATACCACCGGCACCGTGATTGGCCGGGCGTTTGCCGAGTTCCTGCTCAAGGGCGAGGCTGACAGCCTGCCCATTCCGTTCTCGCCGATGAGCGGTGTGAGCGCGCCTTCGCTGCGGACGGCGTTCTACGAGTCTGGCTTCTCGCTGTACCACGCGGGGCAGTGCCTGAGGGTTGTGTTGTAAGTACTGGCCTATTCGCGGGTAAACCCGCTCCTACAAATTGTTCACCGCCTGAGAGGGCTGTGGTGAACCTGTAGGAGCGGGTTTACCCGCGAAGAGGCCAGCACAGTCTCACTTGTGCAGCCAGCTGAGGAAGCCACCTTTCTTGATCAGGGCCGGCTTTTGCAGCAACAACGACTCCCGGCTCTGCCGCCGGAACCGCTGCAACTTGCTCAACGCCGTCTGCACTTCGCCACGCTGCTGCAAACAGCTCTTCACCTGTTCCTTGTCGATCCGGTACAGCACGCAACTGGTCAGCGTGCGGAATTCGGCCAGCGAGTCTTCGTCGTCGATGATCCCCTCGATCCCAAGCACCTCTCCCGGCCCCATGCGCCCGGCCTCCAGCCGCTTGTCTCCGTCGCGCACCGAGGCCGATACCACACCGCTGGCAATCACCAGCAGATGATCGGAATGCTCGCCCACCCCCAGGATCACCTGGTCCGCCAGGTACTCGACTGCAGTCATGCGCTGGCTCAACGCATCGCGCTCTTCATCACTTAGCGAGCGGAACACTCGAACCTCATCCAGCACCTCGCGCTGGCGGCTGCGCGGCGGCACCGCCAGGTCGACGTTCCACATCACTCCGCTGGCCTCCAGATGCCGGTGTGCCAAGTCGAACAACTGGTTACGTGCATCGCCCTTGGTGCCCGCATCGGCCACGAAGCCGCTAGCCTCGTACTCCACCGATTCCAGAGTCGAGGCCTTTACCGTCACCTTCGGCTTCGGGGTCGCAAGGATGGCACTGACGCCCTGCAAGGCTTTTTCCAGCGCATCGAACACGCGCTTGGGCCGTACCTTGGCCGGGACCACCACGCTGATCGATACCCCGTGCACATCGGCCGGGCGACTGTGGTTGAGCAGCCGCGCCTTGGCCGCCACCGAGTTGGGGATCACCGCCAGGCTGCCGGTACCGGTCAGCAGGCGCGTGGCGCGCCAGTCGATGTCCAGGACCTTGCCTTCGGTGCCGTCGATGGAGATTGAGTCGCCAATCTGATAGGGCCGCGTGGTGTTCAGCACGATGCCGCTGAAGACGTCAGCCAGTGTGCTCTGCAGCGCCAGGCCGATGACGATGGCCATTACCCCGGAGGTGGCCAGCAGGCCCTTCACCGGCAGTTGCAGCACGTAGCCTGCGGCCGCGACCACGGCGGCGAGGAAGATCAACGCCCCCAGCACATCCTGCAGCAAGCGCCCGCCATGGCTGCCACGGGCCACCAGCAACAGGCCGAACACCACGGTCACCGTGCGCGCACCGAACAGCCACCAGCCGATGGCCAATACCGTGGCCATCAGGTTGCGCGAGAGATCGTCGGGCCACGGCGGTGGTTGCAGCGGGCTCATGCCGGCGGCCATCAGCACCGCGCTGAACAGCAGGAAGATCACCAGGCGCGCGCTGATGCGCCAGGCATGACGCTGAATAGGGATCAGTTGCCAAAGCACGAGGTCGAGCAGGATCAGGGCGCAACCGAGCAACAACGGGGTCGACTGGATGAAGGCCAGCATGGTGGTCTCGGGGGTGAGGGGAGGGCTGTGGGTAGTAATAGAGCAGGTTTGCCGGGCAGGCAATGCAAGCCTGTGCTGGCCCCTTCGCGGGCAAGCCCGCGAAGGGGCCAGCAAAACCAACGCCAATCTATCGTTCCCAAAACAGAACGCTAAAGCCAAAAACTGCTATCTACCGCTCCAAAGGTGATGGTTTTAATCTTCTCCCATCAACGCGAAACACCAACTTACTGAACATCAAAACCCTTAGGAGCTACCCCCATGACCCACTTCAAATACAACCGCCTGAACAAAGACGACGCCGCCGTACTGCTGGTCGATCACCAGGCTGGCCTGCTGTCCCTGGTGCGCGACATCGAGCCGGATGCGTTCAAGAACAACGTGCTGGCCCTGGCCGACCTGGCCAAGTTCTTCAACCTGCCGACCATTCTTACCACCAGCTTCGAGCAAGGCCCCAACGGCCCACTGGTACCGGAGCTGAAAGCCCTGTTCCCGGACGCTCCGTACATTGCCCGCCCTGGCCAGATCAACGCCTGGGACAACGAAGACTTCGTCAAGGCCGTGAAAGCCACTGGCAAGAAGCAGCTGATCATTGCCGGTGTGGTGACTGAGGTCTGTGTAGCTTTCCCGGCCCTGTCGGCCCTGGAAGAAGAGTTCGACGTGTTCGTGGTCACTGATGCCTCCGGCACTTTCAACGCCATGACCCGCGACGCTGCCCACGACCGCATGAGCCAGGCGGGTGCCCAGCTGATGACTTGGTTCGGCGTGGCCTGTGAGCTGCACCGCGACTGGCGCAACGACATCGAAGGCCTGGCCGCGCTGTGCTCCAACCACATCCCGGACTACCGCAACCTGATGACCAGCTACAACGCTTTCAACGCCGGCAAGTAAGCCGACCCGCCCCGGGCGCCGTGAGTCGGTGCCCGCGCAGGGCAGCACACCCATCCAATCCTCCGCCCGTTCGCCGTTGCACAGTGAATGCGGGCAAGCTCATCCCAAGGAACGCCGATGAACACCGCACTCCATGACAACCGCGAAGTGGTGACCGTATGCCTGCAACACAAGGTGCTTGATAGCTCGCCGGGCACCCCCGCAGCGCAACCGCCGCGCTGGAAACAGGCACTGCTGACCTACCTGGTGATCTGCCCGATGACCATGGTCATCCCGCAACTGCTGGCGCCGCTGTTTGCACGCTTCCCGCAGCTGGGCGGCGTCATCACCGGCAACCTGATCGTCAACCTGTTCGTCATCCTGCCCGTGGTGTTCTACATCATGCCTTGGGTAACCCGCCGCTGCGCCAACTGGCTGCGCGGCTGAGCCGACGCCTTCACCTGGAAACTTTCAAGGAGATACCGTTATGAGTACGTTCGTTACCCGCGATGGCACTTCGATCTATTTCAAGGACTGGGGCAGCGGCAAGCCTGTGCTGTTCAGCCACGGCTGGCCGCTGGACGCCGACATGTGGGATTCCCAGATGGAGTTCCTGGCCAGCCGCGGTTACCGCGCCATCGCCTTCGACCGCCGGGGTTTCGGCCGCTCGAGCCAGCCGTGGAACGGTTACGACTACGACACCTTCGCCGATGACATTGCCCAGCTGATCGAGCACCTCGACCTGCGCGACGTCACCCTGGTGGGCTTCTCGATGGGGGGCGGTGATGTCAGCCGCTACATCGCCCGCCACGGCAGCGAGCGGGTGGCCGGGCTGGTGTTGCTGGGCGCGGTGACGCCAGTGTTCGGCAAGCGTGAGGACAACCCTGACGGTGTCGACCTGTCGGTGTTCGAGGGCATCCAGGCCGGCCTGCGTGCCGACCGCGCGCAGTTCATCGCCGATTTCGCTACGCCGTTCTACGGCCTGAACCATGGGCAGCAGGTGTCCCAGGGTGTGCAGACGCAGACCCTGAACATTGCGCTGATGGCGTCAATCAAAGGCACCCTGGACTGTGTGACGGCATTCTCGGAGACCGATTTCCGTCCCGACATGGCCAAGGTCGATGTGCCGACGTTGGTGATCCATGGCGATGACGACCAGATCGTGCCGTTCGAGACCACTGGCAAGCAGGCGGCGGAGCTGATTCGCGGCGCCGAGCTGAAGGTGTATGCCGGGGCGCCGCACGGTTTTGCAGTGACCCATGCGCAGCAGCTGAATGAGGACTTGCTGGCGTTCCTTCAGCGGTAATTGTGGGAAACATTCGCGGGTAAACCCGCTCCTACAGACGTTGTAGGAGCGGGTTTACCCGCGAAGAGGCCGGCCCAGGCAGCAAAAGGCTTGACCAGGACTAACCTTCTTCAACCCACCGCACATCCATCCAAGCACAGGCCTTGCATCAACCGGCATGCTTTGCAGTCCCCCTGCCGGCCCTAGTCGGAGAAGCCTATGTCCCAGGATCGCAACGACAAGACCCGTCGCCAGTTCCTCGCCACCAGCACTGTGCTCGGTGCTGCCGGCGCGCTCTGGTCCGCATTGCCTTTTACCGGCCAAGCCGGTTTCGCTCACGCATCCACGCAAGGAGGTTCCATGACCGCCGACCTGATTCTGTTCAACGGCAAACTGCACACCGTTGACCGCGAAAAGCCCACCGCGACTGCTGTCGCCATCAAGGACGGCCGCTTCATCGCCGTGGGCAGCGACGCCGAGGCCATGGCCCACAAGGGTGCCGCCTCGCAGATCATCGACCTCAAGCAGCGCACGGTGATCCCCGGCCTCAATGACTCGCACCTGCACCTGATCCGGGGCGGTCTGAACTACAACCTCGAGCTGCGCTGGGAAGGGGTGCCGTCGGTGGCCGATGCCCTGCGTATGCTCAAGGACCAGGCGGCGCGCACGCCTACCCCGCAATGGGTGCGCGTGGTCGGTGGCTGGAATGAATTCCAGTTCGCCGAAAAGCGCATGCCCACCCTTGAGGAAATCAACCAGGCCGCCCCTGACACTCCGGTGTTCCTGCTGCACCTGTACGACCGCGCGCTGCTCAACCGCGCTGCGCTCAAGGCTGTCGGATACACCAAGGACACGCCGAACCCGCCGGGTGGCGAGATCCAGCGCGACAAGTTCGGCAACCCGACCGGCATGCTGATCGCCCGCCCGAACGCGATGATTCTCTACGCCACGCTGGCCAAGGGGCCTAAGCTGCCGCTGGAGTATCAGGTCAACTCCACTCGCCAGTTCATGCGTGAGCTCAACCGCCTGGGCCTGACCAGCGCCATCGACGCCGGTGGCGGCTACCAGAACTTCCCCGATGACTACTCGGTTATCCAGGAACTGGCCGACAATAACCAGCTGACCGTGCGCATCGCCTACAACCTGTTCACCCAGAAGCCCAAGGAAGAGCTGGACGACTTCAAGAAGTGGACGGCCAGCGTCAAGCTGCACAGTGGCACCGACTTCCTGCGCCACAACGGCGCCGGTGAGATGCTGGTGTTCTCCGCCGCCGACTTCGAGGACTTCCTCGAGCCGCGCCCGGACCTGCCGCAGACCATGGAAGAAGAGCTGGAGCCGGTGGTGCGCCACCTGGTCGAGCAGCGCTGGCCGTTCCGCCTGCACGCCACCTACAACGAATCGATCACGCGCATGCTCGACGTGTTCGAGAAGGTCAACCGCGACATCCCGTTCAATGGCCTGCCGTGGTTCTTCGATCACGCCGAAACCATCACCCCGCAGAACATCGAGCGCGTGCGTGCGCTGGGCGGTGGTATTGCCATCCAGGACCGCATGGCCTTCCAGGGTGAATACTTCGTCGACCGCTACGGCGCCAAGGCCGCCGAGCAGACCCCGCCGATCAAGCGCATGCTCGAAATGGGCGTGCCGGTGGGCGCGGGTACCGATGCCACTCGGGTGTCTAGCTACAACCCATGGACCTCACTGTACTGGCTGGTCAGCGGCAAGACGGTCGGTGGCATGGAGCTGTACCCGGAAGGCTTGAGCCGTGACACCGCGCTGCAACTGTTCACCCAGGGCAGCGCCTGGTTTTCCAGCGAGCAAGGCAAGAAAGGCCAGATCAAGGTGGGCCAGCTGGCTGACCTGGCAGCATTGTCGCTGGACTTCTTCAGTGTCGATGAAGAAGCGATCAAGGGCATCGAGTCGGTGCTGACCATCGTTGATGGCAAGGTGGTGTATGGTGCTGGCGAGTTCGACAAGCTAGGCCCGCCGCAGGTGCCGGTGCTGCCGGAGTGGTCGCCGGTGACCAAGGTACCTGGGCACTGGCGTGTCGGTACGCCATCGTTGGCAGCGGCTGTGCACCAGTGCAGCGGGCCTTGCGGTGTGCATGCACACAGCCATGAAAAGGCGCGGCATTCGAGCGTACCGGTAAATGACTTCCAAGGTTTCTGGGGAGCGTTAGGCTGTTCGTGCTTCGCGTTCTAAGCTGAGCTGATGTGAAGAACGGGGCCAATATCTGGCCCCTTTCTTGTGCCTCAAGGGCCGCCAAGGCCAGCATCAATGGTGAGCCTTATGCTCCCCGCCAGCCAACAAATGCCGAATTCGCACTTCAATCCCATCGGTCTGCAGCATCCTGACCCGCGCCTCGATCTTCAGCTCACCACGGGTCACCCGATGGTGATGCCGCAGATGCTCCAGCCACGATTCCTCGAAGAAGAACTCCAGCCACAACGCCGGATCAGCACTGTCCCGCATCAACCCCCACGACAATGCGCCATTGCGCTTGCGCATCGCTTCCAGCTCCCGCGCCGCCTGCTGGAAGGCCTCGGCCTTGGTGGGGGCGATGTGGTACTCGACGGTGACCATCACCGGTCCGACTTCCTTGTCCATGTCATCGCTCAATACCGGCACCGGCCAATGCAGCGACGGCGTCAGCTCTTCTGCCTCGGTTTCCGGCAGCGCCACCTTGCAGGTCAGCAAGGTACCCAGCGCCAGGCCGCCTGCGGCCAGCAGCAGGCTGAAGGTGATCGTTGCATGGCTGGCCAGCGTGCCCCACAGCAGGCCGCCACAGGCCATGGCGCCGAAGAAGATCAGAATGTATACCGACAAAGCCCGCGCCCGTACCCAGGCGGGCACCGAAGTCTGTGCAGCCACCTGCAGGTTGGACAGCACCGCGATCCACGCCGCGCCGCTGAGCAGCATCGCTGGCAGCAGCACATAGAAGTTGCGCACCAGCGCCAGGGCCAGCAGGAACAGGGCATACAGCAGGCTGGCCAGAAACACCAGGCGGTCACGGCTGATGCGTTCACGCAGGCGCGGCAGCAAGGTGGCACCCGCCACTGCGCCAATACCGATGGCCGCCAGCAGCAGGCCGAAGTCCGCTGCAGTGCCGCGCATCTCGCCACGCACGATCAGCGGCAGCAGCGAAGTGCCGGCGCTGGCGCAGAAAAAGAACGCCAACGCGCGTAGCATCACGGCCTGCAAAGGCTTGGCGCTGCGGGCAAAGCGCAACCCGGTGCGCATGGCGCCAACGAAGCGTTCGGCCGGCAGCAGTGGTTCCTTCACCTCGCGCTTCCACAGGAACAGCACCAGGATCACCCCCGCGAACGAGATGGCATTCAGGGCGAAGGTCAGCCACGGGCCGACCATGCTCACCACCACCCCCGCCAGTGCCGGGCCGATGGCCCGTGACACGTTGATGCCAACACTGGAAAGCGCCACCGCGTTGGCCAGGTCCTCCTTGCCCACCAGTTCTGGTGTCAGTGCGCTCCACGCTGGCATCATCAGCGCTGTACCAATGCCCAGTGCCAGGGTCAGTACCAGCAGCAAGGTGACGTTCATCATCCCGAGCAACGTCAGGGCCGCCAGCACAACCGCTACACAAGACATCCACAGTTGCACCAGCAACAGGTAGCGGCGTTTGTCGACGATGTCCGCCGCTGCGCCCGCCGGCAGGGCCAGGAAGAACATCGGCAACGAGCCGGCTACCTGGATCAACGCCACGTGCAGCGGGCTGGCCGACAGCGTGGTCATCAGCCAGCCGGCGCCCACCTCGTGCATCCAGGTGCCGATGTTGGAGGCGATGGTGGCGATCCACAGCATGCGGAAGGTGGTGTTACGCAACGGGCTCCAGGCACCTGAAGGGGATGTACTCATGTCAGAAGCTGCCTTTGAGTGGGTATTCGATAATCAGGTAGATGCGGTCGATATCACCGCCCGCCTGGGCCTGGTTGGCGCGGTGGCTGACGTGGGAGAACGACAGGCTCAGGTCCTTGGCAGCCCCCGACTGCACCACGTATTTCAGGTCGATGTCGCGCTCCCAGTGCTTGCCGCCGTCACCGTACTGGTTCACATAGGCGCCGCCCGCAGGCGCATGGCTGCCGTCGATGCCGCGGCCGCTGACATAGCGGCCCATCAGGCTCAGGCCAGGTACGCCAAGGGTGGCGAAGTCCAGGTCGTAGCGCAGTTGCCACGAGTGCTCGCCCGGGCCGTTGAAGTCGGCGTACTTGATCGCGTTGGCCAGGTAGATGGAGTCGCCGCCGACGAAGTCGAACGGGGTGTCGCCCTCGACCTTCTGGTAGGCCAGGCTCAGCGCCTGGGCGCCGAAGCTGTACCTGGCCAGCAGGCTGTAGGCGAGGGTGTCGATCGCCCCTGCGCTGGCGTTACCGGTGTCGCGGGTTTTGTACAGGTTGCCGTCCAGGCGCCAGTTGCCCTCGGCCAGGTTCAGGTTGAGGTAGGCCTGGCGCCAGGTGTTTTCCAGCTGCCCGGCATACAGTGCGGCGCCGAACGGCCCGTTGGGTGCGAAGGTGGCACCGGCCAGGCTGATGGCCCGGTTGTGGGTGCTGGCGCCGTAGCCGCTGAAGTCGTCGTGGGTGGAACTGTTGTCCTGGTTGTTGAAGGCAGTGAAACGCCCGGCCTGCAGGCGCCAGTCGGGCAGGTCGGTGTTTTCCACCAGCCAGCCGGTGGCGTATTCCGGGTGCAGGCGTTTGTCACCGGTGTCGAACACCGGGGTTTCCACCATCATCTCGCCATAGCGCAGCCGGGTGTTGCCCAGGTGCAGTTTGAGCGCGGCACCGGCGCTGGAGTACTCGGACGCGGCGCGGCCATCGCTGTCGCGTGGCAGCAGGCCGGTGCCGCTATGGCCGCGGCCGCCGTCGAGCTTGAAACCAAGAAAGCCATGGGCATCGATGCCGACGCCGACAGTGCCCTCGGTGAAGCCGGAACGGACCTCGCCGATGAAGCCTTGGGCCCATTCCTGGCGGTAGTTCTGGCCGCTGCCGGAGGGCGAGCGGAAGTCACTGTGCAGGAAATAGTTGCGGCTGAGCAGCGACCAGCCGGGCGCTTCGGCGTGGCTCAGCGCCGGCCAGAGGGCGAGGGTGGCGAGCAGGGCGCGGCCTGGTCCGTGGGTGGCGCGGATCATGAGGGGCTCCGGGGGATGATCCGGGAGTGTGGAAGAAGAGTAGACCCAAGGTCTTGTAAGGGTGTGCTGGGTGGGGATTTGCATTGCCTGTACCGGCCCTTTCGCGGCTAAAGCCGCTCCTACAGGGCCACCACCGGCCCCGAGCCTTGTGCAATACCTGTGGGAGCGGGCATGCCCGCGAAGAGGCCGGCTCAGCCAGTCAGGCACTCAAGCCATGTCGCTGATGGCGAACTCCTCAGCCAGATGATCGATCAGCGCTCGCACCGAAGGCAGCAACCCACGTCGCGATGGGAAGATCGCATGCACGATACCGCAACGCGGGTGCCAGTCCGGAATCAGCTCAACCAGACGTCCCGCCGCCAGATCCTCACGCACCGCCACCCGCGGCAAGTGGGCGATCCCCACTCCGGCCACCACGAAATGGCGCAGGGCAAACAGGTCGTCAGTCACCATGCGTGGTGTATGCGGGATGACGATGCTGCGGCTGTTGTCCTCACCCTGGAACAGTTCCCACTGGTACTCGCGTTGGGCACTGCCCCAATGCACGCTGGGTAGTGTGCCCAGCAGCTGCGGGTCAAACCCGTTGGGCAGTTGTGCCAGATATTGAGGTTGGCCAACCAGGCACTGGGTGCTGTTACTCAGCACCTTCATCACCATGTCAGTGTTCTCCAGCGGCGGAAAGCGCACCCGCAGGGCGATGTCGAAGCCCTCATGCAGCAGGTCGACACGGCGGTTGGTACTTTCGATGAACAGCTCCACCTGCGGGTACTTGAGCATGTAGCGGGTCAGCATCGGCCCGACCCAGGAGTTGAGCAGGGTGGTCGGGCAGCTGATGCGCACCAGGCCGCGCGGTTCGCTGCGGTTGCGCTCGATGATTTCCGCCGCGCCCTCGGCCTCCACGCGCATGGCCAGGCAACGGTTGTAGTAGGCCTGGCCGATCTCGGTCAGCGAGCAGTGCCGGCTGGTGCGGTTCAGCAGCCGCACGCCCAGACGGTCTTCAAGGTCGGCGATTCGCCGGCTGAGCTTTGACTTGGGCATGTCCAGCGCCCGCCCGGCCGGGGCGAAGCCGCCATGTTCGACGACCTGGGTGAAGTAGTAGAGGGAGTTGAGGTCTTCCAATGATCGGTCTCCGGGTATTTGGTTGCCTTTGCCGGCCTCTTCGCGGCTAAAGCCGCTCCTACAGGACACCACAGGCCCGAGGCCAGCACAGCCCTTACAAATCCATCGTTCCTAAATCAGAACGCTAAAGCCAGATTCTGCTAACTACCGCCGCAAAGGTGATGATTTTAATCTGTGCCCATCAACGCGAAACACCCCGGATTGCTGAAAAATTCATAACCCTTAGGAGCACAGACCATGAGCAAATTCACCTACAACCGCCTGAACAAAGACGACGCTGCCGTACTGCTGGTCGACCACCAGGCTGGCCTGCTGTCCCTGGTGCGCGATATCGAGCCGGACAAGTTCAAGAACAACGTGCTGGCGCTGGCTGACCTGGCCAAGTTCTTCAACCTGCCGACCATCCTCACCACCAGCTTCGAGCAAGGCCCCAACGGCCCATTGGTGCCGGAACTGAAAGCCCTGTTCCCGGATGCGCCGTACATTGCCCGCCCTGGCCAGATCAACGCCTGGGACAACGAGGATTTCGTCAAGGCGGTGAAGGCGACCGGCAAGAAGCAGCTGATCATTGCAGGTGTTGTGACCGAGGTTTGCGTGGCGTTCCCGGCGCTGTCGGCCTTGGAGGAAGACTTTGACGTGTTCGTGGTGACCGATGCTTCCGGCACCTTCAATGAAATGACCCGTGATGCCGCGCATGACCGCATGAGCCAGGCGGGTGCCCAACTGATGACCTGGTTCGGCGTGGCCTGCGAGCTGCACCGCGACTGGCGCAACGATGTCGAAGGGCTGGCTGCACTATGCTCCAACCACATTCCGGATTATCGCAACCTGATGACCAGCTATAACGCGCTGACTGCGGGTAAGTAATCAACCATCAGCAACGCGCACAAAGGCCGGCTCTCTCTATAGGGAGCCGGCCTTTTTTGTTTGCTGTACCGGCCTTTTCGCGGGCAAGCCCGCTCCCACAGGGATCGCGCAAGATTCAACGCCAGTGCAGTACCTGTGGGAGCGGGCATGCCCGCGAAAGGGCCGGTACAGGCGACTCAATTCATGGGCTGTGACTCAATCCCATCCAGCAACGCCTCAACCAAACCTTCTGCCATTTCGAGTGCGTTCAGGTTGCTCCAGAACAGGCTCTTGCCTGTGTCATCCAGATGTTCCAAGGCTTTGTAGCCACAGTCGTAGGCGCCGCGCAGGTATTGGGCGACATGCACCAGGGCATCGTGGGCGGAAACGCCTGGGTTTACGGTGAACAATGGGAGATGGCCGGCATCGCAGCGGCTGAAAGAGCGTTGTGTGGTGTTGGGGAGGGGTGGATCGGGGACGATTCTTTTCATGGCAATTCCTTCTCCAGGATTGAACTGCAACCACCCGTTTCCACGCAGAAGGCGGCAGTTGTGCGCGGGGTGGAAAACCGGGGAGAAGGCAAGCCGGTAGGCCAAACGGCCTCACGCGCACAACTGCCATAACGGCAGCCCTTCATCACATCCGGGTTTCCACACCCGATCGCTGAACCGACAGCGACCCGGTTAGCCTAGAGAGCAGGCCTTCCCTGGACAATCAGACGGGCGTCGACACGGTGTGTAGGATAATTCCTTGGGATTGGCGTGAACGTAGGAAATGGTTCGCGGGGAAGTAGGACCCAGCTGATAATTAGGCGATTTGTGATGGTTTTTGTGAGTTCGCGTCATGGCGGCGAGGTGATCGTCAGGAAATTGCAGGATGGCTTCCAGGTGCCTGGCGATAGTTTTTTGGCGCCCATGAGATCGAGCGCCGCCCGCGCGGCGCATCGCGAGCAAGCTCGCTCCTACATTTGTTTCGGGCCAATTATTCCTGGGGCAGACGCGCGCGTCCCCTTGGCGCTCACCTCGATATCGTGGGGGACAAACAGGGCGGTCGCGCGCGCAGGCACAGGCGATACTGGCCCGAAACAGATGTAGGAGCGAGCTTGCTCGCGATGCGCCGCGCGGGCGGCGCTCGATCTCACAGGCACTACAACCCTCAAGGCAAGCTCGCTCCTACATTTGTTTCGGGCCAATTATTCCTGGGGCAGACGCGCGCGTCCCCTTGGCGCTCACCTCGATATCGTGGGGGACAAACAGGGCGGTCGCGCGCGCAGGCACAGGCGATACTGGCCCGAAACAGATGTAGGAGCGAGCTTGCTCGCGATGCGCCGCGCGGGCGGCGCTCGATCTCACAGGCACTACAACCCTCAAGGCATGCTCGCTCCTACATTTGTTTCGGGCCAATTATTCCTGGGGCAGACGCGCACGTCCCCTTGGCGCTCACCTCGATATCGTGGGGGACAAACAGGGCGGTCGCGCGCGCAGGCACAGGCGATACTGGCCCGAAACAGATGTAGGAGCGAGCTTGCTCGCGATGCGCCGCGCGGGCGGCGCTCGATCTCACAGGCACTACAACCCTCAAGGCATGCTCGCCCCTACATTTGTTTCGGGCCAATTATTC
Source organism: Pseudomonas putida (assembly GCA_041879295.1). Classification (NCBI taxonomy): domain Bacteria; kingdom Pseudomonadati; phylum Pseudomonadota; class Gammaproteobacteria; order Pseudomonadales; family Pseudomonadaceae; genus Pseudomonas; species Pseudomonas putida. The sequence continues at coordinate 5,638,632 of CP047152.1, read as the reverse complement.
CTGGGGCAGACGCGCACGTCCCCTTGGCGCTCACCTCGATCTCACAGGCACTACAACCCTCAAGGCATGCTCGCCCCTACATTTGTTTCGGGCCAATTATTCCTGGGGCAGACGCGCACGTCCCCTTGGCGCTCACCTCGATATCGTGGGGGACAAACAGGGCGGTCGCGCGCGCAGGCACAGGCGATACTGGCCCGAAACAGATGTAGGAGCGAGCTTGCTCGCGATGCGCCGCGCGGGCGGCGCTCGATCTCACAGGCACTACAACCCTCAAGGCATGCGCCAAAAGGCCTCAACCCGCATCCGATTCAAACAACCGTTCCAGCTCCACCCGCGCCTCCTTGCCCGTCTGCATCACCTTGGCCCGGTCATCACGTACCTGCCCCTGGGCCTCCAGCACCTCTTCGTCATGCTGGGTAAACCGTGCAATGCGGTCCGCCGCCTGTTCATCGCTCAGGCCCAACCCCACCAGTGCCCGGCGGGCCATTTCCAGGCTGGAGTGGTATGTCTCGCGAATCGGCTCGGCGCCCACATCCGCCAGTTTGTGCACGTGCTGGCGGTTACGCGCGCGGGCCAGCACTTTCAGGTGCGGGTACAGGCGTTTCACCCGTTCAGCGCTACGAATGGCGGCCTCCGGGTCATCGATGGTGATGATGAAGTACTCCGCCTCACCCACCTTGGCCGCATGCAGTACTTCGGGGCGCAGCGGGTTACCGTAGAACACCGGCACCTGTTCGAACATACGGGTCATCTCGATGGCATCCACCGAGGTTTCCAGAGCAACGAACGGGATCTTCTGTGCCCGCAGGATACGCGCGACGATCTGGCCCATGCGGCCCATGCCGGCGATTACCACCCGCGGCGTGCCGGCGTCGATGGCCTTGTAATGGTCGGGCACTTCACGCACTGGCTGCGCGCGTTTGAGGGCACGGGCGCAGCCAATCATGAGCAGTGGGGTGATGGCCATCGACAGGGTAATGGTCATCAGCAGCAGGTCGTAGGTCTGGGTATCGAACAGGCCCTGGTCCTTGCCCAGCTTGAACACCACAAAGGCAAACTCGCCGCCAGCGGCCAGCACCATGCCCAGTTGCAGCGCGCTGGCGCCGCTCAGGCCGCCGGCCAGGCGACCGGTGCCGACCAGCAGCACGAGCTTCACGGCCACCAGCAACAGGGTCAGGCCCAGCACCACCAGCGGCATCTCCAGCAGCAGGTGCAGGTTTGCACCCATCCCGACGCTGATGAAGAACAGCCCCAGCAGCAGGCCCTTGAAGGGTTCGATCTGTGATTCCAGCTCGTGGCGGTATTCCGAGTCTGCCAGCAGCAGGCCGGCGAGGAAGGCGCCCAGGGCCATGGAAATACCGGCTTGTTCCATCAGCCAGGCGGTGCCGATCACCACCAGCAGGGCAGTGGCAGTGGACACTTCCGGCAGGCCGGTGCGAGCCACGGTGCGGAACACCGGGCGCAACAGGTAGCGGCCGCCGATGATGACCACGGCGATGCTGGCGAATACCTTCAGGCCATTCTCCAGGCTGTCGCCACTGCTGGTGTCCGGGCCAGTGGCGGCCAGCAGTGGTACCAAGGCGATCAGCGGGATCGCGGCGATGTCCTGGAACAACAGGATGGCGAACGCCAGACGGCCGTGCGGGGCATTGAGTTGTTTGTTCTCGGCCAGGCTCTGCAGGCCAAGGGCGGTGGACGAAAGCGCCAGGCCCAGACCGAGCACGATGGCCGCGGGCAGCGTCTGGCTGAAGCCGAACAGGGCGATGGCGCCGATAACCGCGCCGGTCAGCAACACTTGGGCAGTGCCGACACCAAACACCGACTTGCGCATCAGCCACAAGCGTTTGGGCGACAGCTCCAGGCCGATGATGAACAGCAGCAAGACCACGCCCAGTTCGGAAATGTGCGCCACCCTTTCTGTGTCGTGGACCAGGCCAAGTGCTTGCGGGCCGATGACCACACCGGCGAGCAGGTAGCCGAGCATGGCACCCAGTTGCAAGCGCTTGGCCAGGGGGACGGCGAGGACGGCGGCAAGCAGGAAGATCACCGCAGTTTGCAGAAGGCTGCCTTCGTGTGGCATTGGCTCGTACTCCATGAGCTGCCGGGGCAGCGTTATTACAGGTTGGCCGACGATTCTGGAGGCTGGGGTGGCATTAGACAATCTGATGTCGGGAAGAAACATTGTCCTGAAAAAAGAGACGGTGGCTGTGGTCAGTTGTGTGAGTGGCCCGCGCTCAACCCCCACCAAACTGCGTGCGATACTGCGCCGGCGTCATGCCTATCCGCTCACAGAACACCTTGCGCAAATGCCGGTCGCTGCCAAACCCGCACTGCGCCGCCACAACCTTTAACGGCAGGTCGCTGCCTTCGAGCAGCTTGCGCGCGCGGTCGATGCGCGCATTCTGCAGGTACTGCAGCGGCGTCATTCCCACCTCCCGCAGAAACGTCCGGGCAAAGTTACGCCCGCTCATGGCCACCAGTTCGGCCATTTTCTGCACGGTGAACGCCTGCTCGATGTGGTCGACTATATAGGCCTGCACCCGGGCAATCGGCGAGTCGTCGCGTGGTACCGCAGCCAGCAACGGCCCGTAAGGTGTCTGCCCGCCCTGACGATGACGGGCAACCAGCAGCACCTTGGCCACTTCCAGGGCCAGCGCCTTGCCATGGTCCTCGGCAACCACCGCCAGTGCCAGGTCGATCCCTGCAGTGATACCGCCCGAGGTGATCAGGCAGCGGTCCATCACATAAATCTGCTCGGTCTCCACCTTGGCCTCGGGAAACGCTTGTGCCAGGCGCTCCACGTAATTCCAGTGGGTGGTGCAGCGATAGCCATTGAGTAACCCGGCCCGCCCCAGCAGGAACACTCCGGTGCAGATGGCACCGAAGCGTTTGGCCTGGCGCACGGCCTTGGGTAGCCAGCGCTCGATCCCTGGCAATGCGACGGCATAGGCTCCTGGGCCGCCGGGCACCAGCAACAGGTCGACGGCTTCCGGCAAGTCTTCCAGGCGCCGGTCTGCCACTACCTTAAGGCCGCATGAGCCGCGTACCACCGCTTGTCCCTCGGCCAAGGTCAGCAGCCGATATTGCCGTTCTGCTGGCAAGAATCGGTTGGCGATGGCGAATGCATCCATGGGGCCGGTGACATCCAGCAGTAGCACATCGTTGAACAGCACCATGGCCACGGTGCGGTGGGCGGGTTTTTCCTGCATACCTCTTTCGCCTTGAATGCCGGCCGCTGGTAGCGGCCAAAAGCTGAATACGAAACGCATCTTAAGGTATCGGCAAAACGCTCAGGGCCAGCAGCGCACAATTAACAATAATTCAGGTTTGGCTCAGGACTTCGTCATGTGCCGGGGGCGAGACTTTCTGCATTGAACAGGAGAGTCGCCATGTACCCTGGGACGCCCGAAGCGCCGCTGCAAACCCCCGGCGCACTCACGCCCGCGCGGCTGCGCCGGGCCAAGGAGCTGATGTTGCACAGCCCGTTGTCGATCATTGAGATCGCCGCGGTATGCAACCTTACCCGCAGCCATTTTTCCCGCGCTTTCAAAGTCAACACCGGCCTTTCGCCGCAAGCCTGGCGCCTGCTGGCGCGCATGGAAAAGGCCAAGCGCTTGCTCGCCACTGAGGCACCTATCACCCATGTGAGCCTGGAATGCGGCTTTTGTGACCAGGCCCATTTCACCCGCGCGTTCAGCCGCCTGGTCGGCCAGCCACCCAAGGCCTGGCGGCAGGCGCAGGTACTTTCTTAAGCCGAAGCTATCCACCGGTATAACCCCTGCGGACAGTGCCGGCCCGTTATCCCAACCCAAGGAGTCACCCCCATGAGCCAACCCGATTACAAGCGCCTGAACAAAGACGACGCCGTGGTGCTGCTGGTCGACCACCAGACTGGCCTGATCTCGCTGGTGCAGGATTTTTCGCCCAACGAATTCAAGAACAACGTGCTGGCTTTGGGCGACCTGGCCAAGTTCTTTGGCCTGCCGACCATCCTCACCACCAGCTTCGAGCAAGGCCCGAATGGCCCGTTGGTGCCCGAGCTGAAAGAAATGTTTCCAGATGCGCCGTACATTGCCCGTCCGGGCCAGATCAACGCCTGGGACAACGAAGATTTCGTCAAGGCAATCAAGGCCACGGGCCGCAAGCAACTGATCATCGCTGGTGTGGTGACCGATGTGTGCGTGGCTTTCCCGACCCTGTCGGCGCTGGCGGAAGGCTTTGAAGTGTTCGTGGTGACCGATGCCTCGGGTACCTTCAACGAAACCGTGCAGCAAGCGGCTTGGGTGCGCATGACCCAGGCGGGTGCGCAGATGATGAACTGGTTCTCGGTGGCCTGCGAACTGCACCGCGACTGGCGCAACGATATCGAAGGGCTGGGCAACCTGCTGTCGCAGCGTATTCCCAACTACCGCAACCTGATGAACAGCTACGCAGCGCTCGCCTCGCGATGATGTAAACCTGTATCGGCCTCTTCGCGGGTAAACCCGCCCCTACCATGGCTGCGCCGACTGTAGGAGCGGGTTTACCCGCGAAGAGGCCGGCACAGGTTATGAGTGACTCACAGGCAGAAAGAAGCGAATCCGGCATCCACCCAACTGCGACACCAGCGCCTGCAACTGCCCGCCGTGGGCCTGAGCCACCGAACTGCAGATCGCCAAGCCCATCCCCATGCCACCGGTCTTGGTGGTATGAAACGCATCGAATACACGCTCCCGCTCGTCCGCTACGATCCCCGGTCCGTTGTCGTCCACGCAGATTTCCACCCCATCCTTGACCACCGCCGATCCAATCTTCAGCACCCCGTCACTGCGATACCCAGCCAATGCTTCCAGAGCATTGGTAATCAGGTTGAACACCAGCTGCTGCAACTGCACCGGGTCGGCTGTCACGCAGACCCCGGCCTGTAGCTGCGTCTGCACATTCACCTTGCCCTTGGCGGCATCGGCCGAGGTCAGGCGCACCACCTCGCGGATCAATTCGTCCAGCTTCACTGCCTTGAGTTGCATCGGCGACTGCTTGGCCAAGGACCGTAGCGCCCGCACGATGTTGCCGGCCCGTTCGCTGTCGTTGCGGATATCTTCCAGGCCGGCAATCGCTTCTTCCAGGTCGGGTTTGGCGCGTTTCAGCCAGCGCAGGCTGGCCGCGGCATTGGAGGCGATGCCCAGGAGCGGTTGGCTGATCTCGTGAGCGATGGACGCTGACAGCTCATTCATCGCCTGCAAGTGCGCACTGCGCGCCAGTTCCGCACGCGAGCGGCGCAACTCAGCCTCCATCTGTGCGCGGATCTGGTTCTCCTCGGCCAGGCGCGTGTAGAACTTGGCCGTTTGTAGCGACACCGCCGCCTGAGAGGCGAGGATCTCCAGCATGGCCAGGCGCTGACTGCCGAACAGGTTCGGCACAAGACGGTTTTCCAGGTACACCAGGCCGATCAGCACGCCCTGGATCACCAGCGGCAGGCACAGCACCGAGCGGGCGTTGCGTGCCTGCAGTTGTTGGCGGAAGGCCTCAGGGCACTCATCAAGGGCATCGTTGAGCACCAGCGGTTTGCGGGTGCGCATGGTGGCGTTGATGACTGACAGCGGTGCCTGGGTCATGAACTTCTGGCAGTTGTCCATGCTCACGTGCAGCCCGGCGTCGTCGATGTGGGCCAGGGCAGCCATCTGGAATTCGGCGCCGCTTACAATCAGCAACACGCCGCGATCGGCACCGGAGTGCTGGGTCAGATGGCCCATCAGGGTTTCGATCAGGCCTTCGAGCAGCACTTCCTCGGACAGTGCCCGCGCAGCTTCTATGCCGGCTTCGAGGTCCAGCTTGGCCTGGTGGGTGGCGCGATAGGTCTCCTGAATCGGTTGGGTGCGTAGAAACGGATGCAATGTCTCAAGCTGGTGCACCTTGCCGGTCGCGCCCCAGATATGGAAGCAGTCGCGAGCGATGCGCAGGTGCAGGTTGGCGCCGGAGATCAGGCCGTTGGGGATGCACACCTCGGCCAGCTGTTCATGGGCCAGTGCCTGCTCGTGGATGAAACCGGCAGCGGTGGCGGCAATTTGCGCCTGGTCGAAGCAGCGGATCGCGCCCAGGCCGTCGCCTTCGAGCTTGGCGATGACGCCTTCGATCAGCAACTGCTTGCTGCGGAAGGTGGCCGGGTTGAAGCCGGCCCAGCGGCTGAAGCGCTCGCGCAGGGCCTGTAGCTCGCGCAGCTTGTCGGCAAGGCTGCCGTGGGCTTCGGGGCTGCCCAAGGCCAGGCCGCGGAACAGATGATAGTCGGCCAGGTTGATGTGCGCCGGTGCCGCCCAGCTGTTGTCACCGGCCAATGCCAGGTCGCGCATGGCCTTCGGGATATTGCCCATGTAAAAGGCGCACATGGCGGCGAACAGGTGTTGGAAGAACCGCGTGGTGGGCGACCTGGAGGGGGCGGCCGGGGCCGGGCAGGGCAGGCCACTCAGGTTGGCGACGAACGCTTGCTGGGCCTGCAGGATCTGCTCGACATCGCGGTAGCCGTGGTGACGCACAGTGGCCAGGCCTTGCGCCACTTCCTCGACCACGTCCGGCAGGTAGCGGCCCATGAACAGCGAATCTGATACCAGATGGTTGCAGGCGTAGCAGCTCATCGCCAGGTCGCCGCTCAGGCGCGCCGAGTCGATGGCATCCAACGTGGTACGTCGGGCGAATTCCATGGGTGAGGTCCAGGCGCTGACCTGGTCCAGGGCCAGCAGCGCACTGGTCAAATCAGCTTCGAAACCGTGTCGCTCGATCAGCTTGAGCGCGGCCAGGCAACAGGCATGGCCATCATGGTAAGCGCCGAAACGTTCGGCAATCATCACCCCGTACCAGGCCATGCCGTAGGTGCTACCTGGGGCAACGCCGTGCAGCAGCGACATTTCCATCAGCTTGGCCAGGTGCAGGAAGCAGATGTCATCCTTCACGAAGAACGATGATGACAGGGTGGCCAGCAGGCTGATGGCAACCGTCACTTCCTCCGATTCGGTGCGCGGTAGCGACTCCAGGCAATGCCGACCTTTCTGTTCGACCAACGCCTGTACATGGGCGTGACTGGCCTCGACCTGTTGCCAGTCGACGCCCCGCACCGGGCTTATACCCAGTAAGTCCAGGCCGCTCAGGGCGCTGTCGATGGCTGCCTGATAGTCACCGCGCAAGGTATACAGCAGTGCCTGCAGCCGGCACGCTCGCGCCTGCTCCAACGCCGAGCGGGCACGCTGTCTGCATTCAGTGAGGCGTGCCTCGGCCGCGATCGTTCGTGACAGTTGCATGTCGCACTCCGTCGCCATGCAGGCGATGGCAAAGCCATGCGTGACGCGGCTTTCAAGCGTGGCGCCGTGGTGCAGCAACTGCTCGGCGGTGTGCAGGTAGCCTGCGGCCTGCTCGAAGGCGCCGGCGTCGCGTGCGCGTGATGCGGCCTCGCGTAAAAGCTGCAGGAACGCTTCGCAGTCATCCGCTGTAAACCCGCAGGGGGCGGCACGTTGCAGCTGGCTGGCGAGCTCGAACAGCCCCTCCTGCATGTAGTCTGGCCAAGCCTGGCGCATGGCCAGGGCGATGCGTGCATGCAGCGAGGCGCGCTCGTGCTCGGGCGTTAGTGCATAAGCGGCCTCCATCACCCGGTCATGAGTAAAGCCCAAGCCGTTCTGGCCCGGTTGCACGAAGCCGGCGCCAATCAAGGTTTTCAACGGTTCGCCTGGCGGCTGGGCGAGCAGCTGGCGAAGCAGGCGCTCATCGCAGTGGCTGCCCGCCGCGCTGACGACCCGCACAAGGTCGCGTTGCGGTGCTGGCAGGCGCCCCAGGCGGTGGACCATCAGGTCGGCCACATTGTCGGAATAGCAGTGCCGGGCCACAGCCTGCAGGCACCACGACCAGCGCATGGCCTGGGTGTCGAAGATGAACAGCTGGTCCTCGACCATGGCCCTGAGGATCTGGTTGATGAAAAACGGGTTGCCCGCCGTTTTGTCGTGCACCAGTTCGGCTAGCTGAAATGCCTCCTCGGGGGCAACGTGGTAGCGCTCGCCAATCAGCTCGGCCACCGCTCCAACGGCCAGCGGCCGCAGGTTCAGCGTGGTGCTGCGCACCGTTGCAGGTATGGCCAGCGGTGCGCTGGTGGTGGGCGTATCGTTGCACCGGGTAAAAATCAGCAGCAGGTTGGCCGGCGCTTCAGCCAGCAGTTGGGCCAACAGTTGTCGGGTGGCGTCGTCGGCCCATTGCAGGTCGTCAAAGAACAGCACCAGCGGTTGGCCAGGCCGGGTGAAAACCTGCAGGAATTCAATGATCGCGTGCAGTTCCTTCTGCAGCGCAAGGCGCGTGGGCTTGGCGGGTAATTGGGGCAGTGGGCCGAGAATCAGTTGCAGGTCCGGGGCCAGCTTGCCGAGCAGGCGGCCATGACCTTTGATGCGGCGCAGGATTTCGCGGCGCAGGGTGTCGAGGTCCTGACTGTTCTTGGCCAGCAACTGGGTGGTCAGGGCGCCGAGTACTTCGATCCAGGGCGTGTAGGGCACAGCTTGGGCTTGGCTGTTGCACTTGCCGACGGCCCAGTAACCTTCAGCGTTGACCTTGAGCGCTGCTTCGACAAGGCTCGACTTGCCCATGCCAGCAGCGCCGTTGATGACCAGGGCTTGTGGTTTGCTATGGCGATGCAAGGCCCTGAGCAGCAGGGTAATGGCCTTTTGCTCGGCGCCGCGGCCGTACAGGCGTGCGCGGCCAGGCGCTACCGGGTCGGCGCAACCTGGCGTGAAGGGTGCCAGGATTTTGTGGGCGGCCCACTGCCGCTGGCAGTGAGCCAAGTCCACTGCAAGGGCGCGCGCGCTCTGGTAGCGGGCGTCCGGCTCTTTGGCCAAGGCCTTTGCCAGGATGAGGCTGAGGGGTGGCGGCACGTTGCTGTCCACTTCGCAGGCCGCACGCGGCTTCACACCCGCATGCAGCTGTCGCCAGTGCTGGGTGTCACGCCCGGCCAGTGGCAGCTCGCCCAGCAATAACTGGTAGAGGATCGCGCCCAGGGCATAGATGTCACTGCGTCGGTCGCTGGTGCTACCGTGCGGGCAAACCTGTTCCGGTGCCAGGTAGGCCCAATTGCCGAGCGGGGTGCCCTGTTCGCTGATCCGCTCTGCCGGGTCGGCGCGAAAGAAGCCCAGTCGCACCCGCTGGTGGGCGCCCAGGCACACATGCCCGGGCTGCAGTGTACCGTGCAGCACATTGGCTTCGTGCGCTTGCGCCAACGCGAGGGAGGCGTTCACCGCGATGTCGAGAAACGGCTCCAGCGCCGCAGGGCCTTCCGCGATCAGGTCGGCGACTGAGCGCACGGCCGGGTACACCAGCAATGGGCCCTCAGCCGAGCGCACGAACGCAGAGGGGATCACAGCCCATTGCGGGTCCAGTTGCAGGCGGTAGTCACGTTCCAGGCGCTGACAGGCGGTAGGGGCCTCGAGCGGGGCGCGCACGGCAATCCAAGCCTGATTTGTGGCTGGGTCGCGCAGGCGGAAATAGCTGAGTTCACCTTCCTGGCCCAGCGCGCTGATCTCGCACTGGTTCAGCCAGCCTTCGTCGATTGACTGATCGTAATCGATGGGCCTGTGGGCAAGGCGTTCATCGAGCATAAAGCACCCCCGCTAGCGACATCCTGAGGCGCGAGTATACGCAGCGGGCCCAGCATGAATGCGGGATACAGCCTGCTTGGCAGGAACGGGCACGCTGTTGTCCGTTATCGTCCCCTGAGGGTTGGCGGGCTTTTGTATAGTCCTCAGGCCAACCTATCCCTCGGGATAATTGTCTGAATGCGTATGCTGGCTTAGGCTGCCCATGCAGCGAAAACGCCCGTGCCCGCGCGAGGAAGCCATGATCCGAATAGGCAATGCCCTGGTGTCGCTGGAGCGGCGCGAAGTCTATGTCGACGGCAAGCCGATCCTGTTGGGGGGGCGTGCTTTCGAAGTGCTGGCCACGCTGATCAGGGCCAGGGGCCGCGTGGTCGGCAAGGACGAGCTGTTCAGTCAGGTGTGGGCTGGTACGGTGGTTGAGGACAATAACTTGCAGGTGCAGGTGTCCTTGCTGCGCAAGGCCTTTGGCGACCGCGGCCTGATCCAGACCGTGCCGCGCCGGGGCTACCGTCTGGCCGCGCAGATCAGCCTCGAGGTGCCGGGTCAGGCACTGGGTGGGTCGTTGCTGCACACCATGGCCGAGGCTGTCGAGCCGCTCGATGAGCGCGTGAACGTGCCGGTGCTGGTCGTGGATGACGACCCGTCGGTGCGCACCGCTTTGGGCCGGCTGTTGCGCTCGCAGGACATCCCGCATCACTTGTTTGCCAGCGCCGAGGCTCTGTTCGAGGCCCGCCTGGAAACCCCCTGTGCCTGCCTGCTGCTGGACATGCACTTGCCGGGTACAAGCGGCCTGGAGGTACAGGATGCGCTGTGCCGGCTGGCGCTGCCCTGGCCGATCGTGTTCATGACCGGCTTCGGCACCATCCCGATGACAGTCCAGGCCATGCGCGCCGGAGCGGTGGAGTTCCTGACCAAGCCGTTCGATGAAGACCAGTTGCTGACCTTGTTGCAGACAGTGCGCGCCCGTGCCGTGGCCGAAGGCCGCAAGTGGCTCCATGCGCGGCAGGTCGAGGAAAAGTACCAGCGCCTGACTCAGCGTGAGCGCCAGGTCTTCTCGCTGGTGGTAGGCGGCTTGTCGCACAAGCAGATTGCCAGGCAGATCGGCACCAGTGAGGTGACGACCAAGGTGCACAAGAAGAACATCATGAACAAGATGCAGTCCCGCTCGTTGCTGGAGCTTGCGGCCATGCACAACCTTCTCGGCGCGCGGTCTGAGAGCCTGGGCAGCGCATGAGCAGAGTGGTGTGCATCGTCGACGACGATGCCTCGGTGCGCAAAAGCCTGGCCAACCTGCTGCGCTCGGCGGGGTTCGAGACCTTGTCGTTTTCCGCCGCGGACGCCTTCCTGGCCTCGCCACTGGCGGGCGAGGCGGGCTGTGTGTTGCTTGACCTGAAGATGCCGGGGATGAGCGGGCTGGAGGTACAGCGTGAGCTGGCACAGCGGGGGTGGCGCTTGCCGGTGATCTGCATGTCGGCACATTGGGACGATGGCTCGGTACGGGCAGCGATGGGCCTTGGGGCACTGGCCTGCCTGGGCAAGCCGTTTTCTGAAGAGGTGCTGCTGAAGGTGGTTGAAGAGGCTTTGGCCGGCGGTCAGTGAGGTTAAGCCCGCGAAGAGGCCTTACGCTTTAAGACCCCTCACAGCACACCTGCGCAATCAATCTCTGGATAAATGCGCAATGCTCCGCAGGTTGATCGATTAGCGAGCCCCTTGCCATGCCACGCTTGAAACCCTTTCTCGACCCCCATCCCCCAACCCTGACCGCCATCGGCCTGCTGTTCATGCGGGTAACGGCTGCCTTGCTGTTGCTGTTCATTCACGGCCTGCCCAAGCTGTTGGACTGGAGCGAGGAATTGCAGCGCATCGAAGACCCCTTCGGCCTGGGCGCGACCCTGACCTTGGCCTTGACTGTGTTTGCCGAGGTGGTTTGCCCACTGCTGCTGCTACTGGGGATCGCTGCACGTCTGGCTTGCCTGCCCGTGCTGGCGGTGTTGCTGGTGGCGCTGGTGGTGGTGCACCCGGACTGGACACTGGAGCAGGGCCAGTTTGCCTGGTTACTGGTGGCGCTTTATGGCGGCTTGGCCTTGACAGGGCCTGGGGTTTACTCAGTTGCCGGATGCATCTGGCGGAACAGGGTTACCTGACCGGTTTCGGGACTGCAAAGCAGCCCGGCAATCTAACTGCTCCCTGGCCGGTACTGCAGGGCCTCGGCCAGGTGCGTCCGGCCAATCGTCTCGCATCCCTCCAGGTCCGCCAACGTCCGCGCCACCTTCAACAACCGGTGCGCCGCCCGTAGCGACAAGGTCAGCCGCTCGCAGGCCCCTTCCAGCCAGACTTGGTCCGCTGCTACCAACCCACAGTGGTGCCTTAAACCTTCAAGGTCTAGAAATGCATTTGCACACCCTTGTCGGCTGTGCTGCAGCTCCCGCGCTTCAGCCACCCTGACGGCGACATCGGCACTGGTTTCACCGCTAGGCTGGTTGTTCAACGTAGTGCTTTCGCGAGCCACGGTCAGGTGCAGGTCGATGCGGTCCAGCAGTGGCCCGGACAGTTTGTTGCGATAGCGCGCGATCTGCTCGGTGCTGCAGCGGCAGCGGCCAGTGGGGTCGCCCAGGTAGCCGCAAGGGCAGGGGTTCATCGCCGCCACCAACTGGAAGCGCGCGGGGAAACGCACCTTGTCGCGGGCACGGGCAATCACGATTTCACCTGACTCCAGTGGCTCGCGAAGCACTTCCAGTACGCGCCGCTCAAACTCCGGAAGTTCGTCGAGAAACAACACGCCGTGATGGGCGAGCGTGATTTCACCTGGTTGCGGTCGGCTACCGCCACCAACCAGCGCAGGGCCGGACGCAGAGTGATGGGGGTGGCGAAAGGGTCGCTGTGGCCAGCTATTCAGCGGCGCTTTCCCGCTGACCGACTGGATTGCCGCCACTTCCAGCGCTTCGTGCTCGTCCAGCGGTGGAAGCAGCCCGGGCAGGCGGCTGGCGAGCAAGGTCTTGCCGGTGCCGGGGGGGCCGGTGAACAACAGGTTGTGCGCCCCGGCCGCAGCCAGCAGCAAGGCACGCTTGGCTGCCAGTTGGCCCTGCACTTCGCTCAGGTCCGGGTAGGGGCGTTGCTGCAGGATCAGGCCGTTGGCTGCGTAGGGCGGCAGCGGCACCTGGCCGTTCAGGTGGGCGACCAACTCCAGCAGGTGGCCCACCGCATACACCACCAACCCGCCGGCTAGGCTGGCTTCCTCGGCATTTTCCCGTGGTACCACCAGCGCCCGGCCTGCCTCGCGTGCCGCCAGTGCCGCAGGCAGCACGCCCTGCACCGGCCGCAATTTCCCCGACAGCGCCAGTTCGCCCAGGCATTCCATATCGGCCAGGGTGGCAATCGGCACCTGGCCGTCGGCGGCAAGGATGCCCAGGGCAATGGCCAGGTCATATCGGCCGCCATCCTTGGGCAGGTCGGCGGGGGCGAGGTTCTGGGTAATGCGCCGCTGCGGGTACTTCAGCCCGGAGTTGACGATGGCGCTGCGCACCCGGTCCTTGCTTTCCTTGACTGTGGTTTCCGGCAGGCCGACCAGGGTGAGATGAGGCAGGCCGTTGGTCAGGTGGGTTTCGACGCTGACCGCCGGTGCCTGCACGCCTACCTGGGCGCGGCTGTGGACGAGGGCTAGGGACATGAACACTCCGTTGTTGCTGGTAATGCCGCTTCCTGCGGCTGGGCAAAGAATAGCCAGTGCTGCCACGGCAGGCGCAACAAGTGTGCATCGTGGTTTTTCAGGGCAGGGGTTTTCCCTGCGTTTTCATGGGCTTCGGCAAAAATTGATCCAATAGGTTTCGCGCAGGTACCAGCTATGGCTTAGTTTTATGGGCAAATTGCCTTGCGCCGGAGCTTGGTAAGCGCTCCATGAACCCCACATTCAAAGCGCTTACCTGATCCTCGATGCTGTGCTCCCGATTTCTTTCTGGAGCTCGCCGACCATGATGCGACCCGACGCCAAAGTCGAAAAAGTGTACCTCTACCCCAAGCCTGTCGACTTTCGAAAATCCATCGATGGCCTGGCCGCATTGGTCGAACTCGATATCAAAGTGGCGGTGTTCGACCCAGTGCTTTTCGTCTTCCTCAACAAGTCTCGCAATCGCGTGAAAATCCTTTATTGGGAGCGAAACGGCTTCTGCCTCTGGCTCAAACGCCTGGAGTCCGAACGTTTCAAAACTTCACCCGATCCGACTGAGGTCGCCATTGTCCTGACCGTTCAGGAACTGAACTGGCTGCTTGATGGCTTCGACCTCTGGCGCAACCGTCCGCATCAGGTTTTGACGCCTCGATACGTCGCCTGATTCGGTATAATCCGCGGCATGATTTCCATGCCCGAAAACCTCCCTGACGATCCTGTTCTGCTCAAGCAACTGCTTGAGCAGATGATCCACGAGCGCGCGTCCGACAAGGGCAAGATCGTTCATCTCGAAGAGGAAGTTGCGCTATTGCGCCAGCGCTTGTTCGGGCGCAAGACCGAGCAGACTGGCGATGCGGCGACACCACAGTTGCCACTCTTCGACGAAGCGGAAAGCCTGGCCGAGCCCTTGGATGAGGCTGACGACGAAGAAGTCGTTGCGCCAACCAAACGCCGTGGCAAGCGCAAGCCGCTGCCAGCTGATTTGCCGCGTATCGAAGTTGTCCACGAACTGCCCGAGCATGAACTGACCTGCGCTTGTGGCTGCCGTAAACATGCCATCGGTGAAGAAGTCAGCGAACAACTTGAAATCGTCCCGATGCAGATTCGCGTCATCAAACATGTTCGCAAGGTGTACGGCTGCCGGGACTGCGAGTCAGCGCCCGTAACGGCGGACAAGCCCGCCCAGATGATCGAGAAAAGCATGGCCAGCCCGAGTGTGCTGGCCATGCTGCTGACCACCAAATACGTAGACGGCTTGCCGCTTCACCGCTTCGAAAAAGTGCTGGGGCGTCACGGTATCGATATCCCGCGCCAGACCCTGGCACGCTGGGTGATTCAATGCAGCGAGCACTTTCAGCCGCTGCTGAATCTGATGCGCGAAAGCCTGTTGAACAGTCGGATCATCCACTGTGATGAAACACGTGTGCAGGTGTTGAAAGAGCCTGGTCGTGAGCCCAGCAGCCAATCCTGGATGTGGGTGCAAACCGGCGGCCCACCTGATCGCCCGGTGATCCTTTTCGACTACGCCACCAGCCGAGCGCAGGAGGTGCCGGTGCGCCTGCTGGACGGCTATCGCGGCTATGTCATGACCGACGACTACGCCGGTTACAACGCGCTGGCCGCACAGGACGGGCTGGAGCGATTGGGCTGCTGGGCGCACGCGCGCCGCAAGTTCGTCGAAGCGCAGAAAGTACAGCCCAAGGGCAAAACAGGACGCGCTGACATCGCATTGAACCTGATCAATAAGCTCTATGGCGTCGAGCGCGACTTGAAGGACAGTGACGACGAAGATCGTAAGGTTGCCCGCATGGAGCGCAGCCTGCCATTGCTGACTCAGCTGAAAAACTGGGTAGAGAAAACGCAACCTCAGGTCACGACGCAGAATGCCTTGGGCAAGGCCATCGGTTACTTGGCCAGCAACTGGAGCAAATTGGAACGCTACGTCGAGCACGGCTACTTGCCGATGGACAACAACGCGGCCGAGCGTGCGATCCGCCCGTTTGTCATCGGGAGAAAGAACTGGTTGTTCAGTGACACGCCCAAAGGTGCCACTGCCAGCGCACAACTTTACAGCTTGGTAGAAACGGCCAAAGCCAACGGCCAAGAACCCTATGCGTGGCTGCGCCACGCACTGGAACGCCTGCCGCAGGCGTGCTCAGTCGAAGACTACGAAGCGCTACTGCCATGGAATTGCACACCTCACATACACAGCTAGGTGCGCTGCCCATCTTTGGTTAGGTGGGGTTTATGGAGCGCTTACGGAGCTTGCGGTGTTCGGCACACCTGTAGCGGTTGAGAAAGGAAATCTGGAACATGATCTGCTTGATGATATACGCCGTTGTGCCCCGGCCATTTCATCGTGTTAGCGCCGGAGGTTGACGAACGAATGAGCTCATTACGGCTTGGCCGCACCGAACACCGCGCTTATCTGGTTAATGCGTTTCGGTACCGGAGCACAGTTCCATCAGTCGCAAGCTAGCTTCTGCTATGGAACTCGTGCGTGAGTCTGATGATTAAAACTCGGCCATTTTCTGTATAGAGCCACACCGAGACACTTAACTGCAAACTATCTTATAGATGTTTTGCAAGTCTTCGTATGGCCCCTTAGCCGAAAGGGGGTATGGTGAAATGACGCAAATAAACCGTGAAAAGGCATAGTTTCGTTTCCAGCATGTTCGCTGCGTCCCACGGATACTGTTCTATAGGTTCCAAATAAAATGTCGCAGTTTAGATTCCCTCATAGCCGCCCTGTTTCTAATTTTGCGCACTGTCGACCCGACCAGTGAACCTAACTTTCGCAGCTACCTAATTATTATCCACTCATGCAGACAAAGATTAAAAACGAGGCTAGCATAAGATTCCACAACACAACCAATAGACACCGCATCGCCATCGGGAACCTATCTACCTCCCTTGAATCAACCAGCCCTCTATACACGAATACCTTTGGCATAGTCAGCAATATCGACACCGTGCAGATCCGCATGACACGCCCAATCAAGCCCGCCCGCGAATACAGATTTTTATTCCCCATCACAAAGCTAGAGTTGGAAAGCATTGTTTCTATAAGCTCTAGGTAACGATACGATAAATACACTAACACCAAGAGCGATAGTGTCGCCAAAACAAAACTACCCAATACAACGAGTTCCGCAATAGTGATTGTCATGGATTTACACTGCGATAAAGTATGTCACCAAAATATTCCCCGCCTTGTCCACCCTTGTCCCCACCAATCTTGCCACCTAAAGTCCCACCCAATACAGCACAAGCTAACGCACCACTACCTCCAGTAGGAATACCCAACACCGCAGTACAAACCACTGTAGCTATAGCACCTCCAACGGCTCCCCCTGCGGCGCTGCCGCCAATGCTGCCTATCAAGGCGCCCCCTTCGACATACCTGGCTTGCACACACTCATCTTCTCGCCCAAGGGTGCACGCTTGATGGATACTCAATCCTGTTGCAGCCACATCTAGCCCGATACCGATATAAGTGCCCTTCTTTATGAGATTAGCAGCCTTGGAAACTCCAGCGATCTTTTCCGCATACCCAACAATTTCACCAGAGTGCAGATAACTCTTCGTGGAAATCCCTAGCGTTCTCTTTGCTTTCCCCTTTTTACGCAAGCCCGAACCGTATGCCGCTAGCCTATCCAGCTGCTCCTCCAACCTAATGAACAAAACCATCCGCTTGGCATAAAATTCATCACGCGCTTTGATCGTGCCGCCCCCCAAGTAATCTCGATGAAGCTGCTCAACCTGCCCGAGTGTTTCCTTGATTGCATCGAGATGCCTGCTCCAGCCGTCACTTACTGCGCCTGCCCCCATCGACGCATGAGCAAGAAAACTATTCAACATTTCGTAGTTATCCAATAAAAAATCATCCACCCCAGCACCATTGACCTCGAGTAGATGATGAATCCCTTCTGCCTGAGACATTAAAAATGCTTCATGACTTGTACAGGAGGGCGTGGTTGGATCACCTACAATAACCAGTTCACCACCTACCACCACACTATTGACGATATGCGCATTCAACACATCAAACTTGCCGCGCTGATTGGCCGTCATGGGCGTATCGGCCTTCAGCGAATCATATGACTGCGTGTGCGAATTAATGAAGCTGCGTGCCTCGGACATGGTCGCACCTCACGCATACTTCTTGTTGTTGATACGGTCCCAACCGCCCGTGACGTTGCCGCCCGCGCTGCCGTCGAGGCGCTTCTGCCGCGTGTAGGTGGTTTTGATCCGCCCGTAGTTTAGCTGTACGACTTCCATCGGGACGCCGGAACTGGCGCTCTGGGCGTAGTCGGCGATGATCACTTCTTCGAGAACGACTTCGTAGTACTTGAGCTTGTCGGTACCAGCACGGCATACCACCAGCTTCACTTCCTTTAGGTGCTGGCCGGCACAACTGGCTTCAAGAAGCTTGCAGCTGGCACTGTCCAGGTATTTGGTGAAGGTGAAATTGGTGAGGGTGGTGCGCCCTGAAGATGCACCACCCGCAGAGCTTGCGGTGGCTGAGGTGCTTTGGCTGGCACCGAATTTATAGCCGACGATTTCGATCCAGTTGGCGTATTGCTGGTCCAGCGCTTCGCCAGTGATTTCCGCGATTTGGATATAGGCATCGAAAGCCATGTGTTCCACTCCCTGGTAACAATTGGTCTGAAAATGACAATGACGTTGCTCGGACAGCGTCGTTTAAGGCTTGTTCCTCAAGCACGGCGGATTGGACTGCTTGTGCCGATGGGACTGGTGTAAAATAGTCACACCGAATCGCTGCCGCAAGCAGGCGAGATTAAGTTTGCGAAATTGCCTACAAATTTGCCGATAAATCCCGCTCGATCACATTAGAAGATGTTTCTTGAAAAGTTCTTGGATGGCAGTTCGGCGCTGCGTGGAGCAGGACCCTATTGGGTATGGATATCAAATCGATATCCATTGTTCGAAGGTCTAAATTTTTGGCTTATTGAAGATTTTCTATTCATTGAAAAGTATCGGAGCGTTTGCTAGATGAGAATCTACCTTTGGCAATCTCATGCTCAGCGGTTAGCTCTGTGGAGGATTTGGTGGAGCAGGCTATAGGCTGCTAGCTTTTTGCCTGATTACCATTTTTAAAATGGTCAAGGTGGTATTCAGTTTGATGTGGATGTTGCAGCGTTCTAACTAGTCGTATCTCGTCCGAATTTTCTGCAGCTATTTCGAAAACCTGCTGCCGCCGCCGCCCCGCACCGGGCGCAATTTCCCCGACAGCGCAGGTTCGCCAAGGCATTCCAAATCGGCCAAGGTGGCAATCGGCACTAGGCCGTCGGCAGCTAGGTTCTGGGTAATGCGCCGCTGCGGGTACTTCAGCCCGGAGTTGACGATGGCGCTGCGCACCCGGTCCTTGCTTTCCTTGACTGTGGTTTCCGGCAGGCCGACCAGGGTGAGATGAGGCAGGCCGTTGGTCAGGTGGGTTTCGACGCTGACCGCCGGTGCCTGCACGCCTACCTGGGCGCGGCTGTGGACGAGGGCTAGGGACATGAACACTCCGTTGTTGCTGGAAAATGCCGCTTCCTGCGGCTGGGCAAAGAATAGCCAGTGCTGCCACGGCAGGCGCAACAAGTGTGCGTCGTGGTTTTTCAGGGCAGGGGTTTTCCCTGCGTTTTCATGGGTTTCGGCAAAAATGGATCCAATTGGCTTTGCGCAGTCGTCAGGTATGACTTAGTGTTGTTGGGCAACCGCAGTTGCCATGGGATGGCACTGCTTCTTCTTTCAAATGGATTTGAGGTATTGCTCCGTGCAAACGCTCACCCGCACGCACAAGGTAATTCGCGAACTGGTGCAGGCCAGTGCATTCATTGAACTCAACCGCTTTTTCGACAGGCTCGAGGCTCAGTGGCGCCAAGCCCCGCCCGGCGAGTTCCCGGCCTACCTGGCGGCCATTGAAGGGCACATGCTGCTCGATCAGGAAAACAAGAGTGACAGGGCGCTGAGCCAAGTGCTCAGAGCCTGGATTGACGCCTGCCCCAGGGCTTACCACCCACAAGTGGTAATGGGCATGCACTGCTTCCACCGCGCCTGCCAGGTGCAGGTTGATGGCCCACGCAACGCTGCACGCTTGCTGGCTGTTGCGCAAATTTGTGAATCCGCCACCGCGCACCTGTTGCGTGCAATGGACCGCGCTGCGCGCCCCGTGGCAGCGGCCATTGGCATGCTGCGCATCAGTGCGCAGTTCCATGAGCCAGGTTGGTTGCTCCAACTGTTTCAGGGGGAGCCTGCACGCTTCAGGCCCAGTGCACATGCCGATGTAGAGGTGCAGGAAGCTGCAGCGCCGTTGCTGGTGAGGCATGGGTTGTTGGCCTTGGCCGAGCTGCCACAGGCGCTGCCGCTCTACCTGGGCAAGCGGGTCGATCATGAACACGAAGATCCTCGCCATTACTGGCTGCGCCATGCGCTGATTGCCCGCCCCGGTTGCTTCGAAGCGATCCAGGCCCTTGCTGTGTACCTGCTGCCCCACTGGGGCGGCAGCCTCGATGCGTTCGAGCTGTTGATCAGTGGCCCCTTATGCGCAACCTGGGACGAGCGCTTGCGTAATGCGCTGCGCTGGATGGCCGTCGAAGGCCGCCTGATGCTGCCACACGCTGCCCCGTTGCAGACCGTCACCGACTGGCAGCAGGTGGTCGAAGACTGGTCAGAGCGCCCGTTAAGGCCCAGAGAGCGTACCGTCGTTTTGGCATGGCGGGGGGCGCTGCGCAGCAGGGTATCGGGAGACCATGCTGGCGCTATGCGCGACTTTGCCGCGAGCTTGGCGTGCAATGCCGATCTCGGCGCCATCCGCGCCATGGGCGTGCCTTTTCGCTGTTTGGTCGAGCTGATACTGCGTGATGGTATGGCAGATGAGAAGCAACTGTTACACGGCGCCATTGAGCGCCTGTGTGACGGCCGTTCACATGCTGCTGCCTGTGCATTGCGCGCGGCCGGGCACCGTTTCGGGCTGTGGGCGCTGCCACGCTCGGCCGAGCAGGCAAGGCTATGGTTGCAACGGGCGGTGAATCGCCAGTGCGCGGGTCAGGCACCGGGGTTCGAAGTGCTTGAAGTGGCACGGTTGCTGTGGGCAGCCAACCGCCATGAAGTGGCCTGCTACCTGTATGAACGCTGCGCCGAACTGAACCTGCCGGGTGCTGCCTTAGCCTTGTATGAACTGCACCGTGGCGGCCTGGCCAACACCCCGGCGCATTACCTGGATGACGAGGCAGCCGGGTATTGGCTGCAGCGTGCGGTGGAGGCGGGCAGCAGGCAGGCCAAGTACAACCTCGCCTGCCTGCGCATGGATGGCGATGAGGATTTGAACGAGCGCAGTGCCATGCTGGCGGTCAGGCGACTGCTTGTCGACGCGCTGGGCAACCCGCAGATCAACGCGCGTGCGCGTTTGCATCTGGGGATTCTGTTACGCCGGTTTGGTGAAGTGCAGGAGCGGACCGAGGCGGTTGCTTACCTGCTGAGCCTGGTCGAGCACCCGGACCCGTGGCTTGCCGGGCGTGCCTGCGCCGAACTGGGGCTGGCCTGGATGCAGGGGCGTGGCACCCGCAAGCAAAGCCGCTTTGCCGCCATCGAATGGGTCAACCGAGCGGTCAGCTTGCAGCCACGGGATACGGCCATTGGTGATATCCAGGCCGAGATCCTCAATTCGCACAACCGGGTGAAGACGCTGTTTACTCAGTGCGGGGCGGCGTTGTTCCGCGGCACACTGCATGCAAGTGAGCTACCACCGAAACAGGCCTTCCCCCACACCGGGTCGTTGCGGGTTCAGCCTGCATCGAACCGTCTCAGGCACGTACATAGACCCAGGCTGTCAGGCCCGATGCAAGGGTGACGGCAACGCGCTTGTAGTCGGCAACTTCATAGCGGTCCGCCGCTGCCAGTTCGTCTTCGCTGATCTGGAAGACCATGCCGGCCACGCTGTCGTTGGCCTGGCCGCTGGGGGAAACGATGGGATGATGGGACTTGCCGCTGGTCGCCAGTACGCCAGGGTCGGTGATCTCGACCCAGTCCAGGCGGTAGCCCGGCATACGGTCGGCCTGGCCGTTCAGCTCACGGCCAAAGTTGGCCAGTTGCACGGCTTTATCCTGCAAGGTTCCGTAGGAAAACAACAGTACCGGGTATGCGCTTGAGGGCTGCATTCACTCATCCTGTGAGGTTGGGTTCAGCCGGGCTTCCAGTTCGGCTACCTGTTTTTCCAAGGCCTCGAGGCGTGCGCGGGTACGCGCCAGTACGACCATCTGGCTGTCGAATTCGTCACGGCTGACCAGGTCCAGCTTGCTGAAGGCGCCTTGCATCAACACTTTGAACTGGCTTTCCAGTTCCGCACGGGGCTGGGCGGCATCGCTGCTGAACAGGCGCGAGGCCTGGTCGCTCAGGGCATCGAGAAGGGCTTTGGGCGCGAGCATGGGGCTGTCCACTGAAACGGAGAAATGGCCGCCAGTGTAGCACGCACAAACCTGGCGCCTGAGTGCACATTGGCCTTCGTAGGAGCGGGTTTACCCGCGAAGAAGACACCGCGGTGGATGGCACGGGCTTCGCCCGTGTTCGCGGGCAAGCCCGCTCCCACAGGAATCGCGCCAACTTTTAGAAATTGAGCAAGACAGTTGCTCCCAAAGAATGATCTGCGGTTTCTAATCCGTTGCACATTTTTCGCGCAACTTGCCCCGTTGCTGCGCACCGAAATTGTGCATGTTTCCCATGCTAGCGACTGGCCAATCCCGACCAAATCACATAACGCTCTGTTTTTCGACGCTTTGTCGGAACTGGCAAGGTTTCTGCAATGACCTGTACGAGCCATGCACTGAAGCAGTTCCTTGTGACCAGGCAGTGCGCACGCGGAGCCGGATGCCGACGACGCGTTACAAAGCCAACCGCTGCGCTTAGACTTGAGACGGGTTTGTTTTCCTGGGGCAAGTCCACCAAATCGGGAGAGAGTTTCATGAAGCTAGTCACAGCCATCATCAAGCCGTTCAAGCTGGACGACGTGCGCGAGTCGCTGTCGGAAATCGGCGTGCAGGGCATCACCGTCACTGAAGTCAAAGGCTTCGGTCGGCAGAAGGGCCACACCGAGCTGTATCGCGGTGCTGAATATGTGGTCGATTTCCTGCCCAAGGTGAAGATCGATGTCGCCATCGATGACAAGGACCTTGATCGGGTAATCGAAGCCATCACCAAGGCAGCCAACACCGGCAAGATCGGTGACGGCAAGATTTTCGTGGTGAATCTGGAGCAGGCAATCCGCATCCGTACCGGCGAAACCGATACCGACGCGATTTAAGCAGCAACAAAGCCTCACCAAACCCAACGCCCCAGGAGAAAACAACATGACTCTGCGTAAGATCGCAGGGCTAGGAGCCCTATTGTCCCTCGTAATGCCCGGGCTTGCCCTGGCAGAGGAAGCTGCCCCAGCGCTGAACTCCGGCGACACCGCCTGGATGCTGACCGCAACGGCGCTGGTGCTGTTCATGACCATTCCGGGCCTGGCCCTGTTCTATGGCGGCATGGTGCGTTCCAAGAACGTGCTGTCGGTGATGATGCAGTGCTTTGCAATTACCGGCCTGATGAGCATTCTCTGGGTCATTTACGGCTACAGCATGGCCTTCGATACCGCCGGTATGGAAAAGGGCGTGCTCAACTTCAACTCCTTCGTTGGCGGCTTCTCCAAGGCTTTCCTCAGCGGCGTCACGCCTGACAGCCTGACCTCGGCCGCCGCGCTGTTCCCTGAAGCGGTGTTCATCACCTTCCAGATGACGTTCGCCATCATCACCCCGGCATTGATCGTCGGTGCCTTTGCCGAGCGCATGAAGTTCTCGGCGATGCTGGTATTCATGGGTATCTGGTTCACCCTGGTGTATGCGCCGATCGCCCACATGGTATGGAGCGGTGACGGTGCCCTGATGTGGGACTGGGGCGTACTGGACTTCGCTGGCGGCACCGTGGTGCACATCAACGCCGGTATCGCAGGCCTGGTCTGCTGCCTGGTACTGGGCAAGCGCAAAGGCTACCCGACCACCCCGATGGCCCCGCACAACCTCGGCTATACCCTGATGGGCGCGGCGATGCTGTGGATCGGCTGGTTCGGCTTCAACGCAGGCTCTGCTGCTGCCGCCAACGGCACAGCCGGCATGGCCATGCTGGTCACCCAGATCGCTACCGCCGCCGCCGCACTGGGCTGGATGTTCGCCGAGTGGATCGGTCACGGTAAGCCAAGTGCGCTGGGCATCGCGTCGGGCGTGGTGGCTGGCCTGGTCGCCATCACCCCGGCTGCGGGCACTGTCGGGCCGATTGGCGCGCTGGTGATCGGCCTGGTTTCGGGTGTGATCTGCTACTTCTGCGCTACCACCCTCAAGCGCAAACTCGGCTATGACGATTCGCTGGATGCCTTCGGCGTGCACGGTGTTGGCGGCATCATCGGTGCCATCCTCACGGGTGTGTTTGCAGCCCCGGCACTGGGTGGCTTCGGTACCGTCACCGACATCGGCATGCAAGTCTGGATCCAGGCCAAGGGTGTGATTTTCACTGTGGTCTACACCGCCATCGTCACCTACGTGATCCTCAAGGTGCTGGATGTGGTGATGGGCCTGCGGGTCAACGAAGAAGAAGAGTCGGTCGGCCTCGACCTGGCTCAGCACAACGAACGCGGCTACAACCTGTAACTGCGACGCGGTAAAAACTTGCCCGGCTTGCCGGGCATTTTTTTGCCAGTTTTTCAGCATTTCCCGCACGGCAAACGGTTTATTCGACACGTTCGTGACGTAGGTAAAAAACTTACAAGTCACAGGGCGTTTATGGTGCTTTGCTTTTTCCACGGGCGCGCTAGAATGCGCGCCGAAGGGTGTTTGACGAGTAGTCCCCACACTTCGCCAGCCTTTGCTAGGCTTGCCAATAGCGTGTGGCCAGCAGGGGCTAATGGATTTGTCAGGTCCTGCCAGGAGCAGGGCCTGCTGGGTACCGCCTCCCGTCAGGAGTGCCGACCCAAGGGCAGTGGCCTAACCCACGGCCAGTTGAATTTTCACTGGTGGCTGCCGGTCTACGGCTGCACTGGTCTATAACCAACCTGCTTTTCGCAAGTCATGAGGTAGAACATGAGCGACGACGATCTGGAAAATGATGACCTCGAAGTAGGCGACGAAGACGAGGGTGATGAGGGCCTCGAGGCGGCGGCTGATGACGGCGTGGAAGACGCTGGCGATGACGACAGCAGCCCGGCACCCGTTGCCAAGGGCAAATCCAAGGCGGCGGTCTCGGTAGACGAGATGCCGAGCATGGAAGCCAAGCAGAAAGAGCGTGATGCACTGGCCAAGGCGATGGAAGAATTCCTTTCTCGCGGTGGCAAGGTGCAGGAAGTCGAGGCCAACGTGGTCGCCGACCCGCCCAAGAAGCCAGACAACAAGTACGGCAGCCGCCCTATCTGAGTGGCTGATCGCAAAAAAGCCCGCCGTCGCTGCGGGCTTTTTTATGCCTGTGGGTTTTGTGTTGCCTGTGCCGGCCTCTTCGCGGGCATGCCCGCTCCCACAGGTTCACCACAGGGTTCAGGATCTGCGCGGTCCCTGTGGGAGCGGGCGTGCCCGCGAAGAGGCCGCAAAGCGGCCCCGTCAGCGCCAGCGCGCGAGCACGTCAGGCAGCTGCGACAGGCGCTGGATCTCGGCATCCGGCGCCTGTTCGCCAGCCCAGGCCTTGCCCTGCGGGTTGAACCACACCGCGCGCAAACCGGCGCGCTGGGCACCGGCAATGTCATCGCCAGGGTGATCGCCGATGTGCACCGCCGCACCCGCGTCCACCTCACCACGGCGTAGCGCTTCGAGGAACGGCGCCGGGTCTGGCTTGCCAATGCCCAGGTCCTCGGCGCACAGGGCAAAGCGGAAGTAATCGGCCAGCCCCAGCCGGCTGACGTCGGCATTGCCGTTGGTGACCACGCCCAGGATGTATTGATGGCGCAAGATCTCAAGCACCGGTTGCACCTCTGGGAAGATCTCCACCTGGTGGCGGGCATGCAGGAACACTTCGAAGCCTTCGTTGGCCAACGCCTGCGCGTGCTGCTCGCTGTAGCCGACCTCTTCCAGGGCATGGAACAGCACACGCCTGCGCAGGGCGCTGATGCGGTGCTTGAGGCCGGGCTCTGCTTGCACCAGGCGCTCGCGGATGGCGAACAGGTGTTCCACCGGCACGCTGCCGAGGGTTGGTGCGTTGGCCTCGAGCCAGTCGCGCAGCACGACTTCCGCGGTGGCAATCACCGGTGCGGTGTCCCACAGGGTGTCGTCGAGGTCGAAGGTGATCAGCTTGATGCTCATGAGTCTGTGCCTTTGCTGCGTTTGGCCCGAGGGTGGGCGCTGTCGTACACCGCGGCCAGGTGCTGGAAGTCCAGGTGGGTGTAGATTTGCGTCGTGCTGATGTCGGCATGGCCGAGCATCTCTTGCACCGCGCGCAGGTCCTGAGACGATTCCAGCACATGGCTGGCGAAAGAATGGCGAAGCATGTGCGGGTGCAGGTGTTGGCCCAGCTCACGCTCACCGGCGGCCTTTACTCGCAGCCGAACGGCCCGGGGGCTGATGCGATTGCCCTGGCGGGTAATGAACACTGCACGGTCGCGCGGGTTGCCGATGCCGCGCAAACGGTACCAGGCCTGCAACGCCTCGCGAGCCTTGCGACCCACCGGCAGCACGCGGGCCTTTCCACCCTTGCCCAGTACCTGCACCAGGCCGGCGGCGAGGTCGAGGTGATCAAGATCGAGGTTGGTCAGCTCGGATAGGCGCAGGCCCGAGGAATAGAACAGCTCGAGGATCGCCTGGTCACGCCGGGCGATGAAGTCGTCGTCCACACCCCCATCGAGCAACTGCAGTGCGCGGTCGGTATCCAGTACTTTGGGCAGCCGACGCTCACCTTTGGGCGCGCTCAGGCCGGTGGCCGGGTCGTGCTGGCACAGGCCTTCGCGGTTGAGATAGCGGTATAGGCCGCGTACTGCCGACAATAGGCGTGCCAGGCTGCGCGGGGACTGGCCATGGTGGTGCAAGCGAGCGACCAGCTGGCGCAGCTGCTGGATTTGCAGCGCCTGCCAGTCGGCAATGCCGTGCTCTTCGCAGTAGGCGATGACTTTTTCCAGGTCGCGACGGTAGCCCTGCGAGGTGTGCTCCGACACCTGGCGCTCGTTGCGCAGGTGTGCGCAATAAGCCTCCAGCTGGCGTTTCATCAGCGTACCGGGCGCAGGGTCTGGGTAACGCGTGGCACAACGCGGCCGAGCACCTCGGCGATATAGCCGAGGAAAAGGGTGCCGACGCTGCTCTTGTAGTGTTGCGGGTCGCGGCTGCCGATGGCCAGCACCCCGTGCAGCCCTTGGTACTCAAGAGCTGCCACGGCGCTGGAGCCCACTTCCTGGCGCTGCTCTTCACCGAACAGGAAAGCCAGCTCGTGCTCGCGCAGGTTGCCACTGACGGTCTTGCCACCGCCCAGCAGGGCACCGATGGCTTGCTGCGCCTCGGCATTGCTGACCCAGCGCCCAACCGGCGCGACGTTATCGCCGAACAGGATCAGGCTGACGAAGGGCACCTGGAATTCCTGGCGCAGGCTGTCTTCGACCGCCATTACCACTTCTTCCAGGCTGCCGGCATCGAGCAGGTCAAGGATCAGCCGGCGGGTCTTGTCGAACAGCCGGTCGTTGTCGCGGGCCACGTCCATCAGTTGCGACAGGCGATGGCGCATTTCGATGTTGCGGTCACGTAGCAGCTTGAGCTGGCGCTCCACCAGCGACACGCTGTCACCTCGCTGGTGCGGGATGTGCTGTTCGATCAGCAGCTCGTCGTGCTCGGCGAAGAAGGTAGGGTGGGCGCGCAGGTAGGCGACCACCGCTTCGGCATCGAGCTCGGCGGACTGCTTGGGTACAACCTTAGGCTGATCGGTCATGGCGGTTACTCGTTTAGAGACGAACCTGTCCTTCGTAGACGCGTACGGCCGGGCCGGTCATCATCACGGGCTTGCCGGGGCCGGCCCATTCGATGTGCAGGCGGCCACCGGGCAGGTCGAGGGACACCGGGGAGTCCATCCAGCCCTGGCTGATCGCCGCCACGGCCGCGGCGCAGGCGCCGGTGCCGCAAGCCTGGGTTTCGCCGGCGCCGCGTTCCCACACGCGCAGGTTGGCGCGGTGGCGGTCGATGACTTGAATGAAGCCGGCATTCACCCGCTGAGGGAAACGTGGGTGGTTTTCGATCTTCGGGCCCAGCTCGTGCACGGGGGCAGTCTGCACGTCGTCGACACGCAGCACGGCGTGCGGGTTACCCATGGATACGGCGGCTATCGAGTACAACTGGCCGTCAACTTCCAGCGGGTAGCTTGGCGCTTGTGCGTCGGCGACAAAGGGAATTTCGGCAGGGATGAAGCGCGGCGGGCCCATGTCGACACTCACCTGGCCGTCGTTCTGCACGTCCAGCACGATGATGCCGCTCTTGGTTTCCACGCGGATGCGCTTTTTCGCGGTCAGGCGCTTGTCCAGCACGAAGCGGGCAAAGCAGCGAGCACCGTTGCCGCATTGCTCGACCTCGGAGCCGTCGGCGTTGAAGATGCGGTAGCGGAAGTCCACTTCCGGGTTGTTCGGCGCCTCGACGATCAGCAACTGGTCGAAGCCGACACCGGTATGGCGGTCACCCCATTGCTTGGCGTGCTTGGGCTGGATGTGCGCGTGCTGGCTGACCAGGTCCAGGACCATGAAGTCGTTGCCCAGCCCATGCATCTTGGTAAAACGCAGCAGCATGGGCTTACTCCGGTAGCAGGCTTTCGCCAGCATACAGTTCGGCGACGGTCTCGCGGCGGCGTACTTCGAACGCCTGGTCGCCGTCGACCAGGATTTCAGCGCAACGGCCGCGGGTGTTGTAGTTGGAACTCATGACAAAACCATAGGCGCCCGCGGACTCTACGGCCAGCAGGTCACCTTCGGCCAGGTTGAGTACGCGGTCCTTGCCGAGGAAGTCGCCAGTCTCGCAGATAGGGCCGACCAGGTCGTAGGCACGGCCTTCGCCTGGACGTGGCTTGACCGCACTGACACCCATCCAGGCCTGGTAAAGGGCCGGGCGGATCAGGTCGTTCATCGCTGCATCGATGATGGCGAAGTCCTTGTGTTCGGTGTGCTTGAGGTATTCCACGCGGGTCAGCAGCACGCCAGCGTTGGCGACGATGTAGCGGCCTGGCTCGAACACCAGGGCCAGGTCGCGTTCACCCACGCGCTCGCGGATGGCCTTGATGTAGTCGGCCACCCGTGGCGGCTGTTCGTCGCGGTAGCGCACGCCGACACCGCCACCCAGGTCCAGGTGGCGCAGGTGTATGCCGCACTCGGCCAGGCGGTCGACCAGCACCAGCAGGCGGTCGAGGGCGTCGAGGAATGGCTCGACGGTGGTCAACTGCGAGCCGATGTGGCAGTCGACACCGACCACTTCCAGGTTCGGTAGCTGAGCGGCGCGCACGTAGATGGCCTCGGCATCGGCAATGGCGATGCCGAACTTGTTTTCTTTAAGGCCGGTGGAGATGTACGGGTGAGTACCGGCATCGACGTCCGGGTTGACCCGCAGCGACACCGGGGCAACCTTGCCCATTTCGGCGGCGACTACTTGCAGGCGCTCCAGCTCGTCAGTGGATTCGACGTTGAAGCAGTGCACGCCAACTTCCAGGGCGCGGCGCATGTCTTCACGGGTTTTGCCAACGCCGGAGAACACCACGCGGTCGGCACGCCCGCCAGCGGCCAGCACACGCTCCAGTTCACCACCGGAGACGATGTCGAAGCCTGCGCCCAGGCGCGCCAGCACGTTCAGCACGCCAAGGTTGGAGTTGGCCTTGACCGCGAAGCACACAAGGTGCTCGGTGCCTTGCAGGGCGTCTGCGTAGCTACGGTACTGGGCCTCGATGTGGGCGCGCGAGTACACGTAGGTGGGGGTGCCGTAACGTTCAGCAATGGCCGACAGGGCCACGCCTTCCGCGAACAGCTCACCGTCGCGGTAGTTGAAAGCGTTCATCTGGTTTCCTTACTGCGCTGGCGACTGCTCGGGCTCGGACTGCAGCTCGGGCTGCTGTTCTTGTTCCGGGGCCGGCTTGGCTTTTGGCTGGTGCTGGTGCGACTTGTGCGCTTTGCCGTTATCGCCATCTTCAGGCAGATACAGCGGGCCTTTCTGGCCACAGGCCGAAACGAGGCAGGCAACAGCGACCAGCGCCGCGAAGGAGGAAATCAGGCGCTTCATGGGTGAAATCCTTAGAAAAATGCAGTATTGCGCCCGAGTATACCGAGCGACCGGCGGCTTGCCTATGCAAGGACCGGTCCGCCGGGCGGGCTATGCTTAGCCTCTGCGCAGCCCCCTGTAGGAGCGGGCTTGCCCGCGAAGAGGCCGGTGAAGGCAACGGCTAAACCTTTGCATTCGGCGGCGAGCGCCCGTATCTTGCCCGGCTTGCCTGTAACGCAGCCAATTTCGAGGTTCCTGCAATGAGTTTGAGTGAAGCGCGTTTCCATGACCTGGTCGACGCGACCCAACAGGCCCTGGAAGATCTGTTCGACGAGAGCGGTCTGGACCTGGACATGGAGAACTCCGCTGGTGTCCTGACCGTCAAGTTCGAGGGCGGCGCCCAGCTGATCTTCAGCCGTCAGGAGCCACTGCGCCAGTTGTGGCTTGCCGACCGCTCCGGTGGTTTCCACTTCGATTACGACGAAGACAGCGGCAAGTGGGTGTGCGAAAAGAGCGAAGAGTTACTGGGTGAAATGCTTGAGCGTATCGTCTGGGAGCGGGCCGGCGAGAAGCTGGACTTCGACGAAATCTGACATGAGTAACGCCCAGGTCCGGCCGCCCAAGCCGCTTTACAGCAACGTCAGCCCGGCAGTGCCGTCACCGTGCATCAGCGTATGCCGGCTGGACGAACAGCGGGTGTGCACCGGTTGCCATCGGCATGTCGAGCACATCCGCGAATGGCGCTCGGCCGATGACGAACGGCGCCGGCAGATCTGCCGCGAGGCCCAGGTCTTGCGCGAGCAGGCTAAGGCACACTGAACGCAGGGGCTTGAGTATTTGCCCGGCTGTGGTAGTGTCGGGTTCTGCGTCGGTGACGCCAAAGCCTTCTCAAACCCCGCCCTTGGGCGGGGTTTTGCTTTATTTGCGCATTGAAAACTGCCTGTTCAAAGGAGTCTGACTGGATCATGAGCACCAAGCCTTCCCTAATCCTCACCCGATTGGACGTACAACGTCTGGAGCGTCTGATCGACAGCCTCGACGAGAGTACGCCGGGTGTGCTCGCCCTGCAGGACGAGCTGGACCGCGCCGAGCAGGTGGTTGGTCACGAGGAAGTGCCGGCGGGCGTGGTGACCATGAACTCGCGGGTGCACTGCCGTGAGGAAGCCAGCGGCAAGGACTACCACCTGACACTGGTGTATCCCAAGGATGCCGGGCCGGAAGGCAAGGTCTCGATCCTGGCGCCGATTGGCTGCGCCTTGCTGGGGCTGTCGGTAGGCGAACAGATCGACTGGCCGGCACCGGGGGGCAAGACCCTCAAGCTGAAGTTGCTGGAAGTGGAGTACCAGCCGGAAGCGGCGGGTGATTTCGACCTGTAAGGGCCAGAGGGCCGCTTCGCGGCCCATTTGCGGCAGAGGGCTAGCCGCCTTGGGCTGCGAATTCACACGGCCTGCGCCAAAACCTGCTGCAGCCCCTCATTCAAAGCCTGCTCCAGTACCCGCTTGTAGCTCAGGTATACCTGCGTTGCCCCCAGCCGGTCATCCAGCAGCTCGGACAAATCCAGGTCGGTGATATAGCACCGGTACTGCTCTGCGCCGCGCCGCTGCCCGATGATCTGTCGGGCCACTACCGCATACAGCTGCTCACCATGTTCCAGCTCGGAAAACTCCTGCTGGTCGCAGTACAGCGTCACATGCGCCACGCCCGCTACACCCGCCTGGATAATCGCCTGTACCTCATAGTAAGGCTGGTCGCTGCCCTCGGCCGGGGCCAGGCGCGGCTCGATGTTGCGTGCCTTGCCTGGGCCAGTGGGCAACAGCTGCGCGTAGTGGATATCCAGCGAGGCGGGTCGCAGGCTATCGAGGGGCAGGCGGGCATCGCGGCGCATCACCACCGAGCGCAGAAAACGTTGCAGTGGCAACAGCAGATGCGCTTCGTCATGCAGCGGTAGGCGTTGTTGCCACAATGCGTTGTATTCATCCAGCACATACACGTCGGCCCAGCCGGCCTGCAGGCGGTAGAACACCTGAATGCAGGCTGGCCGGCCTTGCTCCAGCACCAGGCGCAGGTCGTGGTCCTGCAGCGCATTGGCATCCAGATACAGCGGGCTGTAGGTGCCGCGCTCTTCGCCCAGGTAGGCCAGTAGCGCTTCATGCTCGGCCAGGGTCGTCAGGCTGACATGCTCGGGCAACAGCTCCAGCACATGGGTGTGGTGGGCCACTTGCAGCAGGTAGCGGTGGTGTAGCCCTTGATCCCGCAGCAGCTGCGCAGTGTCGAAAATTTCTTCTACGCGTTGGCCGATAGGCTGGGCGCGGCTTTGGCAGAAGCAGCGTACTCGCACCCGTGGCCGGTGGCCGCGCTGCGCCGGGCTGTTGAGGAAGTCGCGCAGGCAGCGCACCAGCGCGTGTTCGCCGTCATAGCGCTGGACCAGCACCTCGTTCCAGCTGTTGACGGTGACCTGGTCCAGGGTCAGCACCAGGTTTTCGCGCACGCCAGCGTAGCTCAACGCGTCGGTGCGCTCTGTGGTCATCAAAACGTTAAGGTCGCGGTGGTGACGCAGCGGGTCGACGCCGACGTTGACCAGCAACAACACCTCATCGGCAACGCTGGGCTGCAACAGGCGCACTTCGCTGACGGTCGGCAAGGGCAGGGGAATACTTTGCCGCAGACAGCCCAGCAGGTTGAACAGCTCGAATTCCCCGAGGTCGCTGGCCCCTGGATGCAGCGCCATGCGGGTGCTGCTGTCGATCACGCCGTTGCGATGGGCCCAGGTCAGCAGTTCGAGTAGCTCGCGGCAGCGTTTGATCGGGCTGAAGTGCTGCACCTCATGGGTGCTCAGATTGCCGCTGTACAGCTCCCAGTGGTAGCTGCCCGGCTCCTTGCGGTTGGGGGCCTGAACCAGCGTAAGGGTGCCTTCGGCGAGGTCAGGGGCGATGCCGGGGTTGATCACTTCGACCTTGCCGGCGCGGCGCTCGAAGGCGGCGTACAGGCGCCGGCCCAGCACATTGAGGTCGCGCTGGTCGGCGCGGCTGCTGGCGTTCTGGGTGCGGGCGAACTGGCTGAGGAAGCGATAACTGAGGTTAAGCTCGGCCACCAGTTCGCGGCGCTCGACGGCAACCTGCTGCACTTTCCATTGGCTGCGGCTGTCCAGCAGGGCCAGCTGGCGCTGGTCCCAGCCCCACTCGTCGGCCAGGCGCTGCAGCAGCCGGCGTTGCCAGCCTTGGTTGCGGCCTTGGTCGCTGAGCTTCTTGTTCACCTTCAGGTACAGGCTGCGCCTTACCAGCTCCAGGCGCGCGGGTTCGCCGCGTTGCAGCAGGTAACGTTCGATGCGCCGGTAGACCATCACGTAGGGGTCCAGCTCGTCGAGGTCGAGCTGGTTGGCAAACACTGCCTGCTTGTAGTCCAGGCTCAGGCAGCGCACCGCAGGGTGTTCGCCGGCGTAGGCTTCGGTCAACAGCAGTTTGAGCAGCGATTTGTAGGGCGAGTCGATGCCTTTGAACAATTGCCACAGGCCAGCGCCGACGAACTCGCCGGGCGGAATGTGCGCCAGGTTGCCGAGGTCAAGGGCGTCCTGGCTGCGGATGAAGCGCTTGGACAGCAAAGTCTGGGTGTAGCTGTAATAGTTGTGCTCCTCGTACACCGGTACCAGCCACCACAGCGGCGTGCGCCCGGCCAGCCACAGGGTGGTGCGGTAGAACTCATCCAGCAGCAGGTAGTGCTGGGTGGTGCCACAGTCGTCGGAGCCGAGCTGGCCATCGCGCTGACCCTGGGCGAAGCCCTGTGTATCGATCAGGAAAAAGTGTGCTTCGGCCCCCAGGCTTGCCGCCCAGACCTCCAGCAGCTGGCACTTACGGCGCAGCTCACCCAGCAGCTGCTCGGGCAAGCCGGGTGCATGGCACACCCACAGGTCCATGTCGCTTTGCTCAGCCTGCGCCAGCGAACCCAGGCTGCCCATCAGGAACAGGCCGTGGATCGGGCGTGGCGGGTTGCCATGCTGGGCCTTGTAGGTGAACGAGCGGGCAAGCCGTTGGGCATCTGCCACCAGCTCGGCGCTTGGCTCGTAAGCCGATACGCCCGCGGGGGTGCTGCCGGAGACGTAACCCGGCAATAGCGGGTGGTTCACATGAAACAGCAGCGGCAGCAGCGACAGTACCTGTTGCTGGCGTGTTGACAGGCCCTCCTTTGCCCGCTG
Organism: Pseudomonas putida; assembly: GCA_041879295.1. NCBI lineage: Bacteria > Pseudomonadati > Pseudomonadota > Gammaproteobacteria > Pseudomonadales > Pseudomonadaceae > Pseudomonas > Pseudomonas putida. The sequence continues at coordinate 5,604,966 of CP047152.1, read as the reverse complement.
CAGTCGGCCCTGGTTGAGATGCAGGAAGCGTGCACGCAATGTCGCCAGGACCTTGCGGTCGATGCCTTCGTCCAGGTCAGGGCGTATTTCGTGAGGGTGGTTCATTGCGCGCTCGGGCAGGCCATTGAAACTGTGGCGAGTTTAGCCTGAGTGGCGGGGTCGGATAAGCGGCAATTGAAATTCTGGCGCCATTTTTCCAGCGCCTGCCTGCTCCAGCTTTCGCTGCGCTTCAGGCATGATGGGCGCATTGAGTTCATGTAGAGAGTGTCCAATGCGTGTATGGATCGATGCCGACGCCTGCCCCAAGGCGGCCAAGGATCTGATCGTCAAGTTCGCCCTCAAGCGCAAGTTCGAGGTGGTGATGGTGGCGGGGCAGGCTGTGGCCAAGCCGGCGTTCGCGATCGTGCGCCTGATCGTGGTGCCCAGCGGCATGGATGCGGCCGACGATTACATTGTGGAGCACGCCGTGCCTGGCGAGCTGGTGATATGCAGTGACGTGCCGCTGGCCGACCGCCTGGTGAAAAAGGGCGTAGCCGCACTGGACCCGCGTGGGCGTGAGTTCGACGAGCGCAACATGGGCGACCGCCTGGCGGCGCGCAACCTGTTCACCGAGCTGCGTGAGCAGGGCCAGGTGGGGGGCGGGCAGGCGGCCTATGGCGAACGCGAGAAACAGGCGTTTGCCAATGCACTGGACCGGATCATTGCCCGGCTCTCGAAAAGCTGAGCGCTGACACGGTTCCTGTAGGCGACAGCCCAGCCTGGCGCGGTGGATGGCACCGGCTCTGCCGGTGTTCGCGGGTAAACCCGCTCCTACAGGCGACCGCGCATGCCCGCGAAGAAGCTAACGCAGTCACTTACTCGTGCGTCAGCTCCAGCACTCTGTCCACCAGCTTGTAGATCCCGCCCGCCGCCTCGCTGATCGACTTGGCCTCCATGTACGCCGGGGTAGTCACGAGCTTGCGCTGGGTGTCTTCGACAATGTCGTGTACATCGCATTCTTCATGGGTGCCGCCCATCTTTTCGACAGCCGCCGCAGTGCCGGCATCGCTCCCGATGGTGCAGACCACGCCCGGCCCGTAGATCTTCGCCGCCAGCGCCGGCGAGATGCAGATCAGGCCAACGGGTTTGCAGGCGTCGGCAAAGGCTTCGGCCAAGGCCAGCACGTCTGGGTTCACGCTGCAGTTGGCGCCTTCCACGGCAAAGTCGGACAGGTTTTTCGCTGCCCCGAAACCGCCCGGCACGATCAGCGCATCGAAGTCTTCGGCCTTGGCCTCACGGATATCCTTGACCTCGCCGCGGGCGATGCGCGCCGACTCCACCAGCACATTGCGCGATTCGGGCATTTCTTCGCCGGTCAGATGGTTGATTACATGCATTTGTGCGATGTTCGGCGCGAAGCACTGCACCTGCGCACCGCGCTGGTCGAGGCGCAGCAGCGTGATCACGCTTTCGTGGATTTCGGCGCCGTCATACACGCCACAGCCGGAAAGAATCACCGCTACTTTTTTTGTCATGCTCATTACTCCAGTGTCGAGGCGCTAAATGTCCTCTAGTTTGGCAGATGTCGCCATAGGGATTCCTGCGGGTGCGGCCTAATCTTGGTGGATAACGCCTGAGGTCGCGCCCATGGACCTGATACTGCTGGCCGTACCGTTCTTTTTTGTGCTGATAGCCGTCGAGCTGGTCGCCGATCGCGTGCGTGGCCAGCGCAATTTCACCCTGGCCGACTCGATCAACAGCCTGAGTACCGGCGCACTGTCGACCAGTACCGGGCTGCTGACCAAAGGCGTAGGGCTGGTCACCTATGCCCTGGCCTTCGAGCACCTGGCGCTGCTGCGATTGCCGGCAGAGGCAGGGTGGGTCTGGTTGCTGGCCTTTGTCCTGTACGACTTCTGTTACTACTGGCTGCACCGCCTGGGGCATGAGCGCAACGTGCTGTGGGCTGCGCACTCGGTGCATCACCAGAGCGAGGAGTACAACCTCACCACGGCGCTGCGCCAGACCAGTAGCGGGTTCATCTTCTCGTGGCTGTTCTACCTGCCGCTGGCGCTGCTGGGCGTGCCGCCACTGGTGTTCATCACCGTGGCCTCGCTCAACCTGCTGTATCAGTTCTGGGTGCATACCCGGCATATCCCCAAACTTGGCTGGCTGGAGTGGGTGTTGATCACGCCATCCAATCATCGCGTCCACCATGCGCAAAACCCTGCTTACTTGGATCGCAATTACGGCGGTGTGTTCATTCTCTGGGACCGTCTGTTCGGCACTTTCAAGGAGGAGGACCCGGCTGAGCCGGTGGTGTTCGGGGTGACCACGCCGCTGGCCAGCTGGAACCCGCTATGGGCAAACCTGCAGTTCTATGCCCAGCTCTGGCACGACGCCCGGCGCACCACCAGCCTGTGGGACAAGCTGCGCATCTGGTTCATGCCTACCGGCTGGCGTCCGGCCGATGTGGCCGCACGCTACCCACAGGCCAAACAGGACCTGGCGCTATTTCGCAAGTTCGAGATTGCCCTGGGGCGCGCGCAGCAAGCCTACGTGGCCGCGCAGTTCGTGGTCTACGTGGCCTTGGGCAGCTACTTGATGGACGTGGCCGAGCACGTGCCGGTCGCCGCGCTGGTGCTCGGTTGGTCACTGATGGCGTTTGGTTTGTTCGTGCTGGGCGCGTTGCTGGAGAACCGGCCCTGGTCTGCACGCCTGGAGGTGGTGCGGCTGTTTCTGAATGCGCCGGCATTGTACCTGGCCGGCGCCTTGGGCTTAGCGGTGGTCGTGCCGCTGGCCTGGCTTCTGCTCGTGGTTTACAGCCTGCTCAGCCTCTGGGGGTTGGGGCTGGCTCGCCGCCCTGCGCTCCGCGCGCAACGCGCGGAAGCGCCGGCGCAGCCAAAGCAGGCCGCCCAGCGCCACCAAACCGCCAAGCACCCATAGCTCGTAACGCTTGACGTTGCCCAGCAAGCCTTCGAGGATGGCGCCGAAGTGGTAGGCAGCGGCGCCCAGGGCCACTGCCCAGATGCCCGCGCCAATCCCGTTCAGCAGCAGGTAGCGGCGTGGCGGGTAACCCGACAGGCCTATGGCCACCGGCATGACCGTGCGCAAACCATAGACAAAGCGGAAGCTCAGCACCCAGATATCAGGATGGCGGCGGATGTGGTCCAGCGCGCGGTCACCCATTGCCTGCCAGCGCGGCTTGCGCGCCAGGATCCTGCGCCCGTGGCGTCGGCCCATGAAGTACCACAACTGGTCGCCCGCGTAGCTGCCGAAGAAGGCCACCAGGCACACCAGATTGATATCCATGTAACCGCGGAACGCAAGGAAACCCGCAAGCACCAGAATGGTCTCGCCTTCAAAGAAGGTGCCTAGAAAAAGGGCGAAGTAGCCGAAATCCTGCAGGAATTGTTGAAGCATTTTCTGAGGTGCTGGCGAAATGAACGCGCAGCCTACCCCTTCGCGCGCGTTCGTGAAAGTGTCCAAATGTGTCTCGACGTGAACAATTTCAGCGCAGACAATGCCAGAGGCCACTTGCCACGGCTTGCCCATGTGTGTAACACGGGCGTCATAATGGGCGCTTATCTTGCCGCTCAATAGATGATAGGGCGTTAACGTCCTCAGGAACGCCAGATGAATAATGAAGTGCTAAGCCCTGTCGCGATCAAGGATGCTCAGGAGCTCCCAGAAGAGATGGTGCAGACCCCGCCCGACCTGCCTCCGGCGGCCGAGCCTGTAGCGGAGCAGGTGGTCGAGCCTGTGGCTCCGGCGCCCGCGCCGTCCCCTGCAATCACCGTCCCTGGCCTGGACGACAGCAGCCTGTATATTCATCGCGAACTCTCGCAACTGCAGTTCAATATCCGGGTGCTGGAGCAGGCACTGGACGAGAGCTACCCGCTGCTGGAACGCCTCAAGTTCCTGTTGATCTTCTCCAGCAACCTCGACGAGTTCTTCGAGATTCGTGTCGCCGGTCTGAAGAAACAGATTAACTTCGCCCGTGAGCAGGCCGGTGCCGATGGCCTGCAGCCGCACCAGGCGCTGGCGCGCATCAGTGAGCTGGTGCACATTGAGGTGGAGCGTCAGTACGCGATCCTCAACGACGTGCTGCTGCCTGAGCTGGAAAAGCATCAGATCCGCTTTATCCGCCGTCGTCACTGGACACCCAAGCTCAAAACCTGGGTGCGCCGGTACTTCCGCGACGAAATTGCCCCGATCATTACCCCGATTGGCCTCGACCCGACTCACCCGTTCCCGCTGCTGGTGAACAAGAGCCTCAACTTCATAGTCGAGCTCGAGGGGGTGGACGCGTTTGGTCGCGACTCGGGTCTGGCGATCATTCCGGCACCACGCTTGCTGCCGCGGGTTATTCGCGTGCCGGAAGAGGTGGGCGGCCCGGGCGCGAACTACGTGTTCCTGTCGTCGATGATCCACGCGCACGCCGACGATCTGTTCCAGGGCATGAAGGTGAAGGGCTGCTACCAGTTCCGTCTGACGCGTAACGCCGACCTGGCGCTGGACTCTGAAGAGGTTGACGACCTGGCTCGCGCGCTGCGCGGTGAGCTGTTCTCGCGCCGCTATGGTGACGCCGTGCGCCTGGAAGTGGCCGATACCTGCCCGAAACACCTGTCGGACTACCTGTTGAAGCAGTTCAGCCTCAGCGAAAGCGAGCTGTACCAGGTCAACGGCCCGGTCAACCTCACCCGCCTGTTCAGCATCACCGGCCTGGACAGCCACCCGGAGCTGCAATACACACCGTTCACCCCAGCGATCCCCAAGCTGCTGGCGAACGCCGACAACATATTCAGTGTGATCAGCAAGCAGGACATCCTGCTGATGCACCCGTTCGAGTCCTTCACACCAGTGGTCGACCTGCTGCGCCAGGCCGCCAAGGACCCGCATGTGCTCGCCGTGCGCCAGACCCTGTACCGCTCGGGGGCTAACTCGGAAATCGTCGACGCCCTGGTGGACGCAGCCCGTAACGGCAAGGAGGTCACTGCGGTGATCGAGTTGCGCGCCCGCTTTGACGAAGAGTCCAACCTGCAGATGGCCAGCCGCCTGCAAGCGGCCGGTGCGGTAGTGATCTACGGTGTGGTCGGGTTCAAGACCCACGCCAAGATGATGCTGATTCTGCGCCGCGAGCAGGGCGAGATCGTGCGTTATGCGCATCTGGGTACCGGTAACTATCACGCCGGCAACGCCCGCCTGTACACCGACTACAGCCTGCTGACCTCTGACGATGCGCTCACCGAGGACGTCGGCAAGTTGTTCAGCCAGTTGATCGGCATGGGCAAGACCTTGCGCATGAAGAAGCTGCTGCATGCGCCGTTCACCCTGAAAAAGGGCATGCTCGACATGATCGCGCGGGAAACCCAGTTTGCCCTCGAAGGCAAGCCGGCGCACATCATCGCCAAGTTCAACTCGCTGACCGACGCCAAAGTCATCAAGGCGCTGTACAAGGCCAGCCAGTCGGGCGTGAAAATCGACTTGGTGGTGCGTGGCATGTGTTGCCTACGCCCGGGCATTCCGGGGGTTTCGCACAACATCCAGGTGCGCTCGATCATTGGCCGCTTCCTCGAGCACACGCGGGTGTTCTACTTCCTCAATGGCGGCGAAGAGCAGATCTACCTGTCCAGCGCCGACTGGATGGAGCGCAACCTCGACAAGCGTGTCGAGACCTGCTTCCCGGTGGAAGGCAAGAAACTGTTGCTGCGGGTGAAGAAGGAGCTGGAAGGCTACCTGACCGACAATACCCACGCCTGGACCTTGCAGCCAGACGGGCGCTACGTGCGCAGTACCCCGACCGGCAACCAGAACCCGCGCAGCGTTCAGGCGACCCTGCTGGAGCGCCTGAGCAACCCGGTCTTCAACGTACGCTGAGGACGAAGCCGACCCGGGCCAGCCACTCCGCCTCGTTGGCGAAGTCGGCCTGGGTCAGCTGATTCTGCTCCAGCCAACCTTCAGGGAAAGCTACATCCAGGCTGTTGTCCCCGCCGTGCAGTTCTACCTTTGGCATTTGCTGGGTGCCGCGGATGTGGTGGAACAGGATGGCAAAGCGCAGTAGCACGCACAGGCGCAGCAGCTTGACCCCTTCATCGCCCAGTTCGGCGTAACGGTCCTTGGGGATGTTGCGGCGGTGGCCGCGCACCAGCAGGGCCATCATCTGCTGATCTTCCCGGGAAAAGCCCGACAGGTCCGAGTGCTCGATCAGATAGGCACCGTGCTTGTGGTAGTGATAATGGGCGATGTCCAGCCCGATTTCGTGCACTTTCGCGGCCCAGCCCAGTAGATCCCGCCAGTTTCCTTCTTTCAGATCCCAGGCGTCGGCCACCTGGTCGAATGCGTGCAACGCCTTGCGCTCGACGCGCGCAGCCTGGCCCTGGTCCACGTGATAGCGCTCCATCAGCGAGTTCAGGGTGCGTTCGCGCACGTCTTCGTGATGGTGGCGGCCGAGCAGATCGAACAGCACGCCTTCGCGCAGGGCGCCGTCGCAATGGTCCATGCGGTTCAGTTCAAGGGCATCGAAGATCGCTTCGAGAATTGCCAGGCCAGCCGGGAAGATGGTGCGGCGGTCTGGCTTGACGCCGTCGAAGTCGATCTTGTCGACCTCGCCCAGCTTGAACAGCTTGCGTTTGACCCAGGCCAGGCCTTCGGCGTTGACCTCGCCATTGCCCAGGCCGCCGGCCTTGATGGCGGCGCCGATGGCGCGAATGGTGCCGGATGAGCCGATCGCCTCATCCCAGGTCAGGCGGTGCAGGGCATTTTCGATGCTCATCAGTTCCAGGCGCGCGGCGGTGTAGGCCTGGGCATAGCGGGCCGGGGTGATCTTGCCGTCGCGGAAGTAGCGCTGGGTAAAGCTGACGCAACCCATCTGCAGGCTTTCGCGCAGCAGCGGCTCGAAGCGCTGGCCAATGATGAACTCGGTGCTGCCGCCGCCGATGTCGGCGACCAGGCGCTTGCCGGGGGTGTCGGCCAGGGTGTGCGACACGCCCAGGTAGATCAGGCGCGCCTCTTCACGGCCGGAGATGACCTCCACCGGGTGGCCGAGGATGGCTTCGGCGCGCTGGATGAATTCGTTACGGTTGCGCGCTTCGCGCAAGGCGTTGGTACCGACGATACGCACGGAGCCTGCTGGCATGCCGTTGATCAGCTGGGAAAAGCGCTTGAGGCAATCCAGGCCTCTTTCCATTGCCTCTTCACTGAGCATGCGTTCTTCGTTGATGCCGGCGGCCAGCTGAACCTTCTCGCCGAGCCGCTCAAGGATGCGGATTTCGGTATGGTGGGCCTTGGCCACGACCATGTGAAAACTGTTGGAGCCAAGGTCGATGGCGGCGATCAGGGACAGGTTCTTCGCGATGGTATGCGGCATGATCTGGTTGTTCTCGGTCGTTAACCTGGCAATCGTGCCACGATAGCAGGCTATCGCCAACGCGTGGCACTCCGCCGTTGTGCTGGTCTTGATACAAGGCAATGTGCCATTCGATTCTATGACGGTCATATGACAGTTTCGATTCGCGGCGTCTTGCGCAACTATAGTTACACTCAATCGTCCGTGGCTTCCTGTCCGGCGTGGGTGCGGCTATCATGGGCCACGTTTTTTGCTTACGACCCTGGAGATATCCATGAGCAGCGATCTGATCAAACATGTCACCGACGCCTCCTTCGAAGCCGATGTCCTGAAGGCCGAAGGCGCGGTACTGGTCGACTACTGGGCTGAATGGTGCGGTCCATGCAAGATGATCGCTCCGGTTCTGGACGACATCGCTTCCACCTACGCGGGCAAACTGACCGTCGCCAAGCTGAACATCGACGAGAACCAGGAAACCCCGGCCAAGCACGGTGTGCGTGGTATCCCGACGCTGATGCTGTTCAAGAACGGCAACGTCGAAGCCACCAAGGTTGGTGCGCTGTCCAAATCGCAGCTGGCCGCATTCCTCGACGCCCACCTGTGATGTCAGAAGGCCCCGCAAATGCGGGGCTTTTCTTTTCCTGAGCACTAGACGCAGAAAAAAGCAAGTGTTACATTCGGCCTCGCACTGCTTTTCCAGTGCCCTCTACATGCCGTCGCCGAAGCATCCCTAATTCGAATCAGTACGCGATCCTGTCGCCATCCAGCGGCGCGGCCTCATTAAGCCAGAAGCTTAATTCTCCCTTCTTACATGATTACGTCATTCCCCTTATGAACCTGACTGAACTCAAGCAAAAGCCGATTACCGATCTTTTGGAAATGGCCGAACAGATGGGCATCGAAAACATGGCCCGTTCGCGCAAACAGGACGTGATTTTCGCCCTGCTGAAGAAGCATGCGAAAAGCGGCGAAGAGATCTCGGGTGACGGCGTGCTGGAGATTCTCCAGGATGGTTTCGGTTTCCTGCGTTCGGCTGATGCGTCCTACCTGGCCGGCCCAGACGATATCTATGTATCGCCCAGCCAGATCCGCCGTTTCAACCTGCGTACCGGCGACACCATCGTCGGCAAGATCCGCCCACCGAAGGAAGGGGAGCGTTACTTCGCCCTGCTGAAGGTCGATACCATCAACTTCGACCGCCCGGAAAACGCGAAGAACAAGATCCTGTTCGAAAACCTGACGCCGCTGTTCCCGAACAAGCGCCTGAAGATGGAGGCCGGTAACGGCTCCACCGAGGACTTGACCGGTCGCGTCATCGACCTGTGCGCCCCGATCGGCAAAGGCCAGCGCGGCCTGATCGTTGCCCCGCCGAAAGCCGGTAAGACGATCATGCTGCAGAACATTGCGGCCAACATCACCCGCAACAACCCCGAGTGCCACCTGATCGTCCTGCTGATCGACGAGCGCCCGGAAGAAGTGACCGAAATGCAGCGCACCGTGCGTGGCGAAGTGGTCGCTTCCACCTTCGACGAGCCACCAACCCGCCACGTGCAGGTTGCCGAAATGGTGATCGAGAAGGCCAAGCGCCTGGTCGAGCACAAGAAAGACGTGGTTATCTTGCTGGACTCGATCACTCGACTGGCACGTGCCTACAACACCGTGATCCCGAGCTCCGGCAAGGTGCTGACCGGTGGTGTCGACGCTCACGCCCTCGAGAAGCCCAAGCGCTTCTTCGGTGCTGCGCGGAACATCGAGGAGGGCGGCTCGCTGACCATTATCGCCACTGCGCTGGTTGAAACCGGCTCGAAGATGGACGAAGTGATCTACGAAGAGTTCAAGGGCACCGGCAACATGGAGCTGCCGCTGGACCGCCGCATCGCCGAGAAACGTGTGTTCCCGGCCATCAACATCAACCGTTCCGGCACCCGCCGCGAAGAGTTGCTGACCGCTGACGACGAACTGCAGCGTATGTGGATTCTGCGCAAGCTGCTGCACCCGATGGACGAAATCGCCGCCATCGAGTTCCTGGTCGACAAGCTCAAGCAGACCAAGACCAACGATGAGTTCTTCCTGTCGATGAAGCGCAAGTAAGCTTCCCGATCAGGCAGTAATTGGGGCCGCCTTGCGGCTCTTCGCGGGCACGCCCGCTCCCACAGGTTAAATACAATCCTTGTGGGGGCGGGCGTGCCCGCGAAGGGGCGCAAGGCGGCCCCAGTGCATTTTTGCCCCCAAACAGGCCTCGAACGGCGCTACACTCTGCACCCCGACCGATACGGCCAACACGAGGCTCCTGCATGCAGTATCGCGACTTGCGCGACTTCATCCGTGGCCTGGAACAGCGCGGCGAACTCAAGCGCATCCAGGTACCGATCTCCCCCGTCCTGGAAATGACCGAGGTCTGCGACCGCACCCTGCGCGCCAAGGGCCCGGCATTGCTGTTCGAAAAACCCACCGGCTTCGACATTCCCGTGCTGGGCAACCTGTTCGGTACCCCGGAGCGGGTGGCCATGGGCATGGGCGCCGAGTCGGTCAGCGAATTGCGGGAAATCGGCAAGCTGCTGGCCTTCCTCAAAGAGCCCGAGCCGCCCAAGGGCCTGAAGGACGCCTGGTCGAAGCTGCCGATCTTCAAGAAGGTCGTGTCGATGGCGCCAAAAGTGGTCAAGGACGCGGTGTGCCAGGAAGTGGTGGTCGAGGGGGATGATGTCGACCTCGGCGCCCTGCCGATTCAGCACTGCTGGCCTGGCGACGTGGCGCCGCTGATTACCTGGGGCCTCACCGTTACCCGTGGCCCGAACAAGGACCGCCAGAACCTGGGCATCTACCGCCAGCAGGTGATCGGCCGCAACAAGGTGATCATGCGCTGGCTCAGCCACCGTGGCGGCGCCCTCGACTACCGAGAGTGGTGCGAGAAGAACCCCGGCCAGCCGTTTCCGGTCGCCGTGGCGCTGGGCGCTGACCCTGCGACCATTCTCGGCGCCGTGACCCCGGTACCGGACACCCTCTCCGAGTACGCCTTCGCCGGCCTGCTACGAGGCAATCGCACCGAGCTGGTCAAGTGCCGCGGCAGCAACCTGCAGGTACCGGCAACCGCCGAGATCATTCTGGAAGGGGTGATCCACCCGGGCGAAATGGCCCCGGAAGGCCCTTACGGCGATCACACGGGCTACTACAACGAAGTGGACAGTTTCCCGGTGTTCACCGTCGAGCGCATCACCCACCGGCAAAAACCGATCTACCACAGCACCTACACCGGCAGGCCGCCAGATGAGCCGGCCATTCTCGGCGTGGCGCTGAACGAAGTGTTCGTGCCGATCCTGCAGAAGCAGTTCCCGGAAATCACCGACTTCTACCTGCCGCCGGAAGGCTGCTCGTACCGCATGGCGGTGGTGACCATGAAGAAGCAGTACCCAGGCCACGCCAAGCGCGTAATGCTGGGTGTGTGGTCGTTCCTGCGACAGTTCATGTACACCAAGTTCGTTATTGTCACCGATGACGATATCAACGCTCGTGACTGGAACGATGTGATCTGGGCCATTACCACGCGTATGGACCCCAAGCGTGATACGGTAATGATTGACAACACCCCGATCGACTACCTGGACTTTGCGTCTCCGGTGTCGGGGCTGGGTTCGAAGATGGGCCTGGACGCTACTCACAAGTGGCCGGGCGAGACTACACGCGAATGGGGCCGGGTCATCGTCAAGGATGAGGCCGTCACCCGCCGTATCGATGAGCTGTGGGATCAGTTGGGAATAGATTGATGCAGGTAACGTTGCAGCCGTCCGGGGCGGTGCTGGCGCTTGAACCCGGGGAACGGATCCTGGATGGAGCACGGCGGCTGGGCTATGACTGCCCAAACAGCTGCCGCAATGGCAATTGCCATGTTTGCGCCGCGTTGTTGGTTGAAGGACGGGTTCGCCAGGATGGCGAAGTCCGCGACCATGGCGAGTTGTTCACCTGCATTGCCGAACCGCTGGAGGACTGCGTGTTGCTCTGGGACGGTGTGCTTGCCTTGGGCGAGCTGCCAGTGCGCAAGCTGGCGTGCAGCGTCAGTGAGTGCGTCGACGTCGGTGGCGACGTCTGGCGGGTGCGCCTGCGTGCGCCTGCCGGCAAGCCACTGCGCTACCACGCAGGGCAATACCTGATGATCGAACGTGAGGGCGGCAAGCAGGCGGCCTTCTCGCTGGCGTCCGCGCCACATGCCGGGCGCGAGCTGGAGCTGCATGTGCTGGCGCGTGAACCCAGTGCGGTGCAACTGATCGACCAGCTCAGGCGAGATGGCCTGGCGCGCATCGAAATGCCGTTTGGCGACACCCACCTGGCCGAGCTGCCAGACGGGCCGCTGGTGCTGATTGCCGCCGGCACCGGCATGGGCCAGATGCACAGCCTGGTTGAGCACTGCCGGGCCCAGGGCTTCAAGCACCCGGTGCACCTGTACTGGGGAGTGCGCCGGCCTGAGGACTTCTACCAGATCGAGCACTGGGACGAATGGCTGCGCCTGCCCAACCTGTTCCTGCATCAAGTGGTCAGCGACCTGTGCGGCTGGGAAGGCCGCTGCGGCATGCTGCATGAAGCGGTATGCGAAGACATTGCCGACCTCAATAGCGTGCATGTGTATGCCAGTGGCTCACCGAACATGATCTACGCCACACTCGACGCCCTGGTCGAAGCTGGTATGGATGCGCACCGCATGCGTGCCGATGTGTTCGCCTACGCGCCGCGCGGTTAATAACCGAAGTTTGAAAGTATGGGTATAAGGCGGTAATTATTACCGCCTTGGCCAATAACTTTCACCGTTGCTGAAACAGTACTTTCCAGTCGTCGGAGCCGTGCATGAAACGCGTGCTCAAGGGCTTGAGTATTCCTGTAATTCTGGCCTATGGTTACTGCAAGCGCCCTTGGTAAAGCGCCCTTGGTAAAGCGGCCTCGGGCCGCAGCGTAATCGAATCTCGCTACCTCCGTAGTTCACAGGAATAATGGCGGCAGCTTATGTCGGCTCTTGAAAGTATGTCTTGGGAAGTTTCATACCCTCCAGCACTCGATTTCGGTCAGCAACATACTCGCGAACAGTTGTTCAGCTCCATGAAGACAACCATGTCCAGGCATCAGGGCGGGCCGGTGTGGCTGTTTGCCTATGGCTCGTTGATCTGGCGCCCGGAATGCAATTCGGTGGAGCGTCAGCGCGCGCGGGTACATGGTTATCACCGTGGCTTGTACCTGTGGTCGCATGAACATCGCGGCACCCCGGAAACCCCCGGCCTGGTGTTTGGCCTGGACCGAGGTGGTTCCTGCAGCGGTTTTGCCTACCGGCTGGATGAGCGCAATCTAGACGACTCACTGATGGCCCTGTGGCAGCGCGAGATGCCGTATCCGGCCTACCGGCCGCACTGGCTCCACTGTCGCCTGGGCGATGGTAGCAAGGTGCAGGCCTTGGGCTTTGTGCTGGAGCGGCATTTGCCGTGCTATGCCGGCAACTTGCCGGATACTTTGCTCAGCCAGATCCTGGCCAGTGCCAAGGGGCGTTATGGCACCACGCGCGACTATGTCGAGCAGACCTTGAATGCACTGCGCAGTCACCAGATGCCCGATCGCAATCTGGAAGCGCGATTCAGGCGTTGCCATAATCTGCGCGAAGTGTGAACAACCAGCTCCGGCCTCTTCGCGGGTAAACCCTGCGCGGTCGCCTGTAGGAGCGGGTTTACCCGCGAAGGGGCCGGGCCTGCCGGCCAATTCCACCCGCCGTTAACCGTTGCCGTCACCACCGTATTCGCGGTACTGCCTTACCTGGCCAGCACCACCAACTTACCCACAGCCTGCCGTTGCCCCAGCTTCTCTATAGCAGCCCCGGCTTGTTCCAGTGGATAAGTCTGCGACACCAGCGGCTTCAACTTGCCCTCGGCATGCCAGGCAAACAGCTGGCGGAAGTTGGCGGCATTGTCCTCCGGCTGGCGCTGGGCAAATGCCCCCCAGAACACGCCCAGTACCGCCGCGCCCTTGAGCAGCACCAGGTTGGCCGTCAGCTGTGGAATGCTGCCGCTGGCAAAACCCACCACCAGCAGCCTGCCATTCCAGGCCAACCCGCGCACCGCTTGTTCGAACAGCTCGCCTCCGACCGGGTCGTAGATCACGTCCACGCCTTGGCCGCCGGTCAGACGTTTGATTTCTTCGCGCAGGTTGGCCTGGCTGTAATCGATCAGTTCATCCGCCCCGGCAGCCTTGGCCACGGCCAGTTTCTCGGCGCTGCTGGCCGCCGCGATCACCCGCGCGCCCATGGCCTTGCCGATCTCCACCGCCGCCAGGCCGACCCCACCGGAAGCGCCCAGTACCAGCAGCGTCTCGCCTGCCTGCAACTGGCCACGCTGGCGCAGGGCGTGCATCGAGGTGCCGTAGGTCATGCCGAAGGCCGCAGCGGTGGTGAAGTCCATGCTCGCCGGGATCGGCAGAACGTTATAGAACGGCACCGCCACTTGCTCGGCGAACGCACCCCAGCCGGTGAGCGCCATGACCCGGTCGCCTACCTTGAACGCACCGGCCTTTTCACCGATGGCGGCCACCACGCCCGCTGCCTCTCCACCGGGAGAGAACGGCAGCGGTGGCTGGAACTGGTACTTGCCTTCGATGATCAGGGTGTCGGGGAAGTTGACCCCGGCAGCGTGCACGTCCAACAGGATCTCGTTTTTCTTCGGCAGTGGGCTGGCCACCTCTTCCAGCACCAGGTTGCGCGCTGGACCCAGGGTTTTGCACAACACAGCTTTCATCGGGGCTATTCCTTTGCGGGTAGTGGCCGATAAGTGTAGGAGGGCCGCTTGGTGGGTCAACGAGCATGGCCCGCCCTGATGGGGCGGCATAAGCCCGGGCTTGGGTTTGAGCGGTGTGCTGGGTAAGCTGGCGCCAATTGTATTGAGGAGCGAATTCGTGAAAGCGTGGATCTTGATGGTGCTGGCGCTGCTGCTGCCGGCTGCGGCCATGGCCGAAGAAGCCAAGGAAGGGGCGCCCAAGGTCGCCTACATCAGTCTGAGCCCGCCCTTTGTTGGCAACTATGCGCTCGACGGCAGCCCGCGGCTGCGCGTGTACAAGGCTGACGTGGCCCTGCGCGTGACGGGTGACGAAGCGGCCAAGACGGTGAAACACCACGAACCGCTGATCCGTAACCAGCTGGTGGCATTGTTCACCCAGCAGACGGTGGACAGCATGAGCAACGTCGAGGCCAAGGAGCATCTTCGCCAAGAGGCGCTGAAACAGGTGCAGCAGGTGCTGGAGGCGGAAGAGGGCAAGCCGATCGTTGAGGACCTGCTGTTCAACAACCTGATTGTGCAGTGACCTGAAACAGTGTGAGGTCCATCACTGATAAGTCGGATTGAATTCAGGCTTACCCCGTGTGTAGGACCCTTCTGTCTTTCCTGTAAGCCCGCCAGTTTTCAGTTTTTGGGGCCATGGCCAAGCTAGATTGTGCCCTGTCTTCAGTTGCTCGAGAGTGTTGGCAATGGCTTTGAAGTACCAGCCGAAAGAGGCGACTGTACTGATGTGCGACTTTTCAGGCTTTCAAGTGCCTGAAATGATCAAGGTGCGTCCCGTGGTCGTTCTTCGCAAGCACAGTCAAAATCGCCAGTTAGTGACGATAGTCCCTTTGAGTACCACTGCACCGGATCACATGGCAGGGCATCACGTTGTGCTGCCGAGTTATCTGCCTGGTTCGGCCCTGACATGCTGGGCCAAGTGCGACATGATCTACACGGTGGCTACCTCCAGATTGGACAGATGTCGGGTCAAATCGCGGCAAGGAAGTGGTCGGGAATACATGACCTTTACAATGCGGCCAGAGCATTTCGCCGCCGTGAGGGCTGCAGTTGGCTTTACGCTGGGTTTCACACATCCAGCAACAGAGCGGTCTGTTGTCAATGTTACGCTCGATGCGTGATAATCAGCCTGTTCCCGCAAGGGGCTTGTAAGACTCTGAGGATCCTGGTTCAACCAGCAATTACAGAGCCGGGCAGGTATATGGCGATGACAAGTCGACCTGTCTGTGAGTAGGGCGCCGAAAGGCGCCCTTTGTCTTTGTGCCAGTTTTCCAACTTTCGGCGGACGCTCGCGCATGCCTTCAAGACGCCAGGGTACGGCGGAACCGCGCGAGGGCCACGCTGAAGAACACCAGGCCGATCAGCGTCAGCGCCAGGATATCCGGCCATACCACCGCCCACCCGGCATCCCGGAACAGGATTGCGGCACTCAGGCTGACAAAGTGCGTTGAGGGTGACCCCTGCATCACCCACTGCAGCCACTGCGGCATGCTGTCCAGTGGTGTGCTGCCACCGGACAGCAACAGCATCGGGATGATCACCGGGATCGCCAGCAGGCCGAACTGCGGCGTCGAGCGCGCCAGGGTGGCGAGGAAAATGCCCAGCGATGTACTGGCGAACAGGTACAGCGCGGTCACGGCCAGGAACAGCCCCATCGAGCCAGAAAGCGGCACGCCCAGTGCACCTTTGACGACTACCACCAACGAAATCCAGGTGCAGATCACCACCACCAGCGCGTTGCTGCCGATCTTGGCCAGCATGATCTCCAGCGCGGTCAGCGGCAGCACCAGCAGGTGGTCGAGGGTGCCGTGCTCACGCTCGCGCAGCAGCGCGGTGCCGGTGAGGATGATCGCCAGGATGGTGATGTTGTTGACGATCTGGATCACTGCCAGAAACCAGCCCCCCTCCAGGTTGGGGTTGAACAGCGCCTTGGGGTTGATCAGCACCGGGCTTTGCTCGTTACCACGCTGGCTGTAGTCGAGCAGCTCGCGCTCGAAGATGCGGCCGATGTAGCCGGCGCCCATGAACGCTTGGCTCATGGCTGTAGCATCGACGTTGATCTGCAGCTCCGGCGAGCGCCCGGCCAGCAGGTCGCTCTGAAAGTTCACCGGTATGTTGATGACGAAGGTGTACTGGCCGCTGTCCATGGCCTGGTCCAGGCGCTGCGGAGGCAGCGGCACGGCTGGCTGGAACTCGGGCGGTTGCAGGGCTTCGCTGAGCTTGCGCGAGAGCAGGCTATGGTCTTCATCCACCACCGCCACGCTGGCGTTGTGTACGCCGATCACCGAGCCGGCTGCCGGCATATAGATCGCCACGCTGAAGGCATATAGCAGGAACAGCAGCAGGACGCTGTCATGGCGCAGGCTGGTCAGTTCTTTCAGGCCCAGGCGCAGGGTGTGGTTCAGGCGCGACATGTCAGGCCTCCTGTTTCTTCAGCATTGCCAGGCTCAGGCCAGTGAATGCGGCAAAGAAACTGAGCAGGATCAGGCACTGCGGCCACAACTCACGCAGGCCTAACGCTTTGGTGAAGGTGCCGACTGCGATGTCGAGGAAGTAGCCTGCCGGGAACAACTGGCCCATCACCGCTGCCGCGCCGTCTAGCGACGAACGTGGCACGATCAGCCCGGAAAACTGGATGGTCGGCAGGCTGGTAATGATCATGGTGCCGAGAATGGCGGCGATCTGGGTGCGGGTGAATGCCGAGATCAGCAGGCCCAGGCTGGTGGTTGCCAGCAGGTAGGCCATGCCGCCACACGCCAGGGCCAGTACGCTGCCCTTGAGCGGTACGGCGAACAGCCAGCGGTTCATCGCCACCAACAGCGCCAGGTTGACCAGGCTCACAGCCAGGTAGGGCATCTGCTTGCCAAGCAGGAACTCCAGGCGGGTGAGGGGTGTGGCGTAGAAGTTGGTGATGGAGCCGAGCTCCTTCTCGCGCACGATGCCCAGCGCAGTGAGCATGGCCGGAATGAAGGCCAATATCAGCGCCATTACGCCAGGGCCGATGGCGTTCACGCTGACCACATCCTGGTTGTAGCGGAAACGCGTTTCCAGGCGCACCGGGTCCTGGCGTGGCTGCGGTTGTGGGCTGGCCTGTGCCAGTTGCTCCAGGTTGGCCTGGTGCACGGCTTCCACGTAGTTGCGGCTGGTTTCTGCGCGGAACGGCATGCCACCGTCGAGCCAGGCGGCCACCACCGGCTGGCGCCCTGCATACAGGTCGCGGCCAAAGCCGGGCGGAATCTCCAGTGCCAGTTTGATTTCCGAGCGTTGCAGGCGTTGGTGCAGCTCTCTGCTGTCGCGGATTGGCGCTTGTTCAGCGAAGTAGCGTGAGCCACGGAAGGCTTCGAGGTAGGCGCGACTTTGCGGGCTCTGGTCCTGATCGTGCACGGCGAAGGCGAGGTTTTCCACATCCAGTGAAATGCCGTAGCCGAAGATCACCATCATGAACAGTGCACCCAGTAAGGCGAAGGCCAGGCGCACCTTGTCGCGCAGCAGCTCCTTGCCCTCACGGCCGGCCACTGCCAGCAGGCGGCGCAGGCTGAAACCCTGGCGTAGCGGCAGGGTGGGGGTGGACGCCTGTTCCAGCACGCTGCTGTCGGTGGCGGCTGGCGCCAGCTCCTGGGCCTGCTCCAGGCAGCGAACGAACGCGTCCTCCAGCGTGGCGCCCTGGTACTGATGCTGCAGGGCATCGGGTGTGTCGCAGGCCAGCACCCGCCCAGCGTGCATCAGCGAAATACGATCGCAGCGCTGGGCTTCGTTCATGAAGTGGGTGGAGAGGAAAATGGTCACGCCCTGCTCGCGCGACAGTTCTACCAGCAGGCGCCAGAAGTCGTCGCGGGCGGCCGGGTCGACGCCAGAGGTCGGTTCGTCGAGGATCAAGACTTCCGGGCGATGCAGAACCGCCACTGCCAGCGACAGACGCTGGCGCAAACCGAGGGGCAGGGCGCCAGATGGTTGGTCTGCGATAGCGGCGAGGTCGAAGCGCTCGATCAGCTCATCGATGCGCTGGGCGCTCTCGGCTTTGGGCAAGTCGAACAGGCGGGCATGCAGGGCCAGGTTCTGCCGGGTGCTGAGCTCGCCATACAGAGAGAAACTCTGCGACATGAAGCCGACCCGCTTGCGTGTGGCCAGGTCGCTGGCGTCCACCGGGCGACCCAGCAGGCTAGCGCTGCCCTCGCTGGCCGGCATCAGGCCGGTGAGCACCTTCATGGTGGTGGTCTTGCCGCAACCGTTGGAACCCAGGAAGCCAAAGATCTCCCCTCGGCCAATGGCGAAACTGACCTTGTTCACCGCCGTGAAGTCGCCAAAGCGCAGAGTCAGGTCGTGTGCCTCGATGGCGACCGGGCCGTCCGTGGCTTGGCGCGGCGGGATTGCCAGTGGTTGATGCTGCGCCTTGCCCGCGCCCTGGTAGTGGGTAAAGGCGTCATCCAGCTTGCCGCTGGGGGTTACTGCAGCCAGTTCGTGGCTAGGGCCGGCGGCCAGCAAGTGGCCGCCATCGAGCATCAGGCAATGCTCGAACTGTTCGGCTTCTTCCATGTAGGCGGTAGCCACCAGCAGGGTCAGTTGCGGGCGTTGTGCGCGAACCTGCTCAACCAGCTCCCAGAAGCGCCGCCGCGACAGTGGGTCGACGCCGGTGGTCGGCTCGTCCAGGATCAGCAGGTCTGGCTCGTGGATCAGCGCGCAGCAAAGGCCCAGCTTCTGCTTCATGCCACCCGACAGCTTGCCGGCCGGGCGCTGGGCAAAGCGCTGCAGGTCGGTGGCCTGCAACAGATTGGCCATGCGCTGCTCACACTCGCGGCGGCCCAGCCCGAACAGGGTGGCGAAAAAGCGGATGTTCTCGCTGATCGACAGTTCCGGGTACAGGTTGTTGCCCAGCCCCTGCGGCATGAACGCTACTTTGGGGTATAGCGCGGTGCGATGGCGGCGTTGGCGGATCGAGCCGCCCAGCACCTGCAGCTCTCCCTGCTGCAGGCGTTTTACGCCGGCGATCAACCCCAGCAGGGTCGATTTACCGGCCCCATCGGGGCCGATCAGCGCGCAGCGGGTGCCCACAGGCAGGCTGAAACCTAGCGGGTGCAGGGCTATGAGGTCGCCGTAACGGTGGCTGATGCCTTCGGCCAGCAGCGCCGGGGCGTTCATTGCAGGTTGGCCGGCCAGTCCACCTCAGCCGTGCGTACATAGCCGGCGCCTGGCATGCCTGGCTTGGCTTGCGGCACGGCGCCCGGGTCGCTCAGGCGCAGTTTGACCCGGAACACCAGCTTTTGCCGTTCGTCGCGGGTTTCCACCTGTTTGGGGGTGAACTGGGCCTTGGCTGCGACAAAGGCCACCTTGGCCGGCAGCGCGCGCTCGGGCAGGGCGTCGAGCACGATGCGCGCCTGATCGCCTACGGTCAGTCGGCCGCTGGTGGACGCAGGCAGGTACAGGTTCATGTACTGGTCGCTGGGGTCGATCAGCATCAAGACCCGGCCGCCGGCACCCAGCACTTCACCGGGTTCGGCCAGGCGCAGCTGGATGATGCCGTTGATGGGCGCACGCAGGCTGCTGTCATCGATTTCGCTGGTGAGTTGGGCGACTTGCGCCTCGGCGGCACCGATTGCAGCCTTGATCGCTGCCAGTTGGGCGCGGGCGGCGACTACTGCTGCGTTGGCCGTGTCAAAGCGCGCCTGCTGTTGGTCGAGCAACTGCTGGCTGGCGTACTTGCGCTGGAAAATTTCGCGCACGCGCTTGAGCTCCTGGCTGGCCAGCAGCAGTTCGCTCTGGCGCAGTTGCACGCTGGCCTGGGCGGCGGCGTAGTTTTCCCGGGCGCGCAGCACTTCGGCTTCGGCCTGGCTGCGCTGGGCTTCCATCGTGCGGGTGTCGATGCGTGCCAGTAGCTGACCACGGGTAACGTTGTCGCCTTCATCGACCAGTACTTCGGCCAGGCGACCTGGGATCTTGCTGGCGATCTGCACTTCGGTGGCTTCAAGGCGGCCGTTGCCCATGCTCAGGCCTTCGGGCAACTGGTCGTGGAGCGACTTCCAGTACCCCAGCCCGCCGGCTGCAACGAGCAGTGCGATCAGTGCAGTGGCGAAGATTCTAGGGGCGTATCGGTTCATCGATCTGCATCCTTGCGGTCATGCACAGTCCATCATGCCTGACGGCCATGTATGGCGTGTTGATATTGGTCAAGCCCTTGACCTTAGCTGCGCATTCAGCGCAACGCGACAATCACCGCCCATTGCTCGGGCGTTACCGGCATGACCGACAGGCGGCTGCCTTTTTGCACCAGCGGCAACTCGACCAGCCCAGCCTGCTGTTTCAGCCTCCCCAGTTCCAGCACCCTTGGGAAGGTTTGTAGGTGGGCCACATCCACTGCGCTCCACGGGTTCTTGTCGGTCGTGGCCTTGGCATCGTGATAATGGCTTTCCGGGTCCAGCGCGGTAGGGTCCGGGTAGGCCGCGCGGGTGATTCTGGCAATGCCGGCGATGCCGGGTTGCGGGCAGCTGGAGTGGTAGAAGAAAAATTCGTCACCCACGCTCATGGCCCGCAGAAAATTACGCGCCTGATAGTTGCGCACGCCGTCCCAGCGCGCTTCACCCAAGCGTGCGAGGGCTTCGATGGAGAGCTCGTCGGGCTCGGATTTCATCAGCCAGTAGGCCATGAATGCTGCTCCTGAAAAGGTTTGAAATAACCTGTTGCACGAAACCGACAGCCGGTTGGCGTCAAGGTTTGCGTGCGGACGCATGTTGTCGGAAAATGCGCACCGTTTAAAGCGCGTGCACCGGCGGTACCCAGAATATCGCCGAGTACAGAACAGTTTGCCTGGGGGGCAATCTTCGATGAATCAACGTAAAAAGCCGGATCTACTGTGGATCCTGGTGTTCATTTTTGGCCTGGGTGTGGTCACTACCGGTTATGCGCAAGGGTTCTGGGAGCGCAAGCTGGACAGCGCCTATCAGATGCCGGTTGACGCCAGCCAGCCACAACGTTGATATCCCCCGCTGGCGCCGCTCAACGTGGCGCCAGGTACCAGCCACGGTCCGAGACCGTGCCTTGCAGTGGTACGTCCCAACTGGCCTGCGCCAGCCGCTCGACCTTCTGGCATTCATGCGCCAGCCCCAGCAGCAACGGTTTTTTCCAGGTTTGCCGACGCGCCTGGTAGGCCAGGCTGCGATCATAGAAGCCACCGCCCATTCCCAGGCGTCCGCCCACTTCGTCAAAACCGACCAGCGGTAGCAGAATCAGATCCAGCGCCCAGATTGGCCGTTGGCGTTTGCGATCGATTATCGGCTCTGGAATACGGAAGCGATTGGGCTTGAGCTTCTCACCCTGCTCAAAACGCTGGAACACCATGCGCGTGCGCGGCCAGGCGTGCAGCACCGGCAGATAGGTGCGCTTGCCGCGACGCTGTGCTTCGCGTAGCAGTAGGCGAGGGTCGATTTCACCGTCGTTGGGCAGGTACAGGGCGATGTGGCGGGCGCGGCGGAACAAGGGGTGTTGCGCCAACTGGCGGTACAGGCCGAGCGTAGCCTGGCGTTGCTGGGCAGGGGTCAGGGCGCGGCGGGCATTGCGAAGCAGGCGACGTAGCTGGGGGCGGGTGAGCGGCACGGTTTCGGTCATGGCACAGGCGGTCCCAGATGTGCTGCTTTATACGAAAAGTGCCTGCGCGGTGACTATTCGTACAAAGCTTGAATAAAGTCGGCCAAAACGAATTGCCCGCCGGGGAGGGCGGGCAAGAGAATTCAGGCTCCCCGATAAGACCGCTATCGGTGTAGCCCTTGAACCCGAAAGTTCAAGGTGGAGATTGCAGGGGGCGTTAAGGCTTTCCGTCGGGCGGACATGCACACCGGCCCCAGCGTGCAACCCCCGTGGTTGTGCGTATCGGCTCAGGGACATAACCGACTGGCGCATCCCCCAGGGAGTGGCGCCAGTATACCAATCTCAGCCGATTTTGGTATCCGTGTCGTCGGACAAAGCCTTATCTACCCGATCCAGCAGGTCGCGCACCTGTTCGCGGTTTGTGCCGCTGACCGGCGCATCATTGCGGTCTTCCTGGCGGTGCAGCATTTCGTGGGTAATGTTCAACGCTGCCATGACCGCGATGCGGTCGGCACCGATCACCTTGCCGCTGCTGCGGATTTCGCGCATTTTGCCGTCCAGGTAGCGCGCAGCGCTGACCAGGTTGTTGCGCTCTTCCGGCGGGCAGATGATCGAGTATTCCTTGTCGAGGATCTGCACAGTGACGCTATTGCTTGAACTCATGAGTCTTGCTCCAGAGCCTTGAGGCGTAAAATCATCGACTCGACTTTGCGCTTGGCGATCTCGTTCTTTTCGATGAGGTGGGCGCGCTCTTCGCGCCAGGATTTTTCCTGAGCTACTAGGAGTGCATTTTGCCGTTTTAGTTGCTCGATGCGTTCGATCAGCAACTCGAATCGGCTCATCAGTGCCTGCAGGTCGTTCTCTTGCGTGGGTTGCACTCGATTCGCTCCGTCGTTGAGTCCCCTGGCGATGATGCCTCTCCCTGGGCGGCAACGGCCAGTGCCGATAGTCTTGGCGCGCCTGCCGATGCTAGGATACAAGGTCTTCATTCTAGACATTGCGCCGTCTGGCGCCTAGCTGCCCATGCCCAATACTCAATCGCCCTACAACGCCTTCGCCATGCTGCTCTCGAGCAATGGTCATCCCGTCACCCCGGCCGAACTGCACGGCCTGCTGATTGGCCGCAGCTGCGCCGGGGCCGGCTTCGATGCCGATGCCTGGTTGGCCGATGCCGCCCAACTGCTGGAAACCGAGCCTGGTGACAGGGTCCGCAATGCCTTGGTCGGTTTGCAGGAAATGGTCAAGGGCGAGCTGACCAGCGACGACATGGCGATCGTCCTGCTGCTGCCTACCGATGATGCTGCACTGAGCGACCGCGCCACCGCGCTGGGCCAGTGGTGCCAAGGCTTCGTGACCGGTTTCGGCCTGAACGCTGGCGGTAAGGACTTGTCCGACGAGGCCAGGGAAGTGCTGCAGGACCTGGTAGCCATTTCGCAGGTCCAGGAAGCGCTCGAAGAGTCCGAAGACGGCGAGAGCGACTACATGGAAGTCATGGAATACCTGCGCGTGGCGCCCCTGCTGCTGTTCTCCGAACTGGCCAAGCCGGCCGCACCCGCGCCCAAGCCCTCGCTGCACTGATCAACCAGGGGTAGTCTGCCCATGAGCCACATTCCCAAGGCCGAGTATGCCCGTCGGCGCAAGGCGCTGATGGCGCAGATGGTCCCCAACAGCATCGCCATTCTGCCCGCCGCCGCAGTTGCCATCCGCAACCGCGACGTCGAGCACGTGTACCGCCAGGACAGCGACTTCCAGTACCTCAGCGGCTTCCCGGAGCCCGAGGCGGTGATTGCTTTGATTCCGGGGCGCGAGCATGGCGAGTACGTGCTGTTCTGCCGTGAACGCAACCCCGAGCGCGAGCTGTGGGACGGCCTGCGGGCGGGCCAGGAAGGGGCAGTGCGCGATTTCGGCGCTGACGATGCCTTCCCCATCACGGATATCGACGAGATCCTGCCTGGCCTGATCGAAGGCCGCGAGCGGGTCTACAGCGCCATGGGCAGCAACCCGGAGTTCGACCGCCGGCTGATGGATTGGATCAACGTGATCCGCTCCAAGGCACGCCTGGGCGCCCAGCCTCCGAACGAGTTCGTTGCGCTGGATCATCTGTTGCACGATATGCGCCTGTATAAATCGGCGGCGGAAGTGAAGGTGATGCGTGCTGCCGCAGATATTTCTGCGCGAGCCCACGTGCGGGCCATGCAGGCCTGCCGGGCCGGGCTGCACGAGTACAGCCTGGAAGCCGAGCTGGATTACGAATTCCGCAAGGGCGGGGCAAAGATGCCGGCCTACGGCTCGATTGTTGCGGCCGGGCGCAATGGCTGCATCCTGCACTACCAACAGAACGATGCGCCGCTCAAGGATGGCGACCTGGTGCTGATCGACGCCGGCTGCGAAATCGACTGCTATGCCAGCGACATCACCCGCACCTTCCCGGTCAGTGGGCGGTTTTCGCCCGAGCAGAAGGCCATCTACGAGCTGGTGCTAAAGGCACAGGCGGCGGCGTTTGCCGAAATAGCCCCCGGCAAGCACTGGAACCACGCCCATGAGGCGACCGTGCGGGTCATCACTGCAGGCCTGGTGGAGCTGGGCTTGCTCGAAGGTGATGTGCAGGCGCTGATCGACAGCGAAGCCTATCGCGCCTTCTACATGCACCGCGCCGGGCACTGGCTGGGCATGGATGTGCACGACGTGGGCGAGTACAAGGTGGGCGGCGAGTGGCGGGTACTGGAACCCGGCATGGCGCTGACCGTGGAACCGGGGATCTACATTGGCGCCGACAATCAGGCCGTGGCCAAAAAGTGGCGCGGTATTGGGGTAAGGATCGAGGACGACGTGGTAGTGACCAGGCAAGGTTGTGAAATCCTGACTTCGGGCGTGCCGCGTACGGTCGCCGAGATCGAGGCGCTGATGCAGGCTGCCCGCAAGGCCGTGGCATGAGCCGGGTGAACCTGGCGATCATTGGCGGCGGCCTGGTTGGCGCAAGCCTGGCTTTGGCCCTGCAGGCCGGCGCCAAGGCGCGCGGCTGGAAGATCCTGCTGATCGAGCCGTTCGCCCCCGGCGACAGCTACCAGCCCAGTTACGATGCACGCTCGTCGGCGTTGTCATTCGGTACCCAGCAGATTTATCAACAACTGGGCCTGTGGCAGGCCATCGGCCGCCGCGCCGAGCCTATCCGGCAGATTCACGTTTCCGACCGTGGTCGCTTTGGCGCCACCCGCCTGGATGCCATGGAAGAGGGCGTACCGGCGCTGGGTTACGTGGTGGAAAACGCCTGGCTCGGGCAGTGCCTGTGGCAAGGGCTGGACAGCGAGGTGGTCAGCTGGCGCTGCCCGGCGGAAGTCACCTCGATGCAGGCCACCGAACGCGGTTACCGCCTGCGGCTGAACGACGATACCCAACTGGAATGTGACCTGGCGGTACTGGCCGATGGAGGCCGCTCCGGCTTGCGCGAGCAGTTGGGTATCCATGTGCGCCACACGCCGTACCAGCAGAGCGCGTTGATCGCCAACATTACCCCGGGTGAGGCCCATGGCGGCCAGGCTTTCGAGCGCTTCACCGAAGAGGGCCCCATGGCCTTGCTGCCGTTGCCGGAAAACCGCTGCGCACTGGTATGGACCCGTCAGGGCATGGATGCGCGGCGCCTGGCCGACATCGACGAGCGCAGCTTCCTGCGCGAACTGCAGGGCGTGTTCGGCTACCGCCTGGGCGCGCTGCGCCAGGTGGGCGCACGGCACCTCTACCCGCTGTCCTTGATCGAGGCCCAGGAGCAGGTGCGGCCGCACCTGGTGGTGCTGGGCAACGCAGCACACAGCCTGCACCCCATCGCGGGTCAGGGTTTCAATCTGTCGCTGCGTGACGTGCAATCCCTGGCCGAAGCGCTGCTGGCAGGTCCACAGCAGCCTGGCGACCTGACCACGCTGCAGGCCTATCACCAGCGCCAGCGCCTGGACCAGGCGATGACCATCGGCTTCTCCGACCAGGTCACCCGCCTGTTCGGCAGCAATCAGCCGTTGCTGACTGCCGGGCGCAACCTGGGCCTGCTCGGGCTCGACCTGTTGCCACCGGCAAAAAGCTGGTTCGCCCGCCAGGCCATGGGCCTGGGCACCCGTCCTGATCCGCGGGGCCAGGCATGAGCAACCCGCGTAAACTGGCGCGCCGGGCGCGCATGCTGCGCTGGCTGCTGAACCTCTACCCACCGTACCTGGGTGCCGGTATCCGTGTGCAGCACATCAGCCCGGACCTGCGTAGCGTCAAGGTGGCGATGAAGCTGACCCGCTGGAACCGCAATTACGTCGGCACCCAGTTCGGTGGCAGCCTGTATGCCATGGTCGACCCGTTCTACATGCTGCTGCTGATCGAGCAGTTGGGGCGTGACTACATCGTCTGGGACAAGGCCGCCAGCATCGACTTCATCTCGCCGGGCAAAGGCCCGGTCTATGCCGAGCTTCACGTCGGTGACGCACTGCTGGACGAAATCCGCCAGCAGGCAGCCACCGGCAAGAAATGCCTGCCGCGTTTGCAGGTCGATATCCGCGATGGCGCCGGCGAGTTGGTGGCGCGGGTCGATAAAACCCTATATGTGCGGCTCAAGCCGCAAGCGAGGCTGGCGTAAGGCATGGAAATGCGCGCAGATCTGTTGATTGTCGGTGCCGGTATGGTCGGCAGCGCCCTGGCCCTGGCGTTGCGCCACAGTGGCCTGCAAATCCTGTTGCTCGATGGTGGCCCGCTGACGGTCGTACCCTTCGATGCCCAGGCCCCGTTCGAGCCGCGTGTCAGCGCGCTGTCGGCGGCCAGCCAGCGCATCCTCGAGCGCCTTGGCGCTTGGGACGGCATTGCCCAGCGGCGCGCCACGCCGTACTCCGACATGCATGTGTGGGATGGCAGCGGCACCGGTCAGATTCACTTCTCGGCGGCCAGTGTGCATGCCCAGGTGCTTGGCCATATCGTCGAGAACCGCGTGGTGCAGGACGGCCTGCTGGAGCGCCTGCATGGCAGCGACATCGGCCTGCTGGCCAATGCGCGGCTGGAGCAGTTACGCCGCTCTGGCGATGAGTGGCTACTGACCCTGGCGGATGGCCGGCAACTGCGTGCGCCATTGGTGATTGCTGCCGACGGTGCCAATTCGGCGGTGCGGCGTCTGGCCGGCTGCGAAACCCGCGAATGGGACTACCTGCATCATGCCATTGTCACCAGCGTGCGTTGCAGCGCCGGGCACCAGGCCACGGCCTGGCAGCGCTTCACTGACGAAGGTCCGCTGGCTTTCCTGCCGTTGACCCGCGATGGCCAGCAGGACTGGTGCTCGATCGTCTGGTCGACCACCCCGGAGCAAGCCGAGCAACTGATGGCGCTGGATGAAGCTGCCTTCCGGCAGGCTTTGGAACGTGCCTTCGAGGGCCGTCTGGGCCAAGTGTTGCAGGCCGACCCAAGGGTATGCGTGCCGCTGCGCCAACGCCACGCCAAGCGCTATGTGGGTGAAGGCCTGGCGTTGATCGGCGATGCCGCGCACACCATCCACCCGCTGGCTGGGCAGGGTGTGAACCTCGGCTTCCTCGACGCTGCGGTGCTGGCCGAGGTACTGGTCAATGCTTGCGAGCGTGGCGAGCGGTTGGCGGATGTGAAGGTGCTGAGCCGTTACGAGCGACGGCGTATGCCGCACAACCTGGCGTTGATGGCGGCGATGGAGGGCTTCGAGAGGTTGTTCCAGGCCGATCCGCTGCCGTTGCGCTGGTTGCGCAACAGCGGGTTGAAGCTGGTGGAGCAGATGCCGGAGGCCAAGGCGCTGTTTGTGCGCCAGGCGATGGGTTTGAGTGGTGACCTGCCGGATCTGGCCAAGGCTTGAGAGTGCCGGGGTTGCGTAGCAGCCTTTTGCAACATCCGGTAACGGATAGGTAGATGAGCCGGAAAATGGGATTCACTACCATTCGCACCTCTCATACGATCCGAGGAGTGCTTTTCATGTTGCCACGCAAGCCCCTACTGGCCGCCTTGGCCCTGACCCTGTTCGGCGGCACTGCCCAGGCAGCGGACGAAGTTGTGGTGTACTCCTCGCGCATCGACGAGCTGATCAAGCCGGTGTTCGATGCCTATACCGCCAAGACCGGCGTCAAGATCAAGTTCATTACCGACAAGGAAGCCCCGCTGATGCAGCGCATCAAGGCCGAGGGCGACAACGGCGTGGCCGACCTGCTGCTGACCGTCGATGCAGGCAACCTGTGGCAGGCCGAGCAGATGGGCATCCTGCAGCCGATTGAGTCCGACGTCATCGACCAGAACATCCCGTCGCAGTACCGCGCCTCGTCGCACGACTGGACCGGCCTGAGCCTGCGCGCCCGCACCATCATCTACTCCACAGAGCGGGTCAAACCCGAAGAATTGAGCACCTACGAAGCCCTGGCTGACAAACAGTGGGAAGGCCGTCTGTGCCTGCGCACGGCAAAGAAGGTGTACAACCAGTCGCTGACTGCCACCCTGATTGAAACCCACGGTGAGGCCAAGACCGAGCAAATCGTCAAAGGTTGGGTCAACAACCTGTCCACCGATGTGTTCTCCGACGACAATGCGGTGATCCAGGCCATCGAGGCCGGGCAGTGTGATGTGGGCGTGGTCAACACCTACTACTACGGCCGTCTGCACAAGCAGAACCCGAACCTGCCGGTGAAGATCTTCTGGCCCAACCAGGGTGACCGTGGCGTTCACGTGAACCTCTCGGGTATCGGCCTGACCAAGCACGCGCCACACCCGGAAGCCGCGAAGAAACTGGTTGAATGGATGACCGGCGAAGAAGCGCAGAAGCTGTTTGCCGACATCAACCAGGAATTCCCGGCCAACCCGAAGGTGAAACCATCGGAGGAAGTGGCGGCGTGGGGCAGCTTCAAGGCCGACAGCATTCCGGTGGAAATTGCCGGCAAGCGCCAGGCTGAAGCCATCCGCTTGATGGATCGTGCTGGCTACAACTAAGCGCCAGGCCTTATCCTTCCGGGGCCTGTAAGGGCCTCTTCGCGGGCAAGCCCGCTCCTACAGGATCTGCACTGCCTTTGAAGGTTGCGCAGTCCCTGTAGGAGCGGGTTTACCCGCGAACGACCGCGCAGCGGTCGCAATCGCACTCGAGATTTCAGCCTTGCCCCACACCCCTCAACGCCGCTGGTACCTCCCGGTCTCCCTGATTGCCGCCTTGGTGCTGCTGCCCCTGAGTGTGCTGCTGTTGTCCTGGCAATCCATCGACCTGCAGATCTGGTCCCACCTGCTCGACACCCAGATGGGCCGCCTGCTTGGCAATACCCTGACCCTGGTGGTGGGTGTGGGCATTGGTGTCACCGTGCTGGGCGTCAGCCTGGCCTGGCTCACCAGCCTTTGCGACTTCCCTGGTCGACGCTGGCTGGACTGGGCCCTGATGTTACCGTTCGCCATCCCGGCCTACGTGCTGGCGTTTGTCTTCGTCGGCCTGCTGGACTTTGCCGGTCCGGTGCAAAGCGCCCTGCGTGAGGTGTTCGGGCCAATGCGCCTGCCCCGGGTGCGTTCTACCGCAGGGGTAATCACCGTTCTGGTGCTGGTGTTCTATCCCTATGTCTACTTGTTGGCACGCACGGCCTTCCTGGCTCAGGGCAAGGGGCTGATGGAGGCGGCGCGGGTCCTTGGGTTGTCACCCCTGCAGGCGTTCTGGCGGGTGGCCCTGCCCATGGCGCGGCCGGCGATCGGTGCCGGTATCGCCCTGGCGCTGATGGAAACCCTGGCCGACTTCGGTGCAGTGGCCGTATTCAACTTCGACACCTTCACCACGGCTATCTACAAGACCTGGTACGGCTTCTTCAGCTTGTCCAGTGCGGCCCAGTTGGCCAGCTTGCTGTTGCTGGCGGTGATGCTGGTGCTGTACGGCGAGCGCCGCGCCCGGGGTGCCAGCCGCAGCGGCAACGAGCGACCACGCGTGCAGGCGCTTTATCAACTGCGTGGTCTCAAGGCGCTGCTGGCCAGTGGCTGGTGCCTGCTGGTGTTCGCCTGCGCTTTCGTCATCCCGCTGCTGCAGTTGCTGGCGTGGTTCTGGCAACGCGGCCGGCATGACCTGGATGAGCGTTATGTCGGCCTGGTGCTGCACACCCTGTACCTGGGCAGCATGGCGGCGCTGGTCACGGTAGGCGTGGCGTTGCTGCTGGCCTTTGCCCGGCGCCAGGCACCGACGGGCGGTATCCGCGCCGGGGTTGGCCTGGCCAATCTGGGTTATGCCCTGCCCGGTTCGGTGTTGGCGGTGTCGATCATGCTGGCTTTCAGTTACCTCGACAACCACTTGGTCATTCCGCTGTCCAGCTGGATGGGCGGCGCCGGCAAGCCGCTGCTGCTAGGCAGCCTCTCGGCGTTGCTGCTGGCCTACCTGGTGCGCTTCATCGCGGTGGCCTACGGGCCGCTGGAGAGCAGCCTGGAGCGTATCCGCCCGTCACTCCCCGAAGCCTCGCGCAGCCTGGGTGTAGGCGGCGCTAGATTGTTTTTCAAGGTGTATCTGCCGCTGCTGGTACCCGGTGCCCTTAGTGCCGCGCTGCTGGTGTTCGTCGATGTGCTCAAGGAAATGCCCGCCACCTTGCTGATGCGACCGTTCGGCTGGGACACCCTCGCCGTGCGGGTGTTCGAGATGACCAGCGAGGGCGAGTGGGCCCGAGCCTCGCTGCCGGCACTGACCTTGGTCTTGGTGGGGCTGCTGCCGGTCATCGGCCTGATTCGCCGTTCGGCACGTCGACCCGGTCACAGTCACTGAGGATGTCAGCTTGCGACCTTGCGGCTACAATGCGCGGCATTCGCGCGGCGGGTGTGAGTAACAAGAAAAGCTGACGACCCAACGTCATCGACCGCCGCCGCTTCGCCACGCCCGGAAGGAGAAACCCATGGGACAGCGCACGCTTTTGTATGACCTGCACCTGGCGCTAGGCGCCAAGACGGTCGATTTCGGTGGCTGGGACATGCCCCTGCACTATGGCTCGCAGGTCGAGGAGCACCACCAGGTGCGCAGCGATTGCGGCGTCTTTGATGTCTCCCATATGACCGTGATCGATGTCGACGGCATTGATGCCACCGTTTGGCTGCAGCGCTTGCTGGCCAACGATGTGGCCCGCCTCGACGATACCGGCAAGGCGTTGTATAGCCCACTGCTGCACGAACAGGGCGGGGTGATCGATGATCTGATCGTCTACCGCACGGAAACTGGCTATCGCCTGGTCACCAATGCCGCCACCCGTGCCAAGGTGCTCGATTGGCTGCAATTGCAGCGTGCCGGTTTTTCCGTGGGCTTTCAGGCCCGGCCTGATCTGGCCATCCTTGCCATCCAGGGGCCGCATGCCCGCGAAAAGGTCGCGGCCCTGCTCAGCGCCGGGCGCGCAGCTCTCATTCGCGAACTGCGCCCGTTTGAAGGCGTTGCCGACGGCGACTGGTTCATTGCCCGCACCGGCTATACCGGTGAGGACGGCCTGGAGATCATCTTCCCGGGCGAGCAGGCAGTGGCCTTCTTCAACGACCTGGTCGGCGCCGGTATCGCCCCAAGCGGCCTGGGCGCCCGCGATACCCTGCGCCTGGAAGCTGGCATGAACCTGTACGGCCAGGACATCGACGAAAACCACACCCCGCTCACCTCCAACCTGGGCTGGAGTATCGCCTGGGAACCGGCCGAGCGCGACTTCATCGGCCGTGCCGGCCTGCTTGCGGAAATCGAGCACGGCGTGCAAGAAAAACTGGTGGGTCTGGTGCTGGAAGAGCGCGGTGTACTGCGCGCCCATCAGGTAGTACGTGTAGCCGGTATTGGCGAAGGGGAGATCACCAGTGGTAGTTTCTCGCCTACGCTGAGCAAGTCCATTGCGTTGGCGCGCGTGCCAATGGCTACCGGTGATCGGGCCGAGGTGGAAATTCGCGGCAAGTGGTACCCGGTGCGGGTGGTCAAACCGACCTTCGTGCGCCACGGCAAGATCCTGATCTGAACAATTTATAACCGGCGGGCCTACCGCTGAGCCAATCGAGGAATTCAAGACATGAGCAATATCCCCGCCGACCTGCGTTTTGCCGAAAGCCATGAGTGGGCTCGCCTGGAAGCCGACGGTAGCGTGACCGTGGGTATCAGCGATCACGCCCAGCAAGCCTTGGGTGATGTGGTGTTCGTCGAGCTGGCTGAAGTCGGCAAAGTGTTTGGCGCTGGCGACGCTGCGGGTGTGGTGGAGTCGGTCAAGGCCGCTTCGGACATCTACGCCCCGGTCGGTGGCGAAGTGATTGCGGTCAACGAAGAGCTGGCCGATAGCCCGGAACTGCTCAACGAAGAGCCTTACGGTTCGTGGATCTTCAAATTGAAGCCAAGCAACCCGGCCGAGCTGGACAAGTTGCTGGATGCGGCTGGCTACCAGGCGCTGATTGGCGAGTAAGACCGCGTCGCTTGCTTCGCGGCTAAAGCCGCTCCTACACAGGTACAGCGCTGCATTCGAGACGGGTACAGCCCCTGTGGGAGCGGCTTTAGCCGCGAAGAGGCCGGGCCTGCAAACAAGTTTCCCCGCACAATCGGCAATCCCTTCCTAGACTTGTAAGTCTCCATGAGGCCTGGTCTAGGAAGAGAGCGTCGTCATGTCCCAGTCGCCATCCCTGCATCAACTGCAAGAGCTCAACCCATTTTTGCGCCGCCACCTGGGCCCCGATGCCACAGAGCAGCAGGCCATGCTCAACGCGCTGGGTATCAACAGCCGCAACGAACTGATCGAGCAAACCGTTCCGCCAGACATCCGCCTCAATCGCCCCCTCGACCTGCCTGCGGCACTGGACGAGCAAGCCGCCCTGGCCAAGCTCGCCGGCTACGCCGAACAGAACCAGGTCTGGACCAGCCTCATCGGCATGGGCTACCACGGCACCATCACCCCCACAGTCATCCTGCGCAACGTGCTGGAGAACCCTGGCTGGTACACCGCCTACACGCCCTACCAACCCGAAATTGCCCAAGGCCGGCTGGAGGCGCTGCTGAACTTCCAGCAAATGGTCATCGACCTTACTGGCCTGGCTCTGGCCAATGCCTCGCTGCTCGATGAAGCCACCGCTGCCGCCGAAGCCATGGCCCTGGCCAAGCGGGTGGCACGCAACAAGAGCAACGCCTTCTTCGCCGACGAGCACTGCCATCCGCAGACCCTTTCGGTACTCAAGACCCGCGCCGAGGGCTTCGGTTTCGAGCTGATCGTCGACTCTGTGGATAACCTTGCCAAACACTCGGTGTTCGGTGCTTTGCTGCAGTACCCCGACACCCACGGTGAAGTGCGCGACTTGCGCCCGCTGATCGACCAGGTGCACAGCCAGCAGGCCTTGGCCTGCGTGGCCGCGGACTTGCTCAGCCTGGTAGTGTTGGCGCCGCCCGGAGAACTGGGCGCCGATGTAGTGCTGGGCTCGACCCAGCGCTTTGGTGTGCCGATGGGTTACGGCGGGCCTCACGCGGCCTACTTCGCCTGTCGCGATGACTACAAGCGGGCTATGCCGGGACGCATCATCGGCGTGTCACGCGATGCCCGTGGCAACACCGCACTACGTATGGCCCTGCAGACCCGCGAGCAGCATATTCGCCGCGAAAAGGCCAACTCCAACATCTGCACGGCCCAGGTGCTGCTGGCCAACATTGCTGGCTTCTACGCGGTTTACCATGGCCCGGAAGGCCTGCAGCGTATCGCTCAGCGTGTGCACCGGCTGACCTTCATCCTGGCTGCCGGCCTCGAGGCCAAAGGCATCAAACGCCTCAATCAACACTTCTTCGACACCCTTACCCTGGATGTTGGCGGTGCCCAGGCGGCCATCATTGAAAGCGCCGAGGCCGCGCACATCAATTTGCGTATTCTCGGTCGCGGGCACCTGGGGGTGAGCCTGGATGAAACCTGCAACGAACAGACGGTGCTGCGCCTGCTCGACATCTTCCTGGGGGTGGATCATGGCCTGGAAATCACCGCCCTCGACCAGCTGGCCCTGCCTGAAGGTATCCCTGCCAGCCTGGTGCGACGCACGCCATTCCTCGCCCACCCCGTGTTCAACCTGCATCACAGCGAAACAGAGATGCTGCGCTATCTCAAGCAGCTAGAGAACAAGGACCTGGCGCTTAACCAGTCGATGATCCCGTTGGGCTCGTGCACCATGAAACTCAACGCCACCAGTGAGATGATCCCCATCACCTGGCCCGGTTTTGCCCAGCTGCACCCGTTCGCCCCGGCGGCCCAGGCAGCAGGCTACAAGGCGATGATCGACGAACTGGAAAGCTGGCTGTGCGCGATCACCGGCTTCGATGCGATCTGCATGCAGCCTAACTCCGGTGCTCAGGGTGAATACGCCGGCCTGATGGCCATCACGCGCTATCACCGCAGCCGCCATCAGCCGATGCGCACGTTGTGCCTGATCCCGTCGTCGGCCCACGGCACCAACCCGGCGTCGGCACAGATGGCCGGCATGGAAGTGGTGATCGTCGATTGCGACAACGATGGCAACGTCGACCTGGCTGACCTCAAGGCCAAGGCACACGCGGCCGGTGAGCGTCTGTCGTGCCTGATGATCACCTACCCCTCGACCCACGGTGTGTACGAAGAGGGGATACGCGAAATCTGCGAGGTGGTGCACCATCACGGCGGCCAGGTTTACATGGACGGTGCCAACCTCAATGCCCAGGTGGGCCTGGCGCGCCCCGCAGACATTGGGGCCGATGTTTCACACATGAACCTGCACAAGACGTTCTGCATTCCCCACGGTGGCGGCGGTCCAGGCATGGGGCCGATCGGTATCCGCGCGCACCTCAAGCCGTTCGTCGCCAGCCACCCGGTAGTGCCGGTGCCTGGGTTGGACCCGAACAATAGCGCGGTCAGCGCCGCCCCTTGGGGCAGTGCAAGCATCTTGCCGATAAGCTGGATGTACATCGCCATGATGGGCCCGCAGCTGGCCGACGCCAGCGAGGTGGCTATCCTCTCGGCCAACTATCTCGCCAGCCAGTTGGGCGCGGCGTTCCCGGTGCTCTACCGCGGACGCAACCAGCGTGTGGCGCATGAGTGCATCCTTGACCTACGGCCGTTGAAGGCACTGACAGGCATCAGCGAAGAGGACGTGGCCAAGCGCCTGATGGACTATGGCTTCCACGCACCGACCATGTCCTTCCCAGTGCCGGGCACGCTGATGGTGGAGCCGACCGAGAGTGAATCGAAGGCTGAGCTGGATCGGTTTGTCGAAGCGATGTTGGCGATTCGCGCGGAAATTGACGAAGTACAGCAGGGCAACTGGCCAGCGGAGAACAACCCGCTGAAGCATGCACCGCATACCTTGGCTGATGTGCTGGGGGTATGGGACAGGCCGTATAGCCTGGAGCAGGCGGTGGCCCCCAGTGCTCACGTGCGCCAGCACAAGTACTGGCCGGCGGTGAACCGGGTAGACAACGTATATGGGGACAGGAACCTGTTCTGTGCGTGTGTGCCGGTGGAGGCTTATCGCTGAGGTTGGTGTTGGATGCTTCGCGGGTACCTGTAGGAGCGGGTTTACCCGCGAAGCAGGCGACGCAGTTACTCGGCTACCGCATTCTTGGCCAGGATGGCATTGGCCAGTTCCATGTCGGATGCCTGCATCCCTGGGTTCTCTGCCCGTGCCTCGCGCATGGCCGCTTCCAGGAACGGCCCGCGGATCTCGCCTTCGCTGGCGACGAAGCTGCTGGCGTCATCCTGCGCGGCCACTACCAGCTTGTGATCCCGCGAGGTCAGGTAGCTCGACGCCGTGGTAGCACCGGACGTCATCACGTTACGCCAGAAGGTATCGGCCATGGCCGAGCCAAGAGGCAGCGAAAGCAAGGTAGCCGCGGCAATGGCGGTTTTGAGACGCATGTTGAAACACCTCGAAGGGTGATGGTTGAAGATGCGCGCTTGGATCTTTTCGGGCAAGGCAAGTTCCTTGAATACAAAGGACTTTTCGTCAGTTGCAGACGCGCAGCACTTCCTCGGCACGGGTCTGCCCAGCGGCTACTTTGGCCTCGCCGCAACGGCGCAGGTCAATCAGGCCATCGGCCAGCGCCTGGCGCCGCAAACGGGTCAGGTCGGCATGCGGGCCGATCAATGCGCGCAAGGCGTCGCTGGGCTCGAGCAGTTCGAATAATCCCGTGCGCCCCTGAAAGCCGGTACCGCGGCAAGCTCGGCAGGCGGGTGATGAACCTGCCTGGCAGTCGGTGCAGACGGTTCGCACCAGGCGCTGGGCCATCACCCCGATAAGCGTCGCCTTGATCAGGTAGTCGGCCACACCCAGCTCTTGCAAGCGGGTGATGGCTGCGCAGGCATCGTTGGTATGCAGGGTCGACAGCACCAGGTGCCCGGTCAGCGCTGCCTGCACCGCTACCAGGGCGGTTTCGCGGTCGCGGATTTCGCCGATCATGATGATGTCGGGGTCTTGGCGCAGCATGGCCCTGACCGCGTTGGCAAACCCCAGGTCCAGCGCGGGCTGCACCTGCAGCTGGTTGAAGGCTGGTTCCAGACGCTCGATCGGGTCTTCGATGGTGCACAGGTTGACCTGTGGTGTGGCCAGCAGTTTGAGGCTGGTGTACAGCGTGCTGGTCTTGCCGGAGCCGGTGGGGCCGGTGACCAGGATGATGCCTTGGCGTTGACGTAGCAGGCTCTGCCATTGGGCCAGTTGCTGGCCGTGCAAGCCAAGGCGTTCGAAGCCTTCTTGCAACTGTTGCGGGTCGAACAGGCGCAGCACCAGTTTCTCGCCAAACGGGGTGGGCAGGGTCGAAAGCCGCAGCTCCACCTCGCCACCACCGGGCAGGCGGCTTTGCAGCCGGCCGTCCTGCGGCCGGCGCTTCTCTGCAACGTCCATGCGGCCCAGGTGTTTAAGGCGGCTGACGAGGGCCAGGGTGACCCCGGCGGGGAAGGCATAGACGGTGTGCAGCAGGCCGTCGATGCGGTAGCGCAATTGGCCCTGTTCGCGGCGTGGTTCCAGGTGGATATCGCTGGCGCGTTGCTCAATGGCGTACTGCAACAGCCAGTCGACGATATGCACGATATGTGCGTCGTCTGCGCTGGCCTCGGCCTGGCGTTTGCCCAGCTCCAGCAATTGCTCAAGTTCCCCCAGGCTGGCCGACTGCTGGTATTGCGCGCCTTTTACCGACTGGGCCAGGCGGTGGAACGACTGCGCCGACTGACGGATCTGCTGCGGGCTGGCCAGTACGCGACGGATCGACCGGCCGAGGCTGCGGGCCAGGTCGGCTTGCCAGTCATCCTGGAAAGGCTGGGCGCTGGCGACGGTGACGCTGGAGGCATCGGCCGCGACGATGAGGATGCCGTGGCGCTGGGCGAAGGCAGGGGAGATCAGGCCGGTGACCTGGGGCAGGTCGAGTTGCATGGGGTCGATGCGCAGGTAGGGTTGTCCGACCTTGTCGGCCAGCCACTGGCAAAGGTGCTCCAGGTCCAGGGGCTGGCCGGGGCGCTGGCGGCTTTCCAGGCTGCAGGCGGCGATGTGTTCCAGCGGGTGGCTAGCGGGGTGGGTGGCGGCGTGTTCGAGTACTTGCAGGGTATCGCTGGCGTGCAGGTGCTGATCAGCGAGCAGGGCCTGAAGCACGCGCTTGAGGTCGAGTGCCGGGTTGTCGGGGGTGTGCATGGTTGGCGTCCGTGCCTGATCGTGTAGTGCTGATCAAGGCTAGCCCGGCGGCGGGAGACTATTGGAGGTGAAAGGTTTCGGGATTTTGCTGCGTCTGTACCGGAGGGCTTCGCGGGTGAACCCGCTGCTACAGGGATCGCGCGGGCCTTGAGTGCTATGCGGTACAGGTCCAGCAGAGAGGGTTCAGACCACTGCCAACGCCACCCGCTGGACATTGGTCAGGCTCACCTCACCTACACACACCAAGTTACGCAGTTTTTGTGCAATTACCTCGGCCCGGTGCCAGCTCAACCCGCCGATACCGACCTCGATATCCAGCCAGTCATCCTGCTGGCTGACCTGCACGCTATGCGGGGTCAGGAACTGCAAGGCAAACAGGTTGAGTACCCGGCACAGGCTATCGGGCTCGGCCTCGGCCTGCAGGCGATAGTGCACGGTGCTGTGGGCGTTGGTGGCGGCCCAGGCGTCGGTACGGGGCTGTGCGTTCATGCTGGTCTCCGCAAATGAGGGAGAAATTCTTGCACGTTGGTGGCGGTATTTTTTCGCTATGATTGGGTGGTTTCGTCTTATTAGTGAATTCTTTTATTCAAAAAAATCTGATTTGGAGAATAAACAATGCACAGCGAGCTGGACGCCTACGACCGTCGCATCCTCGAACTGCTGCAGGAGGACGCTTCGCTGTCCAGTGCACAGATCGCCGAGCGCGTCGGGCTGTCGCAATCGCCGTGCTGGCGGCGCATTCAGCGCTTGAAGGAAGAGGGGGTGATTCGTGGGCAGGTGACCTTGCTGGACCGCAAGAAGGTCGGCCTGAACACGCAGATTTTCGCCGAAGTGAAACTGAACGCCCACGGGCGCTCCAACTTCACCGAGTTCACCGAGGCGATCCGCGGGTTCCCTGAGGTGCTGGAGTGTTATGTGCTGATGGGGGCTGTGGACTTTCTGCTGCGTATCGTCACGTCGGACATCGAGGCCTACGAGCGGTTCTTCTTCGAAAAACTGTCGAACGTGCCGGGGATTCAGGAGGTGAATTCGATTGTGGCGCTTTCCGAGATCAAATCCACCACTAGCCTGCCGCTATCGCGTTGAGGCCATTCGTGGGTAAACCCGCTCCTATACTGGCCCCACGCCTGGCGCGGATCGTATGTAGGAGCGGGTTTACCCGCGAAGCAGGCGGCGCGGTATCACGCCTTGAGCAGGTGCTTCCAGCCGCGGCTCTGGTCCACAGCCCGAGCCTGTTCGATACGCGCTTCCAGCACTTCATCGCTGATGGGCTGCTCGGCCAGTTCGTGCAGCTTTTTCAGGTCGCCGTACAGGCGGTCCATCTGCGGCGCTTCCAGCACCTGGCGGGCGTGGTGCAGCCAGGCCAGAAGCTGCTCGATACGTGGCAACTGCTCGGCCAGGTCTTCCGGGCGCTGGGTGTACAGCGGCAGCTTCAACGCGCGGCCTTCCTCGCCCAGCAGATGCCCCAGCCAGCTGGCCAGTTGCGCTTTGCCCTGGCGTTCGCCGCGGCCCTTGCGCTCTGCGGTCCAGGTACGGGCCGTCAGCCAGCGTGAGGTTTCCAGCGAGAACTGGCCCCAGCGTACGTCTTCCAGTTCTTCGGCAAACTGCTCGGGTGCGGCGCGACGGATGTCTTCGTCATCGTTGCCGGCCTGCACCAGCGGGCGCCAGTCTTCAAGCAAGGCATCAAGGCTGGTGCGCAGGTCGCGGGTGGTAGCGCGCGGTGCTGCCTGGCCCAGGCTGGCAGTGAGTGCGCGCAGCTCGCTCAGGCACTCGACCCAGTCCTGCAACAGGCGCCAGTGGCCGTTGTGGCGGTACTGCTCGGCCAGGCGCTGGCTGCTGGCCAGCAGCTGCCAGGCGAGGGCGGCATAGGCGTCGTCCAAGGCCATTTCGGCTTCCAACGCGGTGTGCGGCAGGTCCAGCTCGTAGCTGTCCGGTTCCAGCAGGCGGTAACCGCGCTCAGCCTTGCTGATGTCGCACGGCATCAGTGGCAGGCTGGCGGCCAGTTCTGCGGCCAGTTCCAGCAGGGCTTGCGGCTCACCTTCGCGCAGTTCCAGCTCCAGCTCGCAGATCTCTTCCTTGCGCTTGCCGGCGATCACGAAGCCTTGGTCCAGCGCAGCCTCGATCACCACCTTGCTCTTGCCACGGCCCCAGGCGATTTCAGCGTATTCACGGCTGAAATCGGTGGTGAACAGTGGCTTGATGGTTTTCTTGTCCAGGTTGGCCAGTTGCTCGGGCCAGCAGGTGGCGTCCAGCTTCTTCAGGTCGAGCTTGACCTTGTCCAGGTTCCATTCGTACTCGTTGCGCTCGGACAGGCCGGCCACGCTCTGGCCGCGGCACTTGAGGGTTTGAATGATCGCGTCGCCATCGCGGCGCAGGCGCAGGGCGACACGGGCGGCGGACAGTTCACGCTCGGGGGTGTCGAAGTACTGGTTGAGCAGTTCACGGGTCTGCCAGCCGGACTTGTTGCGCTTTTTCAGCAGAGGGTGCTCGCGCAGGGCGGCAAGGGTCTCGCGGCTGGCGCGGAGCTTCAGTTCGGTTTCTTTGTGCATCACAGACTCGAAAGAGGGGGCGTGGTTGGCAAGGAGTTTACAGCAGTCGGCTGTCGACTGTTGGATCGTGGTGGCTTCTTCGCGGGCTTGCCCGCTCCCACAGATAACGCGTAGCCCTTGAGGGCAGCGAAACCCTGTAGGAGGGCGAGCCCGCGAAGAAGCCCATGGGGTTGCCCTGCGAACGATAGGCATTGTTATGATGGGCAACGTTTCCGAGGAGTACGCGCATGCCGTTGCCGACGCTGAAAGACCAGTTTGCCGCC
This sequence comes from Pseudomonas putida, assembly GCA_041879295.1. Classification (NCBI taxonomy): domain Bacteria; kingdom Pseudomonadati; phylum Pseudomonadota; class Gammaproteobacteria; order Pseudomonadales; family Pseudomonadaceae; genus Pseudomonas; species Pseudomonas putida. The sequence continues at coordinate 5,564,864 of CP047152.1, read as the reverse complement.
TTGATCGCCGCGCCTTCGGTCAGCTGTACCCAACCTGCGCTGGACCAGTCCAACCGCCAGGTTATCGACCTGCTGGCCGGTTGGCTCGGCGACCTGGGTTTCAAGTGCGATATCCAGCAGGTCAGCCCCGGCAAGTTCAACCTGCTGGCCAGCCGTGGCACCGGCCCGGGAGGGCTGGTGCTGGCCGGGCACAGCGATACCGTGCCCTATGACGAACAGCTGTGGGCCAGCGACCCGTTGAAGCTTACCGAGACCGATGGCCGCTGGGTCGGCCTGGGCAGTTGCGACATGAAGGGCTTCTTCGCCCTGGTCATCGAAGCGGTCATCCCGCTGCTGGAGCACGACTTCAAGGAGCCGCTGCTGATCCTTGCCACCTGCGACGAAGAAAGCTCCATGTCCGGCGCCCGTGCCCTGGCCGAGGCCGGCCAGCCACTGGGCCGTGCAGCGATCATCGGTGAGCCTACCGGGCTGCGGCCGATCCGCATGCACAAGGGCATCCTCATGGACCGCATCGACATCCTCGGTCGCAGCGGCCATTCGTCGGACCCAAGCCTGGGGCGCAGCGCCATGGAGGCCATGCATGCGGTCATGGGTGAGCTGATGGGCCTGCGCCAGCAGTGGCAACAAACCTATAGCAACCCGCAATTCACCGTGCCGACCCCGACCATGAACTTCGGCTGCATCCACGGCGGCGACAACCCCAACCGTATCTGCGGCCAGTGCGCCCTGGAGTTCGACCTGCGGCCACTGCCTGGCATGGACGTGGAGCAACTGCGCGCGGCCATTCGCGAAAAATTGCTGCCGGTTGCAGAGCGCCATGAGGTGCGCATCGACTATGCGCCGCTGTTCCCGGAGGTGCCGCCGTTCGAGCAGGCTGCCGATGTCGAACTGGTACAGGTCGCGGAGCGCCTGACCGGCCATCGCGCTGAAGCGGTGGCGTTCGGCACCGAAGCACCTTATCTTCAGCAACTGGGCTGCCAGACCATTGTGCTGGGCCCTGGCGACATTGCCTGTGCCCACCAGCCCGGCGAATACCTTGAAATGTCACGAATCGAGCCTACCGTGCGTCTATTGCGTGACCTGATCCGGCACTATTGCCTGCACTAAACGTCAATCGAACTGATTCGTTCCTGCCTAGAGGAGACCGCGCGTGACCGCAAGCCTGTTCCGACGATGATCCTGAACGCCCCCTGCATCGCCGTTCTCCGTCCACTTATCCACAGGCTCTGTCATGCCCGATTACGTCAACTGGCTGCGTCATGCATCCCCCTATATCAATGCCCATCGCGACTGCACCTTCGTGGTCATGCTCCCTGGCGATGGGGTGGAACACCCTAATTTCGGCAACATCGTCCACGACCTGGTGCTGCTGCACAGCCTGGGCGTGCGCCTGGTGCTGGTGCATGGCTCGCGCCCGCAGATCGAAAGCCGGCTGGCTGATCGCGGGCTGACCCCGCACTACCACCGGGGCATGCGTATTACTGATGCGGCCACCCTGGACTGCGTGATCGATGCCGTCGGCGCCCTGCGCCTGGCCATTGAAGCGCGGCTGTCGATGGACATTGCCGCTTCGCCCATGCAGGGCTCGCGCCTGCGCGTGGCCTCCGGCAACCTGGTCACTGCGCGGCCGATCGGCGTGCTCGAAGGCGTGGACTACCACCACACTGGCGAAGTGCGCCGGGTCGACCGCAAGGGCATCAGCCGCCTGCTCGACGAGCGCTCCATCGTGCTGTTGTCGCCCTTGGGCTACTCGCCTACCGGGGAAATCTTCAACCTGGCCTGCGAAGACGTGGCTACCCGCGCGGCCATCGAACTGGGTGCCGACAAATTGTTGCTGTTCGGCGCCGAGCCGGGCTTGTTGGACGCTGACGGTAGGCTGGTGCGCGAACTGCGCCCGCAGCAGGTTGCCCCGCATCTGCAGCGTCTTGGCAGCGACTACCAGGGCGAACTGCTGGATGCTGCGGCCGAGGCCTGCAAAGGCGGCGTGGCGCGCAGCCATATCGTCAGCTATGCCGAGGACGGCGCGCTGCTCACCGAGCTGTTCACCCGTGGCGGTGGCGGTACGCTGGTGTCGCAGGAACAGTTCGAAGTGGTGCGCGAGGCAACTATCGAGGATGTGGGTGGCTTGCTGGAGTTGATCAGCCCGCTGGAAGAGCAGGGCATCCTGGTGCGCCGTTCGCGCGAAGTGCTGGAGCGAGAGATCGAGCAGTTCAGCGTGGTCGAGCGCGAGGGCATGATCATCGCCTGTGCGGCGCTGTACCCGATTGCCGATTCCGAGGCCGGCGAGCTGGCTTGCCTGGCGGTGAACCCGGAGTACCGCCATGGCGGGCGTGGGGACGAGCTGCTGGAACGGATCGAGAGCCGGGCACGGCAGATGGGCTTGAGTACTTTGTTCGTGCTGACTACGCGCACGGCGCACTGGTTCCGCGAGCGCGGCTTTGCGCCGAGTGGCGTGGAGCGGCTGCCGGCGGCGCGGGCTTCGCTGTACAACTACCAGCGCAATTCGAAGATTTTCGAGAAGCCCCTGTAAGCGTGGACCGCCCTCTTCGCGGGCTCGCCCGCGAAGCAGGCGACACCGGTCTCAAACAAAAAACGCCGCCCTTGAGGGGCGGCGTTTTTGTTTACACGGTATGCAGGTACCAGTTGTACTCGAGGTCGGAGATCGAGTGCTCGAACTCTTCCAGCTCGCTTTCCTTGCACGCGACAAAGATGTCGATGTACTTCGGATCGATGTACTTGTTCAGGATCTCGCTGTCGTCCAGCTCGCGCAGGGCATCGCGCAGGTTGTTCGGCAGGCTTTGCTCCAGCTGCTCGTACGAGTTGCCTTCGATCGGCTCGCCCGGCTCGACCTTGTTGGTCAGGCCATGGTGTACGCCCGCCAGCACCGCAGCCATCATCAGGTACGGGTTGGCGTCGGCACCGGCTACGCGGTGCTCGATGCGCACGGCGTCCGCAGAACCCGTTGGCACGCGCAGCGCCACGGTGCGGTTGTCCAGGCCCCAGCTTGGCGCGTTCGGCACGTAGAACTGCGCGCCAAAGCGGCGGTACGAGTTGACGTTCGGGCAAAGGAATGCCATGGACGCGGGCAGGGTCTCGAGCACACCGCCGACAGCGTGACGTAGCGCGGCGTTCTGCTCGGGATCCTCGCTGGTGAAGATGTTGTTGCCATCTTTGTCCAGCACGGAAATGTGCACGTGCAGGCCGTTGCCTGCCTGGCCCGGGTAGGGCTTGGCCATGAAGGTGGTGTCCATTTCATGGTCGTAGGCGATGTTCTTGATCAACCGCTTGAGCAGTACCGCGTAGTCGCAGGCCTTGAGCGGGTCGGCCACGTGGTGCAGGTTGACTTCGAACTGCGCCGGGGCGCTTTCCTTGACGATGGCATCGGCCGGGATGCCTTGTTCTTTCGCGCCTTCAAGGATGTCCTGCAGGCAGTCGGCATATTCGTCGAGGTCGTCGATCAGGTACACCTGGGTCGACTGCGGGCGCTTGCCCGAAATTGGCGAGCGTGGTGGCTGCGGGCGGCCGTTCACGTTCTCCTGGTCGATCAGGTAGAACTCCAGTTCGAATGCGGCGCAGATAGTCAGGCCCAGTTCGTCGAACTTGGTCACCACCTGACGCAGCACTTCGCGCGGGTCGGCGAAGAACGGCTCGCCTTCCAGTTCGTGCATGGTCATCAGCAGCTGGGCGGTGGGGCGCTTTTGCCACGGCTCGTTACAGAGCGTGTCGGGGATTGGATAGCAGATGCGGTCAGCATCGCCGATGTCCAGGCCCAGCCCGGTGCTTTCGACGGTGGAACCGTTGATGTCCAGGGCGAAGAGGGAGGCCGGCAGGTTGATGCCTTTCTCGTAAACCTTGTGGAGGCTGGTGCGCTCAATGCGCTTGCCACGCACCACACCATTCATATCTGCAATCAGAAGGTCAACGTAGAGAACCTCAGGATGTTCCTTAAGGAACGCGTTCGCTTCGTTAAGCTGAACGGCACGCGGGGGTACCGACATGATGCAACACCTTTGTTGTTAAAAATATCAATCAAGGGGGGCTTGCAAGACCAGTCAATCGAAAAGCCATACTGATGTCAAGCCAACCCCATGATGCCCTGAAATGGCACATCTACGGCAGATTTGCTGCATATCGGGGCAAACCATTATCCGCTATTTCCTGCGTAAAGGGCTATCTCCGGTGCGCCGTGTTTTATTTTTTACGGAGGTGTTGTGTAAAAAAATGAACAAGGCTAAGCTCGGTCTCAACCCAGAACACAATAATACGAGGGTCACATGGTCCGCTTGCCGCGACCTGAAAGCACTGCCTGCGCAGTGCCAACAGGCACTTCCGTCATTTTTGCAAGCTTCGTCAATGGCGTGGTCGCCCTGGCCGCAATAATTGACGTTTCGCGTTCCCGGACCGGTCCTCGCAGCGGCTTGCCGCCCTTCGCTTCGTCTTCCTGCCTTTTGAACTCATTACGGACACAGCTGATTTCAGTGTATCCACTGTGGCTCTGCGCGTGGGTTTTTGCTTTAGCAATCTACTCCATCCAGAATCAAGTCGTGGACCACCTTACCTCCTGAGGTATTTATGAGTAACAACCTCGACCAGCTCACCGATTGGTTGAAAGAGCACAAGATTACCGAAGTCGAATGCATGATCAGCGACCTGACCGGCATCACGCGCGGCAAGATTTCGCCAACCAACAAATTCATCGCCGAAAAAGGCATGCGGCTGCCCGAGAGCGTGCTGCTGCAGACCGTGACCGGTGACTACGTCGACGACGACATCTATTACGAACTGCTCGACCCGGCAGACATCGACATGATCTGCCGCCCTGACGAGAACGCCGTGTTCCTCGTGCCGTGGGCTATCGAACCGACCGCACAGGTCATCCACGACACCTACGACAAGAAGGGCAACCCGGTCGAACTGTCGCCGCGCAACGTGCTGAAAAAAGTGCTCAAGCTCTACGCCGACAAGGGCTGGCAGCCGATCGTCGCCCCCGAGATGGAGTTCTACCTGACCAAGCGCAGCGAGGACCCGGACTTTCCGTTGCAGCCCCCGGTCGGCCGTTCAGGTCGCCCGGAAACCGGCCGTCAGTCGTTCTCGATCGAAGCTGCCAACGAATTCGACCCGCTGTTCGAAGATGTCTACGACTGGTGCGAGCTGCAGCAACTGGACCTCGACACGCTGATCCACGAAGACGGCACGGCGCAGATGGAAATCAACTTCCGTCACGGCGACGCCCTGCACCTGGCCGACCAGATCCTGGTGTTCAAGCGCACCATGCGCGAGGCGGCGCTCAAGCACAACGTGGCCGCCACCTTCATGGCCAAACCGATGACCGGCGAGCCGGGCAGTGCCATGCATCTTCACCAGAGCGTGGTCGACGTGGCGACCGGCAAGAACATCTTCAGCAATGAAGACGGCAGCATGAGCGAGCTGTTCCTCAACCACATCGGCGGCCTGCAGAAGTTCATCCCCGAGGCGCTGCCGCTGTTCGCGCCCAACGTCAACTCGTTCCGCCGCTTCCTGCCCGACACCTCGGCGCCGGTGAACGTGGAGTGGGGCGAAGAAAACCGCACCGTCGGCCTGCGCGTACCGGATGCCGGCCCGCAAAGCCGGCGCGTCGAAAACCGCCTGCCGGGCGCCGACGCCAACCCTTACCTGGCCATCGCCGCCAGCCTGCTGTGTGGCTACATCGGCATGGTCGAAGGTATCGAGGCCAGCGCGCCAGTGCAGGGCCGTGGTTACGAACGCCGCAACCTGCGCCTGCCCCTGACCATCGAAGACGCCCTGGAACGCATGGAAAACAGCCGTGCGCTGGTGCAGTACCTGGGCAAGAAATTCATTACCGGATATGTCGCCACCAAGCGCGCCGAGCACGAAAACTTCAAGCGCGTCATCAGTTCCTGGGAGCGTGAGTTCCTGCTGTTCGCTGTCTGATCAACCCTGGTGCCGCAGGAGCGCGGCGGTCCAATAACGGAGAAGCACATGAGCGTCAACAACCCGCAAACCCGTGAATGGCAAACCCTGAGCGGGGAGCATCACCTCGCACCCTTCAGTGACTACAAGCAACTGAAGGAGAAGGGGCCGCGCATCATCACCAAGGCCCAGGGTGTGCATTTGTGGGATAGCGAGGGGCACAAGATCCTCGACGGCATGGCCGGTCTATGGTGCGTGGCGGTCGGCTACGGCCGTGAAGAGCTGGTGCAGGCGGCAGAAAAACAGATGCGCGAGCTGCCGTACTACAACCTGTTCTTCCAGACCGCTCACCCGCCGGCGCTCGAGCTGGCCAAAGCGATCACCGAAGTGGCGCCGAAAGGTATGACCCATGTGTTCTTCACCGGCTCCGGCTCCGAAGGCAACGACACTGTGCTGCGCATGGTGCGTCACTACTGGGCGCTTAAGGGCAAACCGCACAAGCAGACCATCATCGGCCGTATCAACGGTTACCACGGTTCCACCTTCGCCGGTGCTTGCCTGGGTGGCATGAGCGGCATGCACGAGCAGGGTGGCTTGCCGATCCCGGGTATCGTTCACATCCCTCAGCCTTACTGGTTCGGCGAGGGCGGCGACATGACCCCTGACGAATTCGGTGTCTGGGCTGCCGAGCAGCTGGAGAAGAAGATCCTCGAAGTCGGCGAAGACAACGTCGCTGCCTTCATCGCCGAGCCGATCCAGGGCGCAGGTGGCGTGATCATCCCGCCGGAAACCTACTGGCCCAAGGTGAAGGAGATCCTTGCCAAGTACGACATCCTGTTCGTCGCCGACGAGGTGATCTGCGGCTTCGGCCGTACCGGCGAGTGGTTCGGCTCTGACTACTACGACCTCAAGCCCGACCTGATGACCATCGCGAAAGGCCTGACCTCTGGTTACATCCCCATGGGCGGTGTGATCGTGCGTGACACCGTGGCCAAGGTGATCAGCGAAGGCGGCGACTTCAATCACGGTTTCACCTACTCCGGCCACCCGGTGGCGGCCGCGGTGGGCCTGGAAAACCTGCGCATCCTGCGTGACGAGAAAATTGTCGAGAAGGCGCGCACGGATACGGCACCGTATTTGCAAAAGCGTTTGCGCGAGCTGCAGGACCATCCTCTGGTGGGTGAAGTGCGCGGCCTGGGCATGCTGGGTGCGATCGAGCTGGTCAAGGACAAGGCCACCCGCAGCCGTTACGAAGGCAAAGGCGTGGGCATGATCTGTCGCACCTTCTGCTTTGAGAACGGCCTGATCATGCGTGCGGTGGGTGACACCATGATCATCGCGTCGCCGCTGGTAATCAGCCATGCGGAGATCGACGAACTGGTGGAAAAGGCACGCAAGTGCCTGGATCTTACCCTTGAGGCGATTCGATAAGCGTTTGCTAGGCTAGCGTTGTGACATTAAGCCGTTACATGGCCCTGCTTTCCTTGATACAGGGCCTTGTAACTTGCCAGACTAGCGGCTGTTTCAGTCGCCGCGCGCTCTGCACCGTGGGTTCTGGCTGCTGGACAGTTGCTAAATAAAAATTCTGGAGCATTACGCATGAATAAAATGGGCAAAACGTTGCTGGCCGCCGCCCTGATGGGCGCCATGGCCTCCGCTGTTCAGGCTGAAGACAAAGTGTTGAACGTCTATAACTGGTCGGACTACATCGCTCCGGACACCATCGCCAAGTTCGAGAAGCAGACGGGTATCAAGGTCAAGTACGACGTCTTCGACAGCAACGAAACCCTGGAAGCCAAGCTGCTGGCAGGCAAGTCGGGCTATGACATCGTCGTGCCGTCGAACAACTTCCTGGCCAAGCAGATCAAGGCGGGTGTGTACGAGGAGCTGGACCGTTCGAAACTACCGAACTGGAAGAACCTTGACCCCGACCTGCTCAAGGCCGTTGGCGATGCCAGCGACAAGGGCAACAAGCATGCCTTCCCTTATATGTGGGGCTCGATCGGCATCGGCTACAACCCGGAGAAGGTCAAGGCTGCGCTGGGTGTGGACAAGATCGATTCGTGGGACGTGGTGTTCAAGCCTGAGAACATCGCCAAGCTCAAGAGCTGCGGCGTGAGTTTCCTCGACGCCCCGACCGAAATGCTCCCGGCTGCGCTGCACTACCTCGGCAAACCGACCGACAGCACCAAGAAAGAAGACCTGAAAGCCGCCGAAGACCTGTTCCTCAAGATCCGTCCTTCGATCACCTACTTCCACTCGTCCAAGTACATTGGCGACATGGCCAACGGCAACATCTGTGTAGCCGTCGGTTACTCGGGTGACCTGGAGCAGTCCAAGGCCCGTGCCCATGAAGCGGGCGACAAGGTAAAAGTGGACTACGTCATTCCGAAGGAAGGTGCCGGTACCTTCTACGACATGGTCGCCATCCCGAAAGATGCCGAGCATAAAGACGCTGCCTACCAGTTCATGAATTTCCTGATGCAGCCGGAAATCATGGCTGAAATCACCAATGCCGTGCGCTTCCCGAACGGGAACGCTGCTGCCACCCAGTTCGTGGACAAAGACATCACCAGCGACCCGAGCATCTACCCGCCTGCCGAAGTGAAGAAGAAGTTGTACGCGATCGCTGCGCCTGACGCTTCTGTGCAGCGAGTGATCACCCGCAGTTGGACGAAGATCAAGTCGGGCAAGTAAGCCTGATGCGACAGCTCTGGGCCGGGTTTCCTGGCCCAGAGCCATTGAAAGGTAATTGATGATTGCGGCATCGAAGCTGCGAAGTTAAGTTGCGCGCCGGTTTTGCGTGTGCGGCAGCATTGTCGCTACCCAGGCACTGATTGTGAGGACCCCCACTTGTCTATTTCTGTATTCCGCAAGGCCTTGATGGCTGGCGCGGGCCTGACGCTGGCATGCAGCGTCCAAGCGGCGCCGACGGTGCACTTCTATAACTGGTCCGACTACATCGGCCCTAACACACTCGCGGACTTCGAGAGCGCCACGGGCATCAAGCCTGTGCAAGACGTGTTCGACTCCAATGAAACCCTGGAAGGCAAGCTGCTGGCCGGTAACACCGGTTATGACGTGGTGGTGCCGTCCAACCATTTCCTCGGCAAGCAGATCAAGGCGGGCGCGTTCCAGAAGCTCGACAAGAACCTGCTGCCCAATTATTCCAACCTCGACCCGGCGCTGATGAAGCGCCTGGAAAAGAACGACCCGGGTAACCAGTACGCGGTGCCTTATCTGTGGGGCACCAACGGCATCGGTTACAACGTCGACAAGGTCAAGGCTGCGCTGGGCGTGGATACCATCGACTCCTGGGCCGTGCTGTTCGAGCCCGAAAACATGAAGAAGCTCTCCAAGTGCGGTGTGGCCTTCCTCGACTCGGCGGACGAAATGCTGCCAGCGGTGCTCAACTACATGGGCCTCAACCCGAACAGCACCGACCCCAAGGATTACGCCAAGGCCGAGCAGAAGCTGCTGGCGGTGCGCCCGTACGTGACCTACTTCCACTCGTCCAAGTACATCAGCGACCTGGCCAACGGCGATATCTGCGTCGCGGCAGGTTTCTCGGGTGATGTGTTCCAGGCCAAGGCTCGCGCTGAAGAAGCGAAGAAGGGCGTGAACCTGGCCTACGCCATTCCCAAGGAAGGCGGCAACCTCTGGTTCGACGTGCTGGCGATCCCCAAGGACGCCAAGAACGTCAAAGAGGCGCATGCCTTCATCAACTATTTGCTGAAACCTGAGGTTATCGCCCAGGTCAGTGATTACGTCGGTTACGCCAACCCGAACCCCAAGGCTGGCGACCTGATGGACCAGGCCGTGAGGACTGACGCTGCGGTTTACCCACCGCAGGAAGTGCTGAACAAGATGTTCGTGAACTCAGAGTTGCCACCCAAGGTGCAACGGCTGATGACCCGTAGCTGGACCAAGGTCAAGTCGGGCAAGTAAAAAATCCAGACCCGCGGCGGCCTTTGCAGGTCTGGCCGCGCGGGCACAAAAATCTTGTTGGGAGTTTCACTCATGGCAGTTGCCTCCGGTGCCTATAAAAAAGCCCTCGAGGGTGACCAGCAACCCAAGCAGGTGCTGGTCAAGATCGACCGGGTCACGAAAAAGTTCGACGAAACGGTAGCCGTGGACGATGTGTCCCTGGAAATTCGCAAGGGTGAGATCTTCGCCTTGCTGGGTGGCTCCGGTTCCGGCAAGTCTACCTTGCTGCGCATGCTGGCCGGCTTCGAGCGCCCTAGCGAAGGGCGGATCTTCCTCGATGGCGTCGACATCACCGATATGCCGCCCTACGAGCGGCCGATCAACATGATGTTCCAGTCCTACGCGTTGTTCCCGCACATGACCGTGGCGCAGAACATCGCCTTCGGCCTGCAGCAGGACAAGCTGCCCAAGGCCGAGATTGATGCGCGCGTGGCCGAGATGCTCAAGCTGGTGCACATGACCCAGTACGCCAAGCGCAAGCCGCACCAGTTGTCGGGCGGCCAGCGTCAGCGTGTGGCGTTGGCCCGCTCGCTGGCCAAGCGCCCCAAGCTGCTGCTGCTCGACGAGCCGATGGGTGCACTGGACAAGAAACTGCGTTCGCAGATGCAGCTGGAGCTGGTCGAGATCATCGAGCGCGTGGGTGTGACCTGCGTGATGGTGACCCACGACCAGGAAGAGGCCATGACCATGGCCCAGCGCATCGCCATCATGCACCTGGGCTGGATCGCCCAGATCGGCTCGCCAGTGGACATCTACGAGACACCTACCAGCCGCCTGGTGTGCGAGTTCATCGGTAACGTCAACCTGTTCGAAGGTGACGTGGTCGATGACGCCGAAGGCTACGCGATCATTGCCAGCCCGGAGCTGGAGCGCAAGATCTACGTGGGCCACGGCATCACCACTTCGGTTGAAGACAAGCACATCACCTACGCCCTGCGCCCGGAGAAACTGCTGGTAACCACCAAGCAGCCCGAGTTCGAGCACAACTGGTCGCGCGGCAAGGTGCACGATATCGCCTACCTGGGTGGCCACTCGGTGTTCTATGTGGAGCTGCCGAGCGGCAAGGTCGTCCAGTCGTTCGTCGCCAACGCCGAGCGCCAGGGTGCTCGTCCTACCTGGGGCGATGAAGTGTACGTGTGGTGGGAAGACGACAGCGGCGTGGTACTGCGGTCATGAAACTGCGCAAGCTCAAGCGAGCCTTCCAGCGTCTGGTCCCGGAGGGGCGGCATCTGGTGATCGGCGTGCCGTTCATCTGGCTGTTCCTGTTCTTCATGCTGCCGTTCTTCATCGTCCTGAAGATCAGTTTTGCCGAAGCTGATGTGGCAATTCCGCCTTATACCGAGATCTACACCTACGTCGAAGACAAGATCCAGCTGGTCCTCAACCTGGCCAACTACGGGCTGTTGACCGAGGATGATCTGTATCTCGCGGCCTATCTGGGTTCGTTGAAGATGGCGTTCTTCAGCACCCTGCTGTGCCTGCTGATCGGCTTCCCGATGGCCTACGCCATCGCCAACGCCAAGAAGGAGACCCAGACGGTCCTGCTGTTGCTGATCATGATGCCAACCTGGACCGCGATCCTGATCCGCGTCTATGCCTGGATGGGTATCCTCAGCAACAATGGCCTGCTCAACGGTTTCCTGCTGTGGACCGGGTTGATCGACCAGCCGTTGCAGATCCTCAACACCAACCTGGCGGTGTACATCGGCGTGGTCTATTCGTACCTGCCGTTCATGATCCTGCCGCTGTTCGCCAACCTTGTGAAGCATGATCCGAGCCTGCTCGAAGCTGCATCCGACCTGGGTTCGAGCACCTTCAACAGCTTCTGGAAGATCACGGTACCGCTGTCGAAAAACGGCATCATCGCCGGCTGCATGCTGGTGTTCATTCCGGTGGTGGGCGAGTTCGTGATCCCGGAACTGCTGGGCGGCCCGGAAACCCTGATGATCGGTAAAGTGCTGTGGCAGGAGTTCTTCAACAACCGTGACTGGCCGGTAGCATCCGCCCTGGCGGTGGTAATGCTGGCGATCCTGATCGTGCCGATCCTGCTGTTCAACCGTAGTCAGGCCAAAGAGATGGAGGGCCGCGCATGAAACGCTTCAGTTTCTCCAAGCTGATGCTGGTGCTCGGCTTGCTGTTCATCTACCTGCCGATGCTGATCCTGGTGATCTACTCGTTCAACGCCTCCAAGCTGGTGACGGTGTGGGGGGGCTGGTCGATCAAGTGGTACGTCGGCCTGCTCGACAACACCCAGCTGATGGGTTCGGTGATGCGCTCGCTGGAAATCGCCTGCTACACGGCGGTGGCAGCGGTGGCGCTGGGTACCCTGGCAGCCTTCGTGCTGACCCGCGTCACCCGCTTCAAGGGCCGCACGCTGTTCGGTGGCCTGGTCACTGCGCCGCTGGTAATGCCCGAAGTGATCACCGGTCTGTCGCTGTTGCTGCTGTTCGTGGCCATGGCGCAGTCGATCGGCTGGCCCCAGGAACGTGGTGTCGTCACCATCTGGATTGCCCACACTACGTTCTGTGCGGCGTACGTCGCGGTGGTGGTGTCGGCTCGCCTGCGTGAGCTGGACCTGTCGATCGAGGAAGCGGCGATGGACCTGGGTGCCAAGCCGTGGAAGGTGTTCTTCCTGATCACCATCCCGATGATCGCACCGTCGCTGGCGGCGGGCGGCATGATGTCGTTCGCCCTGTCGCTGGACGATCTGGTACTGGCCAGCTTCGTCTCCGGGCCTGGCTCGACCACCTTGCCGATGGAAGTGTTCTCGGCGGTGCGCCTGGGCGTGAAACCGGAGATCAACGCCGTGGCCAGCCTGATATTGCTGTCGGTATCGCTGGTGACCTTCTTCGTCTGGTACTTCAGCCGCCAGGCCGAAGAGCGTCGTCGCAAGGCGATTCAGCAGGCGATCGAAGAGGGTGCTGCGGCCAACGCTTCGCAGCCGCAGGTCAAGCGCTCGGCGCAGGTGGCTGCATCGGCCTGAGCCGGCCCTTTCGCGGGCACGCCCGCTCCCACAGTCGTAGTGCACAACCTTTAAAATGTGCGCGGTCGCTGTGGGAGCGGGTTTACCCGCGAATTCCCCCAGCACACATTCAGAGCCAGACTGCATCCCAGTGTGGATAGTCCCTGACACTTCTTGCCAAGCCGGCCCGCAACGGGTTGGCAACTATGTATCTGGCGACATGCACTATGCTTTCCTCCCTTCTCAGTGCCCGGTCCTGATATCCAGGCTGCCATACCGGATGATGCTCAACCCCTGCCTGATGTAACGCGAGACTGGACCTGGACTTGAACCTGCGCATCAAGGTATCCAGCGTTGCTCCTTTCAATTCGATCAGCCAATGCAGATGGTCGGGCATCAACGCCCAGGCCAGTGAACGGCAGGCTTGGTCGTGATCGGATTGCCGCAATTGATGAATGACCAAGCGGGCATGGTGGAATTCATCGAATAGCGGCTTGCGCTGATGGGTAATGGTGGTCAGCAGATAGAGTCTGCCGAGCTCTGAATAGCGACCACGACGAAGCAGGTGGGATTGAGCTCTGGGCATCAGGTTCTTCCTTGCAAACAGATGACCTCCCAAAGGTAGTAACTGTGATGCCGGCGCAATGAAGTGGATGGTTTCTGGATATGGCAGAGGTTATATGTACCTGTACCGGCCCATTCGCGGGTGAACCCGCTCCCACAGGTACTGTACAGAATTCAGCATAGGCACGATCTCTGTGGGAGCGGGTTCACCCGCGAAGAGGCCCGCACCGGCTGTGAAAATGCCGGAATGATCCCCGCCAGTGATGTTTATCGAACCCTGAACTACGCTCACAGTCGCATCCCACAAATCATTTGTGCGCAAGCAAGGAGCCAGCATGGCGTTGATGCGTCCGCTGTCGGTCGTCTGTCTGGGGTTGTTGTACATGCTCACCGGCTGTAGCAAGGAAGAGGTTCCCGAGACACTGCCTCGGGTGGGTGTGCAGCAGGTCCAACCCACCGATTTCGCTGCCAGGGTCACCCTGACCGGCGACGTACAGGCGCGGGTGCAGACAGATTTGTCATTCCGCGTTGGCGGCAAGATCATTTCGCGTAGCGTCGACGTGGGCGATCACGTCAAGGCCAACCAGGTGCTGGCACGGCTGGACCCGAAAGACCTGCAGAACAATGTCGACTCGGCCAAGGCCGAAGTGTTCGCCGCGCAGGCGCGGGTCACCCAGACCAGCGCGGCCTTCGTGCGCCAGCAGAAACTGCTGCCCAAGGGCTACACCAGCCAGAGCGAATACGATGCTGCTGAAGCCGCGCTGCGCAGCAACCAGAGCGCACTCAAGGCCGCCCAGGCGCAACTGGCCAATGCCAACGAGCAACTCAGCTACACCGCACTGGTCTCCGAGGCCGCCGGGGTAATCACCGAGCGCCAGGCCGAGGTTGGCCAAGTGGTGCAGGCGACCATGCCGATCTTCAGCCTGGCCGTCGATGGCGACCGCGATGCGGTGTTCAACGTCTACGAGTCGCTGCTGGTGGCGCCGCCCAGCGATGCCGGGGTAGTCGTGAGCCTGCTGGACGATCCCAAGGTCCAGGCCCGTGGCTTCGTGCGCGAAATCACCCCCACCGTGTCCGCGCAAAGCGGCACCGTGCAGGTCAAGGTGGGGCTCAAGGACGTGCCGCCCGAGATGCAGTTGGGGGCACCGGTTACTGCCACTACCAATGCCCAGGGCCGGCCCAGCGTCGAGTTGCCATGGTCGGCGCTGACCAAGGCCCTGCATGAGCCTGCCGTGTGGGTGGTGGGCGAGGGCGACAAGGTGGAACTGCGCAAAGTCGAAATCCGCCGCTACCTCACCGGCAAGATTGTGGTCGCCAGCGGCCTGAAAGGCGGCGAGACCGTAGTGGTCAACGGCGGCCAGTTGCTGCACCCCGGCATGCAGGTACAGAAGGTCGACGCCAAGAGCCCAGGGGGTGAGCTATGAAGCGTCTGTTGCTGATGCTCTCGGCCGGTGTGCTGCTGGCGGGTTGTAGTAGTGAAGAAGAGGCACCAGAGCCGATTCGGCCAGTGCTGTCGGTCAAGGTCGAACCTCAGGTGCAGTCGCAGCTGGGCCGTTTCGCCGGCAGTATCCAGGCGCGCTTCGAAAGCACCTTGGGCTTCCGGGTTTCCGGGCGCATTGCCCGGCGCTGGCTGGACGTCGGGGCGCGGGTGAAACCGGGCGACACCTTGGCCACCCTGGACCCGACCGACCAGCAGAACCAGTTGCGCGCTGCCGAAGGCGATCTGGCCAAGGTGCAGGCACAGTGGATCAACGCCCAGGCCGATGCCCGTCGCCAGCAGCAGTTGTATGACCGTGGGGTTGGTGCCCAGGCACAGCTGGATATCGCCCAGACCAACCTGAAAACCACCAGCGCAGCGTTGGAACAGGCCCGCTCCGCCGTCAGCCAGGCCCGTGATCAGCTCGACTACAGCACCCTGCGTTCCGATCACGCTGCCGTGATTACCGCGTGGCAGGCCGAAGCCGGGCAAACTGTAACCGCTGGTCAAGCCGTGGTGACCCTGGCCCGGCCGGACGTGAAGGAAGCGGTCATCGACCTGCCGATCGATCTGGCCGAGCAGTTGAGCAAAGACCTGACCTTCACTGTTGCCTCGCAACTGGACCCGACCATCAACACCACAGCGAGCCTGCGCGAACTGGAGCCTCAGGCTGATGCCACCACCCGTACCCGCCGTGCTCGCCTGACCCTGGCCAGCACACCGGCGGCCTTCCACCTCGGCACCTCCATCAGTGTGACCCTTAGCTCGGAAGTGTCCCCGCGCAGCGAATTGCCCTTGAGTGCCTTGCTTGAGCGTGACGGCAAGACCCAGGTGTGGGTGATCGATACGCAGCATAAGACTGTGGCCACCCGTGACGTAGCGCTGATCGACCGCACCGCTGACAGCATCGTACTGAGCTCCGGCGTGCAGCCCGGTGAACGCGTGGTCACAGCCGGCGTCAACAGCCTCAAGCCTGGCCAGAAGGTCACCTTCGACGAGGATGCGCAATGAAAGGAAGCTTCAACCTGTCCGACTGGGCACTCAAGCATCAATCGTTCGTCTGGTACCTGATGTTCGTTAGCCTGTTGATGGGGATTTTTTCCTACTTCAACCTGGGCCGAGAGGAAGACCCGTCGTTCACTATCAAGACCATGGTCATCCAGACCCGCTGGCCCGGTGCGACCCAGGACGAAACCCTGTACCAGGTTACTGACCGCATCGAGAAGAAGCTCGAGGAACTCGACTCGCTCGACTACACCAAAAGCTACACCCGCCCCGGCGAGTCCACGGTCTACGTGTACCTTCGCGACACCACCAAGGCCAAGGACATTCCGGATATCTGGTATCAGGTGCGCAAGAAGATCCAGGATATTCGTGGCGAATTTCCCGCTGGTATTCAGGGGCCGGGCTTCAACGACGAATTCGGTGATGTATTCGGCTCGATCTATGCCTTTACCGCTGACGGCCTGACCCTGCGCCAACTGCGGGACTACGTGGAACAGGCGCGGGCCGAGGTCCGCGATGTACCCAACATCGGCAAGATCGAGCTGGTCGGCACCCAGGACGAAGTGCTGTACCTGAACTTCTCCACCCGCAAGCTGGCAGCCCTGGGCATTGATCAGCGCCAGGTGATGCAGGCACTTCAAGCACAGAATGCGGTGACGCCGGCCGGCATGATCGAGGCCGGCCCGGAGCGCATCTCGGTGCGTACGTCCGGGCAGTTTGCCTCGGAAAAAGACCTGCAATCCGTCAACTTGAGGATCAACGACCGCTTCTTCCGCCTGGCTGATATCGCCGACATCGAGCGCGGCTACGTCGACCCGCCTTCGCCAATGTTCCGTTACAACGGCCAGACAGCCATTGGCCTCGCCATCGGCATGAAGGCCGGCGGCAACATCCAGGTGTTCGGTGCAGCGTTGAAAAAGCGCATGGACCAGGTGGTCCAGGACCTGCCGGTGGGTGTCGGGGTACACACCGTTTCTGACCAGGCCGTGGTGGTCAAGCAGGCGGTCGGCGGTTTCACCAGCGCGCTGTTCGAGGCGGTGGTGATCGTGCTGGCTGTGAGCTTTGTCAGTCTTGGCGTGCGCGCCGGGCTGGTGGTGGCCTGCTCGATCCCGCTGGTGCTGGCCATGGTGTTCGTGTTCATGGAGTACAGCGGCATCACCATGCAGCGGATTTCGCTGGGGGCGCTGATCATTGCGCTTGGCCTGCTGGTGGACGATGCGATGATTACTGTGGAGGTGATGGTCACGCGGCTGGAAATGGGCGAAAGCAAGGAGCAGGCGGCGACGTTCGCCTACACCTCCACAGCCTTCCCCATGCTTACCGGCACCTTGGTGACCGTGGCCGGGTTCGTGCCTATCGGCCTCAACGCCAGCTCTGCGGGTGAATACACGTTCACCCTGTTCGCGGTGATCGCCGTGGCCCTGATCGTGTCGTGGGTGGTGGCGGTTTTCTTCGCGCCGGTGCTTGGGGTGCATATTCTCAAAAGCGACAAGATCAAGGCCCACGAAGCTGAGCCTGGCCGGGTCGGGCGGGCATTTGAAGGCGGGTTGCTGTGGTGCATGCGCAACCGCTGGTTGACCATCATCGGCACCGTGGTGCTGTTCGCCCTGTCGATCTTCTGCATGCGTTTTGTGCAGAACCAGTTCTTCCCGTCCTCGGACCGCCCGGAAATTCTCGTCGACCTCAACCTGCCGCAGAACGCTTCGATCGAGGAGACGCGCAAGGTAGTCGACCGCTTCGAGGCGCGGATCAAGGACGACCCGGACCTGGTGCACTGGAGCACCTACATTGGCCAAGGCGCGATCCGCTTCTACCTGCCCCTCGACCAGCAGTTGCAGAACCCGTACTACGCGCAGCTGGTGATTGTCAGCAAGGGCTTCGAAGAGCGTCAGGCCTTGATGAACCGCCTGCAGAAGATCCTGCATGAAGAATTCGTCGGCGTCGGCACCAACGTGCAATCGCTGGAGATGGGCCCGCCAGTGGGCCGGCCGATCCAGTACCGGGTCAGCGGTGCCGACATTGACCAGGTACGCAAACACGCCATCGAGCTGGCCACCTTGCTCGACCAGAACGAGCACATCGGCGAGATGATCTACGACTGGAACGAGCCGGGTAAGGTGCTGCGCGTGGAAATTGCCCAGGACAAGGCACGCCAGCTGGGCCTGTCGTCCGAAGATGTTGCCAATGTGATGAACAGCATCGTCAGTGGCGTGCAGATCACCCAGGTCAACGACAACATCTACCTGGTCGATGTGGTCGCCCGCGCCGAAGACAGCGAGCGTGGCTCGCCTGATACCCTGCAGAACCTGCAAATTCTTACCCCTAACGGCACGTCGATCCCGTTGCTTTCGTTCGCCACCGTGCGCTACGAACTGGAACAGCCGCTGGTATGGCGCCGCGACCGCAAGCCGACCATTACCATCAAGGCCTCGGTCAATGGCGACATTCAGCCCACTGACCTGGTGGCCCAGCTGAAGCCAAAAATTGACGAGTTCGCCAGCAAGCTGCCGGTCGGTTACGAAGTGGCCACGGGTGGTACGGTTGAAGAAAGCAGCAAGGCCCAGGGGCCGATCGCCAAGGTCATCCCACTGATGCTGTTCCTCATGGCGACCTTCCTGATGATCCAGCTGCACAGCGTGCAGAAGCTGTTTCTGGTGGTCAGCGTGGCGCCGCTGGGGTTGATCGGCGTGGTGCTGGCGCTGGTGCCCACGGGGACGCCGATGGGCTTCGTGGCGATCCTCGGCATCCTTGCGCTGGCTGGCATCATTATTCGTAACTCAGTGATTCTGGTGACCCAGATAGACGAGTTCGAAGCCCATGGCCTGTCGCCGTGGGATGCGGTTGTAGAGGCCACCAACCACCGGCGCCGGCCGATCCTGCTGACGGCGGCGGCGGCGAGCCTGGGCATGATCCCGATTGCCCGCGAGGTGTTCTGGGGCCCCATGGCCTACGCCATGATTGGCGGGATCATCGTGGCGACCTTGCTGACGCTGCTGTTCCTGCCGGCGCTGTACGTGGCCTGGTACAAAATCCGCGAGCCTGAAAACAGTACCAAAACCCAGCGCTGAACCCTGTGGGAGCGGGCGTGCCCGCGAATGCGATGGTGGATTCACTGCCGCATTCGCGGGCACGCCCGCTTCCACAGAGGTATTTTGTCGCCTGCAAAATCGTGATCTGATTTTGGTTATATAAAAATGCTTAAACAGTATTTTTAAGAATAACCGCGCCTCACTACTATTGCCCTCAAGCCAGGCGCAAATCCTCTTCAAACCTCTGCCCGGCGCCCTCACTCCAAGGAGAACGAGCATGAGTGCATCTCTGCGTAGCATCGACGGCCAGGACGAAGCCACCCTCTTGCGTGAAATCCAGAGCGCCTTGCGCGACCTGCGTTTCGGTGCGGTGGAGATCACCGTGCACAACGCTCAGGTCGTACAGATCGAGCGCAAGGAGAAGTTCCGCCTGCAACAGCCCGGCAACAAGCCCGGCTGATCGGCGCCACAACATCCAAAACTAGAAAAATGCCAATCGGGAGCTTCACCATGTCCATCCGCCGTTATGCGCTCGCCGCCCTGGCCAGTGCTGTTTTTGCCGGTTCCGCCATCGCCAAGGACTACGAACTGCTCAACGTGTCCTACGACCCGACCCGTGAGCTTTACCAGCAGTACAACGCCGAGTTCATCAAGCACTGGCAACAGGCCCACCCGGGCGACAAGGTGAAAATCCAGCAATCCCATGGGGGGTCGGGCAAGCAGGCCCGTGCGGTGATCGACGGTCTGCGCGCCGACGTGGTGACCCTGGCCCTGGCCGGTGACATCGACGAAGTGGCCAAGCTTGGCAAGACCCTGCCCGAGAACTGGCAGACCCGCCTGCCTGACGCCAGCACCCCATACACCTCGACCATCGTGTTCCTGGTGCGCAAGGGCAACCCGAAAGGCATCAAGGACTGGGGCGACCTGATCAAGAAGGACGTCTCGGTCATCACCCCGAACCCGAAAACCTCTGGCGGTGCGCGCTGGAACTTCCTCGCGGCGTGGGCCTACGGCCTGAAGGCCGGCGGTAGCGAAGAGAAGGCCAAGGCCTATGTGCAGGAGCTGTTCAAGCACGTGCCGGTGCTGGATACCGGCGCCCGTGGTTCGACCATCACCTTCGTCAACAACGGCCAGGGCGACGTGTTGCTGGCTTGGGAAAACGAGGCCTTCCTGGCCCTGAAGGAAGACGGTGGTGCCGACAAGTTCGACATTGTCGTGCCGTCGCTGTCGATCCTGGCCGAGCCGCCAGTGGCCGTGGTCGACAAGAACGCCGAGCGGAAGGGCAATACCGAGATTGCCACCGAATACCTCAAGCACCTGTACAGCCCGGCCGGGCAGAAGATTGCCGCCGAGAACTTCTACCGCCCGCGTGACGAGAAAGTCGCTGCGGAGTTCGGCAAGCAGTTCCCGAAACTGGACCTGGTGACCATCGACAAGGACTTTGGTGGGTGGAAGGCTGCACAACCGAAATTCTTCAATGATGGCGGTGTGTTCGACCAGATCTATCAGGCACAGTAAGGGCCCCAAGATTCAGAAGCCTGCACTTGCCCGGAAACTCTCCGGGCCAAGTGCGTTCAACCAGGGATATTTATGTCACGTCGCATCTCCCCCGTCATACCCGGCTTCGGGCTGACGCTGGGCTACACCTTGGTGTACCTCAGCCTGATCGTGCTGATACCGCTGGCGGCCATGTTCATCCATGCCTCGCAGCTGACCTTCGAGCAGTTCTGGAACATCATCAGTGCGCCGCGGGTGATCGCCGCGCTCAAGCTGAGTTTCGGCACCGCCCTGTTCGCCGCCATCATCAACGGTGTGATCGGTACCCTGCTGGCCTGGGTGCTGGTGCGCTACACCTTCCCCGGGCGCAAGGTCATCGATGCCATGATCGACCTGCCGTTCGCCTTGCCCACCGCCGTTGCCGGTATCGCCCTGACTGCCCTGTACGCGCCGCAGGGCTGGGTCGGCCAGTTCGCCACCGACCTGGGCTTCAAGATCGCCTACACCCCGCTGGGCATCACTCTGGCACTGACCTTCGTGACCCTGCCGTTCGTGGTGCGCACGGTGCAGCCGGTACTGGCCGACATCCCGCGTGAAGTGGAAGAGGCTGCAGCCTGCCTGGGGGCCAAGCCATTGCAGGTGTTCCGCCACATCCTGGCGCCGGCCCTGCTGCCGGCATGGCTCACCGGCTTCGCCCTGGCCTTCGCCCGTGGCGTAGGCGAGTATGGTTCGGTGATCTTCATTGCCGGCAACATGCCGATGAAGACCGAGATCCTGCCGCTGTTGATCATGGTCAAACTCGACCAGTACGACTATACCGGCGCGACCGCCATCGGCGTGCTGATGCTGGTGGTTTCCTTCATCCTGCTGCTGCTGATCAACCTGCTGCAGCGCCGCATCGAAACCCCTTGAAGGAGGCCGGCATGTCCAGTCCATCCCTGAGTGCAAGTGCCGCAGCCAACGCCGCCCGCCGTGGCAGTGCCACAGCGCGGCGTACCCTGATCGGCCTTGGCTGGCTGGTGTTCACCCTGTTCCTGCTGCTGCCGCTGGTGATCGTGGTATCCCAGGCGCTGAAGAACGGTTTTGGCACCTTCTTCGAGGCGATTTTCGAACCCGATGCGTTGTCGGCGCTGAAGTTGACCCTGCTCGCTGTGGCTATCTCGGTGCCGCTGAACCTGGTATTTGGCGTAAGCGCTGCATGGTGCGTGAGCAAGTACACCTTCCGTGGCAAGAGCATCCTGGTCACCCTGATCGACCTGCCGTTCTCGGTGTCGCCCGTGATCGCCGGCTTGGTCTACGTGCTGATGTTTGGCGCGCAAGGCCTGTTCGGTCCGTGGCTGCAGGACCACGATATCCAGATCGTGTTCGCCCTGCCTGGCATTGTCCTGGCGACCATTTTCGTTACCGTACCGTTCGTGGCCCGTGAGCTGATCCCGCTGATGCAGGAGCAGGGCACGCAAGAGGAGGAGGCTGCACGGCTGCTCGGTGCCAACGGCTGGCAGATGTTCTGGCACGTCACACTGCCGAACATCAAATGGGGCCTGATTTACGGCGTGGTGCTGTGTACCGCGAGGGCCATGGGCGAGTTCGGCGCGGTGTCGGTGGTGTCGGGCCACATCCGTGGCGTGACCAACACCTTGCCGCTGCATGTGGAGATTCTCTACAACGAGTACAACCACGTCGCGGCCTTCAGCGTGGCCAGCCTGTTGCTGGTCCTGGCGCTCTTCATCCTGCTGCTCAAGCAGTGGAGCGAGAACCGTATTAACCGCCTGCGCCACAGCGCCGCGGAGGAATGATTCATGTCGATCGAAGTTCGTAACGTCAGCAAGCGCTTCAACAGCTTCCAGGCCCTGAACACTATCAACCTGGACATCAACAGCGGCGAGCTGGTGGCCTTGCTCGGCCCGTCCGGCTGTGGCAAGACCACCCTGCTGCGCATCATTGCCGGCCTGGAAACCCCGGACCAGGGCAACATCGTGTTCCATGGCGAGGACGTTTCCGGCCATGACGTGCGTGACCGTAACGTCGGGTTCGTGTTCCAGCACTACGCGCTGTTCCGCCACATGAGCGTGTTCGACAACGTTGCCTTCGGCCTGCGCATGAAGCCCAAGGGCGAGCGCCCGAGCGAGAGCAAGATTGCCGAGAAGGTGCATGAGTTGCTGAACATGGTGCAACTGGACTGGCTGTCCGATCGCTACCCTGAGCAGCTTTCCGGTGGCCAGCGTCAGCGTATCGCCCTGGCCCGGGCCCTGGCGGTGGAGCCGAAGGTGCTGCTGCTGGACGAGCCATTCGGTGCGCTGGATGCCAAGGTGCGCAAGGAGTTGCGTCGCTGGCTGGCGCGGCTGCACGAGGATATAAACCTGACGTCGGTTTTCGTGACCCACGACCAGGAAGAAGCCATGGAAGTAGCCGACCGCATCGTGGTGATGAACAAGGGCGTGATCGAGCAGATCGGCTCGCCGGGCGAGGTGTACGATCAGCCGGCCAACGATTTCGTCTACCACTTCCTGGGGGACTCCAACCGCCTTGCCCTGAGCGAGGGCCACCACGTGTTGTTCCGCCCGCACGAGGTATCGCTGTCGCGGCATGAGACCGAAGGGCACCACGCGGCCGAGGTGCGCGACATTCGGCCGTTGGGCGCGACCACGCGGGTGACCTTGAAGGTGGAAGGGCAGAGCGAGCTGATCGAGGCCGAGGTGGTGAAAGACCATGACAGCCTGACCGGGCTGGCGCGGGGGGAAACGTTGTTCTTCCGGCCGAAGGTCTGGCAGAAGGTAGCGGATATCTGAGTCGCATAAGGTTAAGAGAACCCGGGCATGGTCCCGGGTTTTTCTTACGTGAAAGGTGGACGGGGCGGGTATGCAGCCCTTACGAGAGAGCGACCGCCGCCTGTTATTTATGCCATTAAAGAATTAATAAATATCTTCTTATTCCTTTACGAATATATCGCCTACCCTATACTTGTCTCCAAGCACGCAAACTTACTGGAGGCGTCCCCATGCGCAATGACTCGATTCGCTACCTGATTGTGCCGGGCTGGCGAGGGTCGCCAGACAACCATTGGCAAAGTCACTGGCAGCGCACCCTGCCCAACAGTGCCCGGGTCGAACAGGACGACTGGCTCACCCCGCAGCGGCAGGACTGGGTGAACGCGCTGGAGCAGGCGATTGCCGCCGAGCGCTCGCCAGTGATCCTGATTGCCCACAGCCTTGGTTGCATCACTGTCGCCCATTGGGCAGCGCAGGCAAGCCCGGCCTTGCTGCGGCAGGTGCGTGGTGCACTGCTGGTGGCGCCGGCAGATGTCGAACGGCCCACCTGCGCGCCAGTGCTGCGCAACTTTGCGCCGATCCCTACCGAGGTGCTGCCGTTCCCCAGCCAGGTCGTCAGTTCGGACAACGACCCGGCCGTGAGCGTGCCGAGGGTGCTGTACCTGGCCCAGGCATGGAACGCCGAAGCAGGGTTGCTGAGCAATGCCGGGCACATCAACGTCAAGTCCGGACATGAGCGTTGGGAACAAGGCTTCGCCTACCTGTATCGCTTGCAGAGCCGGATCGAGCAGCGCGCACTGCGCCGCGCCTGATCGCCCTCACTTTTCACCCTTTGCCTGACGCCTGGCCATCACGGGCCTGGGGCGGGAGTTCGTCATGACGTTTCAAAACCCGTTCGGCCAGCCGCTGCTGACCTTCCCCGAGCTGGACAAGAGCCCGCTGAGCATTCGTGCCAAGGCGCTGGTGTTCATCGACCCGCGCTCGCAGCAGCTGCGCGAGGACCTTGAGCGCCTGGCGCCACAACCTTTGCCGGTGCTGATCCGAGGCGAGACCGGCACCGGCAAGGAGCTGCTGGCTCGGCAGATCCACCGTACCAGCGACCGTGGAGGGTTGTTCGTGTCGGTCAACTGCGTGGCCATCAGCCCCACCTACGCCGAGGCCGAGCTGTTTGGCTATAGCGCTGGCACCCATGGCGGTACGGCCAGCAGCCGCGCCGGCTGGTTCGGTTCGGCCAGCGGCGGCACCTTGTACCTGGACGAGATTGCCGACTTGCCGCTGGCCATCCAGGACAAGCTGCTGGCGGCCCTGGAAAACCGCGAGGTCACTCGGGTGGGTGCGCAGCAGCCACAGCCGGTTGACGTGCGTCTGGTCGCCGCCACCAGCATCGACCTGGCCCGTGCGGTACGTGCAGGGCGCTTCAACGAGCGGCTGTACCAGTATCTGCGCGAGGGCGCGCTGGAACTGCCGCCGCTGCGCGAGCGGCCGGGCGATATCCTGCCGCTGGCCGAGTACTTCGTGGGCATCTACAGTGTGCGCTTGCAACGGCCACTGCCCTTGGTGAGCGAGGCGGCGCAGCGGGTGCTGGAGGCGCATTTCTGGCCGGGCAATACCCGCGAACTGGAGAACGTTATCCACTTTGCCTTGCTGGTCAATGACGGCGAAGAGATCCTGCCAGAGGATCTCGAACTGCCTGACCCCGCGCGTTAGACATCGCTCATGGGTAAAGAGGCTGATGGAATTGTGTTTTTGGAATAAGCAGCTAAGTAAAAGATATTGTTGCGGAATAAAAAATTTGGGTATCGTCCGCCTCAAGCCCACTGGTGAACCGGTTGGGCACCCGATTTGCCATCGTCGATGGCCCAGATTCAGAACAAGGACCACCATGAAGAAGACCCTGCTGACCACTGCCCTGGCTGCTGCCCTGTCGTTCTCCGGCCTGGCCGCTGCTGCCGAGAAACTGGTGGTTGCCGCTACCCCGGTACCGCACGCCGAAATTCTTGAACTGATCAAGCCGACCCTGGCAAAAGAAGGCGTGGACCTTCAGATCAAGGTCTTCACCGATTACGTACAGCCGAACGTGCAGGTGGACCAGAAGCGTCTGGATGCCAACTACTTCCAGACTCTGCCGTACCTGCAGAACTTCAACGAAGGCAAGGGCACCCACCTGGAAACCGTGGTGGGTGTACACGTAGAGCCCTTCGGTGGTTACTCGAAGAAGGTCAAGGCCCTGAGCGAGCTGAAAGAAGGCGCAACCGTTGCCATCCCTAACGAGGGCAGCAACAGCGGCCGCGCCTTGCTGCTGCTGCAGAAGGCCGGCCTGATTACCCTGAAAGACCCGAAGAATGCCCTGGCCACCCCCAAGGACATCGCCGAGAACCCGAAGAAGCTGAAGTTCCGCGAGCTTGAGTCGGCGATGCTGCCCCGTGTGCTGGACCAGGTCGACCTGGACATGATCAACACCAACTACGCCCTGGAAGCTGGCCTGAACCCGGCTAAAGATGCACTGGTGATCGAAGGCTCCGATTCGCCCTACGTGAACTTCCTGGTGGCCCGCCCGGACAACAAGGACAGTGAGGCCATCCAGAAACTGGCCAAGGCCCTGACCAGTCCGGAAGTCAAGGCATTCATTGCCAAGAAGTACCAAGGTGCCGTACTGCCGGCGTTCTGATTTCGCTAGCAACGCCCGGTATGTACCAACGCCGACACCTTTGTGTCGGCGTTTTCATTGCTGGGATCTCTGAAAGCTGGCGCGATCCCTGTGGGAGCGGGTTTACCCGCGAAGAATCCAACGCGGTGCATGGCACCGGCTGCGCCGGTGTTCGCGGCTAAATCCCCACAGTGCTCGCGCAAACTTTTGGGTTTTGAGCAAGGCAGCCCCTTACGGCCCTGGCACCAATCGCAAGGTACTCTGCGCCGGTATTATCCCCATCTGTGCCTTCTGATACTGCCCCTGCACATACCCTTCGGCCTGGTCCGCGTAATGTCGGTCGAACGGCACGCCACTCTGCCCGACCGGGTTGATGGTCAGCGCCTGCCCGGCATCGGCAAAGTCGACCAGCCGCCGCGTCGACGGCCCATAGGTCACCGGCCATGGCGCAGAGCTGATCTTCGCCGAGAGGTTGTTCGGCACTTCATGGGTACCGGGTGCGGCGAATGGCCCAACGTTGAACAGCAGGTTCAGCGGTTTTTTCACCCCAAGCGGATGGTTGTGGGTCAGGGTATGGGCCTTGCCCCATTGCCAGCTGGCCGGATCGCGGCCCAGTGTGTCACGCAGATGCTTCAGGCTTTTCTGCCAGGCCATGCGCACGACGGCGGTACGGTCGGTACGCTGGCTGCCGCCACGGGTGTTCCACCAGGGTGAATCGGCTTGCGCTGCCAGGCGTGGCAAGGCGGCGTCGATCACGCGGGTGCTGATCAGCACCGGGAACCAGGTATCGCCCAGCTCGTCATGCAGGGCCGCGAATGCCAGTTCATAGAGGAACTGGTTGAACAGCGTGGCGCTGGTCGAATCGAGCGGGTAGTCCCCAGCCCAAGCTGCCAGTTGCTCGACCAGCTCTTTCTCTTCGTCACCTTCGGCCACTGCACGCAGGGTTGCCAGAAGCGGGGCAAGGGTACGCGGGCCATAGTCACTGGCGGTGTCCAGCTGCAATGCCTGGCTGTTTTGGGTATCCCATTTCACCTCTGGGTTGGCCAGGTGACGATCAAGCTGGCGGCCACGGTCGGGCAGGTTGTAGTAACCCGGTATCGGCACCGCCGCCGGTGGCTGGTAGTTGGCCGAAACGATATAGCCACGGGCCGGGTTCTCCTGCTGCGGGTTGATGCTGAAGGGGTAGAAACCGAGCTTGTTGGCCTGCGCGCTGGCCCCGTCGAGGATGAACGCCGGGTCGACGCCGTCGGGGCGGATTGGCAGCTTTGCCGCTGCCCACCAACCGATATCGCCACGGGCATTGGCCCAGACAAAATTGAGCCCGGGCGCGTGAACCTTGGCGGTGGCCTCGCGCATCTTGCCCAGGGTGTCGGCGCGGTTGAGCTGGTAGAAGCCGTCGAGGATCGGGTTTTCAGTTTCCAGAAATGCCCACCACATGGCGATTGGCGTGGTGCCGGAGGTATTACCCAGCACGTTGTTGACGATCGGACCGTGGGGCGAGCGGCGCAGGCTGATGGTGACCGGCTGCTCGCCTTTGACGGCAATCTTCTGTTCGGTCGTTTCCAGTGTGTGCCACTGGCCATCGACCATCACCTGATCGGCGTTGGCGGGGTTGGTCTTTTCGGCGACCAGGTCAACGTCATCGTTCTGGAACATGGTCAGGCTCCAGCCAAAGTCACGGTTGTGGCCGAGCAGGGCGAACGGGTTGAGTGCCTGGAAATAGCCGTAGAGGTTGAAGCCGGGCGCTGACAGCTCGGCCTCGTACCACACTGCAGGTACGGCAAAGCTGATGTGCGGGTCGCCAGCCAGCAACGGCTTGCCACTGCGGGTGCGGCTACCCGCGACCGCCCAGGCGTTGCTGCCTTCGAACTGCGGGATGCCGGCGTCGCCCAGCGCCTCATGGCTTAAGCGCGCAAGTGCTTCCAGGCTTTGCCAGTCGGCGGCGGCCAGTGGCGTGCCCAGCGCGCCCTCGGGTTGCCAGCCAAGATCGAATATTTTCAGGTAGTCAGGCCCAAGCTGGTCGCGGATGTAGGTCAGAGCAGGCTCGGTGCGGAACGCGGCGGCAAAACTGTAGGCCAGGTAGCCGGCGATGCTCAGCGTGTCCTCGGCGGTGAACGGGCGCGGGGGGATGCCGAGCAGGTCGAATTCCGTGGGTTTGGGGTGGCTGGCCTGCCAACTGTTGACCCCATCGAGGTAGGCTTGCAGGGCCTGCCATGCCGGCGCCTGCGGATCCTGCCGCTTGGCCATCAGCGCGGCTTGCTCGCGTATGCGCAGGCTGCGGAACAGGGTATCGGTGGGCAGCAGCTTGTCGCCGAGCACTTCAGCCAGTTCGCCCCGGGCCAGGCGGCGCAGGATCTCCATCTGGAACAGCCGGTCCTGGGCATGCACGTAGCCCAGTGCACGGTAAAGGTCCGGCTCGCTCTGTGCCTGCAGGTGTGGCACGCCGCGGGCGTCGTAGCGCACGCTGACCGGGGCTTGCAGACCGGCAACGGCGACCTCGCCCTCGCGCTGCGGCAGCTTGCCCTGCACGTACCAGTAACCGGCGCCAGCGGCCACGGTGACTACCACCGCCAGCAGGGTCAGGCTGCGCTTCATTCAGACTCCTTGTGCATTCAAACGGAAAATGTGGTCCGATCATCGGCGGATTCGCGAACAGAGCATAGCCCCAGGAAGGAGTTTCCATGTCCCTCAGCGAAAAACACAAAATGCTCACCGGTCAGCTCTACCACGCTGGCTGCCCTGAACTGCAGGCCGAGCAGATCGCCAACAAGC
The DNA here is from genome assembly GCA_041879295.1 of Pseudomonas putida. Lineage (NCBI taxonomy): Bacteria > Pseudomonadati > Pseudomonadota > Gammaproteobacteria > Pseudomonadales > Pseudomonadaceae > Pseudomonas > Pseudomonas putida. Next base: position 5,536,246 of record CP047152.1, on the reverse strand, counting down.
ACTGGATGCATCGCTACAACAACAGTGTCGAACTGCTCAACGACGCACGCCACGGGCTGCTTGTGGAACACTTTGGCCAGGTTGGCGAAGGCGCGGTGATTCGCCCGCCGTTCTATTGCGACTATGGCTACAACATCAGCGTTGGCCGCAATACCTTCATGAACTTCAACTGCGTGATCCTCGACGTGGTGCCGGTGCGTATCGGCGACGACTGCCAGATCGGCCCCAACGTGCAGATCTACACCGCCGACCATCCGCTCGATCCTGAAGTGCGGCGCAGCGGGCTGGAGAGTGGGCGGCCGGTGACCATCGGCGACAACGTGTGGATCGGCGGTGCGGCGATCATCCTGCCAGGGGTGAGCATCGGTGATAACGCCATCGTCGGCGCCGGCAGTGTGGTGACCCGGGATGTGCCTGCGGGCGCGACGGTGGTGGGTAACCCGGCGAGGGTCCGTCAGCCCGACCAAGGGCAGTAGCAGCCCACCGCCAGGGTATTGGAGGCGCTGACCTGACGGCCGTCGAGCAAAGCCTTGAGGATTGGCTCGATGAAGCTGTTGCTGGCGTTGCACACGGCGCCTTCGCTGTACGGGCCAAAGTAAGCCAGGCGGCCTTGCCGGTCCCAGATGGCCACGGCAGGAGAGGCAGGCAGCTGCTCGCTGCCGGGCAGGTGGGTGATGGGGTGCAAGCTGCCGATATTGGCCGGTAGCTGGCCGTGGCTGCCGGGCTTTTGCAGCACATGGAAGGTAACGTCGTGGCCTGCGAACTGGCTGACAAGGTCGCCCAGGTGCTGCTGGTTGCCGACGTTGCATGGGCAGGCCGGGTCCCAGAAATGCACCACGCGGATAGGGCCAACACCGGCCAGCTCGGCAGGTAGCTGTAATTGGCTGCCGTCGAACAGCGTGGCCTGGTTGCCGAACGGGCGCAGGTAGCGAGCCTGAAAGGCGCTGTAGGCCTGCCAGAGGATTACGGCGCCGAGCAACAAGGCGGTTGCCGTGCACAGCGGTTTGATGATTCGGCTATTCATGAAGAGTCGGTGGCCCTTTCGCGACACAAGGCCGCTCCCGCAATTGGATCGATGCTGGTTGTTCGAGGTGAGCAAGCTTGCCATGGCGCCGGCCAGAGCTGAAGATTCCAGATCAATACTTGCTCGATGTGGATGTACCCCGATGCCCCCTGCCTTTCACCCTGACCGCCTGCGCTCCAGCCTGGCGCCGTTGACTGCTCGCCAGCCGCTGTCGGCACAAGCGCAGGACTACCAGCGCTTCTATGGCCTGGACCTGCCGGCACACAGCTGGCTGGGCGGCTTCCAGGCGGCGGGGTTCGACCTGGTCGGGCAGGCCTGGCTACCCGAGCAGCCAAGCGCGACGCTGTTCCTGCTGCACGGCTATTACGACCACATGGGCCTGTACCGACATGTGATCGAGTGGGCACTCAAGCAGGGTTTCGCCGTGATCAGCTGTGACCTGCCCGGCCACGGCCTGTCCAGCGGCGAGCGGGCCAGCATCAATGACTTCGCGGTGTACCAGCAAGTGCTGGAGGCCTTGTTCGAACAGGCGCACACGCTGCAACTGCCGCACCCGTGGCACCTTTGTGGGCAGAGTACGGGAGGGGCGATTGCCGTGGACCATCTGCTGCACCAGGGCGCGCGCAGCCCCGTCGATGGCCAGATCATCCTGCTGGCCCCGCTGGTGCGGCCATGTTCATGGCGCTGGTCGAAGTTCAGTTATTGCGTGCTGCGCCACTTCGTCAATGGCATCGAACGGCGCTTCAGTGAGAACACCAACGACCCGGCCTTCCTGCCGTTCCTGGAGGCCGACCCGCTGCAACCGCGTCGCCTGCCAACGGCCTGGGTAGGCGCACTGATCGCCTGGGTCAAACGCATCGAGGCTGCGCCGCGCAGTGCGCGGCGGCCATTGATCGTGCAGGGGGAGGCGGATGGTACGGTGGACTGGCCCCATAACCTCGAAGTGCTCAAGGCCAAGTTTGCCGAGCCGCAGATACTGATGCTGCCTGAGGCCCGTCACCACCTGGCCAACGAGTTGCCGGGCATCCGTCAGCGCTACTTCGACTTCATCAACCAGCGCCTGGGCTGATCACTTGAGGTCGTTGGCGCTCTGGCCAACCGCCAGGCCGGCGCGCACAGCGGCCAGGGCCGCCTGGTAGTAAGCCTTGCCCTCGGGCGACTCGGCAAAGGTGGCGAACGCTTCCAGCTCGGCATCGGACAGGTCGCGGTAGACGTACAGCAGGGTGTTGTTCAGGTCTTCGCCAATTTGCCCCATCAGCCGCTGGCGCTGGCCATCCAGCAGGCTCTGGGCCTGGCCGCCGCCGAACAGGCCGGGGATCATCGAGCTGAGGCTGTCGGCTGCGACACCGGCGATGGCAAGGCTGACTTCAGCGCCTGCTTCACGCGCAGGCAGGGCTTGGGCCAAGTGGCCGATGACCAGCAGACGATCGTCGCTTGCCTGGATCTTGGGCAGGCCTTTGGCGTTCTTGGCCAGTTCGTCCTTGCGTGTGGCCTTGAGCTCGGCCGCCACCACTTTGCGCCCCAACGGCGACTGGAAGAAGGCCAGGGCCGGTGCCGGGTTGGCCAGGGTGGCACGCAGCTTGGCCTGGGCGCGACGGTCCACTGCCTGGGCCTGGAAGCGCTGGTTGCTGTTGTTGACCAGCGCCTGGTACACGGCAGGAGGCAAACTGTTGCGGTAGCGCTCCTGGGCGGCGGTCAGGGCATCGTTGAAGTGGGCGCGCTGGTCGGGCCAGCCGGCAGCCTTGTACAGTTGATCCAGGTTGTCTGCCCAGACAGGCATGGTACAGATCATCAGCAGAATCAGGGAAAACAGACGGCGCATTCAGGACTCCTGTCGGCAGGGGCCTATTGTCCTTGGCCCGGCGCCGGTTTGTCGAGATATCCGCGTGTTTCTCGGCCAAGTGGCGCTGTGCGGCGACAGGGCGAATGGATATGATGCGCGCCATGCACATCTCCCCTGAATACCCGATGCTTGCGGCCGTCGTCGACGATCTGGCCACCCATGGCTGGTCCCAGCAGGCGCACTTTCTGCCTGCCGACCTGGTACGCGCGCTGGCAGCCGAGTGCCGGCGCCGTGATGCCGAAGGCGAACTCAACCCCGCAGGGGTTGGGCGCGGTGCTACCCAGGAGGTGCGCGAAGCCATTCGCGGTGACCAGATCCAGTGGATCGACCCGGGGCAGGCCGAGGCCTGCGACCAGTACCTGGCGGCCATGGACCAGCTGCGCCTGGCGATCAACCAAGGCCTGTTCCTGGGCCTGGAAGACTTCGAATGCCACTTTGCCCTGTACCCACCGGGGGCGTTCTATCGCCGGCACCTGGACCGCTTCCGCGACGATGACCGGCGCATGGTCTCGGCGGTGCTTTACCTCAATGAAGGCTGGCAGCCGCATGACGGTGGCCAGTTGCGCATGTTCCTGGCCAACGGTGTCGAGCACGATGTCGAGCCAGTGGCCGCTTGCCTGGTGGTATTCCTGTCGGGCGAAGTGCCTCACGAAGTATTGCCGGCCGGGCGCGAGCGGCTGTCGTTGACCGGCTGGTTCAGGCGGCGTGGCAATGACCCGTTCTGATATGCCCAAGGTGCTGGTGAGCGCCTGCCTGTTGGGGCAGCCAGTACGCTATGACGGCCGGGCAAGCGGTCATCCCGATTTGTTGCAGCAGTGGCAGGCCGAAGGGCGCGTGGTGCCGTTGTGCCCAGAGGTAGCCGGCGGCTTGCCGACACCGCGGCCGCCAGCGGAGATACCGGGAGGGCAGGGCAGCGCAGTGCTGGATGGCAACACGCAGGTGCTGACGGTGACGGGGGAAGATGTCAGTGCCGAGTTTCTGGCCGGTGCGCAGTTGGCGCTGGAACTGGTGAACCGGCATGGCATTCGCGTAGCGGTGCTGAAGTCTGGCAGTCCTTCGTGTGGCAACCGGTTGACCTATGATGGCACCTTCAGTGGTGTGAAGGTGGCCGGAGAAGGGGTAACCACGGCGTTGCTGCGGCGGGCGGGGGTGCAGGTGTTCAGCGAGCTGGAACTGGACCAGGCGCAGCGTGCTTTGGGTGATATATCTGTTTGAACCTGTGCTGGCCCTTTCGCGGGTGAACCCGCTCCTACAGGGATCGCACTGTACCCAAGGCGGGCTTACCCGCGAAGAGACCGGTACAGGTTGCAAAGAAGACCTTACTGCCCGGCTGCAGTCTCCTGCACACCCTTGAACCACTTCTGCTCAAGTTCGGCAGTCCGGCCACTGTCTTTCAAGCGCTGCAACGCATTGTTTACGGCGCTTTCAAAAGCTGGGTTGTCCTTCTGGAACGGGATCACCAGTTTCTTCTCGCCAATCGGCCGGCTCACATCGAGTGGGCCGCCGCCTGTGAGCGACTCACTCGACGGGGTGAGTGCGATGTCGTACTTGCCACTCTCGACACCCGCCAGCACTTCGGCAGCTGGAGCTTCGACGAACTCGGCGCGCAAGTCCAGTTCCTTGGCCAGGGCCTGGCCAAATTCGATGTCGAAACCTGTCAGGTGGTCATCTTGTTTAAAAGCGTACGGCGAGTTGTCGGCCTGTACGGCAATGCGCAGTTCGCCCCGGTCGGCGATTTCGTCGATCAGCTCCGCCTGAGCCAATGGACTGATCAGTACTGCCAGCAGTACCCCTATGGTCGAACGCATGTATGCCCCTTTTCTTTTAGCAGATTGAAAACGATCGCCACGGCTTTCTTCCTCGCCGTGATCGAGCGCAGCCTATGACCTTCAAGCCTTGGCATTGTTTAACCCTGACGGAAATATTTCTGTCAGGCAATGTGAACACCTTGGCGATTATTTCAACTAAGGTGAACTACCGCCGCTTTTGGATTACAGGCTGCGGTCAATAAGTGAATCACAGGAGAAGTGAATGAACAGCCTATTTTCGCGTGCTGCCGTTGCCGGTCTGCTGATGGGAGCGTCGGTGTTCGCCAGTGCCGCAGACGCCCTGAAGAGCCAGGAGCCGCCCAAGGAGGCAAAGGTCTTCATCGTTTCCCCCGCCGATGGTGCCACGGTCGACAAGACCTTCACCGTCAAGTTCGGTATCGAGGGTATGGGCCTCAAGCCTGCGGGTGACCAAACTCCGCACACCGGGCACCACCATTTGCTGGTGGATGTCGACAAAGAGCCGGTGGCTGACATGCCACTGCCAACCAGCCTGATGCCAGAGGCCGGCGTCGCACTGCCGGCGGGGCCGCAAGTGCTGCACTTTGGCAAGGCACAGACCGAAACCAGCATTACCCTGACCCCGGGCAAGCACACCCTGCAACTGATTCTGGGTGACCAGTATCATGTGCCGTTCAAGCCTAGCGTCGAGTCGAAGAAGATCACGGTTGAAGTGAAATAAAAAAGGGAGGCCTTCAGGGCCTCCCTTTTTCATGCTGCACCGAGACTTAGAACAGGACGCGGGAACGGATGGTGCCCTTGACCTGTTGCAGTTTCTCTTGCGCAAGGTCCGAGTATTCGGCGTCAACGTCGATTACCACGTAACCGACTTTCTCGTTGGTCTGCAGGAACTGACCGGAGATGTTGATACCGTTCTCGGCGAAGACCTTGTTGATCTCGCTGAGCACGCCGGGGATGTTTTCGTGAATGTGCAGCAGACGGTGTTTGCCTGGATGCGCTGGCAGGGCCACTTCCGGGAAGTTGACCGAAGACACCGAAGTACCGTTGTCGCTGTACTTGACCAGTTTCTCTGCCACTTCCAGGCCGATGTTGGCCTGGGCTTCGGCGGTGGAACCACCAATGTGCGGCGTCAGGATCACGTTGTCGAGGCCGCGCAGCGGGCTCTCGAACTCTTCGTCGTTGGAGCGTGGCTCGACCGGGAACACGTCGATGGCGGCGCCGATCAGGTGCTTGTCCTTGATGGCCGCGGCCAGGTGGTCCAGTTCGACAACGGTTCCACGGGCGGCGTTGATCAGGATCGCACCCTTCTTCATCGAGCGGATTTCCTTCTCGCCGATCATCCACTGGGTGGATGGCAACTCAGGCACGTGCAGCGAGACGATGTCGGCCAGGCCCAGCAGCTCGTTCAGGCTGGTGACCTGCACGGCGTTGCCCAGTGGCAGCTTGGTCAGCGGGTCGAAGAAGTACACCTGCATGCCCATGTTCTCAGCCAGTACCGAAAGCTGGGTACCAATCGAGCCGTAGCCGACGATGCCCAGTTTCTTGCCGCGGATTTCGAACGAGTTGGCAGCGCTCTTGATCCAGCCGCCACGGTGGCAGGAGGCGTTTTTCTCAGGGATGCCGCGCAGCAGCAGGATGGCTTCGGCCAGAACCAGCTCGGCGACCGAGCGGGTGTTGGAGTATGGCGCGTTGAACACGGCGATACCGCGCTCGCGGGCAGCTTCCAGGTCAACCTGGTTGGTACCGATGCAGAAGCAGCCGACAGCGACCAGTTTCTTGGCGCAGTCGAAGATCTCTTCGGTGAGCTGGGTGCGCGAACGGATGCCGATGAAGTGGGCATCGGCGATCTTTTCCTTCAGCTCGGCTTCCGGCAACGAACCAGTGAGGTATTCGATGTTGGTGTAGCCGGCGGCCTTGAGGGTATCGACCGCGTTCTGGTGCACACCTTCAAGAAGAAGGAACCGGATCTTGCTCTTGTCGAGAGAAGTCTTGCTCATCTGCGTAAACCTGTATCCCGGAGATAAAATGGCGAGGGGTGATGCCAGGCGCGAGGGCAGCCTTAGCATGAACAGCGGGAGGGCTATGCTAGCATACGCGACACAATCTGAGCTTATCCCGACAGTTGAAGAGTGCTCAGGGTGACCATGAATAAGTCGAGAGTTCCAGCGATGACCCGCCCCGCTGTTATTGAAGAACTGATGACCCTTGTCGACCCGGGCAAGGTCCTGACTGACCCGGTTTCCCTCGAAGCGTATGGCAAGGACTGGACCAAGCATTACCCGCCCGCGCCCAGCGCCATCGTCTTTCCCAAAACGGTAGAACAGGTGCAAGCCATTGTGCACTGGGCCAATGCGCACCAGGTGGCGCTGGTGCCCTCTGGCGGGCGTACCGGGCTTTCTGCTGGTGCGGTGGCAGCCAATGGCGAGGTTGTGGTCGCCTTCGACTACATGAACCAGATCCTTGGCTTCAATGCCTTCGACCGCACTGTGGTTTGCCAGCCAGGGGTCATCACCCGCCAGTTGCAAACCTTCGCCGAAGAGCAAGGCCTGTATTACCCGGTGGACTTCGCTTCCAGCGGCTCCAGCCAGATTGGCGGCAATATCGGCACCAATGCCGGCGGAATCAAGGTGATCCGCTACGGCATGACCCGCAACTGGGTGGCCGGGCTGAAAGTGGTCACCGGCAAGGGCGAGTTGCTGGAACTGAACAGGGACCTGATCAAGAACGCCACCGGTTACGACCTGCGGCAGCTGTTCATTGGTGCCGAGGGTACGCTGGGCTTCGTGGTCGAGGCCACCATGCGCCTGGACCGCGCACCGCGCAATCTCACCGCCATGGTGCTGGGCACACCGGACTTCGACTCGATCATGCCGGTGCTGCACGCTTTCCAGGGCAAGCTGGACCTGACCGCTTTCGAGTTTTTCTCCGACAAGGGGCTGGCCAAGATCCTTGCGCGCGGCGATGTACCTGCGCCGTTCGCGACTGATTGCCCGTTCTATGCGCTGCTGGAGTTCGAGGCCAGCACTGAAGACGTTGCCAACGAAGCATTGGCTACCTTCGAGCATTGCGTCGAGCAGGGTTGGGTGCTGGATGGGGTGATGAGCCAGAGCGAAACCCAGCTGAAAAACCTGTGGAAGCTGCGCGAGTACCTGTCGGAAACCATCTCGCACTGGACACCGTACAAGAACGACATTTCTGTCACTGTCTCGAAAGTGCCTGCGTTCCTGCGCGATATCGACGCCATCGTCTCAGAACATTATCCGGACTATGAGGTGGTGTGGTACGGCCATATTGGTGACGGCAACCTGCACCTGAACATCCTCAAGCCTGAACATATGAGCAAGGACGACTTCTTCGCTTCGTGTGCCAAGGTCAACAAGTGGGTGTTCGAGATTGTCGAGCGTTACAACGGGTCGATTTCTGCGGAGCATGGCGTAGGCATGACCAAGCGTGACTACCTGGGCTACAGCCGCTCCCCCGAAGAAATCGCCTGCATGAAGGCAATAAAGGCCGTGTTCGACCCTAACGGCATCATGAATCCGGGTAAGATCTTCGCACCTGAATAAAAAGCAGTATCCAGAAGGAGTCGGCCATGAGTTACCAGCACCAGTACGTAGACGGCACGCGCATTCACTTCCCCCTGGGCAAGGTGGTGTGCATCGGCCGTAACTATGCCGAGCATGCCAAGGAACTGGACAACCCGATCCCCACCGAGCCGCTGCTGTTCATCAAGCCAGGCAGCTGCGTGGTGCCGGCCGAAGGTGGCTTCAAGATCCCGGCCGAGCGTGGGTCGGTGCACTATGAGGTTGAAATCGCCGTATTGCTGGGCAAGCCGCTGTCGACCCATCCGAGCGAGGAAGAGGTGCTGGACGCCATTTCCGGTTACGCGCCGGCGCTGGACCTGACCCTGCGCGACGTGCAGGCCAAGCTGAAGGAAAAGGGCCTGCCTTGGGAGCTGGCCAAGTGCTTTGACGGCGCTTGCGTGCTGCCACCGTTCGTCTCGGCCGCCAGCTTCGAGGACGTGACAGACATCCCGGTGCGCCTGACCGTGAATGGCGAAGTGCGCCAGGAGGGTAACAGCGCGATGATGCTTAACCCGATCGTGCCGATGATTCAGTACATGGCAGCGCATTTCTCACTACAAGCGGGGGATGTAATCCTCACCGGTACCCCGGCGGGTGTTGGGCCGTTCAATGTCGGTGACGAGCTGGTGCTGGAACTGCCGGGTGTGAGCCGCTTCGAAAGCCGGGTGCTTTAACTCGAAACCGCGTCGCCTTTTTCGCGGGTAAACCCGCTCCTACAGGGAACGCGTCGCGTTCTTCGCGGGTAAACCCGCTCCTACAGGGAACGCGTCGCGTTCTTCGCGGGTAAACCCGCTCCTACAGGGAACGCGTCGCCTTCTTCGCGGGTAAACCCGCTCCTACAGGGATTGCAGCACCTTGGGAGCGGGCATGCCCGCGAATGGGCCGGCACTGTTTACCGATTTTTCACACCCAATCTGGATAATGCGCGCACCTACGCCCATTTTCCCAGGATCACTGCATGCCATCCTCCTCCAGCGCCCCGGTAACCCCCAAGCGTCGCTTCTACCTGCGCTGGCCCTTCGGCCTGGCCGTGGCGGCGGTGATCGGCTATGGCGTGGCGGTGGCCATGCACTGGGATGACCGCGGTGCACTGTGGGTAAAAGAAAGCTTCGAAAGCACCGCCGAGCGTAGCGAGAGCGTTTGGTTGCCGGATTACCAGGTGGACATCGACGCCAAACCGCTGCCGGGCATGGACGATGATGAAGCCTCGGATGTGGCCTTCAACCCGCAAACCCGCACCCTGTTTGCGGTCATGGGCAAGAACCCGATCCTGGTCGAGCTGAGCCTGGAGGGCGATGTACTGCGCAAGATCCCGCTCAACGGCTGGAACAACCCCGAAGGTGTCGCGGTGCTGGAAGACGGCAACCTGGCCATCACTGACGAGCGCCTGCACGATCTGACCGTGGTCAAGGTGGACGCGCAGACCACGGCACTGAATCACGACGACTTCCCGAGCTACGACCTGGGCCCGTCGGTCAAAAGCAACAAGGGCTTTGAGGCCGTCGCCTGGGACCCGCTGCGCCAGCGCCTGATCATTGGCGAGGAGCGCCCGCCCAAGCTGTACACCTGGAGTACCGATGGCCGCAGCCCGCTCCAGGGTGACAAACAGTCGTTGCCGAGCGATGAACTCGACTTGCGCAACCTGTCTGCGCTGGGTGTCGACCCGCGTACTGGCCACTTGCTGGTGCTTTCGGCCGACTCCAACATGCTGCTGGAGCTGGACGAGCAGGGCCAGCAAGTCAGCTTCATGACGCTGCTGGGCGGCTTCAACGGGCTTGAAGACACCATTCCGCGGGCTGAAGGGGTGGCCATGGACGACAAGGGCAACCTTTACATGGTCAGCGAGCCGGCGCTTTTCTATCGTTTCAAGAAGAACTGACAACATCATCAGATTTGCCTGACGCTGGCATTAAGCTTTGCTTCAGCCATACATGATTAGATTCGCCACCCTGGTGTCGAGTCTGTCCTTATGCAACGTGTTGTTCGCCTGCTCCTTGTTCTGGCTGCCCTTGGTCTGCTCCTGCTTGGCTGGGCCGGGCAGGAGTTTCGCCTGTTCGAGCGTGGCTGGTTCAATCTGAAGACCTGGTGGCAGCCTGTGGAGCACAGCATTGGCCTGGACCGCTACCGGGTGGTGGTGGAGGCGCAACCGGTCGAAGGGCTGGATGATGACGTTTCGGCGCTGACCTACGACCCCGACCGCAAGACCCTCTTCACGGTCACCAATGCCCGTTCGGAGCTGATCGAGCTGTCGCTGGACGGCCGTATCCTGCGACGTGTGCCGCTGACTGGCTTCGGCGACCCGGAGGCGGTGGAGTACGTTGGGCCAAACAGCTATGTCATTACCGACGAGCGTCAGCAACGGCTGATTCGCGTACGGCTGGACGACGACACGCTGTTTCTCGATGCCGGTGATGCCGAGCAACTGACCTTGGGCATTGGTCTCAATGGCAACAAGGGCTTCGAGGGCCTGGCCTACGACTCGGCGGGCAAGCGCCTGTTCGTGGCGAAGGAGCGTGACCCGATGCTGATCTATGAGGTGCATGGCTTCCCGCATGACAACCCGGAAAAGCCCTACGCCGTGCATGTGGTGCAGGACCGCAAGCGCGATTCACGGCTATTTGTGAGGGACCTTTCGAGTTTGCAGTTCGATGAGCGCAGTGGGCATCTGCTGGCGCTGTCGGACGAGTCGCGGCTGGTGCTGGAGCTGGATGTACAAGGCCAGCCGCTGAGTACCTTGTCGTTGCGCAAGGGCTTCCAGGGGTTGCAGGCGACGGTGCCGCAGGCGGAGGGCATTGCGATGGATGAAGCGGGGACCATTTACCTGGTCAGTGAGCCGAACCTGTTCTATGTGTTCAAGCAGCCGGCTGACTAATCGCCTGTCAGGGCCTATTCGCGGGTAAACCCGCTCCTACAGGGATCGCCACGGTTCCAGGCTTGTGGGGTACCTGTGGGAGCGGGCTTGCCCGCGAAGAACGTTACTCGGCCTTCAGGCTCTTCACGCCCTCAGCGGTGCCCAGCAACAGCAGATCCGCTGGTCGCGCCGCGAACAGACCGTTGGTCACCACGCCGACGATGGCGTTGATCTGCGCTTCCAGCTCCACCGGGTTGGTGATCTGCAGGTTGTACACATCCAGGATCACGTTGCCGTTGTCGGTGACCACGCCTTCACGGTACACCGGGTCGCCACCCAACTTCACCAGCTGACGTGCCACGTGGCTGCGGGCCATGGGGATCACTTCGACCGGCAGGGGGAAGGCCCCCAGTACCGGCACCAGCTTGCTGCCGTCGGCGATGCAGATGAAGGTCTTGGCCACGGCTGCGACGATCTTTTCGCGGGTAAGGGCTGCGCCGCCGCCCTTGATCAGGTGCAGGTGTGCGTCGCTCTCATCGGCGCCGTCCACGTAGAACTCAAGCTCGCTGACGCTGTTCAGTTCGTAGACCGGGATGCCATGGCCTTTCAGGCGCTGGGCAGTGGCTTCGGAGCTGGCGACTGCACCGTCGAAAGCGGTCTTGTGCTGAGCCAGGGCATCGATGAAGAAGTTGGCGGTCGAACCGGTACCGACGCCTACGACGCTCTTTTCATCCAGCTTGGGCAGAATGAAGTCGACAGCGGCCTGGGCGACGGCCTGTTTGAGTTGGTCCTGGGTCATGCGGGCTCCGGAAGGGGCAGGGCGGTTTCAAAGTCACCTAGTATAACGGCTCGCACGGCTTTGCTGTGGTCGCCCGACGTAGCGCTAGGGTAGACTCCCAGCCCTCGTCCCGCGGCCCAGTGATGCTTTCCCGATGCTCGAACAGTACGTCAAGAAGATCCTCACCTCGCGCGTCTATGACGTTGCCGTCGAAACCCCGTTGCAGAGCGCCGGGCAGCTGAGCAAGCGCCTGGGCAACCAGATTTTGCTCAAGCGCGAAGACCTGCAGCCAGTGTTCTCGTTCAAGATCCGCGGCGCGTATAACAAGCTGGCCCAGCTGAGCCCGGAAGAACTGGCCCGTGGCGTGGTGACCGCCTCTGCCGGCAACCACGCCCAAGGCCTGGCCCTGGCCGCGCGCGAAATGGGCATCAAGGCCACCATCGTGATGCCCAAGACCACCCCGGAAATCAAGGTCGAAGGCGTGCGCTCGCGCGGTGGCAAGGTTGTGTTGCATGGCGACTCGTTCCCTGAGGCGCTGGCCTATTCGCTGAAACTGGTCGATGAAAAGGGCTTCGTCTACGTTCACCCTTACGACGATCCGCACACCATCGCCGGGCAGGGCACCGTCGCCATGGAAATCCTGCGCCAGCACCCTGGCCAGCTAGACGCGATCTTCGTCCCGGTGGGCGGTGGCGGCCTGATCGCCGGCATTGCCGCCTATGTGAAGTACCTGCGCCCGGAAATCAAGGTAATCGGCGTCGAGCCGGACGATTCCAACTGCCTGCAGGCAGCCATGGCCGCCGGTGAGCGCGTGGTGTTGCCGCAGGTTGGGCTATTCGCCGACGGCGTGGCGGTGGCGCAGATTGGCCAGCACACCTTCGATATCTGCCGCCACCATGTGGACGAAGTCGTTACCGTCAGTACCGATGAAATATGCGCGGCAATCAAGGATATCTACGACGATACCCGCTCGATCACCGAGCCTGCCGGCGCGCTGGGTGTGGCGGGCATCAAGAAGTACGTCGAGCTTTACGGCGTCAGCGGCCAGACCCTGGTGGCCATCGACTCCGGTGCCAACGTTAACTTCGATCGCCTGCGCCATGTGGCCGAGCGTGCCGAGCTGGGTGAGAAGCGCGAGGCGATCATCGCCGTGACCATCCCTGAGCGCCCGGGTAGCTTCAAGGCCTTCTGCGAGGCTATCGGCAAGCGTCAGATCACCGAGTTCAACTACCGCAAGCACACCTCTGACGAAGCGCATATCTTCGTTGGGGTGCAGACCCACCCGGAAAACGACCCCCGCGCGGCGCTGGTGCAGCAACTGACCGAACAGGGTTTCCCGGTTACCGATCTGACCGACAACGAACTGGCCAAGCTGCATATTCGTCATATGGTCGGCGGCCACTCGGCCGGTGCCAGTGACGAAATGGTGCTGCGCTTCGAATTCCCCGAACGGCCAGGGGCGCTGTTCAACTTCCTCAACAAGCTGGGCGGGCGCTGGAACATCTCGATGTTCCACTACCGCAACCATGGCGCGGCTGACGGGCGCGTGGTGGCTGGGCTGCAGGTGCCGGAGGACGAACGTCACCTGGTGCCGGCAGCGCTGGCCAAGATCGGTTACCCGTACTGGGACGAGACCGAAAACCCGGCCTACAAACTGTTCCTGGGCTGAGCGGCTAAGCTAGGGCTGATGGCCCTTTCGCGGGCTTGCCCGCTCCCACAGGTACTGCGCAGGCCTCAAGGCCTGAGATACCTTGGCAGGAGCGGGTAAGCCCGCGAAGAAGCTACCGCAAAATGCCAGTTTAAGGACGACCGAGACATGGAACACCTGACCACGCTCAAGACCTTGCACATCGTTGCCACCGCGCTGCTGTTTCTGGGCGCCCTGGGCCTGGCGATCTGGACCTGGCGCGCCCGCCGCCAGGGCGATGCCGAAGCCTACGCCAAGCTGCTGCGCCGGCCGTTGGTGTTCGTCTGGCTGGTGATGGGCCTGTGCCTGGTGAGCATGCCGTTCACCGGCTGGTGGCTGGTACACCTGGTGGGCTGGCCACTGGGGCAGACCTGGGTGTTGGCATCCAGTGTCATCTATACATTCGGCGCGTTTGCCGTGTGGTGGCTGCTGGTGGGGCTGAACCGGCTGCGCAAGGCCGAGGTGGTGGGGTTGCGGTTTACTCTGGCGCTGGCTGTATTCAGTGGGGTTTGCTTCCTGTCCATTGCCGGGCTGATGGGGGCCAAGCCGGTCTGACAGCCTTGTGCTGTTTGTGCCGGCCTCTTCGCGGGTGAACCCGCTCCTACAGGTACAGCGCAGCCCTCAAGGCCTGTGGTGATTCCTGTGGGAGCGGGCGTGCCCGCGAAAAGGCCGGCACGCGAAACCTCAATCCCGCAGCGAGATCACCGGCCACCCGCGCTTATCCGCCTCGACCCGCAGGTCCGGGGCCGGGTCCACTGCCACTGCATGTGTCACCCGCTGCAACAACGGCAGGTCATTCATCGAGTCGCTATAGAAGTAGCTGTCCTCGAGATCAAAGCCGTTCTCCAGCATCCAGCGCTCCAGCCGCGTCACTTTGCCTTCACGAAAACACGGTATATCGGTACTACGCCCGGTATAGCGGCCGTCGCGCACCTCGCATTCGGTTGCCAGCAACACCCGCACCCCCAGGCGCCGGGCGATCGGTGCGGTAACGAAGCGGTTGGTAGCGGTGATGATCACCAGTTGGTCGCCCGCCTCGCGGTGCTGCTGCAGCAAGGCCAGGGCCCTGGGCAGGATGATGGGCTCGATGCAGTCGCACATGAAATCGCGGTGCCATTCGTCGAGCTTGGCCCTGGGTGTTGCCGCCAGGATTTCCATGGAAAAGGCCAGGTAGGCCTGCAGGTCCAGGGTGCCATTGAGGTAGTCCTGGTAGAAGCTGTCGTTGCGTTGCTTGTAGGCGACCGGGTCGAGAATGCCGCGCTCGCAAAGATAGTCACCCCAGGCATGGTCGCTGTCGCCACCGAGGAGGGTATTGTCCAGGTCGAATAAAGCCAGGCGCATCGCGGTCACTCGCATCAGCCACAGGGTAGGCCCGCAGAATACGGAGTTTTCACGCAGCTGCACATAAGCTTGGCGGGCGCGTTGCTGCGCTCGCAAGCTTTGTGGAACAATGCGTTGACATGCGTTTGCGAGGTTGCTGCCGTGATCGACCCGGATGGTTTTCGCCCCAATGTCGGGATCATTCTCACGAATGATGCCGGGCAGGTGCTATGGGCTCGACGGATCAACCAGGATGCCTGGCAATTCCCCCAGGGTGGTATCAACCCTGACGAGACGCCGGAAGATGCCCTGTACCGCGAGCTGAACGAAGAAGTTGGCCTTGAACGCGATGATGTAGAAATTCTTGCCTGCACCCGTGGCTGGTTGCGTTATCGTTTACCACAGCGGTTGGTACGTACTCACAGCCAGCCGCTGTGCATCGGCCAGAAGCAGAAATGGTTCCTGCTGCGCCTGGTCAGCAATGAACAACGGGTGCGAATGGACCTGACCGGCAAGCCGGAATTCGACGGCTGGCGCTGGGTGAGCTATTGGTATCCGCTGGGCCAGGTTGTGACATTCAAGCGCGAGGTGTACCGACGCGCCCTGAAAGAGCTAGCACCGCGTCTGTTGACGCGCGACTGACGACGGAGTTCGACCCCGAGCCATGCTCAATACGCTGCGCAAGATCGTCCAGGAAGTAAACTCCGCCAAAGATCTCAAGTCGGCGTTGGGGATCATTGTCTTGCGCGTCAAGGAAGCCATGGGCAGCCAGGTCTGCTCGGTCTACCTGCTCGACCCGGAAACCAACCGCTTCGTGCTGATGGCTACCGAAGGCCTGAACAAGCGCTCCATCGGCAAGGTCAGCATGGCCCCCAACGAAGGCCTGGTTGGCCTGGTCGGTACCCGGGAAGAGCCGCTGAACCTGGAAAACGCTGCCGACCACCCGCGTTACCGCTACTTTGCCGAAACCGGCGAAGAGAAATTCGCCTCCTTCCTGGGTGCGCCAATCATCCACCACCGCCGTGTGGTCGGTGTACTGGTCATCCAGCAAAAGGAGCGCCGCCAGTTCGACGAGGGCGAAGAAGCCTTCCTGGTCACCATGAGCGCCCAGCTTGCCGGGGTTATCGCCCACGCCGAGGCTACCGGCTCGATCCGTGGCCTGGGCCGTCAGGGCAAAGGTATCCAGGAGGCGCGCTTCGTGGGTGTGCCGGGGTCGCCTGGCGCCGCCGTGGGGCGTGCGGTGGTAATGTTGCCGCCGGCCGATCTGGAAGTGGTCCCGGACAAGACCGTCGATGATATCGACGCCGAACTCAGGCTGTTCCAGAACGCTCTGGAAGGTGTGCGCGACGACATGCGCAAGCTGTCGGCCAAGCTCGCCACCCAGCTGCGCCCGGAAGAGCGCGCGCTGTTCGATGTGTATCTGATGATGCTTGAAGATGCAGCCTTGGGCGGAGAGGTGACCGAGGTCATCAAGACCGGCCAATGGGCCCAGGGCGCCCTGCGCCAGGTGGTTGGTGAGCACGTCAACCGCTTCGAACTGATGGACGATGACTACCTGCGTGAGCGTGCCTCCGACGTCAAGGACCTGGGGCGGCGCCTGCTGGCGTATCTGCAGGAAGCACGTTCGCAGTCGCTGGTGTATGCCGACAACACCATCCTGGTCAGTGAGGAACTGACACCGGCCATGCTCGGTGAAGTGCCGGAAGGCAAGCTGGTCGGCCTGGTCTCGGTACTCGGCTCGGGCAACTCCCACGTCGCCATCCTCGCGCGGGCCATGGGCATCCCCACGGTGATGGGCCTGGTCGACCTGCCGTACTCCAAAGTCGACGGTATTGAACTGATCGTCGACGGCTACAAGGGCGAAGTGTTCACCAACCCCAGCGAAGTGCTGCGCAAGCAGTACAGCGAAGTGGTCGAGGAGGAGCGCCAGCTTGCCCAAGGGCTGGATGCACTGCGCGAACTTCCGTGCATCACCCCCGACGGCCACCGCATGCCCCTGTGGGTCAACACCGGGCTGCTCGCTGACGTGGCTCGTGCCCAGCAGCGCGGCGCCGAAGGGGTAGGCCTGTACCGCACTGAAGTGCCGTTCATGATCAACCAGCGCTTCCCCAGTGAGAAAGAGCAGTTGGCCATCTACCGTGAGCAGCTGGCGGCCTTCCACCCGCTGCCGGTGACCATGCGAACCCTCGACATCGGTGGTGACAAGGCGCTGTCGTACTTCCCGATCAAGGAAGAAAACCCGTTCCTCGGCTGGCGCGGCATCCGCGTCACCCTCGACCACCCGGAAATCTTCCTGGTACAGACCCGCGCCATGCTCAAGGCCAGCGAGGGCCTGAACAACCTGCGTATCCTGCTGCCGATGATTTCCGGCATTCACGAGCTGGAAGAGGCGCTGCACCTGATCCACCGCGCCTGGGGTGAAGTGCGTGATGAAGGTACCGATGTACCGATGCCGCCCGTGGGTGTGATGGTGGAAATTCCAGCGGCGGTGTACCAGACCAAG
Source organism: Pseudomonas putida (assembly GCA_041879295.1). NCBI lineage: Bacteria > Pseudomonadati > Pseudomonadota > Gammaproteobacteria > Pseudomonadales > Pseudomonadaceae > Pseudomonas > Pseudomonas putida. Next base: position 5,518,869 of record CP047152.1, on the reverse strand, counting down.
GAACTGGCGCGGCAGGTGGACTTCCTGTCGGTCGGCTCCAACGACCTGACCCAGTACCTGCTGGCGGTGGACCGCAACAACCCGCGGGTTGCCGACCTGTACGACTACCTGCACCCGGCGGTGCTGCAGGCGCTGAACACGGTGGTGCGTGACGCCCATGGCGAAGGCAAGCCGGTGAGCATCTGCGGTGAGATGGCCGGTGACCCGGCAGCGTCAGTCCTGTTGATGGCCATGGGCTTTGACAGCCTGTCGATGAACGCCACCAACCTGCCGAAGGTCAAGTGGATGCTTCGCCAGATCAATATGGGCAAGGCCAAGGAACTGCTGGCCGAGGCCTTGAGCCATGACAACCCGCAGGTTATCCACAGCTCGCTGCAACTGGCCTTGAAGAACCTTGGGTTGGCGCGGATGATTGGGCCTGAAGCCAACAAGACCCTCTGACTGAGCGTTTGCCTGTTCGGGCTATTCGCGGGTAAACCCGCTCCTACGCGCGGAGCGGGGGGGCACACATCGGTGGCCTGGCACAGGCCGTTGTAGGAGCGGGTTTACCCGCGAAGAGGCCCTAACAGACAACATCAAATGCTCAGGCCAGCAACTCTATTTCACCCAAATGCCCGCCAAAAGGCCCGAAACTGCGCTCAACCAGCCGCCTTTGCCCCTTTTTATCCACAATCAGCACTGTACTCGCCCGGGTCCCGTAATTTTGGCTGGCGATGAACACGCTCGACAGCAACTGCTCAGTTGCCAACCCCACGCCTGTCTCGGGTAGATCACCATCAGCCGCGGGCTCGTTATCCGCAAGTAATGCCAGCAGCCTGTGCGGCTCCGGTGTGTCCAGCAGGCGCTGCAGCCCGTCACGTGCCTTCACCAGTTTCGGCCACGGTGTATCCAACCCGGCGTTCGAAAGCCCGTAAACCCCAGCCTTCAGCAGGCGCGGCGTGGCCTCACGGGCATGCAGATAACCCAGTTGCTGCCCGTCACCCACCAGCAGGTTGAACCCCGAGTACTGCCCACTACGGCTGGTTACCTGGTCCAGGTAAGCCTCGACCCCCAGCTCCCCTTGCAGAAACGCCGCCACCAGCTCACCCCGCGAGCGAGGCCCCGGCGCCTGGCCCGGGTCGCGGATGTTGGTCAGCGCGGCAAAGCGCTGCTGTGGGCCTACGCCCAGCCAGGTACCGCCTGCCTCCAGGTCGCGCCCGGCATGCACCCCAGGTGCATCCTCCCAGGCCGCCAAGGGCTGAGTGGGGCGGGCATAGAATTCGTCGCGGTTGGCCGCCACGATCAGCGGCAGGGCGTGCCCCGGCCGCCAGGCAAATACGATCAGGCACATGGGGTGGGCCTCCGTGTTTTTTTGTCACTGTACCCACAGGAGCAGTGCGGATCCATCCTGACACAGAGTTCACTAGAGCCCCGAGCCCGGCTTCCGTTACCATGCCGGATTGATTTTCTAGGGGAAGCCGAATGGAATTCGTGCTCTATCTGTTGTTGGGCGCCTGTGCCGGTGTGCTGGCCGGGCTGTTCGGCGTGGGCGGCGGCATCATCATCGTGCCGGTGCTGGTGTTCAGCTTTACCCTGCAGGGTTTCGACGCTTCGGTGCTGACCCACCTGGCAGTCGGCACGTCGCTGGCCACCATCGTCTTCACTTCTATCAACGCCGTGCTGGAGCACCACCGCAAGGGTGCCGTGCAATGGTCAATCTTCGCCTGGATGACCCTTGGCATCCTGCTCGGGGCGGGTGTCGGCGCCAAGACCGCCTCGCTTATCCAGGGCCCGCTGCTGCAAAAGATCATTGGCGTGTTCGCCCTGGTCATCGCCGCGCAGATGGCGCTGGACCTCAAACCCAAGGCCAGCCGTGGCGTCCCCGGCAAGCCCGCATTGATCGGCGCAGGCGGCGTAATCGGCTGGGCTTCGGCCATATTCGGCATTGGCGGTGGTTCGCTGACGGTGCCGTTCCTCACCTGGCGCAGCCTGCCCATGCAGCAGGCAGTGGCCACGTCCTCGGCCTGTGGCCTACCGATTGCTGTGGCTAGTGCCCTGAGCTTCATGCTGCTGGGGTGGCACGAGGAGCATCTGCCGCCTAACAGCCTGGGTTACGTGTACCTGCCGGCGCTTGTCGGCATTGCCGTGACCAGCATGTTTTTTGCCCGCTTCGGCGCGCGCCTGGCGCACAAGCTGTCGCCCCGTTTGTTGAAACGCCTGTTCGCAGCCCTGCTGTTCTGTGTCGGCCTCAGCTTTTTGATTTGAATCGAGAGGAAGTTCCATGCTGCCTTACCCGCAGATAGACCCCGTGGCCTTGGCCATCGGGCCGCTGAAAATCCATTGGTACGGCCTGATGTACCTGATCGGCATCGGCGGTGCCTGGCTGCTGGCCTCACGCCGGCTGAACCGCTTCGACCCCACCTGGAACCGCGAGAAGCTGTCCGACCTGGTGTTCTGGCTGTCGATGGGGGTGATTGTCGGCGGGCGCCTGGGCTATGTGCTGTTCTACGACCTGCACGCCTACCTGGCCAACCCGACGCTGATCTTCGAAGTGTGGAAGGGCGGTATGTCGTTCCACGGCGGCTTCATCGGCGTGATGCTGGCGGCCTTGTGGTTCGGCAAGCGCAACAACAAGTCGTTCTTCGAGCTGATGGACTTCGTCGCCCCGCTGGTGCCGATTGGCCTGGGCGCCGGGCGTATCGGCAACTTCATCAACGCCGAGCTGTGGGGCAAACCCACCGACGTGCCATGGGCGATGATCTTCCCGCCGTTCAGCGACCCGGCCCAGTTGCCACGCCACCCGTCGCAGCTCTACCAGTTCGCCCTTGAGGGCGTGGCGCTGTTCGTCATCCTGTGGCTGTTCTCGCGCAAGCCACGGCCGACCATGGCGGTGTCGGGAATGTTCTCGCTGTGCTACGGCATCTTCCGCTTTGCCGTGGAGTTTGTCCGGGTGCCGGATGCACAACTCGGTTACATCGCGTTCGGTTGGCTCACTCAAGGCCAGTTGCTGTGCATTCCGATGATAGTCGGTGGCCTCGTCTTGATCTGGTGGGCTTATAATCGCAAGCCCACGGCGAAACCCGCCTGATTAATCCCACGGCAGGGGCGATCCCCCTGCCGTTTTTGCTACAGGTAAGCCATGAAACAGTATCTGGACCTGGTCCGCGACGTCATCGACAACGGCACGTTGCAAGGAAACCGCACCGGCATCCGCACCATCAGCCTGCCGGGCGCGATGCTGCGTTTCGACCTGCAGAAGGGCTTTCCGGCCATTACCACGCGCAAGCTGGCGTTCAAGTCGGCGATTGGTGAAATGGTCGGTTTCCTGCGTGGCGTGAAGAACGCCGGTGAGTTCCGCGAGCTGGGCTGCAAGGTCTGGGACCAGAATGCCAACGAAAACGCCCAGTGGCTGGCCAACCCGTTCCGCCAAGGCCATGACGACCTGGGCGAGATCTATGGTGTGCAATGGCGCCAGTGGCCGGGCTACAAGCGCATCCCGCTGAGCAACCCGGCGGCCATCGAAATGGCCGAGCAAGCCGGTTTCCGCCGCATTGCCCAGGACGAAGAGGACGGCGTCGCGTTCGTCATCCTGTACAAGGCGATCGATCAGGTGCGCCAGTGCCTGGACACCATCGCCAACGACCCGGGTAGCCGCCGCATCCTGTTCCATGGCTGGAACTGCGCGCAACTGGACGAAATGGCACTGCCACCGTGTCACCTGCTGTACCAGTTCCACCCGAATGTCGAGACCAGGGAAATTTCCCTGACCCTCTACATCCGCTCCAACGACCTGGGGCTGGGCACACCGTTCAACCTCACCGAAGGTGCGGCGCTGCTGTCGTTGTTCGGCCGCCTGACCGGCTATACACCGCGCTGGTTCACCTACTTCATCGGCGATGCCCATGTGTATGAAAACCATCTGGACATGCTCAACGAGCAGCTCCAGCGCGAGCCGCTGGAGGCGCCGAAGCTGGTCATCAGCGACCGTGTGCCGGCATTTGCCGAAACTGGCAAGTATGAGCCGGAGTGGCTGGAGAAGATCGAGCCGAGTGATTTCTGGCTGGAAGGTTATGAACACCACGCGCCGATGACAGCGCCGATGGCGGTCTGATAGATCTCCATTGTTTGAACTGGCTTCTTCGCGGGTGAACCCGCTCCACAGGGTACTGCACAGGCCTAAGTCGTGCGCGGTCCCTGTGGGAGATCACCCAGCCCTTCCGGGCTGCGCTGTCGCGCAGCAAACATGAGGTGTACGGCTTTAGATCCGCAGCGACGCTGACATTTTGAAAAAGAAAAGGCGGTTGGCCCGGTAGGGCCAGCCGCCTTTTGCTTTGTTAGGGTTCGTGTGCGCGGGACAGAGATCGTAGCCAGCCGCACACCCGCGTGGGAGAGTGATCCGCACGGTATCGGCGTGAAGTCCCTGTAGGCATCAGCTGATTCAGCTGTGACCACGTATGAGAGAGTGAACCCTTTCGCCACCGTGTGCCCCGCGCGCCCTTTATCCTGCGAGGATTCATCATGGCGCGCAAGCCTTCCAAGCAACGCTTTACCGTCGTCCATCCCGATTGCGCAGCGATCGATGTCGGTGGTCGAGAGCATTTCGTGGCGGTCGATCCCCGGCACGAAAATCCCGTCCAGTCGTTCACGTCCTTTACTGACGACCTGCTCAAGATGGCTAACTGGCTTGAAAGCCTGGGGATCAAGGTCGTTGCCATGGAATCCACGGGGGTTTATTGGATTCCAATTTACGAGATTCTCAGCGAGCGCGGTTTTGAGGTTTATCTCGTCAATGCCAGAGCAACTCGGCAAATCACGGGCCGTAAATCAGATGTGCTGGATTGCCAGTGGATTTGGCAGCTGATGACTCATGGACTGCTCAGAGGCGCATTCCGCCCCGATGATCTGACCTGCTGCGTCCGGTCATTGGTCAGGCAGCGTGCTTCCAAAGTGAAAGACCAGGCGCAGACGCTGAACCGGATGCAAAAGGCCATGAGCCAAATGAACATCCAGCTGGCCAATGTCATCAGTGATATTTCCGGCGTAACTGGCATGAAGATTTTGCGAGCCATCTGCGCAGGTGAACGGGACCCAGTGCAACTGGCTGAACTGACCGACCGCCGCATCAAGGCAGGCAAGGAGGCTGTCGCTCGGAGTCTTCATGGCAATTGGCGACGCGAGCATTTGCATGCGCTAACTCAGGAATTGGCTGCCTATGACTTCCTGGAGCAGCAAATTGCTGATTGTGACGACGCCATAAAAGCCGCGTTAGAGCAGTTGCCGGTGCTGCAAAACAAGCCAGAGCCATCCAATAAGCCTTTACGGAGCCCGCACCGAAACGGTGCCCAACAGACTGAACTGCATCAGACATTGTGGAAAGTTCTTGGCGTGGACCTAACCGCAATTCCAACCATTGGGGTGGACACTGCATTAGTGCTGGCAGGGGAGATCGGTACAGATCTATCACGCTTCCCGTCCTCACAGCACTTCTGCTCTTGGTTGGGACTGGCTCCCCCTACTCGAATCTCCGGCGGTCATCGACTGGCAAGTGGTGGGCCAAAAATAGTCAATCGAGCAGCTCAAGCACTCAAGCAGGCTGCATCCAATGCCCGTAACGACAAGGGTTTCATTGGTGCATCGCACCGAGCCAGACTGACTCGAATGGATACCAGCTGCGCCATCAAGGCCACTGCGCATCAGTTGGCACGTCTGGTGTACAACCTTTTAACCAAGAAGCAGGCTTATGTTGAAAAAGGTCTTGAGGAGTTCGAAACCAGAAGCCAGGACCGGCAGGTCCGGGCTTTGCTCCGCAAAGCCCGGAAACTGGGGTATCAGCTGGTGGCCGCTTGAGTGCTTAGAAAACAGTGGGTTGTATTTTGTTTGATGAGAGCGGGTTCACCCGCGAAGAGTTTGGCTCAATGCCCGTGACTGCGCCCCACATGCGAATGTTCGGTATCCGGCACCGATACCGCCCCGTTCGTCTCCAGTTGCTGCAAGATCGCGCACTCACTCCCCTGCGCATTGCAGCGCCGCCGCAGCTCCACCAACTGCTCTTGCAATGCCACCAAGCCATCGATCCGCGCCTGAACATGCTCGATATGCTCGTCGATCAGCGCATTGACGCTGCCGCACGCGTCGTCGGGGCTGTCGCGCAGGCGTAGCAGGCTGCGAATTTCGTCCAGGGTCATGTCCAGCGTGCGGCAGTTGCGGATAAAGGTCAGCCGCTCCACATGGGCCTGGGTGTATAGCCGGTAGTTGCCGTCGCTGCGCGCTGGCTCCGGCAGCAGGTTTTCACGCTCGTAGTAGCGGATGGTTTCCACCGCGCAGTCGGTGGCTTTGGCCAGTTCTCCGATCTTCATCACGAAATCTCCAGCAAGTGGCTTGACCCTATAGTGGCTACAGGGTGTTCACTTGGCAACAGGCTCAATTTAAGGATGACCCCATGAACCAGCCTGTCAGCCACGAACACAAGCATCCGCACGATCACGATCACGCTCATGGCGATGACGACCATGGCCATGCTGCCCACGGCCACAGCTGCTGCGGCGCCAAAGCCGCACCGCCGCTGGTGCAACTGAGCGAAACGGCCAGCGCCCAGGCGCAACTCAGCCGTTTCCGCATTGATGCGATGGACTGCCCCACCGAGCAGACCCTGATCCAGGACAAGCTGAGCAAGCTGGCCGGTATCGAACAGCTGGAATTCAACCTGATCAACCGCGTGCTTGGCGTGCGCCACACCCTGGATGGCACCGCCGATATCGAGCGGGCTATCGACAGCCTGGGCATGAAGGCCGAGCCGATTGCCGCCCAAGACGATGGCAGCGCCAGCGTGCCACAACCGGCCAAGGCCCGCTGGTGGCCACTGGCATTGTCGGGCGTTGCCGCAATCGCCGCCGAAATCGTGCACTTTGCTGCACTCGCCCCGGAATGGGTGGTGGCGGGCCTGGCACTGGCAGCGATCCTCGGTTGCGGCCTGGGTACTTACAAGAAGGGCTGGATTGCCCTGAAAAACCGTAACCTCAACATCAATGCACTGATGAGTATCGCCGTGACGGGGGCCGTATTGATTGGCCAGTGGCCGGAAGCGGCTATGGTGATGGTGCTGTTCACCGTTGCCGAACTGATCGAAGCGCGCTCGCTGGACCGTGCGCGTAATGCCATCAGCGGCTTGATGCAACTGACCCCGGACATGGCTACGGTGCAGCAGGCCGATGGCCAGTGGCGCGAGCTGGAAGTGCGTGAGGTAGACATCGGCGCACTGGTGCGGGTGCGCCCGGGTGAGCGCATCGGCCTGGACGGTGAAGTGACCAGTGGGCAATCCAGCGTCGATCAGGCACCGATTACCGGCGAAAGCCTGCCTGTGGAGAAGGGGGTGGGCGACAAACTGTTCGCGGGCACCATCAACCAGGCGGGGGCGCTGGAGTTTCGCGTCACCGCCGCTGCCGGGCAGTCGACCCTGGCGCGGATCATCAAGGCGGTGGAGGAAGCACAAGGCGCGCGGGCGCCTACCCAGCGCTTTGTCGACCGTTTTTCGCGCATCTACACCCCGGTGGTGTTCGCCATCGCCTTGGCCGTGGCGCTGATACCACCGCTGTTCATGGCTGGCGCCTGGTTCGACTGGGTTTACCGCGCCTTGGTGCTGCTGGTGGTGGCCTGCCCGTGCGCGCTGGTGATCTCGACCCCGGTGACCATCGTCAGTGGCCTGGCCGCCGCTGCGCGCAAAGGCATCCTGATCAAGGGTGGCGTGTACCTGGAGGGTGGCCGCCACCTTGATTTCCTGGCCCTGGACAAGACCGGCACCATTACCCATGGCAAGCCGGTGCAGACCGACGCCAAGGTGCTGGTGCCGCTGTTCGAAGACCGTGCACAGGCCTTGGCGGCCAGCCTGGGCGAGCGTTCGGACCACCCGGTGTCCCGCGCCATTGCCGAGTTCGGCAAGCAGCAAGGCCTGGCCTTGAGCGAGGTCAGTGACTTCGCCGCCCTGGCCGGGCGTGGCGTGCGTGGCGTGATCGCCGGTGAGGTCTACCACCTGGGCAATCATCGTCTGGTCGAGGAGCTGGGGCTGTGTTCGCCAGCGCTGGAGGCCCAACTGGATGCGCTGGAGCGCCAGGGCAATACAGTGGTCCTGCTGCTCGACCGCTCCGGGCCACTGGCACTGTTCGCCGTGGCCGACACGGTCAAGGACAGCAGCCGTCAGGCGATCGCCGAATTGCATCAACTGGGTATCAAGACTGTCATGCTGACCGGTGACAATCCCCATACTGCGCAGGCCATTGCCGCCGTGGTGGGGATCGACCGCGCCGAGGGCAACCTGTTGCCGGCCGACAAGCTGAAAACCATTGAGGCCTTGTACGACCAAGGCCATCGGGTGGGCATGGTCGGTGACGGCATCAACGACGCCCCGGCGCTGGCTCGCGCCGAAATAGGCTTTGCCATGGCTGCTGCCGGCACCGACACGGCGATCGAGACTGCCGATGTGGCGCTTATGGACGATGACTTGCGGAAAATCCCGGCCTTCGTCAGGCTGTCGCGCCAAAGTGCGGCGATCCTTATGCAGAACATCGTTCTGGCATTGGGCATCAAGGCGATATTTTTGGCGATTACCTTTGCCGGCATGGCCACGATGTGGATGGCGGTGTTCGCTGATATGGGCGTGAGCTTGCTGGTGGTGTTCAACGGCTTGCGCCTTTTGCGTAAATAGAGGACGTGCATGCTGAGTGCCGAGCTGAAGGCCTTCTACATGGTGGCCCGTCTGGGCAGCATCACCCAGGCGGCGAAGAAGCTTGGCCTCAGCCAGCCCACGGTGACCACCCAGATCCGCAGCCTGGAAGGCCAGTACGCTGTGGAGCTGTTCTACCGCGGCGGGCGGCGCCTGGTATTGAGCGAGGAAGGCCTACGCCTGCTGCCGATGGTCAAGGCGCTGCTGCAGCAGGAAGCCGACATCGAGTTCGAGCTGCGCAACAGTGGCCAGGCCCAGGGCAGCTTGCGCATCGCTGCCACTGCGCCTTACTACATTCTCGACCTGGTCAAGGTCTATCGCGAACGCCTGCCGCAGGTTGAGGTAGCGGTGGAGATCGGCAATTCGCAGCAGGTACTGGAAATGCTTGAGGATTACCGGGTGGATATTGCCGCGTCGTCGCAATGGGTGGAGGACGCACGGTTGGTGCGGCGGATATTGGGCACTGACCCTTTGGTGGTGGCGGTGCACCGTAACCACCCGCTGGCCCATCGCCAGACGGTGTCGATCGAGGTGGTGTCGGGGCATTGCCTGCTGATGCGCGAGAAGGGCTCGACCACACGCAAGCTGACCGAGCAGATGATGCAGGAGGCTGGGGTCAAGGCCAGCGCCATGATGGAAATCGGCAGCCGCGAGTCGATCCGCGAAGCGGTGCTACGCAATATCGGCATCAGCGTGATTGCCCGCCATGAGGTGCCGCACAACCCTGAACTCCGGGTGCTGGCGCTGGAGAATGCGCCGGTGATGCATGAGTACCTGTATTGCCTGAAGGAACGGCGCCAGGCGAGGTTGCCGGCGGCATTCCTGGGGGTGGCGCAGGAAGTGGCCGGTTCGCAGTTCTAGATTCTTCGCGGTCCACTACTAAATCTGCCTATACCACTATCACCGGCTTTTGCCTTAAAGCCACAGAACCTTCGCACAGCCTGCCTAGCATGGCCCCATCTCTTCGATGAGGCCCTGCCATGAACCACACCACCCCCGGCGCACAGATAAAAGTGTGCAATATCCACAAGCGCTTCGGAGCCTTCACGGCGCTCAACGATGTCTCGCTGGACATCGCCGCGGGCGAGCTGGTGTGCCTGCTCGGCCCATCCGGCTGTGGCAAGACCACGCTGCTGCGTTGCATTGCCGGCCTGGAACGCCAGGACCGCGGTACGCTGTACATCGGCGAACGCGATATCTCCGATCTGTCTCCCCAGGCGCGGGACTACGGCATCCTGTTCCAGTCCTACGCGCTGTTTCCCAACCTTACCGTCGAAGCCAATATCGCCTATGGCCTGTCGGGCAGTGCTCGGGAGCAGGCCCGCCAGCGGGTGGCCGAAATGCTCGAACTGGTAGGCCTGTCGGGCAGCGAGAAGAAGTACCCAGGCCAGCTCTCCGGTGGCCAACAGCAACGTGTGGCCCTGGCCCGCGCTCTGGCACCGTCGCCATCGCTGCTGCTGCTCGATGAGCCGATGTCGGCGCTGGACGCCCGGGTGCGTGAGCACTTGTGCACCGAACTGCGTCAGTTGCAGCGCCAACTGGGCATCACCACGTTGATGGTTACCCACAACCAGGACGAGGCCATGTTGATGGCCGACCGCATTGCGGTGATGAACAACGGTCAGGTCGAGCAGTACGCCACCCCGCAGGAAATCTACGACCATCCGGCCACGCCGTTCGTTGCCGAGTTCGTCGGCCAGGGCAACTGGCTGCCGTTCCAGCGCAGCAGCGACAACCATGCTCAGGTCGGCGACATGAACATGCGCCTGGCGCCGGGGTCATCCCAGGCCAGCAGTGGCCGGCTGTTCTGCCGCCCGGAAGCGATCACGGTCAACCCGGTGGTGCACGAAGAGAACCTGTTCCCGGCCATGGTCCGTGAAATTACCTTCCTCGGTAACCGCTGCCGCATGAGCTTTGAACTCAAGGCTCTGCCAGGCCATGCCCTGCTGGCCGAGCTGGCCCCCGAGGCCATGCCGCGCCTGGGCTCGCAGGACATCTGGGTGGCGTTGCCGCCGCAGAGCCTACAGGTGTTTGCCTGAGATGGCCGCGCCAATGTCCCTGCCGTTGAGCCAGGCCAAAGCCACGCCGCGTGCTGGCATCGCCCTGGGTGACCGGTTGTTCGTCATCGGCGGCAAGAGCCTGCTGCTGATTCTGTTGGTGCTGGCCGTGCTGATGCCTTTGCTGGCGATCTTCTGGCGTGGCTTCAGCGGGGAAGCGGGCCAGGGTGGTGGCTTGCTGGCGGCCCGTGAACTGTTCGCCAGCCCCAGCTTCCACTGGCTACTTGGCAACAGTCTGTCGGTGGCCTTCACCGTCGCGGCCATTGTGGTACCGCTGGCCTATTTGTTCGCCTTTGCCCTCCAACGCACGTTAATCCCGGCCAAGGGCCTGTGGCGGGGGATTTCGCTGCTGCCATTGCTGGCACCGTCGATGCTGCCGGCCATTGCCCTGGTCTACCTGTTTGGCAATCAGGGCCTGCTGCGCGGGTTGCTCAGCGACAATATCTACGGCTTCTGGGGTATCGTGCTGGGCGAGGCTATCTACACCTTCCCGCATGCGCTGATGATTCTGCTGTCGGCACTGTCACTGGCTGATGCTCGCCTGTTCGATGCGGCCTCCAGCATGGGGGCAGGCTCGTGGCGGGCGTTCACCAGCATCACCTGGCCGGCCTCGCGCCAGGCGGTATTCGCGGCGTTTTGCCTGGTATTCACGCTGACTATCACAGACTTCGGTGTACCGGTCGTGGTGGGGGGCGACTATCAAGTGCTGGCGCTGGAAGCCTACAAGGCGGTGGTGGGCCAGCAACAGTTCGGTCGTGGAGCGCTGATCGGCATGGTGCTGCTGTTGCCGGCCCTGTTCAGTTTTACCGTCGACGCCTGGCTGCGTAGGCGCCAGGGCGAGGCCATGGGCGGCCGAGCGCAGGTATTCGAACCCAAGCCATCACGCAGCCGCGATGCCTGCTTCCTGACCATTGTGCTGCTGGTGTGCGCGGCGTTGCTGGTGGTGATCGGTATGGCGGTGTACTCCTCGCTGGTCACTTTCTGGCCCTACAACCTGTCGTTGTCGCTGCGCCACTACATGTTCGAAGACACTGCCGGTGGCGGCTGGCTGGCCTACCGCAATAGCGTGACCATGGCCATTGGCACCGCGCTGATTGGCAGCATCGTGATCTTCACCGGTGCCTACCTGATGGAGAAGACCCAGGGCCAACGCCTGCTCAACCATGCGCTGCGCCTGCTCAGCTTCATCCCCATGGCCGTGCCGGGCCTGGTACTGGGCCTGGGCTATGTATTCTTCTTCAACCTGAACGGCAACCCGCTGCATGTGTTGTACGGCGGCATGGGGTTGCTGGTGGTGTGCACCATTGCCCATTACCTGACCACCGCGCAGATGACCGCGACCACCGCCCTGCGCCAGCTCGACGGCGAGTTCGAGGCCGCCGCGCTGTCGCTGAAAGCGCCGCTGTACAGGCACTTCCTGCGTGTGACCATGCCGATCTGCCTGCCGGCGCTGCTGGATATCATCCGCTACCTGTTCGTATCGGCGATGACCACCGTGTCGGCAGCGATTTTCCTGTACAGCCCCGACACCCTCCTGGCTGCAGTTGCCGTGCTGAACATGGACGACGCCGGCAACGTTGGCGGTGCCGCCGCCATGTCCACTCTCATCCTGCTGACCAGTGCCGGCGCTTCACTGTTGCTGGCTGCAGCCTCGCGCGGCCTGCTGCGCCGCTCCCAAGCCTGGCGCCAACGCGCCGCGACCGTCTGACTTCCAAGGAACCTACCCATGCACAAGCACCTTGCCCTTGCCGCTGCCGTTTCCGCCGTGTTCAGCCTGCAGGCGTCGGCCGCCGATACCCAGCTGACGGTCTACACCGCGTTGGAAGCCGAACAGCTGAAAACCTACAAGCAGGCCTTCGAAAAGGCCAACCCGGATATCGAGATCAAGTGGGTGCGTGATTCCACCGGTATCATCACCGCCAAGCTGCTGGCCGAGAAAGACCGCCCGCAAGCCGACGCTGTGTGGGGTCTGGCGGCGTCGAGCCTGGCCATCCTCGACCAGAGCGGCATGCTTGAAGCCTATGCGCCCAAGGACCTGGGCAAGATCTCCGGTAATTATCGCGACGCCGCCAACCCGCCAGCCTGGGTTGGCATGGACGTGTGGGCCGCCACCATTTGCTTCAATACCATCGAGGCCGAAAAACAGGGCCTGAGCAAACCGGTGAGCTGGCAGGACCTGACCAAGCCTGAGTACAAAGGCAAGATTGTCATGCCCAACCCGGCCTCGTCCGGCACCGGCTTCCTGGATGTCAGTGCCTGGTTGCAAACCTTTGGCGAGCCGCAGGGCTGGGCCTATATGGACGCGCTGCACCAGAACATCGGCCAGTACGTCCATTCCGGCTCCAAACCATGCAAGTTGGCGGCGGCGGGCGAGTTCCCGATCGGTATTTCGTTCGAATACCCGGCCGTGCAGCTCAAGCGCCAAGGTGCGCCGTTGGACATCGTGCTGCCGAAGGAGGGTTTGGGCTGGGAGATCGAGGCAACCGCGGTGATCAAAGGCTCGCCCAAGGCGGATGCGGCCAAGCGCCTGGCCGACTTCTCGGCCAGCCCGGCGGCCATGGAACTGTACAAGGAAAACTTCGCCGTACTGGCCGCGCCGGGCATTGCCAAGCCGCAGACCGAACTGCCGGCAGATTATGAGCAGCGGTTGATCAAGAACGACTTTGTCTGGGCTTCGAAAAACCGTGACCAGATTCTGGCCGAATGGCGCAAGCGCTATGACGGTAAGTCGGAGAAGGTGGCAGCGCAGTGATTGGGTGAGGGCTGGTGGGGGCCCGGCTTGAGGTTTTTGTCGCCTGTGAGATCGAGCGCCGCCCGCGCGGCGCATCGCGAGCTGCGCTCGCTCCTACGTTTGTTTCGGGCCAATCATTCCTGCGGGATTTGCGCGCGTCCCCCCTTGGCGCATGCCGCGATATCGCGTCGTACAAACAAGGCGGTCGCGCGCGCCTGTCACAGGCATAACTGGCCCGAAACAAACGTAGGAGCGAGCGCAGCTCGCGATGCGCCGCGCGGGCGGCGCTCGATCTCACAGGCACCACATCCTTCAAGGCATACCCCTCGCAGCCCCTCAAATCTGCGAAACCAGCGCTTCGAGCTGCTCCTGCCGCTCAGCCTGATTCAGCTTTGCCCCTGGATTGAGGGTGGACCACTGCGGGTGCGCCCGCGCTTTGACCAACGCCTCCGGCAACTTGCCCTCACGCCAGGCCTTTTCATCCAGCTCCACCAGACGAATGCTGTCCTGTGCCGCATGCCCGCGGTTATCCAGCGCCACCATCAACTGCTGCTGACGCAAGGCCAGCAAACGCAATACCGTATCGTCCACGGTCAGCTCGCGCTTGCCCTTGAGCTTGCCCATCAACCGTGACCCATAGTTGCGCGCCGTCTGCAGCGCGCCGCCGGCAATCGCCCCGGCCAGCGCCGCTGCGCCGAGGGTAAGGCCACCAACCAGCAAATCGACCCCGGCACCGGCCGCAGCCCCCGCCGCCACACCGCTTCCCAAGCGCACGCCCAGCAGTTTCAACGTCTCTGGATTGAACAAATCATCGCCCCAGCGGCCATCCAGCAACGGCAGGTCGCTGGCATGGGCATCCTCGCGGCGGAAGGCATACAGCTTGAGCAAGGCCTCGACGCAACGCTGTTCACGTTGGCGTATGTCCTGGCGCAGCGCCTCGATGGCCCGGGCTTCTGCCGCCGGTTCGGCCTCGACACTGCGCCGGCATGCAGCGCAGTCGAGCAGCAGTTCGGCGATCAGGCGCTTGCCGCTGTGCCGGCGTGCCAGGCGCTGCGCCTGCTGGTCGTCGATCAGCCGTTGCAGTGCCGGGCGGGCGCTTTCCAGCAGCAGCGCCAGGCTTTCGTACAAACGGCGTTCGCCATCCTCTGGCGGGGCCACGCTGTCGAACCGCACCAATGCGTGAAGCCCAAGCCGGGCAAGGGCTTCACGCCATTCCGGTTCGCGGTGCTGGCTGCTGGCGACGAAGTTGAGCACCGGCAGCAACGGCTTGCCGCAGTTGGCCAGTACTTCCAGTTCGTCTCGGTACTTGGCCAGCACCGGCTCGCGCGCATCGATCACATACAGGCCGGCATTACTGGCCAGCAGTTGGCGCAATACCTTGGCCTCCTGCTCGAAACGTTGGCGCGCTTCGCTGCCCTGCAGAAAACGCTCCAGGCGGGCCGGGCCGTCCAGGCGCTCGCCCGGGCGTTCCAGACGTTCAAGGTAGTCGAGCAGCGCGATGGCATCTTCCAGGCCGGGCGTGTCGTACAGCTCCAGCAAGGGTTCACCGTCCACAGACAGTCGCGCACCTTCCACATGGCGGGTGGTGCTGGGGCGGTGGGACACTTCGCCAAAACCGACGTCGCGGGTCAGGGTGCGCAGTAGCGAGGTTTTGCCAACATTGGTATGGCCGACCACGGCCAGTTTCAGTGGCTCAGTCATGGCCATGCTCCAGCCAGGTCAGCGGTGAGGTGTCGGCATGTTGCAGGCCAAGGCGGTCAAGGGCCTCGTGCCAATCGCCCAGGCGCTCGGCATCGAGGGGCTGGCCCGGTGCGGCCTGCAGCAGCCAGATACGGGTGGCGCCGGCATTGCGCGCCAGTTCGGCGAGCAGCGCCAAACTGCCTCGGTCGGGCGAGCGGCGTGGGTCGCAGGCGATGGCCAGGCGTGCCGGTGGGAAGCGGCTGAGCTGTTCCAGCAGCCGGTTGCGTGATTCGCGGCTGTCGAGCACGCCGGCATCGGTCACGCTTTTGGGCAGGGCGGGTGGCCAGGGGCGCTGGTCATCCAGCTCCAGGCCCACCAGCAGGGCACCGCTGCTGCCGCTTTCCAGCTGCCCGGCGGCAAATTGTGGCAAGGCTTCCGGTGCGGCGTCCTGCACGCCGATACGCTCGCTGCGCGGCATCAGTGCCTCGCGCAGTTGCGCGTAGCCAGGCAGGCCCAGGTCCAGCGTCAGGCGTTCACGGCCCTGGCGCCAGCGCCACAGGCATAGCCCGGCCAGCAGCAGGCGGGGCAGCAGGCCGTATACCAGCACCACGCCGAGCAGCCAGCTGGCCCAGGCCTGGCGTGCCATGTCCAGGGCCGGCAGGCTGTCGCCGCTGGCGCGGATCATGGCTTCGTCGGGCACGGCGAAGCCTAGCAACGAGGGCAGGGCGCCCAGCGCTTGGGTCAGGTGAATGAACGGGTCGGCGGCGAGCAAGGTGGTTTCCCAGACAAAGCCATAGCGCCGGGTCGCCAGCAAGGCCAGCAGCATGCCCAGTGCGGTAAGCATCGCCAACAGCCAAAGGCCATGTACCAACAGGCCGAGCAGCCACCGGTTGAGGCGTTGACGTTGCAGCAGCACCAGCAGCGCTGGCGCCAGGTGCGCGGCCTGGGCATCGCGGGCAAAGCGTTCGCTTAGCCACAGCCACAAGCGGCCCAGCCCTGCGCCATGCTCGCCGCTCAGGGCAAAACCCATGGTCCAGCCCAGCAGCATCAGCAGGTTCAGCCCGAGCAGGCTGCCCAGCGCCCAGAACACATTCACCGGGCGCTGCCCGTCACCGAGGGCGGCCAGCCCCAGGCCTGCGCCGCTGAGCACGGCCATCAGCAGCAAGGCCAGCAGCGCCAGGCGCGCGCCCTGCTTCCAATGGCGCAGGGCGCCGGTCATGCCATCGCGCTCGGCGAGGAACAGCGCACGTGTTTCGATGCGCGTGGCCAGGTCGCCACCTAGCTGGCGGGCGTGGCGGTTGGCTTCCTGGTCTTCCAGCGGGCCGGCATGTTCTTCGCGCAGGCGTACCGCTTCGGTGAGCCAGCGCTTGTCCAGTGGCGTGGGTGCAGTCACAAGGTCTTCCATTGCACAGGTCAAGGCAGAAGCATAACCCACACGCCCGGTGCTATCCTCGCTGGCATGAATACATCACTCCCCCTCAGCCTGATCGCGGCGTATGCCGAGAACCGCGTGATCGGCATCGACAACTCCATGCCCTGGCATTTGCCGGGGGACTTCAAGTACTTCAAGGCCACCACCCTGGGCAAGCCGATCATCATGGGGCGCAAGACCTGGGATTCGCTGGGGCGGCCGTTGCCTGGGCGGCTGAACATCGTGGTCAGCCGCCAGCCGGAGCTTCAACTGGCGGGTGCCGAGGTGTTCGCCTCGCTTGAAGAGGCGTTGGTGCGGGCCGAGCAGTGGGCGCGCGAGCAGGGCGTCGGAGAGCTGATGCTGATAGGTGGGGCGCAGCTGTATGGGCAGGCGCTGGAGAAGGGGCTGGTAAACCGTATGTACCTGACGCGGGTTGAGTTGGCGCCAGAGGGGGATGCGTGGTTCCCGGCGTTTGATGAAGGGCAGTGGAGGCTGACTTCTAGCGAGGCACAGGCTGAGGAAGGCAAGCCGGCGTATCACTTCGAGGTTTGGGACAAGGGTTGAGATTGTCGGGGGGGCTGCTTCGCTGGTGAACCCGCTCCTACGGGGGACCACAGGGTGTTCAGATTTTGAGCAAGACTCAAGCGGTCTTGCCGCGAAAGGGGCGCAAAGCGCCCCGGGCGATCTGTCAGGTGTGGCTCAGCTCGGCATGTTCATCTCCGGCCAGCACTTCCTTGTCTGTCTCTTTCAGCAGCTGGCTGGTGACAACGCCCGCCGTCATCGAACCGTTCACGTTCAACGCCGTACGGCCCATGTCGATCAGCGGCTCCACCGAAATCAGCAGCGCCACCAACTCCACCGGCAAGCCCATGGCTGGCAGCACGATCAGCGCGGCGAAGGTAGCACCGCCGCCCACGCCGGCAACCCCTGCCGAACTCAGCGTGACGATGGCCACCAGGGTGGCAATCCACAGTGGGTCGAAGGTGTCGATGCCTACCGCTGGCGCAACCATCACCGCCAGCATGGCCGGGTAGAGCCCGGCACAGCCGTTCTGGCCAATGGTGGTGCCGAACGATGCGCTGAAGCTGGCGATCGATTGCGGCACGCCCAGACGGCGGGTTTGTGCTTCGATGTTCAGTGGAATGCTGGCGGCGCTGGAGCGGCTGGTGAAGGCAAAGGTCAGCACCGGCCACACCTTGCGGAAGAAGCGCAGCGGGCTTACGCCGGTGGCGGCGAGGATGATGCCATGCACCACGAACATCAACCCCAGGCCCAGGTACGACACCACCACGAAGCTGCCCAGCTTGAGGATGTCCTCCGTGTTGGAGCTGGCCACGACTTTGGTCATCAGCGCCAGCACGCCATAGGGGGTCAGCTTCATCACTACCCGCACCAGGCGCATCACCCAGGCCTGCAGGGTGTCGATGGCCGACAGGGCGCGCTCGCCCTTCTCTGCGTCGTCCTTGATCAACTGCAGCGCGGCCAGGCCGAGGAACACGGCAAAGATCACCACGCTGATGATCGAGGTCGGCTTGGCCCGAGCCAGGTCGCCTACCGGGTTGCTGGGGATGAACGACAGCAACAGTTGCGGGATGTTGAGGTCGGCGACCTTGCCCGCGTAGTCACTGTGGATAACCTGCATGCGTGCGCTTTCCTGGGCACCGGCCACCAGGCCCTCGGCGCTGAGGCCGAACAGGTTGGTCAACACAATGCCGATCAGAGCGGCAATGGCGGTGGTCGCCAACAGGGTGCCGATGCTCAGCACGCTGATGCGGCCCAGTGAAGAGGCATTGTGCAAGCGCGCCACGGCACTGAGGATCGAGGCGAAGATCAGCGGCATGACGATCATCTGCAACAGGCCGACATAGCCGTTGCCGACCAGGTCGAGCCAGGCAATGGTTGCCTTGAGCACGGGGTGGCCAGCGCCGTAGATCGTGTGCAGCACAAGGCCGAAGACCACGCCCAGCACCAGGCCAAGCAGTACCTTCTTGGCCAGGCTCCAGTCTGTGCGGCGGGTTTGTGCCAGGCCCAGCAACAGGGCCAGGAACGCCAGCAGGTTGAGTGACAGCGGCAGGTTCATTGAAGCTCCAGCAGAAAAAAGCAGAAGTGGCATCGCCTCTGTGAGCGATTGCGAACGGAAATGCTAACAGGCTGAAAACAAACGAATTTATACCCAAATGGAATTTGCATAGTCGTTTATGGAATAACGAAGTGTCGCAAATTGCAATGAACAAGGCGTTTACAGTTGCCTGGGGGTCGTTATCGAGGGTTTGCAGTGGGGATTGTTGCACTAGCGTTTCTGGGTCATTTCAGGAGATTCGTACATGAAAGTCGCTGTGAAAGCCGCCGCCATCGGCCTGTCCCTGCTGTTCAGTATCGAAACCTTCGCCACCGAGCTCAAACACTGGCCTGCCGACGCAGCCAAGCAGCTCGACAGCATGATCGCCGCCAATGCCAACAAGGGTAACTACGCGGTGTTCGACATGGACAACACCAGTTACCGCCATGACCTGGAAGAAGCCTTGCTTCCGTTCATGGAAAACAAGGGCCTGCTAAGCCGCGACAAGCTCGACCCATCGCTGAAGCTGATGCCGTTCAAGGACACTGCCGAGCACAAGGAAAGCCTGTTCAGTTACTACTACCGGCTGTGTGAAATTGATGACATGGTCTGCTACCCGTGGGTAGCCCAGGTGTTCTCTGGCTTTACCCTCAAGCAGCTGAAAGCGCAGGTGGATGAGCTGATGGCTTCGACCAAGCCGATCCCCAGCACCTATTACGAAGGCGACCAGGTCAAGGCCATCGAGGTTCAGCCGCCCAAGGTCTTCAAGGGCCAGGCCGAGCTGTACAACAAGCTGATGGAGAATGGCATCGAGGTCTATGTGGTTTCGGCGGCCTCCGAAGAGCTGGTGCGCATGGTCGCCTCGGACCCCAAGTATGGATACAACGTGAAGCCCCAGAACGTGATTGGCGTGAGCCTGTTGCTCAAGGACCGCGCCAGCGGCCAGCTGACCACTGCGCGCAAGCAGATCAGCGCCGGGCACTACGATGCCAAGGCTAACGAGGGCCTGGAGCTGACCCCCTACCTGTGGACCCCAGCCACCTGGATGGCGGGCAAGCAGGCGGCGATCCTTACCTACATCGATGAATGGAAGAAACCGGTGCTAGTGGGCGGCGACACGCCGACCAGCGATGGCTACATGCAGTTCCACGGTGTGGATGTGGGCAAAGGCGGTATCCACCTGTGGATAAACCGCAAGGCCAAGTACATGGACCAGCTCAACGGGATGATCGCCAAAAATGCGGCGGCGCAGGCCAAGGAAGGGTTGCCGGTGACGGCGGACAAGAACTGGGTGATCGTCACGCCGGAGCAGATCCAGTAAATCTTGCCCTACCTGTGCGGCCCTTGTGGGAGCGGGCGTGCCCGCGAAGGGGCCGGTGCAGGCATAAAAAAACCGGCGCCCAGGGCGCCGGTTCTTATTTCACGCTAAAAACACCTCAGAGCCCTTCCAGCATCGCCTTGTTACGCACAGCGCCTTTGTCGGCACTGGTGGCCAGCAGGGCATAGGCCTTGAGTGCGGTGGTCACCTTGCGTGGACGGACCTCAGCTGGCTTCCAGCCCTTCTTGTCCTGCTCGACGCGGCGTTCCGCCAGCTCTTCATCGCTGACCAGCAGGTTGATAGAACGGTTAGGGATGTCGATCAGTACCTTGTCGCCGTCGCGCACCAGGCCGATGGCGCCACCTGCCGCGGCCTCTGGCGAGGCGTGGCCGATCGACAGACCCGAAGTACCGCCTGAGAAGCGGCCGTCGGTAAGCAGGGCGCAGGCCTTGCCCAGGCCTTTGGATTTGAGGTACGAGGTCGGGTACAGCATCTCTTGCATGCCCGGGCCGCCTTTCGGGCCTTCGTAGCGGATGATCACGATGTCGCCGGCTTTCACCTCGTCGGCGAGGATGCCGCGCACGGCGCTGTCCTGGCTTTCGAAGATCTTCGCGGTGCCCTCGAACACGTGGATCGATTCGTCGACACCGGCGGTTTTGACCACGCAGCCATCCAGCGCGATGTTGCCGTACAGCACGGCCAGGCCGCCCTCTTGCGAGTAGGCGTGTTCGAAGCTGCGGATACAGCCGTTTTCACGGTCGTCGTCGAGGGTTTCCCAACGGGTCGACTGACTGAATGCGGTCTGGGTCGGGATACCGGCAGGGCCGGCCTTGAAGAAGGTGTGCACGGCTTCGTCATCGGTCTGGGTGATGTCCCATTTGGCGATGGCTTCTTCCATGCTGCGGCTGTGCACGGTCGGCAGGTCGGTGTGCAGCAGGCCGCCACGGGCCAGCGAACCGAGGATACTGAAGATGCCGCCGGCGCGGTGGACGTCTTCCATGTGGTACTTCTGGATGTTCGGCGCCACTTTGCACAGCTGCGGCACTTTGCGTGACAGGCGGTCGATGTCGCGCAGGTCGAACGCCACTTCGCCTTCCTGTGCTGCTGCCAGCAGGTGCAGGATGGTGTTGGTCGAACCGCCCATGGCGATGTCCAGCATCATGGCGTTTTCGAACGCTTTGAAGTTGGCGATGCTGCGTGGCAGGACCGACTCGTCATTCTCGCCGTAGTAGCGTTTGCACAGTTCGACGATGGTGCGGCCGGCCGTGAGGAACAGCTGCTCGCGGTCGGAGTGGGTGGCCAGGGTCGAACCGTTGCCCGGCAGGGCCAGGCCCAGGGCTTCGGTCAGGCAGTTCATCGAGTTGGCGGTGAACATGCCGGAGCACGAACCGCAGGTCGGGCAGGCGCTGCGCTCGTATTCGGCGACTTTCTCGTCGGAAGCCGTGGAGTCGGCCGCGATGACCATGGCATCGACCAGGTCCAGGCCGTGGCTGGCCAGCTTGGTCTTGCCGGCTTCCATCGGGCCGCCGGAAACGAAGATCACCGGGATGTTCAGGCGCAGGGCGGCCATCAGCATGCCGGGGGTGATCTTGTCGCAGTTGGAGATGCAGACGATGGCGTCAGCGCAGTGCGCATTGACCATGTATTCCACGGCGTCGGCAATGATTTCGCGGCTTGGCAGCGAGTACAGCATGCCGTCGTGGCCCATGGCGATGCCGTCATCGACCGCGATGGTGTTGAATTCCTTGGCCACGCCACCGGCGCGTTCGATTTCGCGGGCCACCAGCTGGCCCAGGTCCTTCAGGTGCACATGGCCCGGGACGAACTGGGTGAACGAGTTGGCGATGGCAATGATCGGTTTCTTGAAGTCTTCGTCCTTCATCCCGGTGGCGCGCCACAGGGCGCGGGCGCCGGCCATGTTGCGGCCTTGGGTGGAAGTCTTGGAACGATAATCAGGCATGAAACACTCCTGGCGGCTTAATCAGGTCACAAATAGGGGAGTGAGCTTCTCTTGTCCTTTGCGCCGCAGGCCGGTTGCCACTGGCACGGATGGGGCCAAGACGGCGCGGGATCGCCGCGTGCTTGACCAGAGCTCATAAACCCGCCGGGGATGACTGGCGATGAATAGGCCGATTCTACACCGCTGACGCGGTGAGGGAATGCAGATGTGGATGGTTGGCGGGGGGATTGCGGCAGGAAAGGGCCGCTGGGCGGCCCTTTTTGGCAGATTTCAGCTGTTCGGCAGTAACCGGCAGGTGATGCTTTTGATGTAGCGGGTTTCGGCAATGGCCGGGTGTACCGGGTGATCCGGGCCCTGGCCGCCACGCTCGAGCAACTGCATGTTGCGGTCCAGGTGACGGGCGCTGGTCAGCAGGATGTTGTTCAGGTCGTCCTCGGGCAGGTGCATCGAGCACGAGGCGCTGACGAGGATGCCGTCTTTGTTCAACATGCGCATGGCCTGTTCGTTCAGGCGGCGGTAGGCCGCTTCGCCGTTTTTCAGGTCTTTTTTGCGCTTGATGAAGGCGGGTGGGTCGGCAATGATCACGTCGAAGCGTTCTTCGGCTGCCTTGAGCTCGCGCAGGGCTTCGAACACGTCGCCTTCGATGCAGGTCAGCTTCTCGCTGATGCCGTTCAGTGCAGCGTTACGCTCCACGCCGTCCAGGGCAAAGCCCGAGGCATCGACACAGAACACTTCGCTGGCGCCAAAGGCACCGGCCTGCACGCCCCAGCCGCCGATGTAGCTGAACAGGTCGAGTACACGCTTGCCCTTCACGTACGGCGCCAGGCGGGCGCGGTTCATGCGGTGGTCGTAGAACCAGCCCGTCTTCTGGCCTTCGCGCACCGGGGCCTCGAACTTGACGCCGTTCTCTTCCAGCGGCACCCAGTCCGGCACTTCGCCGTAGACGGTTTCGACATAGCGCTGCAGGCCTTCGGCGTCGCGCGCGGCGGAATCGTTCTTGAACAGGATGCCGCTGGGCTTGAGCACCTGCACCAGCGCGGCGATCACGTCATCCTTGTGCGCTTCCATGGTGGCCGAGGCCAGCTGCACCACGAGGATATCGAAGAAGCGGTCGACCACCAGGCCTGGGAGCAGGTCGGAGTCACCGTAGACCAGGCGGTAGCACGGCTGGTCGAACAGGCGCTCGCGCAGCGACAGGGCGACGTTCAGGCGGTGTACCAGCAGCGACTTGTCCAGCGGCAGCTTGATGTCGCGTGACAGCAGGCGGGCGCAGATCAGGTTGTTCGGGCTCAGTGCGACGATGCCCAGCGGCTTGCCGTTGGCTGCCTCGAGAATGGCCTGCTGACCCGCCTGGAAGCCTTGCAAAGGGGTCGCGCTGACATCGACTTCGTTGCTGTAGACCCACAGGTGGCCGGCGCGCAGGCGGCGGTCGGCATTGGCTTTGAGGCGAAGGCTGGGCAGGGACATGACGTCGCTCCGGGAAAAAGAGCGGGATTATAGCGTGTCTGCGGTGCTTTCGCCTTTAGAGGAGTGGTAACCGGGGGCGCTTAGAGGGTTAAAATGCCGCGTCCTAAACGAGTGTGCACGTATGTCCCAAGAACTCAGCGCCGAACAGATCCAGCAAGCCTTGCAAGGCATCACCATCCCGCCTCAACCGCAGATCATGGTCGATCTGCAGTTCGAGCAGTACATGCCTGACCCGGACCTGGAAACCATCGCCAAGCTGATTTCCCAGGACCCGGGCCTCTCTGGCGCCTTGCTCAAGCTGGTCAACTCTCCGCACTTTGGCTTGTCCAACAAGATCGGTTCGATCCAGCGTGCGGTGAACCTGCTGGGTAGCCGTTCGATCATCAACCTGATCAACGCCCAGTCGATCAAGGGTGAGATGAGCGACGAGACCATCGTTACCCTCAACCGCTTCTGGGATACCGCCCAGGACGTGGCGATGACCTGCCTGACGCTGGCCAAGCGTACCGGCATTCAGGCGGCGGACGAGGCCTATACCCTTGGCCTCTTCCATGACTGCGGCGTGCCGTTGATGCTCAAGCGCTTCCCCACTTACATGGAAGTGCTGGAAGAGGCATACGCCAAGGCCGACGAAGAAACACGCGTGGTCGATACCGAAAACCGCACGTTCAACACCAACCATTCAGTGGTCGGCTACTTCACAGCCAAATCCTGGCGCTTGCCTGAGCACCTCAGTGCGGCCATCGCCAACCACCACAATGCCTTGGGCGTGTTCCGCGACGATACTTCGCGCAATACCCAGAGCCAGCTGAAAAACCTGCTGGCGGTGCTGAAGATGGCCGAGCACATCTGCGCGTCCTACCGGGTGCTGGGCAACCAGTCGGTGGACCACGAATGGAATGCGGTCGGCCCTTTGGTGCTCGATTACATTGGCTTGTCGGAATACGATTTCGAAAACCTCAAGCAGAACATTCGCGAGTTGGGCGGACACTGACACATGCCGGAATTGCCAGAAGTAGAAACCACCCGGCGCGGTATTGCGCCACACCTGGAAGGCCAGCGCGTCAGCCGTGTGGTGGTACGCGACCGGCGCCTGCGCTGGCCGATTCCGGAAGACCTCGATGTGCGTCTGTCAGGGCAGCGCATCGTCAGCGTGGAGCGACGCGCCAAGTACCTGTTGATCAATGCCGAAGTGGGGACGCTGATCAGCCACTTGGGCATGTCGGGCAACCTGCGGCTGGTCGAGCTGGGCTTGCCGGCGGCCAAGCATGAGCATGTCGACATCGAACTGGAGTCCGGGCTGATGCTGCGCTACACCGACCCACGCCGCTTTGGTGCCATGCTGTGGAGCCTGGACCCTCTGAACCATGAGCTACTGCTGCGCCTGGGGCCTGAGCCGCTGACGGACCTGTTCGATGGTGAACGGCTGTTCCAGCTGTCCCGCGGACGGTCGATGGCGGTCAAGCCGTTCATCATGGACAACGCGGTGGTGGTGGGAGTGGGCAACATTTACGCCACCGAGGCGCTGTTTGCTGCCGGTATCGACCCACGCCGGGAGGCGGGCGGGATTTCCCGGGCGCGCTACCTGAAGCTGGCGACCGAGATCAAGCGGGTGCTGGCGGCGGCGATCGAGCAGGGTGGTACCACCCTGCGTGACTTCATCGGTGGCGACGGGCAGCCGGGGTACTTCCAGCAGGAACTGTTTGTGTACGGGCGTGGCGGGCAGCCGTGCAAAGTATGCGGCACCGAGTTGCGCGAAGTGAAGCTGGGGCAGAGGGCGAGCGTGTACTGCCCGCGCTGCCAGCGATGAAACGTTCGCTGCAAACCTGTTGAAGCAAAACCTGAACGTTGGCGCGGTCCCTGTGGGAGCGGGCAAGCCCGCGAAGCAGGCGACGCGATGAATGGCACCGGCTGCGCCGGTGTTCGCGGGCATGCCCGTGCCCACAGGGAGCGTGCAGCGAAGTGCAGTGATCAGCCCTTGCCAGTGATCCGGCGATACTTGGCCATCAGCTGTTCTTCGGTTTCCGGGTGCGCTTCATCCAGCGGGATGCAGTCGACCGGGCAGACCTGTTGGCACTGCGGCTCGTCGTAATGGCCTACGCACTGGGTGCACAGGTTAGGGTCGATCACGTAGATCTCTTCGCCTTGGGAGATAGCCTCGTTCGGGCACTCGGGTTCGCAGACGTCGCAATTGATGCAATCGTCGGTGATGATCAGGGACATGGGGGCTCCGGCCGGGGCTCATAGCCCGGGCATGTTCAACGCAATGGGCACAATTGTGCCGCATTCGCGCCCGCAGTGCACGCGGGCGCGACAATCAGGCGTCAGGCTTGCTTCTTGAAGCGTTCAGTCAGCGCGTCGGCCACCACCGGGTGGACGAACTTGCTGATATCACCGCCCAGCGCCGCAATCTCCCGGACCAAGGTCGAGGAAATGAACGAATAACGCTCCGACGGCGTCAGGAACAGGCTCTCGACATCGGGGGCCAGTTGCCGGTTCATGTTCGCCAGCTGGAACTCGTACTCGAAGTCGGACACTGCACGCAGGCCACGCAGGAAGACGTTGGCGCCCTGTTCCTTGGCGAAATGCGCCAACAGGGAAGAGAAGCCGATGACTTCGACATTGGGCAGGTGCTTGGTGACCTCACGGGCGAGCTCAACCCGTTGTTCCAGCGGGAACAAGGGGTTTTTCTTGGGGCTGGCCGCCACCGCGATGATCACGTGGTCGAATAGCCGCGAAGCGCGCTCGACCAGATCGCCATGGCCTTTGGTAATGGGGTCGAAAGTACCCGGGTACAACACTCGGTTCATCGCGTCATCCTGGCTGGAGTGCGTTGGGGAGTCGGATGGTAGCGCAGCGACGGCGCCCCGGCCAAGTCATGCGGCCGACTGATGGCACTATAGACAGGGGCCATATTCGTTGTCATGCGCTGTGTGCCAGGCGGGTGGCCAGTGCTTCACTGAGCCTGGCGCTGATGGCATACACCGACAGTTGCGGGTTGGCGCCGATGCTGGTGGGGAACAGCGAACCGTCGTGAATCGACAGGTTTTCCAGCTGGTGATGGCGTCCCAGGCTGTCGCACACCGCCTGGCGCGGGTCTTCGCCGAGTGCGCAGCCGCCCATGACATGGGCGCTGCCCAAGCGTGTGCGGAAGGGCTCCAGGCGCAGTTTGTCGATCATGGTCAGGGCCTGTTCCAGGCCTGATGCGGCGCTGGCGTCGCTGTGCACTGGGGTCACCTGGGTGGCGCCAGCGGCGAACTGTACTTGCGCCATGCTGCGGTAGGCTCGTCGCAAGCCGTCACGCAGGTAGTCGGTGACCGGGTAATCGAGCACGGGTGAACCATCGCCGCGCAGTTCCACGGTCCCACCCTGGCTTTCGGGGTGAAAACCATCGCGTAGCAGCGCCAGCATCACATGGGTATGGGGCAGCTCGGCCATGCGCTGGGCATTCTCGTGGCCGTGCCCACCCAGCAGGGTGCTGGCCAGGGCCGGGTGCAGCGGCGGTACTTCCAGCTTGTAGCCAACCGGACCGTCTGCGCCGCCTTGCCACTGGAAGTGGTCGCTGTAGATCGACTGCGGGGCGCCATAGTAAGGGTCGATACGCTCGCTGAAGCGTGCCGCACTGAAGTTGACCAGGTGCAGGAAGGTCCGCTTGCCGAGGCGGCCATGCGGGTCGGGCGCGGCAGAGCGCAGCAGCAGGGCCGGGCTGTTGATACCGCCACCGGCCAGGAGGTAATGGCGTGCCCGCACGCTGATCTGCCTGCCGGTTGGGTGTATGCCTCGGGCGTCCAGGGCCCGGCATGTCAGGCTCTGAATGCGTTCGCCGTTGTGGGTGAAGCGCTCGGCCCGCGCCAGGTACAGCAGCTCGCCGCCTTGCTCGAGGGTGGCAGGTATACGGGTCACCAGCATCGATTGTTTGGCATTCACCGGGCAACCCATGCCGCAGTAGCCCAGGTTCCAGCAGCCGCGCACGTTGCGCGGGATCACCCCCCAGCGGTAGCCCAGCTGTTCGCAGCCCCGGCGCAGCACATCGTTGTTGGCATTCGGCGGCAAGGCCCAAGGGCTGATGCCCAGCTCCTGCTCCATGCGTTCGAACCAGGGGCGCAGTTCATCCTCGCTCAAACCGTTCACGTCGTGGACCGAGGCCCAGTGCGCCAGGGTTTGCGGCGGGGTACGAAAGCTCGAGGTCCAGTTCACCAGCGTGGTGCCACCCACGGCACGGCCCTGCAGGATGGTAATGGCGCCATCCTTGCTCATGCGCCCCAGGCCTTCCTGGTAAAGGCTGGCGTAAGCTTCATTCTCCAGCAGGTGAAAGTCGCTGCTGGTCTTCAGTGGGCCTTCTTCAATCAGCAGTACCTTGAAACCGGCAGCGCCGAGCATCTGGGCACTGGTGGCGCCGCCGGCACCACTGCCGATCACGGCAATGTCGGCCTCCAGAGACAGGTCGTGCTCCAGGCGCGAGGCGTCGTAGGTGATCCAGCCGCGTTCGAGGCCTTGGCGAAACGGGTCGGGGACAGGCATTGGCGATGCTCTTGTTGTTTTCAGATTTTCGGTGGGCCCGGGTAACCGCAGTCTGCCCAGGATTCGGGGCATTCGTACCAGGCCATTTGCAGTAGTTGCAGCAACGAGGCGTGCCCCATGCGTAGCAGGTTCAGCGAGCTGTCCTGCCAACGCTGCAGGAACGCCGTGACCTGCGTGGCGCCAGCCTGGCCCCAGCTGACCCAGACGCCGGTCAGCGGGCCGCGAGTCAGTGGCAGGCTGAGCACGTCGAACAATTGCCGGGTGAGCTTGAGCATTTCCGGCGACAACGCCGCCAGCTTGTTGTCGAGGCTGCGCATTACCGGCGTCTCGGTGGCCTGCGTGCCGGCCAGCACCACCGGGATCAGCGCTCGCAGCAGTGGCAGGTCGTCGTCGCGGAGTACCTGATAGCCGGTCGCGGCTGTTTGCGCGCTGCACCCCACCAGGCTGGCGCCCGCCAGAAAAGCACTGGCGCCGAGGCTGAAACGCAGCAGTTCGCGGCGGTGCATGGTGCGATCCTCAGCGGATGAACAGTTTGTAGACCAGGCGCTGCAAGGCTTTGCCATAAGGCGGGTAAATCAGCCGTGCGGCGTTGAAGCGTTGCTTGGCAAGTACCGCCTTGGCCTTGCTGAAAGTGAGGAAGCCGTCATGACCATGGTAGTGACCCATGCCTGAAGGACCGATGCCGCCGAAGGGTAGATCGTCCTGGGCAACATGCAGCAAGGTGTCGTTCAGGCACACACCACCGGAGTGGGTGTGACGCAGCACATGCTCCTGGGTGCGGCGGTCATAGCCAAAGAAGTACAGCGCCAGTGGGCGTGGGCGCTGGTTGATGTAGGCCAAGGCCTGGTCGATGCCGTCATAAGGCACTAGCGGCAATAGCGGGCCGAAGATTTCGTCCTGCATCACCTGCATGCTGTCGTTCACATCCAGCAGCAAGTGTGGCGGCAGGCGCCGGCCTTGAGGAGCCTCGCCTGGGTACAAGTCGAGTACTTGCGCGCCTTTGGCCCGGGCATCGTCCAGCAGGTGCTGCAAGCGCTGCAACTGGCGCGGGTTGATGATGGCGGTGTAGTCGGGGTTGTCGGCTATGCGCGGGTACAGTCGGTGCACGGCGCGCTGGTAGGCGTCGCTGAAGGCGGGCAGCCGTTCGCGCGGCACCAGTACATAGTCGGGGGCAACGCAGGTCTGGCCGGCGTTGAGGGTCTTGCCGAAGGCGATGCGCTCGGCAGCGCTGTCCAGCGGCACATCGTCAGAAACAATAGCGGGAGACTTGCCACCCAACTCCAGGGTGACCGGGGTCAGGTTGTGCGCGGCAGCCTGCATCACCTGACGGCCCACGCTGGTGGCACCGGTGAACAGCAGGTGGTCGAAGGGCAGGCGGGCAAAGGCCTGGCCCACCTCGACTTCACCGAGCACAACGCTGACCAGGTCTGTGGGGAACACACGCTCGAGCAGTTGCTGTAGGGCCAGGCCAGTCGCGGGCGTGGCCTCGCTAAGCTTGAGCATGACCCGGTTGCCGGCGGCCAGGGCGCAGGTCAACGGGCCGATGGCGAGGAACAGCGGGTAGTTCCACGGCACGATGATGCCGACCACGCCCAGGGGTTGATAGCGCACCTGTGCGCTTGCCGGCTGGAACGCCAGGCCGACGCGGCGTCGGCTGCTGCGCATCCAGCGTTGCAAGTGCTTTTCGGCGTGGCGCAGGCCCTGCACCGACGGTAGCAGTTCGGCCAGCAAGGTCTCGTCGGCGCTGCGCCCGGCAAAATCCTGGCTGATGGCATTGATCAGTTCTGCCTGGTTGCCCAGCAAGGCTTCACGCAGGCTTTTCAACCACTGGCGCCGCTGTGCCGCTGGTGGCAGCGGGTTACCGGCAAAGGCCAAACGCTGGGCCGCGAACGTCGTCGCGAGGTCGAGGTCGAATTGCACAGAGGGCAAGGCACTGGGCGAGTTCATGGCGGTGTCGAGTCCGGGCAGGGGTTGCCTAGAGCCTATACTCTAATTTGTACCATGGTGCGAATTTTTACATGCTGTTCCACGGTGCATTCCACCTGTAATACGCCGTAAGATAAACCTTTGATGAAGGCCCGCAGACTGGGAGCTGAGCATGGCCCCGCGCATGAAGACCCGAGAGCGCATCGTGCAGAACAGCCTGGAGCTGTTCAACCAGCAGGGCGAACGCAGCGTCAGTACCAACCACATTGCCGCGCACATGGAAATCTCGCCTGGCAACCTGTATTACCACTTCCCCAACAAGCAAGCGATAATTGCCCTGTTGTTCAGCCAGTACGAAGAACTGGTGGACAGCTTTCTGCGCCCGCCGCAGGGCCGCGCGGCAACCGTGGAAGACAAGCGCTTCTACCTCAAGGCCTTGCTGGCGGCGATGTGGAACTACCGCTTCCTGCACCGTGACCTGGAGCATCTGCTGGACAGCGATGCCGAACTGGCCGCCCGTTACCGGCGTTTTTCCGAGCGCTGCCTGCGCCAGGGCCAGGCGATCTACCGCGGCTTCGTCGAGGCGGGCATTCTGGCCATGGTGCCGGCGCAGATCGAGTCGCTGACCATCAACGCCTGGATCGTGCTGACGTCATGGGTACGTTTTCTCAGCACCACGCGTGAACATTCCGCGCACTTGGGTGAAGAAGCCTTCAAGCGCGGCGTCTATCAGGTGTTGGTGCTGGAGCTCGGCTTCGTCACCGACAATGCCCGCACTGCCGTGGACGCGCTGTGCGAAGAATTCCATGTACCGTTCAACCAGGCCCTGGAGCGCTAGCCCAGGGCCCTCGTGCCATTGATCAGGAGATTGTCATGCCCCTTGCGCAATTGATCACCCCGCAGCAGTTGGCCGAGCGACTGGACTCGCCCGGGTTGGTGATTCTCGACTGCCGTTTTGCCCTCGAGGATGTGGACTATGGCCAGCGCAGCTATGCCCAGGGGCATATTGCCGGGGCGCATTTTGCCGACCTGGACCGCGACCTCAGCGGGCCGGTGAGCAAGGGGCGCACCGGGCGCCACCCATTGCCCGATCCGCAGCGGCTGGTCGAGCGCCTGCGAGAGTGGGGCCTGAACAACGATAGCGAAGTGGTGCTGTACGACGACGGCCCCGGCGCCTTTGCCGCCCGGGCCTGGTGGCTGCTGGTCTGGCTGGGCAAGCGCAGCGGTGTGGCGATTCTCGACGGTGGCCTGAAGGCCTGGCACGCGGCGCACCTGCCGTTGAGCCTGGACCCGCCGCCCAAATGTGAGGGCACTTTCAGTGGTGAGCCGGACGCGAAGCTGCTGATTGATGCCGACCATCTGGGCAAGCGCCTTGGTAGTGCAGACCTGACCTTGATCGATGCGCGTGCCTTGCCGCGTTTTCGCGGTGAAGTAGAGCCGATCGACCCGGTGGCGGGGCATATTCCCGGTGCCCAGTGTGCGGCGTTTACCGACAACCTAGGGGCTGACGGGTGTTTTCTGCCGGCGGATCAGCTAAAGCAGCGTTTTGCCGAAAAACTGGGTGGACGGGCGCCGGAGCAGTTGGTGTCTTATTGCGGGTCTGGGGTAACCGCTTGCCATAACCTGTTTGCGCTGGCGCTGGCGGGATACCCGCTGGGCAAGCTGTATGCGGGGTCGTGGAGCGAGTGGATCAACAACCCGCAGCATGCTGTGGCCACCGACGAGTAAGCAGACCGGGTTGAACCCCCGCGGTGGGTGGCACCGGCAATGCCGGTGTTCGCGTGCATGCCCGCTCCCACAGGGGGCGCGCAGCCTTTACCAATTCGCGGGCTAGCTACCGTCCACCAGCCACTGCGGAATCCGTCGTTCCAGGTAGTACCCCGGATTTCGCAGGCTGCCATCGACAAAGCCCACATGCCCACCGCGGCCATGCAGTTCGAAGCGGGTCTGTGGTGACAGTTCACGGGCCGTCGGCAGGCTGTGACTGGACACGAACGGGTCATCGCTGGAATGGATGATCAGCGTTGGCGTGCGGTTCTGGCCAAGGAAGAAGTGGCTGGATGAGCGGCGATAGTAGTCGTGTGCATCGCGAAAGCCATTGAGCGGTGCAGTGACTTTTCCGTCGAAGTCCCAGAATGTGCGCAAGTTGGTGAGTTGGCCCAGACGTTCCAGTGTCGCCAGCTGCTCGTGCTGGCCCCGGGCGTGGAAGTGCCGCTGTTTGAGCTGAACATATGCCAGCATCTCGCGCATGAAATGCGCTTGATACACCTTGGAGAAGCCCTGGCCGATGCGGTCGGCACAGTGGTCCAGGCGAAAGGGTACCGATACTGCAACTGCTGCCTCCAGTTGGCTGGCGACGCCGCTCTCACCCAGGTACTTCAACAGTACATTGCCACCCAGCGAATAACCCACTGCGTACAGCGGTGCCAGCGGGCGCTGGGCGCGAAGATGGCTGACAATTTCCGCCAGGTCTTCGCTGGCGCCGGAGTGGTAGCTGCGCGGCAACAGGTTGGGCTCGCCTGAGCAACCACGCCAGTTCACTGCCACGCTGGCCCAGCCGCGGCTTTGCAGCGCCTGCTGCAAGCCTTTCACGTAAGGCGAGTGAGACGAGCCGGTCAGCCCATGCAGCACCAGTACCAGTGGTGCATGGGGTTGGTGCGGACCGTGCCAGTCCAGGTCGATGAAGTCGCCGTCGGCCAGCCACAGCCGCTCTCGGTCACGCTGCAGCTCAGGCAGCTTGCGCCAGAGTGGCCCCCACAGGGTCTGCAGGTGGGGATTGGATAGGCCGATGGCTGGACGGAATGTGGCGTTGTGGCTGGGCATGCTGGGTGGCTCATGATGTGCCTTGCTAGCTTGCCATGAAACAGCGCCACAGTACCTGCGCTATTGGTCGGGGGCTGGCAGCGGCTGTTGCTGAACGCCTGGTCCGACACTGACAAGCACCTTGCGGCTCAGGGCCAGCCGGCGCTGCATGACGGCTCGGACATCTGCCGGGGTAAGCTCGGCAATACGGGCGCTGTACGTGTCGAGATGATCGGCAGGTTGTCGCTGATGGGTTACTTCCGTCAGCAGTGTTGCGAGTTGCCTGTTCTGCGCGATCCCTCGCAGCAACTGCCCTTCCAGCTGTTTGCGTGCCAGTTGCAGCTCCCGCTGGGTGGGCCCCTCGTCGATGAACGCCTGCAGCAGGGTTTCTACCAGTGCCTGCGTGCCCTGCACATGCTGGGGCGCAACCTCCCATTCCACGGTGAACAGGCCGCCTGCACTCAATGGCAATACATGCGTGTACACGCCGTAGGTCAGGCCGCGTCGTTGGCGCAACTCCACCATCAAGCGCGACTCGAGGCCCTCTCCCAGAACAGCACTTGCCAAGGTCAGGGCCAGAAACTCCGGATCGTTGGCGGGTACGTTCATGGGCAGTGCCAGCAGGACCGCACTGCTGGCACCAGCCTGTTCGACGGCTATCGTCGCGCTGGGGGCCGCCGGGGCCGCCGGTAGTTCAGTGGCCGACCAGCCTTGCGGCAGGGCCTGGCTGATCTGTTGTGAGATGGCTTGGGCTTGTGCAAGGGAAAGGTCGCCTACCACGACCATCTCAAGGTTGCTGGCGCTGTAGGCGCGTTGGTGGAATGCCCGCAAGTCCTCAGGGGTAATGGCCTCGATACCTTGAGCGGTGCTGCCCAGAGGGTTGCCGTAAGGATGCCCGTTGAACAGGTGGCGGAAGACTTCGCTACGTGCTCTGAGGATGGGTAGCCGCTCGCGCGATGCGTGGTTTTGCAGCAACTGGCGCTTGATCTTGGTCAGGGCCATTGGGTGGAAGACAGGGTGGGCCACGAGGTCGGTGAGCAGCGCCAAGGCCGGGTCGAGCAAAGAAGGAGGGCTAAGGCTGCGCAGGCGCAGCGTCGCATGTTCCAGACGTACTTGTTTTTCCATGACCGCGCCCAGGCGCTCCAGGTGTTCAGCCTGCTGGGCAGCCGTGTAGGCCTGGCTACCCTCATCGAGCATGGAGAGCGTCAAGGCTGCCAGGCCAGGGTACAGAGTGTCCTGCGTGCTGCCGGCCTTGAACCGTAGTATCACGTCAACGATTGGCAGTTCCCGTGCTTCAACGAATTTGACGTCCGTGCCCGCAGTCGTCTTCCACGCTTGAACCTGTGTATGGATGGTTTCGAACTGGTCCAGGTCAAGTCCCTGGGCAGAGAGCAGCCCGCCGTAGAGGTTGTTGGCCCCGGCAGGCTGTTGCAGGGTCGTTGAGTCAGTCATGAGCGCTTTCCTTGTGGTGCGTGAACGTGAAGGCTGCACGGGAATCGGTGAGGAATTCATAGGCAGCCAGGCCTACCTGCTCGGCTGTCACGGTCTCAATGGCCTGTTGTTCTTCCTCGAGCGAAATAACCGGCAAGCCACAGGCGGCCTGTTTACCCATGGTTTGGGCCTGCTCGGCAATGTCGTCCCGTTCGAAAATCAGCCTGGCCAGCAGACGAGCCTTGGCACGTTGCAGGTGTTCCTTGGCTGGCGCTGACTGGCGAAACGCTTCGATCTCCTGCATCAGCCGCTCGGCCGCGGTCTCCGGGGTTACGTGTGGGCTGCAGAACGCGTAAAGGGTCAGCAGGCTGTCACCGCGCTGCCAGGGTTCATAGGTCGCTTTCATGTATTGCAGGATTGGTTCGTCCAGCAGCAGCCTGCGCTGGAGGATGCTGCTGTAGCCGTTGGCAAGCAGATCGGGAAGCAGACGTAGCGCGTAGGCCTGCCTGGCAGACTGCGCGGTACGCTGGCTGGGTAGTTTGAAGCTTATGATCGCGCCGTTGTGCAAGCCTGGCAGGCGCAGCGTCTGAAAGCGCCGGCCCTGGGAGGAGGGCCCTGTGGGTAAGGGCTGCATCGGCAAGCGATGGGCGGGAATCGCCGCAAAGTGGCGCGTCACCAAGGTCTGCAGTTGTAGCAGGCTGATGTCGCCGGCCACAGCGAGGGTGGCATTGTTGGGGTGATACCAGGTCTTGTACCAGGTACGCGCTGCGGCTGGAGTGAGGCTCTCCAGATCTGACATGTGGCCAATGACAGGCGTGCCATGGCCACTATTGCCGTAAGCCAGCAGGTCGTGATGCTCCAGCGCCAATGCCCAAGGATTGTTGTCCACTGCCTCGCGCCGCTCAGCCATGACCACTGCCAGTTCCCGAGCAAAGGGCGTATCGCCGAGGGTGGCACTGGCCATGACATCAGCCATGGCCTCCAGGGCAATTTCCAGGTGGCGGGTTGGCAGGGTGAGCGGAAATACCGTGGCATCCGAATAGGTGAATGCATTCGGGTCGCCGCCCAAGCGGGTCATGAGCGTTGAGTACTGGCCAGGCGCCAGTTTGCTGCTGCCCTCGAACAGTAGATGCTCCAAGGCATGGGACAGGCCGGTGTGGCCTTCAGGTTCGTAGCTGGAGCCTACGTGGTACCACAGTTGCACGCTGACCAGTGGCGCACGGTGGTCTTCACGCAGGCAGACGTGCAGGCCGTTGGCGAGGGTAAAAGAACCTTTCGAGCTCGCCATTAGCGGCGGGGAGGGGTGTTCGGCCATGGTTGAACTGCTCCTTCAGGAAATGAAGGTGCAGCTTCAACCATGGCGCAGGTGGGATGCGGTAACTAAGTACATCCAACCCGCGGGTAATCAGCCCCGCTGCCAGAGTGCGTAGTGCACCTGGCCGGTCTTCTTCTCGCGGTGCAGGCGCC
The DNA here is from genome assembly GCA_041879295.1 of Pseudomonas putida. NCBI lineage: Bacteria > Pseudomonadati > Pseudomonadota > Gammaproteobacteria > Pseudomonadales > Pseudomonadaceae > Pseudomonas > Pseudomonas putida. Next base: position 5,483,344 of record CP047152.1, on the reverse strand, counting down.
AGTTGCCTGGCAACTGCAAGGTCGAGGGTGCCGCTTCGCTTTCGGTGTAGACCCATGCCTGCTCGCCCAGCCACTGATTCTGCTCCAGCAAGTTGCAGGTGTTGGCCAGCAGGTCCTGGTGGAACGGCGGGTCGAGGAACACGACATCGAACTGCTGCTTGGCCGGGCCGTGCAGGTAGCGCAGGGCGTCGGTCTGCAGAATTTGCCCGCGGGGACAGCGCAGGATTTCGAGGTTGTTCTTCAGGTTGGCGATGGCCGCAGGGTTGCTATCCAGCGCCACGGCGTCCTCGGCCCCACGGGACAGGGCTTCGAGCACCAGAGCGCCACTGCCGGTAAAGGCGTCCAGCACGCGGGCACCCTCGATGTAGGGGGCCAGCCAGTTGAATACGGTTTCCCGCACGCGATCAGGCGTTGGCCGCAGGCCTTCGCCTTCCGGCACCGCCAGGCGGCGGCTGCGCCACTCGCCGGCGATGATGCGCAGGTGGCCCTGGCCCTTGCTTTTGCCCGCTTGCGGGCGGGCGGGAGGGGTGGATCTTGGCATTAGTGCTCCGGTACCCCGAGCGGTTGCTCGGAGGGCTTGTCAGTGGGTGCTGGCAGCGGTTTTTGTGGCACTTTCGGGCCAACGGTGACGATCACCAGTTTATCGGCTGACAGGTGTTTGTTCATGGCTGCCTTGACCTGTTCGACGGTGAGGGCCTGGGACTGTTGCATGAAGTCCTCCAGCCAGGTCAGCGGCAAGTTGTAGAAGCCGATCGCGCCCAGTTGGCCGACGATGCTGGCATTACTGGCATTGGACAGCGGGAAGCTACCGGCCAGCTCACGCTTGGCATCGTCCAGCTCCTGTTGGGTCGGGCCCGTCTTCAGGTAGTCGGCGAGAATGTCTTGCACCAGTTTGAGCGTGCCCTCGCTGAGCTCGGCACGGGTTTGCAGGTTGATCATGAATGGGCCGCGCACCTGCATCGGGCTGAATGCCGAGTAAACGCCGTAGGTCAGCCCGCGCTTCTCCCGCACCTCGCTCATCAGCCGGGTACCGAAGGAACCACCGCCAAGGATCTGGTTGCCCAGCGACAGGGCTGGCCAGTCCGGATCCTGGCGGTCGATCCCCAGTTCGGCCAGCATCAGGTGGGTCTGTTTGGACGGGAAGTCGATGTGGGTCAAGCCAGCCTTGGCGTCTTTTGGTTGGGCCGGTGCGGCCAGCGCCGGGCCCCTGGGCAGGCCGGCAGATACCTGGGCGGCGATGGCTTCGGCTTCTGCACGGCTGAGGTCGCCGACCAGGGCGATTACCGCATTGCCGCCGGTATAGGCCTTTGCGTGGAACGCGCGTAGTTGTGCCAGGCTTATGCCCGCGATGCTCTCTGCGGTGCCGTCGCTTGGGTGGGCGTAGGGGTGGTCGCCATAGAGGTTGCCGAAAAGGGCCTTGCCGGCGATCTTGCCCGGGTTCTGCTTCTCATATTCGAAGCCTGCCAGCATCTGGTTCTTGATGCGCTTGAGGGCATCTTCGGGGAATGTCGGCTTGCCCGCTACCTCTGTAAACAGCTTGAGGGCCGGTTCGCGCTTGTCCTTGGCACTGAGGCTGCGCAGTGATGCCACGGCCATATCGCGGTAGGAACCGTTGCCAAAGTCTGCACCCAGGCCTTCGAAGCCCTCGGCGATGGCGGTGACGTCCTTGCCGGCCACGCCCTCGTTGAGCATGGCGTTGGTCAGAGCGGCCAGGCCTGGCGTGCCGCCATCCTGGCTGCTGCCGGCGGCGAAGGTGACACGCAGGTCGAACATGGGCAGTTCGCGGGCCTCGACGAACAGCACCCGGGCACCCTCGGCGGTGTTCCAGTGCTGGATGTTCAACTGACGCCGGCTGGGTGCCTTGCCATTCAGTTCGGCCAGCGATTGCAAGGTGTTGGCCGGGCGGGCTGCGCTGCTGTCGGCCTTGGCAGCGTTATCGGCCATGGCCGGAGCGGCCAGCACAGCCGCCAGCGCCAGGGCACGAATGCCCGTGGCCAGCAGGGTTGGGCGTGGTGCGCGGCGATCACTCATGAGCGGACTCCTCAGGCAGTACATGGGCAACGCTCAGGCGTTCGCGGGTGAAGTAGGTGCGCGCGGCGTTCTGGATGTCCTGCGGGGTGACGCGCTTGAGCTCGTCCAGTTCGCTGTCGATCAGCTTCCAGGACAGGCCGACGGTCTCCAGCTGGCCGATGGTGGTGGCCTGGCTGCTGATGGAGTCGCGGTCGTAGACCAGGCCGGCGATGACCTGGGCGCGTACGCGCTCCAGCTCTTCGGCGCTGGGTGGCGTGCTCTTGAGTTCGTCAAGCAACTGCCAGATGCCTTTCTCGACGTCGGCGAGGGTTTTCTGCTTCTGCACATTCGGCGTCGCCGAGATCAGGAACAGGCTGTCGCCGCGGGTGAAAGCGTTGTAGCTGGACGAAGCGCCGGCGACCAGTTCCTGGCCACGCTCCAGGCGTGCCGGCATGCGGGCGCTGTAGCCGCCGTCGAGCAGTGCCGAGATCAGGCGCAGTGCATGCACCGTACGTGGGTCCTTGGCGGTGGGCAGGCCGGGCACGTTGAAACCGTAGATCAGGCTTGGCAGCTGGGTTCGTACGTGCAGGGTCAACTGGCGCCAACCTGGTTCGGCCAGCTCCAAGGGCAGCTTGGCTGGGGGTACGGCGCGTTTGGGAATGTTGCCGAAATACTTCTGCGCCAGGCCCTTGACCTCGTCGGCGGTGACATCACCGACCACCACCAGGGTGGCGTTGTTGGGGGCGTACCAGGACTCGTACCAATGGCGAAGCTCCTCGACCTTCATGCGCTCCAGGTCTGCCATCCAGCCAATGGTCGGCGTGTGGTAGCCGCTGGCCGGGTAGGCCATGGCGCGGAACAGCTCGAATGCCTTGGCATTGGGCTGGTCGTCGGTGCGCAGGCGGCGTTCTTCCTTGATGACCTCGATTTCGCGGCTGAACTCGTCGGCAGGCAGGCGCAGGCTGGCAAGGCGGTCGGCCTCCAGTTCCAGGGCTACCGGCAGGCGGTCGCGGGCCAGCACTTGGTAATAGGCGGTGTAGTCGTCGCTGGTGAAGGCGTTTTCATCGGCGCCGAGGTCACGCAGAATGCGCGAAGCCTCGCCGGGGCCGACCTTGGCGCTGCCCTTGAACATCATGTGTTCCAGTGCATGGGACAACCCGGTCTGGCCCGGGGTCTCGTAGCTCGAGCCGACCTTGTACCAGATCTGCGAGACCACCACCGGGGCGCGATGGTCTTCGCGGACCACGACCTTAAGGCCATTGTCGAGGATGAATTCGTGGGTGGGTTGCACATCGGCGGCAAATGCCGCGAGCGGCATGCAGAGCGTGCCGAGCAACAGGCCAGCGGCGCGGCGGGCTAGAGCATTCATACGGTGTTTAACCTGTTCGGCGGCCCGCTGGGTTTAGCGTCGGCGGGCCAGGAGGTGCTAGGATACTGATCCGGTTGCCTGGCGACCATGCCTGTCGCCGTTCTGGCCCACAGGACACTAAGACAAAACGTTGCGCATGAACCAGCCGGCTTCAAGATAGTCTGTTCTGCGTAGAGAGAATTCCTGATTGGCCCTCGCTGGCCCATCGCTACCCTGAGATAGCCGTCTTCCATGTTTGGTTCCAACGACGACAAAAAAGCGCCGGCCGAGGCTGGTGAGAAGAAAGGCCTGTTCAGCTGGTTTCGCAAGAAGCCGCAGCCACCTGCGGGAGCGGGCGTGCCCGCGAATGAACCCCCCGCTGCCGAGCAGTCTGCAGCCGCGCCGGTCGAGGGCTCAACCGCCGAAGTGCCACAGGCCCCCGAACCCGTTCAGGCCCCTGCGGCTCCACAGCTGGCTGAGCCGCAGCCGGTCGCCGCACCCGCCCGGCCCCCGGTAGTCGAGGCCCCCGTCCCTGAACCGGTTGCGTCCCAGCCGTTGCAGGCCCCTGAGCCCGAGCCGGTCGCGTCCCGGCCGCTGGTGGCGCCTGCACCGCAGCCGGTCGCGTCCATGCCCTTGCAGGCGGCCCCTGTCGAGTCTGCCCCTGTCGAGGCCGCAGCGCCGGTCAGCAACCTGGTGCTGCCGGTTGCCGAAGAGCCCGTCGCCCTGGTGCCGGACCTGGAGCCGAAAGCGCCGCCCGCCATCCCGGAACGCGCGGTACCAGTTCCCGCTGCCCCTGTTGCGGCTCCCGCCGAACAGGCCAAGCCCGGCTTCTTCGCGCGCCTCAAGCAAGGCCTGTCCAAGACCAGTGCCAGCATCGGCGAGGGCATGGCCAGCCTGTTCCTCGGCAAGAAGGTCATCGATGACGACCTGCTCGACGAAATCGAAACGCGCCTGCTGACAGCCGACGTGGGTGTGGAGGCTACCTCGGCCATTGTCCAGAACCTGACCCAGAAGGTCGCGCGCAAGCAGTTGGCCGATGCCGATGCCCTGTACAAATCGTTGCAGGAAGAACTGGCTGCGCTGCTGCGCCCGGTCGAGCAGCCGCTGAACGTACAAGCCCAGAACAAACCCTATGTGATCCTTGTGGTTGGCGTGAACGGCGCCGGCAAGACCACCACCATCGGCAAGCTGGCGAAGAAGCTGCAACTGGAAGGCAAGAAGGTAATGCTGGCTGCCGGTGATACCTTCCGTGCAGCGGCGGTCGAGCAGTTGCAGGTGTGGGGCGAGCGTAACCAGATTCCGGTGATAGCCCAGCACACGGGCGCCGACTCTGCCTCGGTAATCTTCGATGCCGTGCAGGCCGCCAAGGCCCGTGGCGTTGACGTGCTGATCGCCGACACTGCCGGCCGCCTGCACACCAAAGATAACCTGATGGAAGAGCTGAAGAAGGTCCGCCGGGTTATCGGCAAGCTCGACGTTGAGGCACCGCACGAGGTGCTGCTGGTGCTTGATGCCGGCACCGGCCAGAACGCCATCAGTCAGGCCAAGTACTTCAACCAGAGCGTCGAGCTGACCGGCCTGGCCCTGACCAAGCTGGACGGCACTGCCAAGGGCGGGGTGATCTTCGCCCTGGCCAAGCAGTTCAACATCCCGATCCGTTTCATCGGCGTCGGTGAAGGCATCGACGACCTGCGTACCTTCGAAGCCGAGCCGTTCGTCAAGGCTCTGTTCGCCGAGCGAGATTGACCATGATCCGATTCGAGCAGGTTGCCAAGCGCTATCCCAATGGTCATGTGGGTTTGCATGAGCTGAGTTTCCGGGCGCGCCGGGGCGAATTCCTGTTCGTCACCGGCCACTCGGGCGCTGGCAAGAGCACCCTGCTGCGCCTGTTGCTGGCCATGGAGCGCCCGACCAGCGGCAAGCTGATGCTGGCAGGGCAGGACCTGGGCCAGATCAGCAATGCGCAAATCCCGTTCCTGCGCCGGCAAATCGGCGTGGTGTTCCAGAACCACCAGCTGTTGTTCGACCGCACCGTGTTCAACAACATTGCCTTGCCGCTGCAGATTCTCGGCCTGTCCAAGGTCGAGATCGCCAAGCGCGTGGACTCGGCCCTGGAACGTGTGTCGCTGTCCGACAAAGGCGAGCTGTTCCCGGCCGACCTGTCCACCGGGCAGCAGCAGCGGGTCGGTATCGCCCGAGCCATCGTTCACCAGCCGGCTCTGCTGCTGGCCGACGAGCCCACCGGTAACCTCGACCCGCGTCTGGCTGCAGAGATCATGGGCGTGTTCGAGGACATCAACCGCCTGGGCACGACGGTATTGATCGCCAGCCACGACCTGGCACTGATCGCGCGCATGCGCCACCGCATGCTGACGTTGCAACGCGGCCGCTTGATCGGCGATGGGGAGGCCGGGCAATGAACACTACACGTACTCCGAAGGTTTCCGAGCGGGTCGCACCGAAACCGGCCGATCCGCAACCTGCGAAGAAAAAACGCGGGGAAGACGATGATGGCCCGGACTTCCGCACCCTGCTGCATGCCTGGCTGGAAAGCCACCGTGCCAGCCTGGCCGACAGCCTGCGCCGCCTGGGCAAGCAACCGATTGGCAGTTTCTTCACCTGCCTGGTGATGGCAGTGGCGCTGAGCATGCCGATGGGCCTGTCCTTGTTGCTGAAGAACGTCGAGCAGCTTGGCGGTTCGTGGCAGCGCGCTGCGCAGATTTCGCTGTACCTCAAGCTTGATGCTGGCAGCCGTGATGGCGAAGCGCTGCGCGACGAGATCAAGGGCATGCCTGGCGTGGCGGACGCCCAGTATGTCAGCCGCGAGCAGGCGCTGGAGGAGTTCCAGCAGCAGTCCGGGCTGGGCGAGGCCCTGCGCGAACTGCCAGACAACCCACTGCCGGGTGTGGTGGTTGTAACTCCGACCGAGGTCGACAAGCCAGCCCTGGAAGCCTTGCGTCAGCGCCTGTCGGAGCTGCCGCGGGTGGACGTGGCGCAACTGGACCTGGTTTGGGTCGAGCGGCTGGCAGCCATCCTCAAGTTGGGTGACCGCTTCGTCTTCGGTCTGGCCGTGATGCTGATTTCTGCCCTGCTGTTAGTAATCGGTAACACAATTCGTCTACACATTGAAAACCGTCGTATCGAGATCGAAGTGATCAAGCTGGTCGGCGGCACCGACGCCTACGTGCGCCGGCCTTTCCTGTACATGGGCGCCCTGTATGGCCTGGGCGCAGGCCTGCTGGCGTGGGGCATCCTGGCGTTTGGCCTGAACTGGCTGAACGAGGCGGTGGTAGGGCTTTCCGGGCTGTATGGCAGTGACTTCGCCCTGGGCGGCGTTCCGGCTTCCGATGGTCTGTCGCTCTTGATCGGAGCAGTGTTGTTGGGGTATATCGGTGCATGGATTGCAGTCGCCCGCCACTTGAACGAGCTGGCGCCGCGATAGTTTTTACGTGTCAGCATTGACATTTTCTTCACTGCGGAACTTGTACCGTCGTTCCAGGTCAATGTTGGCAGCGCCCACAAGGTGCGAGTTTTGTAAGTCGGAGGTTCTTGAATGACCACATCGTTGCAACCTGCCTATGCCCTGGTACCCGGTGCAAACCTGGAAGCCTATGTGCACACGGTCAACAGCATTCCGCTGCTGACGGTCGAGCAGGAGCGTGATCTGGGCGAGCGTCTCTATTATGAGCAGGATGTCGAGGCCGCTCGTCAGATGGTGATGGCCCACCTGCGTTTCGTTGTACATATCGCCCGTAGCTATGCCGGCTACGGGTTGGCTCAGGCTGACCTGATCCAGGAAGGCAACGTCGGCCTGATGAAAGCCGTCAAACGCTTCAACCCGGAAATGGGCGTGCGCCTGGTGTCGTTCGCGGTGCACTGGATCAAGGCTGAGATCCACGAGTTCATTCTGCGCAACTGGCGTATCGTGAAGGTGGCTACCACCAAGGCTCAGCGCAAACTGTTCTTCAACCTGCGTAGCCAGAAGAAACGCCTGGCGTGGCTGAACAACGACGAAGTGCATCGCGTGGCGGAAAGCCTTGGCGTCGAGCCGCGCGAAGTGCGCGAGATGGAAAGCCGCCTCAGCGGCCAGGACATGGCCTTCGACCCGGCAGCGGAAGCGGACGACGACAGCGCATTCCAGTCGCCTGCGCATTACCTGGAAGACCACCGTTACGATCCGGCGGTGCAGCTGGAGGATGCCGACTGGAGTGACAACTCCACCAGCAACCTGCACGAAGCGCTGCAAGGTTTGGACGAGCGTAGCCGCGATATTCTCTATCAGCGTTGGCTGGCGGAAGAGAAGGCCACGTTGCACGAACTGGCAGACAAGTACAGCGTATCGGCTGAGCGTATTCGCCAGCTGGAGAAGAATGCGATGAACAAGGTCAAGGCGTTGATCGCTGCCTGATCGAGTCTTGGTTGTAAAGAAAAGCCGCTGGCCCTGATGGGGTGAGCGGCTTTTTTTGTGCTCGGCGTGAGGGGTGTGGCGCCTGTGAGGTCGAGCGCCGCCCGCGCGGCGCATCGCGAGCTGCGCTCGCTCCTACGTTTGTTTCAGGCCGGTAACGCCTGTGACAGGCGCGCGCGACCGCCTTGTTTGTTCAACGCGAATGGGGGCATGCGCCAAGGCGACCGCGCGCAGATCCCATAGGAATGATTGGCCCGAAACAAACGTAGGAGCGAGCGCAGCTCGCGATGCGCCGCGCGGGCGGCGCTCGATTTGCGCATCACCGCAAAACTCAAAGCTTGTTGCGCGACGTGTCGAGCTGCATCAGGTAGCTGGGCCCGCCCAACTGGCTCATCTGCCGGCGAATCCAGCTGGCCCGGCTGGCCACATACGCACTCGGCCGGCTGGCGCTCCACTTGATCGGACTAGGCAGCACCGCAGCCAGCTGCGCCGCCTGCTGGCGGCTGAGCCGGCTGGCGTCGACACCGAAGTGATAACGCGCCGCCGCCTGGGCGCCAAACACGCCCTTGCCCCACTCGGCGCTGTTCAAATAGACCTCGAGAATCCGTTCCTTCGACCAGAACAACTCAATCAGCGCGGTGAACCAGGCCTCCAACCCCTTGCGAAACCAGCTGCGGCCTGACCACAGAAACAGGTTCTTGGCCACTTGTTGGGTCAGGGTGCTGGCGCCGCGAATGTTGCCGCCGCGCTCGTTGTGGGCCAGCGCCGCCTGAATGGCCGGGATGTCGAAGCCCCAGTGGCTGGCGAACTTCTGGTCCTCGCCAGCAATGACTGCGACCTTGAGCTGATCGGAGATGTTCTCCCATGGCTCCCAGTCGCGCTGCAGGTCGATCGGTTCACCACTCACCCAAGACTGTACCTTGCGCTCGACCATCAGCGCCGTGCCGGGCGGTGGGACCCAGCGGAACACCAGCACCAGTACGATGCTGCAGGCAACGAACCAGAGCAGGGCACGGGAAAGGCGACGGATAAGCGTTGACAGCATGTCGATGGCTTGGCCCTAAGGGTGGAAGGGGCCATTATACAGACCCGATACAAGGAGTCGTCCCATGCTTCGCAGCTTCCTGATGCTTGCCGCCTTTTTTGGCTTTACCGGGGTCGCCCTGGGCGCCTTTGCCGCTCATGGCCTGAAAAACCGGCTGACGGCTGACTACCTGGCAATCTTCCATACCGGCGTGACTTACCAACTGGTCCATGCCTTGGCGATCTTCGGCGTTGCGGTGCTCTCGGCGCACCTGCCCGGGCGCCTGGTGGGGTGGGCCGGCGGCCTGTTTGCGTTGGGCATCGTGCTGTTCTCCGGCAGCCTGTACCTGCTGACCCTCAGCGGCATCGGCAAGCTTGGCATCATCACCCCGATTGGTGGCTTGTGCTTCCTCGGCGGCTGGTTGTGCCTGGGCCTGGCAGCCTGGCGGCTGGGCTGACCGAGTGGTCCACAATCACGACTAATGGCGCGCACCGCCCTTGGGTTGCAGGGCGGTTCGGCGCTAGAATGCTGGCCCCAAAGAACAATGGTGGCCGTGCGCATGCGCATTAAATTGAACGGTGAACCTTACGAACTGCCTGCCGGCGAAAGCGTTGCAGCCCTGCTGGCGCGCCTGGAACTGACCGGGCGCCGTGTTGCAGTGGAACTGAATCTGGATATCGTGCCGCGCAGCCAGCACGACAGCACGCTGCTGAATGACGGCGACCAGGTCGAAGTGGTCCACGCCATCGGTGGCGGCTGACAGCAGCCCGGCGGTTCACAAGCAAGCCCTGCAACCTTTTCCCGAGGAACAACGATGAGCAACGTTCGTAGCGACAAGCCCTTCACCCTGGCCGGGCGTACTTTCCAGTCGCGCCTGCTGGTCGGTACCGGCAAGTACCGTGACATGGAAGAAACCCGCCTGGCCACCGAGGCCTCGGGTGCCGAAATCGTCACTGTCGCTGTGCGCCGCACCAACCTTGGACAGAACGCGGGCGAGCCGAACCTGCTCGATGTACTGTCGCCCGACAAGTACACCATCCTGCCGAACACTGCAGGCTGCTTTGATGCGGTGGAAGCGGTACGCACTTGCCGTCTGGCCCGCGAACTGCTCGATGGGCGTAAATCGCACGAGTCCCGCACGCTGGTGAAGCTGGAAGTGCTGGCCGACCAGAAAACCCTGTTCCCTAACGTGATCGAAACCCTCAAGGCTGCCGAAGTGCTGGTCAAGGAAGGTTTCGATGTAATGGTCTACACCAGCGACGACCCGATCATCGCCCGTCAGCTGGCCGAAGTCGGCTGCATCGCGGTCATGCCGCTGGCAGGCCTGATTGGCACCGGCCTGGGTATTTGCAACCCCTACAACCTGCAGATCATCCTGGAAGAATCCAAGGTGCCGGTGCTGGTCGATGCTGGCGTGGGTACCGCATCCGACGCCACCATCGCCATGGAAATGGGCTGTGAGGCAGTGCTGATGAACTCGGCCATTGCCCATGCCCAGCAGCCGGTGCTGATGGCCGAGGCCATGAAACACGCCATTGTTGCGGGTCGCATGGCCTATCTGGCCGGTCGTATGCCGAAGAAACTCTATGCCAGCGCCTCTTCGCCGCTGGATGGTCTGATCAAGTAAGAGCAACTGATGACTGAATCGCACGATACGCCGATCACCCCCGACGGCGACGCCCGCCCACACCGCCGCATCAAGAGCTTCGTGATGCGTGCCGGGCGCATGACCGAAGGCCAGCAACGCGGCCTGGACCAAGGCGGCCCGCTGTACATCCTGCCACTGGCTGACAGCCCGGTTGACTACGACCAGGTGTTCGGCCGTTCGGCCCCGCGCACCTTGGAGATTGGCTTCGGCATGGGCCATTCCCTGCTGGAAATGGCGGCTGCCGCACCTGAGCAGGACTTCATCGGTGTGGAAGTGCACCGCCCGGGTGTTGGCGCGCTGCTCAATGGCGTGCTGACCCAGGGGCTGAAAAACCTGCGGGTGTATGACTGCGATGCCATCGAGGTGCTGAACCGTTGCGTGGCGGATAACAGCCTCGATCGGTTGATGCTGTTCTTCCCAGACCCTTGGCACAAGGCGCGTCACCACAAGCGCCGCATCGTCCAGCTGGAGTTCGCCGAGCTGGTACGTCGCAAGCTCAAGCCTGGTGGTGTGTTCCACATGGCCACCGACTGGGAGCCGTATGCCGAGTACATGCTGGAAGTGATGAGCGCAGCTCCTGGCTATCGCAACCGTGCGGCAGACGGCACTTATGTGCCGCGCCCCGAAGAGCGCCCGATCACCAAGTTCGAACGCCGCGGTGAGCGGCTGGGCCATGGGGTGTGGGACTTGAAGTTCGAGAAGGTGGATTGAGCGGCTGATACGGCTTCTCGATGTGCCGATGCTTGCAGGAATGCAGGCGAAAAAACCGCCTTGAGAAGGGCGGTTTTTTCTTTGTAGGAGCGGGTTTACCCGCGAATACGGTAGTGGCGGCAACGGTGAACGGCGGGTGGAGATTGGCCAGCACGGCCGGCCCTTTCGCGGGTGAACCCGCTCCTACAAGGGCCCGGGGCCATTGGCTCAGCCTCGGCGATCCGCCACCACGCCAATCAATACCAGCACCACCAGCAACACAGGCGCCAACGCATAGTTGTTGAACTGGCTCAGCCCCTTCACCACCCACGGCGTGGCATAGATCAGCGCGGCACCGCTGCCGATCATTACCATCAGCGCCATGAACGGCACGCGCAGGGCGCCGGCCAAGCCCCCCAGGCGTTGCTCTGCCCAGGCTTTGACATCGGTGCCGAACAGCACCAGCAGGCAGCCTACCAAGGCCAGTGAAATCTCCGACAGGTTGCTGCGGCTCCAGCGGGAAACCGTCGCGAGCAGATCAAGTACCAGATCCATGGGTCATCCTTAGGTCAAGAAATACTGCAGCAGGTCATTGAGGAACAACTGGCCCCTCGGCGTGGCTACCAGTCGATCCGGTTCGACCTGCAAAAGGCCCTTTTGTTCGGCGGCACGGCGTGCCTCATGCAGCTGCGCCAGTGGCAAGCCGGTGCGTTGGGTGAACAGTTCGGCTTCCACGCCATCGGTCAGGCGCAGGGCGTTCATCAGGAACTCGAACGGCAGTTCATCGACTGGCAGCAGCTTCTCGCCGGCCTTGAACGGCTTGGCCAGGTTCAGGTAATCCTTGGGCAGGCGGGTCTTCCAGGTACGCAGGATGCGCCCGTCGGCAAAGGTGAGCTTGCCGTGGGCGCCGGCGCCGATACCGATGAAGTCGCCGAAGCGCCAGTAATTGAGGTTGTGCCGGGCGGCGCGGTCTGCCTGGGCGTAGGCTGATACCTCGTACTGGCGGTAGCCGTGCGCGGCCATCAGCGCTTGGCCGGCTTCCTGAATATCCCAGAGGATATCGTCTTCGGGTAGCTCTGGCGGCTGGTTCCAGAACACCGTGTTCGGTTCCACGGTGAGCTGATACCACGACAGGTGTGTCGGGCCCAGGTCGATGGCCTGGCGCAGGTCAGCCAGCGCGTCGTCCTGCGACTGGTCGGGCAGGCCGTGCATCAGGTCCATGTTGAAATTGTCGAAACCGGCCGCGCGCGCCATGCCAGCGGCCCGAACCGCTTCGTCGCCATTGTGGATGCGCCCTAGTGCTTCCAGCTTGGCTGGCTGGAAGCTCTGCACACCGATCGACAGGCGGTTGATGCCGGTCTGCCGGTAGGCCTTGAACTTGTCCTGCTCGAAGGTGCCCGGGTTGGCTTCCAGGGTAATCTCGATGTCTGGCGCGAACGTAATACGTTGCTCTACGCCGCGCAGCAGCCGGCCGAGGGCCTTGGCACTGAACAGGCTTGGCGTACCGCCACCGAAGAAGATCGAGCTGAGCGGGCGGCCTTGTACGGCAGACAGCTCCTGGTCGAGGTCGTCGAGCAGGGCTGTGACATAGGCATCTTCCGGTAGCTCAGGCCCGGCAGCGTGGGAGTTGAAGTCGCAATAAGGGCATTTGCGTACGCACCACGGGATGTGGATGTACAGCGCCAGCGGCGGCAGGCTGGTAAAGCCCGCCGCGCCGGGGGGCGACAGCATTTCGATCATGCCAGGCCCAGACGTTGGCGCAGCAGGGCCATGGCACGGGCGCGGTGGCTGAGCTGGTTCTTGTCTGCCGGGGCCAGGTCGGCGCTGGAGCAGTTGCGCTCCGGTACCCAGAACAGCGGGTCGTAGCCAAAGCCCTGCTCACCGCTGGCCTCGAACAGGATGCGCCCTTGCCACAGGCCTTCGCACAGGATCGGCAATGGGTCGTCGGCGTGACGCACCAGTGCCAGAACGCAGACGAACTGTGCACTGCGCTCACCTTCAGGCACGTCTTTCAAGGCTTCGAGCAGCTTGGCGTTGTTTGCCGCGTCACCCTGGCCATCGGCATAACGTGCCGAGTAGATGCCCGGCGCGCCGCCGAGGAAATCCACCGCCAGACCGGAGTCATCGGCCAGGGCCGGCAGGCCGGAAATGCGGGCGGCGTTGCGCGCCTTGAGGATGGCGTTCTCGACGAACGACAGGCCGGTTTCTTCCGGCTCTACCTGGCTGAACTCACCAATCGAGCGCAGTTGCACGGATTGGCCGAGCATGGCCTGGAGTTCCTTGAGTTTGCCGGCGTTGTGGCTGGCCAATACGAGTTGCTGGAAATTCATCATTCGCCTGGGAACACTTCCTGGTTGAAGCGGAGAGAGTTGCTGATGCCGCCGGTTTCGATGTTCAGGTCGAAGGTGACGGTTTCTGGCTGGTCGATCTTGAACTGGGCGATGTAGTACACCGCACCCTGTTCGGTAATCTGCTTGAACGACAGCGGGCTGCTGCGCCCGGTCAGGTCCTTGATCGTGCCGCTGACCACCGCTGTGGCCGGTTTGCTGGCCTTGAGTACGGTAATGTTGAGCACGCCCTGGTTCTTGCTGCGAACCAGGCCGGTGGCCGCTGCCACCTCGGGCGTGAGCATGCTCGACGTGAATGCGCTGTAGTGCACCGTCACGTCGCCAAATACCTCCTTGCGCTCAGGGCGTGCGGCATCGGCAGCCAATACTGGCAGGGCTAGGCACAGGCTGATCAGGAACAGGGCTAGGCGGCGCATGGGGCGATTCCTCCGGTGGGCGTCAGACCGCGAGCGGCTGCTCTTGCAGGCCCGGGCTGCTGACGCGGTAGATGCCGATCTCACCTAGAAGATTAGGCCATAGCCGCCCACCCCACCCATTGCGGTGCAAGTGGTCGACCGCCAGGCGGTCGAGTACCTTGGCTCGGCGTTCGTGCACAAGTTCTTCGAAGTCGGCGAAGGTGCAGAAGTGGATGTTCGGCGTGTTGTACCAGGTATACGGCATGAAGTCCGATACCGGCATGCGGCCTTTGGTCGCCAGGTACCAGCGGCAGCGCCAGTGGCCGAAGTTGGGGAAGGTGATGATGCACTGACGGCCCACGCGCAGCATTTCGTCGAGGATGCGGTCGGGGTACTCCACGGCCTGCAGGGCCTGGGTCATGATCACCACGTCGAAACTGTTGCTGGCGAAGTTGCCCAGGCCTTTGTCCAGGTCTTGTTCGATGACGTTGACGCCCTTGGCCACGCAGGCGGCGATGTTGTCGGCGTCGATTTCCAGGCCATAGCCGGTGACCTGTTTGCGGTCACGCAGCGAGGCCAGCAGTTCGCCGCTACCGCAGCCCAGGTCGAGTACCCGGCTGCCGGCGGGGATCCAGTCGTGGATGATTTCCAGATCGGCTCTCATGCTGTCCTCAGATGGCAATGCGGTTCATGTAGTTCGAGAAACCCTGCATGTAGCGAGGTGTGGGGATCAGGAAGGCATCGTGCCCGTAGGGCGAATCGATCTCCAGGTAACAGACGTTCTTGCGCGCAGCCATCAGTGCGTCGACGATCTCGCGCGAACGGGCCGGAGAGAAGCGCCAGTCGGTGGTGAACGACATGATGCAGTAGTCCGCCGTGACGTGGGCCAGGGTGGCTGCCAGGTCACCCCCCTGCTTGGCGGCCGGGTCGAAATAGTCCAGTGCCTTGGTCATCAGCAGGTAGGTGTTGGCGTCGAAACGGCCGGAAAACTCTTCGCCCTGATAGCGCAGGTAGCTTTCGACCTGAAACTCGACGCTGTGGAAATCGTAGTTGAGCTTGTCGCTTTTCAGCTCACGGCCGAATTTTTCACCCATCGAGTCGTCGGACAGGTAGGTAATGTGCCCGACCATGCGTGCCAGCATCAGGCCGCGCTTGGGGATCACGCCCTGGTCCTGGAACGAACCGCCATGGAACTCAGGGTCAGTGAGAATGGCTTGGCGCGCCACCTCGTTGAAGGCGATGTTCTGCGCCGACAGCTTGGGTGCCGAGGCAATGTCGACGCAATGGCGCACACGCTCGGGGTAGCTGATGGTCCATTGCAGTGCCTGCATACCGCCAAGGCTGCCGCCCACGACAGCGGCCCACTGCTGGATGCCCAAGCGCTCGCCCAGGCGCACCTGGCTGTGTACCCAGTCCTCTACGGTCAGTACAGGGAAATCGGCGCCATACGGTTTGCCGGTGGCCGGGTTGACGCTGCTGGGGCCGGTGCTGCCGTTGCAGCCGCCGAGGTTGTTCAGGCTGACCACGAAGAAGCGGTTGGTATCGATCGGCTTGCCGGGGCCGATGCAGCTGTCCCACCAGCCCGGCTTGCGGTCGGTGGCGGCATGGTAGCCAGCGGCATGGTGGTGGCCGGACAGGGCATGGCAGATCAGCACGGCATTGCTCGCGCTGGCGTTCAGGGTGCCATAGGTCTCGTAGACCAGTTCGTAACTGGCCAGTGAACGGCCACAGGCCAGTGCCAGCGGTTCATCGAACCGGGCTGTTTGCGGTACTACCAGACCGACGGAATCTTCGGGAAAGACAGTTGACATCGACCCTGCTCACGCTTGACGGAGGCGTAAGTCTAAAGAGCGCTACCCCCAGCGGCAAGCAAAGGCTTGCGACTGGGGGCAAGCTGGGGCTGGCGAGCCTCAGATCATTCGCCACAGCTCTTGAGGCATGCCGGCGTAGGCGGCCAGAGGGGGCATGACAAACGACTGGATCACCTGGATCGCCAGGAAGGCGAAGATCGGCGAAATGTCCATGCCGCCCAGATTTGGCACCAGGCGGCGGAACGGCGCCAGCACTGGCTCGCTGATCTGGTAGGCCAGTTCGGCCGCCGGGTTGTGACTGTTGGGTGCAACCCAGGAAACGATCACCATGACGATCATCGCCACCCAGAAAATCTTCAGGAACAGCGAGGTGATGCCGATGATTGCCCACATCAGCAGGTGCAGGACGTCGCCGAAAGTACCGTAGGTGACCATCAGCACGAAGCCCATCAGCAGAGCCTGGATGACCACCGCCAGCAGTAGCGACGAGGTATCCAGCCCGCCAACGCTAGGGATGATCCGGCGGATCGGCTTGAGCAGCGGTTGGGTGGCACGAACTGCGAACTGGCACAGCGGGTTGTAGAAGTTGGCCTTGACCAACTGCAGTACGAAGCGCAGCAGGACGATTACCAGGTAAAGGCTTACCAGGGTTTGCACCACGAAAATCGCGGCGCCTGACAGTGCATTCATCTAAAGCTCCTTATTTGCCCAGTTGTTCGGCCAGCTCGGCGGAGCGCGTGGCTGCAGCCTGCAGCGCCTGCTCGACGATGGCTTCGAAGCCGCTAGCCTGGAACGACTTGATCGCCGCTTCCGTGGTGCCGGCGGGCGAGGTGACGCGGCGGCGCAGTTCGGCGGCATCGACATCGCTAGCAACCGCCATGCGCGCGGCGCCCAGGGCCGTCTGCAAGGTCAGTTGGGAGGCGGTTTCGCGTGGCAGGCCGAGTTTTTCGCCGGCCGCGGTCATGGCCTCGATCAGCAGGAAGAAGTACGCCGGGCCACTACCAGACACAGCAGTCACGGCGTCCAGTTGCTGTTCCTGCTCCAGCCACAGGGCGGTGCCCACGGCCGACAGCAGTTGTTCGGCCTGCTGACGCTGTTCGCCGGACACTTCAGCGGTGGCGTACAGGCCGCTCACGCCTTGGCGCAGCAAAGCCGGGGTGTTGGGCATGCAGCGCACTACCGGGCGAGCGCCCACCCAGCTTTGCAGGCTGGCGCATGTGATGCCGGCGGCGATGGAAACGATCAGCTGGCCATCCTGCAGGTTGGGTTGCAGTGCCTGACAGACGGTTTTCATGACTTGTGGCTTGACCGCCAGCACGATGACGTCAGCGCCATCGATGGCCTGGGCGTTGTCCTCGAAGGCTTCAATGCCGTGCTCGGCCTGGATGCGACTGCGGGTCTCGGCGCCCGGGTCGCTGGCGCGGATCTGCGAGGCGTCCAGGCCCTGGGCACGCAGACCACCGATCAGGCTGGCGGCCATGTTGCCGGCGCCGATAAAGGCAATACGTGTCTTGCTCATGTCAGGTCCTTGTGGAAAAGAGTGAGTGAAGCATGGAATCAGGTGTTGCCGTAGTCGCGGGCTCCGAACAGGGCCGTGCCAATCCGTACCCACGTCGCGCCCTGGGCGATGGCCGCTTCCAGGTCGTGGCTCATGCCCATCGACAGGGTGTCCAGGCCAAGCCCCAGGTCTTCCTGCAACTTGCGCAGGCTGGCGAAGGCGGCCTCCTGGGTGTCGCGGTCTTCGGTGGGTTCCGGGATTGCCATCAGCCCGCGCAGGCGCAGGTTGGGCAGTGCGGCTACGGCTTTGGCCAACGCGGGTAGGTCGGCCGGGGTGCAGCCGGATTTACTGTCTTCGCCGCTGACGTTCACCTGCAGGCAGATGTTCAGCGGCGCCAACCCGGCAGGGCGCTGTTCCGACAGGCGTTGGGCAATTTTCAGGCGGTCCACGGAATGTACCCAGTCGAAGTGCTCGGCGATCGCTTTGGTCTTGTTCGACTGAATGGGGCCGATGAAGTGCCAGATCAAGGGCAAGTCGCTGAGCGCCTGCTGCTTTGTCAGTGCTTCCTGTAGGTAATTTTCCCCGAAGTCGCGCACACCGGCGGCATGGATCTCGCGGATAGCGCTGGCGGGCTTGGTCTTGCTCACGGCCAGCAACTGGACGCTGGCCGGATCACGCCCGACTGCCTGGGCAGCACTGGCGATACGGGCGGAAATCGCGGAAAGGTTGTCTGCTAGGGTGGACATGGATCAATGCCGGCAGCTGTAGGGTCTGCGGCATTCTACCTGCTTGAAGGCCTTTGGGGAGTCTCATGGATGTGACCGACCTGTTGGCCCGAGCTGTGGATGCGGGGGCTTCGGACCTGCACCTGGCGACGGGCCAGATTCCGATGCTGCGCCTGGATGGCGAGTTGCAGCGTATGGGCTTGCCGCCCTTGAGCGCGGATGCCTTGATCGAGGGCATGGCGAGCGTGCTGGATGACCACCAGTGCCAGCAGTGGGCCCAAGGCGATGAACTGGACCTTGCGCTGGAGTTGCCGGCGCTTGGGCGCTTTCGGCTGAACCTGTTTCGCCAGTTGAATGGCCCGGCGGTGACCTTTCGGCTGATTCCAGGGCGCATTGCCACGGTGAGCGAGCTGGACCTTGCGGATGTGTTTCAAGCTGTTGCGCAATGCAGTGATGGCTTGATCCTCGTCGGCGGGCCGACCGGCAGCGGCAAGTCCAGCACTCTGGCAACGCTGCTCGACCAGTTGAACCGCGAGCGGGCACTGCACATCATTACCCTGGAGGACCCTGTCGAGGTCATCCATGACAGCCAGCGCAGCCTGGTCAACCAGCGTGAGATGGGGCGCCATAGTCGCGGCTTTGCTCAGGGGCTACGCAGTGCACTGCGCCAGGACCCGGACGTGATCATGATCGGCGAGTTGCGCGACCTGGAAACCATTCGCCTGGCCCTGCGCGCGGCCGAAACCGGGCACCTGGTGCTGGCAACCGTGCATGCGCGTTCGGCGACCAGCTGCATCGACAGGTTGGTGGAGGTTTTTACTGCCGAGGAAAAGCCGTTGGTGCGGGCGATGCTGGCCGAGTCGCTGCGCCTGGTGGTCGCGCAGTTGCTGGTCAAACGTGTGGAAGGTGGGCGGGTGGCTGCGCGGGAAGTGCTGGTGGCGACGCCGGCGGTGCGTAACCTGGTTCGGGAGGGGCGGTTGGCGCAGTTGTCTTCGGTGATGCAGGGCGGGGCGGCTGAGGGGATGCGGACGATGGAGGGGGCGTTGCGGAGGCTGAGGGAGCGAGGGTTGATCAAAGGCTTGTAGTACCTGAAAGGCCCTTTCGCGGGCGCGCCCGCTCCCACAGGTATGGCGCTGCCCGCGAGAGCGACGCGGTACCTGTGGGAGCGGGCGTGCCCGCGAAGGGGCCGGTACCGGATAGCGCCGATCAGATTAACGCTTGGCCAGGTTCAGCTGTTGCTGTTCCTTCGGCAGTACCCGCTTGGCCACCACGTAGTGCTTCTGCCAGTAAGGCTTGCTCAAGGTGTCGATACTCACCCGCTTGCCACGGCGTGGCGCGTGGATGAAGCGGTCGTTACCCAGGTAGATGGCTACGTGATTGACCCGACGGCTCTTGATGTTGAAGAAGATCAGGTCGCCGGGCTTCAGATCACCCTTGGCCACCTTCACCCCGTGGCCCCGGGCCATGGCATTGGAGGTGCGCGGCAGGTCGACGTCGGCGACGTCGTTGAAGGCGTATTTGACCAGCCCGCTGCAGTCAAAGCCTTTTTTCGGGCTGCTGCCGCCCCAAACATAAGGGGTACCGAGCACATTGACCGCACGGCTGAGCACGTCGCTGCTTTGCTTCGGCGACATGGCGGCGACATTGGCACCGCGGCTGCTGACGGCGTTGCTTGGGCGGGCGCGCAGCGCGGTCTGCTTGGCGGGTGCGTGTTTCACCGACGCGTTGGTCGTGTAGCCGGTAAAACCATTGGGAAGACGTTGCTCACGATTGGTGGCGTGGGCGGCCAGGGGCAATAATAGGCAGAGGGTCAGCCATGTCTTGATCAAAGGCGGCATAGATGAAGCTCTTATGAATAGTTATGTGTTGGGCGCGCAACTTTATAACAGCTTTTTGATCAATCATTGATCCGTTGGTCGATTGTCCAGGTGCCGTATGTCGGCTTGCGACGAGAAAGTCACATTTTTTCTTAGAAAATTTTCGGATAACCCACGGGGGCTATGAATGAACAGTTATCAACAGGGGGTGCCCTTTCACGACACTCACAGCAAAACCATTGGCTACCTGCTGTGGATTTTCGGCTTCACCGGGTCCCATCGCTTCTATTACGGCAAGCCGATTACCGGGACCATCTGGTTCTTCACCTTGGGCTTGCTGGGCATTGGTTGGTTGATCGACCTGTTCCTGATCCCGTCCATGGACCGTGAAGCCGACCTGAGGTTTCAGTCCGGGCGTATCGACTACAACATCGCCTGGATTCTGCTGACCTTCCTCGGGGTGTTTGGCCTGCACCGGCTGTATCAGGGCAAGTGGATCACCGCGATCATCTACTTCTTTACCGGTGGGTTGTTCCTGGTGGGGGTGCTGTATGACTTCTGGACGTTGAACACCCAGGTGTCCGAGAGGAATGCGGGGCGGGGCTGACGGTGCCGTGGCTGTTTTACAGCCCACTCACGGGTAATGCTGCCTATATAAAAAAGGCCTTGTCGCACCGCTGCGGCAAGGCCTTCTTTGTTACTGGCGGGTCTGCCGCTGTTGCAGCAACAGGTTGCTGAAACCGGCCCCAGCCAGCTGCTTCTGTGCCCCGGTCAATTGCTCGCGGTTGCTGAACGGCCCGACCAGCACGCGGTACCAGGTTTCCTCCTTGACCGTACCCGACTCCACCTTCACCGACTGGCCCAGCAGGATGATCTGTGCCCGTACCTTGTCGGCATCGGCCTGCTTGCGGAACGAGCCTGCCTGAAGGAAGTACTGCGTGGTCGCAGCCGGCTTGATCACAGGTGGTGGCGGTGGCGGGGTTTGGCCGAGCAGTGCTGCCTGGGCCCTCGCCGTGTCGATTTTCGCCGCTTCTGCTGGTGTTACCGGAGCTACCGGCTGGGCCGGCACTGGTGGCGTTTTCTCCGGTACGGCTTCCGGCGGCACGATCACCTCAGACTCCGGCAGCAGCGTGTAGAAGTCGTACTTCGGCTTCACCGGCTGTTGCGTGGTAGCTTGCGCTGGCTTGCCGGCTTCGGCCGTTTTCGCCGGCTTCTGCTGCTCGGGTTTGGTGCGTTTGATGTCGTCGCCACCGGGTTCGAGCTTCATCAGGAACACGATGAACGCGCCTACGGTCAGGCCGACCGCCAGCCATACCCAGCCGGGGATCGGCTGTTTGGCCGGTGCCGTCTGGCGGCTGGCGCCGCGTTTCGGGGCAGGTTTTTTCTTGGCAGCCAACTTACATGCGCTCCAGGGTTTCCAGGCCGAGCAGTTCCAGACCTTGTTTGAGGGTGCGGCCGGTCAGGGCGGCCAGGCGCAGCCGGCTCTGCTGCTGCGAAGGGGTTTCGGCAGCGAGGATCGGGCAGTTCTCGTAGAAGCTGGAGAACAGGCCGGCCAAGTCGTACAGGTAGCTGCACAGCACATGCGGCGTGCCTTTTTCGGCGACGTTGTTGAGAATTTCGCCAAACTGCGCCAGGCGCGCGGCCAAATCTTGCTCGTGGGCAGCTTGCAGCACGATTTTGCCGTCGACTTCGTCAAACCCTTTGCCCAGCTTGCGGAACACGCCGGCTACGCGGGTGTAAGCGTACAGCAGGTAAGGCGCGGTGTTGCCTTCGAAGTTGAGCATCAGCTCGAAGTTGAAGCTGTAGTCGCTGGTGCGGTGCTTGGACAGGTCGGCGTATTTCACCGCGCCAATGCCCACCACCTCGCCGATGTGGCGCAGTTCGTCGTCGGCCAGGCTCGGGTTCTTTTCCTTGACCAGCGCGTAGGCGCGCTCCTTGGCCTCGGTGAGCAGGTCGATCAGCTTCACGGTGCCGCCGTCACGAGTCTTGAACGGGCGGCCGTCGGCGCCGTTCATGGTGCCGAAGCCCATGTGCTCCATTTGCATCGGGTGGCTGACGAAGCCGGCGCGGCGGGCCACTTCGAACACCTGGTTGAAGTGCAGGGCCTGGCGCTGGTCGACGAAGTACAGTGCGCGGTCAGCTTTCAATACGTTGCTGCGGTAACGCACGGCAGCCAGGTCGGTGGTCGCGTACAGGTAGCCTCCGTCGGCCTTCTGCACGATCACCGGCAGGGGGTCGCCTTCGCTGTTCTTGAACTCGTCGAGGAACACACACTGGGCGCCTTGGTCTTCGACCAGCAGGCCCTTGGCCTTGAGGTCGGCCACCACGTTGGCCAAGTCGTCGTTGTAGGCGCTTTCGCCCATCACGTCGGCCATGGTCAGTTTGACGTTGAGCAGCTCGTAGGTCTTCTGGCAGTGCGACAGCGAGATGTCCTTGAAGCGAGTCCACAAAGCCAGGCACTCGGGGTCACCAGCTTGCAGCTTGACCACCAGGCCGCGGGCGCGAGTGGCGAACTCTTCCGATTCATCGAAGCGTTTCTTCGCCGCACGGTAGAAGTTTTCGAGGTCCGACAGCTCGTCGCTGGTGATCGGGTTTTCCTGCAGGTAGGCCATCAGCATGCCGAACTGGGTACCCCAGTCGCCGACGTGGTTCTGGCGGATGACGTTGTCGCCCAGGAACTCCAGCACGCGCGCAACGCTGTCGCCGATGATGGTCGAGCGCAGGTGGCCGACGTGCATTTCCTTGGCCAGGTTAGGTGCCGACATGTCGATCACCACCTTTTGCGCCGGGCCGGCTTTGCGTGCACCCAGGTGGGCGTCGGCCAGGGCGGCATCCAGGCGGCTGGCCAGGGCGTCGGTGTTCTGGAAGAAGTTGAGGAAGCCAGGGCCTGCAATCTCGACCTTGCTGATGTCGGCGCTGGCCGGCAGGGCGTTGATCAGTTTTTCGGCGAGGTCGCGCGGCTTCATGCCGGCCGGCTTGGCCAGCATCATGGCGATGTTGCTGGCGAAGTCGCCGTGGGTCTTGTCCCGGGCGTTTTCCACCTGGATCGCCGGCGACAGCCCTTCAGGCAGCACACCGTCGGTGACGAGTTGGGTGAGGGCTTGCTGGATTAGCTGGCGAATGGTGTCTTTCATGGGGATCTCTTTTCGACCGCAAGCGCGGTGAGCGCCTGGATGCGCAGGTGGAAAAACTGGGCATTATCCGTTGCCGGGAGCAGGTTGCCAACCTTTGGGCGGCAAGCGGGGGGCCACAAGCCGCAAGAAAAAGCGGCATCGCCCCCGCCCGGCGCTTGCTTGTCGCTGGTCACTCGCAGCTTGCAGCTCAATACAGGTCTACCGGGTCGACATCCAGCGACCAGCGCACCTGGCGCCCGCTTGGCATCTGTTCCAACACTAGCAACCAGGCGCTGATCAGTCGATGCAACGGCGCCCGGGTATTGGCCTGTATCAACAGTTGCGCGCGGAATCGTCCGGCGCGACGCTCCATGGGTGCCGGTACCGGGCCCAGCAGTTCGATGCCCGGCAGGCGTTGTTCGGCCACCAGGCGCTCGGCGGCGGCACAGGCTTCGTCGAGGAAACCTTCGGCCTGCCCCGGCTTGTGTGCTTCGGCACGCAGCAAGGCCAGGTGCGAGTAGGGCGGCAGCCCGGCGGCTCGGCGTTCGTCCAGGGCCTGTTCGGCGAAGGCGAAGTAGCCTTGCTCGGTTAGCTGGACCAACAGTGGGTGGTCGGCCAGGTGGGTCTGGATGATGACCTTGCCGGGTTCTTCGGCCCGCCCGGCCCGCCCGGCCACCTGGACAATAAGTTGTGCCATGCGCTCGCTGGCGCGGAAGTCGCCGGAAAACAGCCCGCCATCGGCATCGAGGATGGCCACCAGCGTCACCCGCGGGAAGTGGTGGCCCTTGGCGAGCATCTGGGTGCCGACGAGGATGCTCGGCTGGCCGCGCTGGATGGTGCTGAACAGGTTGTGCATGGCGTCCTTGCGCGCCGTGCTGTCACGGTCCACGCGCAGGATCGGGTAATCCGGGAACAGCACCTTCAGGCGCTCTTCGGCGCGCTCGGTACCGGCACCGACCGGGCGCAGGTCGACGTGGTTGCATTGCGGGCATTGGTGCGGCAGGCGTTCGTCATAGCCACAGTGGTGGCAGCGCAGCACGCCGGAGCGCTGGTGCACGGTCATGCGCGCATCGCAGCGTGGGCATTCGGACAGCCAGCCGCAATCGTGGCACAGCAAGGTTGGAGCAAAGCCCCGGCGGTTGAGGAACACCAGCACTTGTTGGCCGGCTTCCAGCGTCTGCCGAATAGCCTGCTGCAGCGGGCCGCTGATACCGCTGTCCAGCGGCAGGCTCTTCACATCCAGGCGCAGCATGCGCGGCGGGCGTGCCCCCCCGGCGCGCTGGTTCATGCGCAGCAGGCGGTAGCGGCCGGTCAAGGCGTTATGCAGGGTTTCCAGCGACGGTGTGGCGGAGCCGAGCAGGATCGGGACGTTCTCCTGGTGAGCGCGTACCAGCGCCAGGTCGCGGGCGTGGTAACGCAGGCCTTCCTGCTGTTTATAGGAGCCGTCGTGCTCTTCGTCGATGATGATCAGGCCGGGGTTTTTCATCGGCGTGAACAATGCCGAGCGGGTGCCGATGATGATATCGGCCTCGCCGTCCCGTGCCGCCAGCCAGGCATCCAGACGTTCGCGGTCGTTCACCGCCGAGTGCAGCAGGGCAATACGCGCGTTGAAGCGTTGCTCGAAGCGCGCCAGGGTTTGCGGGCCGAGGTTGATCTCCGGGATCAGCACCAGCGCCTGCTTGCCGGCTTCCAGGGTTTCGCGGATCAGTTGCAGGTAGACCTCGGTCTTGCCACTGCCGGTGACGCCGGCCAGCAAGAACGCGCCGAAGCCGCCAAAGCCCTCGCACACGGCGTCGAAGGCATCGCGTTGTTCTTCGTTGAGTGGCAGTTCCGGCTGTGCCAGCCAGTGCTCATGGCGTTGTGCCGGCAAGTGGCGGCGCGTCTCGACCTGCACCAGATCCTTGGCCAGCAGCAGGTCGAGGCTGTCCTTGTTCAGGTTGAGTTTGGCCAGCAGGCTGTGGGCCACGCCGTGCGGGTGCTGGGCCAGGGTCTTGAGGGCGTCGCGCTGGCGCGGCGCGCGGGCAATGCGCGGGTCTTCCAGGCGGGCGCCAGGGGCTATATGCCAGAAGCGTTCCTGGCGCATTTCGGCGGCTTCGCCCTGGCGCAGTAGCGTGGGCAGCGCCCAGCTCAGGGTATCGCCCAGGCTGTGCTGGTAGTACTGGGCGGTCCACAGGCACAACTTGAACAGCGACGCGGGGATGGGGGACACCGGGTCGAGCAGGGCGCTGGCCGGCTTCAGTTTGTCGGCGGGCACTTCGCTCTGCGTGCACACCTCTATCAGCACGCCGATCATTTCGCGGCGGCCAAAGGGCACGCGGATGCGCATGCCAGGGGTCAAGGTCTGGCGCGCCATGCTCGCCGGCGCCTTGTAGTCGAACAGGCGCCGCAGCGGAGAGGGCAGGGCAAGGCGCAGGATGACGTCGGACACGCGGAAAGTCTCGGAGGGCGTTACAAGGACTGGCGAGCCTAGCAGACGACGGTCGGTGCAAGCGACATCTTGCGCTGACGGTGTGCTCTGGTATTATTCGCCGCCTAATTACGTGCGGTATTCAACAATTGGTGTTGGGTGGCGGCACGCAGCTCGAGGAAGTGACCATGAAAGAAGGTATCCACCCGAACTACGAAGTAGTTGCAGTCACCTGCAGCTGCGGTAACAAGTTCGAAACTCGTTCGACCCTGGGCAATGTCCTGTCGATCGACGTTTGCAACCTGTGCCACCCGTTCTACACCGGTAAGCAGAAAGTTCTGGACACCGGTGGTCGCGTACAGAAGTTCGCCGATCGCTTCGGCATGTTCGGTGCCAAGAAGTAATCATGCGCATGGCGAATCCTTCGGGTTTCGCATTGTTGCTGAAGAAGGCGCCCCTTGTGGGCGCCTTTTTTGTGGGCGTTATCTGGCATTTCCCGGTCCTGGCGTTCTGCCCACTGCCGGACAAGCCCCAATGGGTAGCGGTACGACAGGTGGTCGATGGCGACACCTTGCGTCTGGTCGATGGCCGCAGTGTGCGGCTGATCGGTATCAATGCCCCGGAAATAGGCCGCAAGGGGCGTACCAGTGAGCCCTATGCCGAAGCTGCCAGGCGGCGATTGCAGGCCTTGATAAAGGCCAGTGACCATCGCGTCGGGCTGGTGCCTGGTGTTGAAGGCAAAGACAAGTACGGTCGCACACTGGCGCACATCTACAGCCGCAATGGCGACAATCTGGAAGCACAATTGCTTAGCGAGGGCTTGGGCTATCGCGTGGCAATTGCCCCTAATGTGCGCTTCAGCGGCTGCCAGCAGCTTGCCGAACAAGCGGCGCGCCAGGCTGGTGTTGGCCTGTGGCGGCGTTCACCCGTGGTGCCTGCAGGCGATGTCAGGCGGTCAGGTTTCGCTGTTGTACGTGGTCGTATCGGAGGCATTGAGCATAATCGTGGCGGGGTCTGGCTGACCCTGGGCAATACCATGGTGCTGCAGGTTCCCGCTCGTCTGCAGCGCAACTTCCCCGCCAGCTTCTTCGATAACCTCAAGGGACACCAGGTCGAAGCGCGCGGCTGGGTGCTGGATCGTTCCCGCAGGGGAGGCCTCAAGCCCGGGCAGCGACGCTGGGTGTTGCCATTGACCGATCCGAGCATGCTGGCGCGCATTTCAGGCTAAAAGATGTAGACATTTCGATAGTGGATTGTACACACTGTAGGTCGTATGCCCCCGTGGGTTGTAGCGTAAAGTCGTAGGCTAAAGGCCTTGACACAAGTGACCGGCCAGTCTTGTGGCTCCCCGGCTCTTTGCGTATCCTCGGCGGTCCGTCAGAACAGTAAATAGCGGAATGCCCACCATGTCAGACCTGAAAACCGCCGCTCTCGAATATCACGCTCAACCTCGTCCGGGGAAACTGAGCGTTGAACTCTCCAAGCCCACTGCCACCGCCCGTGACCTCGCCCTGGCCTACAGCCCAGGTGTTGCAGAGCCGGTGCGCGAAATTGGCCGTGATCCAGAGCTGGCTTACAAATACACCGGCAAAGGCAACCTGGTTGCGGTGATTTCCGATGGCACTGCCATCCTCGGTCTGGGTGACCTCGGCCCACTGGCTTCCAAGCCGGTCATGGAAGGCAAGGGTGTTCTGTTCAAGCGTTTCGCCGGTATCGATGTGTTCGACATCGAAGTCGAATCGGAAAGCCCGCAAGCGTTCATCGACACCGTTCGCCGCATTTCGATCACCTTCGGCGGTATCAACCTTGAAGACATCAAGGCACCTGAGTGCTTTGAAATCGAACGTACCCTGATCGAACAGTGCGATATTCCAGTGTTCCACGATGACCAGCACGGTACTGCCATCGTGACTGCCGCTGGCATGATCAACGCCTTGGAAATCGCCGGCAAGAAACTGGAAGACGCCAAGATCGTCTGCCTGGGCGCCGGCGCTGCTGCCATCTCCTGCATGAAGCTGCTGGTAAGCATGGGTGCGAAGGTCGAGAACATCTTCATGATCGACCGTAGTGGCGTGATCCACGCTGGCCGTGACGACCTGAACCAGTACAAGGCGCAGTTCGCCCACGCGACCGACAAGCGCACCCTGGCCGACGCCCTTGACGGTGCCGACGTGTTCGTAGGCCTGTCCGGCCCGAACCTGCTGAGCCCAGAAGGCCTGAAGTCGATGGCTGCCAACCCGATCGTGTTCGCCTGCTCGAACCCGGACCCGGAAATCTCCCCAGAGCTGGCGCATGCCACTCGCAACGACGTGATCATGGCGACCGGTCGTTCCGACTACCCGAACCAGGTCAACAACGTGCTGGGCTTCCCGTTCATCTTCCGTGGTGCTCTGGACGTTCGCGCCAAGCGTATCAACGAAGAGATGAAGATCGCTGCCGCTATCGCCCTGAAAGACCTGGCCAAGCTGCCAGTGCCGAAGGAAGTTTGCGAAGCCTATGGCGTTGAAGGCCTGGAGTTCGGCCGTGAGTACATCATTCCGAAGCCGCTGGATGCACGCTTGATCACCGTCGTTTCCGATGCTGTGGCCAAGGCTGCCATCGAATCCGGCGTGGCTACCCTGCCTTATCCGAAGCACTACCCGCTGACCAGCGTGGATGAAGTGTTCAACGGCTGATTGCCGCAAGCGACATAAAAAAGCCCCGGCTCGCATGAGCCGGGGCTTTTTGTTGGGGCTTGGGAATGTGTCAGGGCTGCAAGGTGTTCGTCAGGGCACTTGTGGCGCCTATCAGATCGAGCGCCGCCCGCGCGGCGCTCGATTCACGCGCCCACGCAAAACCTGAGTCAGGCGCCCTGCCTTAGAACAGATCCATCGGCGTCGCTTCATCGGCTGGCAGCGGGCTGCCCGGTGCCACGCCATTGCCCAGTTCATCCACCGACGGCGGCGAGTCTTCGGCTTTGAACAGCTCGAAGTAGGCATTCGGTGTGCTCGGCGATGCTGCGCGACCGCTGATCGGGTCGACGCGCAAGCTGAGAATGCCTTCCGGCTCTGCCGGGGCGTGCGCAGGCTTGTCCTTGAGCGCCGCGCCCATGAAGTTCATCCAGATCGGCAGGGCCGCAGTCCCGCCATATTCGCGGCGGCCGAGGGTTTCCGGCTGGTCGAAGCCGACCCAAACGGTAGTCACGTAATCGGCGTTGTAACCGGAGAACCAGGCGTCCTTGGATTCGTTTGTGGTCCCCGTCTTGCCCGCCAGGTCGGTACGGCCCAAGGCCAGGGCCCGGCGGCCGGTGCCGCGCTTGATCACATCCTGCAGCATGCTGGTGAGGATGTAGGTGGTACGCCCGTCGATGATCCGTTCGGCCACTGCTGGCGTTTGCGGTGCTGCGGCCACCTGGTTGACAGCAGAAGGTGCCTCGCCTGGCATGGCGGCAGTGCTGATTGGCTGCTCGGGGGCGGCCAGGCCCGCCTGGTCCTCGGCACCTTGTGGTACGCGGGGCGGGTTGGCGGTGAACAGTGTCTCGCCGCTGCGGCTTTCGATGCGGTCGATCAGGTACGGGGTGATCTTGTAGCCACCGTTGGCAAAGGTGCTCCAGCCGGTGGCGATCTCCATCGGGGTCAGGGTGGCGGTGCCCAAGGCCAGCGACAGGTTGCGCGGCAGGTCCTGTTTGTTGAAGCCGAACTTGGTGATGTAGTCGATGGTGCGATCCACGCCCATGGCTTGCAGCAGGCGGATCGACACCAGGTTGCGCGACTTGTACAGCGCCTCACGCATGCGGATAGGGCCGAGGAAGGTATTGTTGTCGTTCTTCGGTCGCCACACTTTATCCACCGACTCGTCAACGAACACGATCGGCGCATCGTTGACGAGGCTGGAAGCGGTGTAGCCGCTGTCCAGCGCGGCGCTGTAGACGAATGGCTTGAAGCTTGAGCCCGGTTGGCGCTTGGCCTGCACGGCGCGGTTGTAGTTGCTCTGCTCGAACGAGAAACCGCCAACCAGGGCGCGGATGGCACCGTTGTTCGGGTCGAGGGTGACCAGGGCGCTTTGCGCAGCGGGCACCTGGCTGAACTTCAACGTGCCATCTTCAAGGCGTTGCAGGCGTACCAGGTCACCGACCTGGGCCACATCGGCCGGCGATTGCGGTGTGCGGCCCTGGGCGTTGTTGTTGATGAACGGACGCGCCCATTTCATGGTGTCCCAGGCAACCTGCGCCTCTTGGCCGTCGCGGGTCAGCACCTTGAGGCCGGTTTGTTCCACCTGGGTGACAATGGCTGGCTCCAGGCCGCCAAGGGTGCGTTGCTTGCCCAGCTCCTTCAGCCAGGCTGCCTGGGTGCGGCCCGGGAAACGTGCTTCAGGGCCACGGTAGCCGTGGCGCTCATCGTAGTCGGAGAGCCCTTTGAGGACGGCCTTGTTGGCCATTTCCTGCATGTCACTAGGCACGGTGGTCGTGACGCGGAAGCCTTCGGTGTAGGCGTCGCTGCCGTAGCGGCCGACCATTTCCGCGCGGGCCATTTCGGCGATGTACGGGGCATTCACCTCAGGCGTCGGCACGTGGTAGCTGGCATTGAGCGGCTCGGCCAGGGCGGCCTGGTAGCTGGCCTCGTCGATCTTGCCCAGCTTGTACATGCGTCCGAGGATCCAGTCGCGACGCTCTTTGGCGCGCACCGGGTTGGCCAGCGGGTTGAAGCGTGACGGTGCCTTGGGCAGGCCGGCGATCATCGCCATCTGCGCCAGGCTCACGTCACGGATGGACTTGCCGTAATACACCTGTGCAGCTGCATCGATACCGTAGGCGCGGTTGCCCAGGTAGATCTTGTTCACGTACAGCTCAAGGATTTCGTCCTTGGTCAGCTCACGCTCGATCTGCAGGGCCAGCAGGATTTCGTTGGTCTTGCGTGAGAAGCTGCGCTCGCTGGTGAGGAAGAAGTTCTTCGCCACCTGCATGGTGATGGTGCTGCCGCCGGTCTGGATATGGCCGGTTTTCACCAGCTGGGTCGCGGCGCGCATCAGGCTGCTGGGGTCGACACCGTAATGGTTGAGGAAATTGTCGTCCTCGGCTGACAGCAGCGCCTGAATGAATTGTGGGGGAATATCCGCGAAGCGGATCGGCGAGCGGCGCATTTCGCCGAATTCGGCAATCAGCTTGCCATCGCTGCTGTACACCCTGAGGGGGATCTGCAACTGGATGCTTCTGAGGGACTCGACCGAGGGCAGGCTGGGGCTAAGATACAGAAACGCACCGCTCACACCGAGTACGAGCGCGCAGATGACTGCGACGGAAGACCACCAGAAGAACTTCAGCAGACGTATCAAGGCTTTTCGGTGTCCAGGTTGGGAGTGGATTGCACGCAGGTCCGGTGGACCAAAAAACGCTGGGCATTATAAGCATTTTTCGCCTCTCCGGGTGACCGGCCAGGCTACCCGTCGACTTGATGAGTAGCCCCGGCCCAGTGTTGCCGCGGGGTTGCGACAGGCAGTTGCGTTTGGCAGCTGCACCAAACAGCAAAGGAGTCGCGATGCTTGGACGCTTCGGCAAGGATGCCGGTTCACTCGTGGGGGTGGAAATTACGCCCGACGCCGTTCGGATAATGCAACTGCAACAGCGCAATCGGCGCTGCCGTGTGATGGGGTCGGCACAAGAGCTGTTTCAGGCGCCGCTGGCCGATGACTGGGCTGCGGAACCTGACGTGGTGGCGGCTGCGCTGCAGCGAGCATACCGGCGCAGCGGCCTCAGGCAACGTCGGGTAGCACTGGCGCTGCCGGCCAGTCAGGTTATTTGCAAGTTGTGCCATCTGCCTGTGCAGCAGGGCGGGGCACAGTTGGAGGCGCAGTTGCTTGCCGATGCAGAGCGGCTGTTTCCGTTCCCGCTGGAAGATCTGGCCCTGGATTTTCAGGTCATGGGCGCTTCCCATGCCCAGCCAGGTTGCTCCGAGGTGATGGTTGCCGCCTGTCGGCAGAGTGCGCTGGCGTCACTCGAAGCCGTCGTCGAGGAGGCGGGCTTGCAGTTGGAAGCCGTCGAGGTCGACAACATTGCCTTGTGCCGCATGTTGCCACAGGGCGGCCTTGAGGGAGCAGCACTGCTGCGTGTCGAAGCCCGCAGCGTAACCCTTCATGACTGGCAGCCCGGCAGGGCCTACCAGCGCTGTGAGCTGCAAACGGCTGGCCCGGACATGCACGGGCAATGGCCAGAGCGCCTGCAGGCTTGGCTTGCCGGGCAGGGCCTGCCTGCGCGGTTGTGGGTTGTCAGCAGCTCATCGGTCAGTCCGGACTGGCTGCAGGGCCTTGGCAGCCGGCTGAATGTGCCGTGCACGTACCTGCCTGGTCTGGCAGGGCTTGAACATGTTGATGGGTCGATGCTCCTGGCCTGCGCCTTGGCCTTGGGAGGGTTGCGTCCATGATGCGGCTGAACCTTCTGCCCTGGCGCGAAAGGCAGCGTCAGGCGGCGCTGCGGCGCTTTCGAGGCCAGCTGGTTGCTGGCGCACTGTTGGCTTTGTGCGCCGTGATGCTGGTTGATCAGCTGGCCCGCCAGCGCGGGCAGCAGCAGGTGTTGGCCAATACCCAGCGCCAAGCGACCCTTGATGTACTGGGTGAGCAGGTGCAACCGCTGGCCGAGGTACGTGCACAGCATGAAGCGTTACTTGCCCGTGCGGTGGCTTTGGAAGGCCTGCGCGCCCATCAGGATGTATTGGCCGGTGTGTTCGCCGACCTTGAAGGGGCGCTGCCTGAAGGTGTGCAGCTACTAGACCTGAGCCTTGATAGTGACCGCTTGCAGATGACAGGGGTGGCTGCGTCTGGTGCTGTGGTTGCGCAGTTCATGCGCGACTTGAACCGCTCGAACGCTTTGCTCGATCTGGAACTCAAGCACATCAAGAGCCTGCCGGACGGCGATGAGTTTTTGCTGACCGCTCGCGTTGCGGCGTTTTGGTCGTGAGTACAGCACAAATGGTCGCTTGGCTGGCGGTGGTCGAGCGCTCAGGCCGCTTCCGACGGCTGGCGCCAGTGCTCGTAGCTATTGTGCTGTTCGGCCTCGGCTGCGCGATACGCCTGCCCCCACTGTTACAGCAGCAGGCGCGGGAGGAGGCCAGGCATGTCGAGCTGAGCCAGCTGCAGGCAGCCAGTGCATCGCAGTTGGCAGAACTGGAGCGGCTGAAAGCTTTAGTGGTGCTTGCCGAGCAACGGTTGCAAGAAGCGCACTGGTATCTGGCAGCCGGGGAAAGCATGAGCGACCTGCTTGAGCGCCTGGCAGTGTCGGGGCATGCGCATGGGTTGCTTGTCGAGCGCCTGGATGTAAGTGAGGGCGAGCAACAGGCCGGATTCAGCAAGGTACCCCTGGAGGTACAAGTGGTAGGGCGTTACCCGGCCTTGCGGCTGTGGCTGGACGAATGGTTAGGGCAGGCGCGGATTCTGCGCAGCGGTGACATGAGCCTGGCAACCGTTGATCGCCAGCCTGGGCTGTTGCGCCTGCGGTTGCGGGTTGATGCCTATCATGCGGCTACGCCCATGAAGGCACCCGCAATGCTGGCGCACCTGCCGGCAAGAGCCGCAATGGCTGCGCCTGAGGTGGACCCGTTTGCCCCTGCTATGGCGCGAGTGGCCAGTGCCGGCTTGGTCGGCGTGCCGTTGGCGCAGCTGGAAATGGTCGGCAGCCTGGCGCGCGGGACGGCACGCGAGGCGCTGCTGATGGCGGCTGGCAAGCTCTATCGCGTGCGCCCGGGGGACCGGGTAGGGCGCGATCAGGGGGTAGTGAAGCATATAGACCAACGTCAGGTCGAAGTGCGTGAGCGGCTTTTCATGGCGGGGGTATGGCACGAGCGCACGGCGTTCATCACCCTCGCCAAGCGCCTGGGCAAGGAGGCCTCGGACCCGAATGAAAACGTGGATGAAATACCTGCTGGCAACCCTGCTGTCGATCCCGCTGGCTTCGGCGACGCCTTACCAGGGTGAACCCCTGTCGCTGAACTTTCAGGATGTAGAGGTGCGTGCGGTGCTGCAGGTGCTGGCTGACTACGCCGGCGTCAACCTGGTCGCCAGCGATGCAGTACAAGGCAGTGTCACTTTGCGTTTGCAGGACGTGCCGTGGGATCAGGCGCTTGACCTGGTGCTGCGCAGCAAGGGCCTGTCCCGGCGCCAGGAGGGTAATGTGCTGTTGGTGGCGCCTGCAGCCGAGTTTGCCGCGCAATCAGCAGATGCCCGGGTGAGTCAGTTGCTGGATGCGCACCTGCAGCCATTGCGTCGGGAGCTGCTGCCCATTCACCACGCCAAGGCCGCCGATTTGGCGCAGTTGCTGCAGGCAAGTCTGGAGGGTGACGGCATCCCCACGGGTAGCCTGAGTGTCGATGAGCGCACCAATACGCTGGTGGTGTATCTGCCCGCTGAACGCCTGGCCGAGTTGCGCCAGCTGGTGGCGCAGCTGGATGTGCCGGTGCGCCAGGTAGCGATCGAGGCGCGTATCGTCGAGGCCAACGTCGATTATGAGAAAAGCCTGGGGGTGCGCTGGGGCGGGCCGCTGTACGGCGAGAAGTTGCGGCCCGGCAAGGAACTGTTCGTCGACCTCGGCTTGGAGCGTGCCGGCAGCAGTATCGGCCTTGGTTTGTTGCGCGGTGACGTATTGCTGGACCTGGAGCTCAGTGCCATGGAGAAAAGCGGCAACGGCGAGATCATTTCGCAGCCCAAGGTGGTCACGGCTGACAAGGAAACGGCGAGGATCCTCAAGGGTACCGAGGTGCCTTACCAGGAAACGAGCCAAAGCGGCGCTACCTCGGTATCGTTTCGCGAAGCCTCGCTGTCGCTGGAAGTAACGCCACAGATCACCCCGGACAACAAGGTGATCATGACCGTCAGGGTGACCAAGGACGAGCCGGATTACGTCAATGCCTTGAACAATGTACCGCCGATCCGCAAGAACGAGGTCAATGCCAAGGTGCGTGTGGCGGACGGCGAAACGATCGTGATCGGTGGCGTCTACTCGACTTCGCAAAACAATGTGGTCGACAAGGTGCCATTTTTCGGCGATCTGCCGTATGTTGGGCGGCTGTTTCGACGCGATGCATTACAAGAGAAAAAATCCGAGCTGCTGGTCTTCCTGACTCCGCGTATCATGAGTGACCAGGCGATTGCTGTGAGTCGTTGATTCTGTGCGAAATTTGATACTTGTGGGGCCCATGGGCGCTGGTAAAAGCACCATCGGACGCCTGTTGGCCAAAGAGCTGCGCCTGCTGTTCAAGGATTCCGACAAGGAAATCGAACTGCGATGCGGCGCAAACATCCCGTGGATATTCGACAAGGAAGGCGAGCCGGGTTTCCGTGATCGCGAGCAAGCGATGATCGCCGAGCTGTGCGCGCTCGACGGTGTGGTCCTGGCCACCGGCGGTGGCGCGGTAATGCGCGAAGCCAACCGCCAGGCGCTGCATCAGGGTGGCCGGGTGATCTACCTGCATGCTTCGGTCGAACAGCAAGTCGGCCGCACCGCGCGCGACCGCAACCGCCCGCTGCTGCGCACGGCCAACCCCGAGGCGACCTTGCGCACCTTGCTGGAAACCCGCGACCCGCTCTACCGCGAGATCGCCGACCTGGTGGTTGAAACCGACGAGCGGCCACCACGCATGGTGGTGATCGATATTCTCGAGCGCTTGCAGCAGTTGCCGCCCCGTTAACCCGGGACTATTCTCGGCCACCAGCGCCGAGGCGAGGCTCAACGTTACCGCGCAGGTCGCCGGATGGCGCCGCGCCCAAGTACATTGTGGGGATACATGCAGACACTAAAGGTCGACCTGGGCGAGCGTAGCTACCCGATCTACATTGGCGAAGGCCTGCTGGACCAGCCCGAGCTGCTGGCACCGCACATCGCGGGTCGGCAGGTTGCCATCGTTTCCAACGAGACCGTCGCGCCGCTGTATCTCGAACGCCTGAGCAAGGCCCTCGGTGCCTATTCGGTACTGCCAGTGGTGTTGCCCGATGGTGAAGCCCACAAGAACTGGGAAACATTGCAGCTGATCTTCGATGGCCTACTGACAGCCCGCCATGATCGTCGTACTACGGTGGTCGCTCTGGGCGGTGGCGTGATTGGTGACATGGCTGGCTTCGCTGCCGCTTGCTACCAGCGCGGCGTCGACTTTATCCAGGTGCCAACGACCCTGTTGTCCCAGGTCGACTCTTCCGTGGGGGGCAAGACCGGCATCAATCATCCGCTGGGCAAGAACATGGTCGGTGCCTTCTATCAGCCCAATGCGGTGCTGATCGATACCACCAGCCTCAAGACCCTGCCAGCGCGCGAGTTGTCTGCAGGCCTGGCCGAAGTGATCAAGTACGGCCTGATTTGCGACAAGCCGTTCCTCGCCTGGCTCGAAGACAATATGCAGGCACTGCGTGCCCTCGATTCGGCAGCCCTGACCGAGGCCATCCGCCGCTCTTGCGCGGCCAAGGCCGCGGTGGTGGGCGCCGACGAGCGCGAGTCTGGCGTACGGGCCACGCTGAACCTGGGGCATACCTTCGGGCATGCTATCGAAACCCACATGGGCTATGGCGTGTGGCTGCACGGCGAAGCCGTGGCGGCGGGCACCGTGATGGCCCTGGAAATGTCCATGCGCCTTGGCTGGATCGACCAGGCTGAGCGCGATCGTGGGATCCGCCTGTTGCAGGACGCAGGTTTGCCGGTGGTGCCACCACAGGAAATGACCCCGGCGCATTTCATGGAGCACATGGCGGTCGACAAGAAGGTGCTCGACGGTCGTTTGCGTCTGGTGCTACTGCGCCAGATGGGCGAGGCCGTGGTGACCGACGACTATTCGAAAGAGATTCTCCAGGCCACGCTGTCGGCGGATTACCGCGCGATCGTGGCCCAGCTTTGAGGTTGTGACAGCGCAATGACAAGTTTGCATGCCGATGAGGCCTTTCTCGACCATTACCAGTTGAGCCATGATCCATTCGCGCCCCGCGTACCTGGCTTCAAGTTCTTCCCGGCCCAGCGCAAGCCTGTGCTTGGCCAACTGCACCACCTGGCGCGCTATAGCCAGTTGATGCTGGTGGTCAGTGGCCCATTGGGCAGCGGCAAGTCGCTGTTGCGCCAGGCCCTGGTGGCCAGCACCAACAAGCAGGCTGTGCAAAGTGTGGTGGTGTCGGCCCGCAGCGCCAGCGATGCCTCCAGTATGCTCGCGCAGGTCGCGCAGGAGCTGGGTGTGGCCCAGCCCGAGGTACAGGCGATCCTGTCGAAGGTGGTGCAGCTGGCACTGACCGGGCAGGAAGTGTATTTGCTGGTGGACGATGCGGAACAACTCGACGAGTCGGCACTCCAAGCGTTGCTGGAATTGGCGGCGGGGGTACCTGAGGGGCGTCCGCACGTGTTTCTGTTCGGTGAGCCATCGCTGATTGCCGGGCTGGACGAGCTCAATGTCGAGGAAGAACGTTTCCACATCATCGAGCTTGCGCCCTACAGTGAAGAAGAGACCCGCGAGTACCTGGAGCAGCGCCTGGAAGGGGCTGGCCGGGGCATTGAGGTGTTCAGCCGTGAACAGATCGCCGATATCCATGAAAACTCCGACGGCTGGCCTGGCAACATCAACCAGGTCGCCCGTGACACTTTGATCGAAGCGATGATCGCCAGCCGCTCGACGGCCAAGCGACCTACCATGGGGTTCAAGATGCCTAAAAAACATGTGCTCGCGCTGTCCGCTGTGGTCGTGGTTGCCGTTGCGGCCGCGGTATTGATGCCCAAGAAAGGCGACAAGGCCCCCGCCGAAGCGCCGGCCGCCCAAGCCCAGTTGCCGCTGGGTGACGGCAAGCAGGGCGCTGCCATCGAGTTCTCCGGCTCCTCCCAGCCAATGCCGCTGCCACTGGTTGGCCAGTCGCAGCCGGTGATGCGCGAACCGCTGGCCCAAGCCGCAGGCATGGGCGACGGTGAAGAGGGAAGCCCGGCTGGCGACACCGCGCTGCAGCCTGGCAACCCGCCACCGACCGTAACCACCATCGCCCCGCCACAAGGTGTGCCGGCTGGCCCGGCGCCTGCGCCTGCCCAGCCAGTACAGTCGGTTGCGCCTGCGTCGAAGCCTGTTGCAACCCAGCCCGCCAAGCCGGTTGCGCCTGCCAAGCCAGCGCCGACCCAGGTCGCCGTGGCCAAACCGGCCGCCAAAGCTGCCGAAAAGCCTGCCGCCGCCAGCGCTGGCAACGGTGGCTGGTATGCTGGACAGAAGCCGGGCAATTATGTGGTGCAGATCCTCGGAACCAGCTCCGAAGCGTCGGCCCAGGCTTACGTCAAGGCCCAGGGTGGCGACTATCGCTACTTCAAGAAAAACCTGCAGGGCAAACCCCTGTACGTCGTGACTTACGGCAGTTTCGCCAACCGCGACGCAGCGGTTGCAGCAATCAAGAACTTGCCAGCGAAGGTCCAGGCTGGTAAACCTTGGCCACGTACCGTCGCCAGCGTCCAACAAGAGCTGGCTGCGGCCCGCTGATACCTTCCGGGCGGCATCACCCCGCCGCCCAGTAGCTAAGCGAATTCTAGCTTTCGACTAGCCTGCTGCGCCCGAGCGCGGCAGGCTTTTCTGTCCCGGACTGCCGGCCACAAGCCCCTAGTTGCAGTCATGGCTGAAACGCTTCAGACTCGAGTCAAGCCGCTATCACGGCGCATGGCGCAAAAACATTCAAAATTGCGACATAAATTTTCAATGCCGAGACATGAAAATTTGTGGGCATCGCTGTCGCTGTGCAACAATGGTTTTCCATGACCACCGCAAAAAAGCTGGCGTTTGATCGGCGTGGATGGTAAGTGGTTGTTAAAAAAGAGATTTACCTCCGTTGAGAGGTGAACCTGGTGAGAATGTGTCTATGAAAACAGGTCTGTACCATCCCGAAGAATTCAAGGACAACTGTGGTTTTGGCCTGATCGCCCATATGACGGGCGTGCCGAGCCACCACCTTCTGCAAACTGCCATGCAGGCGTTGACGTGTATGACCCACCGCGGCGGCATCAATGCCGACGGCAAGACCGGTGACGGTTGCGGTCTGCTCATGCAGAAGCCCGATCAATTCCTGCGAGCCGTGGCCCAGGAGCACTTCGCTGTCGAGCTGCCCAAGCAGTACGCCGTCGGCATGGTGTTCTTCAACCAGGACCCGGTCAAAGCCGAAGCTGCCCGCGCCAACATGGACCGCGAGATCCTCGCCGCCGGCCTGAAACTGGTCGGCTGGCGCAAGGTGCCGATCGACACCAGCGTCCTCGGCCGCCTGGCCCTGGAGCGCCTGCCGCAGATCGAGCAGGTGTTCATTGGCGGTGAAGGCCTGAGCGACCAGGAGTTCGCCATCAAGCTGTTCAGCGCCCGTCGTCGTTCGTCGGTGGCCAACGCCCACGACGCCGACCACTACATCTGCAGCTTCTCGCACAAGACCATCATCTACAAAGGCCTGATGATGCCGCGCGATCTCGCGGCGTTTTACCCAGACCTGGGTGACGAGCGCCTGCAAACCGCGATCTGCGTGTTCCACCAGCGCTTCTCCACCAACACCCTGCCGAAATGGCCGCTGGCGCAGCCGTTCCGCTTCCTCGCCCACAACGGCGAGATCAACACCATCACCGGCAACCGCAACTGGGCCGTGGCTCGTCGCACCAAGTTCGCCAACGACCAGATCCCCGACCTCGAAGAGCTCGGCCCGCTGGTCAACCGCGTCGGTTCCGACTCGTCGAGCATGGACAACATGCTGGAACTGATGGTCACCGGTGGCATCGACCTGTTCCGCGGCGTGCGCATGCTGGTACCGCCGGCATGGCAGAACGTCGAGACCATGGACGCCGACCTGCGCGCCTTCTACGAATACAACTCCATGCACATGGAGCCGTGGGATGGCCCGGCCGGTATCGTCATGACCGAAGGCCGCCACGCGGTGTGCCTGCTCGACCGTAACGGTCTGCGCCCGGCGCGCTGGGTGACCACCACCAATGGCTACATCACCATCGCCTCGGAAATCGGCGTATGGGGCTATCAGCCTGAGGAAGTGCTGGCCAAGGGCCGTGTCGGCCCGGGCCAGATCCTTGCCGTGGACACCGAAACCGGCCAGATTCTCGACACCGACGCCATCGACAACCGCCTGAAGTCGCGGCACCCATACAAGCGCTGGTTGCGTCAGCACGCTACGCGTATCCAGGCGACACTGACCGACGACCAGGGCGTGGCCAGCTACGACGCTGACCAGCTCAAGCAATACATGAAGATGTTCCAGGTTACCTTCGAAGAGCGTGACCAGGTGCTGCGCCCGTTGGGTGAGCAGGGCCAGGAAGCCGTTGGTTCGATGGGTGACGACACGCCGATGGCCGTGCTGTCGCAGCGCGTGCGTTCGCCATACGACTTCTTCCGCCAGCAGTTCGCTCAGGTGACCAACCCGCCGATCGACCCGCTGCGCGAAGCGATCGTGATGTCGCTGGAAATCTGCCTGGGTGCCGAGCGCAACATCTTCCAGGAGTCCCCGGAGCACGCTTCGCGGGTAATCCTAAGCTCGCCGGTCATCTCGCCTGCCAAGTGGCGTTCGCTGATGAACCTGGAGCGCGAAGGCTTCGACCGCCAGCTGATCGACCTCAACTATGAGCAAAGCGTCGGCCTGGAAGCAGCCATCCGCAACATTGCCGACCAGGCCGAAGAAGCTGTGCGTGGGGGCAAGACCCAGCTGGTGCTGAGCGACCGTTATATCGCCCCGGGCAAGCTGCCGGTGCACGCTTCGCTGGCCGTGGGTGCCGTGCACCACCGCCTGACCGAAAAGGGCCTGCGTTGCGACAGCAACATCCTGGTGGAAACCGCTACCGCCCGTGATCCGCATCACTTCGCCGTGCTGCTGGGCTTCGGTGCCTCGGCCGTTTACCCGTACCTGGCGTATGAAGTACTGGCTGACCTGATTCGTACCGGCGAAGTGCTGGGCGACCTGGATGAAGTGTTCAAGTACTACCGCAAGGGTATCTCCAAGGGCCTGCTGAAGATCCTGTCGAAGATGGGGATCTCCACCATCGCTTCGTACCGCGGTGCACAGCTGTTCGAGGCCATCGGCCTGGCCGAGGAAGTGGTAGGCCTGAGCTTCAAGGGCGTGTCCAGCCGCATCAAGGGTGCGCGCTTCGAAGACCTGGAAAACGACCAGAAGCTGCTGGCGGCCGAAGCCTGGAGCGCGCGCAAGCCGATCCAGCAAGGCGGCCTGCTGAAGTTCGTCCACGGTGGCGAATACCACGCCTACAACCCGGACGTGGTCAACACCCTGCAAGCCGCCGTGCAGCAGGGCGACTACGCCAAGTTCAAGGAATACACCACGCTGGTGGACCAGCGCCCGGTGTCGATGATCCGTGACTTGCTCAAAGTGAAGGTGGCCGACCAGCCGCTGGCGCTTGAGCAGATCGAGCCGCTGGAGGCGATTCTCAAGCGCTTCGACTCGGCGGGTATCTCGCTGGGTGCACTGTCGCCGGAAGCTCACGAAGCGCTGGCTGAGGCCATGAACCGCCTGGGCGCGCGCTCCAACTCTGGTGAAGGCGGCGAAGACCCGTCGCGCTATGGCACCATCAAGAGCTCGAAGATCAAGCAGGTGGCCACCGGCCGTTTTGGTGTGACTCCGGAGTACCTGGTCAACGCCGAAGTGTTGCAGATCAAGGTTGCCCAGGGCGCCAAGCCCGGTGAGGGCGGCCAGTTGCCGGGCGGAAAGGTCAACGGCCTGATCGCCAAGCTGCGTTATGCGGTGCCGGGCGTGACCCTGATCTCGCCACCTCCACACCACGACATCTACTCGATCGAAGATCTGGCGCAGCTGATCTACGACCTCAAACAGGTCAACCCGCAGGCGCTGGTATCGGTCAAGCTGGTAGCCGAAGCGGGCGTGGGCACCATCGCCGCTGGTGTGGCCAAGGCCTATGCCGACCTGATCACCATCTCCGGTTACGACGGTGGTACCGGTGCTTCGCCGCTGACCTCGATCAAATACGCCGGCGCCCCTTGGGAGCTGGGCCTGGCGGAAACTCACCAGACCCTGCGCGGCAACGACCTGCGCGGCAAGGTGCGAGTGCAGACCGACGGCGGCCTGAAAACCGGCCTGGACGTGATCAAGGCGGCCATCCTCGGTGCCGAAAGCTTCGGCTTTGGTACCGCGCCAATGATTGCCCTGGGCTGCAAGTACCTGCGCATCTGCCACCTGAACAACTGCGCCACCGGCGTGGCCACCCAGAACGACAAGCTGCGCAAGGACCACTACATCGGCACCGTCGACATGGTGATCAACTTCTTCACCTTCGTCGCCGAAGAAACCCGCGAGTGGTTGGCCAAGCTGGGCGTGCGCAGCCTTGGTGAACTGATCGGCCGTACCGACCTGCTCGATGTGCTGCCAGGTGACACCGAACGCCAGCAGTACCTGGACCTGTCGCCGCTGCTGGGCAGCTCGCACATTCCGGCGGACAAACCGCAGTTCTGCGAAGTCGACAAGAACCCGCCGTTCGATCTGGGCGAGTTGGCCGAGAAGATGGTTGATATGGCCATGCCGGCCATCCGCGACCAGGCGGGTGGCGAGTTCAGCCTCGACATCTGCAACTGCGACCGCTCCATCGGTGCGCGTGTGTCGGGCGAAATCGCCCGCCTGCACGGCAACCAGGGCATGGCTGCGGCGCCGATCACCTTCCGCTTCAAGGGGACTGCGGGCCAGAGCTTTGGCGTGTGGAACGCTGGTGGCCTGAACCTGCACCTGGAAGGCGACGCCAACGATTACGTCGGCAAAGGCATGACCGGTGGCAAGGTCACCATCGTGCCGCCAGCCGGCAGCCCGTTCGAAACCCAGCACAGCGCC
Source organism: Pseudomonas putida (assembly GCA_041879295.1). Lineage (NCBI taxonomy): Bacteria > Pseudomonadati > Pseudomonadota > Gammaproteobacteria > Pseudomonadales > Pseudomonadaceae > Pseudomonas > Pseudomonas putida. The sequence goes on along the minus strand of CP047152.1, from coordinate 5,441,320 downwards.
ATCGTCGGCAACACCTGCCTGTACGGTGCCACTGGCGGCAAGCTGTTTGCCGCAGGTACTGCGGGCGAGCGCTTCGCTGTACGTAACTCCGGCGCCCATGCTGTTGTCGAGGGCACTGGCGATCACTGCTGTGAATACATGACCGGCGGCTTTGTCTGCGTTTTGGGCAAGACCGGTTACAACTTCGGTTCTGGCATGACTGGCGGCTTTGCCTACGTGCTCGACATGGACAATAGCTTCGTCGACAAGCTCAACCACGAGCTGGTGGAAATCCAGCGTATCAGTGGCGAAGCGATGGAGGCCTACCGTAGCCACCTGGCGCGTGTCCTTGCCGAGTATGTGGATGAGACCGGCAGTGAGTGGGGGCGTGAGCTCTCGGAGAACCTGGACGACTACGTGCGGCGCTTCTGGCTGGTCAAGCCGAAGGCAGCCAACCTGAAGCAGCTGTTGTCCAGCACCCGTGCCAACCCGCAGTAAAAACAGCTGCAAGTGGCAAGCCTCAAGCTGCAAGTAATGGCAGTACGAGGTTTGCCCGGCTTAAGTGATCGTCTTGCGGCTTGCAGCTTGTAGCTTGCAGCTGCTGTAAAGAGGTTTTGAAAAATGGCTGAACGTCTGAACAATGACTTCCAGTTCATCGAAGTGGGCCGAAAGGACCCGAAAAAAAAGCTGCTGCGCCAGCGCAAGAAGGAGTTCGTGGAAATCTACGAACCGTTCAAGCCGCAGCAGTCCGTAGAGCAGGCGCACCGCTGCCTGGGCTGCGGTAACCCGTATTGCGAGTGGAAGTGCCCGGTACACAACTTCATCCCCAACTGGTTGAAGCTGGTCTCCGAAGGCAACATCCTGGCCGCGGCGGAACTGTCGCACCAGACCAACACCCTGCCCGAAGTATGCGGCCGTGTTTGCCCGCAAGACCGCCTGTGCGAGGGTGCCTGCACCTTGAACGACGGCTTTGGCGCGGTGACCATCGGCTCGGTGGAGAAGTACATCACCGACACCGCCTTCGCCATGGGCTGGCGCCCGGACATGTCCAAGGTCAAGCCAACCGGTAAACGCGTCGCCATCATCGGCGCCGGCCCGGCGGGCCTGGGCTGCGCCGACGTCCTGGTGCGCGCTGGGGTAACCCCGGTGGTGTTCGACAAGAACCCGGAAATCGGCGGCCTGCTGACCTTTGGCATCCCCGAGTTCAAGCTGGAAAAGACCGTGCTCAGCAACCGCCGCGAAGTCTTCACCGGCATGGGTATCGAGTTCCGCCTGAACACCGAGGTGGGCAAGGACGTGACCATGGAACAGCTGCTCGCCGAGTACGATGCAGTGTTCATGGGCATGGGTACCTACACCTACATGAAGGGCGGCTTCCCGGGCGAGGACCTGCCGGGCGTGCATGACGCACTGGACTTCCTGATCGCCAACGTCAACCGCAACCTGGGCTTCGAGAAGTCGCCGGAAGACTTCGTCGACATGCAGGGTAAGAAAGTGGTGGTGCTGGGCGGTGGTGACACCGCGATGGACTGCAACCGTACCTCGATCCGTCAGGGTGCCAAGGCGGTGACCTGTGCTTATCGTCGTGACGAAGCCAACATGCCGGGTTCGCGCAAAGAGGTGAAGAACGCCAAGGAAGAGGGCGTGAAGTTCCTCTACAACCGCCAGCCCATTGCCATTGTGGGTGAGGACAAGGTCGAAGGCGTCAAAGTGGTCGAGACCCGCCTGGGCGAGCCTGATGCCCGTGGCCGCCGCAGCCCTGAGCCCATCCCGGGCTCCGAAGAGATCCTGCCGGCAGATGCCGTGGTGATCGCCTTCGGCTTCCGCCCGAGCCCGGCGCCGTGGTTTGAGCAGCATGGCATTCAGCTGGACAGCCAGGGCCGTGTGGTTGCCCCGGAGAAGGGCAAGTTCAAGCACCAGACCAGCAACCCGAAAGTGTTTGCCGGTGGCGACATGGTGCGCGGTTCGGACCTGGTGGTGACTGCGATCTTCGAAGGGCGTACGGCTGCCGAGGGTATCCTGGACTACCTCGAAGTCTGAGGTTCGACCTGTTCGCGGGCATGCCCGCTCCCGCAGGGTTAAGCGCAGAACCCGTGGGGGCAGGCATGCCCGCGAAGCTTTTGTATACAAAAACGCTTGATCTGTGGCATCCAATAGACAAAACACATGGCCATGGCCGTGCCTTTTGCGCTGGTGTCTGAGAAAATGCCCGCACTATTTTTCCGGATGCCGACATGACTGCCCTGAAGAACGATCGTTTCCTGCGTGCACTGCTCAAGCAACCCGTAGACGTCACCCCGGTGTGGATGATGCGCCAGGCCGGCCGCTACCTGCCGGAGTACCGCGCCAGCCGCGCCAAGGCCGGTGACTTCATGAGCCTGTGCATGAACCCGCAGTTCGCCTGCGAGGTCACCCTGCAGCCGCTGGACCGCTACCCGCTGGACGCGGCGATCCTGTTCTCGGACATCCTCACCATTCCCGATGCCATGGGCCTGGGCCTGTACTTCGAAACCGGCGAAGGCCCGCGTTTCAAGAAGGTCATCAGCACTCCGGCCGACATCGAAGCGCTCCCAGTCCCGGACCCACAGAAAGACCTTGGCTACGTGATGGACGCGGTCAGCACCATTCGCCGTGAGCTCAATGGTCGTGTGCCACTGATCGGCTTCTCCGGCAGCCCGTGGACCCTGGCCACCTACATGGTCGAAGGCGGCTCGTCGAAAGACTTCCGCAAGACCAAGGCCATGGCCTACGACAACCCGCAAGCCCTGCACCTGCTGCTGGACAAGCTGGCCCAGTCGGTCACCAGCTACCTTAACGGCCAGATTCTGGCCGGCGCCCAGGCCGTGCAGATCTTCGACACCTGGGGCGGCAACCTGTCGGCGGCGGCCTACCAGGAGTTCTCACTGGCCTACATGCGCAAGATCGTCAGCGGCCTGATCCGCGAGCACGAAGGGCGTAAGGTGCCGGTGATCCTGTTCACCAAGAACGGCGGCTTGTGGCTGGAAAGCATTGCCGAAGCCGGTGCTGACGCGCTGGGCCTGGACTGGACCTGCGAGATCGGCGACGCCCGTCGCCGTGTGGGTGACAAGGTGGCGCTGCAAGGCAACATGGACCCGACCGTGCTGTACGCCAAGCCTGAAGCCATTCGCAAGGAAGTGGCGCGCATCCTGGCCAGTTATGGCCACGGCACTGGCCATGTGTTCAACCTTGGTCATGGTATTACCCCGGAAGTCGATCCGGAGCATGCCGGTGTGTTCGTCAATGCTGTGCACGAGCTGTCGGCGCAGTACCACCAGTGACTTGATGCACTGCTCAGTAAACCCGGCTTCGATGCCGGGTTTTTTGTGCATTAAGTTTTAATTCAGCGATCGTCGTTAATCTGGTCCCATCGAAACCGAAACAGGACCCGATCCTCATGAAAACCCATTATCTCGCACTGATCCTCGTCCCGCTGTTCAGTACCGCTGCCCTTGCTGGCAGCTATACGGGCCCTGGTGCCCAGCCAGTTTCCACCGTGGCTGCTGCCAATGATGCCGCCGATGATACTCCGGTGGTGCTGCAGGGGTTCGTGACCAAAAAGATCAATAACGACGACAAGTACGAGTTCAAGGATGACACGGGCACCATAACCGTCGAAATTGACGATGAAGATCTCCCGCAGACACCGTTCAACGAAAAAACCAAGGTCAAACTGACTGGTGAGGTGGAGAAGCACCTGATGAGCAGGGAGGTCGATGTAGATGTTGTCGAACTCCTCACCCCGGTTGGGCGATAGCAGCGCGTGTAACGAGCTAATTCCTACATATTGATCCCTGGCGCGTAAATAGACTGGGCCACTCAGTCGGGCTTGCTGGTGCAAGTCCATTACGCCGGGGGGCATCATGAGTACAACAAAGAATGTGCGAAGGCTGTTGGCTACCAGTGTGTGGGTAGCAATGGCCGGTGCGGGTATACAGGGACAATTGGCCTATGCCCATGGTTATACCAGCGAGCCGCCTTCGCGCGCCTACGCCTGTCGCTTGGGGCAAAATACCGAGTGCGGGGCAGCGACGTACGAGCCCCAGTCAGTCGGAGAAACCGTTAAAGGATTCCCTGCACGTGGCCCTGTCGACGGCAAACTCGCCAGTGGTGGAGAGCGAGGTGACTTTGCTCCGCTTGACGAACAGTCTGCCAATCGTTGGCACCTGACCACTATCAAGCAGCGCGACATTACCTTCGAGTGGCATTACACCGAAGGGCACAAGACAACCGGTTGGGAATACTTCATCACCAAGGCCGGTTGGAATCCCAATTCACCCTTGGCGCGCGATGCGTTCGAGTTGACGCCTTTCTGCAAGGTAGATGGCCACGGCAAGCCGGCGCGCGGCGAAGGTCAACCCACCGTCGGGCCATCGCCGGTCAAGCATCAGTGCACCTTGCCGGCAGACAGGTCGGGGCACCATGTCATCATGGGTGTCTGGACTGTCGATGATACGGCCGCCGCGTTTTACAACGTGATGGATGTGGATATCCAAACTGATGGCGGCCCTGTTCCGCAATGGCCACAAGTAGGCGCCATCAATCCACATCGGGACTTGCAGATTGGCGACAAGGTGAAGGCCCGTGCGTTCGTGGCGGGTTCAGAGAGCGCGCCTTACAGCGTGAGTATTACCATCGAGAACGCTGAAGAAGGCCTTGCACCCAACTGGTCGTACAAGCTCGCCACGCGTATCAATGAAAGCCAGTCGCTGGTACAGGCAGGTCAACCCGATCAAGAAGGCAATATCACGCCGGTACAGGGCGCCAACAATATCTATGCAAAGCCTGAGACAGGTATCAGCAGCTATCAGTTGGACTTCGAAGGCGTGCCTTCGGATGACAGCTATCTGCACCTGCATGATCTCAAGTCGGAATATACCCTGACTGATGGAAAGGCGGCGCTGGACTTCACGGTGATGACCAACCGTAACTTGCAGGTGAGTGCGCGGCTGTACGATTCAGCCAACCAGCAGGTCGGCTTCGTCCGTCAGCAAGTGGATGCCACCACCAGCCCGATTTCTCTGCCGGTAGCCAGTGTCGAAGGCGAGCACCTGCTCAAGGTTGTCGGTGTCAATAAAACCGGGCGCATATTGCTTCAGGAGGAGCGCAAGGTTCAGTTGAAGACGGCCGGGGGTGAAGGCTACGACTTCGAATTCCCGCAATCGCTTGCCAGTTACAAGGCAGGAACTCGCGTCCTGCAACCGAAAACTGGCGAGGTGTTCGAGTGCAAGCCATTCCCGTATGAAGGCTGGTGCAAGATCTATTCGGAAAGTGCCAGTCAGTATGAGCCAGGTGTGGGCAGCAACTGGCAAGACGCCTGGATCAAACGCTAAGGAGATCTGGCCTGGCAGCCTGAGTTGGGCTGCCGGGTCAGGCTCGGGACTTTTCGATGTCGCAAGATAAATATGCTTGGCAACAGGTTGTGTTGCACTGGATCTCTGCCCTGATTATCGGTTGGGCGCTGGCGAGTGGTTTCTATGTTTCCCTGGTTGAGGTCCAACCCTCCAGCGCTGACTTCATCGGCTTCGTGAATGTTGGGCTGACCACGCTTTTTATCCCGGTTTTTCTCATGCGTTGGCTGCTTCGCGTGTGCATGGCCAGGCCAGGCGCGGTACACCAGAGTGTCGCCGGGCGCCGGGTAGCTCATTTCGTCCATGAAGGGCTGTACTGGCTCACGGCATTGGTTCTGCTGTCCGGTGTGCTGATGATGGACCGACCGATCGAGGTGTTCGGCTGGTTTGCCATAGCGCCCTTGCTTGTTGACCCTTCATGGCTGGATGCCTGGCGCAAGTTGCACGTTGCAGCAAGTACGTTGCTTGCTGGCGCCATGTTGCTGCATGTCGTAGCGGTGGTAATGCACGAACTTTCGGGTCGACGCATCATTCGGCGGATGTTGCCTTGAGTCGATGAAACGGTTGGGGCATTGGGCCTGGGCGGCGATACCTGTGATGACGATGGTGGCGCTGGGCATCCGCGAAACGGTACGGCCATGGTCATTTGAACCTGAAGTGCCCGAAGGTTTCGCCCACAGCGCACCTTTGGAAAAGCCGCTCTCCACGGCATCACTGGTCCTGGCCTTCGGTCTCAGCTCGCCTGACGGGCAACCTACGGGCCGGGCTGATCTGGTGCTCAAGGCATGCTTCATTCCCAGCCGTGGCGAAGCGCGTGCGCTTGTGGGCAGCCGGGACGGTGACGCCCTCTATCGGGTCGGCGACCGGTTGCCGGACGGGAGCGTTGTGCGCCGTATCGAGGTGCGCAGCATCACGCTCTGGGACGGCAGCGTCGAACAAAGCGTGGCGATGTCCGGCAGCCGCCCCAGTATATTCCTTACCTCTGGCAGCGCGGCTGTGGCTGGCCCTGCTCCAGCAGATCCACCCCGCTTGTTGCGGGAGGTGCAATGACTTTACAACGCTATTTGCAGGTTGCCTTGGTCGGCACTTGCCTGTCTGTGGCCGGCACGTTGGCATTGGCAGATACTGCAACCTGGCAGTTGGCGATGAGCGATGCCGATGTGCGCGATGTCGTACGGGAAGTCGGGGCAATTCTGGATCAGACGATCGTGCTCGACCCTCGCGTGCAGGGGCGTATCACCGTGCTATCGAATGAGCCGCATGATCGCGAGGGCGTTCGCCGGCTGTTTTATTCGGTATTGAATGCGCAGGGTTTTGCAGCGGTGAACGATGGCGACCGCTTGCTGGTGCTTCCAGCCAGCGAAGCCAAGGTCTGGGCGAACCAGCAAGCCGACGCGATCCCTGCTGCCTTCACCACGCGGGTGTTCAGCCTGTCGGGCAGCATTGCCGCCGATCTGGCGGGCTTGCTGCGGCCGCTGGTATCGAGCAATGGCTACATTGGCCCGTCCAGTTCTGCCAATGCCTTGGTGGTTACCGACTCGGCTGCGAACCTGGACCGCTTGCAAGCCTTGGTGGCACAACTGGACAGCGGTCAGCGACATGACTATGAGCTGGTGACATTGCGTACGGCACAGGCTGCTGAAGTATTGCCTGTCGTCGAAGCATCGGCCGGTGGCCCCGATAGCGGTGTACGGGTACTTGCAGATGTGCGCGGTAATCGCCTGCTTGTTCTCGGCCCGGAAAAGTCCCGGCAACGTATGGCGCAGCTGGCCCGTGACCTGGATGTGGCGGCACCGGCCTCTTCGCAAAACTGGCGGGTGGTGCGCCTTCAGCATGGCAATGCCGAGCAGTTGGCCGAGGTACTGAACGATGTAGGCAAGCAACTGGATGGCAAGGCCTATAGCGAGAGCCCGGCCCCGGCGTTGGCGGCTGGGGTAATGGTCAAGGCCGATGCCAGTCAGAATGCGCTGCTGCTGTTGGGGGAGCCACGCATGCTCGACAATGTGGCGCAAATGATCGCGCAGTTGGACCAGCCCCGCGCGCAGGTGCTGATACATGCAGCCATTGTCGAAGTCAGCGGGGATATCAACGAAGCTCTGGGCCTGCAGTGGGGCGTCGATACCGGCAGCCTGAAAGGCGGCGTGACCTTCCCCGACAGCGGGGCTGCTTTCGCTGATCTGTTCGACGCGGACAAACTGTTGCCCAGCGGCGCAGCGCTGGCCATTGGGTCGGACAGGTTTGGCCTGCTGGTGTCGGCTCTGGCCAGCAACAGCCGAAGCAACCTGCTTTCCACGCCCAGCCTGCTTACGCTGGACAACCAGGAAGCGCAGATTCTGGTGGGCCAGAATGTACCGTTCAAGACCGGCTCCTATACCACTTCCGGCAGCGGCGCGGACAACCCGTTTACAACCGTGGAACGCAAGGATATCGGTATCAGCCTCAAGGTTCGCCCGCATATCAATGAGGGCCGGAGCCTACGCCTGGAGGTCGAGCAGGAAAGCTCCGAACTCGCCCCCAGCACCGTCGAAGGCGACCTGATCACCAGCAAGCGAACGCTCAAAAGCACCATCCTTGCCGCCGATGGCGAGATCATCGTGATCGGAGGGTTGATCAAGGACAGCGTGCGTACCGAGCAGCGAGGGGTGCCTCTGTTGAGCCGCATACCGCTGATAGGCGGGCTTTTCCGCTGGAGTCGGGACATTCAGGAGAAGACCAACCTGATGGTCTTCCTGCGGCCTACCCTTTTACGTACCCAGGCTGAACTGATCGATTCGGGGCGCCGCGCTTACCGTGATGTGCACTCAGCCGATCCGCAGCGTATGCCTCGGGAGGCCCGCGAGTTGTTCGAAACCCGGCCTGTCCCTACCCGGGAGCCTGGCTCTTGAACCCTGAACTCTCATTCGGCTTTGCCCGGCGCCACGGCATTCTGCTGGACCGGCAGGCGGCAGAACCGGCCGTTTTGATGCGCGACAGCGCCTCGCTGCAGGTGCTTTCTGAGGTGTTGCGCGTGACAGGCAGTCACTGGCCGCTGCGTCTGGTCGATGAAGGGCATTTTGCCGAGCGCCTTGCCGCTTGCTATGGCGGTACTCAGGACGCTGCCCATACCGTCATCCAGGGGCTGGATGAGCAGATTGACTTACCACGCCTGGCGCAAGCCTTGCCGCAGTCATGCGACCTGCTCGACCAGCAAGGGGACGCGCCGATTATCCGCTTGCTCAATGCCTTGCTCAGCGAAGCAGTCAGGTCGCGCGCCTCGGATATCCACTTGGAAACCTTCGAACAACAGTTGCGGGTACGCATGCGTATCGATGGCGTCATGCGTGAGGTCCTGTCGCCGCCACGGGCGCTGGCGGCGCTGCTGGTGTCGCGTATCAAGGTCATGGCGCGTCTGGATATCGCCGAGAAGCGTGTGCCCCAGGATGGCCGCATCAGCTTGCGCCTGGCAGGCCATGAGGTGGATGTGCGGGTGTCGACGTTGCCCGCTGCTCACGGCGAGCGCGTTGTGCTGCGGTTGCTGGACAAGCAGGCAGTGCGCCTGGATATCCAGCACATGCAAATGGAGGCTTCGGTGAGCAAGGCCTTCCTCGCCATGCTGGACAGGCCAAATGGCATCTTCCTGGTTACAGGACCAACCGGGTCCGGCAAGACCACAACGCTTTATACGGCGCTTTCGGTGCTTAACCGGGAGTCCCGCAACATTCTTACTGTCGAGGATCCGATCGAATATCACCTGCCCGGCATAGGCCAGACCCAGGTCAACACCAAGGTGGACATGACCTTCGCCCGAGGTCTTCGGGCGATACTTCGCCAAGATCCGGACGTTGTGATGGTGGGCGAAATTCGTGACCGTGAAACTGCCGATATTGCCGTGCAGGCATCCCTGACCGGGCATCTGGTGCTCTCGACCTTGCATACCAACAGCGCTTTGGGGGCCATCACGCGGCTGGCGGACATGGGCGTTGATACCTGCCTGCTTGCTACTTCCCTTGCCGGCGTCATGGCTCAGCGGCTGGTGCGGGTGCTGTGCCCGCACTGCAAGGCTGCCTGTGTGGTCGATGATGCCATGGCCAGTGCCCTGGGCTACCCCAAGGAGCTGCCGACGCATGTCTATCAGGCGGTGGGGTGTGAACAGTGTCAGCAGGGCTACAGCGGCCGCCTGGCGTTACACGAAATGGTTGTCGTCGATGAACAGTTGGCCCAGGCGATTCACGCCCGGGCGTCACAAGCGACCATGCGCGAAATAGTCCGTGGCGACTCAGCCAGCCTGTTTCAGCATGGCGTGCAAAGGGTCTGTATGGGACAGACCAGCGCCGCAGAACTTTTGCGCGTGACTGGCCAGGACTGAGCATGGCGGTTTTCAGCTTCATCGCACGGAACAATAGCGGCGTTCGTCAGCGCGGCTGCGTAGAGGCCAGTAGTGCGCAACAGGCCCGGCAGCAGCTGCGTGATCAGGGCCTGTTCGTGCTCAAGGTCAAAGCGGCCAGGCAGTCTTCATTTTCCATCGTGCCCGTGCGCAGGCGATTGACGCTTGCCCGGCGGTGCCTGTTGACGCGTCAACTGTCGACCCTTTTGCAGGCGGGCGTGCCGCTGACCGAGGCGCTACAGGCGGTGGCTGCCCAGAACGGTCAACGGCAGGTCCGGCAGGTGTTGCTCGGGGTCGCTGAGCGGGTAGTGGAAGGCAATACGTTTGCAGATGCACTGGCGCACTACCCATTGGCATTCCCGGTTGTCTACCGCGCAACCATAGCTGCTGCAGAGCGCTCCGGGTACCTGGCTGCCGTGCTTGAACGGTTGGCCGAGCATGGCGAACATCAGCAGGCGTTACGCCAGAGGGTACAGCTGGCGATGGCCTATCCCGCGATCCTGATGGTGGTATCGCTGTTGGTGGTGGGTTTTCTGCTCGGTTATGTAGTACCGGACGTTGTTCAGGCATTCAGTCGTGACCACGCCCAACTTCCGCTGGCGACACGGGTATTGATCGCGCTCAGTGACGCGGCCGGGCGCTATGGGGTGATCGCAGTGCTGGCGCTGGCTGCGTTGATCGCATCGATTGCCCTGGCACTTCACCACCCCGCACGCAAACGGCAATGGCATGCCCTGGCGTTGCAGTTGCCCGGCTATGCCGAATTCGTTCGCACACGTGAAGCCGCCCGCTTCGTCAGTACCCTGGCAATTCTTGGCCGTAGTGGTGTCGTGCTGGTGGAAGCAATGAGCATTGGCGCCGGGGTAGTCGGCAATCTGGTGCTACGGGAACGCTTGCTGACTGCCGTGCGCGAAGTAGCCGAAGGTGCAACGCTGGCCAGCAGTCTGGCGCGCAGTAAAACCCTGCCTGCGCTCATGCTGCACATGATTGCCAGTGGTGAGCGAGCAGGGGAGCTGGACAGCATGCTCGAGCGCGCTGCCGACCTTCAGGAAAAGCACCTGGCAGGTCGTATCTCGTTACTGGTCAGCCTGTGCGAGCCCCTGATGCTGCTGGTGATGGGGGGCATCGTGCTGTTCATCGTCCTGGCCATTCTGCTGCCTATTCTCAACCTCAACCAACTGGTCAACTGACATGCTCAATGGCTCTGCACGTCACTCGCAACGTGGCTTCACCCTTATCGAAATCATGGTCGTAGTCATCATCCTTGGTGTACTCGGAGCATTGGTGCTGCCCAATGTCATGAGCCGCCCGGACCATGCCAAGGTCACGGCGGCGCGCACCGATATTCAGTCCATTTCCACTGCACTGGAGATCTACCGGCTGGATAACGGGCGTTATCCGACCACGGCTCAAGGCCTCGAAGCGCTGGTTCGGCGCCCAAGCGTGGCGCCTCTGCCGCGTCAGTGGAACGCCCAGGGCTACCTCAAGCGCGCTGCGTCAGACCCTTGGGGGGCGCCTTACCGGTACGCAAGCCCCGGAGTGCGCTCGGGCCAGGGCTATGACCTGTACTCGTTAGGTGCCGATGGCCAAGCGGGTGGTGAAGGCTTGGATACAGACATCGGTAACTGGGACGAATGATCCGGCGCCGCTCCCAGGGTTTTACCCTCCTTGAATTGCTGTTGGTACTGGTACTGGCAGGTATCGTCATGGGCATGAGCGGTTTGATGGTCGGGCACGATCCGCAACGGACCGCACGCCAGGAGGCCGGGCTGTTCCTGCAGGTGGTTCAACAGGCCAGGCAGCGAGCAGTGCTCGAGGGGCAGACCCTGGGTATTCGCATCGACACTGACGGCTACCAGTTGATGTTGCGTACGGGGCAAACCTGGATGCCGACGGGGCAGCGCCGTAGTTTGAGCCTGAGCCTGCGGCTGGAGATCGACGGGTTGCCGGCAGGGCTTTCGAGGCACGGCGAAACAGCACAACTCACGTTTGCCAGCAACGATGAGTACACCCCGTTCCTGTTGTATTTCCTTGAGGCAGGTGTGCGGCTTGCCCATGTATCGAGCGATGGCCTGAATGACCCCCACCTTCACCTCTGAACGCGGATTCACGTTGCTGGAAGTGCTGGTGGCGTTGGCGATCTTTGCCGTATTGGCTGCGGCCGTGACTGCCGCCAGCCAGCACGTGTTGGTGCAAACGCAGGGTGCCCATGACCGGTTGTTCGCAAGTTGGATCGCTGATAACCGTTTGACCGAGCTTGGCCTTAACCCACTGCCCGTTGCAGGGCAGCGCGCCGAGACAGTCGTTTTTGGCCAGCGCACCTGGTTCGTGCGGGAGTCGATGCATCACCTGGTCGATGTGGGATTGATCGAAGTATCCATCACTGTAGGGCTGGCTGCAGATCGCACAGTGCTCCACCAGGCCACGGGCTGGCTGGAGGGTGGCAATGCTCTGCCATGAAAGCAAAACAGCGGGCCGCCAGCGGGGCTTCACCCTGCTGGAGCTGTTGCTGGCCATTGCCGTATTTGCCCTGCTGGCTCAAGGGACGAGCCAGTTGGTGGCAGCAGTGTTACAGACGGATACGGTACGTCAGCCCCAGGCCGCTGAACTGCGAGCCCTTGGCCGGGCGATGAGCGTAATGCAGCGAGATGCCTTGCAGGGTTATTGGCATGCGGGCAAGGCAAAGGGCAGCGGTCATGGCGTGACGCTGGAAAAGCATCGGGTGAGCTGGGTACTGGGAGCGGAGCGTGACAGCCAGCCGTTACCACGCAGCGATCTGAGAGTCGTGGAGTATTGGTTGGCGGAAGGTGTGCTGTGGCGCCAACGCCGCGGGCTGGAAAATGGCCAGGGCCAGCCTCAGCGCCTGTTGGAGGGGGTTGTCGAGTTGCGTTGGCGCATGCATGCAGCCGGTGTGGGCTGGCAACCCGAGTGGCCATCGGCCCACACCCGGCAACCACCGCAGGCACTTGAGGTGATGTTGTCGACCAAACGATTGCAGGCGATACGCCGCGTGCTGCCGCTGGCCGGGGGCACTCTGTGAAAAGCGCGCAGCAGCGTGGCCTGGCGCTGGTTACCGTGCTACTGGCCATGGCGCTGTTGTCGTTCCTGGTGGCCGGGATGTTGCGCAGCCATCAGGGAATGCTGGGCAGTGTGGGCCAGCAGATTGACGCATCGCAGTTGCTGAAACTGGCGCTGGCCGGGGAGCGTCATGCGCTGGGGCATTTGAAGCAGCAGGTTGCCACTGTGCTTCAGGTGACCCATCTCGGCCAGCCCTGGGCGCGCAGCCGTCAGCTGAGTCTTGGTGAAGGCCAGCTCCGCTATCGCCTGGAAGACCTTTCAGGCCGGTTCAACCTCGCTGCCCTGACGGTGAACGGGACACCCAATCCAGTCTTGCTCAAGCGCTGGAAACGCCTTTGCCGGTCATTGAAGATCGAACCTCCAGCGCTCGATCCGCTGCTGGGGCAGCCCATGCTCGACCCTTCCCAGCTGCGTGCGCTACCAGGCATGGATGCTCAAGCCGTGGCGCGGTTGCAGCCTTGGGTGACAGCCCTGCCGCGCACAGCAGGGCTGAACATCAATACGGCTTCGGCACGGTTGCTGGCGGCCCTTGAAGGTGTGGAGCTGTCTGTTGCGCGGCAGTTGGTAGGCGAGCGCCCCGAGCATGGCATTCCCACCGTGCAACGTTTTCTGGCACTCCCCTCGTTGGACGGCCTGGGCGTCGACAGTCATGGTTTATCCGTGACGAGCCGATGGTACCGCCTGGAGGTTCAGGCAGAACTGGCAGGCAGGCGGATGTACCTCTACAGCGACCTGGAAATCGATTTGGACACGCACCAAGTGCGCGTCATGCGACGTTCATATTCTGCACAACCGGAGCAAAGGCCAGATGAGTAGGCATTACCTGTTTTTACTGGCCCAAGGCATGCCTGCCGCGGGGCTGCAGTGGCCGGCGCTGCTGTACACGGCGCAAGGCGAACAATGCCGAACCACCCTCGGGGCGCTACCTACTTGGTTGGCGGGTGCTGCCGTGGTACTGGTGTTGCCGATGGAGATGGCCGGATGCTGCAAGCTGGACCCGGTGCCGGGCAGGCGGCCGACGCGCGAGTCGCTGGCTTACGCTGCCGAGGAGCAGCTTGCTGAGGCACTGGAAACCTTGCATTTGGCATTCGGTCCCCCAGACGCAGGTGGTTACCGGCAAGTTGTGACAGTCGCGCTGGAGGAGTATCGACACCTCATGTCGATGTTGCAGGCACAGGGCATCGACCCGGTTGCGGTGCATGTAGACGCCGACCTGTTGGGCACTGAGGAGGCTTGCGCGCTATGGTTCGAGGGTCGCTGGCTGTTGGGTGGGGCGGACGGTACGCGCCTGGCTGTCAGTGAACGGCAGGCTCATGTGTTGTCGCGCCGCTTGGCTCCCCGGCTCTGGCTGGCCGAGCCGGGTTCGCCTGGCGAGGCTTTGAGCGACAAGCATGTCGCCAGTGCTGTTGGCAGGCTGGTGGACGGGGGCGGCACTGCGGTGGACCTGCGCCAGGGCACGATGCGTCGACAGCGTAGCAGCCCGCCCTGGCAAGCCTTGGGCGGTGGCATGCTGGCAGCGCTGCTGCTGGTATGTCTGGCTGGTTACCTGCGTGCCGACTGGCTGCAGCAGCAAGCTTTACTGCAGCATGCCGAAAACGTGCAGATGTTCGCGCGCTGGGCTCCCGGGCAGGTGCCCGGCGCTGACCTGGCCGCTCAGGTCCAGGCTCTGGAGCAACGGCCTGGACCACCGACGGCTGTCGAGCGGTTGGCGATGCTTGCAGACCCGTTGGCGGGTGTTGGCAACGTTACGATCGAGCACGCCGAGGCCAAGACCTCAGAGGGTTGGACCATCGACGTCGTCGCCCAAGGTTTCGATGATCTGGAACGCCTTCGCCAGCGTGCCCCAGGGGTGAGGATGGGGCACGCACGGCAGGTCGGCGAAGGTGTACGGGCAACCATCTCCTGGCTGGAGGCTGAATGAAACGCTTGAACAAAAAGGCGCTGGCGCAGCAGTGGCAGCAGATACCGGCTGCCAGGCGAACGATTTTGACGCTGGCACTTTGGGCTGTGGGCCTGTTGATTGTCTGGCAGCTGGCCTGGTTACCGAGCCAGATCCGTTTGCGTAATGCTGAGGCTCACCTTGTGCAAGAACAAGCGTTGGCTGCGCTGTTGAAGCGTGTTACCCAACGCCAACCTCAGTCGGCTGGCACTTCCGAGCCGCTCACGCCTGCCAGTTTGAGCGAGCGTGCACGGCTTGCCGGCCTGCATGTTGCGGGCCTGGAGGCCAGGGAGGGGCAGCTGGAGGTCAGCCTGCAAGGCCCGCCAGCTGCTGTGCTGAGTTGGTTGCATGCCCTGGAACGGGACGGTGGACAGGTTCAGCGCCTGCAGTTGCAGGCTGTGGATGAACAGTTGCAGGTGCAGTTGGCTATGGCGCTGGCTGAAGGCTGAAGTCCGTATTGCTTGTGCGTTCAGGTTGCTTTGGCCGGCAGGCGGCTCAGGTGCAACGCCACCAGCAATGCCACCGCCAGCAAGCTGCCAATGAACAGCCCTATCCCGTTCCAGCCCCACTGGTGCCAGAACACCCCGCCCGCCGTACCGGCCACGCTGGAGCCGGCGTAGTAGCAGAACAGGTACAGTGACGACGCCTGCCCCTTTGCCTTCAGTGCCCGGCGGCCGATCCAGCTGCTGGCCACCGAGTGCGCACCAAAGAAGCCGAAGGTGAACACCAGCATGCCCACGATCACCATCACCAGGGGACTGGCCAGTGTCATCAGCAAGCCAACCGCCATTACCACGATGCTGGCCCAGAATACCTTGCGCCGGCCCAGCTTGTCCGCCAAGGCGCCGACCTGTGCCGAACTGTAGATGCCCGACAGGTAAACCACCGACAGCAAGCCGACCAGCGCCTGGTTCATGTGATAGGGCTCGGCCAGCAGGCGGTAGCCGATGTAGTTGAACAGGGTGACGAAGGCGCCCATCAGCAGGAAGGCTTCAAGGAACAGCCAGGGCAGGCCGGCGTCCTTGAAGTGCACGACAAAACCGTCCAGCAGGCTGCGTGGGTTCATCGTCTGTGCGCGGAAATTGCGTGACTCCGGCAGCACCTTCCAGAACACCAGTGCGGCCACCAGGGCCAGGCCGCCAATGGTCAGCATCGCCGTGTGCCAGCTGACGAAGTCGATCAGTACGCCAGTGATGAGCCGCCCGCTCATGCCGCCAATCGCGTTGCCGCCGATGTACAGGCCCATGGCCAGGCCAATGTGTTGCGGGTGGATCTCTTCGCTCAGGTAGGTCATCGCCACTGCCGCCAGGCCGCTCAGCGACAGGCCGACCAAGGCGCGGGTGGCCAGTACCAGCTCCCAGCTGGGCATCACTGCGCTGGCCAAGGTGGACAGGGCGGCGCAGACCAGCGCGAACACCATCACGGGCTTGCGTCCGATGCGGTCAGAAATGGGGCCGGTGATCAGCAGGCCGAACGCCAGCATGGCGGTGGACACCGACAGCACCAGGCTGCTCTGCGCCGCGTTGATGGCAAACTCCCTGGATAGCAGAGGCATCATCGGCTGTACGCAGTACAGCAAGGCGAAGGTGGCGAAACCGCCGCTGAACAAGGCCAGCACGGTTTTCATGAAGGCGGGTGTGCCTTTTTCGATCCACATTTCGGTCAGGATGGCAGGCTTTGGCTCAAGGAGGAGGGGGGCTACTGCAGTTTTCACGGACGGGTACCTCTGGCGCAATGAAAAAAGCATATAGCTGGCTAACGATTAGATCCAATATATTGTTCGACCTATTTGAGATGTTTGGCGACTTGTTTGGAGCGGATCATGGAACTGCGTCATCTGCGTTACTTCATTGCTGTGGCCGAAGAGCTGCACTTTGGCCGCGCCGCCCAGCAGCTGGGTATTTCCCAGCCGCCCTTGAGTCAGCAGATCCAGGCCCTTGAGCAGGAGTTGGGGGCCCGGTTGTTCGACCGGACCAATCGTCGTGTCGAACTGAGCGAGGCCGGTCGATTGTTCCTCGAGGAAGCGCGCCAGGTATTGGCGCAGGTGGAGAAGGCTGCGGATGTAGCCCGGCGTGCGCAGTTGGGCGAGCTGGGTGAGATGAAAATCGGCTTCACCTCCTCGGCCCCGTTCACCTCCAAAATCCCCAAGGCCATTCATGCCTTCCGTCAGCGCTTTCCGGCGGTGCACCTGAACCTCAAGGAATTGAGCAGCCGTGACGTGGCCGAAGGGGTATTCGACGAGTCCATCGAGGTGGGGTTGATGCGGCCGATGCCGCTGCCGGAGGGGTTGGTGGCCACCGAGTTGTTCCGAGAACCGTTGGTGGCAGTGATCAATGCCTCGCATCCACTGGCTGAGGGCACCGAACAAGGCGTCTACATGGCGGCGTTGGCCCATGAGCCCTTCGTGTTCTTCCCGCGCAGTTATGGCAGCGGCTTGCATGCACAATTGCTGAGCCTGGCGCGGCATGCAGGTTTCAGCCCCCATTTTGCACAAGAGGCAGGTGAAGCGATGACCATCATCGGCCTGGTCTCGGCGGGGCTAGGGGTGTCGGTGCTGCCGGCGTCGTTCCAGCGCATGCGCATAGAAGGGGTGGTGTACCGTACCTTGCTCGATGAAGAGGCGATGACGGCGGTGTGGCTGGTGCAGCGCGAGCGCGGTCATTCGGTGATGGCCAAGGCATTCGCCGAGTTGTTGACGGGGCAGGTGGTCGGTCAGGCGTGATGCCGGCCAAATGGCGCTGGTCATTGCCCCACAGCCGCCACATACTCGGGCATTCGTTGATACACGGAGGTCAATCATGCGGCGCGTGGTGTTCAATCAGAAAGGTGGCGTGGGCAAGTCGAGCATTGCCTGCAACTTGGCGGCGGTAAGTGCCAATGAAGGTTACCGGACCTTGTTGATCGACCTGGATGCCCAGGCGAACTCGACCCAATACCTCACCGGCCTGACCGGCGAGGACATCCCCATGGGTATTGCCGATTTCTTCAAGCAAAGCCTCTCCAGTGGGCCGTTCAGCAAGAAGAACAAGGTCGATATCTATGAAACCCCGTTCGACAACCTGCATGTGGTCACCGCCACTGCCGAGCTGGCCGACCTGCAACCAAAGCTGGAGGCAAAACACAAGATCAACAAGCTGCGCAAGTTGCTCGACGAGTTGGACGAGGATTACGAGCGTATCTACATCGATACCCCGCCGGCGCTGAACTTCTATGCGGTTTCTGCGCTGATCGCTGCCGATCGCGTGCTGATCCCCTTCGACTGCGACAGCTTCTCGCGACAGGCCTTGTATGGCCTGTTGGCCGAGATTGAAGACCTCAAGGAAGACCACAACGAAGACCTGATGGTTGAAGGCATCGTGGTCAACCAGTTCCAGTCACGTGCCAGCCTGCCACAGCAGATGCTCGACGAGCTGCTGGCCGAAGGGTTGCCGGTGCTGCCGGTGTACTTGGGCAGTTCGGTGAAAATGCGCGAATCGCACCACGCCAGCCTGCCGCTGATTCACCTGGAACCGCGGCACAAGCTGACTCTGCAGTTTGTCGAGTTGCATTCGCTGCTTGAAGAGAACGGTTGAATAGGCCGGAGCGGTTGGCGGGGGATTTTCATCGCTTATGAGATCGAGCGCCGCCCGCGCGGCGCATCGCGAGCTGTGCTCGCTCCTACGTTTGTTTCGGGCCAGTCATGCCTGTGACAGACGCGCGCGACCGCCTTGTTCGCGCAACACGATATCGCGTCGTGCGCCATAACGTTCGCGCGCAAATCCCTCAGGACTGATTGGCCCGAAACAAACGTAGGAGCGAGCACAGCTCGCGATGCGCCGCGCGGGCGGCGCTCGATCTCACAGGCGCCCCCCCCTCAAGGCCTACGCTTGGCCACCCCAACCCAATCACGCGTACTCCCTAATTCCTTGTAGAAGAGGCGTTACTCAGGAAGAGCAACTGATTTCCAGGTGCTTGCCCCACTCCGGCGGTCGCTCGGCGTAGGCTTGCATCCCGGGCTGTTCCTCGAAAGGCCTGGTCAGTGCTTGGTGCAGCCGTCGAACTTCACTGTAGTCCCCCGCCTCGGCCGCTTCGATGGCGTTCTGCGCCAGGTAGTTGCGCAGCACGTACAGCGGATTCACCGCATGCATCCGCTCACGGCGGCCTTCGGCATTACCGGGTTCACGCCCACAACGGGCCAGGTAGTCTGCGCCCCAGGCATCGAAACCGGCCAGGTCGATAAAGTCATCGCGCACTACCTTCAGTGCCTCGGCCACCGGCTGCTCACCCAATTTGCGGAAGAACAGGCTGTAGTCCACGCCACCGCGTTGCATACACTGCAGCAGGCGCTCGACCAGCGCCATGTCGTCATCTTCGGCCGTGGTCAGCCCCAGGCGCCGGCGCATCAGGTCCAGGTAATGGGCCTGGTACAGCGGCAGGAACAGGCCCAACGCTTCCTTCAGTGGCTCAACTTCGATCACGGTGGTCAGTGCCTGGGCCAGCGCGCTGAGGTTCCAGTGGGCGATGGGCACCTGGTTGGCGTAGCTGTAGCGGCCACGGTCGTCGGAGTGGTTGCAGATGAAGTTGGCATCGAAGTCGTCCAGAAACGCGTACGGGCCGAAGTCGAAGGTGATGCCCAGGATCGACATGTTGTCGGTGTTCATCACGCCGTGGCAGAAGCCATACGCTTGCCAGCGGGCGATCAGTTCGGCATTGCGCTCGACGATGGTGCGGAACATGGCCAGGTAGGGCTGCTCGGCGTCACGGCATTCGGGATAGTGCTGTTCCAGCACGTGGTCGATCAACACGCGCTGCTGCTCGGGCTGCTTGGTGTAGTAGAAGTACTCGAAATGGCCGAAACGCACATGGCTCTGCGCCAGACGCGTCAGCATGGCCGCACTTTCACGGGTTTCACGCCACACCGGGGTGCTGGAACCGATTACGCAAAGTGCCCGGCTGGTAGCGATGCCCAAGGCGTGCAGGGCTTCGGAGGCGAGAAACTCGCGAATCGACGAGCGCAGCACGGCGCGGCCGTCACCCATGCGGGAGTAGGGTGTCTGGCCGGCGCCCTTGAGGTGCAGGTCCCAGTGTTCGCCAGCGTCGTTGAGCACTTCGGCCAGCAGCAGGCCACGGCCGTCGCCCAGTCGTGGGTTGTACGAGCCGAACTGGTGGCCGGAATAAACCATCGCCCGAGGGTCGGCCTCTTCCCACAGTTTGTGGCCGCTGAACAGCTCGGCGAACACCGGCAGTTCGGCCTGGGCGGGGTCGAGGTCAAGCAAAGCCATGGCCGACTCGCTCGCTACCACCAGGCGCGGGTCTGCAATGGGCTCGGGCAGCACCTGGGTGGAGAACGCATCGCCCAGGCGGGCGAAGCGGTTGTCGAAGGTGAGTTGGTCGAGGGCTTTCACGGGACTGCTCCTTGGGTTCGGTGCCAATCGGGCCGCTTGGCGGCCCTTCGCGGGTGAACCCGCTCCCACAGCGGCCAGCGCCCGATGTAGGAGCGGGTTTACCCGCGAACGAGGGCGAAGCCCTCGCAGCCATTTTGCACACAATAAAGTATTCGAGCCTATTCAGGCCGAAGCAGTGCCATCCGATTTTGGCTGTTCCATCGGAATCAATTGCTGTTTGCTGCCCTTGGCGTCCATCAGGAATACCTCTACCTGGCGCACCGAGATCTTGATGTTGTGGGCTTTGAACTCGCGGTTGATGTACCGGTTGATCTCGTCCAGCGTCGGGTTGCGGTCGCCCAGGTCACGGACGTGCATGCGCAGTTCGTGGTCCAGCGAGCTTTCGCCGAAGTTGAGGAAGTACACGATCGGTTCCGGATCCTTGAGCACGCGGGGGTTCTCATGCGCGCCCTTGAGCAGCAGGTCGCGCACCAGGTCGAGGTCTGAGCCATAGTCGATGCCCAGCTTCAGCGTCACCCGGGTGACCGTATCGGTCAGCGACCAGTTGATCAGTTGGCCAGTGATGAAGGTCTTGTTGGGGACGATGATGTCCTTGCGGTCGAAGTCGGTAATGGTGGTGGCACGGATGCGGATCTTGCTTACTGTACCCGACAGGTTGCCGATGGTGATGGTGTCGCCAATCCGTACCGGGCGCTCGAACAGGATCATGATGCCGGAGATGAAGTTGGCGAAGATTTCCTGCATGCCGAAGCCCAGCCCTACTGACAGCGCGGCCACCAGCCATTGCAGCTTGTCCCAGCTCACCCCCAGGGTCGACAGGGTACTGACGATGCCGATACCGACGATGGTGTACGACAGCAACGTAGTAGTGGCGTAGGCACTGCCCTGGGCGAGGTTCAGGCGTGACAGCACCAGTACTTCCAGCAGGCCTGGCAAGTTGCCGGCCAGGGCGAAGGTGATGCCGACGATCACCAGTGCGCCGAGCAGGTCGCCGAGGCTGATCGGTACCATGCTGGCGGCGGCGCCGGTGCCGCTGGTGTATTCGTAGAGGACGAAATTGTTGAGGTAGGCGAACACCGAAATCAGGTCGGCCCATACCCAGTACAGGCCGGCGATGAAGCCGCCGAGCAGGGCCAGGCGGATCAGGCGCAGCGACTGCTGGTTGACCTGTTCGATATCCAGCGTTGGCTCTTCGGTGATGACTTCGCCATCCAGCCCTTCCTTGGCCGCCGCACGCTTGCTCAACGCACGCTGGTAGGCCAGGCGTCGTGCAGCTACCGACAGGCCGCGCACGAAGGCGGCTTCGATCACCAGCCAGAACAGCAGCAGGTACAGGGTATAGATCAGACGGTCGGTGAGCTTCAGTGCTGTGTAGTAGTAGCCGAAGCACACGGCGACAAACAGGGCGACGGGCAGGGCGGTGAATGCTACGCCCACGGCCCTGCGAAACAGCGAGGTGTCACGGTGTGCCGGGCTGCTGAGCAGCAGACGGCTGAGCAGCCAGGCCATCAGCGCGTAGCAGGTCAGCACCACGCCGATGCCCAATACGTCGTCTGCCAGTGCCGAAGGCTGGTGCTCGGCCACCGCAACGACGCCGACCAGTGCCAGCACCACGGTGCCCAGGCGGCGAACCCAGCCGCGCAGGAACTCGACCTGCGGTTTGTGCCAGCGGAAGTGGACTTCCGCCACGCCACCGGGTGCGAGGATACGATAGGCGGTGTAGAACACCAGCCAGGCCTGGGCCAGCTGCCAGAGTGCGGCACCCAGGTTGGCATTCTGCCCGCGGGCGTCGATCTGCAGGGCGTAGCTGCACAGCGCCAGGCCAAGGCTGACCGGCATCGCCAGCAGAATGTTGATGAGAATTGCCTGGGGCGTGTGCCATTGGCTGTCACGGCGGAAGTGGCCGATATCCTGGTGCACTTTGCCTAACCGTTGGTAAAGGTATTTGCGCCGCCACAACAGCGCGCCGATCACCAGTAGCAGCGGCAGGAACAGCAACGGGCGCTGGCTCAGGCCATCGGCCAGCTCTTTCAGGCTGGAGCCCCACGGCAGGTTGGCGACCTGGTCGGCCAGGCGCGCTGGCACGTATTGCAGCCAGTCCCAGTCCAGCGGCTTGTTGCTGGGGATCCAGAACATTTGCTCGTCGAGGGTGGTACGCAGGCTCTGCGCGGTGCCCAGCAGTTGCTTCTGGTTGAGTTGCAGGGTGATCGATTCGTTGAGCAGCGCCGACAGCTCGCGGTTCAGCCGCTCCAACAGGTCGCTGCGGGTGATGGCTACATCCAGCAGGGCTTTGCGCAGCTGCGGGGTCACATCTTCCTGGGGTTGCGCCGCCAGCAGCTTGTCGACATAGGTGACCGGGCTGCTCATCTGCTCGCGTTGCTGGTTGACTTCGAACTGGTACAGGCGGGTGTCCGCGATCTGGTCGGCCAGGTCGCGGTCGACCTTCAGGTGCGGCAAGGTCTGTTTCTGCTTATAGAGGATCTTCGACAGCAGCAGGCTTCCCTTGAGCACGTTGATCTGCTCGTCGAGCGCCTGGTCGGCCTGGGTCAGGCTGTCGAGCTGCTGCTTGGTGCGCAGGTTCTGCTGGGTCAATTCGTTAAGGCGATCGGTGCTCTTGAGCAGGTAGTCGGAAAGCTTGAGGTTGACCGCGCTTTCAGTGGCCAGCAGGCTGCTGCCGCCGGCCTTCTGAGCCTCGATCGACTGCTGAGTGACGGCTTCCTGGGACTGGGCCAGGCGTTTGTCGTTGATCAGCGTCTGCAGGTCCTGGATTTCCTGCTCCAGGCGCGCAGCACGCTCGACCAGCAAGTCGTGACGCGCATTGCCGAGGTCTTGCAGCACGCTGTTGCCGGCCAGTTCCTGGCGGCGCAGCAGGGTCAACGCGTTGAGCGAGGCCAGCTCGGCGTTGAGCTGGTTGCGTTGGTCGGCATTGATGGATTTGCCGCCGTCCTTGCCGGTTTTGAGGATGTTGTTGATCTGCTGGGTGCGAGTCTGGCTGCTACTGATCTCGGCCTGGGCGCGTTCGGGGCGAGTTTGCGAGTTGATGATCAGGCTGTTGGCTTCAGACAGCGCCTTTTGCAGTTCGCCCTGCTGCGTGTTGCGTTCGCTGAGCATCTGTTCAAGCTGTGGCACGGTGAGGTTGGCGTAGCGCTGGGCCACCGGTTGTGCCTTGGTTTCCTTGAGCCTGGCCAACTCCTTCTGGCTGTCACTGGTCTCTTTGGGGGCACTGCTCAACTGCTGCTTCAGTGCAGCAAGCTTCTTCTCGCTATCTTCCTTGGCAGCAAGCAGGCTCAACGTTTGTTCGAGCACCTGCTGCAGCGCCTTCTGGTCCGCCTCGGGCAGCTTGCGCTCGGCGATCTTGTCGAGGCTGTTCTGGATGCTGGCGGTGGTCGGGGCTTCTGCCGCAGTAGCCGCAAAAGAAAGGGACAGGCACAACCCGAGCAGGGCTGTGCGAAGGTACACGCGCAGGGACATAGGCAGGCTACTTGTGGATCCGGCTGAAACGAAGTTTAGAGGAACAATCCTGGTCCGGGTCGCGTTCCTTCGGGGAATCTGACGCCTACTTTCTGGATCTTGTTCCCGTCCATGGTTGCCACGGTCCAGATCGTGCCATGCCATTCGACCTGGTCCCCTACTACTGGAGCGCCTCCGACCTTCTGTCGGATGAACTGCGCCAGCGGCATTTTCGCGTCGAGGCCATCGAGTTTCAGGCCGTACAGCGCCGCCACGGCACCCAGTTCGGCATCGCCTTCGAGCACGAAGTCACCGAAGAAACGCAGGTCCAGGCCACGTTGCGGCGCCTGGCTGAACAGTTTGCCCAAGGCAGGCAGGTTGTGCTCGTGGCCGATCACGCAGAGCATGTCGCCAACCTCCAGCACGGTGCTGCCCGACGGGTGCAGCAGTTGCTCGCCACGGAACAGCGCGGCAATCCGCGTGCCTTCGGGCATTTTCAGTTCGCGCAGGGCAGCACCGATGCACCATTTTTCTGCGCCCAGACGGTAGACGAACATTTCCCACTCGCTGGTGATGTGCACCTCAAGGGCGGAACGGGAGATCGGCGCCGGGTCTGGCGGTACCGTCACTTTCAACAGCTTGGCCATCCACGGCAGGCTGGTGCCTTGCACCAGCAGCGATACCAGCACGATGAAGAAGGCCAGGTTGAAGAACAGTTGGGCGTCTGGCAGGCCCGCCATCAGCGGGAACACCGCCAGAATGATCGGTACCGCACCGCGCAGGCCGACCCACGAAATGAAGCCCTTTTCACGGCCGTGGAAAGCCTTGAACGGCAGCAGGGCAGCAACCACCGACAGTGGCCGTGCCACCAGGATCATCCACAGCGCCAGGCCCAGTGCTGGCAGGGCGATGGGCAGCAGGTCGTGCGGCGTGACCAGCAACCCCAGCACCAGGAACATGCCGATCTGGGCCAGCCAGGCCATGCCGTCGAGCATATGCAGGATGCCATGGCGGCTACGGATCGGCCTGTTGCCCAGCACCAGGCCGCACAGGTATACGGCGAGGAAGCCGCTACCATGCAGGGCGTTGGTCAGCGAAAACACCACGAGGCCGCCGGCCACTACCAGAATGGGGTACAGGCCGCCGGCCAGATTGATGCGATTGACCAGTTGCAGCATCAGCCAGCCGCCGCCCAGGCCCACCAGCGCGCCGATACCGAACTCACGCAGCACGTGGCCCAGCAGGCTCCAATGCAGGCCGGTCTCGCCGCTGGCGATCATGTCGATCAAGGTGACCGTGAGAAACACCGCCATTGGGTCGTTGCTGCCCGACTCGATCTCGAGGGTAGCAGAAACCCGCTCGTTCAGGCCTTTGCCGCCGAGCAGCGAGAACACTGCAGCGGCGTCGGTGGAGCCGACGATGGCGCCGATCAGCAGGCCCTGGATCAGGCTGAGCTGGAACAGCCAGGCGGCGACCAGGCCGGTGAGGGCGGTGGTGATCATTACCCCGACCGTGGCCAGCGACAGCGCCGGCCAAAGCGCTACGCGAAAGCTTGCTACCCGCGTGCGCAGGCCACCATCAAGCAGGATGACGGCCAGTGCCAGGTTGCCCACCAGGTAAGCAGTTGGGTAATTGTTGAAGATGATACCGCCACCATCGACACCGGCGAGCATGCCGACGGCGAGGATGATGACCAGAATAGGGATACCCAGGCGCGACGACAGCGAGCTGACCAGGATACTTGCACCCACCAGTAATGCGCCGATCAGGAACAGGCTATTGATGGTGCTTGCATCCAAAGGCAGGTACTCCGAGACAGCGAGGGGGAGGGACTTGGTAGCGCATTTTTCAGCAAAAGCTAGCAGGTCGCGTGCCAATCGATTCTAACCTGAGGCCGACGCAGGCTGTAAAGCGATACCGCATCGTCGTTGCAGCTTGTGGCTGCAATGGTTCGTCCACTGTCAGGCAGCCGAGTAACATGAATGGCAGGAAAACCATTTACCGCGCCTAGATGGCTCAGTGCCTGCTCGGGAAATTTCCTGATTTGCACTATTTGTTGGCGCACCAGGCGGCGGGCCATGTGCTTCGCTACCAGGCCACCGCGACAGCGGGGCGAGAGCGGCTGGTCAGGCAGATCAGTGGCAGGAATGCTTTCTCACGCTGCCCGCCTGAGCAAACGTGAAAGGGGCCGCTGTGCGGCCCCTGATCAAGGTCTCAGCCCTGCTTCACTTCACGCATCGGCTTGCCTTTCACTGGTGCATCCCCTGCCACGTAGTACTTGGCGGTGCTGCGCGGCAGTGGCTTGCGACCACGGATCTTGTCCGAAATCTTCTCGGCAATCATGATCGTGGTGGCATTGAGGTTACCGGTGATGATCAGCGGCATGATCGAAGCATCGACCACGCGCAGGCCCTGCATGCCATGCACGCGGCCTTCACCATCGACCACGGCCATGTCGTCGGTGCCCATCTTGCACGAGCAGGATGGGTGGAAGGCGGTTTCGGCGTGCTCGCGGATGAACTTGTCCAGCTGCTCGTCGGTTTGCACGTCGGCGCCCGGGCTGATTTCGCGGCCACGGTACGGGTCCAGGGCCGGCTGGGCCATGATTTCACGGGTCAGGCGGATGCCGTCACGGAATTCCTGCCAGTCCTGCTCGGTGGACATGTAGTTGAACAGGATGCTCGGGTGTTGGCGTGGGTCTTTCGACTTGGCCTGGATGCGGCCGCGAGCAGGTGAGCGCATGGAACCCATGTGCGCCTGGAAGCCATGTTCCTTCACGCCATTGGAGCCGTTGTAGTTAATCGCAACCGGCAGGAAGTGGTACTGGATGTTCGGCCACTTGAATTCAGGGCGGGTACGAATGAAACCACCGGCCTCGAACTGGTTGCTGGCGCCGATGCCGGTGCCATTGAACAGCCACTCGGCACCGATGGCCGGCTGGTTCCACCACAGCAGCGATGGGTACAGCGATACTGGCTGGGTGCAGGCGTACTGCAGGTACAGCTCCAGGTGGTCCTGCAGGTTTTCACCAACGCCCGGCAGGTCGTGCACAACCGGGATGTCGAGGCTTTCCAGCAGGGCGCGCGGGCCGACGCCGGAGCGCTGCAGCAGCTGCGGCGAAGCGATGGCGCCAGAGCTGACGATCACTTCCTTGCGGGCGCGGGCTTCAACGCGTTCTTCGCTGTCGCCGACCAGGTAGGTCACGCCTACGGCGCGCTTGCCGTCGAACAGCACGCGGTCGGTCAGGGCGTGGGTGACGATGGTCAGGTTCGGGCGTTTTTTGGCCTGGTCCAGGTAACCACGGGCGGTGCTGGAGCGGCGGCCGTTCTTGGTCACCGAACGGTCCATTGGGCCGAAGCCTTCCTGCTGGTAGCCGTTGAGGTCTTCTGTGCGCGGGTAACCGGCTTGCACGCCAGCTTCAACCATGGCGTGGAACAGCGGGTTGTTGCCAGCCTTTGGCGTGGCGACACTGACCGGGCCGTCACCACCGTGGTAGTCGTTAGGGCCGATGTCACGGGTTTCAGCTTTGCGGAAGTACGGCAGGCAGTCGAGGTAGGTCCAGTCTTCCAGGCCTGGCAGTTCTGCCCAGCCGTCGAAGTCCATGGCGTTGCCGCGGATGTAGCACATGCCGTTGATCAGCGACGAGCCACCCAGGCCCTTGCCACGGCCACATTCCATGCGGCGGCCGTCCATGTGCGGCTCTGGGTCGGTCTCGTAAGCCCAGTTATAGCGGCGGCCTTGCAGCGGGAAGGCCAGGGCCGCTGGCATCTGGGTGCGGAAGTCGAAGCGGTAGTCGGGGCCACCGGCTTCCAGCAGCAAGACGGTGACGCCGGCGTCTTCGGTCAGGCGGGTCGCCAGGGTGTTACCGGCCGAGCCGGCACCGACGATGATGTAATCGAATTCTTGGGACATGAAAGTACCCTCGTGTTGGCGGTGATCGGGGAGCGGGTACGCCCGTGCGCGGTGGCACGGGCGTGGCTAGACAGGGTTCAGAAAACCGAGTTGTAGCCGCCCAGCTCGACCTGGACCGACTTGATGCGAGTGTATTGAGCCAGCGAGCTGACGCCGTTTTCACGGCCGACGCCCGACTGCTTGTAGCCACCTACCGGCATTTCGGCCGGCGATTCACCCCAGGCGTTGATCCAGCAGATACCGGCTTCGAGCTTGTGGATGATGCGGTGGGCGCGGGTGATGTCGTTGGTGCAGACGCCAGCGGCCAGGCCGTAGTCGGTGTCGTTGGCACGGCGGATCACTTCTTCTTCGGTTTCGTAGGTGAGGATGCTCATCACCGGGCCGAAGATCTCTTCCTTGACGATGGTCATGTCGTCGGTGCAGTCGGTGAACACGGTTGGGGCAACGAAGGCACCTTTGGCGAAGTCACCGGCAGTCAGACGCTCGCCGCCGCACAGGACGCGGGCACCCTCTTCCTTGCCTTTGGCGATGTAGCCCAGCACGCTTTCCATGTGCTGGAAGCTGACCAGCGGGCCGAAGTTGGTGTTTTCGTCTTCCGGGTTGCCAACGCGGATGCGGGCAACGCGCTCGGCGATCTTGGCTTCGAAGGCCGCCTTCATTTCAGCCGGGATGAACACACGGGTGCCATTGGTGCACACCTGGCCCGAGCTGTAGAAGTTGGCCATCATGGCGATGTCAGCAGCCTTGTCCAGATCGGCGTCGGCACAGATGATCAGTGGCGACTTGCCGCCCAGCTCCATGGTCACTTCCTTCAGCGAAGAGCTGGAGGCGCTGGCCATGACTTTCTTGCCGGTGGTGGTGCCGCCGGTGAAGGACACTTTTTCGATGCGCGGGTGCTCGGTCAGCCAGGTGCCGACTTCGCGGCCGCTACCGGTCAGAACGTTGAACACGCCGTTTGGCAGGCCGGCTTCGGTGTAGATCTCAGCCAGTTTCAGGGTGGTCAGCGAGGTGACTTCCGACGGTTTGAAGATCATCGCGTTGCCAGCGGCCAGGGCCGGGGCAGATTTCCACAGGGCGATCTGGATCGGGTAGTTCCAGGCACCGATACCCACGGTCACGCCCAGCGGCTCGCGGCGGGTGTAGACGAAGGACGATTCACGCAGCGGGATCTGCTCGCCCTCGATGGCCGGCACCAGGCCTGCGTAGTATTCCAGCACGTCGGCGCCGGTGACGATGTCGACGTAGCGGGTTTCGGAGTACGACTTGCCGGTGTCCAGGGTTTCCAGCATGGCCAGCTCATCGTTGCGCTCGCGCAGGATGTCGACGGCGCGGCGCAGGATGCGCGAACGCTGCATGGCGGTCATCGCGGCCCAGATCTTCTGGCCACGCTCGGCGCTTTCAACGGCCTTCTCGACGTCTGCCTCGGTAGCACGCTGTACGTGGGCGAGGACTTCGCCAGTGGCCGGGTTGATGGCTTCGAAAGTGGCATCGCTGCCAGCGTCGACGTAAGCGCCATCAATGTAGAGTTTTTGCGTTCCGAAACGGGCCATAGTGTCCTCGCAAGTGCAGTGTGTGGTTTGGCTCGCGCGTCATGCTCCTGCCGGGTTGGCAAGGGCCCTGCGCGCATGGTCAGCAGCCTGGTCGTTTGTGGCCAGGGTGTGCTGCTTGGCCAGTTGTAGTTCCATGTATTCGTAAGCAATCCGTACCGCCTGGTCGGTGTCGAATGCATCACCCGACAGGGCGCCACGCAGCCACAAACCGTCGATCAGGGCTGCCAGGCCGCGGGCTGCCTTGCGCGCATGGTAGAGCGGCAGGGCGCGGCGGAACTGGCAGCACAGGTTGGAATACAAGCGGTGGTCGTTGATCCGCTGCAACCTGTGCAAATCGGGCTGGTGCATGCTGGAAGCCCAGAAGGCCAACCAGGTTTTCATTGCCGGGCCGTTTACCTGGCTGGCATCGAAGTTGCCCTCGATGATCACTTTCAGGTGAGCGCGCGGGCTGTCGTCTTTCAGGGCCTGGCGACGTGCTCTGACGCCTTCGTTGAGCATGCTCATGATGTAACCCATCGTCGCTGCGATCAGGCCGTTCTTGTCCCGAAAGTAGTGACTGATGATGCCGTTCGACACACCGGCCAAACGGGCAATCAGCGCAATGCTGGCGTCCCCCAGTCCGACCTGATCGACTGCCTGCAATGTGGCTTCGATCAACTGCTGGCGCCGGATGGGTTGCATACCGACCTTGGGCATCTTGCTATCTCCTCAGGCCTGCGAGCAGACGACAGGCGGCTGACTCGGCGAAGGCCAGTCTATTTTGTTTTGATTGAACGTTCAATCAATAAAGAATAAGCTCTGCGACAATTTGTGCCATTGACAGTTTTTCAGGCGGTCGAGAAGGCACGGATTGACACCCCAGGAAATCGTGTAACCCCCGGAAAACAAGGCGTTGACGGGCGTGAGCGATGCGAAATGCAGATTCTGCCGTACGGCCATTGGTCCTGCGACAGGCCCTTGGAGCGGGCGGGGTGACCTGTGACGAATGCGCGCACCTGCGTTGAGGCGTGGCATTTTCAGCGGGCCACCTGTCTGTTTTTGGCAACGTATCGATTCGGGATCACGGTTTCCAGGGTTCATTTATAACACCTGATGCAGTGGGGATATTCCACCAATTGCTCGGGAAAGACTGATTAGCCTCCACAGCCGCACTGCCCGGAGCATTCGTGCAATGAGTTCTGCCTCACTTATCAAGCCCCCCGCCGAGAGGGTACGGGTCAACCGCGTGGTGTTCTTCACCTCTGCGCTGATGATCCTTGTTCTGACTGCCTTGCTGATCGCTGCACCCGAAACCGCCGGCCAGGTGCTGGGCGTGGCCCAGAAGTGGCTGACGCGCACCTTCGGCTGGTACTACATGCTGGTCATTTGCGGATACCTGCTGTTCGTCGTCTACCTGGCTTTCTCCGACTACGGCAGCCTCAAGCTGGGTGGCAAGGACGACCAGCCGGACTTCAGCTATGGCGCCTGGGCCGGCATGCTGTTCTCGTCCGGTATCGGTATTTCGCTGCTGTACTTCGGCGCCTCCGAGCCGTTGGACCACTATTTCAACCCACCGGAAGGCACACCGGCCAGCCTTGAGGCCGCGCGCCAGGGCTTGCAGCTGACCTTCCTGCACTGGGGCCTGCACGGCTGGGCGATCTATGCCCTGGTCGGCCTGGCCGTGGGTTACTTCGCTTACCGCCACAACCAGCCGCTGGCACTGCGCTCGGCGCTGTACCCGCTGGTGGGCGAGCGTTGGGTCAAGGGTGCTGCCGGCAATGCCGTCGACATCTTCGGCATGTTCGTCACCCTGCTTGGCCTGGTGACCAACCTGGGTATCGGCTCGATGCAGGTATCCTCGGGCCTGGAATACCTGTTCGGCATGGACCACAGCAAGACCAACCTGCTGGTGGTGATTCTGGTCATGGCCGGTGTGGCCACCGTGGCTGCGGTCTCGGGTGTGGAGAACGGCATTCGTCGCCTGTCCAACCTGAACATCGTGCTGTTCAGCGGGCTGCTGATTTTCGTATTGCTGGGCGGCGAAACCCTGCACCTGCTCAATGGTCTCGTGCAGAACGTCGGCGACTACCTCAACGGCATCGTGCTGAAAACCTTCGACCTGTATGTGTATGAAGGCGAAGCCGGCAAGTCCGAGCACTGGTTGGGCCTGTGGACCGTGTTCTACTGGGCCTGGTGGATCTCCTGGGGCCCGTTCGTCGGCATGTTCATTGCGCGTATCTCCAAGGGTCGTACCGTGCGCCAGTTGGTAATGGGCGTGCTGCTGATTCCGCTGGGCTTCACCCTGGCCTGGCTGTCGATCTTCGGCAATACCGCATTGGACCTGGTGATCAACCAGGGCGCTGTGGAGCTAGGCAAGACTGCGCTGGAACAGCCGTCGATGTCGATCTACCAGCTGCTGGAATACTTCCCGGCAGCCAAGATCGTCATTGGTGTGGCAGTGTTCGTCGGTTTCGTGCTGTTCCTCACCCCGGCCGACTCCGGCGCGGTGATGATGGCCAACCTGTCGTGCAAAGGCGGCAAGGTCGACGAAGACGCCCCGCACTGGATGGTGGTGTTCTGGTCCGTGGTTATCACTCTGGTGACCATCGGCCTGCTGTTCGCCGGTAACTTCGAGGCCATGCAGACCATGGTCGTGCTGGCGGGCCTGCCGTTCTCGGTGGTGCTGGTGCTGTTCATGTTCGGCCTGTACAAGGCCATGAAGCAGGACGTGGTGATCGAGCAGGAGCGCGCTGAACTGGCCGCCCGTGGCCGTCGCGGCTTTAGCGAGCGCCTGACCCAGCTGGAACTGCAGCCCACCCAGGCCGTGGTGCAGCGCTTCATGGACAAGCAGGTCAGCCCGGCGTTGAAAGAAGCCGCAGCGCAGCTGCAGACGTTGGGCTTCGAGGTGGAAACCCGTGTCGGCCAGTCGCGCAACCTGATGGGCTTGCGGGTGATGATGGAAGAAGGCAACCCGTTCGTCTACGAAGTGAGCCTTGATGGCTATATGGCCGCGCCGAGCGAGGCGCCGGTCGAGGGTGAGCCTGAACTGCGCCAGCGCTTCTACCGCGCCGAGGTCTACCTGCATGACGGCAGTCAGGAATACGACCTGATGGGCTTTGTCCCAGACCAGATCGTGCGTGATGTGCTCGATCAGTTCGAGAGCCATCGCCAGGTGCTTGGCCGCGTCTATAGCTGAATGCCCGGCAGGCCGCCGCACTGCCAGGTGCCGCGGCCTGCCAGCAGCAATATGTAGCACCTCGTTCGATAACATCTCCAGGACGCTTTGTGGTTCATTCCATAACGAGTCCTGGTCATGCCCGCCACTCACGCGCACAACCTCAAACACGCAGTCGCCACCCAGTTCGCCAGCCGTCCCACGCTCCGCCAGGTTGTAGGCGAACAGGTCATGAAGGTGATCCTGGAGCACTATCCTCTGGTTGGCGTGCATCGCCCTGAAATGGCCTCGGCTGCACCGCTGTACCTGATGTCCCTGCAGCCGGATGGTGTCTGGCACCCTCAGCCGCTGGTGGATGTGGTGCTGCAGGCCCTGCTTGAGGCTAAACCACTGGACCTCACCCCAGCGGGTGACTACCGCCTTAGCCTGAACCCGCCCCGGCGCTTTTTCGCCATCGAGTCGAGCCTTGAAACTGCCGAGGGCGATTTGATCGAGCCCGCGCGCCTGACCGATGGCCTCAACGCGTTGCTGCCGGTGCTGCTTTGGCACTTCCAGCGAGCGCAGATCGACTATTGGAACGGCGACGCCACGATCGACCGCGACCTGTGGTTGCAGCAGTTGTTGCGCGCCAACCTGCTCGATGGCCTGAAAGACGAAGCGCTGGACGACGAACAACGCAAGCTGCTGCGTGACCTGATGATGGGTAACCGTACCGGGCTCGATGTGCAGCTGGTGCGGGTTGCGTTACGTGAGGGCGAAGACACTTTCCATGAGCTGTTGCCCGGTTTGCTGATTACCGCCTCCAGTGAAGTTCGCGAACTGACACTCTGGTGTTCTCCCGAAGGTCTGGTCCGCAGTTACGACCCCCAGGCCGCGTTCGTCACGGCGTTGCAAATGCAGATGGCTGGACGTTACCGGTTTGATGAGTTGAGCTGGCAAGGCCTGACTGTGGAGGGCGACGCTTTCGCCCTGTACAGCGCCTTGTTGCTGGAAATCTTGCTCGAGCGCGTTGCCCGCCTGCGCTGGAGCGCGATCGACAGCGTCGACCAACTGGAGCATTACTGCCATGTGGCCTGCGACCCCGCGTCCTTTTTTGCCGAGTTCAGTGACTATGGCGCCGGTGGGCTGGGCCTGGCGCTCCCCAAGGGCCTGTCGCGAGCCGATACGGATAGCCAGACCGCCTATCTGCAAGCCATGCTCGACTTGTCGCTACTGCAACAGCACAGCCCAGCCCAGGGCATTCAGGACGGTCTGCCGGACTTGCACACCTATGCGGCGACGCGCCTGCGCGAGGAGATGCTGCATGACCACCCGGTAGACGCCAATTACTTCCCTGACGACCTTATCCTCACTGTCGAGACCTTTGTCAGTGACGGTCACGGGCTGGGCTTCGGCCAGAAGACCGGTGAAAAGAAGCTGACCTTGACGCAACTGGCGATCGGCCGCCTGGATGCCACCGCAGGAGGGGTGGTGACACATATCGCGCACCGGGAAAACCAGCTGATCATGAAGTGGATGACTATTGATTACGTCCGTGAGCTGGTGCAGCGAGTCGACATCGGCGGCAGTTATCCACGTCATGTACAGTCGATGCTCGATCGCTCGGCGAGCCGGGCCGAACACATCTCGGCATTTGCCATACGCTGGCGTATCACCCTGATGTTCGATGCTGCGCGGGCGCGGGCAGTCAAGCGGCTCGACAAGTTCGCCTACGGCGCCCTGGCAGAATTCTGCCGTAGTGGCCAGGAAGGTGCAGCGGCTGTGCGGATTGCACCGCTTGCGTTCAAACGCTCGCCGACATCAGAGAGGGTCGACGTGGCGCATGGTTTCTACGTGATCGAACTCATCGAGCTGGGGGCTCATCTGTTGTATTGCCCGCTGTACACCGACAAGGCGCTGATTCAGTTCGACAGCGCTCAGGCGCTGTTGGATGCGATCAGCCGCCCGGGGGCGTTGCAGGACAGCGTGCTGCTGTGGATCGAGCAAGCTCAGCGCGCGGTCTACGACAATGGCGGCTTCCGGGAGCCGCACCTGCCCCAATGGCTGCTCGACCCTTACACCCTCCCGGCGAAACCGCAGCCTGTTCAGTTGGCGCTGCAGTTCTGGGCGCAGGACGTGGATCGGCAGATGTTCGAAGCCAAGGGCCGGATGTTGCTGGAGCTGGCGGATCGCAGCGCCATGAGCAACAGCGAGGTGCGCTGGCGGCTGGTCACGGCATTTTCCTGGGAGCTGCTGAATGTTGTGTTTCCGGTGTTACCGGGGCCGCTCACCTCGGTTGCCTGGCTTTACATCGGCATGCGCAGCCTGATCAACGATGTGCAGGGGCTGGCCAGCCCGCATCTCGACGAGCGAATCCAGGCGATGGTCGATGTGCTGAACAACACCTTGCTGGCGCTGATACACCTGCAGACGCCGAAACTGGCAGCGCCGGCCGTTTCTGGTGACCTGCCGCCATCGCTGCTCCAGGGGCCACCTCCAGGCAACGGGATCGAGTTGGCGAGCCTTTCCACAGCAACGCGGGAGCCCAGTACCACGGTCGACAGGCTGCAGGCGATGGCCAACACCCACCTCGACTTTTCCTGGCGTGGGGCTGGGGGGCTCAACGGCCTGTCGAGTGCCCAGCGCGGTCAAATGCGGGCGTTGGCGACCAGCGTTTCGCTGGCGGGGCGTGAACCGCAGACGCAGGGCGTGGCTGCTGGCCTGGTGCGGATTGGGGATGATTTCTATGTGTCTCTGGACGGTGATGTCTACCGAGTCAGCCTTGATAACGCAGCGTTTCGCATCATCGGTCCGGACGGCACGGTTGGGCCATACCTGATGCGCGACGGCAATGTCTGGCACCTCAATAATTCGCGATTGCACGGTGGCAATGATCGCTCCGGCGAGTTGGCCCGCGAGCGACTGCGCAAGAAGCTTAGCGGACCGATCGCCAAGGCTCAGTCCGAGATAGAGCGGCTTCTCTTGGCCGCGGAGGCTGCCACGAAGGATTTCAACGCGTTGAGCGAGCAGGTTGTCGGTTTGCGTGATCCGGTAAAGAAAGTCGAGGATCGGTTGCAAAAGGCGCCACCAACCGACCCGGGCGAACGTGCGCAATTCGAGCAGGCTACCGAGTTGTTCAAGCGCAAACTCCAGCAGTTGCACGAGCAGACGAATGCGCTGCGCACCCGGCGCCTGGCGTTGAACGACAGTCTATTCCAGGGGTATCTCGAGGCTGAACGCAACATTATCTACGTGCTCGACAAGGCGAGCACTTCGACGCAGGGCGGCAGCGTGAGAGATCAACGGATACTCTTGGGCCAGGTCCGCAAGAACCTGATCAGCTTTGGCATGTTCTTCATTGATGAGCTCCTGGCCTTGGGTGGGTTCAGGGAATACGACCAACTCACCAATGCGCTCAATGAGGCACCGCCAGAGAAACAGGCCGAGTTGTATGCCAGGTTCCGGACGATGTTGGAGAAGTTGCTTGAAGAGCAGCCCAGGATCATCAATGTCTCCAGCCAGCTGGATCGCCTGTTGGCCATCACCGATATCGACATGCAAGTGCCTTACGTCAATACCACGCTGACCGTTTCGAGCATTATCGCGAGCCGCAAGACGACCACGATCAACATCCGGTTTTTCCAGGCCATGGGCCTGGTCGAGCTGGCCCTGCAGTGGCATAAAGGCACGCCTACCCAGCACTACATGATCTTCCGCCATGCGCTCGCCAGTCAGCGTCTGCGGGTGGCCGCACAAACGCATCATCTGCTGATGTTCTGTGATTTGCCTGTCGCCGAACGAATCGAGGTACTGCAAAGTGCGTGGGACGAATACCTCGCGGCGATTCTCAACGCCGAACGGATCAAGACACTCGGTAGCAAGCTCATCGATGTCCAGCGCCTTGAGGCCTACAAGCAACAGATGGTGGAGCTGAAAAGCATAGCCGGTGAGGCGTTGGTCGAGGCCATGCGCGAGCAGGCGGACGGGCAGGTCCGAGGCACACGTCGTGCGGTCTATTCACGAAAGAGCCTGCAGGTGGCCCACACACGGGCTGGTCAGATAGTCATTGGCAGCGAATCGGTAGTCGACGGGCAGGCTGTGCTGCAAGTTGTAGCGGCTTTCAACAAGAGCGCGCTGCATCGCTTCCAGAAGCAGGGAAACACCTGGGTTGAAGAGGTAGCCGCGGGAGAACCGGAACCGCAGTCGCGGAATTCTACGCCGGACTCCGAAAGGAACAACCGGGAACTGGCCGAGGCCATGCTGGCACAGAACGAAAATGTCATCGCTCAAGCCAGAGCCCTGGTTGCCAAGGATGCTGACGACATGGGCCTGATGTCGATGCTGGACGGCCAGATCAACGAAGTGGCCGAGCTGCGGGAACAGCTCAGCGATGCCGACGCAGAGCACGCGCTGCTGGCAGGCATGGACGATGCGTTGATTCAGTTGCGCCAGGCCCGCCGCGACTGTTTGGTAGCGCTTTACAGCAAGACGCGCTACCCAGGTTCCAGAGGGCTGAATTTTCTCCATCAGCAGGGGTTGCTCGCCGTGGAATATGTCGGGCCTCGGCAGGTGGTCTCCGATGGCTATCTGGACGAGTACCGGATCAGCCTGTTGCGGGCTCCCGGCGAGGCCAAGGGTAGACCCTTGTGGGCCGCGCATTTCCACTTTGCCGACTCGCAGGCGGCGCCCACGGCGTTTGGCAAAGGCCATCTGAAGCTGTGGAGCCAGCGCAAGATGGGGTATCGCGAACAAATGATGGCCGCGAGCGAGGGGCAGGTACTGAGCATCTATCGAGGTAACCTGACCTATGCGCAGGCCAAGGATGTGATCCCGTTCAACCTCTGAACAGTTGCACTTTCAGCCCAGTGGTAACCCGTGATCGGCAACGCTAGCGATTGCTGTAACGGCCATGCTTACCGTGTGCAGGCATGGCCTGGTTGCCCCGTGTGGCGATCATCTGTTGCAGCGTGATCAGTTCGATACCCAGTTGCTTGAGCCGTGGAATCTGCCTTTCCAGCACCGCTAGCGTTTGCGGGTAGGGGTGGCCGATCAACACGGCCGAGCCTTGCTTGCGGGCCAGCGCAATACCCTGTTGCAGCTGAGCGTCGATGGCTTCCGGTGTGCGCACGTCATCCAGAAATACATCCCGCGACACATGCGCCACATCGTGTGCTTGAGCCTCGGCCGCGGCGACCGTGGCGGCGCTGGTGCGGCTGTCGACGAAGAACAGTTGGCGCCGCTGCAGTTCGCCCATCAACCACGCCATGGGTTCACGCTGTGCGGTCATGCGGCTGCCCATGTGGTTGTTGATGCCGGCGGCGTAGGGCACCTTGACCAATGCTGCGTCCAGGCGCCGCGCCAGTTCTTCGATGGCGATGCCCGGGTGCCAGGCATAGGGCCCGGTGGCCGGGTCCATGGGCATGTGCAGGATCACCGTCTTGCCGGCCTTGTGCGCCTGGCGTGCGAAGTCGGTGGCATGGGGGGTGTCGGGCATGATCGCCATGGTCACCGGCCCGGGCAGCGCCAGGGTACGGCTGTCACGCTCGGGGCTCTGGCCCAGATCGTCGATGATGATGCTCATGTAGGCGTTGTTGGCCGGCGCCGCTTGCGCGATTCCGGCCATCAGGCAAAACAACAGACACAGCAGATAACGCATAGGGTAGATCAGTCGCCCTTGGTGATGTTCAGGCCTTTGAGCAGGCTCAGAGCCTGGCTCAACTGGAAGTCGTCATCCTGCGGGCGTTCCTTGCGCTTGCTGCTGCCGGTCGGGCGGTCGGCGCCGCCGTTGCCGTTGCCCAGGTGGCCCTGCAGGTCGGCCTCCTTGAAGCTTTCGGTGTCGACCTCGGCGGTGAGCTTGGCCTGGCGCACTTCGATGTCCGGGACGATGCCCTGGGCCTGGATCGAACGGCCGTTGGGGGTGTAGTACAGCGCAGTGGTGAGCTTCAGGGCGCGGTCGTTGGCCAGTGGCAGCACGGTCTGCACCGAGCCTTTGCCGAAACTGTCGGTGCCCATCAGCACGGCGCGTTTCTGGTCCTGCAGGGCGCCGGCGACAATCTCCGATGCCGATGCACTGCCACCGTTGATCAGTACCACCAGCGGCACGCCTTCGCTGGCATCGGCCGGGTCGGCCGAGAATCGCAGCTCGGAGTTGGCGATGCGGCCCTTGGTGTAGACGATCAGGCCTTTGGTCAGGAAGTGGTCGGCTACTTCCACCGCCGACTGCAGCACGCCGCCCGGGTTGTTGCGCAGGTCCAGCACTACCCCGCGCAGCTTCTTGCCGTTGTCCTTGCGCAGCTTGGCCAGGGCCTTGCCCACTTCGTCACCGGTCTTGACCTGGAACTGGGTGATACGGATGTAGCCGTAATCGTTCTCCAGTAGCTGGCTCTTCACGCTCTTGACCTGAATGACCGCGCGGCTCAAGGTCACGTCAAACGGGGTGCCGCCGTCGCGCACCAAGGTCAGGGTGATTTTCTCGCCAACCTTGCCGCGCATCTTGTCGACCGCCTCGGTCATGGTCTGGCCGCGGGTCGGGGCGCCATTGATCTTGACGATCAGGTCACCAGCTTGCACGCCGGCCCGCGAGGCAGGGGTGTCGTCGATTGGCGAGACCACCTTGATGAAGCCGTCTTCCTGGCCTACTTCAATGCCCAGCCCGCCGAACTCGCCGCTGGTGCTTTCCTGCAGCTCCTGGAAGTCCTCGGGGCCAAGGTAGGCCGAGTGCGGGTCAAGGTTGCTTAGCATGCCCTTGATGGCGTTCTCCAGCAGGGTCTTGTCGTCTACCGGTTCGACGTAGGCGGCCTTGATACGGTCCAGGACCTCGGCGAAGGTGCGCAGTTCTTCCAGCGGCAGTGGCGCCTTGGCGGTCACCTCGGTGGCTGGCACTGCGGCGACCTTGGCCGGCTCTGCGGCGGTGGCCAGGGGCGCGCCGACCGCCAGGGCGATGGACAGGGCCAGCTGGGTGAGACGAGGCGAGTGCAGCATGTCGAACGAACTCCTGATCCTGTAGGTGCTCCTTGGGGAGCATCGGTGCAGCACTCAAGCTGCGCCGTAGAAATTTGACTAGCCTCGGCACCACTGCGAAGGGTCGGTAGGGCGGCCCTGCTGGCGGATAGCGAAGTACAAGCCTGCCGCTTCCTGGCCACCGCTGTTGCCAACGGTGGAAATGGCCTCACCGGCCTTGACGATATCACCGGCATTCTTGAGCAGGCTCTGGTTGTGGCCGTACAGGCTCAGGTAACCGTTGCCATGGTCGAGAATGACCAGAAGCCCGGCGCCGCGCAACCAGTCCGCGAATACCACACGCCCGCCGTGCACGGCACGTACCTGAGTGCCCGGTGTGGCGCTGATCATGACCCCGTCCCACTTGGCGCGGGCGTCGCTGCCGCGGGCATCACCGAAGCGTGCCAGCAGTCGACCATTGACTGGCCATGGAAGTTTGCCTCGCGCAGCAGAAAATGCGCCGCCGTAGTTCGCGCCATCGCTGGAAACCATCGGCCCGAGGGTGGTGCGGGCCTTTTTCGGCGGCTCCGCTGGCTCACGGGCCTGGTCGCGGGCAGCCGCAGCGGCCAGCGCTTCCTGCTTGCGGCGCTTTTCCGCTTCCTGCTGCGCCAGCAGGGCCTTCTTGCGCGCTTCTTCAGCTTCACGGGCCTGGCGGGCGAGTGTTTCCTCGATGGTTTTCAGGACCTTGGCCAGGTCGGCCTGGTCCTGTTCGCGCGCTTGCAACTTTTGACCGCGGTCCTTTACATCGCTGTTGAGCTTGGCCAGTACCTGCTGGCGCTTGGCGCGCTCGGTTTCCAGCTCTTGACGGCGGCTGTCGAGGTCGGCGCGCTGGGCCAGCAGCTGTTGTTGCTGGCTGGAAATTTCCTGTTCGACGTTGGCCAGTTGGCGCAAGGTCTCGTTGAAGGTGCGCAATTGCTCCAGGCGCGCCTTGCTCAGGTAGTCGTAATAGGTGAGGGTGCGGGCGAACTTCTCGGGGTTCTGCTGGTTGAGCAGCAGCTTGAGGTATTCCTCGCGACCGTTGTTCTGGTAGGCCGAGCGGGCCTGAATGGCGATCAGTCGTTGTTGTTCAACGCGGGCGCTCTGGAGTTTTTTTTTCTCGGTATCAAGGCGCTCCAGCTCGCCTTCAGTCTTTTTTAGTTCTTGCTGCAGGGCCTCCACCTGCTTTTCGAGGTTACCGATGTCGGTTTCGGTGGTTTTGAGGTCCTTTTGCACACCGGCCTTTTCTTCCTGGAGCTTGCTCAGCGTCTTCTTGAGCTCGGCAATGTCCTGGCGGGTGGCATCCAGTTGCTGCTGGGTCTGCGCGCGCTCATCGGCGAAGGCCGGGCTGAGCAGGCAAGACAGGGCTAGGAGGATCAGGGCGCGAAGCATGGGGTTTGGCGTACCAAGGATGGAGACTGGCCTAGTATGCCCGCGTGGGCAGGCAAAAAAAACGCCTCGCTGCGGATGCAGGGGGGCGTTTGTCTGGAATTCATGTGCAATTGGGGCTGCAACGCAGCCCCTTTCGACATTCAGGCGTCGACCAGAATCGAGGTGCCGGTCATTTCCACCGGCTTTTCCAGCCCCAGCAGCTTCAGCATGGTTGGCGCCACGTCGGCCAGCACGCCGCCCTCACGCACTTTCACGTTGCGCTTGCCCACATAGATGAATGGTACCGGCTCGGTAGTGTGTGCGGTGTGCGCCTGGCCGGTGCACTCGTCTTCCATTTGTTCGACGTTGCCGTGGTCAGCGGTGATCAGTGCTTCGCCGCCCACCTTGTCCAGCGCGTCGACAATGCGCCCTACACAGGTATCCAGTGCTTCGACGGCCTTCACCGCAGCTTCGAACACGCCGGTGTGGCCGACCATGTCGCCGTTGGCGTAGTTGACCACGATGACGTCGAAGCGCTGCTGTTCGATGGCTTCGACGATGCGATCGGTCACTTCCGGTGCGCTCATTTCCGGTTGCAGGTCATAGGTGGCGACCTTCGGCGACGGGATCAGGATGCGCTCTTCGCCTTCGAACGGCTCTTCGCGGCCACCAGAGAAGAAGAAGGTGACGTGGGCATATTTCTCGGTTTCGGCGATGCGCAGTTGGGTCTTGCCGTTTTTCGCCAGGTATTCGCCCAGCACGTTGTTCAGGCTGGACGGCGCAAAGGCCGCCGGTGCCGGAATCTTCGCCGAATACTGGGTCAGGCCGATGTACGCTGCCATCTTCGGCAGGCGCGCACGGGCGAATTCCGTGAAGTCTGGCTCTACAAATGCACGCGACAGTTCGCGAGCACGGTCGGCGCGGAAGTTCATGAAGATCACGGCATCGCCATCTTCGACCTTGACTGCTTCGCCAATGCGCGTGGCTTTTACGAATTCGTCGCTCTCGTCACGGGCATAAGCGGCTTCCAGGCCTGCCAGAGCCGTGTCAGCGGTGTACTCGGCAGCGCTGTCGACGATCAGGTTGTAGGCGGCGCTGACGCGGTCCCAGCGGTTGTCGCGGTCCATGGCGTAGTAGCGGCCGATCAGGCTGGCGATGCGGCCCTTGCCCAGTTTGGCGAAGGTGGCGTCGAGCAGTTCGATGGACGACTGCGCGCTGCGTGGCGGGGTGTCGCGGCCGTCGAGGAAGGCGTGCAGGTAGATCTTTTCGGCACCACGCTGCGCGGCCAGTTCGGCCATGGCCACCAAGTGGTCCTGGTGGCTGTGTACGCCACCATCGGACAGCAGGCCGAGGATGTGTACGGCCTTGCCAGCACTGGCTGCCTTGTCTACAGCACCGGTCAGCACCGGGTTTTCAAAGAACTCGCCGTCGCGGATGGCCTTGGTCACCCGGGTGAAGTCCTGATAGACGACGCGACCTGCGCCGAGGTTCATATGACCGACTTCGGAGTTGCCCATCTGCCCGTCCGGCAGGCCGACATCCATGCCCGAGCCGGAAATGAGGCCATGCGGCTGGGTGGCGCACAGGCGGTCATAGACCGGTTTATTGGCGGCAAAGATGGCGTTGTGTTCGGGGATATCGCTATGGCCGAAGCCATCCAGGATAATCAGGACCAGAGGTTTGGGCGTGCTCGTCATCAATCAAACTCACGGTTGTTCAAAGATGATAAAGACACGCATTTTAGGGCAAATACGCCACCCGCGGCGAATATTCGTCCCATTCCACCGACCGGCGCACCTGTGCTAGCAACATGAAGGTGGTTTTGTGGCCGGCCCGCCGGGCTTTGGTGGCACCAAGGGGCTGTGTATACTGGCCGGCATTTTCAATCGCCTGGAACACCGCTGATGGTTGCTCACCTGATTCAATTCGCGACAGATCACTACATCCTGGTTGCGATCTTCCTCATTCTGCTGGTCCTGTTGCTCATCAATGAAATCCGTCGTGGTGGCCAGAGCCTGACTAATGGCCAACTGACAGCCCTGGTCAATGCCGAGAAGGCCCTGGTGATCGACATTCGCCCGGCCAAGGAATACTCCGCTGGCCATATCGTCGGCGCGGTGAACATCCCGCAGGACAAACTGGCCAACCGCATGACCGAGTTGGGCAAACATAAAGAGAAGACCCTGATTGTC
Source organism: Pseudomonas putida (assembly GCA_041879295.1). Taxonomy (NCBI): domain Bacteria; kingdom Pseudomonadati; phylum Pseudomonadota; class Gammaproteobacteria; order Pseudomonadales; family Pseudomonadaceae; genus Pseudomonas; species Pseudomonas putida. Next base: position 5,398,625 of record CP047152.1, on the reverse strand, counting down.
GTCGACGCGATGGGCCAGCAGTCCGGCACTATTTGCCGCGAGCTGCTCAAAGCTGGTTACAACGCCGCCAAACTGAGCGGTGGCGTTTCCAGTTGGAAAGCCGATAACCTGCCCCTGGTGAAGTGATATGAAGCCTGTCATCGTCTATTCCAGCGACTACTGCCCCTACTGCATGCGCGCCAAGTACCTGCTCGAGAGCAAAGGCGTGGCCTTCGAGGAAATCAAGGTCGACGGCAAGCCGCAGGTTCGCGCCGAGATGAGTCAGAAAGCCGGCCGTACGTCTGTGCCGCAGATCTGGATCGGCAGCACCCATGTCGGTGGATGCGATGACCTCTATGCCCTGGAGCGCGCCGGCAAGCTCGACGCGCTGCTGGCGGCCTGATTTGCACTGCATTCAAAAACATTAGGATAAGGATCTGACATGACTGACCAACAGACCAACGGCGCTGCTGCAGAAGACAACAGCCCGCAGTTCTCCCTGCAACGCATCTATGTGCGCGACCTGTCGTTCGAGGCCCCGAAAAGCCCGCAGATCTTCCGTCAGACCTGGGAGCCAAGCGTTGCCCTGGACCTGAACACCAAGCAGAAATCCCTGGAAGGCGACTTCCATGAGGTCGTGCTGACCCTGTCGGTTACTGTCAAGAACGGTGACGAAGTGGCTTTCATTGCTGAAGTGCAGCAGGCCGGTATCTTCCTGATCGCCAACCTCGATGCGCCTTCGATGAGCCACACCCTGGGTGCGTTCTGCCCGAACATCCTGTTCCCTTATGCCCGTGAGGCCCTGGATAGCCTGGTGACCCGCGGTTCGTTCCCGGCGCTGATGCTGTCGCCTGTCAACTTCGACGCCCTGTACGCGCAAGAAATGCAGCGTATGCAGGAAGCGGGTGAAGCGCCGACTGTGCAGTAATAACTGCCGGTATCCAGAAAGCGCCTCTCGGGGCGCTTTTTTGTTGCCTGTGCGGGCCTCTTCGCGGGTAAACCCGCTCCTACAGGGGATTGCGCCGTTCCCTCGGCTTGTGTAGGAGCGGGTTTACCCGCGAAGAGGCCCGTACGGGCAAAACATCAGCTCCCGGCAAACCCGTTCTGCCGCCACGCCTCATACACCGTCACCGCCACGGTATTGGACAGGTTCAGGCTACGGCACCCCGGCCGCATCGGCAGGCGCAGGCGATGCTCGGCCGGCAGGCTGTCCAGCACCTCGGCCGGCAACCCGCGGCTCTCTGGCCCGAACAGGAAGGCGTCGCCCGGCTGGAAGGCCACTTCGTGGAACGGGTGCGAGCCCTTGGTGGTAAAGGCGAACAGCCTTGGGTTGCCAAGGCTTTCCAGGCATCTGGCCAGGCTCTCGTGGCGCTTGAGCGTGGCATACTCGTGGTAGTCCAGCCCTGCGCGGCGCAGGCGCTTGTCATCCAGTTCGAAGCTGATGGGTTCGATCAGGTGCAGGGCGCAGCCACTGTTGGCGCATAGACGAATGATGTTGCCGGTATTCGGCGGAATTTCTGGTTGAAAAAGGATGACGTGAAACATGCACGGCTCCAAGCGTGAAGATGACGGGCATTCTACCCCTGAACCGGACGTGCGTTCGAAGGCCTTCCCACGGGTGATGCTGTCGTTGGCGATCGTCGGCTTGATGGTGGGGCTGATGATCGGTCGCCTGACTACGCCTGACGAGCGCGAGCTGCAGCAGGTGCAGGTGATGCAGGATGGCCTGGAGCTTTGGTTCAACGAAGAGCCCAAGCTGCATGGCGAGAACGTGGAAGGGACGGTGGCGTTGCTGTTCCAGGCCCAGGGCAAGGCTCAGCAAGGGCAGCTTAGCCTGCTGGGCAAGCCGGTGAGCTGGCGGATACAGCACAGCAAGGAAGGTTTGTTGCTGACGGTGGTGGCCGCGCGCCCCCTGCACGGCGAATGGGCCGGTGCAGAGGACGCTGGGCGCTGGCGGGTGCAAGTGAAACTGCACGAATAAAAGAGGGGATATCCCGGCCTGCCTGTACCAGGGTCCCCGAAAGGGGTACTGCGTATAAAGGGGGGATGTCCCGGCCTGCCTGTACCGAGGTCCCCAAAACGGGCGGTGCTGCGTATAAAAGAGGGGTTCACCCGGCCTGCCTGTACCAGGGCCCCCGAAATTGGAGATGTATTGCTTATTGCAGGGGGCGTGCCAGTTTTGCAAAGCCCGTGAATACTGGGCTTTGAGGACGAATTGGCCGGCTTTTGAGGGGGTTTGTGCCTTCGTGAGGTGCATCGGGCACAGGATCGGTGCATCGGGGGGCTGAAATGACTGGGGCCGCAAAGCGGCCCCAGAGGTCTACGGATTAACCCGGAACTCAGTGGTCATCACCGTCCTCATCATCCCCTCCCGCCACATTCATCCCCAACTCCTTGATCTTGCGCGTCAGGGTGTTACGCCCCCAGCCCAGCAACAGCGCGGCATCCCGCCGACGTCCGGCGGTGTGCTTGAGTGCCGTCTCGATCATGATGCGTTCAAAACTCGGCACTGCGCTGTCCAGCAGGTTGGTCTGGCCGCGCGTTAACGCCTGGTCGGCCCACTGGCGCAGGGCCTGCTCCCAGTTGGTTACCGGCGCGGCGTCTTGTGGCAGGTTCAGCAGTTCTGGCGGCAGGTCGCCGATCAGCACTTCACGGCTGGAGGCCATCACGGTAATCCAGCGGCAAGTGTTCTCCATCTGCCGCACGTTGCCCGGCCATGGCAGGTTGCGGATGAACTCTTCAGTCTCCGGCTTGAGGATCTTCGGCTCGACTGCCAGCTCCTGGGCGGCCCGGGCAAGGAAGTGACGGGCGAGGGCGGGGATATCTTCGCGGCGGTCGGCCAGGCGCGGAATATGGATGCGGATCACGTTCAGCCGGTGGAACAAGTCCTCACGGAACTTGCCGGCCTGCACCAGTGACTCCAGGTTCTGGTGGGTGGCGGCGATGATGCGCACGTCGACCTTGACCGGCACGTGGCCGCCCACGCGGTAGAACTCGCCATCGGCCAGTACACGCAGCAGGCGGGTCTGGGTGTCGGCAGGCATGTCCCCGATTTCATCGAGGAACAGCGTGCCGCCATCGGCCTGCTCGAAACGGCCGCGACGCAAGTTGGCAGCACCTGTGAAGGCACCTTTCTCATGGCCGAACAGCTCCGACTCCATCAAATCCTTGGGGATGGCGGCCATGTTCAGGGCAATGAACGGCGATGCTGCGCGCGGGCTGTGCCGGTGCAGGGCGTGGGCCACCAGTTCTTTGCCGGTGCCGGACTCGCCGTTGATCAGCACGGTGATGTTGGAGTGGCTGAGGCGTCCGATGGCGCGGAACACCTCCTGCATCGCCGGGGCTTCACCAATGATTTCCGGGGTGCGCGCCAGGTTCTGTGGCACATCCAGGCCTTGCTGCTCCTGGGCGTGCTGGTTGGCGCGCTTGACCAGCGATACCGCTTCGTCGACGTCGAATGGCTTGGGCAGGTACTCGAAGGCACCGCCCTGGTAGGAAGCCACGGCGCTGTCCAGGTCGGAGTGGGCGGTCATGATGATGACCGGCAGGCGTGGGTGCTGCTCGCGGATCTGCGCCAGCAGGTCGAGGCCGCTGGTGCCAGGCATGCGAATATCGGAAATGATCACGTCGGGTTGCTGGCGTGCCAGGCGCCCCATGACACCGTCTGCGCTGTCGAAGCTCTGGGTGGTCATGCCTTCCTGTTGCAGGGCTTTTTCCAGGACCCAGCGGATGGAGCGATCATCGTCGACGATCCATACGGTTTCACTTCGGCTCATGAGGCGGTGGCTCCTTGTTCCAGAGGCAGGTAAATCGAGAAGGCGGTATGGCCTGCGTGGCTTTCACACTCGATCAGGCCCTGGTGCTGGCTGATGATGTTCTGGGTAATGGCCAGGCCAAGCCCGGTACCGTCCGGGCGGCCACTGACCATGGGATAGAAGAGGGTGTCCTGCAGTTCTGGCGGGATGCCCGGGCCGTTGTCGATGATCTCTACCCGCGCTACCAGGCGGTGACGAACGTGGCCGATGGTGAACTGGCGCAGGGCGCGGCTGCGCAAGGTGATGCGACCCAGGCGCAGTTCATTCTGCGAGCTGATCGCCTGCATGGCGTTGCGCACGATGTTGAGTACGGCCTGAATCATCTGTTCTCGGTCGATCAACACGTCCGGAAGGCTTGGGTCGTAATCGCGCACCAAAGTGATGCACCCCTGGCTTTCGGCATCGACCAGGCTGCACACCCGCTCCAGCACTTCGTGAATATTGGTCATGGCCAGCGACGGCAGCTTGTTCGAGCCGAGCATGCGGTCGACCAGGTTACGCAAGCGGTCGGCCTCTTCGATGATCACATTGGTGTAGTCGCGCAGCCCTTCCTCGGGCAGTTCGCGGGCCAGTAGCTGGGCCGCTCCGCGGATGCCGCCAAGGGGGTTCTTGATTTCGTGGGCCAGGCCGCGCACCAGCATCTTGGTGGTTTCCTGCTTGCTCAGTTGGGCCTCTTCCTTGGTGATGCGCAGCAGCCGGTCCCGCGGGTGCACTTCGAGCAACAGCAGGGTCTGGCCTTGATGCAGTATCGGCGTTACCGCGTAGTCGACGGTGATGGTCTGCCCGGTCAGCGATGTGAGCTGCGCTTCACGCTTGGTGAACGGGTGCGCCTGCTCGACCGCCTGGCGCAGCGAGCTGAGCGCTTCGGTCGATTCGGTGAACAGCTCGCTGATGAATTGCCCATGGCTGCGCTGGCCACTGACGGCCAGCAGCATTTCTGCGGCCGGGTTCATGTACTCCAGGCGCAGCTCGGCGTTGAGCAGCAACGTGGCGGTGGTCAGGTTGTCCAGAAGCAGACGGTGCTGTGCATCGCTGATGGTCATAAGGCGTCGTTGACCTCTTTTGGCGCTTGCCTGGCACTGCTTTGGCCAGGGCCGGACGCGGGGTGGATCCACTGATGCGAGACTCTGGAAAAGAAAATGCAAGAAACAAACCAAAGCTCCGAAAAGAAGCGGGATTTGCCGATAAAGGCCTGAATCTGCGCAAATTCGGACCATAAAGTCTTGATGAAACGTTTAAGTTGAACCAGATTGGGGAGCAAATGAGGGCATGGTATGAATTGGTGCACCAAGATAGAGCATAGCGTGACAGGCGGGGTTGCAGTGCTTCTGCTTGGTGCGCAGAAACGAAAACGGCCTCCCGGAGGAGGCCGTTGTGATCATGTCATCGGCGCGAGGCGCCAATCAGATCAGCAGCTGTAGTACAGCTCGTATTCCAGCGGGTGTACGAAGGTGCGGACCTTGATTTCTTCTTCGCTCTTCAGCTCGATGAAGGCATCGATGAAGTCGTCGGAGAACACGCCGCCCTTGGTCAGGAACGCACGGCCTTTATCCAGCTCTTCCAGAGCTTCTTTCAGGCTGCCGCACACTTGCGGGATGTTCTTGGCTTCTTCTGGCGGCAGGTCGTACAGGTTCTTGTCGGCCGCGTCGCCTGGGTGGATCTTGTTCTGGATGCCGTCCAGGCCAGCCATCAGCAGGGCCGCGAAGGCCAGGTACGGGTTGGCCGATGGGTCCGGGAAGCGTGCTTCGATACGGCGGGCTTTCGGGCTGCCAACGTAAGGAATACGGATCGAGGCGGAACGGTTGCGAGCCGAGTAGGCCAGCATTACCGGGGCTTCGAAGCCTGGAACCAGACGCTTGTAGGAGTTGGTCGACGGGTTGGTGAAGCCGTTCAGGGCCTTACCGTGCTTGATGATACCGCCGATGAAGTACAGGGCGGTGTCGGACAGGCCGGCATAGCCTTCACCCGAGAAGGTGTTCTTGCCGTCTTTCCAGATCGACATGTGCACGTGCATGCCCGAGCCGTTGTCGCCGTACAGTGGCTTCGGCATGAAGGTGGCGGTACGGCCGTAAGCGTCGGCAACGTTGTGCACGACGTATTTCAGCGCCTGTACTTCGTCAGCCTTCTTCACCAGGGTGTTGAACTTGACGCCGATCTCGTTCTGGCCGGCAGTCGCCACTTCGTGGTGGTGAACTTCAACGGTCTGGCCCATTTCTTCCAGAGCGTTGCACATGGCAGTACGGATTTCGTGGTCGTGGTCGAACGGCGGAACCGGGAAGTAGCCGCCTTTCACGCCTGGACGGTGGCCTTTGTTGCCGCCTTCCACGTCAGCGCCGGTCATCCACGAGCCCTGCTCGGAGAAGATCTTGAACATCGAGCCGGAGATGTCCGACTGGAACTTCACTTCGTCGAAGATGAAGAACTCAGGCTCTGGGCCGGCGAATACGGTGTCACCGATGCCGGTGCTCTTCAGGTACTCTTCGGCGCGCTTGGCGATTGCACGTGGGTCGCGATCGTAGCCCTGCATGCTCGACGGGTCGACGATGTCGCAGGTAATGATCAGGGTTGGCTCTTCGGTGAACGGATCCAGAACGGCGGTTTCGTCAACCGGCATCAGGATCATGTCGGAGGCTTCGATGCCTTTCCAGCCAGCGATGGAGGAACCGTCGAACATCTTGCCGACTTCGAAGAAGTCTTCGTCCAGCGCATCACGCGACGGCATGGTCACGTGGTGCTGAGTGCCTTTGGTGTCCGTGAAACGCAGATCAATCCACTTGACGTCATGATCTTTGATGAGTTGAACCGACTTCGACATGTTGTCCTCCGGATGGTCTAGAGCGCGGTGGGCCGCTGCCCTGGAAAAAGGGTGTTGCCGGGCGCGGATAGTCGGCCAAGCTTACCTGCCTCACAAGGGAGCAAATTGCATGCCAGTGCCCGAAAATGGCGAGGTTGGGATAAAAGGGGGCGTTTGCGGGCATTTGGCGTTGGGGTAGGCTGAGAAAGTGCACTCTTAAGATGCGAATTTTGGAGGTGGCGCACCATTAGGGTGCACGCCTTGGTTTTTGTGGTGCCCGTGAGACCCAGCGCCGCCCGCGCGGCGCATCGCGAGCTGTGCTCGCTCCTACGTTTGTTTCGGGCCAATTATTTCTGGGGGATTTGCGCGCGAACGCCTTGGCGCATGGCGCGATATCGCGTCGTACAAACAAGGCGGTCGCGCGCGCCTGTCGCAGGCGTAACTGGCCCGAAACAGACGTAGGAGCGAGCGCAGCTCGCGATGCGCCGCACGGGCGGCGCTCGGTCTCACGGGCACCAAAAAATCCGGCTCCGACATTTATCTCAAAGCTTCTGATCAAAAGTTGGTCAAATCCTGAGCAATTTCCGATATAATTCGCGCCCCTCATTTTCGGCAGGCCCTGCGCGCGCTGTTAACCAATGAAACTTATCGTCAAAGTCTTCCCAGAAATCACCATCAAAAGCCGGCCGGTGCGCAAGCGCTTCATCCGCCAGCTTGGCAAGAACATCCGCAACGTGCTCAAGGATCTCGACCCTGAGCTCGCGGTAGATGGTGTCTGGGACAATCTCGAAGTGGTTACCCGCGTCGAAGACGAAAAAGTCCAGCGCGAGATGATCGAGCGCCTCACCTGCACGCCGGGTATCACTCACTTCCTGCAGGTTGAGGAATACCCGCTGGGTGACTTCGACGACATCGTCGCCAAGTGCAAGCACCACTTCGGCCACCTGCTGGCCGGCAAGCACTTCGCCGTGCGCTGCAAGCGCGGTGGCCACCATGACTTCACCTCGATGGATGTCGACCGTTACGTCGGCAGCCAGCTGCGCCAGCAGTGTGGCGCCGCCGGGATCGAGCTGAAAAACCCTGAAGTGCTGGTGCGCATCGAAATCCGCGACCAGCGCCTGTACGTGATCCACAACCAGCACAACGGCATCGGCGGTTATCCGCTGGGCGCCCTGGAGCAGACCCTGGTGCTGATGTCCGGTGGTTTCGACTCCACCGTTGCGGCCTACCAGATGATGCGCCGCGGCCTGATGACCCACTTCTGCTTCTTCAACCTCGGCGGCCGTGCCCACGAGCTGGGCGTGATGGAAGTGGCCCACTACCTGTGGAAGAAGTACGGCAGCAGCCAGCGTGTACTGTTCATCAGCGTGCCGTTCGAAGAAGTGGTTGGCGAAATCCTCAACAAGGTCGACAACAGCTACATGGGCGTGACACTCAAGCGCATGATGCTGCGAGGCGCCGCCCATATGGCCGACCGCCTGCAGATCGACGCGCTGGTGACAGGCGAAGCGATTTCCCAGGTGTCCAGCCAGACCTTGCCGAACCTGTCGATCATCGACTCGGCCACCGACAAGCTGGTGCTGCGCCCGCTGCTGGCCAGCCACAAGCAGGACATCATCGACCAGGCCACCGAAATCGGTACCGCGGACTTTGCCAAGCACATGCCGGAATACTGCGGCGTGATCTCGGTAAACCCGACCACCCATGCCAAGCGTCACCGCATGGAGCACGAAGAAAAACAGTTCGACATGGCCGTACTGGAGCGCGCTCTTGAGCGCGCCAAGTTCATTTCCATCGATCATGTGATCGATGAGCTGGGCAAGGACATTGAAATCGAGGAAGTGGCCGAGGCGCTGCCTGGCCAGATCGTCATCGACATTCGCCACCCCGATGCCCAGGAAGACGAACCTCTGGTGCTGGAAGGTATCGAGGTCCAGGCCATGCCGTTCTACGCCATCAACAGCAAGTTCAAGCATCTGGACCCTACGCGCCAGTACTTGCTGTATTGCGACAAGGGTGTGATGAGCCGTTTGCACGCACACCACCTGCTCAGTGAGGGACATGCCAATGTGCGTGTTTATCGTCCGACATAAGATGCCGGGGCTGTATGGCGGCAGTATTCGCCATCGCCCTCCCGACCGCCGGGCCCGCTGAGCCTTAAACAGTACATATTGGCCGCCTACACTGGGCGGCAACCGAATCCTCTGATCGAGATACACTTGTGATCGAAAATCTGCGTAACATCGCCATCATCGCCCACGTTGACCATGGTAAAACCACTCTGGTCGACAAACTCCTGCGTCAGTCCGGCACTCTGGAGCGTAACGAGCTCAACGACGAGCGCGTCATGGACTCCAACGACCAGGAAAAAGAGCGCGGTATTACCATTCTGGCGAAAAACACCGCCATCAACTGGAACGGCTACCACATCAACATCGTTGACACCCCCGGCCACGCCGACTTCGGTGGCGAGGTTGAGCGTGTAATGTCGATGGTCGACTCCGTGCTGCTGCTGGTCGACGCCCAGGACGGCCCGATGCCGCAAACCCGCTTCGTGACCAAGAAGGCCTTCGAAGCCGGCCTGAAGCCAATCGTCGTGATCAACAAGGTTGACCGCCCAGGCGCGCGTCCTGACTGGGTTCTGGACCAGATCTTCGATCTGTTCGACAACCTCGGTGCCACCGACGAACAGCTGGACTTCAAAGTGGTCTACGCCTCGGCCCTGAACGGCATTGCCGGCCTGGACCACACCGCCATGGGCGAAGACATGACCGCGCTGTACCAGTCGATCATCGACAACGTACCAGCACCGTCTGTTGACCGCGAAGGCCCGTTCCAGATGCAGATCTCCGCACTGGACTACAACAGCTTCCTCGGCGTTATCGGTGTTGGCCGCATCGCCCGTGGTCGCGTCAAGCCGAACACCCCGGTTGTCGCCATCGACACCAACGGCAAGAAGCGTAACGGCCGTATCCTGAAGCTGATGGGTCACCACGGTCTGCACCGCGTTGACGTCGAAGAAGCCCAGGCTGGCGATATCGTCTGCATCAGCGGTTTCGATGAGCTGTTCATCTCCGACACCCTGTGCGCCCCGGATGCGGTAGAAGCGATGAAGCCGCTGACTGTTGACGAGCCGACTGTTTCGATGACCTTCCAGGTCAACGACTCGCCGTTCTGCGGTAAAGAAGGCAAGTTCGTCACCAGCCGTAACATCAAGGACCGTCTGGACAAGGAGCTGCTGTACAACGTTGCCCTGCGCGTTCAGGAAACCGATTCCCCTGACAAGTTCAAGGTTTCGGGCCGTGGTGAGCTGCACCTGTCGGTGCTGATCGAAACCATGCGTCGTGAAGGCTTCGAAATGGCCGTGGGCCGTCCTGAAGTGATCATCCGCGAAGTCGACGGCGTGAAGCAGGAGCCGTTCGAGAACGTCACCATCGACATCCCTGAAGAATCCCAGGGCAAGGTCATGGAAGAGATGGGTCTGCGTAAAGGCGACCTGACCAACATGGTTCCGGATGGCAAGGGCCGCGTTCGTCTGGAGTACAACATTCCAGCCCGTGGTCTGATCGGTTTCCGTAACCAGTTCCTGACCCTGACCAACGGTGCAGGCATCCTGACCTCGATCTTCGATCGCTACGACACCATGAAGTCGGGCCAGATGTCCGGCCGCCTCAACGGCGTACTGGTTTCGGTCGAGACCGGCAAGGCACTGACCTACTCGCTGGAAACCCTGCAGGCTCGCGGCAAGCTGTTCGTTGAACACGGCCAGGAGATCTACAACGGTCAGATCATCGGCCTGAACAGCCGTGACAACGACCTGGGCGTGAACCCGACCAAAGGCAAGAAGCTCGACAACATGCGTGCTTCGGGCAAAGACGAAGTCATCGCCCTGGTACCGCCAGTTCGCCACACCCTCGAGCAGGCCCTGGAATTCATCCAGGACGACGAGCTGTGCGAAGTGACGCCTAAGTCGATCCGTCTGCGCAAGAAGATCCTGGACGAAGGCGAGCGTACCCGCGCAGCCAAGAAAGCCAAGAACTGAGTTAGCTCAGGCTGAATAAAAACGCCCCCGGTCGAAAGGCCGGGGGCGTTTTTTTGTCTGCAGGATTTGTGTTGGTCCTTTCGCGGGCAAGCCCGCGAAGAGGCCAGAACCGGCTGACGGTCAGCGCCCAACCACCTTGGGCTTGTAGGCGCAATACCCCGGCCGCGGCCCGACCTTGGGATGGTTGCGGCAGGTATCCGGACGCTTGTCATAAATGGTGCACAGGCGGCTTTTACGATCCAGGTACATGCAGTCGTCGTTGCTCATCCGGGTCAGGGTGAAGATCCCCGACTTCTGGTTGAAGCGCTCGATGATGCCTTCTTTTTGCAGACGTTTGGCCACGTTCTTGGGTGGTTCGTCTTTTTCGAACTCGTCGACCACGCCGATACGGATCAGATCCTTGATCTTCACCTCTACCGGCAGGGTGCAGCAGGTCGAATGGCAGCCGTGGCACATGTGGCTGGCGTAGCGCTGCCAAGTCTCCAGGCGGTCGACTTCGGCGGCGGCGATCAGGGTCGTTTTCATCTTTATAGGGTGGATCACGGTCTTGGGGCGCGCGATGATACCGGAATTGTTCAATTTATGAACAACCTTTTGCCGGAATCGCAGAGTGGGCATGAAAACTGCGAACCGTAACTGTCGCTCCCTGTCGAAGGGTCTAGTCTCATCACTCTCCCTCCGCTTTCGTCAACTTGCCCGAGGATGCCGCATGTCCCAGGAACCCAAAGCACGTGACGCCGAAGTCGCGGATTTTCGTGCCGCTGTACTGAACAAGCTGACCTACGCGGTCGGCAAGGACCCCGAGCATGCCTTCGACCATGACTGGTTCGAAGCGATTGCCCTGGCTGCACGCGATCACATGGTCGATCACTGGATGGATCACACCCGGCAGGCTTATCGACGCAGCCAGAAGCGGGTCTACTACCTTTCCCTGGAGTTTCTCATCGGCCGCTTGCTGTACGACAGCCTGAGCAACCTGGGCCTGCTGGACATCGCGCGCGATGCTCTGGAGGGGCTGGATGTGGACCTTGAGCGCATTCGCCTGCTCGAGCCGGACGCCGCGCTGGGCAATGGCGGCCTTGGCCGTCTGGCAGCGTGCTTCATGGAGAGCATGTCTACCCTGGGTATCGCTGCCCATGGTTACGGCATCCGCTATGAGCACGGGCTGTTCCGTCAGGCCGTGGTCGATGGCTGGCAGCAGGAACAGACCGAAAACTGGCTGGATTTCGGCAACCCCTGGGAATTCGAGCGCGCCGAGGTGATCTACCCGATCAGCTTTGGCGGCAGCGTCGAAACGGTCCACGATGCAAGCGGTGCCCAGCGCCAGGTATGGTGGCCTGGCGAGACGGTGCGGGCGGTGGCCTACGACACGCCGGTAGTCGGCTGGCGCGGATCCAGCGTCAACACCCTGCGTCTGTGGCGTGCGCGTGCGCTGGAAGAGTTGCACCTGGAGCGCTTCAACGCCGGTGACCACTTGGGGGCGGTGGCTGAAGTGGCGCGTGCCGAGAGCATTTCGCGTGTGCTTTACCCAGCCGACAGTACCGAGGCCGGTCAGGAACTGCGCCTTCGCCAGGAGTACTTTTTCGTCTCGGCTTCGCTGCAGGACTTGCTGCGGCGTCACCTGAACATGCACAAGGACCTGCTCAACCTGCCTGATGCAGCGGCCATCCAGCTAAACGACACCCACCCTTCGATTGCGGTGGCGGAGCTGATGCGGTTGCTGGTGGACCAGCACGAAGTGCCTTGGGAAAAGGCCTGGGAGCTGACCGTCGGTACGCTCGCCTACACCAACCACACCCTGTTGCCAGAAGCCCTGGAAACCTGGCCGGTAGCGCTGATGGAGCGCATGTTGCCGCGGCACATGCAGATCATCTACCTGATCAACGCCTACCACATTGACAGCCTGCGCGCCAAAGGCCTGCACGACTTCGACGTGCTGCGCGCGGTTTCGCTGATCGAGGAAGACAACGGCCGACGGGTGCGCATGGGCAACCTGGCGTTTCTTGGCTCGCACAGCGTCAACGGCGTGTCGGCGCTGCACAGCAAATTGATGAAGAGCACGGTATTCTCCGAGCTGCACAAGCTCTACCCGCAACGCATCAACAACAAGACCAATGGCATTACCTTCCGCCGCTGGTTATACCAGTCCAACCCGCAGCTGACCGAGATGCTGGTCGAGGCGCTTGGGCCGGAACTCAAGGACGACCCGCAGGCGCGGCTGGCGGGCCTGGTGCCGTTCGCCGACAAAGCCGGTTTTCGCAAGCAGTTCGCTGCCCAGCGGCTGCACAGCAAGCGTGCCCTGGCCAGCATCATTCAGGATCGCATCGGCGTCACGGTCAACCCCGAGGCGCTATTCGACGTTCAGGTCAAACGCATTCACGAATACAAGCGCCAGTTGCTCAACCTGCTGCACACCGTTGCACTGTACCAGGCCATACGCAATGACCCTGGCACCAACTGGGTGCCACGGGTGAAGATCTTCGCTGGCAAGGCTGCGGCCAGTTACCACCAGGCCAAACTGATCATCAAGCTGGCCAACGACATCGCCCGGGTGGTGAACAACGACCCGACGGTGCGCGGCCTGCTGAAGGTGGTGTTCCTGCCCAACTACAACGTCAGCCTGGCCGAGAGCATCATCCCGGCGGCGGACCTTTCCGAGCAGATATCCACCGCGGGTTACGAAGCGTCCGGTACCAGCAACATGAAGTTCGGCCTCAATGGTGCGCTGACCATTGGCACCCTGGATGGCGCCAATGTGGAGATGTGCGAACAGGTGGGGGCCGACAACATGTTCATCTTTGGCCTGACCGCGCAGCAGGTTGAAACGCGCAAGCGTGCCGGTGACTTTGGTGCCAGCGCTGCCATAGCCGCTTCCAACCGCTTGAGCGATGTGTTGCAGGCTATTCGCAGTGGTGTGTTCTCGCCAGATGACCCCTCTCGTTACACCGGGTTGATCGACGGCCTGATCGCCTACGACCGCTTCCTGGTGTGCGCCGATTTCGATGCCTACTGGGATGCCCAGCGGCAGGTCGAGGAACTGTGGCATACGCCGCAGGAGTGGTGGCGCAAGGCGGTGCTCAATACTGCGCGGATGGGCTGGTTCTCGTCGGATCGGACTATCCGTGAGTATGCGACCGAGATCTGGAAGGCGCTGGATTGATGCAGCGCCCATGCTGGCTTGTTCGCGGGTAAACCCGCTCCTGCAGGGGCCTCATCAACCTGTGGGGGTGGGCGCGCCCGCGAATGGCCCCACAACCAGACCACCGGCCTGGCGCGCGCTGAACTACCGACCTATTGTGCCGTCTGAGAGCCGTGGCGAGTCTCATCACTCGCTAGCCCGCCACTCTCCCTGTAAACTGCGGGGGTTTTCATCCCCCAATCCGTTCGGAGCCATACATGTCCCGCGTTACCCTGAGTCGCTATCTGATTGAGCAGACCCGCAGCAACAATACCCCTGCCGATCTGCGCTTCCTGATCGAAGTGGTAGCGCGTGCGTGCAAGGAAATCAGCCATCACGTATCCAAAGGCGCCCTCGGTGGTGTGCTGGGCAGCATGGGCACTGAAAACGTGCAGGGCGAGGTCCAGAAGAAACTTGACGTGATTTCCAACGATATCCTGCTGGAAGCCAACGAGTGGGGCGGTCACCTGGCTGGCATGGCTTCCGAAGAAATGGACAACGCATACCAGATCCCGGGCAAGTACCCGAAAGGCGCCTACCTGCTGGTCTTCGACCCGCTGGACGGTTCGTCGAATATCGACGTCAACGTCTCGGTCGGTACCATCTTCTCGGTTCTGCGTTGCCCTAACCAGTACCTGAGCCAGAACGAAAGCCTCAACGAAGAAGCGTTCCTGCAGCCAGGTACCGAGCAGGTTGCTGCCGGCTATGCCATCTACGGCCCACAGACCATGCTGATCCTGACCTTGGGCAACGGCGTCAAGGGCTTCACTCTGGACCGTGAACTGGGCAGCTTCGTGCTGACTCACGAAAACATCCGCGTACCGGAAACTACCGCCGAGTTCGCCATCAACATGTCCAACCAGCGCCACTGGGAAGCACCGGTACAGCGGTACGTGGGCGAACTGCTGGCAGGTGAGACCGGCCCGCTGAAGAAGAACTACAACATGCGCTGGATCGCCTCGATGGTGGCCGACGTGCACCGCATCCTGACCCGTGGCGGCCTGTTCATGTACCCACGTGACGCCCGCGAACCAAGCAAGCCGGGCAAGCTGCGCCTGATGTACGAAGCCAACCCGATGTCGTTCATCATCGAACAGGCCGGCGGCGCTTCCACCAACGGTTACGATCGCATCCTCGACATCAAGCCAGAAAGCCTGCACCAGCGCGTGTCGGTGATCCTCGGCTCGAAGGAAGAGGTCGAGCGCGTCACCGCCTACCACAAGGAGTAAGTCATGCTCGCACCTTGGCAGCCGTTGCTGGAGTGGTGGTTCGGTTGGGGCACCAGTGCCCAGGCCGTGGCTGACGAGAAGAGCACGCTGTGGTTCGGCAAGCATTACGATGCCGACGCCCATGCGCTGTTTGGCGACCTGGTCGAGCACGCCCTGGCGGGTGGGCTCGACGAGTGGCAGCAAAGCCCGCAGGGCTGGCTGGGTCTGCTGATTTTGCTCGACCAGCTGCCACGCATGATCTACCGCGACACGCCGCGCGCCTTCGAGGGCGATCGGCGTGCCCAGGTAGTGGCCATGCAGGGCCTGCAGAAGGGCTGGGACTACCAGCTGCTGCCGATCCAGCGGGTGTTTGTGCTGCTGGTGCTGGAGCATGCCGAGGTGCTGGACTGGCAGAACCTGTGCGTGGAACGCTATCAAATGCTGCTGGATGAACAGCCCGAGGCCAACCGCCGGCTGTTCGAAGGCTTCCTCGACTATGCCGAGCAGCACCAGCGGGTAATCGCCCGGTTCGGGCGTTTCCCGCACCGCAACCTGGTGCTGGAGCGGCCGAGCACCAGCGAAGAGATGGACTTTTTGCTGGAGCCTGGGTCTCGCTTCTGACGCCCAAGGGGCCTGCTGTGCAGGCCATCGCGACGCAAGGCCGCTCCAACAGGGGCGGCCTTTTTTATTGTGCGCATGACTAATGCTTTGTGATTAATCGCACAGTAGTGGCCATCCGACCAATGGTGTAGGGGCAAAGGGGGTGGGGCAGGGAACCTGGGAGGGATTTTCACGTCGAAGGTCACTGCAGGCCACTCGCCTGTATCATCTTTCAGGAGTGTCCCTTCATGTCGTTGCGTTCCCTCGCCCTGTTGTCGCTGTGCGTCGTGCTGACTGCCTGCAGCAAGATCAACCAGGAAAACTATTCCAAGATCAAGGCTGGTATGAGCAAGGCCGAGGTCGAGCAGTTGCTCGGGACGCCGACCGAGTGTTCTGGCGCGTTGGGCATGAGCAGCTGCACCTGGGGGGACGAGAAGAGCTTCATCAGCGTGCAGTACGCAGCTGACAAGGTGCTGATGTATTCCGGGCAGGGTCTCAAATGAGGCGTGCGTACCTGCTGATGGGGGTATGCCTGGCGTTGCTGCTGGGCGGTTGTGCAGGTTCCTCGCACGACCCGCTGGCACCGAAAACCGCCGGCCATGTCGACCTCAAGCGCTACCAGGGCAAATGGTACGAGCTGGCGCGCCTGCCCATGCGCTATCAGGAAGGCTGCGAGCAGTCCGAGGCCCACTACAACCTCAAGCCTGATGGCAGTTATGGCGTGCTCAACCGCTGCCGCACCATGGGTGATGAATGGCTACGCGCCGAAGGGCATGCGAATATCCAGGAGCCAGGGCACACCGACAAGCTGTGGATCGAGTTCGATAACTGGTTCACCAAGCTGGTGCCAGGCGTGGCGCGGGGTGAGTACTGGATTCTTTATGTGGACGAGCACTACCGTACGGCCATCGTCGGCAGCCCGGACCGCAAATACCTGTGGATATTGTCGCGTACGCCGACGCTGCCTGCCTGGGAGCGCGAGAACCTGCTGTCCAGGGCGCGGCAGCAGGGGTATGACACCAGCCGCTTGATCTGGCGGGCGTCCGATCAGCAAATAGTAAAAATGCACTGAGTTTTTCGGGGTTGCGTTGCAACCCTTCGCGGGCAAGCCCGCTCTCACAGGTTCTGCGCTGAGCCCTGGACTGCCCACAAGACGTTTTTTGGGGGGGCAGTCCAACCTGTGGGAGCGGGCTTGCCCGCGAAGGGCTGCAACGCAGCCCCGGTACACTCAGCCCAAAAGCTCGCGCAACACTTCGGTAAACGCCCGCCCGCTTTCTTCTTCTTGCGCATGCCGCCCCTGGCGTACCACCCACTGCCCATTCACCATCACATCGCGCACCTGGCGATCGCCACCGGCAAACAGCCAGCGGTTGAGAATGGCGTCACCCTCCGCCATGGCGATGTACGGGTCCTGTCCATCGAGCACCAGCCAGTCCGCGCGCTTGCCCACCGCCAGCTCACCGACCGCCTGCCCCAGCGCTTGCGCACCACCGCCCAGCGCCGCGTCATACAGCGTGCGCCCGACCATCGGCTGGTCGCCGCGATACAGGCGGTTGCGCCGTTGATCCCGCAGGCGCTGACCATATTCCAGCCAACGCAGTTCCTCCACCACGCTTAACGACACATGGCTGTCCGAGCCAATACCCATGCGCCCGCCCTGTGCCAGGAAATCCACTGCCGGGAAAATCCCGTCGCCCAGGTTGGCTTCGGTGGTCAGGCACAACCCGGCCACCGCGCCGCTGCGGGCCATGGCAGTTACTTCGTCCGGTTCGGCATGGGTAGCGTGTACCAGGCACCAGCGGCGGTCCACGTCCACGTACTTGTACAGCCACTGCAGCGGGCGCAGGCCGCTCCAGGCCAGGCAGTCGTCAACTTCCTTCTGTTGTTCGGCGATGTGGATATGCACCGGGCACTGCCTGTCGCTGGCCGCCAGCACTTCGGCGATCTGCCCAGGTGTTACCGCCCTTAGCGAGTGGAAGCACAGGCCCAGGTGCTGCGCGGGTTGCGCGGCCAGCAGCGGGGCGAGTTGCGCTTGCAACTGCAGGTACTGTTCAGTGGAGTTTATGAAGCGCCGCTGCCCGTCGTTCGGCGCCTGGCCGCCAAAGCCTGCATGGCTGTACAGCACCGGCAGCAAGGTCAGGCCAATGCCGCTATCGGCCGCAGCCGCGCTGATGCGGAGCGACAGTTCGACCGGGTCGGCGTAGGGCTTGCCGGCCTGGTCGTGGTGTACGTAATGGAATTCGGCCACAGAGGTGTAGCCGGCCTTGAGCATCTCGATGTACAACTGGCGAGCGATGACCTGAAGCTGCTGGGGGCTGATCTGCCCGACCAGGCGATACATCAGCTCGCGCCAGGTCCAGAAACTGTCGTTGGGGTTGCCGGCAACTTCCGCCAGGCCTGCCATGGCGCGCTGGAAGGCATGTGAGTGCAGGTTGGGCATGCCGGGCAGCACAGGGCCGGCAAGGCGCTCGGCGCCTTCGGCCGAAGCGCCTGGCTCGATGCTGGCCACATGGCCATCGCTGGCGACCTCGATACGCACATGGCTGGCCCAGCCCGTAGGTAGCAGGGCGCGTTCGGCGAAGTAGGCAGACATCGGTGGAATCCTGTTATTGTTAACTTGTATATACATATACAGGCGTTTGCCTGCCGGGTAAACTGCGGCAAGCTACCGCTCATTTCATTTGCACAAGGATCCATCGCCGTGCCGACACCTCCTGTCTCCGCGCTGGTTGCCCAGATGGGCGAGGGCCCGGCGCCGCTCTACGCCCGGGTCAAACAGATGATCATCCAGCAGATCGACAACGGCAGCTGGCCGCCGCATCATCGGGTACCCTCCGAGAGCGAGCTGGTCAACGAGTTGGGCTTCAGCCGCATGACCATCAACCGCGCCCTGCGTGAACTCACCGCCGAAGGCCTGCTGGTGCGCATGCAGGGGGTCGGCACCTTCGTGGCCGAGCCCAAGGGCCGTTCGGCGCTGTTCGAGGTCAACAACATCGCTGACGAAATCGCCGCCCGTGGCCACCAGCATAGCTGCCAGGTGATCACACTTGCCGAGGAAGCGGCTGGCTCCGAACGGGCGTTGGCCCTGGACATGCGCGAAGGCCAGCGGGTGTTCCACTCGCTGATCGTGCATTTCGAGAACGGCGTACCGGTGCAGATCGAGGACCGCTACGTTAACGCGGCCATTGCCCCCGACTACCTCAAGCAGGATTTCACCCGGCAGACGCCCTACGCCTACCTGTCCCAGGTGGCGCCGTTGACCGAAGGCGAGCACGTGGTCGAGGCGATCCTGGCCGAGCCGGAAGAATGCCGCCTGTTGCAGATCGAGCCGGGCGAGCCTTGCCTGCTGATTCGTCGTCGCACCTGGTCCGGTCGCCAGCCGGTGACCGCTGCACGGCTGATCCACCCCGGTTCCCGTCATCGCCTGGAAGGACGTTTCAGTAAATGAGTCAGCTGCTGTTGATGCGTGCGCACGATTACCCGCGCATGCCGTGGAAGAACGGTGGCGGTTTCACCGAAGAGATCACCCGCGACAGCGGCGAGGGCCTGGACGGTTTTGGCTGGCGTCTGTCGATTGCCGATATCGAGGAGTCGGGCGGCTTTTCAACCTTCGTCGGTTACCAACGGATCATCACCGTGCTGCAGGGCGACGGCATGCGGCTGCTGGTCGACGGCCAGGCCAGCCGGCCATTGTTGGCGTTCGATGCGTTTGCCTTCAGCGGCGAGAACCAGGTCAGCTGCAAGTTGCTGGGCGGGCCGATCCGCGATTTCAACCTGATCTATTCGCCGCAGCGATATCGGGCGCGGTTGCAGTGGCTGGATGGCACCAGCCGGGTGTACAGCTCGGCGTCGACGGTGTTGTTGTTTGCTGCCAGCAGCCTGGTCGAAGTAACTATCGTCGGACACGAGACACAGCGGTTGGGGTTGTATGACTGCTTGCGGCTGGAAGGCAATGACCAGTTGCTGGGGCTGGATGTTCAAGGGCGGTTCTGCCTGATTGAGCTGGTGGGGCGCTGAGGGGTTCGCCTGTAGGTTTTTGTCGCCTGTGAGATCGAGCGCCGCCCGCGCGGCGCATCGCGAGCTGCGCTCGCTCCTACGTTTGTTTCTGGCCAGTAACGCCTGTGCCAACGCGCGCGATCGCCTTGTTTGCAAGACGCGACATCAAGCCATGCGCTAAAGCGTTCGCGCGCAAATCCCACAGGACGAATTGGCCAGAAACAAACGTAGGAGCGAGCGCAGCTCGCGATGCGCCGCGCGGGCGGCGCTCGTTCTAGACACCGCCACAAAAATCAAGCCAGGAGCGCACAGGTCCGATTATTTTGGTTGTCCATGCTTGTACATACAAGTAAAGGTGTGTTTGTATATTGACCACGACATACCCGCCCGCGGACGACCGCAGAGGACCTTTCCCGTGACCGACAACAACAAATACCGTGACGTTGAAATCCGTGCCCCACGTGGCAACAAGCTGACCGCCAAAAGCTGGCTGACCGAAGCGCCACTGCGCATGCTGATGAACAACCTCGATCCACAGGTCGCGGAAAACCCGAAAGAGCTGGTGGTATATGGCGGTATCGGCCGCGCTGCGCGCAACTGGGCCTGCTACGACAAGATCGTCGAAACCCTGACCCGCCTGGAAGACGACGAAACCCTGCTGGTGCAGTCGGGCAAGCCGGTCGGTGTGTTCAAGACCCACAGCAATGCACCGCGCGTGCTGATCGCCAACTCCAACCTGGTGCCACACTGGGCCAACTGGGAACACTTCAACGAACTGGACGCCAAGGGCCTGGCCATGTATGGCCAGATGACCGCCGGCAGCTGGATCTACATCGGCAGCCAGGGCATCGTCCAGGGCACCTATGAAACCTTCGTCGAAGCCGGGCGCCAGCACTACGGCGGCAGCCTGAAAGGCAAGTGGGTGCTCACCGCTGGCTTGGGCGGCATGGGCGGCGCGCAGCCACTGGCCGCGACCCTGGCCGGGGCTTGCTCGCTGAACATCGAATGCCAGCAGAGCCGCATCGACTTCCGCCTGGAAACCCGCTACGTCGACGAGCAGGCCACTGACCTCGACGACGCCCTGGCACGCATCGCCAGGTACACCGCCGAAGGCAAGGCCATCTCCATCGCCCTGCACGGCAACGCCGCCGAAATCCTCCCAGAACTGGTCAAACGTGGCGTGCGCCCGGACATGGTCACCGACCAGACCAGCGCCCACGACCCACTCAACGGCTACCTGCCTGCCGGCTGGACCTGGGAGCAGTACCGCGACCGTGCGCAGACCGAACCGGCAGCAGTGGTCAAGGCCGCCAAACAGTCGATGGCCGTGCACGTGCAGGCCATGCTGGACTTCCAGAAGCAGGGTATCCCGACCTTCGACTACGGCAACAACATCCGCCAGATGGCCAAGGAAGAGGGCGTTGCCAATGCCTTCGACTTCCCAGGCTTCGTCCCGGCCTATATCCGCCCACTGTTCTGCCGCGGGGTTGGCCCGTTCCGCTGGGCGGCGCTGTCCGGTGACGCCGAGGACATCTACAAGACCGACGCCAAGGTCAAGGAACTGATCCCTGACGACGCCCACCTGCACCGCTGGCTGGACATGGCCCGCGAGCGCATCAGCTTCCAGGGCCTGCCGGCACGTATCTGCTGGGTGGGTCTGGGCCTTCGCGCCAAGCTGGGCCTGGCCTTCAATGAAATGGTCCGCAGCGGCGAGCTGTCGGCACCGGTGGTGATCGGCCGTGACCACCTCGATTCCGGCTCGGTATCCAGCCCGAACCGCGAAACCGAGGCCATGCGTGATGGTTCGGATGCTGTTTCCGACTGGCCGCTGCTCAACGCCCTGCTGAACACCGCAGGCGGCGCCACCTGGGTGTCGCTGCACCATGGCGGTGGCGTGGGCATGGGCTTCTCGCAGCACTCGGGCATGGTCATCGTCTGCGACGGTACCGATGAGGCCGCCGAGCGCATCGCCCGAGTACTGACCAATGACCCAGGGACAGGCGTCATGCGCCACGCCGATGCCGGTTACGACATCGCCATCGACTGCGCCAAGGAGCAGGGCCTGGACCTGCCGATGATCACTGGCTGATCGCCTCGCTTTGGACCGCACCCCACAAGGGGTGATACTGAACAACAAGAAGGAGTGCGCAGGCACCTGGATACGGGCCTGCGGCTCTACGCGATTGGAGTAGCAAAGTGACCGAACTCACCCTCAAGCCTGGCACCCTGACCCTGGCCCAGCTGCGTGCGATTCACGCCGCGCCCGTGCGCCTGCAACTGGATGCCAGCGCCGCGCCGGCCATCGACGCCAGCGTCGCCTGCGTCGAACAGATCATTGCCGAAGACCGCACTGCCTATGGCATCAACACCGGTTTCGGCCTGCTGGCCTCGACCCGCATCGCCAGCCATGACCTGGAAAACCTGCAGCGTTCGCTGGTGCTGTCCCACGCCGCCGGTATCGGCGCGCCGCTGGATGACGACCTGGTGCGGTTGATCATGGTGCTGAAGATCAACAGCCTCAGCCGTGGCTTCTCCGGCATCCGCCGCAAAGTCATCGACGCGCTGATTGCCTTGGTCAACGCCGAAGTCTACCCGCACATCCCGCTGAAAGGTTCGGTAGGTGCCTCCGGTGACCTTGCGCCGCTGGCGCATATGTCGCTGGTGCTGCTGGGCGAAGGCAAGGCTCGCTACAAGGGCCAGTGGCTGCCGGCCACCGAAGCCCTGGCGATTGCCGGCCTCGAACCGCTGACCCTGGCCGCCAAAGAAGGCCTGGCCCTGCTCAATGGGACTCAGGCTTCCACCGCCTATGCCTTGCGTGGCCTGTTCCAGGCCGAAGACCTGTATGCCGCTGCCATCGCCTGCGGCGGCCTGAGCGTCGAAGCTGCGCTGGGCTCGCGCTCGCCCTTCGATGCGCGTGTCCACGAAGTGCGTGGCCAACGCGGCCAGATCGACACCGCGGCCTGCTTCCGCGACCTGCTGGGCGACTCCAGCGAAGTGTCGCTGTCGCACAAGAACTGCGACAAGGTCCAGGACCCGTACTCGCTGCGCTGCCAGCCGCAGGTCATGGGTGCCTGCCTGACCCAGCTGCGCCAGGCCGCCGAGGTACTGGGCATCGAAGCCAACGCCGTGTCGGACAACCCGCTGGTGTTCGCTGCCGAAGGTGATGTGATCTCCGGCGGCAATTTCCACGCCGAGCCGGTGGCCATGGCCGCCGACAACCTGGCCCTGGCCATCGCTGAAATCGGCTCGCTCAGCGAGCGCCGCATCTCGCTGATGATGGACAAACACATGTCCCAGCTGCCGCCGTTCCTGGTGGAAAACGGCGGGGTCAACTCCGGCTTCATGATCGCCCAGGTCACCGCTGCCGCCCTTGCCAGCGAAAACAAAGCCCTGTCGCACCCGCACAGCGTCGACAGCCTGCCAACTTCGGCCAACCAGGAAGACCACGTGTCGATGGCCCCGGCGGCCGGCAAGCGCCTGTGGGAAATGGCCGAAAACACCCGTGGCGTGCTGGCCATCGAATGGCTGGGCGCTTGCCAGGGCCTGGACCTGCGCAAAGGCCTTAAGACTTCGGCCAAGCTGGAGCAGGCGCGCCAGGCGCTGCGCAGCGAGGTGCCGCACTACGACCGTGACCGTTTCTTCGCGCCGGATATCGAAAAGGCCGTGGACCTGTTGGCCAAGGGTAGTCTGACCGGCTTGCTGCCGGCGGGTGTACTGCCAAGCCTGTAACGCCCCTGGGGCCGCTGGGCGGCCCTTCGCGGGCGCGCCCGCTCCCACAGAAGTAGGTGCAAAACACCATCCCCTGTGGGAGCGGGCGTGCCCGCGAAGGGGCTGCGCAGCAGCCCCCTGAATCTCACGACCACAAAAACAATTCAAGGACGTGACATGCAACAAGCTCAAGGTCTCAAGCGCGGGCTAAGTGCCCGCCACATCCGTTTCATGGCCCTCGGCTCCGCCATCGGCACCGGCCTGTTCTACGGCTCTGCCTCGGCCATCCAGATGGCAGGCCCGGCCGTGCTGCTGGCCTACCTGATCGGCGGCGCTGCCGTATTCATGGTCATGCGCGCCCTTGGCGAAATGGCCGTGCACAATCCGGTGGCCGGCTCCTTCGGCCACTACGCCACGACCTACCTTGGCCCAATGGCCGGCTTCATCCTCGGCTGGACCTACGCTTTCGAGATGGTCATCGTCGCCATCGCCGACGTCACCGCGTTCGGTATCTACATGGGCTTCTGGTTCCCGGAGGTAGCCCGCTGGATCTGGGTGCTGGGCATCGTCTTCCTGATCGGCGGCCTCAACCTGTGCAACGTCAAGGTATTCGGCGAAATGGAATTCTGGCTGTCGCTGCTCAAGGTCGGCGCCATCGTGGCGATGATCCTGGCCGGTCTCGGCATCATGGCTTTCGGTTTCAGCCAGGTGGGTACCGGGCATGCCGTGGGCATGAGCAACCTGTTCGACCATGGCGGCTTCATGCCTAACGGCGTGGGTGGCTTGATTGCGTCGTTTGCCGTGGTGATGTTCGCCTTCGGCGGTATCGAGATCATCGGCGTCACCGCCGGTGAGGCAAAAGACCCGCAGCGCGTCATCCCCAAAGCGATCAACGCGGTGCCGCTGCGCATCCTGCTGTTCTACGTGCTCACCCTGTTCGTGCTGATGTGCCTGTACCCATGGCCGCAGATCGGCAGCCAGGGCAGCCCGTTCGTGCAGATCTTCAGCAACCTGGGCATTGGCTCTGCCGCTGCCGTGCTGAACGTCGTGGTGATTTCCGCTGCCATCTCTGCCATCAACAGCGACATCTTTGGCGCTGGCCGCATGATGTATGGCCTGGCCCAGCAAGGCCACGCCCCACGCGGTTTCAGCAAGTTGTCGAAACATGGCGTACCGTGGATGACTGTCGTGGTGATGGGGGCTGCGCTGCTGATCGGCGTATTGCTCAACTACCTGATCCCGGAAAATGTGTTCCTGCTGATTGCCTCGATCGCCACCTTCGCCACGGTGTGGGTGTGGCTGATGATCCTGCTCACCCAGGTAGCCATGCGCCGCAGCATGAGCCGCGAGCAAATGGCCCAGCTCAAGTTTCCGGTTCCGTTCTGGCCATACGGCCCGGCCATGGCCATTGCGTTCATGGTGTTCATCTTTGGCGTGCTCGGCTACTTCCCGGACACCCAGGCGGCATTGATCGTCGGCGTGATCTGGGTGGTGTTCCTGGTGGCGTCCTACCTGCTGTGGTGCAAGCCGCGCGCAGGGCAGGGCCAGCCGGTCGCGGAGCCGGCCGAGCTGCACCGCTAGCATAGGAGATTGTGCATGAGAACCCTCTGGCAGCATTGCCATGTTGCAACCATGGCCGACGGCCGCTACTCGGCCATCGAGGATGCGGCGATCGTCACCAGCGCCGGGCTGATCGAGTGGATAGGCCCGCGCGCCGAGCTGGCGCCCGTCGAAGCTGACCGCACGGTTGACCTGGGTGGCGCCTGGGTCACCCCCGGGCTGATCGACTGCCACACCCATGCGGTGTTCGGCGGCAACCGCAGCGGCGAGTTCGAGCAGCGCCTGCAGGGCGTGAGCTATGCCGAAATCGCCGCACAGGGTGGCGGTATCGCCAGCACTGTGCGGGCTACCCGTGCGGCCAGCGAAGACGAGTTGTTCGCCAGTGCTCGCCAGCGCGTCCGGGCACTGATGCGCGATGGCGTGACCACCATCGAGGTCAAGTCCGGCTACGGCCTGGACCTGGCCAACGAGCGCAAGATGCTGCGAGTGGCCCGGCGCCTGGCTGACGAGCTGCCGCTGACGGTGCGTGCCACGTGCCTGGCAGCGCACGCTTTGCCCCCAGAGTACGCAGGCCGGGCCGATGACTACATCGCGCATATCTGCGATGAAATGTTGCCGGCCCTGGCGGCCGAAGGCCTGGTAGATGCGGTGGACGCCTTCTGCGAACACCTCGCGTTCTCGCCGGCCCAGGTCGAACGACTGTTCATCAAGGCACGCGAACTGGGCCTTCCGGTCAAGCTGCATGCCGAACAGCTGTCATCGTTGCACGGCTCAAGCCTGGCCGCGCGTTACCAGGCTCTGTCGGCTGACCACCTGGAGTTCATGACAGAGGAAGACGCCATGGCCATGGCAAACGCCGGCACAGTCGCCGTGCTGCTGCCGGGTGCCTTCTACTTCCTGCGTGAAACCCAGCTGCCGCCAATGGATGCATTGCGCCGGCACGGGGTGAAGATTGCCCTGGCCAGCGACCTCAACCCCGGCACCTCGCCAGGGTTGTCGCTACGGTTGATGCTGAACATGGGCTGCACCTGCTTCCGCATGACGCCGGAAGAAGCCCTGGCCGGCGTTACGGTCCACGCTGCCACGGCGCTGGGCCTGGGTGACAGCCACGGCTCGCTGCAAGTGGGCAAGGTGGCCGACTTCGTCGCCTGGCAGATCGAACGCCCCGCCGACCTGGCCTACTGGCTGGGTGGCGACCTGCCCAAGCGCGTAGTGCGCATGGGCCATGAAATCTCCAACTGAGCGAGGCCCGATGGACAAGGTACTGAGTTTTCACCAAGGTCGCCTGCCGCTGCTGATCAGCATGCCGCACGCTGGCCTGCGCCTGAGCGACGCCGTGCGCGACGGCCTGGTCGACCAGGCGCAAAGCTTGCCGGACACCGACTGGCACATCCCGCAGTTGTACGACTTTGCCCGTGACATGGGCGCCAGCGTGGTGGCTGCAGAGTATTCACGCTTCGTCATCGACCTGAACCGGCCGGACGACGACAAGCCACTGTACGCCGGCGCCACCACGGGCTTGTACCCGGCGACGCTGTTCGGTGGCGAACCCCTGTTCAAGGATGGGCTGGCACCGTCTGGCGAAGAACGTAAACGCTATCTGGAGCAGATCTGGCGCCCCTATCACGCTACCATTCGTCGCGAGCTGGACCGCTTGCGAGAGCAGTTCGGTTATGCGCTGCTGTGGGATGCCCATTCGATCCGTTCGCTGATCCCGCACCTGTTCGACGGCAGGTTACCGGACTTCAACCTGGGTACTTTCAACGGCGCCAGTTGCGATCCGGCACTGGCTGAGCGGCTGCAGGGTGTGTGCGCCGGGATGCAAGGTTACAGCCATGTGCTCAACGGTCGGTTCAAAGGCGGGTACATCACCCGGCATTATGGCGACCCGGCCAACCATATCCATGCTGTGCAACTGGAGCTGGCGCAAAGCACCTATATGGAGGAAATCGAGCCGTTTGCCTACCGGGATGATCTGGCGCAACCGACACAAGCGGTATTGAGGCAGCTGCTGCAAGCGCTGCTGGCGTGGGGCGACGAGCGTTACAAGCGTTGAGTGGAGGCGGCGACGCTATCGGCGTCGCCAGGCGCCGTGGGAGGCCATTGTCGGAAATCTGCGCAATGGCCATTCGCGCCGTTCGAACGCGTCAGCAAGGACGGTGCTGAAAGCGCAATTCAGGTTTATGATGGCCCACGGCCGAATAATCCTCACACGGAGTGCGCAATGCAGACCCTCTACCCGCAGATCAAACCCTACGCCAGGCACGATCTGGCCGTGGAAGCGCCGCATGTGCTTTATGTCGACGAAAGCGGCTCGCCGGAAGGTCTGCCCGTGGTGTTTATCCACGGAGGCCCTGGCGCTGGCTGCGACGCCCAGAGCCGCTGCTACTTTGACCCCAACCTGTACCGCATCATCACCTTCGACCAGCGCGGCTGTGGCCGCTCCACGCCCCATGCGAGCCTGGAGAACAACACCACGTGGCACCTGGTCGAAGACCTGGAGCGCATTCGCGAACACCTTGGCATAGACAAGTGGGTGCTGTTTGGTGGCTCTTGGGGCTCGACCCTGGCCCTGGCCTACGCTCAGGCTCACCCAGAACGCGTGCACGGCCTGATCCTGCGCGGCATCTTCCTGTGCCGGCCGCAGGAAATCGAGTGGTTCTACCAGGAAGGCGCCAGCCGCCTGTTCCCCGACTACTGGCAGGACTACATCGCACCGATACCACCGGAGGAACGCGGCGATCTGGTCAAGGCCTTCCACAAGCGCCTGACCGGTAATGACCAGATCGCCCAGATGCACGCCGCCAAGGCGTGGTCCACCTGGGAAGGCCGTACCGCCACCCTGCGCCCCAATCCGCTGGTGGTCGACCGCTTTTCCGAACCGCAGCGGGCGCTGTCGATCGCTCGCATCGAATGCCACTACTTCATGAACAACGCCTTCCTCGAACCGGACCAGCTGATCCGTGATCTGCCCAAGATCGCCCACCTGCCGGCGGTGATCGTGCATGGGCGCTACGATGTGATCTGCCCACTGGACAACGCCTGGGCGTTGCACCAGGCCTGGCCGAACAGTGAGCTGAAAGTGATCCGTGACGCCGGTCACGCGGCTTCCGAGCCTGGCATCACCGATGCCCTGGTGCGTGCCGCCGACCAGATGGCCCGACGCCTGCTCGACCTGCCCCTGGAAGAAGCATGAAGGGCCTGTTGCAGCGCGTGCGCGGTGCGCGGGTTGAAGTGGCGGGGGAGGTGGTCGGTGCCATCGACCAGGGGTTGCTGGTGCTGGTGGCGGTCGAGCCTGACGATTCCCGCGAACAGGCCGATAAGCTGTTGCACAAGCTGCTGAACTACCGTGTGTTCAGCGACGATCAGGGCAAGATGAACCTGTCGCTCAAGGATGTCGGGGGTGGCCTGTTGCTGGTGTCACAGTTCACCTTGGCCGCCGATACTCGCAACGGCATGCGTCCGAGCTTCTCGACAGCGGCGCCACCGGCCCTCGGCGCCGAGTTGTTCGACTATCTTTTGCAGCAGGCAAAGGCTCAGCACGCCGACGTGGCCAGCGGCCGCTTCGGGGCGGATATGCAGGTGCACCTGGTCAATGATGGCCCCGTAACATTTATGTTACAAATATGAGGTCAAAAACCCCTTTGTTCACAGGAAAACAAGGGGTTTTATACGATAAATAGTTGCTCCAGCCTGATGCGTTGTCACGCAACCTGCTGGATAATCGCGCGCTGCATGGACCTGCGTTCGCAGGTCCGTTTCACTCTGACTCGAGCATTGTCTGGATCCGTTTGGGGAATCATTACGCCCTCACGGGGTCCGAACAGTGCTCGCCAACCCGGCATTTGTCGCTGGCCGTTGGTTTCATGATCTGTTTTCGGCGAGGGTTGCTCGTGATTGTTAGTCCCCAAAAAGCATCAAGAATCCCCGGCGTTCGGCTACACAAGGCGCTGATGGCCAGTGTGGCTCTGGTTGGCCTGATGAGCGCGGGCCAGCTGTGGGCATTCAATCTTGACGATGTTGCAGCCAAGGCAAAGGATCTGGCCGGCCAGAAGTACGACGCACCCAAAAGCAACCTGCCGGCCGTGTTCCGCGACATGAAGTTTGCGGACTACCAGAAAATCCGTTTCCTGCAGGAAAAGGCCGAGTGGGCCAAGGACAAGACCCCGTTCAAACTGTCGTTCTATCATCAGGGCATGCACTTCGACACCCCGGTGAAAATCAACGAGGTCACTGCCACCAAGGTCCAGGAAATCAAGTACGACCCGGACCGCTTCGAGTTCGGTGACGTGCCGCACGACCCGGAAACCACCAAAAACCTCGGTTACGCCGGTTTCCGCGTGCTGTACCCGATCAACAAGGCTGACAAGCAGGACGAGATCATGACCCTGCTTGGCGCCAGCTATTTCCGCGTAGTCGGCAAGGGCCATGTGTACGGCCTGTCTGCCCGTGGCCTGGCCATCGACACCGCACTGCCCTCGGGCGAAGAGTTCCCGCGCTTCACGGAGTTCTGGGTTGAAAAACCCAAGCCAGCCGACAAGCACCTGGTGATCTATGCGCTGCTGGATTCGCCGCGCTCCACCGGCGCCTACAAGCTGATCCTGCGTCCGGGCAACGACACCGTGGTCGACGTGCAGTCCCGCGTGTTCCTGCGTGAGCATGTCAGCCGCTTGGGCATTGCTCCGCTGACCAGCATGTACCTGTTCGGCCCCAATCAGCCGTCCAAGGTGCTCAACTACCGCCCGGCCCTGCATGACTCCGAAGGCCTGTCGATTCACGCCGGCAATGGCGAGTGGCTGTGGCGCCCGCTGAACAACCCGAAGCACCTGGCCGTGAGTAACTTCAGCGTCGAGAACCCGCGTGGTTTCGGCCTGATGCAGCGCCAGCGCGCCTTCAGTGACTACGAAGACCTCGACGACAACTACCAGAAGCGCCCAAGCGCCTGGATCGAGCCGAAGGGTGACTGGGGCAAGGGTAGCGTCGACCTGGTCGAAATCCCGACCGCCGACGAGACCAACGACAACATCGTGGCCTTCTGGAGCCCGGAGAAGCTGCCGGAGCCCGGCAAGCCGATCGAGTACGCCTACCGCCTGCACTGGACCATTGACGAGCCGAAGTTCCAGGCCCCTGATCTAGGCTGGGTCAAGCAGACCCTGCGTTCCACCGGTGACGTCAAGCAGTCCAACCTGATCCGCCAGCCAGACGGCAGTGTGGCGTTCCTGGTCGACTTCGCCGGCCCGGCCCTGGCCGCCCTGCCGGAAGACACCGCCGTGCGCAGCCAGATCAGCGTGGGCGACAACGCCGAGGTGGTCGAGAACAATCTGCGCTATAACCCTGAGACCAAGGGCTGGCGCCTGACCCTGCGCCTGAAGGTCAAGGAAGCCAACAAATCGACCGAAATGCGCGCCGCACTGGTGCGTGACGTGCCGGTCGAAGCCGCCAAGCCTGCCCAGGACGCCAAGCAGGACAAGGCCGCAGCCAAGCCTGCCAAGGCCGAGAAAGCCGTCAAGGCTGAGCCATCTGCCAAGGCCGAACAACCTGCCGCCGATGCGGCGCCCACCAACGGGGCCCCGGCCACCACCGAGAAGGTGCTGACCGAGACCTGGAGCTATCAGTTGCCTGCCGATGAGTAACTCAAGCGCAAGGCCGGAATCGCTTGGCGAGTACCTGGCCCACCTACCACTGAGCGACCAGCAGCGGGCTGAACTTGCCAGCTGCACCTCGTTCAGTGAGCTGCACCAACGCTTGGCGGCCAACCCGGCCGCCAGCTCTGCCGAGGCCGTGCAGGCCTCGGTGGGCCCGCGCCTGACCGTGGGCAGCGCCGCCGAGCTGGAAGACGCCGAAATGCTCGGCGTCGATGGCAGCGGCCGCCTGTGCCTGAAGATCGCCCCGCCGATCAAGCGCACCAAGGTTGTGCCCGAACCGTGGCGCACCAACGTGCTGATCCGCATGTGGCGGCGCATGACCGGCCGTACCAATGCCCCGCAGCCGCCCAAGCGCGAACTGCCACCGGCACGCTGGCGCACGGTCGGTTCGATCCGCCGCTATATCCTGCTGACCCTGATGATTGGCCAGACCATCGTTGCTGGCTGGTACATGAAGGGCATCCTGCCGTACCAGGGCTGGTCGTTCGTCGACCTCGACGAAATCCTCAGCCAGTCGCTGTGGGACACGGTGGTGCAGGTGTGGCCGTATGCCCTGCAGACTTCTATCCTGATCCTCTTCGGCATCCTGTTCTGCTGGGTGTCGGCGGGCTTCTGGACCGCGCTGATGGGCTTCCTCGAGCTGCTCACCGGGCGCGACAAATACAAGATTTCGGGCAGCAGCGCAGGCAACGAGCCAATCGCGCCCGAGGCGCGCACCGCGCTGGTGATGCCGATCTGCAACGAAGACGTGCCGCGGGTGTTCGCCGGCCTGCGCGCAACGTTCGAGTCGGTGGCCGCCAGCGGCAACCTCGACCGTTTCGACTTCTTTGTGCTCAGCGACACCAACGACACCGACATTGCCGTGGCCGAGCAACAGGCCTGGCTGGATGTGTGCCGCGAAACCAAAGGCTTTGGCCGCATCTTCTACCGCCGCCGTCGCCGCCGGGTGAAGCGCAAGAGCGGCAACCTCGACGACTTCTGCCGTCGCTGGGGTGGCGAGTACAAGTACATGGTTGTACTCGACGCCGACAGTGTCATGAGCGGCGAGTGCCTGAGCAGCCTGGTGCGCCTGATGGAAGCCAACCCGGACGCCGGCATCATCCAGACCGGGCCGAGAGCCTCGGGCATGGACACCCTGTACGCACGCATGCAGCAGTTCGCTACCCGCGTGTACGGCCCACTGTTCACTGCCGGTCTGCACTTCTGGCAGTTGGGTGAGTCGCACTACTGGGGCCACAACGCGATCATCCGCATGAAGCCGTTCATCGAGCACTGCGCCCTGGCGCCGTTGCCGGGCAAGGGCGCATTCGCCGGTGCCATCCTTTCCCACGACTTCGTCGAAGCTGCGCTGATGCGCCGTGCCGGCTGGGGCGTGTGGATTGCCTACGACTTGCCGGGCAGCTACGAAGAACTGCCGCCAAACCTGCTCGACGAGCTCAAGCGCGACCGCCGCTGGTGTCACGGCAACCTGATGAACTTCCGCCTGTTCCTGGTCAAAGGCATGCACCCGGTTCACCGTGCGGTGTTCCTCACCGGGGTGATGTCTTACCTGTCGGCGCCGCTGTGGTTCCTGTTCCTGGTGCTGTCGACCGCGTTGCTGGCGACCAACACGCTGATGGAGCCGCAGTATTTCATCGAGCCATACCAGCTTTACCCGCTGTGGCCGCAATGGCACCCGGAGAAGGCCGTAGCGCTGTTCTCCACCACCATCGTGCTGTTGTTCCTGCCCAAGCTGCTTAGCGTCATCCTGATCTGGGCCAAGGGCGCCGTCGAGTTTGGTGGGCGAGTCAAGGTTACTTTGTCGATGCTGATGGAGATGCTGTTCTCCATGTTGCTGGCACCGGTACGCATGATCTTCCACACCCGCTTCGTGCTGGCCGCGTTCCTCGGCTGGGCTGCGACCTGGAAC
This sequence comes from Pseudomonas putida, assembly GCA_041879295.1. Lineage (NCBI taxonomy): Bacteria > Pseudomonadati > Pseudomonadota > Gammaproteobacteria > Pseudomonadales > Pseudomonadaceae > Pseudomonas > Pseudomonas putida. Next base: position 5,366,191 of record CP047152.1, on the reverse strand, counting down.
TCGCCGCAGCGCGACGACGACTCCACGCCGTGGGGCGAAGCCGTGCGCCGGCATGGCCCGCAGACGCTGCTGGGCATTGCCTGGGCCGCACTGGTGGCGTGGTTGAACCCGAGCTTCCTGTGGTGGCTGGCGCCTATCGTCGGTTCGCTGGTGCTGTCGATCCCGGTATCGGTCATTTCCAGCCGCACCCGCCTGGGCCTGGCGGCCAAGGACGAGAAGCTGTTCCTCATCCCCGAGGAATACGCCACCCCACAAGAGCTGCTGGCGACCGACCAGTACACTCACGAAAACCGCTGGCATGCCTTGCATGATGGCTTCGTGCGGGCCGTGGTCGACCCGCGGCAGAATGCCCTGGCCTGCGCCATGGCCACTGCCCGCCATGGCCAGGCGGCACCGATTGAAGCGTTGCGTGCAGAGCGCGTTGCCAAGGCGATTGAAGTCGGGCCGAAAGGCCTGGACCTCAATACGCGCCTGGCCCTGCTCAGCGATCCGGTGGCACTGAGCCGCCTGCACGAGCAGGTGTGGGCCGAGCACAACGCGGCATGGATCGATGTGTGGCGTGCGTCGATCAACAATGACCCGCATTCGCCGCTGTTGCCGTTGCACCCGGAAAACGCAGGCCAACCGACACTCGTCGGCGCCTGATCGGGCCTGTTCGCGGCGGTTCGGCGCCCCGATGGACCCGATCCTACAGGGTAACTGACAGGTCCTCTTCGCGGGTGAACCCGCTCCTACCAGGGATACACATTCCCTTGTAGGAGCGGGTTCACCCGCGAAGCTTTTTGCCCTAGCCCCCCATTTTGGCCAACAAAGTCCCCCCGCGGCTCTAGGTCCTCGGGCCGCCATGCGTTAGCATCCCTCTCCGATACGACGCTTCGGCCAGCACGGCCGTGCCAACACAATAAGATTCGCTACTTTTATTGCTAGGGGACTTGGTGATGATCAAGAAATACCTTTCGCGACTGCTGGTCGGTGTGACCGCCCTGGTCGCCGTGACTGCGGCCCAGGCGGGCGCCATCGATGACGCGGTCAAGCGCGGCACCCTGCGGGTGGGCATGGACCCGACTTACATGCCGTTCCAGATGACCAACAAACGTGGCGAAATCATCGGCTTCGAAGTCGATATCCTCAAGGCCATGGCCAAGTCCATGGGCGTCAAGTTCGAGGCTGTGTCCACCGCCTATGACGGCATCATCCCGGCCCTGCTGACCGACAAGTTCGACATGATCGGCAGCGGCATGACCCTGACCCAGGAGCGCAACCTGCGTCTGAACTTCAGCGAACCCTTCATCGTGGTTGGTCAGACCCTGCTGATCCGCAAGGAACTGGCTGGCGAGATCAAGTCGTACAAAGACCTGAACAACGAGAAGTACCGCCTCACTTCCAAGTTGGGCACCACGGGTGAAATGGTCGCCAGGAAGCTGATCAGCAAAGCCAAGTACCACGGCTACGACAACGAACAGGAAGCGGTCATGGACGTGGTCAACGGCAAGGCTGACGCCTTTGTCTATGACGCGCCGTACAACGTGGTGGCGGTAGATAAAGCCGGCGCCGGCAAGCTGCTGTTCCTCGACGAGCCCTTCACCTACGAGCCGCTGGCCTTCGGCCTGAAGAAAGGCGACTACGACAGCATCAACTTCATCAACAACTTCCTGCACCAGATCAAGCACGACGGGACCTACGATCGTATTCACGACAAGTGGTTCAAGAACAAGGACTGGCTGAAGGAAATGGAATAAGGCCCAGGCCACAAGCCCGGCTTTATGACCCCGACGCGCAGGCAAACCCTGCGCGTTCGCATTTACGGAAGTACCCCACGTGATCAAACACAAGAAAGCCCAGTGGCCATGGCATGGGTTGACCGCCCTGGTCCTGGTGGGCCTGGCGCTCAGCCTTTACATGGCCACCTCGATGATTTCCTACGAGTGGCGCTGGAACCGCGTACCGCAGTACTTCGCCTACAAGGCCGAGGACGTACAACGCGCTGCCGGCTACGGCACTGTGCAGGAAATCGTCATCTCCGGTGACAACGCCCGCGTCACGCTGAAGGACGAAAGTGGTGCCGAGCAAGTGCTCGATGTGGCCAAGGACAGCCTACAACTGAGCCGCGGCGACGATGTTGCCGAAGGCGACCAGATTGGCGTAACCCGTCACTGGGCCGCTGGCCCGCTGGCGTGGGGCCTGTGGACCACTTTGTGGATCTCGGTGGTGTCCGGGGCCTTGGGCCTGGTGATCGGGCTGTTCGCCGGATTGTGCCGGTTGTCCAACAACCCGACCCTGCGCGACCTGTCGACCGTCTATGTCGAACTGGTGCGCGGTACGCCGCTGCTGGTACAGATCTTCATCTTCTACTTCTTCATCGGCACCGTGCTCAACCTGTCCCGCGAGTTTGCCGGGGTGGCGGCACTGGCATTGTTCACCGGTGCTTACGTGGCTGAAATCGTCCGTGCTGGCGTGCAGTCGATCGCCAAGGGCCAGAACGAGGCTGCCCGGTCGCTGGGCCTGAACGCTGGCCAGTCGATGCGCCATGTGATTCTGCCGCAAGCGTTCAAGCGCGTGCTGCCGCCCTTGGCCGGCCAGTTCATCAGCCTGGTCAAGGACACCTCGCTGGTGTCGGTGATCGCCATCACCGAACTGACCAAGAGTGGCCGTGAGGCCATCACCACCTCGTTCTCAACCTTCGAGATCTGGTTCTGCGTGGCAGGCCTGTACCTGCTGATCAACCTGCCGCTGTCGCACATTGCCAGCCGGCTCGAGCGGAGGCTTGCGCAAAGTGATTGAAGTCCGTGACCTGCTGAAAGTCTTCGACACCCGTGGTCAGGTGGTAAGGGCTGTGGATAACGTCACCACTCAGGTCGCCAAGGGCGAAGTGGTGGTGGTGCTCGGGCCATCGGGGTCGGGCAAGTCGACGTTCCTGCGCTGCCTCAACGGCCTGGAGCATTTCGACCAAGGCCATGTGGCCATCGATGGCCTGCAACTGGCCGACCCTAAGACCGACATCAATGCCTATCGCCGCGAAGTCGGCATGGTGTTTCAGCATTTCAACCTGTTTCCGCACATGACCGTGCTGGAAAACCTGTGCCTGGCGCAGAAGGTGGTGCGCAAGCGCAACAAGGCTGACCGCGAGGCCAAGGCCCGGGCGTTGCTGGAAAAGGTCGGTATTGCGCAGAAGGCCAACGAATTCCCGTCCCGGCTTTCCGGCGGTCAGCAGCAGCGGGTAGCGATTGCCCGGGCCCTGGCCATGGACCCGAAAGTGATGCTGTTCGACGAGCCGACCTCAGCGCTCGACCCGGAAATGGTCGGTGAGGTGCTGGACGTGATGAAGACCCTGGCCCAGGAAGGCATGACCATGGTTTGCGTCACCCACGAAATGGGCTTTGCCCGTGAAGTGGCCGACCGCGTGCTGTTCTTCGATCACGGCAAACTGCTGGAAGATTCGGCCCCAGCGGCGTTCTTCGCTGCGCCGAAAGACCCGCGTGCGCAGGCATTCCTGCGCCAGGTGCTGTAACCGCGCCGGGTTCTTCGCGGGCAAGCTCGGCCCTGCATGTCCACCACTGCCTTGAAGGGGGTGCTGTACCTGTGGGCGCGGGCTTGCCCGCGAAGAGGGCGACGTGATGTCAGATGCTGAACCTCCCCACCATCCCCCGCAATTGCTGCCCCAGATGCTCCAGCTCTCCACTCGAGGCTGCCGTCTGCTCACTGGCGGCACTGGTCTGATCCGAAACATCCCGCACATTGATTACGCTTCGGTTGATCTGCTCGGCCACCACGCTCTGCTCTTCACTGGCGGTGGCGATCTGCTGGTTCATGCCCTGAATGCTCGACACCGTGTCGGTGATCTGGCTCAGCGCGTGCCCGGCCCTGCGGCTCAGTTCCACGCTCTGTTCGGTCAGGCTCTTGCTGCTGTCCAGCAAACGGGTCACTTCGTCGGTACCGTTGTGCAGGCTGTCGATCAGTTGGCCGATCTCCTCGGTCGCCGTCGACGTGCGCTGGGCCAGGCCGCGTACCTCATCGGCCACCACGGCAAAGCCACGCCCGGCTTCACCGGCCCGTGCCGCTTCGATCGCCGCGTTCAGCGCCAGCAGGTTGGTCTGTTCGGAGACCGACTTGATCACATCCAGGATGCTGCCAATCCGCTGGCTCTCGCCTGCCAAGTGCTGCATGGCCGCCAGGCAATGGTCCATCTGCCCGGCCAGTTGTTCGATACGGCCGATGGCTTCGGCGACTACCTGATCACCCACCTGTGCCTGCTGGTCAGCGTTGGTCGCGGCCAGTGAGGCTTGCTCGGCGTTCTGTGCCACTTCCTGCACGGTGGCGCTCATCTGGTTCATGGCAGTGGCCACCTGGTCGGTTTCCTCGCGCTGCTGATTGATGCGCAACTTGGTGTCTTCGCTACTGGCCGCCAACTGCGTGGCGGCCTGTGAAAGCTGGCCGACACCCTGATCAATGCCACCGATCAGCTCGCGCAGGCTCAAGGTCATCTCGCGCATGCTGGTTTGCAACTGGCCCATTTCGTCGCGACGTTGCACGGTGTCGACCTGGCTCAGGTCACCCTTGGCGATGCGGGCGGCCACGGCCAACGTCTGGCGCAGTGGCTGGGTGATCTGCAAGGTGATCAGCCAGGCGGCCAGCGCCCCTACCACCATTGCCAGCAGTGCCACACTGGTCAGCAGCGACCGAGCGGCCAGGGCCTCACTGTCGCGTTGTTCGACCTTGCGTTTGCCCAGTTCGAGGCTAACCGTTCGCAGCTCGTTGCCCATGTTTTCCATGTTGTTCTGCAACTGCTCGACACGTACGGCGGCGCGGCGGTACTGATCCAGGCTGGTGCGGTACTTGCTCAGCTCGACACCGGGTTGCTCACTGATGGCACGTGGCAAGCCCAACGGTGCAAGGCCTTCAAGCAGTTGCGCAAGGCTACTGTCGGCGGCGTCCAGGGCGTTATCACCGACTTTGGCAAAATCCTCGACCGGGACGAAGGTGTAGGCTGGAACCAGGCTTTGCTGGTTGGCACCTTCGACATGCCGGCTGAGGGTGTCCATCAGGCCCAGCACACCACTTTGCTGACTGTCGTCAGGCATTTTCAGCAAGGCCTGGGTCTGCAGTTCGTCAATCGCCACGCTGAGTGCTTGCTCCTGCGACTGCAGGGCTTCGCGCAGGGCTACACGGCTGGCGACGCTGCGCTGCAGTTCGCTGAAGTTGTCGCGCAGGCTCTGTAACAATGCCATTTTTTCTGTCAGCAACTGCCGTGACTCATCGACGTTGCTGCGTTGCTGCAGGGTGGTCAGCATGCTATTGAGCTGGTCGAGGATGTTGCTGATGCGCGCTCTGCTGGCATCGTCGTTGAGCACGCGGTAGGTGATGCGTTCCGCGCGCAGGTCTTTTGTCAGGTCGTTGATCAGGCCTATTTCACTGAGTTGCTGTGAGCGCACGATGGCACCATCCAGGGCACGCCAGCCGCTGATGGTGGTGGCCAGGGTGAGCAGCAGGACCACGGCGAAGCCGAGGGCCAGCTTGGCGGCGACACTGATGTTGCCGAGCTTGCGGTTGAGGGAGCCAAGCATGGGGAATCTCCGAGCGAGTGAGAGAAAGGATGCAGGCGCATGGCTGGCATCACATCTCTGCCCATCGGCAGCGGAGTTGTAGGACTTGACCTGATAATCAGGTAGGAAATTTCGCCGCTAGAAGTAGGAAACAGTTCGTCCGGTGCCGCCTCCTCGCGGGTAAAACCGCGAAGAGGCCCGACCGGGCGACCGCTAGTTCAGATCAGAGCCTGAACCGCCCAACCAACCCTTGCAAGTGGGTACCCAACCGCGCCAGTTCCACGCTGGAGCTGGCGGTCTCCTCACTCGCCGCCGAGGTCTGGTCGGAAATATCACGCACATTCATCACGCTGCGGTTGATCTCCTCGGCCACCGCCGTCTGCTCCTCGGCCGCCGTGGCAATCTGCTGGTTCATCGCCTGAATCGACGACACCGTGCGGGTGATGGTTTCCAACGAGCTGCCGGCGCGGCGGGTCAGCTCGACGCTGCTGTCGGTCAGTTGGCGGCTGTTGTCCATCACGCTGGCCACCCGTTGGGTGCCGCTTTGCAGGCCGGCAATCAACTCTTCGATCTCTTCGGTCGACTGCTGTGTGCGTTGGGCCAAGCTACGCACTTCGTCGGCAACCACGGCAAAGCCACGCCCGGCCTCACCGGCGCGGGCCGCTTCGATTGCCGCGTTGAGGGCCAACAGGTTGGTTTGCTGGGCCACCGATTTGATCACGTCGAGTACGCTGCCGATCTTGTCGCTTTCGGTCTTGAGCAGGTTCATCGCTTCGCTGGAGTTGACCACTTCGCTTGCCAGGCGCTCGATCTGTGCCACCGCCTCGCCCACCACGCGATCGCCCTCGCGGGCCTGCTGGTCGGCCATCAGGGCGGCTTCCGAAGCCTGTTCGGCATTGCGTGCCACATCGTGCACGGTGGCTGTCATCTGGTTCATGGCCGTCGCCACCTGGTCGGTTTCGACCTTCTGGTTGTTGACCCCGGCGCTGGTCTGTTCTGTCACCGCCGACAGCTCCTCGGCAGCGCTGGCAATCTGCGTGACGCCGTCGCCAATGCCGCCGATCAGTTCACGCAAGCCTTGGGTCATGCGATGCATGCTGGCTTGCAATTGGCCCAGTTCGTCGCGGCGTTGCACCTGCAGGCTTTGGGTCAGGTCTCCGCTGGCCACGCGTTCTGCGGCGTGCAGGGTCTGGCGCAGAGGGATGATGATCTGCCGGGTAATGGTCCAGGCGGCCAGCAGGCCAAGGGCCAGTGCCAGCACGGTGGCGACTGTGAGCAGTGTTTTGGCCTGCGCGGCAGCAGCATTGCGCACCTCGGTTTGCGAGGTGGTCATCGTCTGGCTGGCCTGCAGCAGTACCGTGCCTTGTTCAGCCATGCTTTGCAGCGCTTGTTCACTGGCACGCAGGGCATCACCGAACTGGGTCACGGCATCGCGGTAGCCGCCCATGGCCGTGGCGGCATCATCCAGGTTGGCAGCATGTTCGGCTGGCACTTTGGCCGGCAGTGCGCGCAGCTCGGCCAAGGCCTGGTCGATGGCCTTCAGTGCCGTTTGCTGGAAATCGGCATTGCCGCTGTAGGTGTAGCCACGCACCTGGAAACGCGCTTGTTGCAGCAATGCGCTGACGTCCACCGCGTGCTGGTACTGATTGATGTCTGCACCTTGCAGCAGGCTACGTTGTACTCGGCCAATCAATTCAACGACTTTATCGGCGCTGCTACCCAGTACATCACGGCTTGCTTCGCGGCGTTGTTCGGCCTGCTTCAGCTCGTTGAATGCCTGCTGGTAGATGCGCACTGCCTCGCGCTGCTGTTCAAGGCGCTGGCGGTCGGCAGGCTGTTCGATCTGGCCAAGCATCAGTTGCACTTGGCGGTCGAGGTTGCCCAGGGCTTTTTCCAGCTCTGCCAGCGAAGCGTCGTCGCGGCGGCGATCGTAGAGCTGGCGGGCGATGCGCAGCTCCTGGGTGTATTGCTGGACGACAGAAATGTTTCCCAGTTTGTCGCCACGGTCGATGATGCTGTCCATGCCGTGCCAGCCGACCAGGGTAATAGCCAAGGTCAACAGTAGCACCAGGCCGAAACCCAGCCCCAGTTTGCGATTGACGCTCACATTGCCCAGCGATTGGGCTAACCATTGATACATGTTCGACTCCCCGGCGGCTTGGCAGCACAAATAATTGTTTTGTTGCCAAGGCCATCGGCCCGGGAGAGGGAAACTTGATGGGCAAAAAAGGGGTGTTTGTGTCAGAAAATGCGCGAAAGTAGCGCAGTGACGGCAGTCTCCACCCGCAAGATGCGATCACCCAGCTGCACCGGCGCCAGGCCTGCCTTGCCCAGCAGGTCGATTTCGTAGGGGATCCAGCCGCCCTCGGGGCCGATGGCCAGGGTAACGGCTTGTTCTACGGCGCGCGGACAGGCTGGGTAAGGGCCGGGGTGGCCAACCAGGCCCAGGGTGCCGGCGGCGATGGTGGGCAGGCGGTCTTCGACAAAAGGCTTGAAGCGCTTTTCGATGATGACCTCGGGCAGCACTGTGTCGCGCGCTTGTTCCAGGCCCAGGATCAGGTTCTCGCGAATGGTGTCGGGCTGCAGGAAGGGCGTTTGCCAGAAGCTTTTCTCGACCTTGTAGCTGTTCAGCAGGATCAGCCGCGGTACACCCAGTGTGGCCACGGTCTGGAACAGCCGTCGCAGCATCTTGGGCCGAGGCACCGCCAGCACCAGGGTCAGTGGCAGCTTGGCCGGTGGCTGCTGGTCGAAGGCCACTGCCAGCTCGGCTTCGTGTTTTTCCAGGCGCAGCACCGTGGCCTTGCCCATCAGGCCATTGATACGGCCCACGCGCAGGTTGTCGCCCACCGCCACGCGGTGGATTTCCTGCATATGGGTGAAGCGCCGATCAGCAAGAACGACGCGGTTGGCCGAAACGAAGTCGGCCTCTTCAAGAAGCAACAGGTTCACGGTTGGGTCGCAGGTGGCTGGTCGTTATGGTCGTCGGCGGTTTCGTCGTGGGCGCTGCGCTTGCGGATCAGGCTGCCGCACAGCACACCGATCTCGAACAGCAGCCACATGGGCACGGCCAGCAGGGTCTGGGAGAAGATGTCCGGTGGGGTGAGGACCATGCCGACCACGAAGCAGCCGATGATCACATAGGGGCGGGCCTTTTTCAGGTACTTCACGTCGACCACGCCGATCCACACCAGCAGCACCACTGCCACCGGGATTTCGAAGGCCACGCCAAAGGCGAAGAACAGCGTCATCACGAAGTCGAGGTAGCTTGCGATGTCGGTCATCATCGCTACGCCTGCCGGGGTGGCAGCGGCGAAGAACTTGAACATCAGCGGGAACACAAGGAAATAGGCAAAGGCCATGCCGGCGTAGAACAGCAGGATGCTCGATACGAGCAGCGGAATGGCAATGCGCTTCTCGTGACGGTACAGCCCGGGGGCGATAAAGCCCCAGATCTGCTGGAGGATGAACGGGATGGCCAGGAACAGCGAGACGATCATGGTCAGCTTGAACGGCGTGAGGAACGGCGAGGCCACATCGGTGGCGATCATCGTTGCATTGGCCGGCAAGTGCTCGCGCAGTGGCGCGGAAACCAGTGTGTAGATCTGCTGGGCGAAGGAGAACAGCCCGGCAAAGATCAGGAAAATGACGGCAACGCAGCGCAGCAGGCGGGTGCGCAGTTCGGTCAGGTGTGAAACCAGCGGCATCGGCTGGTCGTGTTCCGGATTCTCGCTCATGGGGCTCGCGGCGGTTGAGGCGGTTCAGACGGTGCGGCCGGGGCTTTAGGTGCTTCGACCGGCCTGGCTTCGAGCCCGGCAGGTGGCTGCACGCTGGCCGTGGTGACCGGCGGCTGCGCGGGTGGCGTCATGGGGTTGAGGATGCGCTTGGCTTCCTCTTCCATCTGCAGGATGTGCTCGTTATGCAGCTGGCGGCGGATATCGTCGGCGCCAATTTCGCGCTCCACTTCCATCTTGATGCTGTTGAAGCTGCGCTTGAGCCGCCCGATCCACAGGCCTGCCGTGCGCGCGGCACCCGGCAGGCGCTCGGGGCCGAGCACCAGCAGGGCGACCAGGCCGACGAGCAGCAGCTCGCTGAAACTCATGCCGAACATGGATCAGTCTTTCCGCTGCGGCTCTTGGACCGGTTGGGCCTGGCCCTCGATGGTGTGGCCTTGTTGCGGCTGCGCGGTGTTTTGCACCGGTGGCACCGGTTGGGCAGGCGGCGGAGTCTGCTCGGCCGGTTTGGTCTCTTCTTCGTTCATGGCCTTGCGGAAGCCCTTGATCGATTCGCCCAGGTCGCTGCCGAAGTTCTTCAGTTTCTTGGTGCCGAACACCAGAACCACGACCACCAGCAGGACGATCCAGTGTTTCCAGTCAAAGATACCCATTTCGTACTCCTGAAAATTGTGTGTACAGCATATCGATCCGGCAACCCGGTGCCTGTGGGAGCGGGCGCCCCCAATAAAACGTCAGGCAGATGGCTGGCGTGCGGCCTTCTCATCATGCCCGGACAAGCCGAAGCGGCGTTCCAGTTCATCCAGCACGGCTTGTGGATGCTGGCCCAGCGCACTGAGCATCACCAGGCTATGAAACCACAGGTCGGCGGTTTCGTAGATGACATCGCTGTAATCCTTGCTGATTTGGGCATCCTTGGCAGCAATGATCGTTTCGACCGACTCCTCGCCGAGCTTTTCAAGGATCTTGTTCAGGCCCTTGTGGTACAGGCTGGCCACGTAGGAGCTGTCAGGCGCCGCTTGCTTGCGTTCTTCAAGCACTTCGGCCAGGCGGTTGAGGGTGTCGCTCATGTCAGTGTCCTGCGTTGTAGATGGCATCCGGGTCCTTCAGGACCGGGTCGACGATTTTCCACTGGCCGTCTTCATAGACGCGGTAGAAGCAGCTTTCACGACCGGTATGGCAGGCGATATGGCCCAGTTGCTCGACCATCAGGATGATCACGTCGGCGTCGCAGTCCAGGCGCAGCTCATGCAGTTTTTGCACGTGCCCGGACTCCTCGCCTTTACGCCACAGCTTGCCACGCGAACGCGACCAGTAGATGGCACGCTGCTCGGCGGCGGTCAGGGCCAGCGATTCACGGTTCATCCAGGCCATCATCAGCACACGTCCGGTCTTGTGGTCCTGAGCGATTGCCGGTACCAGGCCATCGCTGTTCCACTTGATCTCGTCCAGCCAGTCTTTCATCGTCGACTCCAAAGCGGGCCCGCTCCTGTGCCGGGCCCTTTGCGCTAGTGTGCCAGCCACAGGCGCGGCTGGCTATTGGCGCACGATCAGGTAAAGGCCCGCAGCCAGCATCAGCCAGGCGGGCCAGGCGGCCGGGGCGGCCAGGCTGGCGGTTTCGGCAGCGCCTGCGGCCAAGACTGCGCCACCGCCAAGCAGGCCGGCGCCCAGCAGGCGCAGCGCCCAGCGGTCGCCCTGGCGGCGCCGCTCCGGCAATTGTGGATCGTGCAGGTGAGGCTGCGACAGGCGTTCGAGCAGGTCGCGGGTCATGCCGGCCAGGTGCGGCAATTGCTCTACCTGGCTGTGCAGGTTGCCGAATACGGCCTTGGGGCTATAGCGGTCGCGCATCCAGCGTTCGAGGTACGGCTTGGCGGTGCTCCACAGGTCCAGGTCGGGGTACAGCTGACGGCCCAGGCCTTCGATGTTGAGCAGGGTTTTCTGCAGCAATACCAGCTGTGGCTGCACTTCCATGTTGAAGCGCCGTGCGGTCTGGAACAGGCGCATCAGCACCTGGCCGAAGGAAATATCTTTTAACGGTTTTTCGAAGATCGGCTCGCACACCGTGCGAATCGCGGCTTCGAACTCGTTCACCTTGGTGTTTGCCGGCACCCAGCCCGAGTCGATGTGCAACTGGGCGACGCGGCGGTAGTCACGCTTGAAGAAGGCAAACAGGTTGCGCGCCAGGTAGTCCTGGTCCTCGGCGGTGAGGCTGCCGACGATGCCGCAGTCGATGGCAATGTACTGCGGGCTCCACGGCTTGACCGTGCTGACGAAGATGTTGCCGGGGTGCATGTCGGCATGGAAGAAGCTGTCGCGGAACACCTGGGTGAAGAACACTTCCACGCCGCGCTCGGCCAGCAGCTTCATGTCGGTGCGCTGGTCGGCCAGGGTGGTCATGTCGGTCACCGGTACGCCGTAGATGCGTTCCATCACCAACACCTTGGGGCGGCACAGGTCCCAGTACACCTGGGGCACGTACATCAGCTCGGAGCCTTCGAAGTTGCGCCGCAGCTGGCTGGCGTTGGCAGCCTCGCGCAGCAGGTCGAGCTCGTCGTAGATGGTTTTTTCGTAGTCGCCGACGATTTCCACCGGGTGCAGGCGACGGGCATCCGCCGAGGCGCGTTCGGCGGCCTTGGCGATCAGGAACAGCCAGGCCAGGTCTTGGGCGATGACCGGTTTCAGGCCCGGACGCACCACCTTGACCACCACCTCTTCGCCGGTTTTCAGGCGTGCGGCGTGCACCTGGGCCACCGAGGCCGAGGCCAGTGGCTCGACGTCGAAGCGGCTGAACACCTCGCCGACCTTCGCACCGAGCTGTTCCTCGATCAAGGCCACGGCTTTTTTCGGGTCGAAGGGGGGCACACGGTCCTGCAACCGCATCAGTTCGTCGGCGATGTCCGGGGGCAGCAGGTCGCGGCGGGTGGACAGCAACTGGCCGAACTTGATGAAGATCGGCCCCAGGTCCTGCAGCGCCAGGCGCAGGCGCGCGCCACGGCTAAGCTCGGTGGGCTTGCGTGGCAGCCAGCGCCACGGCATCAACAGGCGCAGACTGGCCAGCCACCAGGGCAGCAAGGGTTGGTCGAACAGCAGGTCATCGAGGCGGTAGCGGATCACCACACGCTGGATGCGAAAAAGACGTCGGACGGCGAGCAGCTTCATGCGTTATCGCTGGTATCAAGGGATCGGGACAGGCGCCTGAGGCGCGCTTCGAGGCGTTCTGTATCAAGTTTCAAGGCATCGAGTTCGCTGAAGGCGGCTTCGGCCTCGCGCTTGCCGACCAGGGTGCGGGATTCCTCGGCCAGGTATTCGGACAGGTTCTGGCTGAAACGTGCCAGACCTTGGCGAGTCCAGCGAGCGCGCAGGCGGATATGGCCGGCCAGCATTGCTGTGGCGACCGGGCCAAGCCAGCGTTGCAACTCGTGCTCCCAGTCCAGTTCCAGGTCCTGCAGCACGCCGAACAGGTCAAGCAGTACGGCGCTGTCGCCGTGCAGCTCGACTTGCGGGCTGTGCAGCACGGCGGTCTTGTCCTTGGCCAGGGCCAGTTGCGCCAGGCTACCGGCGGGGGCGCGCAGGCTGCAGTCGACCTCACCCTGCCAGTGAGCGGCGAGCATCAGGCCTTCTTCGTCGGGCAAGATGAACAGCTGCAGGGCCGGTTGGCGGCAGTCGATTTCGATGACTTTGCCTTCCAGCGCGGCCAGCCGCGGCAGGGCCGTGCTGTCCATGCGCAGGACGCGGTTCAGGCCATGTTCGACGCTGGCGAGCAGCCCGGCCAGCAACATCAGGGTTTGATTCCCCGGTGCACGGCAACGATGCCGCTGGTCATGTTGTGATAGGTGACGCGGTCGAAACCGGCCTCGACCATCATGCTCTTCAGGGTTTCCTGGTCAGGGTGCATGCGGATCGACTCGGCGAGGTAACGGTAGCTCTCGGAGTCATTGGTGATCAGCTTGCCAGCCAGCGGCATGAAAGCGAACGAGTAGGCGTCGTAGGCCTTGGACATCAGCTTGTTGGTCGGCTTGGAGAACTCCAGGATCAACAGACGGCCACCGGGCTTGAGCACGCGCAGCATCGAACGGATGGCGGCGTCCTTGTGGGTGACGTTGCGCAGGCCGAAAGCAATGGTCACGCAGTCGAAGTGGTTGTCCGGGAACGGCAGCTTTTCAGCATCGGCCTGGACGAACTCGATATTGCCGGCCACGCCGCGGTCAAGCAGGCGGTCACGGCCTACCTTGAGCATCGAATCGTTGATGTCGGCCAGCACCACCTGCCCGGTCGGCCCGACAAGACGCGAGAACTTGGCCGCCAGGTCACCGGTACCGCCGGCGATGTCCAGCACGCGGTTGCCGCTGCGCACGCCTGACAGCTCGATGGTAAAGCGCTTCCACAGGCGGTGCATGCCGCCGGAAAGCACGTCGTTCATCAGGTCGTACTTGGCTGCCACCGAGTGGAACACTTCGGCGACTTTCTTCGCCTTCTGGCTTTCAGGCACGTCCTGATAGCCGAAATGGGTGGTGGGTTCGGCGTGGTCGCCTTTGCGCTGGTCGTTCATATCGCTTCACCGGAAAAAATTACCGCCATTCTAGGGCGAACGGGCGGATTTGTCTTGGCGGGGTGTGCCAGCGGGCAGGGGCGGGCATAATGCGCATTATGTCTACATCTTCAGGAACGTCCGCATGACCCAGATCAGCGTCGAACGCAAACACTCCCTCGGCCGTGATGCCGCCCGCGCCAAGGCCGAAGCGCTGGTCGACAAGCTCAGCCGCGAGTACGACCTCAAGGCCACCTGGAACGGTGACCGTGTGGACGTTGCGCGCAGTGGCGCCAATGGCAGTGTGCACATTGGCGACGACAGCATCCGCGTCGAATTGAAGCTGGGCATGATGCTGTCGATGATGAGCGGCACCATCAAAGGCGAGATCGAGCGGGCGCTGGACAAGGCCCTGGCCTGAGCCGGCGCCGCTGTCTGGCTACTGTGGCGCGTCCGCCGGGAAAGGAATGATGCCAATCACCTGCTCCAGGCGCAGATCGCCGCGGTAGATCGCGATGCGCTCGCGTGCGTCTGCGGCCTGCTCGAGCATGGCCTTTCGGCCCCTTACGCCTGCATCCCAGAATTTGAGGTGGCCCTTGACGAAGTCATGCCCCCTCGCTTCGAGACTGGGATAATGAAAATGCGCCTCCCACAGTAACCGCTGTGGCGCTTGTACATCGCGAACCTCGTAGACGTCGAGGTAATCATTGACGTGACGTAACTGTCGGCGAATCACGGTTTGCCTGATCCGAATCCGGTTCTGCTCAGCCAGGAAGCGAAGGGCCTTGCCGTCGGGATGTCGGGTGTTCAGATACGCGTCGGTGAGTAGCCGAAGTTTTTCGTGATGGACGCGGTCTACCGCTGCCCGAAGGAGTTCGACCAAGCCGTAATCCAGTGGATTGTTAAGCTCGGTCAGTTGCTGCTGCACTTCGCGCATGTCACCTGCCGGCCATTCCAGAAAGTCGCTCAGGCTGTTGGGCTCATCGGCATAGTGAGCGGCGAAGGCGATTTTTCCATCCACCTCTGCCAGCAGGCGGTTTGCTCGCTGGCGCAGCTGTGCGCGGTCATGCTGGGCCGGCCGCGCTTGCTCAGGCACGGCATGCCACACCCCGTCGCGTTGCGTGAAGCTGCCCGCAGGCTCCTGGTTGAATGCACTGCGCTGGATAGCACGGTTGCCCATTTGGTCTATTTCCACCAGTAGCGGTCGACCTCGGTCAACACGGATGACCCGGCGTTTGATCGTCGCGGGCCGATGATATGGCGTTGGCGAGGGGGGGCTGATGCCGCTGTCGAGGTTGGTCAAGGTCGCGCTCAGTTGCTGCTCTGTGATCTGGGCAATCGTGGACAGTTCGCGTATGTATTCGTCCAGTACGTCAGCGACCAGCGCAGGCGAGTCCAGCGTTTTCATGTATTGGGCGCGGTCCAGCACGGTACGGTATTTCTGAAGGATATCCTCAAGCAGTTCGGCTTTGACCTGGGCCGTCTCTTCGGTGGCTGCCAGCCCGTCGTGGCTCCATACCGTGCTGCTGAATTCGATGCCGCTGAGCGGCGCGCGCATCGCAAGCAAATCCTCGGCCGTGTCCGCAGAGAGGCGGCTCTTGTCCACGGCGAGGTAGGCCAGGTCACTGAGCAGCTGGGCCCGAATGACCAATGTCGAATACGTTCTGCGTCGGATGGTCTGAGCGGGTTTCGTGGCTTTATTGGCAAAATCGATCTTGGGGTCCTGCAGTGTTTCCGCCAGGATCCGGTCCAGCCGCTGGCTGACGACAAGCAGGCGGCGGCTGGCTTGGCAGGAATCGCGTACCCGCTCGCGATAGTCGAGGTATTGCTGTATCTGCTCGGCAGTCTCTGGAACGCGGGGCAGCCCGGTGGCCTGTGCGCTCAGTGCCTGGTGGTCGACCTGCTCCAGCAAGCGTCGGCACAGCAGCATGTCGTTTTCGATGGCTGCGCCGTACCAATTGCCGTATCGGCGTCGGCTCGGGGCTCGGGTGTCGAATTTGCTGAACCGTGGTTCGGCCATCTCCTTGAACACTTCGATGTTCCCATGCAACAGCGTGCTCTGCCGTTCCAGGTAGAGCGCGGATGCCCTGATCTCTGGCAAGTGGCGCAGGCGCTGGGCTTTGAGTGCCTGCCTCTGAAGTTGCAATGCTGGCGGCGGTGAAGCGCGCTCCTGTGCAGGCAGAGCATCGACAGCCAGGCTGTACTCCAGCGCGAGGTCGTCATAAGCCTGCAGTTGCACTTGGCTGCGTTCCATAAGTGGCGCCATCTGGTTCAGCGCTTGTTGGTTCGCCGTGGCGGTTGTACTCAAGGTGTCGAACCGCTGGCGGTTTTCAGCGTTGATGGATTGCCTGTTCCTTGGCATGCCGCCAGAGAGGTTCAGATTCACGGTCCATTGGCCATTCCAGCGCGTCAGCCAGGGGCCTTTTTGGCGTTCACGGCCAACGATATGGTAGCCGTCCGGGGCGCCATTCCATTGGGACACCCACTCGCTGCTGCTCGGCTCGGGGCCGATGAT
Organism: Pseudomonas putida; assembly: GCA_041879295.1. Taxonomy (NCBI): domain Bacteria; kingdom Pseudomonadati; phylum Pseudomonadota; class Gammaproteobacteria; order Pseudomonadales; family Pseudomonadaceae; genus Pseudomonas; species Pseudomonas putida. The sequence continues at coordinate 5,349,877 of CP047152.1, read as the reverse complement.
CTGCATGCCGTTCCACGTCTCGATGACCTCATAGGCGCCATCGCCCAACTTGGCGTAGTAACGGCCGGCAATATTGTACAACCCACGCAAACGGCCCCTTGTCAGTGGCGCGTGCCCTTCGAGTGGCTGCGAGGCTTGCAGTTGGGCCAGTGACTGGCGCTCCTGTACCGACAGGTTGCTCAGGCGCTGCCCGTCATGCCAGCCATCTACACGCACGAGCGTGGGCCGTGGCGCCTCGACGGGGGGCTGCCACGGTTTCTCCTGTGGCTGCTCGAGCGCTGGGGGCGGGGTCTCTTCCTTCGGCGCAGGGCCTGAAAAACGTAGCCTGGCGGGCTCTTCGCTGTTGGCAGGTGGCGTTGCAGGGCGGTGGGCAAGGAGCAAGGCCAGGTTGGTGACCAGGTCTATGGCTGCGACGATCTTGTCGTCACCGCTGCGCTTGATCAGCGCCTCGACGTCTTCCTTGACTGCCGACAGCGCCACCACCAGCCACACCAGGGTGGTCATCGGGCCATGCCAAAGTTGGGTGACGGTATTGAAGATCGCCCACGCAGCCTCCTTCACCAAAGCCCGCACTTCCTGGGCATTGGAGACGCTGTTGCTGGCTGAGGCCAATAACATGGTCTCGATACGGGCGTTGAACAGATGAGTGTCCAGATCTTCCGTCCAGGCCTGGAACGAGGCCTGGACCGGGCGTCTGAGGCGTTGCAAAAGGTGGTCCAGCAGCTCGACCGGCACATTGAGCAGGTGCGTCAGCTTGGTCATGTTCGGGTGCAGGTGCGGGTGCTTGAACCCGTCGTTCTGGTAAGTCGGACGCGTGTCATCCTCAAGCCAGGCCAGTACGCTCTCTTGCAGTTCGCCCCTGCTGCGGATTGCGTCCATCAGCAATTCGAGGTTCGGAAATTCCTGCAACGCCCTGTCGGCATAGAATGGGCGGTACAAGACCCAGCTGCCGCTTGCCGGTATTTCGATGATGAACATCCCGTGCGCCACATCGCTTGCCGAAGCGCCAGGCGCGCAAAGGAACGCCAGGGGGGCGATGCGCAGAAGGTCCACGCCATTGTCCATGCCCTGGCAGAACCTGAGCATTGCCTGGCTTGCCGCTTCGCCAAGCTGTCGCTCGATCTTGGCCTTCAGCGTGCTGAACCGAAGGGCGTAACGCCATTCCCTGGCATGCTGGCGGATTCGCTCGGCCCTGCGCGGCTGGGTGTTGACTTGGTCCTTCAGGTAGGAGGGGTAGTGACCGCCGATGTCGACCTGATGAATCAGGCCCCTGATCTGGTCGATGCTCAGCCAGTCGGTCACAGGCGAGCCGTCCTCGAAGTTCATCCCGCTCATCACCTCGCCAGCCTCCAGCCGCAGGCGTGAAACTGCCAAGTCGGTCAGGGGCACCGAGTACAAGAACAGTGACTGCCCTTGTGTAGCGGCGCCGATGACGGCCTGGGAAATGCGGATGTGCACCTTGTTCGGGTCGTGTACCGCCTTGTCTGGGTAGCTGGTCTGCAGGGTCTCACGCAAGCGGCGAGCGGCGTAATCACGGATATCCTCGACATCGCCCAGGGATGTGCAGCCCTTCGACCGACCTTGGCTCGCCGCCAGATCGAGCAGTGCAGTGTGGTAGGCGTAGCGGTCCTCAGCGCTGGCATTGAGCAGCCATCGCGGCGGGCTGACGGAGGGTGCAGCTTGCTCCTGCGATGGCAGGTTGAGGAAGTAAGCTGACGGGTCGCTCACCTGGCGCAGTTGTCGCTCCAGTTCGTCGACGGTTGTCAGGCCGCCAATACGCAGGCGGCCGATGTCGTCCAGGATATCGTTCAGCAGTTGCCTGACCTGGAAGGCGAAAGGGCGTCCGATTACTGGCGTGTGTGCCCAGGACAACGTTTCGAAGCGATAACGTTGCGCTAGCTGCCGTTGCAGCGCGGTGGCAAAGCTGGGCAGGTCGACATGGCGATGAACCGAACCGCAGGGCTTGCATTGCAGAACCAGGCTGCGGGTGCCGCTTGTGGTGATGAGCAACAGATCCGGTAGGGTAACGGTGTGTGCCCCGCCATCCGTTCCGAGCGTGACTTGTATCGCCTCGACAGCCAGGCTGTCGTATACCCCGTCGAGCAGGGCGTACATTGCTGCTTTTTCATCATCTTCAAGGCCTTGGCGAGGGAGGTTCTCGAGCAATGCAGCCTTGATGGTGTGCTCAAGCCAGAGCATGCGCGAGACTTGGCTGTCTTCGTCGAGCCCGTTCCAGAAGCCGATCTGGGCTTGCTGGAAGGCCGGTATCAACGCACCAAGCACGGTATCGAAGTCATCGCTGAGCTTCGTCAGGTCCGGCATGATTTCGGGTTGGCGAATGTTGTCCTGGCCTTGCTCCTGAATTTTAAACACATGGGGAGGGCTGATGCTCAGCTTGTCTGAGGCGCCCAGTTGCACACGTTCCTTGGTCAGGAAATGCCGGAGAAGCTCGTCCAGCAGCCCGCTCTGACGTGGCAGATCATCTGTGCTGGCCGGTGCATGCAGGATGACGAAAGGGTCGAGCGATGTGATATGAGGATGGTTGCGGTGCAACCATGGATACCGGTCGCTGAAAGTCTGGAATGCGTCCTTTGATAAAACGTCCCGCAGGCTGGGTCGTTTGGAGAAACAGGCTGCCACGCTTTGCTTGAACGTCAGCCTGGGTGGGTTTGCTACAACAGTCATGGCGTCGATGTCCGTGAGGTGAAGCTTGCGACGCTAGCGCTATGGGCGAAGGGGCTTGCGGTATATAGATGCGACAACGAAGACCTTAGGGTGAGGTTTCTAATTTTCTTCCCTACCTTATGTTCAAGCCCAACCTCCGTGGGCGGTTTTCCACCACTCATGAGCATGAGGTACACAGCATGGCCAAAGTGATTGTGAAGAAAAAAGACGAAGCCCTGGGTACGCTTGGCGAGGTGCGCGGCTATGCGCGCAAGATCTGGCTGGCCGGTATCGGCGCCTACGCCCGCGTTGGTCAGGAAGGCTCTGACTACTTCAAGGAGCTGGTCAGGGCGGGTGAAGGTGTCGAGACTCGCGGCAAGAAGCGCATCGACAAAGAACTCGATGCCGCCAACCACCAGCTTGACGAAGTCGGTGAAGAAGTGAGCCGCGTACGCGGCAAGGTAGAAATTCAACTCGACAAGATCGAAAAAGCTTTCGACGCACGGGTCGGTCGCGCCTTGAATCGCCTGGGTATTCCGTCTAAACATGACGTTGAGGCGTTGTCGATCAAGCTTGAACAGTTGCATGAGCTGCTTGAGCGTGTCGCGCACAAACCATAAGGAGAGCAGGATGGCTGGCAAGAAGAACACCGAAAAAGAAGGCAGCTCCTGGGTCGGCGGGATCGAGAAATACTCCCGCAAGATCTGGCTGGCTGGGCTGGGTATCTATTCGAAGATCGACCAGGACGGCCCGAAGCTGTTCGACTCGCTGGTAAAGGATGGCGAGAAGGCCGAGAAACAGGCGAAAAAGACGGCTGAAGATGTTGCCGAGACTGCCAAGTCTTCGACCACTTCGCGGGTGTCGGGCGTGAAGGACCGTGCGCTGGGCAAGTGGAGCGAACTTGAAGAAGCCTTCGACAAGCGCCTTAACAGCGCCATCTCGCGCCTTGGTGTGCCGAGCCGCAACGAGATCAAGGCACTGCACCAGCAGGTGGACAGCCTGACCAAGCAGATCGAGAAGCTGACCGGTGCTTCGGTTACGCCGATTTCGTCGCGCACTGCAGCAACCAAGCCGGCTGCGAGCAAGGCTGCGGCCAAGCCACTGGCCAAAGCAGCAGCCAAGCCTGCGGCGAAAACGGCGGCGGCCAAACCTGCTGCTAAAACCGCAGCGGCAAAACCCGCAGCCAAAACCGCAGCGGCAAAACCTGCAGCCAAGCCAGCAGCCAAGCCTGCAGCGGCCAAACCTGCGGCAGCCAAGAAACCTGCGGTGAAGAAAGCTCCAGCCAAACCGGCAGCGGCCAAACCAGCAGCACCAGCTGCCAGCGCTGCGCCTGCTGCGACCACAGCACCGGCACCTGCCGCTACCCCGGCCAGCAGCACGCCGTCGGCACCGACTGGCACCGGTACCCTGATCTGATACCGCGTCGCTTTCTTCGCGGGCTCGCCCGCTCCCACAGGTACAGCGCAGATCCGAACATCAGCGCAGACCCTGTGGGAGCGGGCATGCCCGCGAAGGCCCCACCACGGATCTGCTCGGCCTACCCCTCCAGGTACTTCACTGCCAGTTGCTCCGCCGCCGCCCGTGCCTGGGCCTGCAGATGCGGCGCCACCAGCATCATCACCTGATACACCACGATCCCCACATCCCCCTCGCGCCCCAGCACACGCTGATAATCCAGCGAGAACATCAGCGTCAGGGTGATCTGCTCCACCAGTTGACCCAGCGCCTGGGTATCACTCTCTACCAGCCCCTGGCTCTTGAGGCTGGCCAACAGCGCCGCCAGCGTGCGTTTGATCGCATTGATCAGGCTGCGCATGCCTCGGGCGAGCTTGGGCAGGCGCCCGGTCAGGTTGGACAAGTCCTGGAACAGGAAGCGGTACTGAGCCATGCGCTCGACGATCAAGTGCAGAAACAGCCAGTAATCCTCTGCGTCCAGACGCACCTCCAGCGGCGGGTCCAGCAACGGCATCAACGCTTCTTCAAAGCGCTCGAACAAGCCCAGTACCACCGGCTCCTTGCCATGGAAGTGGTAGTACAGGTTGCCTGGGCTGATGCCGAGTTCGTTGGCAATTTCCAGGGTGGATACGTTGGGTTCGCCCTGCTGATTGAACAACTGCAGGGCGCATTCAAGGATACGATCGCGGGTTTTCATCCAGTCAGCAGCTCATCGGGTCAGCACGTAGGTACCTGGCGCGGGGCCTAGCGGTGGGTAAGTGGCGTTGCCCAGTTCAGTGCGCGGCGCCTTGAGCAGGCCGGAGCGGGCGGTGATCCACTCCAGCCACAACGGCCACCAGCTGCCTTCGCTGCGCTTGGCATCGTGGAACCAGGCGCGCGGGTCGTTGCTCAGCTTGGGGTTGGCCAGGTAGTAGGCTTTGGGGTTGCCTGGCGGGTTGATGATGCTCTGGATATGCCCGCTGTTGGCCAGCACGAAGCGCCGCTCGCCACCCAGCAGCAAGGCCGAGCGGTACACCGCGTCCCATGGCGTGATGTGGTCGTTGCTGCCGGCCACGGTAAAGCTGTCGATATTGACCTGCTGCAGGTCGATCGGCGTACCGCACACCTCCAGCCCGGACGCGTAGGTCAAGGGGTTGAGCTTGAAAAACTCCAGCAGGTCGCCATGCAGCGCGGCGGGCAGGCGCGTGCTGTCGGCATTCCAGTACAGGATGTCGAAAGCCGGCGGTGTCTTGCCGAGCAGGTAGTTGTTGACCCAGTAGTTCCAGATCAGGTCGTTGGGCCGCATCCAGGCAAAGATCCGTGCCACTTCGCCACCGTCCAGCACGCCACGCTGATAGGAGCGCCGCTTGGCCGCTTCGATGGTTTGTTCATCGGCGAACAGGCTGGCCGGGCTTTCGAACTTGCTGTCCAGCAAGCTGACCAGATAGGTGGCACTGCGCACCCGGCGCAATTGCTTCTTGGCTTGCAGGTGGCCTTGCAGTGCGGCCATGGTCAGGCCGCCGGCACAGGCGCCCATCAGGTTGGGGTCGCGGTTGCCGCTGATACTGCGGCAGGCATTGAGCGCTTCCTCCAAGGCTTGCACGTAGCTGGAAAGGCCCCATTCACGGTGGCGTGGGTCGGGGTTGCGCCAACTGACCATGAACACCTGCAAGCCGCTTTTGAGCATGTACTGGACAAAGCTGTTGGTAGCGCTGAGGTCGAAGATGTAGAACTTGTTGATCTGAGGCGGCACGACCAGCAGTGGGCGTGCGTGCTGCTTTTCGCTCATCGGCGAGTACTGGATCAGCTCCAGCAGTTCGTTGCGAAATACCACTGCGCCAGGGGTTGCGGCCAGGTTAACGCCCACTTCAAAGGCGCGCTCGTCCACCTGACGCGGCAGCCCATCGTTGTGACGCAGGTCGTCGAGCAGGTGGGCCACGCCGCGCACCAGGCTCTGGCCGCCAGTGTTGAACAGCTCCTTGACCGCCAGCGGATTGAGCAGTGAGTTGCTGGGCGCCAGCGCATCGTTGATCAGGTTGAACAGAAAATGGGCGCGGGCTCGATCATCGTCGTTCAAGTGGCTTTCATCGATCCACTGGCGTGTCTGCTTCTGCCAGGCCAGATAGGCCTGCAGGCCGCGGCGGTAGAACGGGTTCTGGCTCCAGGTCGGGTCACTGAAGCGTGCGTCACGCGGGTTCGGCTGGTAGGGCGTGTCCCCCAGCATTACCCGCCCCAACTGCCCGCCAAGCGCCAGCAGATGGTGTGCGGCATGCAGCGGGTGGCGCAGGCCGTGGCGGCCGACGTTGCGTAGCGTGGAAAGCAGGTCGCGGCCGCGCAGGCCGAGGATGGCGTTCTGCACGTTCATGCGGGTGGCGGGGAGCGTTGTCGATCCTTTGGCCGGTTTGTCTTTCATGGCAACACTCCCTCGTCTAATCCATTTCCCTGTCAGGCCGCAGCTGTTTCACCCCCCCGAGGCCGGACGGGGATGCATGACCGCACGCTGACGTTCTTCCTGCAGGAACTTCATGATGATCGGGGCGACGGCTTCTGCCCGGGTGATCAGGAACAGATGGCCGTCGTCGATAATGTGTAGCTGGGCATTGGGAATCCGCCAGGCTAGCAGGCGCATGTTGATCAGCGGGATCAGCGGGTCGTCGTCGCCGGCCAGTACCAGGGTGGGCTGCTGGATCTTGTGCAGGCAGTGGATGCTGGTCCAGCCGAGCCCGGCGAACAGCTGCCAGTAGTAGCCCAGTTTGCCGCCGGAGCGCACTTTGGCGGCATGGTGCATGGCCAGGTCTGGGTCACGTCGGAAGCCGCCGCCATAGATCATCGGTGCAATGCGGATGACATGCGACGGCTGCACGTAACGCCGGGGGCTGGCCATCATCCACAGCACCTTGGGCTTGCCTGGCACCATGACCGCGCCGGCAGCGGTTGCGGCCAGCACCAGCTTCTTGCAGCGCTCGGGGTAATCGTGAGCGAACTGCTGGGCCAGGGCGCCGCCCCAGGACACGCCGATTACGTTGACCTGGCCGTAGTCGAGGTAGTCGAGCATCCGCGCGGTCAGCTTGGCCAGCCCAGGGAAGCGATACGGGTGGCGCGGTGTGGACGAGCCGCCGACCCCGGGCACATCGAAGGCGATGACTTCCAGGTCCGGATCAAGTGCTTCGATGAACGGAAACACCAGCTCGAGGTTGGCGCCGATGCCGTTGAAGATCAGCAACGGTGTCAGGTGCGGCTTGCCGGGGCGAACAGCGGTACGGATGGACTGGTTGTCCAGCTCGACGGTCCTGAAAATATAGGGTTGCGGCATGCACGTGACTCTTGGGTGAAGTAAACACCGTGGCGCCTTGCAGGCCGCCACGGCGCTGTAACTCAACGCTCGTGAACGTAGGTGCCTGGGGAGGCTTCACCGGCGGCATACGCACGGTTGCCCAGGCGGGTCGGTGCCTTTTTCAGCGCGCCGGCACGCTCGCCCAGCCAACTCTGCCAGTGCAACCACCAGGAGTCTGCATGCTTGATGGCGTTTTCCTGCCAGGCCACCGGGTCGCCCGGGCGGTCGGCACCGGTCATGAAGCGTGCCTTCGGGTTACCCGGCGGGTTGAGGATGCTCTGGATATGCCCGCTGTTGGACAGTACGAATTCGATCTTGCCGCCGAACAGATGTGCCGAGCGGTAGCATGACGGCCATGGGGTGATGTGGTCGTTGGTGCCGGCGAGGCTGTAGATGTCACATTTGACCTGTTTCAGGTCGATCGCGGTGCCGCACACTTCCAGGGCGTCGGGGCGGGTCAGCGGGTTGGTCTTGAACATTTCGATCAGGTCGCCGTGGAAGGCGGCCGGCAGGCGCGTGGTGTCGTTGTTCCAGAACAGGATGTCGAATACGGGGGGCTCATTGCCGAGCAGGTAGTTGTTTACCCAGTAATTCCAGATCAGGTCGTTGGGGCGCATCCAGGCGAACACCTTGGCCATTTCGCTGCCTTCCAGCACGCCCGCCTGATAGGAGTGGCGCTTGGCTGCCTCCAAGGTCTGCTCGTCGACAAACAATGCGACCTGGTTGTCCATGGTGGTGTCCAGCACGCTGACCAGCAGGGTCAGGGCGTTGACCTTGTTCTCACCAATGGCGGCATAGTGGCCCACCAGTGCGGTACAGGTGATGCCGCCGGAGCAGGCGCCAAGCATGTTCAAGTCTTTGCTGCCGGTAATCGCCAGCACCGCGTCGACGGCTTCTTTCAGCGCATCGATGTAGGTGGACAGGCCCCACTCGCGCTGGGCCTTGGTCGGGTTGCGCCAGCTGATGATGAAGGTCTGCTGCTGCGAGCGCAGGCAGAAGCGCGCCAGGCTCTTTTCCGGGCTGAGGTCGAACACATAGAACTTGTTGATCTGCGGTGGCACCACCAGCAGCGGGCGGGCGTGCACCTGCTCGGTGATGGGGCTGTACTGGATCAGCTCCAGCACATCGTTGCGGTACACCACCGCGCCTTCGCTGGTGCCCAGGTTCTTGCCCACTTCGAAGGCATCCATGTTCACCTGGCTAGGCATGCCGCCGTTATTGACCATGTCCTTGGCCAGGTTGGACAGGCCATCGAGCAGGCTCTTGCCGCCGGTTTCGAAGAAGCGTTTGACCGCAGCCGGGTTGGACAGGGTATTGGTCGGCGCCATGGCCTCGGTCATCAGGTTGATGACGAACTGGCCGCGGCTGATGTCCTGGGGGGACAGGTCGCTGCTGCTGACCCAGTCCTGCAGCTCCTTGCGCCAGGCCAGATAGGTTTGCAGGTAGCGGCGGTACAGCGGGTTGTTGCTCCAGGCCGGGTCATTGAAGCGACGGTCGTCGCTTTCCGGGGCCAGGCTGGATTTGCCCAGCAGCACGTTCTTCAGCTCCAGGCCAAAGTGAGCCACATGTTTGGCGCTGTGCAGCGGTTGGCGCACGGCCTGGCGCAGCACGGTGCGTGCCGAGCTCAACAGGTCCTTGCGGCGGATGCCGATGACCGGGTTCAGCCCCAGGGTGTTTTCCGAGGCCTGCCGCTGCAGCTCATCGTTGTTCTTGTTACTCATCTACGACGCTCCGTTGTCCTGAGACGAGTACCGGTTGCTGTGGTGGGTGCACAGCCCTGAGCCCGGTACTGCTACTCGGGTGACCAGTGATAAGGAACAGCGGTGCTGCGTGGGTGCTGACGACCTGCAAAGTGATGCAGGGAACTTGCCACACCCATTGGTTACCCGACTTTCGTGTAATGCGCAAGACAGCCCTTCACTGGGCTGTCTGCAACCCATTCAAACAGATGAATTTAGAAAATGCGCTCTAAACCCCGCAGGCCTTGCGCTAGAGCATGAGCTTGACCACAGATTCGGCTGGGTCGCGGGATTTGCCGGCCTTGTGCAACTCGTCGAGGTATTCCGCCCACAGTTGTTCCTGGCGCAGGCACAGTTGCTCAAGGTATTCCCAGGTGAACAAGCCGCTGTCATGACCGTCGTCGAAGGTCAGTTTCAGTGCATATTGGCCGGCAGGTTCCAGGCCACTGAGGCCGACATTGATCTTGCCGAACTGCAGGATGGGGTTGCCGTGGCCCTGGACCTCGGCGGAGGGAGAGTGCACGCGCAGGAATTCGGCGGGCAGGTGGTAGACCTCGCCGGGCGCGTAGGTGAGGCTGAGGGTTTTGGAGGCTTTGTGCAGGTTGATGGCGGTAGGCAGGCGGGCCATGGGCAGAATCTCTCGGGAGCTGATGAAGCACAGCTTCCAGCTTATGGGAAAGGGATTCAAGGGCCTCTTCGCAGGCAAGCCCGCTCCTGCACGGATCACCACAGGCCCAAGGGATGTGGTGACATGTGCAGGAGCGGGCTTGCCCGCGAAGCTGTCGAAACTGGTCTTACAGGATGTAACGCGACAGGTCTTCGTTCTGCGCCAGCTCACCGAGGTGGCTGTTCACATACGCCGCATCGATCTGGATCGGCGCTTCGTCATGGGTGCTGGCCAGGTCGCCCGCACTGAACGACACCTCTTCGAGCAAGCGCTCGAGCAGGGTGTGCAGGCGGCGGGCACCGATGTTTTCGGTTTTCTCGTTGACCTGGTAGGCAATCTCGGCCAGGCGCTTGATGCCGTCGGCGAGGAACTCGATGTTCAGGCCTTCGGTCTTCAGCAATGCCTGGTACTGCTCGGTCAGCGACGCGTGCGGCTCTTGCAGGATGCGCTCGAAGTCTTCCGGGGTCAGTGCCTTCAGTTCAACACGGATCGGCAGGCGGCCTTGCAGCTCGGGCACCAGGTCGCTCGGCTTGCTCAGGTGGAATGCACCCGAGGCAATGAACAGAATGTGGTCGGTCTTGACCATGCCCAGCTTGGTGTTGACGGTGCAGCCTTCGATCAGCGGCAGCAGGTCGCGCTGTACGCCTTCGCGGGATACGTCGGCACCGCCAACGTTGCCACGCTTGGCAACCTTGTCGATCTCGTCGATAAACACGATGCCGTGCTGTTCGACCGCTTCCAGGGCCTTGGCCTTGAGCTCTTCCTCGTTGACCAGGCGGCTCGCTTCTTCATCGCGAACCATCTTCAGCGCTTCTTTTACCTTCAGCTTGCGCGCTTTGCGCTTGCCCTTGCCCATATTGGCAAACAGGCTCTGCAGCTGGTTGGTCATTTCTTCCATGCCGGGCGGCGCAGCAATTTCGACACCGACGGCATCGGCCACTTCGATCTCGATTTCCTTGTCGTCCAGTTGGCCTTCGCGCAGGCGTTTGCGGAACAGCTGGCGAGTGTTGGAGTCGCTGCTGGTCTGTGCGGCTTCTTCGCTGAAGCTGGTGACGCGCGCCTGGGGCAGCAGGGCGTCGAGGATGCGGTCTTCGGCGGCGTCTTCGGCGCGGTGGCGCACGCGGATGATTTCCTGCTCGCGCAGCATCTTCAGCGCGGCATCGGCCAGGTCACGGATGATCGACTCGACGTCGCGGCCCACGTAGCCCACTTCGGTGAACTTGGTGGCTTCGACCTTGAGGAACGGCGCGTTGGCCAGCTTGGCCAGACGGCGGGCGATTTCGGTCTTGCCGACGCCGGTAGGGCCGATCATCAGGATGTTCTTGGGGGTGACTTCGGCACGTAGCTCGGCAGGGAGCTGCATGCGCCGCCAGCGGTTGCGCAGGGCAATGGCCACGGCGCGCTTGGCGTCGTCCTGGCCGATGATGTGGCGATTGAGTTCGTGGACGATCTCGCGGGGGGTCATGGACATGATCAATACGGTCCTTGGGCAGGTGAGTCAGCGTGGAAAAGCCCCTTCGCCGGGAAGGGGCGCCAGAACAGCTGAATCAGTCGGCCAGGTCCTGCTCCTCGATGGTCAGGTTGTGGTTGGTGAACACGCAGATGTCGCCGGCGATGTTCAGGGCGGTCTCGGCGATTTCGCGGGCCGAGAGGTCGGTCTTGTTCAGCAGGGCACGGGCTGCGGCCTGGGCATAGGCGCCGCCGGAACCCATGGCGATCAGGCCGTCTTCGGGTTCGACCACGTCACCGTTACCGGTGATGATCAGGGATGCATCCTTGTTGGCCACGGCGAGCATGGCTTCCAGGCGGCTCAGGGAGCGGTCGGTACGCCATTCCTTGGCCAGCTCGACGGCGGCGCGTACCAGGTGGCCCTGGTGTTTTTCCAGCTGACCTTCAAAGCGCTCGAACAGGGTGAAAGCGTCGGCGGTAGCGCCGGCGAAGCCCGCGATGACCTGGCCGTGGTACAGGCGGCGCACCTTCTTGGCGTTGCCTTTCATCACGGTGTTGCCAAGGGATACCTGGCCGTCGCCGCCCATGACGACTTTGCCGTTACGGCGGACAGAAACGATTGTGGTCAAGGGGAGAGTCTCCACGCAGCGGGGCGAAAGTGCCTGATGCAGACTCATATGGGGGTGGGGGGAAGGATTTCAACCGGGGGGGATGAATGGTCGCGCTTGGCGGGGGGACTATGTGAAGGCATTCGCGGGCATGCCCGCTCCCACAGGGTTACCACATGCCTTGGAATTGTGGTGATCCTGTGGGAGCGGGCGTGCCCGCGAAGCATGTTACTCAGGCCTCGTGGCAGACGTGCCCGTCGACCAAGGTATAACGCACCGCCCCCGGCAGGCAGTGGCCGATGAACGGGCAGTTCTCGCCACGGGAGAACCATTGTTCGCCGGCAACGGTGGAGGCTTGCGGGTCGAACAGCACCAGGTCGGCCGGGCCGCCTACTTTCAGCTCCCCGGCCGGCAGGCGCAGGGCGGCAGCCGGGCCGCTGCTCAGACGGGCCAGCAAGGTCGGCAGGTCGAGCAGGCCGTCTTGCACCAGGGTCATGGCCAGTGGCAGCAGCAACTCGACGCTGCTGATACCTGGCTCGGTGGCGCCGAACGGGGCCAGCTTGGCGTCGCGCTCGTGCGGCTGGTGGTGGCTGGAGATGGCCTGGATCACCCCCGACTTCACCGCCTCGCGCAACCCGTCACGGTCGGCAGCGGTGCGCAGCGGCGGCTGCACGTGGTACAGGCTGGAGAAATCGCGCAGCGACTCGTCCGTGAGGATCAGCTGGTACAGCGCTACATCGGCGGTCACAGGCAGGCCCAAGGCCTGGGCCTGGGCAATCAGCCGCGCGCCACGGGCGCTGGTGATCTGGCTGAAGTGCGCACGCACGCCGCTCTGTTCCACCAGCAGCAGGTTGCGCGCCAGGGCCACGGTTTCGGCGCTTTCCGGGATGCCCGGCAGGCCGAGGAAGCTGGCCATGGCACCCTCGTGGGCCAGGCCGCCCTGGGCCAGATCGCGGTCCTGGGAGTGGAACACCACCGTCAGGTCGAAGGTGGCGGCATACTCCAGGGCGCGGGCCAGGGTACGGTTGTTGGGGATTTCCTTCAGGCCGTTGCCAAATGCTACGCAACCGGTGTCACGCAGGGCCACCAGTTCGGCCAGTTGCTCGCCTTCCAGGCCCTTGGTCAGGGCGCCGACCGGGTAGACCTTGCTGTTGGCGGCTTCGCGGGCACGGTCAAGGATAAGTTCGGCTACCGCCGAGGTGTCCAGCACCGGCTTGGTCTGCGGCGGGCAGCACAGGCTGGTGACGCCCCCAGCCACGGCAGCGCGGGTTTCACTGGCGATGTTGCCTTTGCGGCTATAACCCGGCTCGCGCAGGGACACGCCCAGGTCGACCAGGCCGGGTGCTGCGACCAGGCCATCAGCCTGGATCGTGCGGCTGGCGCTGAAACCGGCCGGTGCGGCACCGATGGCGGCAATGCGGCCGCCGTCCAGGTGCAGGTCGGTGACCTGGTCCAGGCCGCTGTTGGGGTCGATGACCCGGGCGCCGAGAATACTGATGGTCACTGGGCGTTCTCCTGGTCGAATTGACGTTGCGCGTTCTGCCCGCTCATGGCCATGGACAGCACGGCCATGCGCACGGCGATGCCGTAGGTGACCTGGTTGAGGATCACCGAATGCTTGCCGTCGGCAACCGCCGACTCGATTTCCACGCCACGGTTGATTGGGCCCGGGTGCATGACGATTGCATCGGGCTTGGCTGCGGCCAGGCGTGCAGTCGTCAGGCCGAACAGGCGGTAGAACTCGCCTTCGCTGGGCAGCAGGCCACCGGCCATGCGCTCACGCTGCAGGCGCAGCATGATCACTACGTCGACGTCTTTCAGGCCTTCGGCGAGGTCGGTGTAGACCTTCACGCCGTACTGCTCGATACCGATGGGGATCAGGGTTTTCGGCCCGATCACGCGGATGTCCGGGCAACCCAGCGCTTTCAGCGCGAGCATGTCGGAACGGGCCACACGCGAGTGCAGGATGTCGCCGACGATAGCCACGGACAGGTTTTCGAAGCTGCCTTTGTGGCGGCGGATGGTGAGCATGTCGAGCATGCCCTGGGTCGGGTGCGCGTGACGGCCGTCGCCGCCGTTGATCACGGCAACCTCCGGGCACACGTGCTCGGCGATGAAGTGCGCGGCGCCGGAGTCGGAGTGGCGTACGACGAACATGTCGGCGGCCATGGCTTCGAGGTTGCGCAGGGTATCGAACAGGGTCTCGCCCTTGCTGGTCGAGGAGGTCGACACATTCAGGCTGATCACGTCGGCCGACAGGCGCTGGGCTGCCAGTTCGAAGGTGGTACGGGTACGGGTCGAGTTCTCGAAGAACACGTTGCACACAGTCTTGCCGCGCAGCAACGGGACTTTTTTCACAGCTCGGGCGCCGACTTCCAGGAAGGAGTCGGCGGTGTCGAGGATCTCGGTGAGCAGTTCGCGGGGCAAACCGTCAAGCGAGAGGAAGTGGCGCAGCTGGCCCTGATCATTGAGCTGCAGCGGGCGCTTGGCGTCGATTGGCGTCATCGCGGGGGACTCTTAAAGGGCGGAAGCGGAGGCGAGGTCCTGGCGCTCGAGGGCGAGCGGTGCGGGTCCGGTCAATTTTACCCGTTCATGGGCGCCCAGCGACAGGGTGGCGCCGAGCACGTTCGGGCGAATCGGCAGTTCGCCGGCATCCAGGTCCAGCAGGCAGACCAGGGTAACGCTGGCCGGGCGGCCGTAATCGAACAGTTCGTTGAGCGCCGCGCGGATGGTACGACCGCTCATCAGCACGTCATCCACCAGCACCAGGTGCTGGCCTTCGACCTCGAACGGCAACTCGGACGGGCGCACTTGCGGGTGCAGGCCGTTCTGGCTGAAGTCGTCGCGGTAGAACGACACGTCCAGGGTGCCCATGGGGCTGGTGTCGCCCATCGCTTCCTGCAGGGCCTGGGCAACCCAGACTCCGCCGGTGCGGATACCGATGTAACGGGGCTCGGTGATTGCCCGGCGCGCCAGGTGGGCACGAAGGTCGACAGCCATCTGCCGGATCAGCTCGGCGGGATTGGGTAGGCTCATTGCGGGCTCCTCGGAAGGGTGCGCCGGGTGGGCCCGGCGGCAAAGATGATCAGGTATTGGCCTCCAGCCAGCCTTGCAGCAACAAGGCAGCGGCAATGGCATCGACCGGGTTGTCGCGGTAGCTGCCACGCTGGCCGCCACGGGCCATGCGCTCGCCTTTGGCCTCGAAGGTGGTCAGGCGCTCGTCGTGCGTGTGCACGGGCAGGTTGAAGCGGCCGTTCAGGCGGCGGGCGAACTTTTCGGCACGGGCGCTCATTTCGCTGGGAGTGCCGTCCATGTTCAGCGGTAGGCCGACGACAATGGCATCTGGCTTCCATTCGGCAATCAGCTTTTCCACCTGGGCCCAGTCCGGTACGCCGTTCTGCGCCTTCAGGGTGCACAGTTCGCGGGCCTGGCCGGTAATCACCTGGCCGACGGCCACGCCGATCTGTTTGCTGCCATAGTCGAAGCCCAGCAGCAGGCGTAGCTCAGCCATCAGGCGTGGCCCGCCTGGCTGGTCAGCAGGTGCAGGTTGATCCCCAGGCTGGCGGCCGCAGCCTCCAGGCGCAGGTCGCTGGCCATGCCGAAGACAATATCCGGGTCGAACGGGCAGTTCAGCCAGGCGTTGTCTGCCAGCTCCGCTTCCAGTTGGCCCGCTTCCCAACCGGCATAGCCCAAGGTGATCAGGCTCTGCTTCGGGCCCACCCCGGCGGCGATAGCCAGCAATATGTCCTGTGACGTGGTCAGCGACAGCCCCTCCAGCGCCACGCTGGCCTGGAAACTGCACTCGCTGCTGTGCAACACGAAGCCGCGGTCGGTTTGTACCGGGCCACCCTGGTAGATCGGCACCTGCAAGGTGCTGGCCGGCGGCGTTTCGTCCGGGCGCAGTTGCTCGAGGATGTCGGCCAGGCTCAGTTCCTGTGGTCGGTTGACCACCAGGCCCATGGCGCCATGCTCATTGTGCTCGACGATGTACGTGAGGGTCTGGGCGAAGTTCGGATCGGCCATGTGTGGCATGGCGATCAGGAACTGGTGCTTGAGGTAGCTGGGTGCGAGGGTTTTCATGGGGATAGTGTGGCGCCAGGTGGCGAGACTGACAAGGTGCGGATTTGTGTCGTCTGGTTGGCGGTTGTCGTGAGGGTTTTGGTGTCTTCGAGATCGAGCGCCGCCCGCGCGGCGCATCGCGAGCTGCGCTCGCTCCTACGTTTGTTTCTGGCCAGTAACGCCAGTGACAGGCGCGCGCGACCACCTGGTCCGTACCACACGATATCGCGTCATGCGCCAAGGCGTACGCGCGCAAATCCCACAGGAATGACTGGCCCGAAACAAACGTAGGAGCGAGCGCAGCTCGCGATGCGCCGCGCGGGCGGCGCTCGGTCTCCCAGGCGACGCACCTCTACCGCCATACAGGCGGCGCTCGATCTCCCAGGCGACGCATCTCTACCGCCATACCCTCAAGGCCACACCGCCTGGCATGACGTTGCGCAATGGCTGGGTGTGTTTGCCGTGGGTTTTATGGGGTGGCAGAAATCGAGCGCCGCCCGCGCGGCGCATCGCGAGCTGCGCTCGCTCCTACGTTTGTTTCTGGCCAGTAACGCCTGTGACAGGCGCGCGCGACCGCCTTGTTTGTACGACGCGATATCGCGTCATGCGCCAAGGCGTACGCGCGCAAATCCCCCAGAAATAATTGGCCCGAAACAAACGTAGGAGCGAGCGTAGCTCGCGATGCGCCGCGCGGGCGGCGCTCGATCTTCCAGGCGACGCACCTCTACCGCCATACAGGCGGCGCTCGATCTTCCAGGCGACGCATCTCTACCGCCATACCCTCAAGGCCACACCGCCTGGCATGACGTTGCGCAATGGCCGGGTGTGTTTGCCGTGGGTTTTAGGGGGTGGCAGAAATCGAGCGCCGCCCGCGCGGCGCATCGCGAGCTGCGCTCGCTCCTACGTTTGTTTCTGGCCAGTAACGCCTGCGACAGGCGCGCGCGACCGCCTTGTTTGTACGACGCAATATCGCGCCAAGCGCCAAGGCGCCCGCGCGCAAATCCCCCCCAGAAATAATTGGCCCGAAACAAACGTAGGAGCGAGCATAGCTCGCGATGCCTCAGTTACTGGACAAACGGTCCCCACGGGCGAAGCGCCAGGTGCGGATGATCTCCAGCCGGTCAAACTCGGCCAGATCCCCGGTAAACGGTGCAAATGGCGCCGCCAGCCGCACGATGCGCTGCGCAGCCTGGTCCAGCACTGGCTGCCCGGATGATTCCAGCACCAGCACCTCGTACAGCGAGCCATCGCGGTTGATCGACACCATCATGCGCAAGTTGCCGTAGATCTGCTGCCGGCGCGCTTCGTCGGGATAGTTCAGGTTGCCCACGCGCTCGACCTTCTTGCGCCACTCTTCCTTGTACCAGGCGCCCTTGTCGCGCATGGTCGACGCGGCGTTCAGGCGATGGATGCGCGGGCGCTTGGCGTACATCTGCTGCTCGTTGGACAGCTCCGCCTCCAGGCTGGCGATCTGGCTGGACAGCTGCGAGCTGTCGAAGTCCGGTGCCGGTGCGGCTGGCTTGGGCTGTGCTTTGCTTTCCTTGGGTTTGGGTTCGACCTTGTGCGGCTTGGGCGCCGTAGTCACCACCGCCGACTTTTTCGGGGTAGGGGGTGGAACCACCTCGGGCCTGGCCGCAGGCGGTGGGGTGATCTTGTTGATCTTGCTGTCCTGGAAAGGCGCCAGTTCGGTGGTCTTGGGCACCGCTTTCTTGTCCAGGGTGCCGCTGCCTTGCTGGTTGTCCTGGGCCTGGAAGTCAGCCTTCTCGGGCGGCTTCTCGCTCTTGAAGGTGGCCAGGGTGATGTCCATGGTGTGGCGGATTTCGGCAGGCTTGACCACGGTGAAACCCACGCCGAGTATCAGCGCCAGGTGCACCAGCGCAGCCAGGAACAGGGTGAAGCCGAGCCGGTCCGCAGGGCGAACACGGGGAGGCAGCAGGTCGGCAGGGACGTCAGCGGGCAGCGTCATCAGGTATCCAGCAACCGCAGGGCGGGGCAGCAGCTCAGTCGAATAGGACCGGCATCATACCCCACTCTACGGCTTTACTTCGCGTTGGCTGTCAGCGTGCCTTGAGCTTGCGATCAATGGCATCCATCAGCTTGCCACCGATATCGGTGTTGTAGGCGGCATCGATTTCGCGAATACAGGTGGGGCTGGTGACGTTGATTTCGGTGAGGTAGTCGCCGATCACGTCCAGGCCAACGAACAGCAGGCCCTTCTCGCGCAGCGTCGGGCCGACCTGGGCGGCGATCCAGCGGTCGCGCTCGGTCAGTGGGCGGGCTTCGCCACGCCCGCCAGCGGCCAGGTTGCCACGGGTTTCGCCGCTGGCCGGAATACGTGCCAGGCAATAGTCCACTGGCTCGCCGTCGATCATCAGGATGCGCTTGTCGCCGTCCTTGATTGCCGGCAGGTAGGCCTGGGCCATGATTTGCTGGGTGCCCAGCGCGGTCAGGGTTTCCAGGATCACCGACAGGTTGGGGTCGCCCGCCCGGTGACGGAAGATCGACGTACCGCCCATGCCATCCAGTGGCTTGAGGATCACGTCTGGATGCGTGGCAGCGAATTCGCGAATGATGTCCGGGCGGCGGCTGACCAAGGTTGGGGTGGTGCATTGCGGGAACAGCGTGGCGAACATTTTTTCGTTGCAGTCGCGCAGGCTTTGCGGGCGGTTTACCACCAGTACGCCTTCGGCCTCGGCTTGCTCCAGCAGGTAAGTGCTATAGACAAACTCCATGTCGAAGGGCGGGTCCTTGCGCATCAGGATCACGTCCAGCTCGGCCAGCGGGCTGTCCTGCTCCTCGCCCAGTTCGAACCAGCGTGCCGGGTCGGCAAACACGTTCAGCGGGCGCATGCGGGCGCGGGCCTTGCCTTCGCCCTGATACAGGTCTTGCTGTTCCATGTAGAACAGGCTCCAGCCGCGTGCCTGGGCGGCCAGCAGCATGGCCAGCGAGCTGTCCTTCTTGTAGGAGATGGACGCGATGGGGTCCATGACAATGCCGAGGCGAACGCTCATGGGGGGTCCTCTTGGCGGCAGGTGGCCGCGGTGGATCGAAAGAAAAGTGGCTCAGGGTGGCGCCGCGAACGCCGCCGGTCAAGGGGCGCGGCAGATGGAATGGCCACCCGGAGTATGCTAAAAATGCAGCTGCAAGCCTTGAGCTACAAGCCTCAAGAAAAGAGCATCCATGCGCCGAGCTGCTTTCTTGCAGCTTGCCGCTTGCAACTTGCGGCTTCAATCCTACTGGTAGGCATCTATGGAACAACCCCTGAAGGTGATGGTGATCGACGATTCCCGCACGATCCGCCGCACCGCGCAGATGCTGCTCGGTGAAGCGGGTTGCGAGGTGATCACTGCCAGCGATGGCTTCGATGCCCTGGCCAAGATCGTCGACCATCAGCCCAGCATCATTTTCGTCGATGTGCTGATGCCACGCCTGGACGGCTACCAGACCTGCGCGGTAATCAAGCACAACAGTGCCTTCAAGGATACCCCGGTTATCCTGCTGTCGTCGCGCGATGGCCTGTTCGACAAGGCCCGCGGCCGGGTGGTCGGTTCCGATCAGTTCCTGACCAAGCCGTTCAGCAAGGAAGAACTGCTCGACGCGATCCGCGCCCATGTGCCCGGGTTTGCCGCACCTCAACAACACGTACCCTGACCGAGCCCCGCCATGGCGCGGTCCTACTTTCCTGATGGGGAAACAGCATGGCCCGAGTTCTGATTGTCGACGACTCGCCGACAGAGATGTACAGATTGACCGAATGGCTGGAAAAGCACGGCTACCAGGTGCTCAAGGCCAGCAACGGTGCCGACGGCGTGGCTCTGGCCCGGCAGGACAAGCCCGACGCGGTGCTGATGGACATCGTCATGCCTGGCATGAACGGCTTCCAGGCCACCCGCCAGCTCAGCAAGGACCCGGAAACCAGCGCTATTCCAGTGATCGTGGTAACCACCAAGGACCAGGAAACCGACCGTATCTGGGCCACGCGCCAGGGTGCCCGTGACTTCCTGACCAAACCGGTGGAAGAGGAAGCGCTGATCGCCAAGCTCAAAGAAGTGCTGGGGGCTTGACCACCCGCCCGCAAGGCGCGTCGCTGACCGCCTTTGAGTTGTTGCTGGACATCGACCGGCGCTGCCGCCTGCTGGTCGCCGATCAGCCGCTGCAGGACAACCGCGTGCAGCAGTGGAGCGGCATTGGCTTTAGCATTGCCGGGCAGTGGTTCGTCGCGCCCATGGGCGAAGTGGCCGAGGTGCTGCGCGAACCACGTAGTAGCCGCGTACCCGGCGTGCAGCCATGGGTATGTGGGGTAGCCAACCTGCGTGGCCGGCTGTTGCCGGTAATGGACTTGAGCTGCTTCTTCGGCCTGGGCCACGCCGCACCGGGCAAGCAGCGGCGAGTGCTGGTGCTGGATCACGACGACCTGTTCGTCGGCTTGCTGGTCGACGAGGTGCTGGGCCTTCAGCACTTTGCCCTCGACAGCCTGCAGCTGTCGCCGCCGCAGCCTCTGATCGCTGCCGCTGCACGCTTTGTGCAGGGGTATTTTCCGCGTGAACGTAACTGGGCGATCTTCAGCCCCTTTGCCCTGGCCCAGGCGCCGGGCTTTCTCGATGTGGCGTTATAGGACCTGCGAACGTGAACAAGCCTGCCACCCCCGTCACTGCCACCACCGTGAGCCCACGTACCCGCAGCATCGCGCAGATCACCGTGCTGTTCCTGATACTGATCCTCTCGATCATCTTGCTATTCGCAAACTTTGCTTACCTCAATACCCAATCCAACTACGACAAGCAGTACATCGGCCATGCCGGCGAGCTGCGCGTGCTGTCGCAGCGTATCGCCAAGAACGCCACCGAGGCGGCCACCGGCAAGGCCTTGGCCTTCAAGCTGCTGTCGGATGCGCGCAATGATTTCGAGCAGCGCTGGGGCTACCTGCGCCAAGGGGACAAGTCCACTGGCCTGCCGCCTGCGCCGCCTTCGGTGCGTGACGAGATGGAATCGGTACGCCGCGACTGGGAAAACCTGCGCAAGAACACCGACATCATCCTGGCCAGCGAGCAGACCGTGCTGTCGCTGCATCAGGTGGCAGCGACCCTGGCCGAGACCGTGCCGCAGTTACAGGTGGAATATGAAAAAGTGGTCGAGATCCTGCTGCAGAGCGGTGCCCCGGCCAGTCAGGTTGCAGTGGCTCAGCGCCAACTGTTGCTGGCCGAACGTATTCTTGGCTCGGTCAACACCGTCCTGGCCGGTGACGACAGCGCCGCCCAGGCGGCCGATGCCTTCGGCCGTGACGCCGGGCGCTTTGGCCAGGTGCTGGAGGGCATGCTCAATGGCAATGCGACGATCCAGGTAACCCGTGTAGAAGACGCCGACGCCCGCGCACGGCTGGCCGAAATCGCCGAGTTGTTCCAGTTCGTTGCCGGTTCGGTGGACGAAATCCTCGAAACCTCGCCCGAACTGTTCCGTGTGCGTGAGGCTGCGGGCAACATCTTCAGCCTGTCGCAAACCTTGCTCGACGAAGCTTCACACCTGGCGAACGGTTTCGAGAACCTGGCCGGCGGTCGCACCCTCGACACCGTTGGCGGCTATGTCTTGGGCCTGCTGGCGCTGGCCTCGATCATCCTTATCGGCCTGGTCATGGTGCGTACCACCAACCGCCAACTGCGCGAGACCGCAGAAAAGAACGAACGTAACCAGCAGGCCATCATGCGCCTGCTCGACGAAATCGAAGAGCTGGCAGATGGCGACCTGACGGTGACAGTATCGGTGACTGAAGACTTCACCGGCGCCATTGCCGACTCGATCAACTATTCCGTGGACCAGTTGCGCGATCTGGTCGCCACCATCAACCACAGTGCAGTGCAGGTCGCGGCCGCCGTGCAGGACACGCAGAACACCGCGCGGCAACTGGCCAAGGCCTCCGAGCACCAGGCCGCACAGATCAGCGAGGCGTCCGAGGCGGTGGGTGACATGGTTGAGTCGATTGACCGGGTTTCGGCGCATGCTTACGAATCGGCCAAAGTGGCCGAGCGTTCGGTGGCCATCGCCAACAAAGGCAATGAGGTGGTGCACAACACCATCAACGGCATGGACAACATTCGCGAGCAGATCCAGGACACCGCCAAACGGATCAAGCGCCTTGGCGAATCCTCTCAGGAAATCGGCGACATCGTCAGCCTGATCGACGACATTGCCGATCAGACCAACATTCTTGCCCTGAACGCTGCCATCCAGGCTTCGTTGGCCGGGGAAGCCGGCCGTGGGTTTGCCGTGGTTGCCGACGAGGTGCAGCGCCTGGCTGAGCGCTCATCGTCTGCCACCCGCCAGATCGAGGCGCTGGTGCGTACCATTCAGGCCGATACCAACGAAGCGGTGATCTCCATGGAGCAAACCACCGCCGAAGTGGTGCGTGGCGCACGCCTGGCCCAGGATGCCGGGGTGGCGCTGGCCGAGATCGAAGGGGTGTCGCAGAACCTCGCCGACCTTATCCACAGCATCTCCGACGCTGCCCAGTTGCAGACCTCGTCCGCCGGGCAGATCTCCCACACCATGGCAGTGATTCAGCAGATCACCGCGCAAACCTCCGCCGGCTCCGGCGCCACCGCCGACAGCATCCGCCACTTGGCCCGCATGGCGAGCGAGATGCGCCGTTCGGTGTCCGGATTCACCCTGCCGCCACCTACCGAGCCGCGTTGAGGAATAGTGACCATGGCGTCTGCAGTAAGCCCCGAGCGTCACGAAACAGTGGCGCTGGCCTGGACCAAGGCCGCCATTCTCGATTGCCTGGGTCAGGCACGGCAGGCGCTGGAGCGCTTTGCTGGCGAGACGGACGACCTTTCGATGATGGCTTTCGTGGTCGACAACCTGCATCAGGTGCACGGCTGCCTGCGCATGCTCGAACTGCGCGGCGCCACGCGCCTGGCCGAGGAGCTGGAGCTGTTCGCCAAGGCGTTGGCCGACGGCCAGGTCAGCCCCCGGGGTGATTGCCTGGGGGCGTTGTTCCGCGGCCTGGAGCAGTTGCCCTCGTATCTTGAGCGATTACGCGGTGCCCGCCACGACCTGCCGCTGGTGATGCTGCCGTTGCTCAACCAGCTGCGTGCCTGCCGTGGCGAGGAACCGCTGGCCCAGGCCAGCCTGATGACCGGTGCCGCCCAACGCTTTGCAGGTGACGATGACCTTGCCAACCTCGACCTGTCGCTGGGCAACTGGCGTGATCAGTTGCAGGCCGGGTCGGGGCGCGATGCGCTGCGTTCGGTGGTGACTGCACTGTGCGATGACTTGATGCGCATCAAGGAGCGCCTGGACCAGTACGGGCGCGGGGACCGTCAGCACCGCGAGCAGCTCGATGCACTACTGGCACCGTTGCGCCACGTGGCTGACACCTTGGCGGTATTGGGCTTTCAGCAACCGCGGCGGGTGATCATCGATCAGGTGCTGGCATTGCAGGCATTGGCTCAGGGCGAGCGGGCGGTGGACGACGCGGTGTTGATGGATGTGGCGGGGGCTTTGCTGTACGTGGAGGCCTCCCTGAACGGCATGGTCGGCCCTTTGGAGGAAAACGGCCAAGGCAGCCTGCCGGGCTCGGACCTGGCCGAGATACGCCAGCTGGTGCTGAATGAATCGCTGAACGTGCTGCAGCAGGCCAAGGATCTGATCGGCGATTACCTGGAGTCCGACTGGCCCCGGCAACGCCTGCAGCCCTTGCCGGGGCTGTTGCAGCAGATCCGCGGGGCACTGGCCATGTTGATGCTGCCGGCCGTGGCCGAGCTGTTTGTCGGCTGCGCAAGCTATGTGCAGCGTTGGCTGCAGCACCTGGACGAAGAGCCGCCGATTGATGAGCTGACGCACTTGGCCGAGGCACTGAGCGCTGCCGAATGCTACCTGCAATGGCGGGCGGCCGACCCGCTGGCCGATGGCCAGCCCTTTATCGAGATGGCGCGGGCCAGCCTGGCGGCGCTGGGTGTGCAGTGCGCGGTGGTCGGTGCCAGCCCAGACCAGGACGGCAGTGGCGATGGTATCGATGACGAGCTTCGCGAAGTGTTCCTTGAAGAAGCGGGCGAGCTGCTGCCGGAAATCGAGCGCCATTGGCTGCGCTGGCGTGCCGACAACCAGCAGCGCGAAGCGCTGGGCGAAGTGCGTCGCGCGCTGCACACGCTCAAAGGCAGTGGCCGCATGGTGCATGCAGAGGCGGTGGCTGAACTGGCCTGGGGCGCCGAGCACCTGCTGAACCGGGTGCTGGAGGGCCGCAGCGTACTCAGCCCGGAAGGGGTTGTAGCGCTGCAGCAGGTGTTCGTTCACTTGCCTGACCTGATGGCCGACTTTGCTGCCGGCCAGCTGCCGCAACTGACTGAAATCGAGCAATTGGCCGGGCACTTGCACAGCTTGGCCGAAAACGATGCCCCGGCGGCTGCCGGTGTCGATGGCCTCGATCCGCAGTTGCTGGGCATTTTTCGCACCGAGGCGCAGGGTCATCTGGCCAATCTTGAGGTTTATCTGCAAAGCGCCGGCGGCCACGACACGCCGGTCAGCGATGACTTGCAGCGTGCCTTGCACACGCTCAAAGGCAGTGCCGCCATGGCCGGGGTGATGCCGGTCGCAGAACTGGCCACTGCCTTCGACCGCCTGGCCCGTGAGTACAAGGGGCATCAACTGCCACTGCAAATGGCCGAGATGGAGTGGCTGGAAGCTGCGCGCTCGTTGTTCCATCTGGGTTTGGCGCAACTCGATAGCACACCGCTGGCCGCCATCCCCGGCGCTGCGGAACTGATCGAACAGGTCGGCCAGGCAGTGGACGGCCGCCTGGCCAGCCTGCATGAAGACCCGCACCATGCCGGCCGGCGCAAGCATGATCCGCAGTTGGTCGCCAGCTTCCTGGCGCAGGCCATGGACATTCTGCTCGATGCAGAGACGTTGTTGTCGCGTTGGCAGCAACAGCCTGCCCAGCGTGACGCACTGGATAATCTGCTCGACCAGATGACCACCCTGGGGCACGCCGCGCATCTGGCCGACCTGTGGCAGATGGATGAAGTGTGCGAGGCGTTGCTGGACCTGTATGGCGCTGTGGAGGAGGGCAGCCTGCCTGCCGATGCCCGCTTCTTCAGCCAGGCGCAGCGGGCCCAGGAGACCCTGCTGGACATGCTCGACGAAGTGGCCGCCGGGCAGGATATTCCGCCGCGCCCGGAGCTGGTCGACAGCCTGCGCAACTTGCTGGACCAGGCCCTGGCGCCGGATGCCACCGGCCTGGTGGGCATCGATACGGTCACACCACTGCACCCGGACATGGACCTGTCCGACACCTTGGGGTTGCCGCACCCGCCGTTGCAACCGGAGGTGGCCGAGCCGCTTGCCGAGAAACCGGAAAGCCCCGGCGAAGAGCTGCTGGAAGTGTTTCTGGAAGAAAGCTCGGACATCGTCGAAAGCGCCGCGGCGGCCTTGGCACGCTGGCAGGCCGACCCGCGCAGCAGCGTAGAGGTGGACAACCTGATGCGCGACCTGCATACCCTCAAGGGTGTGGCGCGTATGGTCGAAATTACCCCGATCGGTGACCTGGCCCACGAACTGGAGTTTCTCTACGAGCTGTTGGCTGCCGGCAGATTGCCGCCAAGCGCGCCACTGTTCGCCCTGCTGCAGAACTGCCACGACCGTCTGGCGCATATGCTTGACGCTGTGCGCCTGGGGCAGCCGCTGCATGCCGCTACAGCGCTGATCGACTACATTCGCAACTTCAGCAGTGCGGCACTGACCGACAGTGCCGCGGGCCAGGGGCCGCCAGAAGCTGCAACCGCCGAAGCACCGGCAGCAGCGCCAGAGCGGGCACCAGGTGACATGGTCAAGGTCGACGCCGAGCTGCTCGACGACCTGGGTAACCTGGCCGGCGAGCACTCGATCATTCGTGGGCGCATCGAGCAGCAGGTCAACGACGCGCAGTTCGCCCTCAACGAGATGGAAACCACACTTGAGCGCATGCGTGATCAGTTGCTGCGTCTGGATGTGGAGACCCAGGGGCGAATCTCCAGCCGGCAGCAGTTCGAAGGCGATGCCTATGACGACTTCGACCCTCTGGAAATGGACCGCCACTCCCAGCTGCAGCAGCTGTCACGGGCCCTCTTCGAGTCTGCCTCGGACCTGCTCGATCTGAAGGAAACCCTGGCTCAGCGTGCTCAGGAGGCGTACAGCCTGCTGCAACAGCAGGCGCGGGTGAACAGCCAGTTGCAGGAGGGCCTGACCGCCACCCTGATGGTGCCGTTCGAACGCCTGGTGCCGCGCTTGCAGCGCGTGGTGCGTCAGGTGGCCAGCGAGCTGGGCAAGCAGGTGGAGTTGGTGGTTGGCAATGCCGAGGGTGAACTGGACCGCAGCGTACTGGAACGTATGGTGGCGCCGCTGGAGCATATGCTGCGCAACGCCGTTGACCACGGGCTGGAAAGCCGCGCAATGCGCCTGGCCGCCGGCAAGCCGGAGCAGGGCACCATTCACCTGAATTTGCTGCATGAGGGCGCCGATATCGTCATCGAAATGACGGATGATGGTGCCGGCGTGCCACTGGAAGCGGTGCGGCACAAGGCCATCAAGCGCGGCCTGCTGGACCCGCAGGCACAGTTGAGTGACCACGAGATCCTGCAGTTCATCCTGCGGCCAGGCTTTTCCACCGCCGAAAAGATCACCCAGATTTCCGGGCGCGGGCTGGGCATGGATGTGGTGCACGAGGAGGTCAAGCAACTGGGTGGCTCGATGAGTATCGAGTCGGCGCAGGGCAAGGGGGCGCGCTTCCTGATCCGCCTGCCGTTCACCGTGTCGATCAACCGTGCGCTGATGGTGCACCTGGGCGAAGAGCAATACGCCATTCCGCTCAATACCATTGAGGGCATCGTCCGCGTGCCACCTGCCGAGCTTGCGGCGTGCTACCAGCTGGACTCGCCCCGCTATGTGTATGCCGGTCACGAATACGAGCTGCGCTACCTGGGCGAGTTGCTGCAAGGCCTGCCGCGCCCGGCGCTGCTGGGGCAGAGCGTACCGTTGCCGGTGCTGCTGGTGCATTCCAAGGAGCAGTCGTTCGCCATTCAGGCCGACAGCCTGTCGCCCAGCCGCGAGATCGTGGTGAAAAGCCTGGGGCCGCAGTTTGCTGCGGTTGCCGGGCTATCGGGGGCGACATTGCTAGGCGATGGCCGGGTGGTACTGATTCTTGACCTGCTGGGCCAACTGCGCGGCCAGCAGCGACGGCTGGCCCGCCTGCCCGGTGGCGGCAGCCAACGCCAGTTGCTTGGCCCGGCACCGCGCCGTCCCTTGCTGGTGATGGTGGTGGACGATTCGGTAACCGTACGCAAAGTCACCAGCCGCCTGCTGGAGCGCCACGGCATGAGCGTGCTCACGGCCAAGGATGGCGTCGATGCCATGGCCCTGCTGGAAGAGCACCGACCCGACGTGTTGTTGCTGGATATCGAGATGCCGCGCATGGACGGCTTTGAGGTGGCCACACGTATCCGCCGTGACGCGCGGCTCAAAGACTTGCCGATCATCATGATCACCTCGCGCACCGGGCAGAAGCACCGGGACCGCGCCATGGCCATCGGCGTCAACGAATACCTGGGCAAGCCGTACCAGGAATCGCTGCTGTTGCAGAGCATCGCACATTGGAGCCAGGCCCATGCTTGAACTGATTTCCGGCCAGCGCAGCAGCCTGACCGGGCTGTTGCTGCCGTTGGGGGACCGCACGCTGGTGTTGCCCAACGTGGCGGTGGCCGAGCTGAGCGGGCAACGTAACCTGGTGTGCCAGCATGGCGACCCCGCCTGGCACCTGGGGTGGATCGATTGGCGTCAGCAACGCCTGCCGCTGATCGGTTTCGAGGCCGCGTGCGGTGGTGAGACGCCGTGCGGGGAGCGGGCTCGCGTGGTGGTGCTCAATGCCTTGGGCGATACCGGTTTGCGGTACCTGGCGCTGTTGCTGCAGGGCATTCCGCGCTCGTGCAAGCTCGACAGCCAGCTGAACTATGTGGATGTGGCGCTGGGCAGGCTGGAGCTGGCGGCGGTGCAGGTGGGTGAGCAGGTGGCGCGGGTGCCGGACCTGGTCGCATTGGAAAGGCTGGTGCGTGACGCGGATCTGCAACCTGATCTTGAGTAGGATGTGAGGCACAGGGCCTCTTCGCGGGTAAACCCGCTCCTACAATGGCTGCGCTCCGTTGTAGGAGCGGGTTTACCCGCGAAGGGATCATCAGCATCACTTCAGGAACCCAGCCCACCTCAGGAGGTCTGTGTTTGCATGTATTACGGTGAACGCTTCAACGCCTGGACCCACTTGGTCGGTGCCGTCCTCGCTGCTATTGGTGCCATCTGGCTGATCGTGGTCGCGGGCATGCAAGGCGACCCGTGGAAGATCGTCAGTTTCTCCATCTACGGCGGCACGCTGCTGTTGCTGTACAGCATTTCCACCCTGTACCACAGCACCCGTGGGCGGGCGAAAGTGATCATGCGCAAGCTCGACCATCTGTCGATCTATCTGCTGATTGCCGGCAGCTACACGCCGTTTTGCCTGGTCAGCCTGCGCGGCCCTTGGGGATGGAGCCTGTTCGGCGTGGTCTGGGGGCTGGCGATCATCGGCATGTTGCAAGAGATCAAGCCGCGCTCCGAGGCACGGATCCTGTCGATCATCATCTATGCGGTAATGGGCTGGATCGTGCTGGTGGCCGTCAAACCACTGCTGAATTCGCTGGGCACTGCCGGCTTCGCCTGGCTGGCTGCCGGCGGCGTGTTCTACACCGTCGGCATCATCTTCTTCGCCTTCGACAGCCGCTTCCGCCACTGGCATGGCATCTGGCACCTGTTCGTGATCGCTGGCAGCCTGATGCACTTCGTGGCGGTGTCGCTCTACGTACGCTAATTAAAAATCGCCCCACAACTGCTGTGCCACCGACAGCGCCACCACTGGCGCGGTCTCGGTGCGCAGCACGCGTGGGCCAAGGCGGGCTGCGTGGAAGCCGGCGGCTTTGGCCTGCTCCACTTCGGCCTCGCTAAGGCCGCCTTCGGGGCCGATCACGAAGGCCAGGGTTGCGGGCTTTTCATGGCTGGTGAGCGGCTCGGCCACCGGGTGCAGGACCAGCTTCAGGTCAGCCTTGGTGCTGCTCAACCATTCGGCCAGGGGCACGGGTGGGTGGATGACGGGCAAGGTAGAACGCCCGCATTGTTCACAGGCGCTGATCGCCACTTGGCGCCAGTGGGCCAGGCGCTTGTCGGCGCGTTCGTCTTTCAGGCGCACTTCGCAGCGTTCGCTGACGATCGGCGTGATTTCATTGGCGCCAAGCTCGGTGGCCTTCTGGATCGCCCAGTCCATGCGCTCGCCACGGGAAAGGCCCTGGCCCAGGTGCACATGCAGCGGTGAATCGGCCTGGCCGGCAAAGGCCTGGTCAAGGCTGACGCGGACAGTTTTCTTGCCCACCTCAAGCAACTGACCACGGAATTCCTGGCCGCTGCCATCGAACAGCTGCACGGCGTCGCCGGGAGCCATGCGCAGCACGCGGCCAATGTAGTGGGCCTGGGCCTCGGGCAGGTCGTGCTCGCCAAGGCTCAGGGGGGCGTCGATGAAGAAGCGGGACAGTCTCATGGGTTTGCTCGGTAAATAGAGAGACACAGATCCCTGTGGGAGCGGGCGTGCCCGCGAATCAGGCGCCGCGGTGCCTGGCAAGGGCTTCGCCTTTGTTCGCGGGCTCGCCCGCTCCCACAGGAAAAGTGATGTGGCGAATTGCCAGGCCTAGCCCGGGTCGCGGAAGTCGGGGTGGAAGTTGGCCGGCACTGCGACACTGATGCTGTCGCGGGTGGCGATGTCGATGCCTTCGCTGGCCACCTCAGCGAGGAAGTCGATCTGCTCGGGGGTGATCACATACGGCGGCAGGAAGTACACCACGCTGCCCAGCGGTCGCAGCAGGGCGCCGCGGGTCAGGGCGTGCTCGAACACCTTCAGGCCACGCCGCTGCTGCCAGGGATAGGCAACCTTGCCTGCCTTGTCCTGAACCATTTCGATGGCCAGGGCCATGCCGGTCTGGCGAATTTCGGCAACATGAGCATGGTCGGCCAAATGTGCAGTGGCTGTGGCCATGCGCGTGGCCAGGGCCTTGTTGGCCTCGATCACATTGTCCTGTTCGAAGATATCCAGGGTCGCCAGCGCCGCAGCGCAAGCCAGCGGGTTGCCGGTGTAGCTGTGCGAGTGCAGGAATGCGCGCAGTGTCGGGTAATCGTCGTAGAACGCCTGGTACACCTTGTCGGTGGTCAGGCAGGCGGCCAGCGGCAGGTAGCCACCGGTCAGGGCCTTGGACAGGCACAGGAAATCCGGGCGGATGCCGGCTTGCTCGCAGGCGAACATCGTGCCGGTGCGGCCAAAACCCACGGCGATCTCGTCGTGGATCAGGTGCACGTCGTAGCGGTCGCAGGCCTCGCGCAACAGCTTGAGGTACACCGGGTGGTACATGCGCATGCCACCGGCACCCTGTATCAGCGGCTCGACGATCACGGCGCTGATCGAGGTGTGGTGTTCGGCCAGGGTCTGCTCCATGGCCTGGAACATGTTGCGCGAGTGCTCCTCCCAGCTCATGCCCTCGGGGCGCAGGTAGCAGTCAGGGCTGGGCACCTTGAGAGTGTCGAGCAGCAACGCCTTGTAGGTTTCGGTGAACAGCGGCACATCACCCACCGACATGGCGGCAATGGTTTCGCCGTGGTAGCTGTTGGTCAGGGTGACGAAGCGCTTCTTGTCCGGTTTGCCGATGTTCTGCCAGTAGTGGAAGCTCATCTTCAGCGCCACTTCGATGCATGACGAGCCATTGTCGGCATAGAACACCCGGTCGAGACCGGCCGGGGTCATGGCGACCAGGCGCTCGGACAGCTCGATCACGGGCTGATGACTGAAGCCGGCCAGGATCACGTGTTCGAGCTGGTCGACCTGGTCCTTGATGCGTTGGTTGATGCGCGGGTTGGCATGGCCGAACACGTTGACCCACCAGCTGCTCACCGCATCCAGGTAGCGTTTGCCCTCGAAGTCTTCCAGCCACACGCCTTCGCCGCGCTTGATCGGAATCAGCGGCAGCTGCTCGTGGTCTTTCATCTGGGTACAGGGGTGCCACAGGACCTTGAGGTCGCGTTGCATCCACTGATCATTGAGGCCCATGGGCACTTCTCCTGGCTTTGCGGCGTGATTCGACCGCGTAAGCCTAAGCAATGCCGCAGGGCAGGACAACCGCTGCCGTTCAATGGCGGTGGGTGCCGGTCCATTCCAGCTTGCGGATATGCACGGTGCCCGCGTGCGAGGTGGAGATGGTCAGGCGCCGAAAGGGGCCGTCAATCACCTGGTAGTAGGGGTGCGTAGCTATCGGGCCCGGGCGAGAGTCCCGGAAGCCGCTACCTTCGAGGGTGAGCCAGTAGAAAATGCGAGGGGATGGCGCAACCAGGTCATAGTCGATGTTCTCGGCATCGAACAACATGTGCAGGTCTTCGCCTAGAAAGTCGCTGACTACGTAGTATTCCAGCCGCAGGGAGTCGACCTCTTGAGCGAACGCAATCGAAATTTCGCTGTGTTCACCAATCACCAGCTCGGTACCGTCCTCGCCCTTGAAGGCTTCGTGAAAGCCGATCCAGGACGTGCTGCTGGAGTGGAAGCTCAGGCCTGAGGCTGTGCGAAGTGTCTGCCTGTGTAACAGAAGCTGCCGCTCCACTTGGTTGAAACGCTCCTCGAAGATCATGCGCACCCCCCCTGGCGGGCGTTTGGCCATCTTCGCCAGCTTCGCCTACCACCCTGTGACATGGCTACTGGCAAAAATGTCAGTTGCCAAAAGGACTTGATGTCACTGCGCTGGCAGGGTGGTCGGACCTGACGTATTCTTAACGCATCTTCTTGGGGCATTCCTGCCTCTCCCCGTTTCTGTAACCCCTGACTCGGAGTCCGCCGACATGGCTGCTGCTTGGGTGCGTCTGTGCGCGTTGGTATTGATTGGTGTGTCCAGCGGCGCTGCGCTGGCAAAAGACAAGACGCCCACGGCAATTGTCGTGGGGGGGGGCCTGGCAGGCCTGACTGCAGCCTACGAGCTGCAGAACAAAGGTTGGCAGGTGACCCTGCTGGAGGCCAAGGCGGGCATGGGTGGGCGTTCGGGCCTGGCCACCAGCGAGTGGATCGGCAACGCCAAGGCACAGCCGGTGCTTAACCAGTACCTCAACCGTTTCAAGCTTGAAACACTGCCGGCGCCGGAGTTTGTGCGTACCCCCGGTTACCTGATCGACGGTGAGTACTTCAGTGCCAGCGACCTGGCCACCAAGCAACCGGCCACTGCCGAGGCGCTCAAGCGTTACGAGAAAACCCTCGATGACCTGGCCCGCTCGATTGATGACCCGCTGAACCCGCAGGCAACCAGCACGCTGTTCGCCCTGGACCAGATCAACGTCTCTACCTGGCTGAACAAGCTGCAACTGCCGGCCACCGCACGTCAGTTGATCAATCAGCAGATCCGCACCCGTTACGATGAGCCGTCGCGCCTGTCGCTGCTGTACTTCGCCCAGCAGAACCGCGTGTACCGCGGCGTCAGCGACCGCGACCTGCGCGCCGCGCGGCTGCCCGGTGGCAGCCCGGTGCTGGCCCAGGCTTTCGTCAAGCAGCTGAAAACCATCAAGACCAGATCGCCGGTTACCGCCATTGTCCAGGACAAGGATGGGGTCACGGTAAAAGTCGGCAGCGTCGGTTACAAGGCAGATTATCTGGTCATGGCCGTGCCTTTGCGCGCGCTGGCCAGGATCCAGATGACCCCTGGCCTGGACAGCCAACATCTGGCGGCGCTCAAGGGCACCAACTACGGTTGGCGCGACCAGATCATGCTCAAGTTCAAGAAACCCGTATGGGAAAGCCGTGCACGCATGTCGGGCGAAATCTTCAGTAACGCCGGCCTCGGCATGCTGTGGGTCGAGCCGGCGCTCAAGGGTGGTGCCAACGTGGTGATCAACCTGTCCGGCGACAACGCTCGCCTGCTGCAGGCCTTTGGTGACAAGCAGATGGTCGACCAGGTGCTGATCCGTCTGCATGCGTTCTACCCACAGGCCCGTGGTGCTTTCACCGGTTACGAGGTCAAGCGATACAGTGCTGATGTGGGCACTGGTGGTGCCTACCTGGCCTACGGCCCGGGGCAGATCAGCAAATACTGGCGCCTTTGGGAACGCCCGGTGCAACGCATTACCTTTGCCGGTGAGCACACTGATGCCCTGTACCCCGGCACCTTGGAAGGCGCCTTGCGCAGTGGCCAGCGTGCGGCCGGCCAGGTTCAGGACCTGTTGGCCGGCAAGTCGTTCGACCCGGCCAAGGTTGCGCCGGTTGCTGCGACGGCAGGTGCGGCGGCCGCCAAGGAGAGCAAAGGAGGGTTCTTCTCCAATATGTTCGGCGGTTCGTCCGACAAGGGCGACAAGGCTGACAAGGCGCCGGTCAAAGCTGAGCCGAAGCCGTCCGAGGAAGCCAAGCAGGACAAGCCTGGCTTCTTCAAGCGCTTGTTTGGTGGAGCGGACACGCCCGAGGTGAAGGCTGCATCCAATACCCAGGCCAAGGCTGGCTGATTGATCGACAGTGCCGGCCTGTTGGCAGCCTGAGGGCCGGCACTGTAACTCTCACTCTCCGACTATCGTTAATGTTTTCTTAATGGTGAGCCAACAGAATAAATATCGGATTACTCGATAATCCGAAGCAATTTTTTCCGCTTTTCTTCGATAAGTTTCGCGTTAGTCTGTGCACAGCTTTCACGGGGAAACACGCAACATGCAACTGCGCAATTCACCTTCTCGCTACGGCGTGGTCAGCATCATCCTGCACTGGGGCGTGGCACTGGCAGTCTTCGGCCTGTTCGGCCTGGGCCTGTGGATGGTCGGCCTCGATTACTACAGCCCTTGGCGCAAGGCCGGCCCGGACCTGCACAAGAGCATCGGCCTGGTGCTGCTGGCGGTGATGCTGCTGCGGATGCTATGGCGTTTCATCAGCCCGCCACCACCGGCTCCGGTCAATCATGGTGCGCTCACGCGCCTGGCGGCCAAGATGGGCCATCTTGTCCTGTACTTTGGGCTGTTTGCAGTGATGGTTGCCGGTTACCTGATTTCCACTGCCGACGGCGTCGGCATTCCGGTGTTTGGCCTGTTCGAAGTGCCGGCATTGATCAGCGACCTGCCCGACCAGGCAGATGTGGCGGGTGTGGTTCATTTGTGGCTGGCTTGGGGGCTGGTGATTTTTGCCGTGCTGCATGCCCTTGCCGCGCTCAAGCACCATTTCATCGACCGTGACGCGACCCTGACTCGCATGCTGGGCCGCAAAGCTTGACTCTCAACCTCAATTACACAGGAAGGAACAGGATGTTGAAAAAGACTTTTGCCGCTCTGGCGCTCGGTACCGCTCTGCTCTCTGCTGGCCAGGCCATGGCTGCCGAGTACAAGATCGACAAGGAAGGCCAGCACGCGTTCGTTGACTGGAAAATCAGCCACCTGGGCTACAGCTTCATCCACGGTACCTTCAAGGATTTCGACGGCAACTTCAGCTGGGACAGCGCCAAGCCTGAAGCCAGCAAGATTAGTGTCGACTTGAAAACCGCCAGCCTGTGGTCGAACCACGCCGAGCGTGACAAGCACATCGCCAGCGCCGACTTCCTCGATGTGAAGAAGTACCCGGACGCCAAGTTCGTCTCCACCAGCGTCAAGTCGACTGGCGACAAGACTGCTGACGTGACTGGCGACCTGACCATGCACGGTGTCACCAAACCGGTGACATTCAAGGCTACCTTCAACGGTGAAGGCAAGGACCCATGGGGTGGTGAGCGCGCTGGCTTCAATGCCACCACCACGCTGAACCTGAACGATTTTGGCATCAAAGGCCCGGGTGCTACGTCGCAGACCCTGGACCTGGATATCAGTGTTGAAGGTGTGAAGCAGAAGTAATTTCTGCCAGCTGAAGACCGAGGGGGCCGCTTTGCGGCCCTATCACGACATAAGGCCGCTCCTGCAGAGATCAAGAAATCCTCTACAGGAGCGGCCTTATGTCGTGATAGGGCTGCGAAGCAGCCCCCTCGGTATTTCTATCAGCCCTTGCGGGTCAGCAGCGCCGGGCGCTCGCCGCGTGGGCGGCTTGGCAGGTCATCCAGTTGTTCAGGCGTCGGGAAGCGGTCCAGCTTGGACTCCTTGCGAATGATCACAGGCTGTTTTTCCGGCTGACGCGGGTTGCGCACGGCCGGCTCTTGCCGGGCAGCATCGTCACGCGCAGGGCGACCACGGCCACCGCCGCCATCACGACGGCTACCGCCACCGTTGTTGGCGCGGGGCGGGCGTTTTTCTCCGCCGGCACCGCCACCACTGCGTGGCTGGCCGCCATTGCGGGCTTGGCCCTGGCCGCCAGCGTTGCTGCGTTGGCCATTCCCTTGCCCCTGACCTTGGCCAGCACCACCTGGGCGACGGTTGCGGCTCTGGTTCTTGCCCTGGTACGGGCTGACATAGTCGGCGCGGTTACCGAAGTTGTCGAGTTCGTCGTCCAGGAATTCTTCCGGGTCGCGGTCTGCCGGCGGCTTCGGCACGCTGCTATTGCTGGCCTGCTGCTGGCGTGGCTTCTTGTCACGCGGCTTGCGCGGTTGCTGCTGCTTGTCGCCGCTCCTTTCCTTGTCTTCCGGCTTGGCCGCAGCTTGCTGCCTGGCTTTGCCTTTATCCTTGCCTTTGTCCTTGCGGCCGCCGTTGGTGTCTTTACCACCTTCGCCACGGGCTTGCTGGTTGCGGCCACCGCGACCGTTGTTCTGCGGGCGCTCGCGTGCTTCGGGCTTCTCGGCTTCTACCTGGCTGGCGTCGAAGCCCATCAGGTCGCCATCCGCGATGCGCTGCTTGGTCACCCGTTCGATGCTCTTGAGCAGCTTCTCTTCATCTGGCGCGACCAGGGAAATTGCTTCGCCCGAACGACCGGCACGGCCGGTACGGCCAATGCGGTGGACGTAGTCTTCCTCGACATTCGGCAGCTCGAAGTTGACAACGTGGGGTAACTGGTCGATGTCCAGGCCACGGGCAGCAATGTCGGTGGCGACCAGTACGCGCACGCTGTTGGCCTTGAAGTCGGCCAAAGCCTTGGTGCGGGCGTTCTGGCTTTTGTTGCCGTGGATCGCGGCGGCGGTCAGGCCTTGCTTTTCCAGGTACTCGGCCAGGCGGTTGGCGCCATGCTTGGTTCGGGTGAACACCAGCACCTGTTCCCAGGCGCCCAGGGTGATCAAGTGCGCCAGCAGGGCACGCTTGTGGCTGGCTGGCAGGCGATACACCCGCTGCTCGATACGCTCGACGGTGGTGTTCGGCGGGGTGACCTCAATGCGCTCCGGGTTGTGCAGGAGCTTGTCGGCGAGGTCGGTGATGTCCTTGGAGAAGGTGGCCGAGAAGAGCAGGTTCTGGCGCTTGGCCGGCAGGCGGGCGAGGACCTTCTTGACGTCGTGGATGAAGCCCATGTCGAGCATGCGATCGGCTTCATCCAGTACCAGGATTTCCACGTGGGCCAGGTCGACCTTGCCTTGGCCGGCGAGGTCGAGCAGGCGGCCTGGGCAGGCGACCAGCACATCAACGCCTTTGGCAATGGCCTGAATCTGCGGGTTCATGCCAACGCCGCCAAAGATGCAGGCGCTGACCAGTGGCAGGTCACGGGCATAGACCTTGAAACTGTCATGCACCTGGGCTGCCAGTTCGCGGGTCGGTGTCAGGACCAGAACGCGAGGCTGGCGCGGGCCGTGGCGTTGCGATTTGTCGGGATGGCCGGCCGGGAACAGGCGCTCGAGAATCGGCAGGGCGAAGCCGCCGGTTTTACCCGTCCCTGTCTGTGCGGCAACCATCAGGTCGCGGCCTTGCAACACGGCGGGAATTGCCCGCTGTTGCACGGGGGTCGGCTGGGTGTAGCCCGCAGCCTCGATAGCGCGGACAAGAGCCTCGGAGAGACCGAGGGAAGCAAAGGACATGGGCGATCCTGTTCTCGTGTGGGCTGGGCCCGTTGGGATGTTCTGCCTGGCGCGACGGGCATCGGTGAGATGCGATCGCGTCCGGTCCAGCTGGGCTTTCACTGCACATCCGGGAAACGGAGGCTGGACGCGAAGAGGCGTCGGTGCCGATCGGGATGCCTGTTGCGAGGCCGAGCGTCCGGGCGTGAGCCGGGCGGGAAGGCCCGAGTATAACAGAGCTATCGCGCTGTGCTGCTTTCCTGCTGCTCAACGGCGTTGAGAATGTTTCCGGTGTCGCTTGTGTAGCGGCTGCTGATCGCTGCATAGGCCGGCTCCTGCTTGAACCGCTGCAGCTCTTCGGCAAAGGCCAGTGCCAGTGCTTCCCGGCCAGGTTTGCGCACTAACCCCAGGTACTGTGTTTGATGGCTTATTACCAGCGGCAACTCCTCGACTTGCCGCTGCAGGCCAAGTTGGTTAAGCAGGTGGTGCCCAACCCTGCGGTCGGTGATCGCCAGGTCGATACGGCCCAGCATCAGCTTGCCAAAGTTGGCTTCGAGGGTAGGTGCGGCTTCGCGCTTGAAGTAAGAGGCCTCGCTGAACGCGGCGCCATAGGTATAGCCTGGCGATGTGCCGACGGTAAGGCCGGAAAGGTCTTTCAGCTGGGTGACGGCATGGCGGCGTGCTTGAGCCTGGAACAGGACGAATTCGACCTCCGACAAGGGCTCGGGCGCATAGACCAGGTAAGGCTGGCGCGACTCGATCTGGAAGATGTCGAGGATGCCGTCGGCCAAGCCTTGCTTGATCATTGCCAGACAGCGTTTCCACGGCAGGAACTGCAACTCGACCTCGACCCCCAGGCGCTTGAACACCTGAGTGGTGACCTCGTAGTCGATACCGCGTGGCTGGCCTTCATGCTGATACACGTAGGGCGCCCAGTCATCAGTCACCAGGCGCAGTCGCTCGCCCAGAGCCAACGGGCTCAGGCTGGCGAGCAGCAGGATCCAGAACAGACGGGCGATATGTGGCATGGCCGGAGATTACGCGCTCGGCCGGTGTACGGTAAAGGCATGTACGATCGATGTGGGAGCGGGCGTGCCCGTGAACACCGGCAAAGCCGGTGCCAACTATCGGGTCGCTCCCTTCGCGGGCACGCCCGCTCCCACAAAACCGCGCAAGACAATGAATTTTGCGGGCACATCAGGCTTGAGTGGTTCGCAGCAGATGCGCCTCGATATCCTTGCGCCGCTCGCCCAGCGATAACCGCAACCCCGGATGGCGCAGGCACTGACGCAGCCGCTCGGGCTCCATGTGGCCATGGCGGTCGTTGAGGTTTTCCAGGGCCTTGTCCCACCAGGCGGACGCGCAGGCGCGGTCGAACTCATTGGGGTAGGGATAGCAGCCATACAACAACTCGCGGGCGAACTGGCGCTCGTGGCTGGGCAGGGTCAGGCTCAGCGCCTTGTAACCCAGGCGGTGCAGGGTTGGTGGCCGCGGCAGTTGGTCGTTGACCTGCGCAACATCGGCCAAGGCCGAGGGGCTGAGTGGGTCATGATCGTGCTTGCGCAGCCAGGCCTGGATCTTGGCGCGGAACTGCGCCTTGCGGCTCCAGTAGTGATGGATGACATCGGTACACTCGGCCAGCTCCAGGTTGCGGTAGGCCGCCACGGCCAGGCAGAACTCCTCAAGGGTATAGGCCTCGCGAGCCAAGGGGTAGAACTCATCCATCATGGCGATGGAGCGGTCGAGGGTGCCGCAGTCCTCGGCAGTGAGGCCTATAACGCCGGAATTGACGAGCGGCATCTGACAGTCTGCCAGCCCCCTGGACTCGAGAATGGCCAGCAGGTTCTTGTACAAGAGGCACTTCTGGTCAGCGCCGTAGCGCGCACCGATGGCGTTGCACAGCAGGCGATTGGGCGCCACACGGGCGAACAGATTCAGCGGCGAAGTGCGGAAAAAGGTGTCTGTATCGATCAGCACTGCCAGTGGGTGTTCCTGCAGTACCTGGCGCAACAGCACATGCTTGCTGCGAAAGTGATAACCGTGCGGGGCGTTCCATGCCTGGCGCGTGGCCTCGTCCAGCAGGTGTACGGTAACGGGCAGCTTGGCGTAGGGCTTTGCAGTGTCCGTGTAGACCTGGATGTCCATCGCCTCGCCGGCTGCGCTGCCCAACTGGGCGAGGGCGCTGACGATGCTGAAGCAGGCTTCCTGATGGTAGGTTGCCGGGCCAAAAGCCAGGTATACAAGCTGTGGGCGCGAAGGTTGGTGGTGCTGCATGGCAGGCGAGACCTGTTTAACCCGAAAATGAATAAGGCTTTAGTCTATGACCAAAGCCTTATTCATTTCTTAAACAGACTTTGCCAAAAGATTTCAGCGCGGCAGCTTAAGGTTGTTCCAGATCGCCAGGCTCGGTTCAGCCTGGTTCAAGGTATAGAAGTGCAGGCCCGGCGCGCCGCCTTGCAACAGCTGTTCGCACATGCGGGTAATCACTTCTTCGCCGAAGGCCTGGATGCTGGCGGTGTCGTCGGCATAGGCTTCCAGTTGCTTGCGGATCCAGCGCGGGATCTCGGCGCCACAGGCATCGGAGAAGCGGGCCAGCTTGCTGTAGTTGGTGATTGGCATGATGCCCGGCACCACCGGAATGTCCACACCCAGCTTCTGTGCCCGCTCGACGAAGTAGAAGTAGCTGTCGGCGTTGAAGAAGTACTGGGTAATGGCGCTGTCGGCACCGGCCTTGACCTTGTGCACAAAGTTGGCCAGATCGGCCTCGAAGTTGCGCGCCTGCGGGTGCATTTCCGGGTAGGCAGCCACTTCCAGATAGAAGTGATCAGCGGTTTCCTGGCGGATGAACTCGACCAGGTCACTGGCATAGCGCAGTTCACCACTGGCCATGCCCATGCCCGACGGCAGGTCGCCACGCAGAGCGACGATGCGTTTGATACCGGCGGCCTTGTACTCGGCCAGCAGGGCGCGCAATTCTGCCTTGGTGTCGCCCACGCACGACAGGTGCGGCGCGGCAGGGATTTTCACTTCGCTTTCCAGCTGCAGCACGGTATTGAGCGTGCGGTCGCGGGTCGAACCACCGGCACCGTAGGTGCAGGAGAAGAAGTCTGGGTTATAGGTGGCCAGCTGGCGGGCGACGCCCATCAGCTTTTCGTGACCGGCGTCGGTCTTGGTCGGGAAGAACTCGAAACTGTAACGGCGTTCTTGTGACATCAGGCGTTCCTCAAGCAGCAAGCTTCAAGCGGCAAACTGCAAGTAAAAGCCAGATCGGTGATGGCCGACCTGGCTTGGCATCGTTCAACATCGTTGGTGCTTGAGCTGCAAGCGGCAATGGCACTGTCTGCCTCATCTTGCAGCGTGCAGCTCAAGGCTTGCCGCTTAGTAGCGGTAGGCGTGCGGCTTGAACGGGCCTTCGACGGTCACGCCGATGTAGTCGGCTTGCTGCTTGGTCAGCTGGGTGACCACGCCGCCGAAGCCGCGGACCATTTCCAGGGCCACTTCTTCGTCGAGTTTCTTCGGCAGCACTTCAACGGTCAGGCGCTCGGCTTTCTTTTCTGCCGGCAGGTCAGCGAACTTCTGCTCGAACAGGAAGATCTGTGCCAGAACCTGGTTGGCGAACGAACCGTCCATGATGCGGCTTGGGTGGCCAGTGGCGTTGCCCAGGTTGACCAGGCGGCCTTCGGCCAGCAGGATCAGGTAGTCGTCGTTCTGCGGGTCGAAGCTGCCAGCGCCGGTACGGTGGATCTTGTGAACCTGCGGCTTGACCTCTTCCCAGGCCCAGTTCTTACGCATGAAGGCGGTGTCGATCTCGTTGTCGAAGTGGCCGATGTTGCAGACCACGGCACGCTTTTTCAGGGCCTTGAGCATGTTGGCGTCGCAGACGTTGACGTTACCGGTGGTGGTCACGATCAGGTCGATCTTGCCCAGCAGAGCCTTGTCGATGCTGGCTTCGGTGCCGTCGTTGATACCGTCGATGAACGGCGAGACCAGCTCGAAGCCGTCCATGCAGGCCTGCATGGCGCAGATCGGGTCAATTTCGGAGACCTTGACGATCATGCCTTCCTGACGCAGGGACTGGGCCGAGCCCTTGCCCACGTCACCGTAGCCGATCACCAGGGCCTGCTTGCCCGACAGCAGGTGGTCGGTACCACGCTTGATGGCGTCGTTCAGGCTGTGACGGCAGCCGTACTTGTTGTCGTTCTTGCTCTTGGTGACCGAGTCGTTGACGTTGATCGCCGGGACTTTCAGCTCGCCCTTGGCCAGCATGTCCAGCAGGCGGTGGACGCCGGTGGTGGTCTCTTCGGTTACGCCGTGCACACGGTCCAGTACCTGCGGGTACTTCTTGTGCAGCAGT
This sequence comes from Pseudomonas putida, assembly GCA_041879295.1. Lineage (NCBI taxonomy): Bacteria > Pseudomonadati > Pseudomonadota > Gammaproteobacteria > Pseudomonadales > Pseudomonadaceae > Pseudomonas > Pseudomonas putida. Next base: position 5,308,639 of record CP047152.1, on the reverse strand, counting down.
TCGGTCAGGTCACCACCGTCGTCGAGGATCATGTTGGCGTCCCATGGCTGGCCATCTTTCAGGATGGTCTGCTCCAGGCACCACTCGTACTCTTCTTCGGTTTCGCCTTTCCAGGCGAACACCGGGATACCGGCGGCGGCGATCGAGGCAGCGGCCTGGTCTTGAGTCGAGAAGATGTTGCAGGACGACCAGCGCACTTCGGCACCCAGGGCAACCAGGGTTTCGATCAGCACGGCGGTCTGGATGGTCATGTGGATGCAGCCCAGGATCTTCGCACCCTTGAGCGGTTGCTCGGCCAGGTACTTGCGACGCAGGCCCATCAGCGCAGGCATTTCCGATTCGGCAATGATGGTTTCGCGACGGCCCCAGGCGGCCAGGGAGATGTCGGCGACTTTGTAATCGGTAAAACCAGCAGGCATGTTTGCAGCGCTCATGAGAGCCTCCATTCGTAATGTGCGAATGGGCGCCGTTGTGCGTTAAGCGCTCGCGGGAGCGAGCAACGCCCCATCCGAGCCTGACAGGCCTAGCCTGCTGCAGCGCCCCTCGGACAGGTGGCGGGCATGGCACCGCTGTGGGCAACCATGTAAAACGGCGCAGATTATAGCTGCCCCCGCCGGCTTGCCCAAGGTTTTCCGTCGATTAATCGCGACGATAGTCGATGTTCAATGGAGCGAAGGCAGCCGCTCTGCCATCATTGCTACACGTTAGCCAAGCAGGTCAGGAGTACAGATGAACTTTCACACCCGCAAGTGGGTTAAACCCGAAGACCTCAACCCCAATGGCACCCTGTTCGGTGGCAGCCTGCTGCGCTGGATCGATGAAGAGGCGGCGATCTACGCCATCGTCCAGCTGGGCAACCAGCGTGTGGTGACCAAGTACATGTCGGAAATCAACTTCGTCAGTGCTTCGCGTCAGGGCGATATCATCGAGCTGGGCATCACCGCTACCGCGTTCGGCCGCACCTCGATCACCCTCAAGTGCGAAGTGCGTAACAAGATCACCCGCAAGAGCATTCTGACTGTCGACAAGATGGTGTTCGTCAACCTGGGTGAAGACGGCCAGCCGGCGGCCCATGGGCGCACCGAGATCAAGTATGTGCAGGACCAGTTCCCGGATTCGGCAGTCGAATAGACCCTGGTTGCCATTGCCGGCCCTTCGCGGGTAAACCCGCTCCTACAGGGGTACGCGATCCTGTAGGAGCGGGTTTACCCGCGAATGGGCCGCAAAGCGGCCCCGGCATTCTCAAGGCTGGGCGCTGACCTTGCGCACCACCCGGCCAATGCTCAACCCCTGCACCAGAATCGACGACAACACCACGATGTAGGTGATCGACAGCAGCAGGTCCCGTTCCTCGCCCAGCGGTAGCGACAGCGCAAGTGCCACCGACACCCCGCCACGCAGGCCTCCCCAGGTCAGCACCCGCACCGTGCCTTTGGGCACCGGGCGCCAGCGCCGCAGCAGCACGATCGCCGGGGCCACGGTCAGCAGGCGCGACAGCAGCACTGCCAGTGCCAGTACGCCGCCAGCCGCCAGGTGCATCCAGTTGAACGGCAGCAGCAACAGCTCCAGACCGATCAATGCGAACAGCAGGGCATTGAGCATGTCATCGATCAGCTCCCAAAAACCGTCCATGTAACGGCGTGTCATGTCATTCATCGCCAGGTTGCGCCCCAGGTTGCCGATGATCAGGCCGGCCACCACCATGGCGATCGGCGCCGACACATGCAGCTCGTAGCACATCGCCGAGCCACCGATTACCAGTGCCAGGGTCAGCATGACTTCCACCTGGTACTGCTCGACGCTCTTGATCATGCGGTAGGTGGCATAGCCGATCAGGCCACCGAACACCACACCGCCAATGGCCTCGCGGGCGAACAGGATTGCCGTGTCGGTCATGCTCGGTGTTTCACCCAGCCGGATGATGCCCAGCAACACGGTGAATACCACGACGGCCGTGCCGTCATTGAACAGTGACTCGCCAACGATGGTGGTTTTAAGCGGTTTTGGCGCATTGGCAGTACGCAGCGCACCGAGCACGGCAATCGGGTCGGTCGGTGAGATCAATGCACCGAACAACAGGCAGTAGATCAGTGGCACCTGCCAGCCGAACAGGGCAAACACCCAATGCGACAGGTAGCCGATGACCACGGTGGCGATCAGCACGCCCAAGGTAGCCAGCAGGCCAATGGGCCAGCGATAGCTGCGCAGATCACTGAGGTTGACGTGCAGGGCGCCGGCAAACAGCAGGAACGCCAGCATCCAGTGCATGAGCAGGTCGTTGAAATCGATCTGGTTCATCAGCCCTTCGACGCGTTCTTCCAGGCCAGGGAAGCCGACAAGGCTCAGCCCCTGCAGCAACAAGGAAAACAGCAGCGCCGTGACCATCACGCCGATAGCGGGGGGCAAGCCGATGAAACGGTAGTTCACATAGGTCAGAAGTGTGGTGAGGCAGATAAACGCGGCAACTAATTCAAGCATCCCGAATCCTGTAACAGTGGCTTCCAAGTCTCAACCCGAACGGCTCGGGCAGTTCTTTGATGACCTGGCACGGGGTTCGGGACACGGGGTTTGACCGAATTAGTCCAAATCGTTCCTGTGACAGTCTGCACTGGTTACCCTGTGGGAGCGGGCGAGCCCGCGAACACCGGCAAAGCCGGTGCCATACACCGAGTTGCATTCTTCGCGGGCATGCCCGCTCCCACAAAGCCCCCCTGAACGCTATATATTCACAGCCATGAAAAGCCATAAGGACAAGAAGGCGTGTTGGCAACATCTCTGGTGCTGGTTGCCGCCCTGCTGCATGCAACCTGGAATACCTTGATCAAATTCAGCGGCGAGCGCTTGCTGGTAATTGCCAGCATGGACACGGTAGCGCTGGCCTTCGCGGTGCTGGCGGTGCCCTTCGTGGATGTTCCGCCTGCTGAAGTCTGGCCCTGGCTGGTAGCCTCGGCACTGGCTGAGCAGTTGTACCGCTATCTGCTGATCCAGGCCTACCGCGTGGGCGACCTGGGGCTGGTCTATCCTCTGATGCGCGGGCTGTCACCGCTGGTGGTGCTGGGGCTGACCCTGGCCTTTGCCGGGGAATCGCTGAGCCAGCAGCAGATCATCGGTATCCTGTTGATCCCCTGTGGCATGGCCTGCCTGTTGTGGCAGGGCGGGGGTGGTGACCGGCTGCCTTGGTCGATGTTGCCGGTGGTTGCCTTGATTGGCCTGTGCATTGGTTGCTACACCTGGTTCGACGGCCAGGCCGTGCGCCTGTGGGGCAAGCCGTGGGATTACCTGGTGTGGCTGACCCTGCTCAGCGCCTGGCAATTTCCGTTGTTGGCGGGCGTAGCGCGGCGGGCGCCATTCGTTCTGTTCTGGCGAACCCAGTGGCGCCTTGGGTTGGCAGTAGGGTTCTGCGTATTGTTCAGCTATGCCCTGGTGCTGTGGGCCATGCACCTGGGGTCAGTGGCCGAGGCGGCGGCACTGCGGGAGTTGAGCGTGATCCTGGTGGTGCTGCTGGGTATGCGCTACCTCAAAGAACCTTTTGGCGGGCCGAGACTCCTAGCTTGCGGGCTGGTGTTGGCCGGCATGTTGGTAATGAAGCTTTGACCTGAAGACTGAACAAGGAGTCCTGTCCATGACTGTTGCCCTGTGGTGCATCCTGATTGCGTTGCTGTTGAACCCGCTTTGTGCCTTGGTCGCCAAGGCGAGCAGTGGCCGCTTCGGCCTCAAGGACAATCACGATCCGCGAGCCTTCCTCGATACCTTGTCGGGCCTGCCACGGCGTGCCCATGCTGCGCAGCAGAATGGCTACGAAGCGTTTCCGGCATTTGCTGCGGCGGTGCTTGTGGCGGATATCGTCGGCAATGCAGAGCAGGTGACCCAGGACGTACTGGGGGTGATGTATATCACCAGCCGCTTGCTTTACATCATCTGCTACCTGGCCGACTGGGCTGCCTTGCGATCGCTGATGTGGCTTGCCGGCTTGGCGTTGATCGTGTCGTTCTTCGTAGTTTCCATCTGAACCGAGTGGCCTTCTTCGCGGGCTTGCCCGCTCCCACAGGTACACCACAGTATTCAAGGGCTGTGGTGTACCTGTGGGAGCGGGCAAGCCCGCGAAGAATCCACCGCCGATCAAGGTACCTTAGGTACCTCAGGTAGCGGCTGGCCTTTAGGCCAGAGCATCCAGATCTGCCCCTGCTGCTTCATGTTCCCCGCCAGCTCGCCGGCTTCCGGCCCGGTGCCCCAGAACAGGTCGGCACGCACTTCGCCGGTAATCGCCCCGCCAGTGTCCTGCGCGCCAACCGGTCGTACCACCGGGGAGCCGTCCGGGCGTGTGGTAGACAGCCACAACAAGCTGCCCAATGGAATCACCTTGCGGTCGATGGCCACGCTGTAGCCGGCGGTAAGTGGCACGTTCAGCGAGCCGCGCGGGCCTTCGTTGCTGTCCGGGCGGGTGCTGAAGAATACGTAGCTGGGGTTGCTCGCCAGCAGTTCTGGTACGCGCTGCGGGTTGGCCTGGGCCCAGGCATGAATGGCGCCCATGCTCACGTCTTCTTTTTTCAGTTGGCCCTGTTCCACCAGCCAGCGGCCGATCGGCCGGTAGGGGTGGCCGTTCTGGTCGGCGTAGCCCAGGCGCAGTTGACGGCCGTCTTCCAGTTGCACCCGGCCAGAACCCTGGATCTGCAGGAATTGCAGGTCCATCGGATCGGTCAGCCAGGCCAGCACCGGTGCCTTGACGCCGTTACGGTTGATGACTTCGGCCGTGTCGTAGGGCTTGAGCACTCGACCGTCAAGACGGCCGCGCAGGCGTTTGCCCTTCAGTTCGGGGTACACACTGGCCAGGTCGACCACGATCATGTCATCAGGGATGCCGTAAACCGCCACATGGTTGGTTGCCGAGGGGCTCAGGCTGCCCGGGTAGACCGGCTCGTAGTAGCCGGTAATCAGGCCGTTGGCATTGTTCTCTGCAGAGCGCAGGCCGTACACCTGCAGGTTCTGCTCAAGGAAGGTACGCACTTGGGCGGCGCTGGCTGTGGCGCTGCCGGCCGCTTCGCAGGTGGCTGCCCACACCGGGTCGCGCTTGAGCTTTTCGCAGCCGTTGCGCCAGGCATAAAAGCCGGCCAGCAGGTCTTCATCGCTGACGGCCGGCAAGTCTTTCCAAGTGGCCGGGGCATAGGTGGCGACAGCGTGGGGCTCGGGCTTGGCGCTCTCGCCGCCGTTGCAGCCGGCCAGTAAAGCCAGCACCGGCAGTGTCCAGGCCAGGTGGCGCAGGGCAGATTTCATGTGTGCATTCCTGTCATGAGCGAACATGAAGGTTCGCCCCTGTCTTTTATGTGGCTATTGGTGTTTGGCCCAGGGGCAGCGATACTGGCCGCCCATTTGCGTAGGCCGAAGTGAGCGTGATGTTGAAGCGATTGACCGTTGTTCTGCTGGCAGCACTTGCCCTGGGAGGGGCTTTGACTGGTTGTGACCGGGTTGACCCGAACTCGCCGCTGGGCAAACGCAAGGTGATCTTCAAGGACATGCTCAAGACCAGCGAAGATCTGGGCGGCATGCTGCGTGGCCGGTTGCCGTTTGACGGGGTGAAGTTTGCTGACGGTGCGCTGAAGTTGGACAGCCTGTCGCATCAGCCGTGGCAGCATTTTCCACAGGTGCGCGATGGTGGTGACAGTGCCGCCCGCGCCGAAGTGTGGGAGCGCCAGGCGCGGTTCCATGACCTGGCCCGGCAGCTTGAAGGCGTCACCGGCGAACTGGTTGATGTCACCCGCAATCAGCCACTGGATGCTGCGCAACTGAAGGCACCGATGGACAAGGTCGAGGCTGCGTGCAAGGCCTGTCATAGCGAATTTCGTAATCATTGAATGACTGTGCAGGCCACATTGGCCCTTGTAGGAGCGGGCTTGCCCGCGAACATTGGCGAAGCCGGTGCATGCCCCGCGTCGCACTCTTCGCGGGCAAGCCCGCTCCTACAATCACCGCGTCTGTTTAGCGGTCGAGGTCGTCGACTGCTTCCTGCAGCTCTTTACGCGACTCGGCCAGCTTGTCCTTGCGCTTGTTGATCTTCTCGGCGTCGCCTTTTTTCTCGGCCTTCTTCAAGTCCTTTTCCCGCTGCGCCACTTCATGACGCGCATCGAGCACCTTCTGCTCACGCTCTTTGCGCAGGCTGGCGTCGGTGCAGTTGTCCACACCGCGCAGGGCTTCTTCCAGCCCTGCAACCTGGTCGCTGTTGCCGTGGTCACGGGCAATTTTCAGCTGGTTCTCGATAGCGCTACGCTTGGCAGCGCAACCGGTCAGGCCCGGGTCCGGCTGGGCAGCTTGCACGCTGCCCGCAGCCAGACCCAGTGTTGCGAGCAGGAAAAGAGTCGAAATACGTTTCATGAAAAGCCTCTTGAACGGGGCGGGGCAGCAAAAGTTGGTGGAAATCCTGCCTTGGTTTTGCCCATTTAGAAACCCTTGGTGAAGTTTTCTGCCTGAGTCTCAGGTTTTTCCTACGCATTATTTGGTAAAAAATCATTGCTCAATGCGCTGGGGTGGGGGCAGGAACCCTTCTATGCCGGTTTCTGCCAGCTGTGCGGCAATGGCTTGCACCTCAGCGGCGGTGAAGAACTCCACAAGTTGGCGCGAGCGTTTTGCGCCGATGCCGGGCACGGTTTGCCATTGCCCGGCACTGCGTGAAGCCAGCTCTTGCCAGTTGCCAGTCAGTGGCAAATGCTTGCCAATGGGCACGCCAAGGGCGCGCAACCACTGATCGAACGGGCGTGAGCGGGCTTGGTCGAAACTGCCCAGCAACTGTGTTGCAGTGAGTCTGCTGATTCCGGGGGCCTGCTGCAGGCGCTCGGCATCGAGCTGCAGCCAATCGGTCATGGACGTTACCAGGCCCGCTTCGACCAGCCGACGCCATGTGCCGGGCCCGGTGCGCGGCAAGGCCAAGCCCTGTTTGCCGCCAAGCCAGGTGAGGCGGGCAATGAACTGCTCATCACAGCCCTCGCTGGCCTGCCAGCAGCTGTGGGCGTGATGCTGGTCGGGTGCTGGCGCGGTTATCGGTTGGCGCTCTACAGTGCGGTGCACGACGTGATCGAGCCGCGGAATGGTCAGCCCGGCGAGGCTGATGGCGACCTGATCGCCGGGCCGAATATCCAAGCTTTGCCAGCGCGCCAGTGACCCAAGGCTGACTTGGGTAATGCGCCGGTCATCGAGGGTAACGGGTTGCACTTGCAGAACGGGCGTGACCCTGCCAGTGCGGCCGACCCGAAAGCGCACGTCGCGTACTTCAGCCAAGGCTTGTGCATAAGGGTACTTCCAGGCCGCGATCCAGTAAGGTGCCTTGGCCTGCCAGCGCTCGGCCGGCGGCCGGTGGCCCTGGCGCAGGATCACACCGTCGGTGGCGAAGGGCAGAGCAGAGCGGTACCAGTGTTCACGCCAGTGTGCTGCGTCCTCCAGCGTGTCGATGGCGATGCTGTAGCGCTGGCTGTCCGGGAACCCCAGTTGTGCCAGCTGGGTGAGGCGATCGGCCTGTTGCTCGGGGCCGTGCGGCCAGCCCCACACGAACAGGCCGATAGCGTTGCCTTGCGTACCGGTCAGTTGCTTGCGTGCGAGCAGCCCTGCCACGGTACCCCGGGCGTTGGCGCTGCCTGCCTTGGCTTGCACATGTTCGTCCAGGCGCAGATACAGCTCACCTTGCAAGTGCAGGTCGACCGCTTCAGGCAACTGCCGAGTGACAGCACCGAGTTGTGCAATGTGTCGGCTCCAGTCATGGCCATGTACACCGTCCCCCCGGCTGGTCAGCTGTACCAATCGGCCCTGCTGGTAAGTGAGGGAAACCGCAACACCGTCGACCTTGGGCTGTACCCACACGCCGGTCTTGCCGGCCATCCATCGCGCCACGGCCTGGCGGTCTGCCAGCTTGTCAACGCCGGTATGCGGCACGGGGTGGGGGACGGGGCCGCGAGCACTGGCCAGGGGGGAGGGGCTGGTGCCAACTGCGAAGCACTGCTGCAGGTGATTCAGGCGCTCGCGGCTCTGGTCGTACAGTTCGTCGGCCACCAGGGCTATGCCTTGGCGATGGTAGTGCTCGTCCCATCGGGCAAGCGTGGCGCGCAGTTGCGCAACTTCGGCCTTGGCCTGTTGCGGGGACCAGTGTGGGCATGAGGCAGCCCTGGTCGGTGGGGCGTTCAGCGCAAATAGCAGTGCGAATAACAGCAGATACTGCATGGCCTGGCATCCTTGCATGGCGTGGAAGCGCTTAGCGTAGGCGGGTAGCGGGGCGGTTGGTGTGTGCAGTTGTCAGGTGATATTTCGCAGGTGCTCGTCTTCAATCCCGGGCTGGGGCAAGAAACCAGCGCCGCGTGGGCGGCGGTCGATCTCACAGGCGATGAAAATGCCGTGACAGGCACAAAAAAGCCCCTGCCGGTCACTCGGCAGGGGCTTTTGTCTGGCGCTGCAGGAAGCTTACAGGCCGGCAGCGTCACGCAGCGACTGGGCGCGGTCGGTGCGCTCCCAGGTGAAGGTGGTGAAGGTGTCGTCGCCGACAGTCTTCTGCTGCGGGGTGCGGCCGAAGTGGCCGTAGGCAGCGGTTTCCTGATACATCGGGTGCAGCAGGTCGAGCATGGTGGTGATGGCGTACGGACGCAGGTCGAAGCACTCGCGCACCAGCTGGATGATCTTGTCGTCGGAGACCTTGCCGGTGCCGAAGGTGTTGATCGAGATGGACGTTGGCTGGGCCACACCAATGGCGTACGACACCTGGATCTCGCAACGCTCGGCCAGGCCGGCGGCGACGATGTTCTTGGCCACGTAGCGGCCGGCGTAGGCGGCGGAACGGTCGACCTTGGACGGGTCCTTGCCGGAGAACGCGCCACCACCGTGGCGGGCCATGCCGCCGTAGGAGTCGACGATGATCTTGCGGCCGGTCAGGCCGCAGTCACCCACCGGGCCACCGATGATGAAGTTGCCGGTCGGGTTGATGTGGTACTGGGTGCCTTTGTGCAGCAGTTCGGCTGGCAGGGTGTGCTTGACGATCAGCTCCATCACGGCTTCTTGCAGGTCTTTCTGCGAAACCTCCGGGTTGTGCTGGGTCGACAGCACCACGGCGTCGATACCGACCACTTTGCCGTTCTCATAGCGGCAGGTGACCTGCGACTTGGCATCCGGGCGCAGCCATGGCAGCAGGCCGGACTTGCGCGCCTCGGCCTGGCGTTCTACCAGACGGTGCGAGAAGCAGATCGGTGCAGGCATCAGGACTTCGGTTTCGTTGCTGGCATAGCCGAACATCAGGCCCTGGTCACCGGCGCCCTGGTCTTCCGGCTTGGAGCGGTCCACGCCCTGGGCGATGTCTACCGACTGTTTGCCGATGATGTTCATCACGGCGCAGGTGGCGCCGTCGAAGCCAACGTCGGAACTGTTGTAGCCGATGTCGATGATGACTTTGCGCACCAGGTCTTCCAGGTCGACCCAGGCCGACGTAGTGACTTCGCCGGCGATGATGGCGACACCGGTCTTGACCAGGGTTTCGCAGGCTACGCGGGCGTATTTGTCCTGGGCGATGATGGCATCAAGGACAGCGTCCGAAATCTGGTCGGCGATCTTGTCCGGATGCCCTTCGGACACGGACTCGGAGGTGAAAAGGGAGTATTCGCTCATCTCGAAGGTTCCTGAAATTTACCGATGGTGTATGTCGCCAGCCGTCCGCTGGAAATGGCGGACCTGGATCTGGAAACCGTTACGCAGGCCCACGTACAGGCTGTCCGCATGGGCCAGCCCGGCATCGTTGGCCCAGCGCGCCAGGTCGTCCTGTTCGAAGCCCAGCCAGAGGTCGCCGCAGGCTTCGCGCGCCCACCCCTGGTCATGGCTGCACAGTTCGGTGACCAGCAGGCTGCCGCCTGCCTTTACCCGTTTGGCCAGCTGGCGCAAAGCCAGGGCCGGGTCGCTGAAATGGTGCAGCACCATGTTCAGCACAACGCAGTCGGCGGCCACATCCGTTGCACCCAGTGCATCGGCCAACTGCAGGTTCACGTTGTCGAGCCCTTCGCGTTGGCACACCTGCCGCGCAAGCTCGAGCATGGTAGGGCTGTTGTCCAGGGCGGTGACCTGGGCGAAGCGCCGGGCCAGGTCGGGCAGGAAACCACCGTCGCCAGGCCCGACTTCCAGCGCACTGGCAGCCGGGTCGAAATGCAGTTTGTCGAGCAGCGCCAGCAGGCTTTCGCGGTACTGCGGAAGGCCGGCGATCAGGTCTTGCTGGGCACGGAACTTCTCTTCCACACGCAGGAAGAAGTCCTGGCTGGTGGCTGCCCGGCGCAGTTGCACCTGGGCGATGCGCGCCTGCACATCGGACGGCAGGGCCAGGTCGTCGACTTCTTCGAGCAGCGCAGCATGCAGCCGGCCACCCAGGCGCAGGCCATCGGGCAGGGCACGGCGGTAGAAGATGGCGTTGCCTTCGCGGCGGGTTGCCACGAGGTCGGCCTGCGCCAGCACCTTAAGGTGGTGGCTCATGCCCGACTGGCCGATGTCGAAGATCTGCGCCAGTTCCAGCACGCCGAACGAGTCGTTGGCCAGGGCGCGCAATACGTTCAGGCGCAACGCATCGCCACTGGCTTTGCACAGGGCGGCCAATGTTTCGCGTTGCTCGGGGATCGATTGCGCACGGAGATTCATGGGGCGGCAGTCTAGACAGGCATTGATGCCCGAGCAAGGCCAATATCAAAAAGTTTTGATATTGGCGATGAGCTGCAGGCCGAAAGCTTCAAGCAACAGGCTTTGGAGCGGTCCGAACCGTGCTCTGCTTCTTCACTTGCAGCTTAAAGCTTGCGCTTGGCGCTTAAATGTTTGCCCCAAGCGCCTCCAGTGGGCGAAAATGGCCGCCTTTTTCGTGACACCACCTCTTCAAGCCCCCTAGGAGATCAGCGATGCCCAGCCGTCGTGAACGTGCCAACGCCATTCGTGCCCTCAGCATGGATGCCGTGCAAAAGGCCAACAGCGGCCACCCAGGTGCCCCCATGGGCATGGCGGATATCGCCGAAGTGCTTTGGCGCGACTACCTGAAGCACAACCCGAGCAACCCGAGCTTCGCCGACCGTGACCGCTTCGTGCTGTCCAACGGCCACGGTTCGATGCTGATCTACTCGCTGCTGCACCTGACCGGTTACGACGTCACCATCGATGACATCAAAGGCTTCCGCCAACTGCACAGCCGCACCCCGGGCCACCCGGAATACGGCTACACCCCAGGCGTGGAAACCACCACCGGCCCGCTCGGCCAAGGGATCGCCAACGCCGTGGGCTTCGCCCTGGCCGAAAAAGTGCTGGCTGCCCAGTTCAACCGTGACGGCCACACCATCGTCGACCACAACACCTATGTGTTCCTCGGCGATGGCTGCATGATGGAAGGCATCTCCCATGAAGTCGCCTCGCTGGCAGGCACTCTGGGCCTGAACAAGCTGATCGCCTTCTACGATGACAATGGCATCTCCATCGACGGCGAAGTGCACGGCTGGTTCACCGACAACACCCCGGCGCGCTTCGAAGCCTACAACTGGCAGGTGATCCGCAACGTCGACGGCCACGATGCCGAAGAAATCAAGATGGCCATCGAGACCGCCCGCAAGAGCGATCGCCCGACCCTGATCTGCTGCAAGACCATCATTGGTTTCGGCTCGCCGAACAAGCAGGGCAAGGAAGATTGCCACGGTGCACCGCTGGGCAACGACGAAATCGCCTTGGCCCGTAAAGAACTGAACTGGAACTACGGCCCGTTCGAAATCCCTGCCGACATTTATGCCGAGTGGGATGCCAAGGCCGCTGGCGCCAAGGCCGAAGCCGAGTGGAACCAGCGTTTCGACGCCTACGCCAAGGCCTACCCGGAGCTGGCTGCCGAGTTCAAGCGCCGTGACAGCGGCGAGCTGCCGGCCGACTTCAGCGAGAAGGCCCAGGCCTACATCAACGAAGTGGCTGCCAAAGGCGAAACCATCGCCAGCCGCAAGGCCAGCCAGAACGCCCTGAACGCCTTTGGCCCGCTGCTGCCGGAGTTCCTCGGTGGTTCGGCGGACCTGGCCGGCTCCAACCTGACCCTGTGGAAAGGTTGCAAGGGCGTCGAAGCCAATGATGCCAGCGGCAACTACGTGTTCTACGGCGTGCGCGAGTTCGGCATGACCGCCATCATGAACGGCGTTGCCCTGCACGGTGGCCTGGTGCCTTACGGCGCGACCTTCCTGATGTTCATGGAATACGCCCGCAACGCCGTGCGCATGTCGGCCCTGATGAAGCAGCGCGTGATTCACGTGTACACCCACGACTCCATCGGTCTGGGCGAAGACGGCCCGACTCACCAGCCAATCGAGCAGCTGACCAGCCTGCGCAGCACGCCGAACCTGGACACCTGGCGCCCGGCCGACGCAGTGGAATCCGCCGTGTCCTGGAAAAACGCCCTGGAGCGCAAGGATGGCCCTTCGGCGCTTATCTTCTCGCGTCAGAACCTGCAGCACCAGGCGCGTGATGCCCAGCAGATCGCCGACATCAGCCGTGGTGGCTATGTGCTCAAGGACTGCACCGGCGAGCCGGAGCTGATCCTGATCGCCACCGGTTCCGAAGTGGGCCTGGCTGTTCAGGCCTTCGACAAGCTGACCGAGCAAGGCCGCAAGGTGCGTGTGGTTTCCATGCCGTGCACCAGCGTGTTCGATGCCCAGGACGCTGCCTACAAGCAGTCCGTGCTGCCGCTGGAAGTCGGTGCGCGCATCGCCATCGAAGCTGCCCACGCCGACTTCTGGTACAAGTACGTTGGCCTGGAAGGTCGTATCATCGGCATGACCACTTACGGTGAGTCGGCGCCGGCTTCGGCACTGTTCGAAGAGTTCGGTTTCACCCTGGAGAACATCCTCGGTACAGCCGAAGAGCTGCTGGAAGACTGATTTAAAGATCTGCGGGCGGTGTCGCCTTCATTCGCGGGCAAGCCCGCTCCCACAGAGGTTGCATGAAACCCTGTGGGAGCGGGCTTGCCCGCGAATGCCACACCGCAAATTCCGCAGGCTGACGACAAACGAACTGTCTCGTGAGCCCCGAATGCCCCACCTGCGTCCCTACAAAGTTGCACTCAACGGTTATGGCCGTATCGGCCGCTGTGTCCTGCGCGCGCTGTTCGAGCGGGGGGCAAAGGCCGGTTTCGAGATCGTCGCGCTGAACGATCTGGCCGATCAGGCCAGCCTGGAATACCTGACACGCTTCGACTCCACCCACGGGCGTTTTCCCGGCGAGGTCAAGGTCGACGGCGACTGTCTGCATATCAATGGCGACTGCGTGAAGGTTATGCGCAGTGCCACCCCCGAAGGCATTGACTGGGCTGCGTTGGGCATCGACCTGGTGCTGGAGTGTTCCGGTGCCTATAACACCCGTGCCGATGGCCAGCGTTTTCTCGACGCCGGTGCGCCAAGGGTGCTGTTCTCGCAGCCCATGGCCAGTGAGGCCGACGTTGACGCCACGGTGGTCTACGGCATCAACCAGGCCTGCCTTACCGGCAGCGAGCGCCTGGTGTCCAACGCTTCGTGCACCACCAATTGCGGTGTGCCGCTGCTGCGTGTGCTGGACCAGGCGTTCGGCATCGAATATGTGCAGATCACCACCATCCACTCGGCGATGAACGACCAGCCGGTGATCGATGCCTATCACCACGAAGACCTGCGCCGCACGCGTTCGGCCTTCCAGTCGGTGATTCCCGTGTCCACTGGCCTGGCGCGTGGCATCGAGCGCCTGCTTCCGGAACTTGCCGGGCGAATCCAGGCCAAAGCGGTACGTGTACCGACCGTCAACGTCTCGTGCCTGGACATCACTCTGCAGACCGCCCGCGACACCACTGCGGCCGAAGTCAACCGAGTGCTGCGCGAGGCCGCGCTGGACGGCCCGCTTAAAGGCTTGCTGGCCTACACCGAGTTGCCGCACGCCAGCTGTGATTTCAACCACGACCCGCATTCTGCGATCGTCGATGCCAGCCAGACTCGTGTTTCCGGCCCCCGCCTGGTAAACCTGCTGGCCTGGTTCGACAACGAATGGGGTTTTGCCAACCGTATGCTCGACGTTGCCGAACACTTTTTGCACGTCGTTCACCCAACCCGCAACAAACAGCCCTGAAGGACTGCATTCATGACCGTGTTGAAGATGACCGACCTCGATCTGCAAGGTAAGCGCGTACTGATCCGCGAAGACCTCAACGTGCCTGTGAAGGACGGTGTGGTAGCCAGCGACGCACGTATCCTGGCAGCGCTGCCGACCATCAAGCTGGCCCTGGAGAAGGGCGCAGCGGTAATGGTCTGCTCACACCTGGGCCGCCCGACCGAAGGCGAATTTTCTGCCGAGAACAGCCTCAAGCCGGTCGCCGATTACCTGAGCAAGGCCCTGGGTCGTGACGTGCCGCTGGTTGCCGACTACCTGGACGGTGTCGCGGTACAGGCCGGTGATCTGGTGCTGTTCGAGAACGTGCGCTTCAACAAGGGCGAGAAAAAGAACGCCGACGAGCTGGCGCAGAAATACGCTGCGCTGTGCGACGTATTCGTCATGGACGCTTTCGGCACCGCACACCGCGCCGAAGGTTCGACCCATGGCGTCGCCAAGTTCGCCAAGGTTGCCGCTGCCGGCCCGCTGCTGGCAGCCGAACTGGATGCCCTGGGCAAGGCCCTGAAGGCCCCGGCCAAGCCAATGGCGGCAATCGTTGCCGGCTCCAAGGTATCCACCAAGCTGGACGTGCTGAACAGCCTGAGCAGTGTTTGCGACCAGTTGATCGTTGGCGGCGGTATTGCCAACACCTTCCTGGCCGCTGCTGGCCACCCGGTCGGCAAGTCGCTGTACGAGCCTGACCTGGTCGACACCGCCAAGGCCATTGCCGCCAAGGTCAGCGTACCGCTGCCAGTCGACGTGGTGGTTGCCAAAGAGTTCGCCGAGAGCGCCGAAGCTACCGTCAAAGCCATTGCCGACGTAGCTGCCGACGACATGATCCTGGATATCGGCCCGCAAACCGCGGCCAACTTCGCCGAGCTGCTGAAGTCGTCGAAAACCATTCTGTGGAACGGTCCGGTGGGCGTATTCGAATTCGATCAGTTCGGCAACGGCACCAAGGTACTGGCCAAGGCCATCGCTGAAAGCGCCGCGTTCTCCATCGCCGGTGGCGGTGACACCCTGGCAGCCATCGACAAATATGGCGTCAGCAAGGAAATCTCCTACATTTCTACCGGTGGTGGCGCCTTCCTCGAGTTCGTCGAGGGCAAGGTCCTGCCAGCTGTCGCAATCCTGGAAGAGCGGGCCAAAGCCTGATGACGTCGGCGCTTGGCAAAGGGAGTGGCCTGGTGGTCAAGCAATTGCCTGTGATGATGCTGGCCGGTCTGCTGAGCGCTTGTGCTGGCAGCCCGGCCTCGGATGCCGACCCGGCGCGATCGCACAAGGGCGGTTGCTACCAGTCCGAATGGCAGGCCGAGACTGTGCCGGTCATCAGCAAGCGCGTGGGCCCGGAAGGCCTGGAAAAGTACGACGAAGACCACCAGCGCAAGGCGCCGGGTTGCCCTTGATCGGGTAATAGGCAACCTGAAGGTTGATTTGTGGTCTTGAAGAAGGGCTGCACAGCAGCCTCAAATCGAGGAAACTGAATGAAAGCGCTTTTGGCCGTGTCGGCCTTGGCGACACTGGCAGGATGCTCACTGCTGCAGCCGGCGCAACCCGCCCCGGCAGACAACTGGACCCGTTGGGTCTGCGACACTCAGGTTGAGGTGCTTTGGCGCTTTGCCGATGCCCAACGCGACCAGGTTGATGTACGCCTTGGCGGCGGTGATCAGGTCTATCGGCTCAAGGCTGAACCGGGTGCTTCGGGTGCGCTTTACAGCGATGGCATGCTGGCCTTCCACACCAAGGGCGAAGAAGGCCTGGTGTACTGGGTGGCAACCAACGATCTGATTGGGCGGGGTTGCAAGGCACCGTGACTGGCCGGGCCGCGAGGGTGGCCCACACTACTTGAACAGCAACCGCCCCTGCGGCAGGCTTGCACGAAACAAACGACGCTTGTCGGGAGAGAGATACACAATGGCACTCATTAGCATGCGCCAGATGCTGGACCACGCCGCCGAGTTCGGCTACGGCGTTCCAGCTTTCAACGTCAACAACCTCGAGCAGATGCGCGCCATCATGGAAGCGGCCGACAAGACCGACTCTCCGGTGATCGTCCAGGCCTCGGCCGGTGCCCGCAAATACGCCGGTGCCCCGTTTCTGCGCCACCTGATCCTGGCTGCCATCGAAGAGTTCCCGCACATTCCGGTGTGCATGCACCAGGACCACGGTACCAGCCCTGACGTCTGCCAGCGCTCGATCCAGCTGGGCTTCAGCTCGGTGATGATGGACGGCTCGCTGGGTGAAGACGGCAAGACCCCGACCGACTACGAATACAACGTCCGCGTTACCCAGCAGACCGTTGCCATGGCTCACGCCTGCGGCGTTTCGGTTGAAGGCGAGCTGGGCTGCCTGGGTTCGCTGGAAACCGGCATGGCCGGTGAAGAGGACGGGATCGGCGCCGAAGGCGTGCTGGATCACAGCCAGATGCTGACCGACCCGGAAGAAGCCGCCGACTTCGTCAAGAAGACCCAGGTCGACGCCCTGGCGATCGCCATCGGTACCAGCCACGGTGCCTACAAGTTCACCAAGCCACCAACCGGTGACGTGCTGGCCATCGATCGCATCAAGGAAATCCACAAGCGCATTCCCAACACCCACCTGGTGATGCACGGTTCGTCCTCGGTACCGCAAGAGTGGCTGGCGATCATCAACCAGTACGGCGGCGACATCAAAGAAACCTACGGTGTACCGGTCGAAGAAATCGTTGAAGGCATCAAGCATGGTGTGCGCAAGGTCAACATCGATACCGACCTGCGTCTGGCGTCTACCGGTGCCATGCGCCGTCTGATGGCGCAGAACCCGAGCGAGTTCGACCCGCGCAAGTTCTTCGGTGAAACCATCAAGGCCATGCGCGACGTGTGCATCGCCCGTTACGAAGCTTTCGGCACCGCTGGCAATGCCTCGAAGATCAAGCCGGTCTCTCTGGAAGGTATGTACCAGCGCTATCTGAAAGGTGAGCTGGCCGCCAAGGTCAACTGATCGACAGGTAACACTGAAAAACCCGCAGCGATGCGGGTTTTTTATGGGCGATGAAAGCCTGCACGTAATGTCGGCGGATCGACCGTTAGTCGGCTAACGTACAGTTTAGCCACTGATAGCGTTCTGATTGCATTGCGTGTTGCAGCCTCAGGTCTAGAGTACTAATGGATCCAACCGTATTTTGAAGTCGGTCACATAACAGAGAAGCAGCATGGATGGCGCTTACCTTCAACAACAGCCACTGGATGGCAGCTCAGTTCTTCTGGTAGTAGACGACTACCCCGAGAACCTCATCAGCATGCGGGCCTTGTTGGCCCGGCAGGATTGGCAAGTATTGACGGCTAGCTCTGGGATTGAAGCCTTGAGCGCGTTGCTTGAGTACGAAGTCGACCTGGTGTTGATGGATGTACAGATGCCGGAAATGGACGGCTTTGAAGTCGCCCGGCTGATGCGCGGCAATCAGCGTACCCGACTGACTCCGATCATTTTCCTCACCGCCAACGAACAGTCCGAAGCGGCCGTGCTCAAAGGCTATGCCAGCGGCGCCGTGGACTACATGTTCAAACCGTTCGACCCGCAAATTCTCAAGCCCAAGGTCCAGGCTTTGCTCGACCAGCAGCGCAACCGGCGCATGCTGCAGCAACTGAGTCGCGAGCTGGAGGCGGCCAGGGCATTCAATGCGTCCATCCTGGAAAATGCCGCCGAAGGCATTCTGGTGGTTGATGCCCATGGCATCATCAGTTTTGCCAATCCGGCCATTTCCCGTTTGCTGGCGGCACCGGTGCAACAACTGCAGGGCACCCAGTTGCTCGACGTTGTGCAGTTGGGCAGTGCCAGCCTGTGGCGCGATTCGGACTTCTACAAGGCCTACCAAGGGCGACGGATCTTCCGCGTACACGATGCCCAACTGCGTATCCATGGGGGGGAAGCTGTGCCAGTGGCGCTGTCCTGTGCGCCGTTGCCGGCCGACCAGCAGGCCATGGTGGTGACCGTGCTGGATATGTCGGTGGTGCATGACTTGCACCAGCAACTGGAATATCAGGCCATTACTGACCCGCTCACCGGCCTGCTCAACCGCCGTGGTTTCTACCAGGCTGCTGAAGGTGCTCTGTTGCGCAACGAGCGCTCGGGCAAGGCGCAGGCGCTGATGTACATGGACCTGGATGGCTTCAAGCGCATCAACGACTCGCTCGGCCACGACGCTGGCGACCGGGTGTTACGCTGGGTGGCCGAGCAGCTCAAGGACTGCCTGGGCAGCGAGGCCTTGCTGGCGCGCATGGGCGGCGACGAGTTCACTGCACTGTTCGACAGCTTGCCCTACCCGGAGCAGGCCGGGCGTTATGCCGAACGGTTGCTCGAGCGTGTTTCCATCAGCCATGAGGTAGACGGGCTCGATGTGTGCCTTGGGGTCAGCATCGGTATTGCCACCTACCCTGACTGCGGCGCCAATGTCGAAGGCCTGCTGCGTTCGGCCGATACAGCGATGTACGCAGCCAAGCAGGCTGGGCGTCAGCAATACCGCTTCTACGACCAGGAACTCAATGGACGGGCGCGCTCGCGGCTGATGCTCGAGGACAGCGTGCGTATGGCCATCGAGCAGCAGGACTTTACCTTGGTGTACCAGCCACAGGTAGCTTTCCACGATGGTCGCCTGCGTGGTTTCGAGGCCTTGCTGCGCTGGCAGCACCCCAGCGTTGGCGATGTACCGCCGGGGCTGTTCATCCCATTGCTGGAAGAAGCGCGCCTGATCAACCGCCTGGCCAGCTGGATCTACCGCCAGGGGGCCGCACAGCGGCAGGCCTGGTATGACCGGTTTCCGGCGGACCTTGTGCTCGGCATCAGCCTGAGCCGCGCGCAGTTCGTCATGCCTGGGTTGGTCGAAGAGCTGCAACGGGTCATCCAGCTTTACCAGCTTGTCCCGACGCAGTTGGAAGTGGAAGTGGCGGAAACCTCGCTTATGTATAACATCGATGCGGCCGTCAAGCAGATACACCGCTTGCGTGACCTGGGCGTGAGGGTGGCTCTGGATGACTTCGGTGCGGGGGACTGTTCGTTGCGCATGCTGCGCGATCTGCCTATCGATACCCTCAAACTCGACCGTCATCTGGTGGCACGGCTGCCCGATTCGGCGGTAGATGCTGCTTTGGTTCGCAGCGTGATCGGCCTGTGTGCCGACTACCGTATCACGGTGATCGCCGAGGGCGTGGAGACCCCGGCACAGGCAGCCTGGCTCAAGGCCAATGGCTGCGAATACGTTCAGGGCTTCCTGGTGGCTTATCCGATGACTGCAGCTGACGCTAGCGGCTTCCCGGCAATTTTCTCCTGGCCAGGGCCGTGATTGGCTAGAATCGGCATTCGTTACGCCGAATACAGCGCCATGACCGTATTACGTTACTTGCAAGCCTATCCCCCGCACCTGCAGGCGCAGGTGCGGCAGATGATCGACAGCGACCGCCTGGGTGAATACCTGCAGCGCCGTTACCCTGACCGCCATGACGTGCAAAGCGACAAGGCGCTGTATGGCTATGCCCAGGATCTACGCCAACAGTACCTGCGAAGTGCGCCAAACCTGGACAAGGTGCTGTTCGACAGCCGCCTCGACCTGACGCATCGGGCCCTGGGCTTGAACACGGCGGTATCGCGGGTGCAGGGCGGCAAGCTCAAGGCGAAGAAGGAAATCCGCATTGCCTCGCTGTTCAAGGAGGCCGCGCCACAGTTCTTGCGCATGATCGTGGTGCACGAGTTGGCGCATCTGCGCGAGCGAGATCACAACAAGGCGTTCTACCAGCTCTGCCAGCACATGGAGCCGGACTATCACCAACTGGAATTCGACCTGCGCGTCTACCTGACCTACCGGGAGCTGCCGGGCAACCTCTAAGGAACATGCAGCATGGAAGTAAGCAAGACCAAGAGCAGCTTCTACCGCCGCCTGTACGTGGCCTGGCTGATCGACAGCCAGACCGCGACCAGCGTGCCCGCCCTGATGGAGGCCACCGGCATGCCCCGTCGCACAGCCCAGGACACTATCGCCGCGCTGGCCGACCTGGACATCGTCTGCGAGTTCGAACAGCAGGAAGGCGCACGCAACCACGCCGGGCATTACCGCATTCATGACTGGGGGGCGATCGACAAGCAGTGGATCATCCAACACTTGCGGCAGATCCGCGAAGTGCTGGGCTACCCCTGATTTGAAAAGCTGGCGCGGTCCGTGGGGGCGGCCTCAACCCTTTCGCATTCCGATAGTCGCGATGCCGTCCACCAGAGACTCCCCGCTCACCACCGCAAACCCATGGCGGGCATAAAAATCCTGCAAATGCGCCTGAGCCGACAGATACACCGGCACTCCCGGCCAACAGTGCTCCGCCGCCTCCAGCCCTTTGAGCAGCAAGCTTTCCTCGAGCTTCAAACCTCGCGCTTGCGGTGATGTCACCACGCGTCCGATCACCACATCCCCTCCTTGTGATTGCGGATCCAGTAGGCGCAGGTAGGCCACCAGCTTGTCTTCCTGCCAGGCCATAAGGTGCAAGGTATCGCCGGTCAGGTCCTGACCATCGACTTCCTGATAGGCGTGGCGCTGCTCCACCACGAATACCTCAGTGCGTAATTGCAAAATGGCATAGAGCTGCTCCTTGCCGAGGGCGGTGTGGTGCTTGCAGAGCCAGTCGATTGACATTGGCACGAACTCCTTGGATGGGGCTGGATCATCGCATGCTGCATGTGCTTCGGCCAAAATAGAGGCTAAATGACACTATTGGCCGCTGCCCTCGGTAACAGCTTTGTGTAATCTCACTGCCAGTGTTGCCCTCCATATGCGAAAGGACGTGAGCATGCGGCCACTGCTTTGTGTTCTGGGATTGCTGGCAACGATGCTGGCAACACCCGCCCTGGGTCGCGACAAGCTACGGCTGGTGGCTGACAACTGGCCACCGTTCACCGATGCCAAGATGCCGGGCGGCGGCCTTGCGACCTCCATCGTTACTACGGCGCTAGCCCGTGCCGGCTACGCCAGCGGCTATGAAGAGGTGCCGTGGGCGCGTGCGTTGCTGGGGGTAGGTGAAGGGCGCTACGACGTGCTGATCAATGCCTGGTACAACGATGCGCGCGCCAATATCGGGCAGTTCTCCAACGCCTACCTCAGTAATCGAATTCGGCTGCTGCAACGCAAGGGCGAGACGTTTAGCTACAAGCAGCAGTCTGACCTTTATCCCTACAGCATTGCTGTAGTGCGCGATTACGCCTATTCACCGGAATTCGACGGGGATCCCCGTCTGCACAAGGTGCCGGTGCGCAACTTTTCTTCTGCGGTACGCATGTTGGCGGCGGGGCGGGTAAGCCTGGCGGTGGAAGACGAGTACGTGGCCCGCTACAACCTGCAACGTGAGCCGCAGGAAGTACGTGATGGAGTGATGCTGGTGGAGCCGCCGCTAGGGGAGAACACCCTGCATATTCTGGTCAGCCTGAAGCACCCGGAGCATAGGCGGATCGTACAGCGCTTTGAGCAGGCGATTGCGGCGATGAAGGCGGATGGCAGCTATGCCCGGCTGCTGCGTCAGTATGGTTTTTGAGCGCAGCGGCCAGCACAGGCAATAAAACTATCAGGCCGGGGCACCTTCTTTGATCAGGTGTGCCGCCAGGGTCCGCAATGGCCCTAGCTGGCGGCATATCAATGCCAACTGCGTCTGCACCAACCGCTGATGCTCATCCAGATCTTCCGGCATCTGCTCCAGGGCATTGGCCAGCGCCTCTTCGGTATCACTGTGAATCGCCACCGGCAGCCGTGCAGCCAAGCCGTTGGCAATCTCGTCCAGGCTGTTGGCCAGGCTTTGCCCGGCGCCTTCGATCAACTGCTCCTGTACCTCCGCCGGCAACGCCGTGTCGCGGTGCGCGCCTAACCCCGAGAGGTAGCTGAGCAGGGTGTGCGACAGCACCAGGAAGCGAAAGCCAACGTCGGCTTCCTTACGGAAATGCCCCGGCTCCATCAGCATGTTGGCCAAGGTGGTGGACAGCGCCGCGTCAGCGTTGTGGGCATTGCGCCGGGCCAGGCGATAGGCCAGGTCGTCGCGCTTGCCGTGGGCATACTGCTGCATGATCTGGCGCAGGTAGACGCTGGCGCAGGCCAGGGTATTGGCCAGCGCCTTGTTCAGCCGTCGGCCCTGCCAGTCAGGCAGGAACAGGAATACCGCGAGGATGGCAATCAGGCTGCCCACCAGAGTATCGAACAGGCGTGGCAGGAACAGGCCGTAGCCATCGCCGATCTGGTTGAAGCAGAACAGCACCATCAGGGTGATCGCGGCAGTGGCCAGGGTGTAGCGGGTCGTGCGGTTGACGAAGAACACCACCCCGGCAACCACGGCGAACAACGACTGGATGACCGGGTTAGGGAACAGATCGAACAAGGCCCAGCCCACTGTCAGGCCAACGGCAGTGCCGAAGATTCGCTGCACCAGCTTGCGCCGGGTGGCCCCGTAGTTGGGCTGGCACACGAACAGCGTGGTGAGGATGATCCAGTAGCCCTGGGTCGGGTGAATCAGGTGCACCATGCCATAGCCGATCGACAGCGCCAGCGGCAGGCGCAAGGCATGCCGGAACAACAGCGAGGTCGGTGTGAGCTGGGTCCGCAGGCGCGTCCATACGTCCTTCAGCGAGCGTGGCGAGCGGTCGAGCAGGCTGCTGTCGCTGGCATCGGCCAGGCTGTCCGGGTTGCTGGCGGCACTGAGCAGGCGGTCCAGCGTTGCCAGGTTGGCAGCCAGCGCCCGCAGCGAGCGCAGCAGGCTGCGCCAGGCCGGGTTGCTCTGAATGCGCAGGTGTTCGAGCGAAGCGTTGAGGTCCTCGAGGGCTTCAGGATAACCGCTGGCCAGCACGAACGGTTGGCGCAGGCGGATCGAGCGGGCCAGCTCCTGGCACGATGAGCCTTGCTTACGCAGCAGGCGCTGGCAGCGGAACATGACGTCACTGTGGAAAAACGCCTCGGTCAGAGCGTTGTAGGGGTAGTGCGAGGCACTGACACGCTCGTGGATGTCCTGGGCCAGGAAGTACAGCTTGAGGTAGCGGCTTACCTTCGAGTTTGGTTGGCTGTTGCCCACCCGGTGCAGGATGATTTCCTTGGCGGCGTTCAGCGCTGCCACCACCTTGCCGTTCTGCTGGGCCAGTTCCAGGCGCCGGGCCTCGACGTCGAGCGTGCGGACCGGTTCGAACAGGCTGGCCTTGAGCTTGAGGTAGCTGCCCAGCTCGAAGAACAGTTTGGCCAGGCTCTGTTGTACCGGCTGGTTGGAAAACAGCGCCTGCCACAGCACCGACAACAGCCCGTACCAGGCCGCACCTGCCACCAGCAGCAGCGGTTCGTGCCAGAAGTCGGTGACCTGGCCGCCGCGCTGGTCCACGCCGATCATGGTGTAGACCGCAGTGATCAAGGTGGCCGAAGCGATGGCGCCGTAGCGCTCGCCCAGCGCTCCGAGCATGGTCAGGCCAAAGGCGGCCAGGGCCAGGGCAATGACGAAGATCCAGGGGTAAGGGAACAGCAACTCGACCGCCAGTGCAGCGATGGCGAAACAAACCAGGGTAACGGCCAGGGCGCTGAGGCGGCCCTGCCAGCTGTCGTCGGTTTCGGCCAGGGCGCTGGCGATGATGCCGAGGAACAGTGGAATCAGCAGGGCCATCTCGTTCTGGTACCAGCACAGGGCCAGACTGCCGGTGAGGGCAATGGTGACCCGGATGCTGTAGCTGAACTTGTCTTGGCCCCACAGGCGACGCAGTGACTGACGGAACGAGCTCGATGACATGATGGCCTGCCAGGCGGTGATCAGAAGAATACCTTTCAGGGCCGGTTATTGGGGCCGCTTCGCGCCCCTTCGCGGGCACGCCCGCTCCCACACGTTCTACAAAGAACCCTGTGGGAGCGGGCGTGCCCGCGAAGGGGCGCGAAGCGGCCCCAATAACGGCTCCAAACACGGGCCAGCAAGAAGCGTTCCGTGCTGCTGAAAGGATTCTACCCTACACGAACTGCGCTGCGGCGTTCGCTGATGCCCAGGCCCACTGGAAGTTGAAACCGCCCAGGTGGCCGGTGACATCCAGCACTTCACCGATGAAGTACAAACCGGGGCTTTTCAGCGATTCCATGGTCTTGGACGACACCTCGCGGGTATCCACGCCGCCCAGGGTCACTTCGGCGGTGCGGTAGCCTTCGGTGCCGGCCGGCACAACTTGCCAGTTCGCCAGCTTTTCGGCGATTTGTGCCAGTTCTGCCGGGGTGTACTGCTTCATCGGTCTGGACTCGAACCACTGCTCGGCCAGCAGGTTGGCCAGCTTGCGAGTGAAGACCTCGCCCAGCACGGTCTTCAGTTCGGCGTTGGCGCGCTCGGCCTGCATCTGTTGCAGCCAGGTCAGCGCATCGCGGTCGGGCAACAGGTTGATCTCGACCGTGTCACCGGCTTCCCAGAATGACGAGATCTGCAAGATCGCCGGACCGCTCAGGCCGCGGTGCGTGAACAGCAGGTTTTCGCGGAAACTGGTGCCGTTGCAACTGGCGGTGCAGTCCAGCGAGGTGCCAGACAATTCGGTGCACATCGCCTTGAGTTGGGGCTCGGTGATGGTGAATGGCACCAGCCCGGCGCGGGTTGGCAGCAGGGTGTGGCCGAACTGGCGGGCCACCTGGTAGCCGAAACCGGTGGCGCCCAGGGTCGGGATCGACAGGCCGCCGGTGGCGATGACCAGCGACTGGCAGGCGAACTGGCCGCTGCTGGTCTGCAACAGATAGCCGCTTTCGGTCTTCTCGATCTGTTCGATGCTGGTGTGCATGCGGATCTCGGCGCCGGCCTCGTCACACTCGGCCAGCAGCATGTCGAGGATGTCGCTGGCCTTGTTGTCGCAGAACAGTTGCCCGAGTTTCTTCTCGTGGTAGGCCACGCCGTGCTTGCAGACCAGTTCGATGAAGTCCCATTGGGTGTAGCGAGCCAGCGCCGACTTGCAGAAGTGTGCGTTGTGCGAAAGGAAGTTGGCCGGCTCGGTGTACATGTTGGTGAAGTTGCAGCGCCCGCCGCCGGACATGAGGATCTTCTTGCCTGGCTTGTTGGCGTGGTCGAGCAGCAGCACCCGGCGGCCGCGACGGGCACTGTGCTGGGCGCACATCAGGCCGGCGGCGCCGGCGCCAAGGATGATCACGTCGGTGGAGTGCACTGTATGAACCTTCAGAGTTGAAATGCTGAACCCTGTGGGAGCGGGTTCACCCGCGAATGCGATGGTGCATTCACTGCCGCATTCGTGGGTAAAACCGCTTCTACAGGGGATTTGCCTGGCATTTAGATAATGCGGACTTTCAGGGCGCGGCCCTTGATCTTGCCGCTGTTCAGCCGCTGCATGGCCTGCTTGGCCAGCGCCCGCTCCACGGCCACAAACGCCTGAAAGTCGAAGATGGCAATCTTGCCCACCTGCTTGCCCGGGATGCCGGCATCACCGGTCAAGGCACCCAGGATGTCGCCAGGGCGCAGCTTGTCCTTGCGGCCAGCGGCAATGCACAGCGTGGTCATCACTGGCAGCAGGGGCTCGCCGCCCTTGTTTTTCAGGCTGTCCAGCTGGTCCCAGCGCAGCGGGCTCTTCTGCAGCGCTTCGATGGCCTGGGCGCGGTGGCCTTCGGCCGGTGCCACCAGGCTGACCGCAATGCCTTTCTCGCCGGCGCGGCCGGTGCGGCCCACGCGGTGCACGTGGATTTCCGCATCACGTGCCAGTTCCACGTTGATGACCATGTCCAGGCCATCGATGTCCAGACCGCGGGCGGCCACGTCGGTAGCCACCAGCACCGAGCTGCTGCGGTTGGCGAACATGGTCAGCACCTGGTCACGGTCGCGCTGCTCCAGGTCGCCGTGCAGGGCCTGTGCGACGATGCCCTTGGCGGTCAGGTGGGCAACCACGTCCTCGCATTGCTGCTTGGTGAAGCAGAACGCTACGCACGACTGCGGGCGGTAGTGGCCGAGCACGCGGGTGACTGCTTCCAGACGTTGTTGCGGGTCAATCTCGATGAAACGCTGCTCGATCTGGTTGTCGGCGTGCAGGCTCTCGACCTTGACCTGCTGCGGGTTGCGCATGAAGTCGGCGGCCAGTTGCTTGATGCCGGCCGGGTAGGTGGCAGAGAACAGCAGGGTCTGACGGCGCGACGGGGTCTTGCCGATGATGCTGGCGATGGCGTCGAAGAAGCCCATGTCGAGCATGCGGTCGGCTTCGTCCAGTACCAGGGTGTTCAACCCGTCCAGTACAAGGGTGCCTTTGTCCAGGTGCTGCTGGATGCGCCCTGGAGTGCCGACGATGATGTGTGCGCCGTGCTCCAGCGACGCGATCTGTGGGCCAAGCGAAACACCGCCGCACAGGGTCAGGATCTTGATGTTGTCCTCGGCGCGGGCCAGGCGGCGCAGCTCCTTGGCCACCTGGTCGGCGAGCTCGCGGGTAGGGCAGAGCACCAACGCCTGGCAGCCGAAGTAGCGCGGGTTGATCGGGTTGAGCAGGCCGATGCCGAAGGCGGCGGTCTTGCCGCTACCGGTCTTGGCCTGGGCGATCAGGTCCTGGCCTTTGAGGATGACAGGCAGGCTCTGGGCCTGGATAGGCGTCATCGAGGCATAGCCGAGGGCGTCCAGGTTGGCCAGCATGGCAGTGGACAGCGGCAAGGTAGCAAAGGCGGTGGATTCGGTGGTCACGAGGCGGGCCTGCGTTGCGAAGCGAAAAATGCCGCACAGTCTACCAGCCTCGTGGCCATTCG
Organism: Pseudomonas putida; assembly: GCA_041879295.1. Taxonomy (NCBI): domain Bacteria; kingdom Pseudomonadati; phylum Pseudomonadota; class Gammaproteobacteria; order Pseudomonadales; family Pseudomonadaceae; genus Pseudomonas; species Pseudomonas putida. The sequence continues at coordinate 5,281,797 of CP047152.1, read as the reverse complement.
CCCTACGACTCCATGTGTTGTTCCGGACGACGGGCACGCCTTCCGTCCGTCGGCGCCAGTTGCAGGAAAATCGCCGCCGCCAGCATGGCCATTACACCGATGGTGACGAAGGTCAGCTGGAACGCGCCCAGGGTGGTTTCCACGCCCTCGGCGCTGCCTGCCGCAGTAAAACCGCCCAACAGTGCGCCGGCGCAAGCCACGCCCAGGCTCAGCGACAGTTGCGCGACCACCGACAGCAGGCTGTTACCGCTGCTGGCGCTGGCATCGTCGAGATCGATGAGCGTCACTGTGTTCATCGCCGTGAACTGCATGGAGTTCACGGCACCCAGAAGGCCAAGTTGCACCAACAGCAGCCAATAGGGCGTCTGCTCGTCCACCAGGCCCAGGCTTGCCAGCAGGATGCCCAGCAGCAAGGTATTACCGGTCAGAATGATGCGATATCCGAACCGTTCGATCAGCGGTCGGGCAATGGACTTGGCCAGCATGGCCGCCACCGCCAGCGGGATCATGCTCATGCCTGCCTGGGCGGGCGAGTAGCCCAGCGCGACCTGCAGCAGCAACGGCACCAGGAAGGGCAGAGCGCCGCTGCCCAAGCGGGCGAACAGGTTGCCGAGGATGCCGATGGCGAAGGTGCGCACGCGGAACAGGCTGGGCGAGAACAGCGGCTCCGGGTCGCGCCCGGCTCGCAGCCAGTACGCGGCCAGGCAGGCCATGCCGGCGAACAGCAGCAACATTACCCGCAAGTGCGGCAGGTGCAGCTCGCCCAGGCCTTCCATTGCAATGGTGATCAGTACCATCGCTGCGCCAAACAGCAGGAAACCAGGGCCGTCGAAGGTGGTGCGCTCGGCGCCGCGCAAGTCCGGGATGAACTTCCACACGGCAATGCAGCCAAGCAGGCCGACTGGCAGGTTGAGCAGAAAGATCCAGTGCCAGCTGAGGATTTCCACCAGCCAGCCACCGACCGTTGGACCCAGCAATGGCCCGAGCAGGCCGGGGATGGTGATGAAGCTCATGATCCGCACCAGCTCGCTGCGGGGGTAGGCGCGCAGCACCACCAGCCGCCCGACCGGCAGCATCAGTGCACCGCCCAGGCCCTGCACTACGCGGGCGAAGATCAGGAAACCAAGGCTGTTGGCTACGGCGCACAGCAGCGAACCAAAGCTGAAAAGCAAGATGGCACTGAAGAAGATGCGCTTGGTGCCGAAACGGTCGGCGATCCAGCCGGAGGCAGGGATCAGCAGGGCCACGGTGAGCATGTAGGCAATGATCACACCCTGCATGCGCAATGGGTCTTCGGCCAACGAGCGGGCCATGGCTGGCAGCGCAGTGTTGAGGATGGTGCCGTCCAGGGACTGCATGAAAAAAGCGATGGCCACCACCCAAGGGATCCAGCGGGCGGTGACGGGGTCCAGCGGGGTGCGTTCGGGCATGACTTCCTCGTTTGTCAGTGCCAGCCTCTTCGCGGGTACCCGCTTCTGCAAGGGTTTGGCGCCCCCTGTAGGAGCGGGCTTGCCCGCGATAGGGCCATCAATGCCTATTACAATGTCAGGGTCAGGCCTTTGACCAGCGCCCCGGGCAAATGACTCGACCCAGTACTGCGCTGCCCATAAGTACTTGTGGACAGGATCATCTCGCGCTCCTGGGTCAGGTCCTCAAGCTGGCTGCCCAGCAAGCTGTACAGGCTGTCATCGAAGCGCATGGTACTCACCGGCCCCTGGATCTGCCCGTCTTCTACCCAGAAGGTGGCGAAGCGGGTCAGCCCGGTCATGCGCGCCGCTGGCAGGTCCGAGTAGTTCAGGTACCACAGGTTGCTGATGTACAGGCCGGTGCCCAGCCGCTCAAGGATCTGCGCACTGGCCAGATTGCCCGGCGCCAGGCTGAGCGCACAGGGCGACTCATAGCCGTCGGCGCCATTGGCCTGCAGTTCGAACTCGGCCGCACTGCGCGCACTGATCAACCGCTGCCGGGCTTCGCCTTGCTGGATCAGCGGCACATCCAGGCGCGGCGCACCTTCATCGGAAAATGCCGGGCTAAGTGAGCCACTTACCTGCTCGGTAAAACTCACCAGCGGGCTAAGCCGTGCATCGCCGTTGTACAGGCGCTGCAGAGCGCTGTTGCCAGTGGCCAGGGCTTGCGCGGAAAAGCCGCCCCAGCACAGCATGCCGGCGACTTCGTCCATGGCCGCAGGTGCAAGGTAGGCGCGGTAGGTGCCGGGCTTGAGGGTAACTGCCGGGCGACCGAGGAAACCCAACTGCTCTCGTGCTTGGCGCAGGCGCGCGGTGAAGTCGTCGGCACTCCAGGCCTGGCCGGCATAGTTGGCCTTCACCGCCTGGCCATTAGCGTGGAACAGGCTCCAGTCGACGTTGAAACTGTTGGCCTGGTGCCAGCCGAAGGCGCCGAACGAGCTGGCGAAACCCCGGCAGACCGGGCCGGCGGCATGGATGCCGACCAGGTCCAGGTCGCCTGCTTCACGCTCGAGCAGATCCAGTACTTCGCTCAGTGCGGGCAGGGGGTGTTCCTGCAGGCTATGGCTGTGCCAGGCATTTTCGTCCAGGCGCAGATAAGGGTCGAGGGCCAGCAGCGGCAAGGTCTGACGCAACTGCTCGAGCGCAACATTCAGGCGCTGGCGATCCAGTTGTGCGTCGCCACTCAAGGTTACCTGCTGTTCCGCCTGGCGCCCATCGCGCACCAGCCGCAGCTGCGCGCTGGCCTGGCTGACTTCGCCGGCCTGGCGCACCTTGGCATGGTTGAAACGCACGAACTGCGATTGCTCGGCACTGTAACCGAGGGTGAACTGCTCGCCCGCCTGAAGGGCGGCGTGCACATCCCCGACCAGGTTTTCGAAAGCGTACTTCATCAGGCGTCTCCTCCGAATACATCGATCTGGCGGAACACACAGGCCGGCGAGGCGTGGCCGACCCGCACCACCTGATTGGGTTCGCCCTTGCCACAGTTGGGCGTGCCCAGCACCTGGAAGGTACTGTGGTCGCCAACCGCTGACAGGTTTCGCCAGAACTGCGCGGAGATGCCGCGGTAGTTGGGGTTCTTGACGATACCCTTGAGCTCGCCATTTTCAATCAACTGGCCCCATTCGCAGCCGAACTGGAACTTGTTGCGCGCATCGTCGATGGACCAGGAACGGTTGGTACGCATCAGGATGCCGTGCTCGATGCCCTGGATCAGTTGCGGCAGGCTTTGCTCACCAGGCTCGATGTTGAGGTTGGCCATGCGGTCGATCGGCGCGCGGTTCCAGCCGCAGGCACGGCTGTTGGCCACGCCGTCCAGGCCAGAGCGGAACTGAGACAGCGCGCCACCCAGCGGGCGCAGCAGCAGGCCGTCGCGTATCAGGAATGCTTTGCTGGCCGGGGTGCCGTCGTCGTCATGACTGTAGCTGGCCAGCTCTTCGCCAATGGTCGGGTCGAAGGTCACGTTCAGCAGGCTGGAGCCGTACTGCAGGTGGCCGAAGTCGCTGGCTTTGACGAAGCTGGTGCCGGCGTAGTTGCGCTCGTCGCCGAGAATGCGGTCCATCTCCAGCGGGTGGCCGATGGATTCGTGAATCTGCAGCATCATCTGGTCCGGCATCAACAGCAGGTCACGCGGGCCGCTGGGGGTGTTCGGTGCCAGCAACAGTTGCAGCGCTTCGTCGGCCACCCGGCTGGCCGCGCCGACCAGGCCACAGCGCTCGATGATCTCGAAACCACCCTGTTGGCCGAAGTTGTCGCGGCCCAGGCTGCGGCTCTGGCTGTCCTGGCCATCGCTGGCAGTTACGCCAAGGCCCGGGAACAGGAAGCGCTGGGCGTGGCGCAGCTCGGCGCCGGCCGAGTTGAGGTAGGTTTGCTCGACCAGGCTCAGCCCCAGGCTGGCCTGCCAGTCCACAAGGCGGCTGTCCCTGGGCACGCTGGCCGATTCATCGGCGAGCAGGCCAAGGCAGTCGGCGAGGCTGGGTACGGGTTGGTCGAAGTTGGGCGAGACATGGTCGTGGCGTGCGCTGGTCACCGCTTGTTCGCGCAGGTCCAGCAGGCTGTGCCGGGCGATCTGCCGCGCCAGCGCCTCGGCTTGCTCAAGGGCGCGCTGCAGGCCAGCCTGGGACAGGTCGGCGGTGGCAGCGTAGGCCTCCACGCCATTGACCCGCACGGTGAGCATGGCGCCCTCATCCTGGCTGAAGAAGGGTGGTTCGGCGACGTTGCGGCGAACTGAAAGCGCCTGGTGCGACTGTTTTACATGGCGCAGGGAAAACAACTCGGCCGTACTGCGCAGCGCGGCAAAGCGCTGGCGCAGCAGGGCGCTGGAATCGAACATGCGGATGCCTCCGTGTACACGGTGGCTCCCCCTAGAACCACCCGTCTTGCATGGCGAGGCAGGTATCGTCGTGTGCCTCGAGCAATGCCAGCTCATTATGGCAGCCCGGTACTTCCCAGGTCAGGAAATAACGTGCGGCTTGCAGCTTGCCGAGGTAGAAGTCGCGATCAGCAGCGCTTGCCTTGAGCAGGCCAAGCTCGGCGTGAACCGCCTGCTCAAGCCAGCGCCAGCCGATCACGCAGTGGCCGAAGGCCTTGAGGTACAAGGCAGAGTTGGCCAAGGCACCAGCGACTTTGCCTTGGGCCAGATCGCCGAGCAGGGCCAGGGTTACGCCTTGCAGGCGGTTGACCAACTGCTCCAGCGGCTGGCGCAGCAGGTCCAGGTTGGGGTGATGGCTGGCGCGCTCGCCGGTGGTGGCGATCAGGCGGATCAGTTGCTTGAGGCCGGCACCATTGTTCTGCGCCAGCTTGCGGCCGAGCAAATCGAGCGACTGAATACCTTCGGTACCTTCGTGGATCGGATTCAGGCGGTTGTCGCGGTAGTACTGCTCGACCGGGTATTCGCGGGTGTAGCCGTGGCCGCCGAGAACCTGGATCGCCAGTTCATTGGCCTTGAGGCAGAACGTCGAAGGCCAGGATTTGACGATCGGGGTCAGCAGGTCGAGCAGCGCCTGCGCTTGGTTGCGCGACGTTTCGTCGTCGGCGGTCTGGGTATCGTCGAACAGGCGCGCTGCGTACAGGCCCAGGTCGAAGGCGCCTTCTACATAAGCCTTTTGTGCCAGCAGCATTCGTTTCACATCGGTGTGCGCAATGATCGGTACTGCCGGGCTGAGCGGGTCTTTGCTGTCCGGCAGCCGGCCTTGCGGTCGCTGGCGGGCGTACTCCAGCGAATACAGGTAGCCGGCGTAACCGAGCATGACCGCCCCCATGCCAACGCCGATACGTGCTTCGTTCATCATCTGGAACATGCAGGCCAGGCCTTGGTGCGGCTGGCCGACCAGGTACCCGACGCACTGGCCATTGTCGCCGAAGTTCAGGGCTGTGGAGGTGGTGCCGCGCCAGCCCATTTTGTGGAACAGCCCGGCCAGCAGCACATCGTTGCGCGGGCCACGGCTGCCGTCCGGGTTTACGTGGTACTTGGGCACGATGAACAGCGAGATGCCCTTAACCCCGGGCGGGGCGTCCGGAAGCTTGGCCAGCACCATGTGCACGATGTTTTCCGACAGTTCGTGGTCGCCGCCGGAAATGAAGATCTTGTTGCCTTTGAGTCGGTAGCTGCCGTCGTCTGCTGGTTCAGCACGGGTGCGGATGTCGGCCAGCGAAGAGCCGGCGTGGGGTTCGGTCAGCGCCATGGTGCCGAAGTAGCGGCCCTCGATCATCGGTTGCAGGAACAGGCGCTTCTGTTCATCGGAGCCGAAGCTCTCGATCAGGTTGGCCGCGCCCATGGTCAGGAATGGGTAGGCTGTGGTGCCCGCGTTGGCGGCCTGGAAGTGGGCGAAGCAGGCTTGCGAGACCAGGCTGGGCAGCTGCATGCCACCAACCTCGAAGTCCCGGTTGGCGTTGAGGAAGCCGGCTTCGAGGAAGGCGTCGACGGCGGGTTTTACTTCGGGAATCAGTTCGGCGCGGCCATCCACATAGCGTGGTTCGTTTTCGTCGGCCTTGCGGTTGTGCGGGGCGAAATACTTCTCGGCGACGGTACGCGCGGTGGTCAGTGCCGCATCGAAGGTTTCACGGCTGTGTTCGGCGAAGCGCGGGCGTTGGGTCAGGGCTTCGGCGTCGAGGACTTCGTAGAGCTCGAAGGCGAGGTTGCGGGGGCTGAGCAAGGTCTCGGGCATGGTGGCGGTCCTGAGGCGGGATGCTGCGAGTGTAGGGGCCTGGTGCGGGAGGGGACAGGTTAATAGGTGTGAGTGATATTGTTTTAGAAAGGGCGAGCGCCATGGCTTTAAGGGGATGGCGTTAGAGGTGCGTCGTCTGGGAGACCGAGCGCCGCCCGCGCGGCGCATCGCGAGCTGCGCTCGCTCCTACGTTTGTTTCGGGCCGGTTATTTCTGGGGGGATTGGGCGCGGGCGCTTTGGGGCATGTCGCGATATTGCGCCGAACAAACAAAACGGTCGCGCGCGCCTGTCACGGGCGTTACTGGCCCGAAACAGACGTAGGAGCGAGCGCAGCTCGCGATGCGCCGCGCGGGCGGCGCTCGATTTCAGCAACGGCATAACATCCACGGCAAACATGCCCGGCCATTGCGCAACCTCATGCCATGCGGTGTGGCGTGCCATGCGCCATGGCTTTAAGGGCATGGCGTTAGAGGTGCGTCGTCTGGGAGACCGAGCGCCGCCCGCGCGGCGCATCGCGAGCTGCGCTCGCTCCTACGTTTGTTTCGGGCCAGTTATTTCTGGGGGATTTGCGCGCGGGCGCTTTGGGGCATGTCGCGATATTGCGCCGAACAAACAAAACGGTCGCGCGCGCCTGTCACGGGCGTACTGGCCCGAAATAGACGTAGGAGCGAGCGCAGCTCGCGATGCGCCGCGCGGGCGGCGCTCGATTTCAGCAACGGCATAACATCCACGGCAAACATGCCCGGCCATCGCGCAACCTCATGCCATGCGGCGTGGCGTGCCATGCGGTGTGGCTTTGAGGGTATGGCGGCAGAGGTGCGTCGTCTGGGAGACCGAGCGCCGCCCGCGCGGCGCATCGCGAGCTGCGCTCGCTCCTACGTTTGTTTCGGGCCAGTTATTTCTGGGGGATTTGCGCGCGGGCGCTTTGGGGCATGTCGCGATATTGCGCCGAACAAACAAAACGGTCGCGCGCGTCTGTCACGGGCGTTACTGGCCCGAAACAAACGTAGGAGCGAGCACAGCTCGCGATGCGCCGCGCGGGCGGCGCTCGATTTCAGCAACGGCATAACATCCACGGCAAACATGCCCGGCCATTGCGCAACCTCATGCCGTGCGGCGTGGCGTGCCATGCGGTGTGGCTTTGAGGGTATGGCGGCAGAGGTGCGTCGTCTTGGAGACCGAGCGCCGCCCGCGCGGCGCATCGCGAGCTGCGCTCGCTCCTACGTTTGTTTCGGGCCAATTATTTCTGGGGGATTTGCGCGCGGGCGCTTTGGGGCATGTCGCGATATTGCGCCGAACAAACAAAACGGTCGCGCGCGCCTGTCACGGGCGTTACTGGCCCGAAACAGACGTAGGAGCGAGCGCAGCTCGCGATGCGCCGCGCGGGCGGCGCTCGGTCTTGCAGGCGCAGAAAGTGTTGTGGCGAGCCCCTGGCAGCCAAACCCAATCTCAAGACAAACGCCCATAAAAAAGGAGAGCCGAAGCTCCCCTTTTTCAGCAACCCTCAGCTTCAGCCAATGGTCATCAGGCTGGCGTTACCACCCGCCGCCGCAGTGTTCACGCTCACCGCCCGCTCGATCACCAAACGCTCCAGCGCAATCTGGTGATCACCGCTGGACAGCCCGTGCACCCCAACGATCGCCCCGGCACGTTTGGCCACCTGCTGGCATACGCCGCGCAACTGGTCCGAGTCGCCATGGTGGATCACGGCGTCGAACGCCACTTCATCCTTGTTCCAGTCCGCGACCAGCTTCACCTTGGCCTGCAGCTCACGCGGCAGGCGGGCGCGCAGGGCTTTGCCCGGTTCACCGTCAACCCATACCGCCGAGCTGCCAACGGCCAGTACTGCGGCCAGCTGCGCCAGCAGGTCGGTTTCGTTGTCGGCCAGGCACAGCACGTGCTCACGCGGCAAGATGGTGTAGCTGTTGCGCTCGCCGGTCGGGCCGGGCAGCAGGCGGGCGATGCCGCTCTGCGACTGGCTGGCGAACTGGCTGCACAGCGCGACCAGGTCGGCCAGCTGGTTGCTCTCGGCCCAAGCCTTCAGGCCGTGCAGTGGCTTGACCAGCTGTTCGTGCAGGGTGCGGTCCGGCTTGCCTTCGCCGTCCTGCTGCTGGAAGTGGTGGCCAATGGCGTCGGCCGGACGGGTCGACAGCAGGCGGTACAGGTACAGCGGGCCGCCGGCTTTCGGGCCGGTGCCAGACAGGCCTTCACCACCGAACGGCTGCACGCCCACCACGGCACCCACAATGTTGCGGTTGACGTACATGTTGCCGGCATTGGCGGTTTCCACCACTTTGGCAATGGTCTCGTCGATGCGGGTGTGCACGCCCAGGGTCAGGCCGTAGCCGGAGTTGTTGATCTGCTCGATCAATTGGTCCAGGTTGCGGCGGTTGTAGCGCACCACGTGCAGTACGGGACCGAAGATTTCACGCTTCAGTTCGTCGAAGCTTTCCAGTTCGATCAGGGTCGGCATGACGAAGGTGCCACGCTTGATCTCGGCAGCATCGGCAATGGCCACTTGGTAGACCGAGCGGCCTTTCTCGCGCATGCCCTGAATGTGCTTCTCGATGCCGGCCTTGGCTTCGGCGTCGATCACCGGGCCGATGTCCACAGCCAGGCGGTCCGGGCAGCCCAGGCGGCTTTCAGCCATGGCGCCCTTGAGCATTTCGATTACGCGGTCGGCGGAGTCTTCCTGCAGGCACAGCACACGCAGGGCCGAGCAACGCTGGCCGGCACTGTCGAAGGCCGAGGACACCACGTCGATCACGACCTGTTCGGTCAGTGCCGAGGAGTCGACGATCATCGCGTTCTGGCCGCCGGTTTCGGCGATCAGCGGGATCGGGCGGCCCTGGTTGTCCAGGCGGCCAGCGACGTTGCGCTGGAGCAGGCGGGCCACTTCGGTGGAACCGGTGAACATCACGCCTTTGACGCGTTCGTCTCCTACCAGGCCGGCACCGACGGTTTCACCGCGGCCTGGCAGCAGTTGCAGCACGCCTTCGGGGATGCCAGCTTCCAACATCAGGCGCACGGCCTGGGCGGCGATCAGCGGGGTTTGCTCGGCAGGCTTGGCCAGTACCGGGTTGCCGGCAGCCAGGGCTGCGGCCACCTGCCCGGTGAAGATCGCCAGCGGGAAGTTCCAGGGGCTGATGCACACCACCGGGCCCAGCGGGCGGTGGGCGTCGTTGCTGAAGTCGTTACGTGCCTGCACCGCGTAGTAGCGCAGGAAGTCCACGGCTTCACGCACTTCGGCGATGGCGTTGGCAAAGGTCTTGCCGGCCTCGCGGATGAGCAGGCCCATCAGCGGCTGGATTTCGGCCTCCATCAGGTCGGCGGTGCGTTCCAGAATGGCAGCACGCTCGGCTGGCGGGGTGGCCTGCCAGATCGGCGCGGCGTTCAGTGCGCACTGGATGGCGTGGTCCACGTCGGCAACGGTGGCTTCTTGCACGTGGCCAACCACGTCGCGGTGGTCCGCCGGGTTCAGTACCGGTGCCGCAGCGCTCTCGCTGGCGGCGCAGGCCAGCAGCGGGGCAGCCTTCCAGTCGTTGTGAGCGGTGGCCAGCATGGCGCAGGACAGCGATGCCAGACGGTGTTCGTTGGCCATGTCGATGCCGGCCGAGTTGGCCCGTTCAGTGCCATACAGATCGCGTGGCAGCGGGATACGCGGGTGCGGCAGACCGATACTGCCTTCCTGGGTACCCATGCGCTCGATGCTGGCCACCGGGTCGGCGACCAGTTCCTGGATGGAAATCGAGTGGTCGGCGATGCGGTTGACGAACGAGGTGTTGGCGCCGTTTTCCAGCAGGCGGCGCACCAGGTAGGCCAGCAGCGTTTCATGGGTGCCGACCGGCGCGTACACGCGGCACGGGCGGTTCAGCTTGCCATCGGCAATCTTGCCAACCACTTGCTCGTACAGCGGTTCGCCCATGCCGTGCAGGCACTGGAACTCGTACTGGCCCGGGTAATAGTTCTGCCCGGCAATGTGGTAGATGGCCGACAGGGTGTGGGCGTTGTGGGTGGCGAACTGCGGGTAGATGGCTTCTGGCACGGCCAGCAGCTTGCGGGCGCAGGCCACGTAGGACACGTCGGTGTACACCTTGCGGGTATAGACCGGGTAGCCTTCCAGGCCTTCGACCTGAGCACGCTTGATCTCGCTGTCCCAGTAGGCGCCTTTTACCAGGCGGATCATCAGGCGGTGGCGGCTGCGCTTGGCCAGATCGATGACGTAGTCGATCACGTACGGGCAGCGCTTCTGGTAGGCCTGGATAACGAAACCGATGCCGTTCCAGCCAGCCAGGGATGGCTCGAAGCACAGGCGCTCGAGCAGATCGAGCGAAAGCTCCAGGCGGTCGGCTTCTTCGGCGTCGATGTTCAGGCCGATGTCGTACTGCTTGGCCAGCAGCGTCAGCGACAGCAGGCGCGGGTACAGCTCTTCCATCACGCGCTCGTACTGGGCACGGCTGTAGCGCGGGTGCAGTGCCGACAGCTTGATCGAGATGCCTGGGCCTTCGTAGATGCCGCGGCCATGCGAGGCCTTGCCGATCGAGTGGATGGCCTGCTCGTAGGACGCCAGGTATTTCTGCGCGTCGTGCTCGGTCAGTGCTGCTTCGCCGAGCATGTCGTAGGAGTAGCGGAAGCCTTTGGACTCGAAGCGGCTGGCGTTGGCCAGTGCTTCGGCAATGGTCTCGCCGGTGACGAACTGCTCACCCATCAGGCGCATGGCCATGTCGACGCCCTTGCGGATCATCGGCTCGCCGCTCTTGCCGATAATGCGAGTGAGCGAGGAGGTGAGGCCGGTTTCGTTGTGGGTGCTGACCAGCTTGCCGGTCAGCAGCAGCCCCCAGGTGGCGGCGTTGACGAACAGCGACGGGCTGTTGCCCAGGTGTGGCTGCCAGTTGCCGGTACTGATCTTGTCGCGGATCAGCGCATCGCGGGTGCCTTTGTCGGGGATACGCAGCAGGGCTTCGGCCAGGCACATCAGCGCCACGCCTTCCTGAGACGACAGCGAGAACTCCTGCAGCAGGCCCTGGACGACACCGGCACGGCCGCCGGCGCTTTTCTGATTGCGCAGTTTTTCAGCAATGCTTGCGGCCAGCTTGTTGGTGGCTTCGGCCAGCGGCGCGCTCAGGCGCGCCTGCTCCAGCAGCATTGGCACCACTTCCTGCTCGGGGCGGCGGTAGGCAGCGGTGATTGCCGAGCGCAGTACCGACTGCGGCAAGATGCTCTCGGCAAATTCGAGGAAGCACTGGTGGCTGTGGTCGGCCTGGATTTCACCGGCATCGTCGGCCGGGTTGCTGGCATGACCGTTGAGTTCGGTCAGGGTTGCGCCACCCTCGAGCTTCTCCAGGTAATTGAAGATCGCTTGCTTGATCAACCAGTGAGGTGTGCGGTCAATGGACTGCGCAGCTGCTTTGAGTCGCTCACGGGTCGGGTCGTCGAGTTTGACCCCAAGGGTGGTAGTCGCCATTTCTTATCCTCGTTATTGCCACGGTTGTGGCCTAAGCTGGCATCAAGAGTAGCTGTAGGATAATTCGGGTGCAACTAGGTGCAACCTGAATTTTTTGTGTAGAAGGTGCAACTCGTCCGATAGCCATTCCCGCCCCCTGAAAAGGGGCGTTTTTGGTGTGATTTATTCTGAAAAACCGGTTTTTTACTCCCGAAAGGAGCAAAAAATGGGCTTTGTCGGAAAATGCACTGGCAGGTGCAACTTGCAAAAGAAAAATGGTTGCACCTTCTTTGCGTTGTTGCATAGCATTCGCCGCCTGGGTGCAACCGCCATCGCTGCGGTTGTGCATGATAAAAACAAACGCCAGGGCACACGCATGGGCAATCCACTAACGATCACCTTCGTGATCTACATCGCAGCAATGGTGCTGATCGGCTTCGCCGCCTATCGCGCCACCAAAAACCTTTCCGATTACATTCTGGGCGGTCGCAGCCTGGGTAGCGTGGTTACCGCGCTGTCTGCCGGTGCCTCCGACATGAGTGGCTGGCTGCTGATGGGCCTGCCCGGTGCCATCTACTTCGCGGGCCTGTCCGAGGTCTGGATCGCCATCGGCCTGACGGTTGGTGCCTACCTGAACTGGCTGTTCGTGGCTGGCCGGCTGCGCGTGCAGACCGAGCACAACGGTGACGCGCTGACCCTGCCGGACTATTTCTCCAGCCGTTTCGAAGACAATAGCGGCCTGCTGCGTATCATCTCCGCCATCGTCATCCTGGTCTTCTTCACCATCTACTGCGCTTCCGGCATCGTTGCCGGTGCCCGTCTGTTCGAGAGCACCTTCGGCATGTCGTATGAAACCGCGCTGTGGGCTGGTGCAGCGGCGACCATCGCTTACACATTCATCGGTGGTTTCCTGGCCGTGAGCTGGACCGACACCGTGCAGGCCACGCTGATGATCTTCGCGCTCATCCTCACCCCGGTGTTCGTGCTGATCGCCACCGGTGGCTTCGACCAGACCTTCGCCGCTATCGAGGCGGTGAACCCTGCGAACTTCGACATGCTCAAAGGTGCCACCTTCATCGGTATCATCTCGCTGATGGGCTGGGGCCTGGGTTACTTCGGCCAGCCGCATATTCTGGCGCGCTTCATGGCCGCTGATTCGGTGAAGTCGATCGCCAAGGCGCGCCGCATTTCCATGACCTGGATGATCCTGTGCCTGGCGGGTACCTGCGCCGTAGGCTTCTTCGGTATCGCCTACTTCTCGGCCCATCCTGAACTGGCAGGCCCGGTAAGCGAGAACCACGAACGTGTGTTCATCGAACTGGCCAAGATTCTGTTCAACCCATGGATCGCAGGTGTCCTGCTGTCGGCCATCCTGGCCGCGGTCATGAGTACCCTGAGCTGCCAGCTGCTGGTGTGCTCCAGTGCCTTGACCGAAGACTTCTACAAAGCCTTCCTGCGCAAGAATGCTTCGCAGATCGAGCTGGTGTGGGTCGGCCGTCTGATGGTGCTGGCCGTGGCCCTGATTGCCATCACCATGGCTGCCAATCCGGAAAACCGCGTGCTGGGCCTGGTGGCCTATGCCTGGGCCGGCTTTGGTGCTGCCTTCGGTCCGGTGGTGCTGATTTCGGTGCTGTGGAAAGGCATGACCCGTAACGGCGCGCTGGCCGGTATCGTGGTGGGTGCGCTGACGGTGATCCTGTGGAAGAACTTCGACACCCTCGGGTTGTACGAAATCATCCCGGGCTTCCTGTTCGCCAGCATCGCCATTGTTCTGGTGAGCAAGCTGGGTAGCCCTTCGCAGGCGATGGTCAAACGCTTCGAAGCGGCTGACGCGGCGTATCACGCCGACAAGTAACACCCGTTGAATTGGCGGCGCCTGCTTTGCGGGTGCCGCCAATCAGCAGCCAGGCCTGACTCCGCCTGCAAGGCAAGGTAAACTTGCCGCCTTCGCAGGAGTTGCCATGAACTATCGTCACGCCTTCCACGCCGGCAACCACGCCGACGTCCTCAAACACATCGTGCTGACCCGCCTCATCGCCCTGATGTCGCGCAAGGAGCAGCCTTTCGCCTATATCGATACCCACGCAGGGCTCGGCCTGTACGACCTGCAGGGTGACCAGGCAAGCCGCACCGGCGAGTACCTGGAAGGCGTAGCCCGCCTGTGGAATCGCGATGACCTGCCGGCCATGGCCGACGACTACCTGCGCATCATCAAGCGCCTGAATGCCGATGGCGAGCTGCGCTACTACCCAGGTTCGCCGGAACTGGCACGTCGTCTGATGCGCCAGCAGGACCGCGCCCTGCTCAACGAGAAACACCCCGAAGACGGGCCGCTCCTCAAAGAAAACATGAAAAAAGACCCGCGCGTGACCGTGCATCTGGGTGAAGGCTGGCATGTGCCGCGGGCCTTGCTGCCGGTGCAGGAAAAGCGCGCGATCATGCTGATCGACCCGCCGTTCGAGCAGGCCGATGAGCTCAAGCGCTGCACCACTGCCATGAAAGAGGCGATTGGCCGCATGCGCCAGACGGTTGTGGCCATCTGGTACCCGATCAAGGACCAGCGTTCGCTGACCCGCTATTACCAGGACCTGACCAGCACTGGTGCGCCGAAACTGTTGCGGGTTGAGCTGTATGTGCATCACCAGGACAGCCCTCAGGGGCTGAACGGCTCTGGCCTGGCCATCGCCAACCCGCCGTGGGGGTTGGAGGATGAGCTTAAGGAGCTGCTGCCATGGCTGGCCAAAGAGCTGGCACAAACCGCCGGTAGTTACCGCATGGACTGGCTGATCGCCGAGTAAACCTGAGCGGGTTTGCCCGCGAACACCGGCAACGCCGGTGCCATCCACCGCGTGACGGCTTCGCGGGTGAACCCGCTCCCACAAGGGGGCGGTGTGCCTCCAATGTTTGCGTTATAATCCCGCCCTTTAGCCGCCATCCGCCCAAGAGGCCGCTGGCGCATTTCTACCGAATGAAGAGGCTAATCCCTTGGCATTGACGATTCTTGGCCTGTCCGGCGCCCTTAGCCATGACCCTTCCGCGGCCCTGTACATTGACGGCAAGCTGATTGCCGCCGCCGAAGAAGAGCGCTTCGTGCGTGACAAGCATGCGAAGAACCGCATGCCCTACGAGTCGGCGAAGTTCTGCCTGGAACAGGCAGGCATCAAGCCGTCCGACGTCGACGTGGTAGCCATCCCGTTCGCCCCGATCAGCCTGTTCGGCAAGGCGCGGTGGCACTATGCCAAGCGCTATTGGTACGCCCCGGATCGTGCACTCGATGCCATCCTGATGGGCAACCGTCGCTACAAGCGTTATCGCAAGAAGATCGTCTGGTGCCTGGAGCAACTGGGCTTTGACCCGAAAAAGGTCAAGATCGAGCCCGTCGAGCATCACCTGGCCCACGCTTCCAGTGCTTATCACTGCTCGGGCTTCAAGGAAAAAACCGCAATCCTGGGCATCGACGGCAAGGGCGAGTACGCCACTACCTTCTTTGGCTACGGTGAAAACGGCAAGATCCACAAGATCAAGGAATTCTTCGACCCTGACTCGCTGGGTGGCCTGTACGGTGCCATCACCGAGTTCCTGGGCTTCGAAATGCTCGATGGCGAGTTCAAGGTCATGGGCATGGCGCCGTATGGCGACGCAAGCAAGTATGACTTCTCGCGTCTGGCCAGTTTCGAGAACGGCGAGCTGGTCATCAACACCGAGTACGCCAACGTTATCGGCCTGCGCCGCTATAAAGAGAAGGGCAAAGGCTTCTACTTCTCGCCGAAGCTGATCGAATGGCTGGGCCCCAAGCGCGAAGGCGACATCGCCGACGAGCCGTACATCCATTACGCCGCTAGCATGCAGGCGCTGTTCGAGAAACTGGCGCTGCAGATGATCGACCATTACCTGGGCGACACCCTGCGTGAAACCGGCAAGCTGGCCTTCGCTGGCGGCTGTGCGCTGAACGTCAAGCTCAACCAGAAAATCATCGCCCGTCCGGACGTGAAAGAGTTGTTCGTCCAGCCAGCCTCCGGCGACGCCGGGACTGCCGTTGGCGCCGCAGCCTATGTTTCGCACGCCCGTGGCGTTCCGGTCGAGAAGATGGAGCACGTCTACCTCGGCCCGTCGTACTCCAACGAAGACGTGATCGCTGCCTGCGCCCGTCACCCGAACCAGCCAAAGTGGCGCAAACTCGAGAACATGCCGCAGCAGATCGCCCAGATCATGGTCGACGGCAACCCGGTAGCCTGGTTCCAGGGCCGCATGGAGTTCGGGCCGCGTGCCCTCGGTGGCCGATCGATCATCGGCTGCCCGAGCGTGGAAGGCGTGGCTGACCGCATCAACCACCAGATCAAGTTCCGCGAACGCTGGAGACCTTTCTGCCCGTCGATGCTCGACACTGTCGCCCCGCAGATGATCAAGGTCGACCATCCCGCGCCGTTCATGACCTTCACCTTCGAAGTCGCTGAAGAGTGGAAGACCCGCGTGCCGGAAGTGGTGCATGAGGACGGCACTTCGCGTGCCCAGGTGCTCAAGCGCGAGTACAACCCGCGCTACTACGACATGATGAAGGCGCTGGAAGACCTGACTGGCAACGGCGTGTCGCTGAACACCTCGCTGAACCGTCGTGGTGAACCGATGATCTGCTCGCCGACCGATGCGTTGAACATGTTCTTCGGCTCGGACCTGCAGTACCTGATCATGGAAGACATCCTGGTTGTGAAGGACGGCGCGGCCCCGTATGACCAGCCGCTCTGAACCGCGCATCCTGCAGTTCTGCCATGGCTATGACGGGCCGTTCCTGGACTGTGCCCGTCAGTACGCCAGCCTGTTTCAGGGGCGTGGGTACCAGGTGACTACGGTGTTCCTCACCGGCGCCGCCGACGCGCAGGTAGCGGCTGGCTGTGCGTCGGAGGAGGTGCTGTTCCTTGAGTTCAGTTCCAAGGACGTGCGTGGTCTGAAACTCGGCGCCATCCGCGCATTGCGGCGCATTGCGGCCGAACGCAATTTCGCTTTCTGCATCGCCCATCGCTTCAAGCCGATCTACGTTGCCCTGCTGGGCACCGGCCTGCCAGTGATTGGTGTGCACCATGCCTTTGGCGACTACCAGCGCAAAGGCCGCCGCCTGTTCGCGAACCTGTTCAGCAAACGTCTGAGCCTGCTGGGTGTTTCGGACGCGGTACGTGACGATATGCGCCGTTGCTTGCCTCAGTGGCCGGCCGAGCGCATTCAGACCCTGTACAACCGCATCGACATCGACGCCCTGCAATCAGCCCTGGTGCCGCGCGCTGACGCACGCCAGGCCTTGGGCCTGGATGCTCAGGCGTGGATCGTCGGCAATGTTGGGCGCCTGCACCCGGACAAGGATCAGGCCACCCTGTTGCGCGGTTTTGCCCAGGCACTGCCGGGGCTGCCGGCTGGCGCCCGCCTGGCAATCCTCGGCAAGGGGCGTCTGGAGGCCAAGCTCATGGCGTTGGCCGCCGAGCTTGGTATTGCCGGGCAAGTCGACTTTCTTGGCCAGGTGCCGGATGCGCGCCGTTACTTTCAGGCGTTCGACGTGTTCGCTTTGAGTTCGGATCACGAGCCGTTCGGCATGGTTCTGCTTGAAGCGATGGTTGCCGGTGTACCGGTGCTGGCCACGGCCTGTGGTGGTGCCCGCGAAGTGGTCGAGGGCGTTGGCGTTCTGTTCCCGCTGGGCGACGCCGCGCAGCTGGCCCAGGGCCTGAAGCACATGGCCGTACTGGATGCTGAACAGCGCCAGGTCTGCGCCAGGCACATGCTGCAGCGCCTGCGTGAGCGTTTCTCTGATCAGGCGGTGCGCGAGGCCTTCTGGCAACTCCCGCAGGTGCGCGCGTTGGTGGGGCAGGCCTGATGCTCAATCGTATCCAGGCCTTCCGCGAACGCGGTTGGCAAGCTATCGATGCCAAGGCTTATGGCCAGGCGTGGGCGCGCTTTGGCGGCAGTGTCGCCACCCATCCGCTGGTGGTCGAGCAACTGGCGGACCTGGCACAAATCCCGGTGCGTTACCTGGGCTGGCATCAGGCTGGCGAGCTGAAAGCCGCGATCCCGGTCTGGGGGCGTCACCTGGCGCTGTCCAAGGACGTGCTGAAGCGTGCTGGCAAGAAAGCCCTGTTCGACCTCGGCAACGCCGAGATCATCCTGCCGGCGGCGCCTGATGCCGCTGCGCCGTTGCGCCATACCGTGCGTTACCTGTCCGAACTGAACCTGGGCCGCTTCAACGGCCTCAAGGCGCAGAAGGAGCAGTTGGCCATGGCCCGGGCGCCTGAAGACCTGTCGAAGAAGTTCCGCTACAACCAGCGCCGTGAACTTCGCCTGCTGGAAGAGGCGGGTGGTGTGGTACGTCCGATCAGCGACTTCAGTGCTCAGGAAATCGCCAGCATGTACTGCGACCTGTTCCTGCGCCGCTGGGGCTTCCCTGCCACCGGTGCCGAGCGTATGGCCGATGTGCTGGAGCGCCTGCGTGAGCTGCTGATCGGCTCGGTGTTGCTGCTGGACGGTAAGCCGATTGCCATCCAGTTGGTGTACCGCGTCGAAGCGCCGGAGTGGATCAGCGTCGAGTACATCAATGGCGGCGTCGACCCTGAAACCAAGGCCTTCAGCCCAGGCAGCGTGCTGAGCTTCCTCAATACCCAGGCCGCCTGGGAAGATGCCCGGACGCGCAACAAGCCGCTGCGGTTCTCGTTCGGCCGTGCTGACCGTGAGTACAAGGACCGCTGGTGCAACCCTGTGCCGGTGTATCAAGCGTGAGCCGCAAGCAGCAGTTGCTCAAGCGCCACCGGCGCAACAAACGCCTGGGGCTGCTGGCGGGCCTGGTTGCGCTGGTCGCCCTCGGTGTTTTCAGCTGGTGGTGGCTGCCGCTGCTGTTGTTGCCGCTGCTCTGGGCTGCCCATGAGGCCTGGTTTGCCGACCACCTGTTCTATGCGCCGGGTGAGGACTATGCCTACGACTTCGGCGATCAGGTGCAGCAGGTTCCTGCCAGCCTGCACGATGGCTGGCTCAAGGCTGAGTGCATGCTGCAAGGCGACGAAACCCTGGTGCTTGAACTGCGGCTAAAAAGCAGCTGGTTGGGGCGCTTTCTCGACCCTCGGGTTGAGTTACTGGCTGGCGAGCAGGCCGATCGGCAAGCCTTCGAGCGTGGCGTCGATGGCGTGCGTTTCCTCAACCTGACGGGGCTTGCTGCGCCATTGCAGGCCGGCACGTTGCGCCTGCGCGGCCGGCATTGCAAGTTGCAGGGTCAGTTGCGCCTGTGGATAACCCCTTCGATCGAGCTGCAGCGTCGCCGGGTGATGGTGATCGCGCCACATGCCGACGACGCCGAGTTGGCCGCGTATGGTTTGTACAGCCAGGCCGACGAAAGCTGGGTGGTGACCCTGACCGCCGGTGAGATAGAGGCCGAGCACTATCAGCAGATGGGCCTGGCAAAGGCCGAGGCCGCGCGCCTGAAAGGTCGCCTGCGTGCCTGGGACAGCATCGCCGTGCCGCGTTGGGCCGGTGTGCCGGAGTCGCGTTGCATACAGCTGGGTTACTTCTGCCTGCAGCTGCCTGCCATGCAGGCCGCACCCGATCAGCCGGCCGCCTCACGTGAGGCAGACCTGGCTGATATCCGCGTGTTCCGCCAGTTAAACCCGTTCCCGTTACCGGGCGACCGTGATGGCGCACCCACCTGGCACAACCTGCTGGCCGACCTGCGAGCCTTGCTGGAACTGGCCAGGCCAGAGGTGCTGGTGATGCCGCACCCGCAGCTAGACCCCCACCCGGACCATATCTGCGCTCAGGTGGCGGTGCTGGAAGCCTTGCACGGTATGGCCTGGCAGCCACAAACCTTGCTGTGCTACGCCAACCACCTGCACGATAACGACCGCTGGCCGATGGGCAACAGTGGCGATGGCGTGGCCTTGCCGCCGCAATTGAGCGCCGCCCAGGCCTGGGCACCCTGCAGCCTGGTGCTGGATTGCGCGACCCAGCGCGACAAGGCCATGGCCCTGGGCATGATGCACGACCTGCAGCCCCCGGCACCGTTCAAGCGCCGCCTGCGCCGCGTGCTGCAACGCTGGCTTGCCGGGCGACAGCCATCGCCTTACGGGGAGAACGAATTCTTCCGCAAGGCCGTGCGCCGACACGAACTGTTCTGGCGGCGTGAGCTGTAAGCACGCCCCATGGTTGACCGCGAAGGCGCAGAGCGCCCAAGGAAAGCAATGAAAGTCCTATTTCTGGTACAGAAGGAACAGCGGGCCATTCTTGACCGCCTGTACGATGGCGTCGCGGCCAACTGCGAGTGCGACCTGCGCTGGCTGACCAGCCAGGATCAGCGCAACCTGCGCCGCTACTTCAAGCGAGAGGTGCAAGTCGAGCGCTATGACCGCATCGTGTTCTTCCTGCGTTTCAAGCAGGAGATCCGTCAGGTGGCCTTTATCCGCACGGTGCCGAACCTGGTGATTCTCGAGCACGACGCCTACCAGAACTACATCCCGTGCAAGTACACCGGCAAGTTCAGCGCTCATTACCGCCAGTTGCCATGGGCGCGGGTGATCAGCTCCGGCTATATGGTCAGCGAGCGCCTGCGCCAGGAAGGTTTTGACGCGGTGTTCGTGCCCAAGGGCTATGACGAGCAGTTGCTGGCCGACCAAGGGCGCGAGCGTGACATCGAGCTGGCCTTTGTCGGCAGCGTCAACAGCGTGGCCTATAGCGGCCGCAAGGCACTGCTGGACGAGTTGGGGCAGGTCGAGAACCTGCTGGTAACCCGTACCAAGTCGGGCGAGGACTACTGCAACACGCTCAACCGTATTCGTTTCTTCGTCAGTGCCGATGTCGGCATGGGCGAATACATGATCAAGAACTTCGAAGCCATGGCCTGTGGATGTGTGTTGCTGGCGTACGACCAGGGCGAGGAAGAGAACTGTGCGCTGGGCCTGCAAGACATGCACAACGTGGTGTTCTATGACAACATCCCGACCCTTCAGGAAAAGCTTCGTCACTTGCGCGAGAACCCCGAGCTGGCACGGCAGATTGCAGAAAATGGCCGCCAACTTGCGGTTTCCCGTTTTAGTTTCGGCGCAGTTGGACGTAGCATCGTCGACCACATGCGCCCGGCGCTCAGGCCCCACCCGCCATTGTCTGCATGGCAGCGGCTGCGCCTGAAGCTGGGCATCTAAACAAGAGCTTTCGCGCCCAGGAGCGGGTCGTTGAAGGCCGATAGTCGTAATGCGGAGGGAATCCGGTGCGCTTTTCAAATGAGAGTGACGTCACGCTCGTCGTGACCAGTTGTGGGCGGTTCGATCTGCTCAAAGACACCCTTGAGAGTTTCGATCGCTACAACACCGCGCCCATTCGCGAGGTATTCATCACCGAAGACTCTGGCGACGATGCTGTGCATGCCGCTGTGCCGGAGCACTGGAAGCCGCACTGCAAGGTGTTCGTCAACCGGCCCAAACTTGGTCAGTTGCCGTCTATCGACCTGGCCTACAGCCACGTGAAGACGCCTTACATTTTTCACTGCGAAGACGACTGGCAATTCTACCGCCAAGGCTTTGTCGAAGACTCGCGGGCCATCCTGGATGTCAGTCCCCACCTGCTGCAGGTGTGGTTGCGCAGCCATGCCCACGATCTGGCCATCCACAGCCCGTACATCCACTTGGGCGATCGTCAGGTGATCGCCGGGGTGCCGTGTTATCCGCTGCTGTCCGACAAGGCCGAGTGGCAGGCGTTCTCGCTCAACCCTGGGCTGCGCCGATTGAGCGATTACCAGCGCTGTGCGCCGTTTGCCGCCTATGCTGGAGAAAAGGCGCTTTCCCGTCGCTACGCTGAGTTAAATCTGACGGCGGTCACCTTGGAGGGTGATGCAGTATTGCACACTGGATTCGGCAATCACGTGACCTTGCCCATTGAAGTGGAGCGTAAGGCCAAGCGTCGTCAGCGTGATCGGATGAAGCTGGCGTTGGCGCTGGTTGCGGGGGCCTTGATCGGCATGGGAATCACCTTTTTTGTTCAATGAAGTCACTGTCCCACCTGACTTGAGCGGGAGAGGACCCATGAACATCGTCAATATGATGTGGGCGGGTGGAACGCCCTACATGTCGATTCACAGGGTGCATCGGCAGGTCTTGTCGAACGCGGGTGCCGACGCCCGGATCAGTAATTGGCTGCTGCTGGGGAGCGGGCTCTGCTGTGGGCTCGGTTCGACCCGCGAATGGCATATGCCCTCACGTGCGCTCAAAGGGCGGCACTTGTGGCGCTTGCTGCGCCCATGGCTGCGCATGCGGTTGCGCAAGGCACTGGCCGAGGCCGGGGCAGAAATCGTGCTGCTCGATGGTATTGGCGTCGCTCGGTTGGTGCTGCCGTTGTTGCAGCGTATTCCCCACGTACGTGCCAAGGTACTGTTCCATGGCACGACGCGTCTGAATGCCAGCGATATCCGCTTGTTGCAGATGTTTCCGTCCGAGCGGCTGAGTATTGCGGCGGTATCACGGACGTTGGCCGAGTCGCTGGAGTGTGATCTGGGTAGGCCGGTGCAGACACTGCGCATGGCGCTTGACCCGCGTGCATTCGTCGAGCCTTTGCTGAGCCGTGATCAGGCCAGGCAGGAGCTGCGGTTGCCCCACGGCGCCGGAGTGATGCTGGGTGCGGTAGGGCGGTTGGTAGAGAGTAAAGGTTTCGAGATGCTGATCGAAGCATTCGCCAGGGCCAGTGCGCGGCAGCCGGACCTGCAACTGGCGATCATTGGCGAGGGGCCGCAGCATGCCATGTTGCAGCAGCGTATCAACGCGCTGGGCCTGGCTGAGCGCGTTCATCTGCGCGGTCACCGCGAAGACCTGCAGCAGCTGTACCGGGCATTCGACTGGCTATTGGTGCCTTCGCGTTCCGAAGGCCTGGGGCTGGTGGTGCAAGAAGCGGTGATGGCCGATGTACCGGTGGTGTGCAGCGACCTGCAGGTGTTCCGCGAGCAGTTGCACGATACGGGTGGCTACCTGCCGGTTGCCGACGAAAG
This sequence comes from Pseudomonas putida, assembly GCA_041879295.1. Taxonomy (NCBI): domain Bacteria; kingdom Pseudomonadati; phylum Pseudomonadota; class Gammaproteobacteria; order Pseudomonadales; family Pseudomonadaceae; genus Pseudomonas; species Pseudomonas putida. The sequence goes on along the minus strand of CP047152.1, from coordinate 5,259,231 downwards.
CGCCTGGGCTGAGGCGATCGAGCGCTGTGCGGTGCTCAGTGCATCGACGATCGCCGCGAAGCAGCGCCAGGCACTGGCGCCGGAGCAGGCCTGGCAGGCGTTCTGCAGCGGCTCGCAGAGCCTGTTGCGCAGTTGACGCTCAGCGTGTCAGCAAGGCTGCCTCGAAGGCGGCAAGGGGGAACCGGTCGCCCAGGTTCTCCCGCTCGATATAGCGCACCATGTGCTGCACATTGCGTCGAATCATGCGAGCCGACAGCGGCGGGCGTAGAAAACGCATGTCGGCCACGTCGATCAAGCCCAGACGCTGGTCGGGGGTGACCACCACATTGCCCAGGTGCAGCGAACGGAAGTAAACGCCGCTGCGGTGCAACTGGCGGATCAGTTCGATCAGGCGTGGCAGGTAAATGTCCCAGCTGAATCCGTCGTCGCGCGACATCTGCAGCAGTGTCCGCCCAGGTAGCGGGCGATACAGCACCGCAGTGCGGCCCGGCAGGTCGAGTTTGTGCTGGCTGATCACTTCGAGGGTGGGGATGCCCAGTTGCGTCAGGCGCGCGGCGTTATCGACGAAGCGCTGCGAGTAAGGGCGTAGCAGTGCAGATGAAATCAGCCGCTTCCTGCGAAAAACCTTGAGGAAATTTCCATCTGTGAGCAGGTAGACTTTGGCGCCATGGCTGTCTGCCTCAAGCACCTGTGCGCCAAGTGTCAGCTGATCGAAGTCGACCTGGGTGAGCCGGGAGCATTGCATGAATAGGGCCTTGTCGTCTGGCGAGCAAAATGACCGGCAATAATGCCGAAAATAATGTTGTAGCACCATGGATGGTGTTTTTGATTCATCGGGGGAAAGGATGTTGTATCAAAAAAACTGGGCACGAGCCTGGTTAGGATTGGGTCTGGTCTGGTTCCTGGCGGCGATTGCCCTGGCACCCAGCAACAAGGTTTATCAGCAAGGTCTGGTGTTGTTCTTGTGGCTGCCAACGCTGGTATTGGCCTGGTCGGCCCGAGGTGTGCTGGTGCAAGCCTGGGGGCGGCAACCGGCGCTGTGGGGGGGTGTGCTGCTGCTGCTGGCCTGGAGCGGTCTGAGCCTGGCCTGGTCGCCCGCCGAGGAGCCCGGGCGCGAGCTCAAGCGCTTGCTCTACATCCTGGTGTTCCTGCTGGCGTTTCCGTTGTTGGCCCAGCTTGGCCAGGCCCGCATTCGTCAGCTATTGCTGCTTGGCAGCGCGTTGCTGGCCCTCGCTGCGTTGGTCTCCATCCTCAAGTTCTATGGGGTGCAGCATAAGCCTTTGCTGGTCAGGCTGGCGGGTATTGGCGAGATATCCCACCCCATCCTGGGGGCTTATGTCATTGGTTCGGCCTTGCTCTTGATGCTCTACGAGCCACCTCGGCACTGTGGCTTGCAGTTGTTGTGGCTGGCGGCACTGGCTTGCCTGGGTGCCTTCGCCATTTTCAGCCAGAGCCGTGGCGCGATTCTGGCACTGGTGATTACCGTGGTAATGGCGCCGCTGTGGTTCCGTGACCGCCACAGCCGGGTGTTTTCTGTTCTGGCATTGCTTGCCACCGGCCTGGCCTTTTTGGCCGTGTACGACCTTATCGCCCACCGGGGTTCATCCTATCGGCCGGAAATTTTCCATGCCGTGGTCGAGATGATTGCCGCGCACCCTTGGACTGGTCTTGGCCTGGGGGCTCACTACGAAGTGAGCGCCGTCGGCAAACACTTCGATCACTCCCACAACATGTTCACCCATGTTGCCGTTGAAATGGGCTTGCCCGGCATGTTGCTGTGGGTAATGGTATGGCTGCTTACGCTGGGCGAAATCGTGCGCGCCCGCGGCACCCTGTTCGGCAAGGTCCTGCTGGGGTTCTGGGTATACTCGACCCTGGCCATGCAGTTCGATGCCGCCAGCCTCACCGGTACGCCACGTGCCGAATGGTTCATCAGCTGGCTGCCGGTGGGCCTTGCCATGTTGCTGCCATGGGGGCGTGCCGAAAATGACGCCTGTGGTAAAATTGCCGGTTCAACCTGAACAGCGAGCTCGATAATGGCCGAAACACCGCGACCAGCGGAGCACACCTCCAGCCTGAAGATCTACTTCCGGCTGTTGAGCTATGTGAAACCCTATGTCGGCATTTTCCTGCTGAGCATTGTCGGTTTCGTGATCTTTGCCTCGACCCAGCCAATGCTGGCCGGCATTCTCAAGTACTTCGTCGATGGGCTGAGCAACCCCGAAGCGGTATTGTTCCCCAACGTACCCTACCTGCGTGACCTGCAATTGCTGCAGGCGGTGCCGCTGCTGATCATCCTGATCGCTGCGTGGCAGGGCCTTGGCTCGTTCCTCGGCAACTACTTCCTGGCGAAGGTCTCTCTGAGCCTGGTGCATGACCTGCGAGTGGCTTTGTTCAACAAGCTGCTGGTGTTGCCCAACCGCTACTTCGACAACCACAACTCCGGGCACCTGATTTCGCGCATTACCTTCAATGTGACCATGGTCACCGGCGCTGCTACCGACGCCATCAAGGTGGTGATCCGCGAAGGCCTGACCGTGGTGTTCCTGTTTGCCTATCTGCTCTGGATGAACTGGCACCTGACCTTGGTGATGGTCGCCATCTTGCCGGTGATCGCGGTTATGGTCAGCATCGCCAGCAAGAAATTCCGCAAGCAGAGCAAGAAGATCCAGGTAGCCATGGGCGACGTCACCCACGTTGCCTCGGAAACCATCCAGGGGTACCGCGTGGTCCGTAGCTTCGGTGGCGAGGCCTATGAGGAGCGGCGATTCGACCAGGCCAGCCAGAGCAACACCGACAAGCAACTGCGCATGACCAAGACCGGCGCGCTGTACACACCGATGCTTCAGCTGGTGATCTACAGCGCCATGGCTGCGCTGATGTTCCTGGTACTGTTCCTGCGCGGGGATTCTACTGCCGGTGACCTGGTGGCCTATATCACCGCTGCCGGCCTGCTGCCCAAGCCTATTCGCCAGTTGTCGGAAGTCAGCTCGACCATCCAGAAGGGCCTGGCAGGTGCCGAGAGCATCTTCGAGCAACTGGACGAAGCACCCGAAGTGGACACCGGTACTGTCGAGAAGGAACGCGTGGAAGGGCGCCTGGAAGTGCGTAACCTGAGCTTCACTTACCCGGGTACCGAGCGTGAAGTGCTGAGCGACATCAGTTTTGTAGCCGAGCCCGGGCAGATGATCGCCCTGGTCGGCCGCTCCGGCAGTGGCAAGTCTACCCTGGCGGCCCTGATCCCGCGTTTCTATCACCACGACAAGGGGCAGATCCTGCTCGATGGTGTGGAGATCGAGAACTATCGCCTGCGCAACCTGCGCCGCCATGTTTCGCAAGTCACCCAGCATGTCACCCTGTTCAACGACACCGTGGCCAACAACATCGCCTATGGTGATCTGGCTGGCGCGCCGCGCGCAGACATTGAGGCCGCCGCGGCCGATGCCTATGCCAAGGAATTCGTCGACCGGCTGCCAAAGGGCTTCGATACTGAAGTGGGTGAGAACGGTGTACTGCTTTCTGGTGGCCAGCGCCAGCGCTTGGCTATTGCCCGTGCGCTGCTTAAAAACGCGCCGTTGCTGATCCTCGACGAAGCCACTTCGGCGTTGGATACCGAGTCCGAGCGGCATATCCAGGCCGCTCTGGACCACGTGATGCAGGGCCGTACCACGCTGGTGATTGCTCATCGCCTGTCGACCATCGAGAAGGCCGACCAGATCCTGGTCATGGACCAGGGCCGCCTGGTCGAGCGCGGTACTCACGCCGAGCTGCTTGCGGCTAATGGCCATTATGCCCGCCTGCATGCCATGGGGCTGGATGAGCCGGCCAAGGCCGATATCACCTGAACCCTCCTTGATCGGGGCCGTCATGGCCCCGATTGTCACGGGAATTTTCCAGGGATGATCTGGCCATAAAGCCATTGCCTACCCTGTGCTAATATCCTGCCCCTGTTCATTATTTCCATATGGGTTGCCCATGAAGTTGTCCATGCCGCGTTTCGATCAAGCCCCGGTACTGGTGGTCGGCGATGTCATGCTCGACCGCTACTGGCATGGCGGTACTTCGCGTATTTCGCCCGAAGCGCCAGTCCCGGTGGTCAAGGTCGATCAGATCGAGGATCGCCCCGGCGGTGCGGCCAACGTTGCCTTGAACATTGCTGCGCTGGGCGCGCCGGCTTCGCTGATCGGTGTTACCGGCCAAGATGAAGCTGCCGACAGCCTGGCCAACAGTCTGCAGGCTGCCGGTGTCCGTTCGGTATTCCAGCGCATCGCGCATCAGCCGACTATCGTCAAGCTGCGGGTCATGAGCCGTCACCAGCAGCTGCTGCGTATCGATTTCGAAGAGCCGTTCGCCACCGACCCGCTGTCGCTGGGCGCGGAGGTCGATGGCCTGCTCGAAGGCGTCAAGGTGCTGGTGCTGTCCGACTACGGCAAAGGTGCATTGAAGAATCACCAAGACCTGATCCAGGCGGCGCGCGCCAAGCGTATTCCGGTGCTGGCCGACCCCAAGGGCAAGGACTTTTCCATCTACCGTGGCGCCAGCCTGATTACCCCGAACCTCAGCGAATTCGAGACCATTGTCGGCCGTTGCGTCGATGAAGCCGAACTGGTCGCCAAGGGCTTGCAGCTGCTGCAGGACCTGGACCTGGGTGCCTTGCTGGTCACCCGCGGTGAGCATGGCATGACCCTGCTGCGCGTTGGTCAGCCGGCGTTGCACCTGCCAGCACGGGCACGCGAAGTGTTCGATGTGACCGGTGCCGGCGATACCGTCATCTCCACCCTTGCCGCGGCCATTGCCGCAGGTGAGGACCTGCCCCATGCGGTGGCCCTGGCCAATCTGGCGGCGGGCATCGTGGTCGGCAAGCTGGGTACGGCTGCCATCAGCGCCCCTGAACTGCGCCGGGCCATCCAGCGTGAGGAAGGCTCCGAGCGCGGCGTGCTGGGCCTGGAGCAATTGCTGCTGGCCATCGATGACGCGCGGGCGCACAACGAGAAGATTGTCTTTACCAATGGCTGCTTCGACATCCTGCATGCCGGGCATGTCACCTACCTGGAGCAGGCGCGGGCTCAGGGTGATCGCCTGATCGTTGCGGTAAATGACGATGCCTCGGTAAGCCGCCTGAAGGGGCCGGGCCGGCCGATCAACAGTGTTGACCGGCGTATGGCCGTACTGGCCGGTCTGGGCGCAGTGGACTGGGTGATCAGTTTCCCGGAAGGCACCCCGGAAAACCTGCTGAGCCAGGTCAAGCCGGATGTGCTGGTGAAGGGTGGCGACTATGGCATCGACCAGGTGGTGGGCGCTGATATCGTCAAGGGCTATGGCGGCACCGTGAAGGTGCTGGGGCTGGTCGAGAACAGCTCGACCACGGCGATTGTCGAGAAAATTCGCAAGAACTGATCTGGCCTTGGGGTCGCTGTGGCGGCCCTCTGCAGGGGCGGGTTTACCCGCGCCTGCAAGAAGGTGAAAGCTCCCGGGATGTCACTTGTGCAGCGAAGTTCGCGCCCGCTCCAGCAGCGCTCGTGCCTTGTCGCCAAACCGTTGCAAGTGCGACGCCCGTTCAGGCGTGCGTTCCACCAAACCCTGCTGCTTCACCCAATCCTTCCAGCGTATCCGTTCATCTGCCACCACCCAGCCTTCCTGCCGGGCAAAACTCTCTGCCAGGTACAACCCACGCGTACTCGCTGGCACCAGTTCATCCTTTTTCAGCGTATACAGCTCTGCCAGTGGCTGGCCGTCCTTCAATGGCATCAGGTACAGGTCGGGCCGTTTGCGGTTGAGCCGCGCCACCAACTGGTCGCCCTCCAGCCGTTCGTCAACGTGGAACAAGCTGAGTTTCTTGGCGTCCCGGGGCACTTGCAGGCGCATGTCATAGATCAGCTGTAGCGAAGCGGTGGGCAGGTGCACATAGGCCCGTGGGCGCTCCAGTAGCATCAGTTTGCCGCAATGCACCGGGCGTGCGGCACCGGACTGGGGCGCCAGCACGAAGTGGGGTGTTTCGCGGTAGTGCAGGGCGGCGGCGTAGGGTACGGGCAGCCAGGTGTCGTTGAAGCGCCCGCCCAGCCAACCTTCCGGGGTTTCCAGCAGGCACTCCTCGGCCACTTCCTGTACAGCGGTGTGCAGCGGCAGGTTCAGCTCCTGCGCCGGCACATAACCGGAAATCAGTTTCAGCACCACATCGCCACGGTCTTGTCGGCGCTGACGCACCAGTACCCAGTAATCGCGGTTCTGCCAATGCAGCGTGAGGCGCACTGACACGCCCAGGTTGGCCAGTTCGACCACGAAATGTTGCGCGTCGGGTAACTGGATGGCCTTGCGCCGTTGCTGGGTCTGGGCAAAGTTCAGCGGCATGCCGATGCTTTGGTAGATCAAGCCTTCGGGCGTGGCCTCGACATGCAGTGGCAGTGTCTTGAAGTTGCTCGGGTTCTTGCGGATCAACGTTCGCGCCACGAGGCTCCTCCTTGCGTCGGGTCAGTCTCCAGGCCCTGAGTCGTAGGCCTGAGGTAACTCAATGCTGGCCCAGGATGCGGGCGACGGTGGCCACATTGTGGGCCAGGTGCAACGGGTTGATGGTGCCGACAATAGCACTGCTGACGCCCGGGTGGGCGAACAGCAGCTCGAAGCTGGCCTGCACCGGGTCGACACCCGGGGCCAGGCAGATGTGCCCGCTCGCCAAGGCCTTCTTTACCAGGATGGCCTTGCCGTGTTCGGCAGCGTAGTCCAGCACCGGGCGTTCTGCCTGTTCGTTGAGGTTGTAGGTGACCATGGCGCAGTCGCCTTGCTCCAGCGCTTTCAGACCGCCGGCGACGGTCTTGCCGGACAGCCCGAAACCGAGGATCTTGCCCTCCTGCTTGAGTTCGGCCAAGGTCTGGTAGACCTCCTGCTGTTCTAGAATGGCCAGGTCGTTGCCATCGGAATGCACCAGCACCAGTTCGATGCGGTCGGTTTCGAGCCGGCGCAGGCTGCGCTCCACCGAGCGGCGAGTGTGGGCGGCGCTGAAATCGAAATGCGACAGGCCTTCCTCGAACTCTTCACCGACCTTGCTGACGATTACCCATTCATCACGTTGGCCGCGCAGCAGCGGGCCCAGGCGTTCTTCGCTGTGGCCATAGGCCGGGGCGGTGTCGATCAGGTTGATGCCAAGCTCGCGGGCCTGAGCCAGTAACAGGCGGGCGTCTTCATCGCCGGGGATAGTGAAGCCCGTGGGGTACTTCACGCCCTGATCGCGACCCAGCTTGACCGTGCCGAGGCCCAGTGGCGAGACCTTGAGGCCGGTGCTGCCCAGCGGGCGATGGAATTTGTGCAGGGTTGGCAGGCTCATGGCAGCAGTTGCTCCCAGGCCGGTACGCCCAGCGGAGGGCGTGGCAGGTCGGTCAGGTCGGCCTGTGCTTGTGGACGAATGCCGTCGCGCTCCAGGTGGCTGATCACCCGGTCGCTGAAGTCCGGTGCCAGTGCCAGCTTGGTCGGCCAGCCGACCAGCAGGCGCTGCTGGTCGGCAAGGAAGGCGTTGTCCGGGCGTACTAGGCCGGATTGTGCCGGCTCAGCGCGGTCGACGCGCAGTGTGGCCCAGCGCACCAGGCTCTGGTCGACCCATGGCAGCAGGCTGGCGATTTCCTTCTGCGCTGCAGCAATCTGCGCTGCAGGCTCGCGCGCCACGCCATCGGCTTCGGCCAGGTCCCCACCGAGGTACCAGACCCACTGGCCATCGGCTGCCGGATGGGTGGTCACCGTCACCCGAGGCTTGGGCCCGCCGCCGAGGCAGTGGGCGTACAAAGGTTTGAGGTTCGGGCCCTTGGCCATGACCATGTGCAGCGGGCGGGTTTGCATGGCCGGCTGATCCAGGCCCAGCGCCTGCAGCAAGCCTTCGGTGCCGGCTCCGGCGCTCAATACGATGCGCTGGGCACGGATTTCCCGGTCGTCCACGCGCAGGCCAACCAACGCATCACCTTCACGCATGGGTTCGATGCGTTCACCTGCCAGCAAGGACTCGCCGGCCAGCTCGGCCAGATTGGCCAGCAGGCTCGGGACATCGATCACCAGTTCCGCCAGGCGATACACCTTGCCCTTGAACGCGCGGTCCTGCAGTGCCGGTGGCAACTGGTCACCCTTGACCTGGTCGACCCGGCCGCGCACGGCCTTGCTGGCGAAGAAGCTTGTGAGGTTGCCGGCCAAGGTGCCCGGCGACCACAGGTAGTGGGCATCGGAGAGCAGGCGGGTACGCCCGAGGTCGAGTTCGCCGTTGCCGGCCAAGGCCTCGCGCCAGCGGCGCGGCATGTCGGCGATGGCTTCCGAGGCGCCGGTCAGGGCGCCGTGCAGGGCGTATTTGGTGCCGCCGTGGATGATGCCCTGCGACTTGATGGTCTGCTCGCCGCCAAGGCTGGCGCGCTCCACCAGCACTGTCGAGTAGCCCAGGCGGCGCAGGCGGGCATTGAGCCAAAGGCCTGCGACCCCGGCGCCGACGATCAGCACGTCAGTGGAAATGGCAGATGGCATGGCGATACCTCGAAGACTGGGACAGCTGGCAAGTATACAGGGTCAGGCACACGGGGGATCGTGTGAGGGCTAACAGAGGCTCGCCTTGAGGTTTTTCGCGCTTGTTAGATCGAGCGCCGCCCGCGCGGCGCATCGCGAGCTGCGCTCGCTCCTACGTTTGTTTCGGGCCAATTATTTCTGGGGGATTTGCGCGCGGGCGCTTTGGGGCATGTCGCGATATTGCGCCGAACAAACAAAACGGCCGCGCGCGCCTGTCACGGGCGTTACTGGCCCGAAACAGACGTAGGAGCGAGCGCAGCTCGCGATGCGCCGCGCGGGCGGCGCTCGATTTCAGCAACGGCATAACATCCACGGCAAACATGCCCGGCCATTGCGCAACCTCATGCCATGCGGTGTGGCGTGCCATGCGCCATGGCTTTAAGGGTATGGCGTTAGAGGTGCGTCGTCTTGGAGACCGAGCGCCGCCCGCGCGGCGCATCGCGAGCTGCGCTCGCTCCTACGTTTGTTTCGGGCCAATTATTTCTGGGGGATTTGCGCGCGGGCGCTTTGGGGCATGTCGCGATATTGCGCCGAACAAACAAAACGGCCGCGCGCGCCTGTCACGGGCGTTACTGGCCCGAAACAGACGTAGGAGCGAGCGCAGCTCGCGATGCGCCGCGCGGGCGGCGCTCGATTTCAGCAACGGCATAACATCCACGGCAAACATGCCCGGCCATTGCGCAACCTCATGCCATGCGGTGTGGCGTGCCATGCGCCATGGCTTTAAGGGTATGGCGTTAGAGGTGCGTCGTCTTGGAGACCGAGCGCCGCCCGCGCGGCGCATCGCGAGCTGCGCTCGCTCCTACGTTTGTTTCGGGCCAATTATTTCTGTGGAATTTGCGCGCGGACGCTTTGGCGCATGGCTCGATATCGTGCCGTACGAACCAGGCGGCCGCGCGCGCCTCTTGCAGGCGTTACTGGCCCGAAACAAACGTAGGAGCGAGCGCAGCTCGCGATGCGCCGCGCGGGCGGCGCTCGATCTACCCGACACCCCAAAAATCAAGGCAAGCACCAGGCAGCCCTGGCACGACCTCCAGCCAGACGCAGGGCAAACATCAATGCCCAGCCGTCTTCGAAAACAGCTGAATCACCACCACGCCACCCACGATCATGGCCATGCCAAGCATCGCCGGCATATCCAGCTTCTGCCCATAGATCACCAGCGCCGCCACACTGATCAGCACAATCCCCAGGCCCGACCAGATGGCATAGGCAATCCCCACCGGAATGCTGCGTACCACCAGCGTCAGCATCCAGAACGCAATGCCATAGCCAACCACCATCAGCAGCAGTGGCAACGGCGTGCTCAGGCCTTTCACCGCCTTCATCGAGGCGGTGGCGATGACTTCGGCGCAGATGGCAATGGCGAGGTAGGTATAGGCATTCATGGCGGGATCCTCCGTTACTGAGCGGGCATTCTAGACGTTGCCTGGATGGGGTAAAGTCATTACCTATCAATTTGGGAGATAGGTTGATGGCCGAGCAGTGGAATCTTGAACAATTGCGTACCTTTCTGCGCGTTGCAGAACTGCGCTCGTTCTCCGCGGTGGCACGTGAGCAGCACAAAGCCCAGTCGGCGATCAGCAGCGCCATCGCGCTGCTCGAAACAGACCTAGGGGTCACCCTGTTCGAGCGCAGCAGCGGCCGGCAACCGAAACTGACTGAAAATGGCAGCGCCTTGCTGGAAGACGCCCGCGAATTGTTACGCCAGTGCGAACGCCTGGATGGCCGCGCCCTGGCCCTGATGCGCGGGCAGGAGGCCTTGCTGCGGGTCGCGCAGGACGAAGCCATGCCATATCAGCCGGTGATCGACAGCCTTGACGAACTGGCTAGCCGCTACCCGTTCCTAGAGGTGCAATTGGCCAGTGGAGCCCAGGGCGATGTGGCGCGCAAGCTGGTGGAGCGGCGCGCCGATCTGGGCCTGTTCTTCCTCCACGAAAGCATCCCGGCTTCCTTGGAACGCCGTGCCTTGGGCAGCGTGGAGATGGTCACGGTGTGCGCGGCCGGCCACCCGCTGGCAGGCGAAGGCCGGGTCACCCGCCAACAATTGGCCCGCCACCGGCAGTTGCTGATCACGCCACAACAAAGCGGTTACCCTGGCGGCGAGGCGATCAGCCCGCAGGTATGGCGTGCCGACAGCTTCTACGCCATGGCCGAACTACTGATGCGCGGCCTGGGCTGGGCCTGGTTACCCCGGCATGTGGTGCAGTACCCGACCTACCAGGCGCACATGGTCGAACTGGACAGCGATTGGCGGCCGCCGGCTTTGGTGGCGGAGCTGGCCTGGCGCCGTGATGAGCCTCTGGGCCCGGCCGCGCAGTGGCTGGCCGAGCGCTTTGCAGTGCACCTTCGCGCGATCGGGTAGAATTCGCCGCCATGAACAGAACTCTCTATACCTTGTTGTTTCACCTGGGCCTGCCGCTGGTTGCGCTGCGCCTGTACCTGCGCGCGCGCAAGGCGCCGGCCTATGGCCAGCGTATCGGCGAGCGTTTTGCTTTCAAGCTGCCGGCCATGCGCCAGGGTGGCATCTGGGTGCATGCGGTATCGGTGGGCGAGAGCATTGCGGCCGCACCCATGGTGCGTGCCTTGCTCAAGGCTTATCCGGAGCTGCCGATCACACTGACCTGCATGACCCCTACCGGCTCTGAACGCATCCGCGCCATGTTCGCCGACGAACCGCGCGTGCAGCATTGCTACCTGCCCTACGACCTGCCTTGGGCGGCGGGGCGTTTTCTCGATCATGTGCAGCCTAAGCTGGGCATCATCATGGAAACCGAGCTTTGGCCCAACCACATTCACCAGTGTGCCAGGCGCGGCATTCCGGTGGCGCTGGCCAATGCGCGCTTGTCCGAGCGCTCGGCCCGTGGCTATGGGCGCTTTGCCAGGCTTACCCGGCCGATGCTGGCCGAGATGAGCCTGATTGCCGTGCAAACCGAAACCGAGGCCCAGCGCTTCCGTGACCTGGGTGCACGCCCTGAGCGCGTGCAAGTCACCGGTTCGATCAAGTTCGACCTGAAGATCGACGAACAGCTGCTGCCGCGCGCCAAGGCATTGCGTGAACAGTGGGGGGGCGGCCAGCGTCCTGTGTGGATCGCCGCCAGCACCCACGAAGGTGAAGATGCCTTGATCCTGCAGGCGCATCGGCAGTTGTTGCAGGTGCATGGCGATGCCTTGCTGATCCTGGTGCCGCGCCATCCCGAGCGCTTCAATGCAGTGCATGCGCTGTGCAGCGAGCAGTTCCCCACCGTGCGCCGCTCTGCCGGCACGCTGGTCGATGCGCAAACGCGGGTATTGCTGGGCGACACCATGGGCGAACTGCTGTTCCTGTATGCCCTGGCCGACATTGCCTTCGTCGGTGGCAGCCTGGTGCCGACCGGTGGGCACAATCCGTTGGAGCCTGCGGCGCTGGCCTTGCCGGTGCTCATGGGGCCGCATGTGTTCAACTTCCTCGAAATCAGCGCGATGCTGCGCGAGGCGGGTGCGTTGCAGCAGGTGGATGATGCTGACGGGCTGGCCGGCGCGGTGCGCCGTCTGGTGGAACTGCCGCAGGATGCCCAGCGCATGGGCGAGGCGGGCAGGGCGGTGATGCGGGCCAATCAGGGGGCTTTGCAGCGATTGCTCGAGGGTCTGGGGGCCTTGATCCGCTGATAATCGACATATCCACTCAAAGACCCGGTCTAGAGTGGGTATGTCTGATTCTGGTTATTTATTCCTACGGCGTAAGTTATAACTTCCTACACTGGATTTCTCGCCGTTAGGAAACTTCCTACGAATAGACTTTAAAAGTCAGAAGTGTCACACGCTTGTGTCGGAAGCTTGTAGGACGTTTGTCCTATTGCTTCGGGCTAGTATCGCCTCATGTCCGGTTTTCATAAGAGGTGGCGTGATGGCTGATTTATCTGATGGCAATGCCAACACTATTGAAAGTGGGCTGGTGTGTCTTATCACGCTGGCGCGTTACCATGGTGTTGCCGTCTCTGCCGAGCAGTTGCAGCACGATCATGCAGCAGCGGGTGAGCGTTTCTCTACCTGCACACTACTTCGGGCATTTCAGCAACTTGGCCTCAAGGCCAGACACCGCAGCGTCGATCCGGCCCGGCTGCAGCAGACGCCCTTGCCCGCTATTGCAGTGGATACGCGTGGTGAATACTTCATCATCGCGCGCGTGGAGGGCGAGAAGGTTCTGGTGCAGGACCCCCATTCCCGCGCGCCGCAAGCGCTGACCTTCGCGGAACTGGTGGTGCGCTGGTCGGGAGAACTCATTCTGGTTCGCTCCGATGCCCAGTTGCCCCTCGGGCTGTCACGCTTCGACTTTACCTGGTTCATTCCTGCCCTGGTGAAGTACAGGCGGCTATTTGGCGAAGTGCTCGTGGTTTCCCTGGTCATTCAGATACTGGCTTTGCTGACGCCTTTGTTCTTTCAGGTGGTAATGGACAAAGTCCTGGTGCATCGCGGTTTGACCACGCTGGATGTTATCGCCTTGGGTTTATTGGTCGTCGTTCTGTTTGAAACATTGCTGAGTGGGTTGCGTACCTATGTGGCAGCTCATACAGCGTCAAGAATCGATGTCGAACTGGGTGCAAAACTGTTCAGGCATTTGATCGATCTTCCCACCGCCTATTTTCACGCCAGGCGAGTCGGTGACTCGGTTGCCCGAGTGCGAGAACTGGAGAACATCAGAAGTTTCCTGACCAACAACAGCATCACGCTAGTGCTGGATGTGCTGTTCTCGGTGGTCTTCATCGCTGTCATGTTCCTCTATAGCGGATGGTTGACGCTGGTCGTCGTTGGCTCGCTGCCTTTCTATTTTCTCGTATCCTTGGTCGTTACTCCGCTACTGCGGGCGTTGATTGATCAAAGCTTCCAGCGCGGCGCCGAGAACCAGGCCTTTCTGGTCGAGGCGGTCAACGGCATCGACACACTGAAGTCGATGGCCGTGGAACCTCAGGTGACCCGGCGCTGGAATGATCAGTTGGCCGCTTATGTATCTGCCAGTTTCAAGACCCAGAACCTTTCCAGTATCGCCAATGAAAGCGTCGGCCTGATCGGCAAGCTGGTCACGGTAGCCACCTTGTGGCTGGGGGCCCGGCTGGTCATCGAAGGCGCACTCACGGTGGGCGAGCTGATCGCCTTCAACATGCTCGCAGGGCGCGTGTCGCAGCCCATCATCCGCCTGGCCCAACTCTGGACCAGCTTCCAGCAGACAGGGGTATCGATTCAACGCCTGGGTGACATTCTCAACACCCGTACCGAGGTCAACCAAGGCAAGGGCACGGTGCTGCCCACACTTGTCGGGCAGATCGAGCTCGATCGTGTGTGTTTTCGCTATCGGCCGGACGGGGGCGAAGTCGTGCGCGACGTCAGCCTGAAGATCGCCGCCGGAGAAGTGATAGGCATTGTAGGTCGCTCGGGGTCAGGCAAGAGCACGCTGACACGCTTGATTCAGCGGCTGTACTCACCCGAGCGGGGGCGGGTACTGCTCGACGGTGCTGACCTGGCGGTAGCCGATGTGGCGTCACTGCGTCGGCAGATCGGTGTGGTGTTGCAGGACAACGTGCTTTTCCGGCGCACCGTGCGCGAGAACATTGCCCTCGGCAACCCAGCGGCACCGCTTGAAGAAGTGATCGCCGCAGCGACGCTGGCGGGTGCTCACGAGTTCATCCTCGAATTACCGGATGGCTACGAAACCCTGATTGGTGAGCACGGCGCCAGCCTGTCGGGTGGGCAGCGACAGCGCATAGCCATCGCCCGAGCGCTGTTCGGCAACCCACGCATCCTCATTTTCGACGAAGCCACCAGTGCGCTGGACTATGAGTCCGAACGGATCATCCAGCAGAACATGGCGCGGATTTGCGCGCAGCGCACGGTCATCATCATTGCCCATCGGCTCTCGGCAGTACGCCATGCCGACCGCATCGTGGTCATGGAGCGTGGGCAGATCATCGAGCAAGGGACTCATGATGAGCTGCTGGGTTATCCACAGGGCACCTATGCCTACCTGCATCAACTGCAGCTCGGGGCCGCCGTATGAGTGTGGCGTTCAAGGACCTTGCCGAGCGCTACCGGGATGCGTGGATAACGGCATGGCGAAAGCGCCGGAGCATGGACGGCCCCGTACGTGAGCCCGACGAACTGGCCTTTTTACCTGCGGCACTGTCCTTGCAGGAAACGCCAGTGCATCCCTTGCCGCGCTACCTGCAGTGGAGCCTGCTGATGTTCATCGGGCTGGCGCTCGCCTGGGCTTGCATCGGTGAGATCGATGTCATCGCCAGTGCCGAAGGCAAGATCGTGCCCAGTGGCAGGAGCAAGTTGATACAGGCCAGCGAGGTCGCGGTGGTGCAGTCGATCCACGTCGTCGATGGCCAGCCGGTGCGCAAAGGCGATGTGCTGGTCGAGCTGGAAGGGCAGTTGACCGAGGCTGACATCAAGCGCCTGGGCAGCGAACTGCTGGCTGCACAGATCGACCAGGCCCGCGCCAGCACACTGCTGAGTGCGCTGGACGGCGATGTGGCACCTGCCTCCCTGGCACCATTGATACCGCAGGCCACGGCCGCGCAGCAGGCAGGCGCGCAGCGCTGGCTGGAGGGGCAATACCTGGAGTTGCAGGCCACGCTGGAACAGGCCGATGCCGAAATCGGTCAACGCGCTGCCGAAATCCGTTCCGCCCAGGGCCGGGCTGACGCGCTCCGGCAACTGTTGGTGATCACCCGCCAACTGACGGCGGATTACAAGCTGTTGTTCAGCGAATCGGCCGTGGCCAAGCACACCTACCTGGAAAAGGAGCAGGCCCGCCTGGAGCAGGAACGCGAACTGGCACTCCAGCGCTCGCGCATCGACGAACTGAACGCTGCACGGCTTGCTGCTCAGCACCGCCGCAGCGGTGCCATTGCCCAACTGCGCAGAGCCATGCTCGATCTTCACGGTGAGGCGCAACGGCGCATTGCAACCCTTGAGCAGGAGTTGAACAAGGCCGAGCAGCGGCATCGCCTCAAGGTACTGACATCCCCCGTTGACGGCACCGTCCAGCAGTTGGCGATCCATACACAGGGCGGGGTGGTTACACCCGCGCAGACACTGATGGTCATTGTGCCGACGGGCGAGCCGGTGGAAGTGGAAGTGAAAGTCGAGAACAAAGATATCGGCTTTGTATATCCCGGGCAGCCAGTGGAAGTGAAAGTTGAGACGTTCACGTTTACCCAGTACGGGGTTGTCCCGGGGGTGGTGGAGAGTATTTCTGACGATGCCATTGAAGATGAGAAGCGAGGGTTGGTTTATAGCGCTCGAGTCCGCCTGGGTAAGGAAATAATGCGTGTAGGAAAACAGGATGTTCCGTTGACGGCGGGTATGTCAGTGCGTGCGGAGGTTATTACGGATAAGCGCAAGGTTATAAGTTATTTTCTAAGACCTTTGCGGCGACATGTGCAGGAAAGTTTAACGGAGCGCTAAGTGATTACTTGTGAGGGCGATAACAGATGGGCGCGAATCAGCTACGAGAAAAAAACGGCTGGAGAATGCTGTACGAAATTATATGGAATGCACTGAGGGTTAGCGCCGCCGTCGCGTTGTGTCTTCCCGCGAGCTGTGTTGCTTTAGTAGTGGCGACTGTTGCTTTAAGCGAGAAATCGAAGCCGGTAGCACCCCCTGCACCAAAAGTATGTGGTGTGGTGTCCGGTGTTATGTATGAGTTTTCAAGCGAATATGTTCCTTTCTGGCCGGAATATGAGGATGAAGGAAGTTATAAGAGAGGGGCTGGCGGCGTTGATAGAGGGTGTGAATCAAATTTATATTCTTTAAGTCTGGCCATGAACTGGCCTGAGTTAACGCCGGGAAACTATTTCTCAGAGACGTTTAGTGGAATCGTAGTGACGATTGAACCATGGCCCGCCGGTGAGAGGGGACTGCGCGAAACCTTTGATTTTTTCATTTCCGAGGCAACTCATAAGCAGCGAGAGGCCAAGGTGTTTGATAGACAATTAGGTTTGAATCGAGTGGAAGGTGTTGATAGCGTTTTCCCCAATTCACCACGGATGATTTTCTGGTCTGAAAGAAATGGGTACATGGAGCAAATTGGAAGGTGTAGTTGGAGTAAGTATAGGTCTAAATACCATCGCTGTCATTTTAGATATTTGCTGGAGGACAGTAAAGCTATTGTAAAGATTGATTTTGGATGGGACGAATTGAGCGAGTGGGGTGAGATAGCATCGCGTGTAAAAATCTTCTTGGCTTCTAATGGTATACAAGGATAATTTTTATGATGAAATTAAGCCATTCTGATATCGAGCTTGCAAGCGAGTTGTTAACAAAAGAAGGTCCGTCGGCGATGTATGATAAATTAGCCGAAAAAGGTGATAAATATGCGGTGCTCGCAAATGGTGTGGCTCGGGGGAACAGCATTGCAGGTGTGGCGGCGATAAACTACATGAAAGGCGTAGCCGCAGAAGCGGGTATGCCAATGCGCGATGAAGATGTTGAAGCCATCCGTTTTAATATGGCTAAGGAATATCTGAATGCGTTAAAGGCGCATGCGGTGGATGGTTTTGTTTCAGGGCCAATACCTCAAGCTGCTATAGCGAATTTCCATAAGCAAGTATTTGAAGGTTCCGGATATCCTGAAAGCGCTTGGACCCTTTATCCCATATTTTTAGGATTGCCAGAAGAAAGTAAACAGATATATTGGGGACTGGTTTTGTCCTCTGCGGGGGATCCCGCGAAGGAGCTAGAGCTGGCAGGGCGTACCCATGCTTTTATGAGCCAAAAAAGTGTGTTGGGTTCAAAAGAGGTAATTGGAGCTGCTAGAAAGTGGTTTCATCATATCGAAGCACCCACGGGATGGTTCGATCTTGCGTCAACTACTTTCGACAAACTGGTTGATTTTTTCATACATCAAGATACTGGTTTAGGTGGAGGTGCATCAGACGCCTCAATCAAAATCGAAATCACCCCCACAACCGAATCCCGCCGCGACCTCCAAGGCCAGGACGATATCCGCAATGACGTCTCCAACGGCTACGTCGATCGTCGCCTGACCCACAGTATCGCATTCACCGACAGCACCCTCGACAACACCGACTTCACCTCCGCTCAGTTGGGCAGTTTGGCCACCGGTGGTGTTCGCCCTGGCGAGCTGCAGATCGACCCCAACGTGCGACCCAATCAGCATCTGGCTCAGTTCTATCGTGATGGCAATGAACAACCGGATTTCAGCCTGCGCAATGCCGTGGTACTCAACGGGTTGGCAGCAATGACCACGGTGAACACGTTTGTCGACCCGCTCTTGCTCGACCTCAGCGGCAAGGGCGTTGGTCTGACGGGTATCGAGGAAGGCGTACTGTTCGATATCGATAACAGTGGTTCACTGCGCCGCACCGGCTGGGCAGACCGGCTGACCGGCATGCTGGTGCATGACAACGGTACCGGCCAGGTGAGCAACGTCAGCCAGCTGTTCTCCGAATACTACGGCGGCAAGGCAGGCAGCGACGGCAGCTCTGGTGAAACACCGTTCAAGGATGGCTTCGCCGCCCTGGCAAGTGTCGACGCCAACGCCGATGGCGTCATCAACGTTGAAGACGCCATCTGGGCGCAATTGAAGGTGTGGGTCGATGGCAACCATGACGGGCGTGCCGATGCCGGTGAGCTGAGGGCATTGCAGGAGCATGGCATTAGCCAGATCAGGCTCGGCCAGGTCGAGCCGGTAGGAGAGGTGCGTCAGGGTAACGAGGTCATTTCCCGAGGCGCTTTCACTGTTAATGGTGAGGACCGGGAAGTACTGGCGGTGAGGTTTCTCGCCGATACCGTCGGTAATCGGATCGAGGCCCAGGAGGGTGGCACTCTACTGACTTCGTCAAGCGGGCCCACTTCCCGAAGGGCCTACATCAGCCAGAGTGCTCAAGGCAGCACGCTGGACGCCGCAGCGCTCGGCGTACAGACGCTGTACGGCAGCGCGGGCGATGATGTCTTGACCGCGGCCCCAGGGGGCAGTTGGCTGGTTGGTGGCGGTGGCAGCAACACCTATCACGGCGGGGCGGGCGACGATGTATTCGTGATCAGTGCCAGCGACGATTGGGCGAACATGCAGGGCAATGGTGGGCGCGACACGGCACTGATCGTGGGGGAGCATGGCGTTGGGCTGAACATGGCCAAGGCCGGGCTGACAATTGCGCAAGGCGGGCGGGGTAAGGACATCATCGCCAGCGGCGGTCAACGCGGAGTTTTCATAAAGGGCGGCTCGGGCGACAGCTTGCTGATT
Organism: Pseudomonas putida; assembly: GCA_041879295.1. NCBI lineage: Bacteria > Pseudomonadati > Pseudomonadota > Gammaproteobacteria > Pseudomonadales > Pseudomonadaceae > Pseudomonas > Pseudomonas putida. Next base: position 5,240,456 of record CP047152.1, on the reverse strand, counting down.
GGCGGTGGCGGCAACGATGTGCTGGTTGGCGGTACGGGCCGTAACGACATCATTGGCGGTACCGGCAAGTCGGTGATCTATGCGGGCCCCAAGGGGGATCGCATTCAGGCCTCGGCGGGCGGAAGTATCATTTACGCCGGTGGTGGCGCTGATCGGATTACGGGCGGTGCTGCCGATGACGTGATCGAGGCCGGACGCGGCGATGCCACGATTGACGGAGGCGCGGGCACCAACCTGGTCAGTTTGCATGGTGCTCACGACGAGTACCTGATCACACGTACCGAATCGGGCCACCTGATCACCGACACCGTGGCGGGACGAGATGGCCGTCTGAGCTTGAGCAACATCCAGAAACTCAGCTTCGCCGACATTGCTGCCATCGATCTTCTCGGCGGGGGCGCCATGCCAATCGGCGACAGGCTCTCGCCTGAGCAACTGGCTACATTCGCCACCACTGACACGGCGCTGATAGTCCCTGCAACGGCGCTGCTGGGCAATGACCAGCCACTTGGCAGCAGCGGGCCATTGCGCATCGCCTCAGTCAGCGCTGGCAAGGGTGCAACAGTGCGGCTGAATGAGCAGGGTGATGTGGAGGTCACGCCGTTGCCAGGCCATGACGGTGATGTCAGTTTCCGCTACGACTTGGTCGATGCTGCCGGCAATGCGTCCATGAGTGTGACCGAAGTGGGCAGTGCTGCATCAGCACCCTTGCGGGCAACGGTAACGTTGCGCCATGAACAATCCCCCGCTGACCCGCTGTCGGGGCGGCAGTGGTACCTGGACGAGATCAATGTCGCGCCGGTATGGCGTGACTTCACGGGCAAGGGGGTGAGGATAGGGCAGTTCGAGCCGGGTGGGGAGTTTGCCGTGGCACCGGAAATCTTCGACATCGGGCACCCCGATCTCAAGCCGAATATCGATCCTATCTGGCTACAAACTCAACGCACTAATGGCACGCTGCCCGCTCTGGCGTCCAATCACGCCACTCAAGTGGCTGGGGTCATGGTTGGCGCGCGCAATGATCAAGGAGGGATCGGCATCGCATATGAGGCGAAGATCGGCGGGCACTACCTGGCCAACAAAGGCGATGACCTGACCAATCTGGGGCAAATGGTCAACTACGACATAGCCAACAACAGTTGGGGTTTCAAAACGGACTTCGGACTCACAAATGTTCCAGAAGGAAAAGTCGATACTGCTCTGGCGCTGGCATTCAGCACTACGCTTGCCGCCACCAACGGCCGTGGCGGGCTAGGCACCATCGTCGTCGCCTCTGGTGGCAACCAGCGCCATAAAGGCGGTAATGCACAGGGCTCGCTGACCAACAACAACCGCCACGCCATTGAAGTGGCGGCCATCAACGCAAAGGCAGACCTCTCGGTACTGCAAGCTGCCACGGCACCCTTTTCCAATCCAGGCTCCAGCTTGCTGGTCGCTGCACCGGGGAGCCATGTTTTATCCAGTGGCGTCAGCCTTGAAGCGGAGCGCGGTGCGTCGGTCGGCAGCGCCTACAGCACGACTCAGGGCACCAGTTTCGCCGCGCCGATCGTCTCAGGCGTGGTGGCGTTGATGTTGCAGGCCAACCCGGGGTTGGGTTACCGGGATGTTCAGCAGATCCTCGCACTGTCTGCGCGCAAAGTGGATGACGCATCAACCCAATGGGCTTACAACGCAGGGCGCAATTGGAATGGCGGTGGCATGCACGCCAGCCACGACTATGGCTTTGGCATGATCGACGCCCGCGCCGCGGTGCGCCTTGCCGAGTCCTGGGGGAGCCGGGCGACCAAGGCCAATGAACGGCTGCTGACAGCCAGCAGTGAACCAGTGGCTCAACAGGTTGCGGCGGGACAGGTTGCGACTTTGTCTTTGACCCTGCCGGCTGATTTGCTGGTGGAGCATGTGGAGGTCGATGTCCACTCGATGGTCGGCCGCCTTGGCGACATGACGCTCACGCTGGTGTCGCCTGGCGGCACGCGCAGCGTACTGCTCGATCGCACAGGCAAGGCGCCGGGCTCGGGTGATGACGATCTGGGCGATTCGCGTTCAGGGGCGTTCAAATATGGGTTCATGTCGACCCATCATCGCGCAGAGCGCTCGGCTGGGGAGTGGAAACTCGAGGTGCGTAATGCTGTTGCTGGCTTACCGTTAACGCTTGATCGCTGGACGCTGCGCCTCGTCGGCAGCCCCGGCACCACCGATGATGTCTATTACTTCACCGACGACTACGCGAACCTGGTGGCAGAAAACCCAGGGCGCGCGAAGCTTGACGATGCCATCAGCGGCACCGCTGGCGGGCGCAATACGTTGAACGCGGCTGCAGTAAGTCGCAGTATCTCGGTGGATCTGGCCAGCGGCAGCGCCAGTATTGCCGGTGCGGCGCTCACCATAACCTCTGGCTCGGTGCAAAACCTTATCAGTGGTGATGGCGACGATACCTTGATCGCCGGGCCCGCCGGGGCATTACTGGATGGTGGCCGTGGGTACAATCTCCTCAAGGGGGGTGAGGGTACCGACCGCTTTGTCATCCACAGGCGTGCAGGCGGTAACGATGTACTCAAGCAGTTCGAGACTTCGCGTGAGGTGATCGACCTGGTCGGCTTTGGTGGTTCAGGGTTTGCTGACTTGCAGATGCAACAGGACGGCAATTCGACTGTGCTCGACCTTGGCAGTGGGCAGAAGCTGACGATTGCGGACACTACGATTGCTGAACTGCGGTCAGCGAACTTCCGTTTCCTTGACGCTTTCACCGCTGCACCAGGTTATTTCGAGGGCAGCCCTGAAGAGCAGACGACCCCGCCTGTCAACGCAAATGTTCTGCTTACCGGTGGTGCAGGTGGCGTGTCGCTTGCCAGTGACGCATCCGGGCAGTTGGTGGCTTCGTTGGCAGGCACGATATATTCCCCGCCGACGGTTGCGCCCAGCGTGTTTCTGGTGACAAAACAAGAAGGTGTGAGCGATTACAAGAACACCCTTCGGGGGTTCCGACACGGTATCGACAAGATTGACCTGACCCAGGTAGGCATCAGTCGCTTCGAGGATCTGCACGTCAGCAAAGTCCAGCGCTTCAAACTCAATGACTTTGCGCAGATCCACGGTGTAGCCGTTGATACTCAGGCAGTGCCGGGGCAGGAAGGTATTGTGAAGATGCTGTACCTGGATGCGCTCGAAGTTGCGCAGGTGACAGCGGAGGACTTTATCTTTGCGCAGCCGGCAATGGTCACATCTGAAGCGGTTGCCGTGCCAGAAATTTCCGCCCTTTCAGCAGGGTCATCGCTGTTTGCTGTCGAGCACTCGCTACCGAGCCTGGGGAATCTTGTTGACGCAATGGCTGCGTTCGCCCCTGAACCTGCGGGGCCTGCGCTAATTGGTGATATGTCGGTTCAACGCATCGACTCGACGATTGCCGTAGCCGCCTAGGCGTTGTCGTTCAGGGCTGGAGTGATTTTGGAGGCCTATCGCCAGCGAGCCAGCTCCCACAGGTGCATCATGCCTTCAGGCCTGGCACCGTGTGGGAGCGGGCAAGCCCGCGAAGAGTCCAGCCCCTATCTCAAGGCCTGCGCTCGAAGTTCTTGGCCGCTGCTGCCGCCAGGTCCGGTGGCAGGAAGTCCTTGTCCGGGTTGTAGTCAGGTTTCAGGTAGCGCTTCAGGTCCTGCAGGTCTTGCGGGCTCAGGGTGCCGGCTGCCTGCTTCAGGCTCAGGTTGTCGAGAATGTAGTCGTAACGGCTATTGTTGTAGTCGCGCACCGAGGTGTACAGCTGGCGCTGGGCATCAAGCACGTCGACGATGTTGCGGGTACCGACCTGGTAGCCGATTTCGGTGGCTTCCAGCGCGCTCTGGTTGGAAATGATCGACTGCTTGCGCGCCTGTACCTGTTCCACATCGGTGTTCACTGCGCGGTGCAGGTTGCGGGTGTTTTCCACGACCTGGCGGCGCAGGCTTTCACGCTGTTGCTCGCTCTGGCTCAGGCGCTGGTAAGCCTCGCGTACCTGCGAGCTGGTCAGGCCGCCGCTGTAGATCGGGATATTCAGTTGCAGGCCAACGCTGGTCTGCTCGACGTCGCCGCTGTAGCGCACCCCCAGTTGCGATGGGTTGGTAAAGCCGAGGCTGTCGTTATCACCCTTCTGGTACTTGGCCACGGCGTCCAGGGTCGGGGCATGCCCGGCCTTGCGCTGACGCAGGGTCTCTTCTGCGGCAGAAACCGCGTAGTTGGTGGCCAGCAGGTTGAGGTTCTGGCGCCCGGCGGTTTCGACCCAGGCTTTGGCATCGTTGGGCGTTGGCACTTGTACCGGCAGGCTATGCACTACGCCCTGGATAGAGGTGTACTCACGGTTGGTCAGGGTCACCAGGGCCTCGAAGGCATCCTGCACCTGGCGTTCGGCGATGATCCGGTTAGCGCGTGCAGTGTCATAACTGGCTTGGGATTGCAGCACGTCGGTCTTGTCCGAAAGGCCCACGTCGAAACGCTCGTTGGACTGATCCAGCTGGCGCTTGAAGGCCGCTTCCTCTGCCTTGGTGGCGGCCAGGTTGTCCTGGGCGCGGAGGACGGCGAAGTAGTTTTGCGCGGTTTGCAGGATCAGGTTTTGCTCGGTCGCCGACAGCTCCAGTGCTGCCTGTTCGTTGACGGCTTCGGCGGCTTGCAACTGGAACCAGCGATCAGCGCGGAAGATCGGCTGAGCCAAGGTCGCGCTCCAGGAGTTGCCGCTGCGATTGGACGTCATGGACGGCTCGTCCAGCTTGGTGCGGGTGTTCATCATCTCGGCACCGGCCGACAGGTTTGGCAGCAACCCGGCGCGGGCCTGCGGCACCACTTCGCGGCGCGCCCCGTAATCGGCGCGTGCGGCAGCCAGGTCGGCGTTGTTGTCCACTGCCTCCTGGTAGACGCTGACCAGATCGGTCTTGACTGTCGAGGGCACGTCCGCTGCCCAGACCACTCCGTTGGACGCACAAGACACGGCTATCGCCAGTGAGAGTTTGCGCAGCATAGAGGCAATCCTTGTACGAAATTTAATTACTGAACTGTTGAGTATCGAGCGATGGGCCAGTGTAGTGCCATGCGCACCCGGCAACAATCGCTCGGTGTGCCTTTCATCATCCGCGCATTTACCTGCTTGGCTTTGCTGACCACTCCAGTCTAGACTGCGCATGTTCTTGTCGGGGTGCCTTGAAGCAAAGGCTGAGATCGCAGAGGTGCGGATCCCGTTGAACCTGATCAGGTTAGCGCCTGCGTAGGGAACAAGATTGCTCGCCTTCCCGGGGAGCCTCTTGTGCCAGGTCCGGGATTGTCACAGCTGCTACAGCTTCAGGCACCCCCATGTCCGGCACTGCACCCAAAGAGGGTGCGTCCGCGCGTTTCAGGTTCACCCCGACATTCCACTGCTAGGAAGCCGTCAGGAGAGCCTGTGATGACCAAACAAGAAAAAGCGATCAACCTCAGCGAATCGGCACAAGTCGATCAGCAGTCCGTGCAACCCTTCCCGCGTTCGCGCAAGGTGTATGTCGAAGGCTCGCGCCCGGACATCCGCGTCCCCATGCGTGAAATCAGCCTGGATGACACCCCGACCGATTTCGGCGGCGAGTCCAACGCCCCGGTGCTGGTGTATGACACGTCTGGCCCGTACACCGACCCCGACGTGATCATCGACGTGCGCAAAGGCCTGGCCGATGTGCGTTCGGCGTGGATCGAAGCCCGCGGTGACACCGAGCGCCTGGAAGGCCTGAGCTCCGACTTCGGTCAGCAGCGCCTGAACGATGCAGAGCTGGCCAAGCTGCGTTTCGCCCATGTGCGCAACCCGCGCCGGGCCAAGGCCGGCGCCAACGTCTCGCAGATGCACTATGCCCGTCAGGGCATCATCACCGCCGAGATGGAATACGTGGCCATCCGCGAAAACATGAAGTTACAGGAGGCCCGCGCCGCCGGCCTGCTGAATGAGCAACATGCCGGCCACAGCTTCGGTGCCAACATCCCGAAAGAAATCACCCCTGAATTCGTCCGCCAGGAAATCGCCCGTGGCCGCGCGATCATTCCGGCCAACATCAACCACCCGGAAGTAGAGCCGATGATCATCGGCCGTAACTTCCTGGTGAAGATCAACGGCAACATCGGCAACAGCGCCCTGGGTTCCTCGATCGAGGAAGAGGTGGCCAAGCTGACCTGGGGCATCCGCTGGGGCTCGGACACGGTCATGGACTTGTCCACCGGCAAGCACATCCACGAAACCCGCGAGTGGATCATTCGCAACTCGCCGGTACCGATCGGTACCGTGCCGATCTACCAGGCCCTGGAAAAGGTCAACGGTGTGGCAGAGGACCTGACCTGGGAACTGTTCCGCGACACCCTGATCGAGCAGGCCGAACAGGGCGTGGACTACTTCACCATTCACGCCGGTGTGCTGCTGCGCTATGTACCCCTGACCGCCAAGCGCGTCACCGGCATCGTCAGCCGTGGTGGCTCGATCATGGCCAAGTGGTGCCTGGCGCACCACAAGGAAAACTTCCTGTACACCCACTTCGACGAAATCTGCGAAATCATGAAGGCCTACGACGTCAGCTTCTCGCTGGGCGACGGCCTGCGCCCTGGCTCGATTGCCGACGCCAACGACGCGGCGCAATTCGGTGAGCTGGAAACCCTCGGCGAGCTGACCAAGATTGCCTGGAAGCACGACGTGCAATGCATGATCGAAGGCCCCGGCCACGTGCCGATGCAATTGATCAAAGAGAACATGGACAAGCAGCTGGAGTGCTGCGACGAGGCGCCGTTCTACACCCTCGGCCCACTGACCACCGATATCGCGCCGGGTTACGACCACATCACCTCGGGCATTGGTGCGGCGATGATCGGCTGGTTCGGTTGCGCCATGCTCTGCTACGTAACGCCGAAGGAGCACCTGGGCCTGCCGAACAAGGACGACGTCAAGACCGGCATCATCACCTACAAGATCGCCGCGCATGCCGCCGACCTTGCCAAGGGCCACCCGGGTGCACAGATCCGCGACAACGCCTTGTCCAAGGCGCGTTTCGAGTTCCGTTGGGAAGACCAGTTCAACCTGGGCCTCGACCCGGACACCGCCCGTGCTTTCCATGACGAGACTCTGCCGAAGGAATCGGCCAAGGTCGCGCACTTCTGCTCGATGTGCGGGCCGAAGTTCTGCTCGATGAAGATCACCCAGGAAGTGCGTGAGTACGCTGCCAAGATCGAGGCCGTGGATGTGACGGTCGAGCAAGGCATGCGTGAGCAGGCCGAGCGGTTCCGCCAGGAAGGCAGCCAGCTGTACCACAAAGTGTAAGCACGCTGGGGCCGCTTTGCGGCCCTTTCGCGACGCAAGGCCGCTCCCACAAGGACCGCGCAAGCCTCGAAGCCTGCGTGGCTTTTGTGGGAGCGGCCTTGCGTCGCGATACGAGGACGAAGTCCTCGCCAGGAACACCAACAATATTGCCGGCGAGCGCCAACCATGACATCACCCAGCCAGTTCTCTCCCGACCATCCAATCCCCATCCAGCAGCGCATTTTCGGTGCTCGCGACCTGTTTTCACTGTGGTTTTCCCTCGGCATCGGCCTGATGGTGCTGCAGGTCGGCGCCATGCTGGCGCCAGGCCTGGGCCTTGCTGGCGCCGTGCTGGCCATCGCCCTGGGCACCGGTGTCGGTGTGCTGTTGCTGGGTGCGGCGGGGGTTATCGGCAGCGACACCGGCCTGTCCGCCATGGGCACCCTGAAACTCAGCCTGGGCAGCCATGGCGCGCGCTTGCCGGCGCTGCTCAACTTGCTGCAACTGGTGGGTTGGGGCGCTTTCGAGATTATCGTCATGCGCGATGCTGCCAGCTTGCTGGGTGCGCGAGCGTTCGGTGAGGAAAGTGCCTGGAACAGCCCCATGCTCTGGACGCTGTGCTTCGGTGCCCTGGCCACCCTGCTGGCTGTCAGCGGGCCACTGGCCTTCGTGCGCAAGGTGCTGCGCGCCTGGGGCATCTGGTTGTTGCTGGGCGCTTGCCTGTGGCTGACCTGGAACCTGTTCGCCAAGGCCGACCTGGCCGAACTGTGGAACCGTGCCGGGGATGGTTCGATGTCGCTGGCGGTTGGCTTCGATATCGTCATCGCCATGCCGCTGTCCTGGCTGCCGCTGATCGCTGACTACTCGCGCTTTGCCCGCAATGGCAAGCATGTGTTCGGCGGCACGGTCGTTGGCTACTTCATTGGCAACACCTGGCTGATGAGCCTGGGCGTGGCCTACACGCTGGCGTTCGCCGCCAGTGGCGAAGTCAATGCGCTGTTGCTGGCCCTGGCGGGCGCCGGTATGGGGATCCCGCTGCTGCTAATTCTGCTGGACGAGTCGGAAAAGGCCTTCGCCGACATCCACTCGGCGGCGGTTTCCACCGGTGTGCTTATACCGCTGAAGGTCGAGCACCTGGCGTTGGCCATCGGCGTGTTGTGCACCCTGATCGCCCTGTTGGCGCCACTGGCACAGTACGAAAACTTCCTGTTGCTGATCGGTTCGGTGTTCGCGCCGCTGTTCGGCGTGGTGCTGATGGACCACTACGTGGTCCGTCGACGCCGTCTGCCAGCGCAGGTCAATGGCTTGCACTGGCAGGCGTTGGTGGCCTGGTTTGCCGGGGCGGTGGCCTATCACCTGATTGCCGCCAAGGCGCCGGAACTGGGCGCGACCCTGCCAGCATTGCTGCTGGCAGGTGTGCTGCATGGGTTACTGAGCCTCAGCCGCGGCCGGGAAACAGTTCAGGCTTGAGTACGCCATTCAGGCGCGGGTAGGGGATCTTCAGTTCCACGTGGCCCATGGAGTAGGGCGCGATGGCATAGACCTCGTACTTGACCACTACCGCGCCGTACGTCAGAGCGACGTGCGGCGATTTCTTGAATGGCCAGGTCTTGACGAACTCGGCATCCTTGTCCATGCCCACGCTCATCAGCCAGGCGCGGTGCGATTCTTCGACGGTTTTCCAGAAGGTGTCTTCCTGGCCGGGCACCAGCATGTCCTGCAGGGTCAGCACCTTGTCCAGCTTGCGTGAATAGTTGATGAAGCCGCGGCCGGGCATGCCGTGGGCGCCACCGCTGTCCAGGTAGCTGGACAACTCGATGATCACCAACCCGTCATGCTGTTCGCGTACCTTGGCTTGCAAGTAGCTGCTGTTACGTTTGTCGGCACTGGCCAGATATTGCTGTTCGTAGGCCTGCAGGGTGGCTGGTGCGGTGCCATGCTGATTGTCTTCGGTCAGTTGCAGCAGGCGTTTTTCGACGATGCCGTCGAGCTTGGGCAGGGCTGGGAAGTGGATCATGTCGATGTTCACCAGCGGGCAGTCGCTCTCGCTGCAGCCGGGTTTGACATGCTCCCAGGCGTCGCGCTTGACCTCGAGCGGGGCCCGGTAGTTGGGCGTGAACAGGCTCTGGCAGGCGCCCAGAGCGAGTGCCAGCACGGCCACGGAAGTCAGTTTGACAAGTGTCATGATGATCCTTGCAGAACAGGGAAAAGTCGGCCTTTGACCGTCTGCGCGGCCTTCAGTTCGCCACTAAGCTAACAGAGTGAAGGGCTGCTGTCCCGAGTGCGCCAGCGGTTGCTGGAAAGGGATGAAACCAACAGGCGTGCGGAGTAGGATGGCGCGAAGCAGTATTCGAGGTAATGAGGATTTCCATGTCAGACGCGTTGAACGCTGTGCCCAAGGGCTTCGAAATCATCGAGCGGGCCAATTGCTTCCAGGGCTTTTACAAGCTCGACAAGTTACGCCTGCGTCACGAGCTATTTGCCGGTGGCATGGGGCGCGAGATCAGTCGCGAGCTGTTTGTGCGCCACGATGCGGTATGCGTGCTGCCTTACGACCCTGCGCGCGATGAAGTGGTGCTGATCGAACAGTTCCGCGTGGGCGCACTGGACAAGGTCGCCAACCCTTGGCTGATCGAGATGGTTGCCGGGCTGATCGACAAAGACGAGCAGCCCGAGGAAGTCGCCCATCGCGAGGCCGAAGAAGAAGCAGGCCTGACGTTCAGCGCCCTGTGGCCGATGACCCGCTACTTCCCGTCGCCAGGTGGCAGTGACGAATACGTTCACCTGTTCCTCGGCCGTTGCAGCAGCGAGGGCGCGGGAGGGCTGCATGGCCTGGAAGAGGAGGGCGAAGACATTCGCGTACGCGTGTGGTCGTTCGAGGATGCCCTGCAGGCGGTGCGCGACGGGCGCATCTGCAACGCGGCAACCATTATTGGCCTGCAATGGCTTGCGCTGAACCGTGACGAAGTAAGAGGTATGTGGAAGTGAACCTGCTGCGCGAGCGCTATCGAGTCGACCTGGTCGGGCTGCAGGCAGCCTGCGAGGCCAACTACGCCCGGCTGATGCGCTTGCTGCCCGACATGCGCACCACCCAAAGCTCGCGCCGCATCGGCATGACCCAGGGTGATCAGATGCTCGGCGTGCTGGTGCTCGACGTGGTGCTGGCCTGCCCGTACACCACCACCCTGCATGTGCGCCAGGAACACAGTCTGCCGTGGTTGCCAGTCCCGCACCTGGAAGTGCAGGTGTATCACGATGCGCGCATGGCCGAAGTGGTCAGTGCCGAACACACCCGGCGCCTGCGCAGCATCTATCCGTATCCAAACGACGCCATGCACCAGCCGGACGAAAAGGCCCAGCTCAACCTGTTCCTGGGTGAGTGGCTCAGTCACTGCCTGGCCTGCGGCCACGAATTGGCAAGTGTTCGCTGAATTGTGACGTGAGTCGGTTGCGGGTGTTTGCTCGTCACCGTCGCCCAGCCATAATTCCCGCTGAATCCATTCGAGGAGATGGCCGTTGTTGCCGCCAGACCAATCCCGTCCTGTGCACGTGGTGCAACTGACCGATGCCCACCTGTTCGCCGACCCGGCTGGCAGCATGCTGGGCCTCAATACCCGCGACAGCCTGCGCCACGTGGTGGCCCAGGTGCGACGCGAGCAGCCACTTGTCGACTTGCTGCTGTGCACGGGCGACCTGTCCCAGGATGCCAGCGTGGCATCCTATGAAGCGTTTCGTGAGCTGACCGCACCGTTTGCCGTACCCACCCGCTGGTTGCCGGGCAACCATGACGAGGCTCAGGTGATGGCGCAGGTGGCGCCGGAGCTGGTGCAGGCGGTGACCGATATTGGCGCATGGCGGGTGGTCATGCTCAACACCGCCGTGCACGGTGCTACCCACGGGTTTCTGCAAGATGACCAGCTGGCCGTGCTGGAAGCCGCCTTGAAAGAGGCTGGTGAGCGGCATTGCCTGGTGTGCTTCCACCATCAGCCAGTGGACATCGGCTGCGCCTGGATCGCGCCGATCGGCTTGCGCAATGCCCAGGCGCTGTTCGATATCGTTGAGGGATATCCACAGGTACGGGCTTTGCTATGGGGGCATGTGCACCAGGAATGGGATGAGGTCCGAGAGGGGCGGCGCCTGCTGGCCACACCGTCGACCTGTATTCAGTTCGCGGCGCGCAGCGAGGGCTTCCAGGTGAGCGAAGAGCATCCGGGGTACCGCTGGTTGCGCCTGCATGCCGATGGGCGGCTGGAGACCGGGGTGGAGCGGGCGGTGGATTTCGAGGTGCAGCTCGACTTCGACAGCCCAGGGTATTGAGCAGGCCACGTCAGCCTGCCGGAAAATTATTGCGAAATCCGTGGCACTGCGTCAAAACCCGGCGAACGCGCTACACTGCGCGTCCCTGCGCCCGCATTATCAGGCGCGAAGCCACAGATTCCGGGGGCAGCATGTCGGGTTCCATCCTCTATATCCATGGCTTCAACAGCTCACCGCTTTCGACCAAGGCGCGTCAGCTGGAGGCAGTCATGCAGCAGCTCGGCCTGGCCGACCAGTTGCGAGTGCCGGCCCTGCACCACCACCCACGGCAAGCCATGGCCCAGCTCGAAGCGGCCATCGCCGAACTGGGTGCGCCACTGCTGGTGGGCAGTTCGCTCGGCGGCTACTATGCCACCCATCTGGCCGAGCGCCATGGCCTCAAGGCCCTTCTGGTCAACCCGGCGGTAACCCCACACAAGCATTTCGACGGTTACCTGGGCACCCAGCGCAATCATTACAGTGGTGAAACCTGGGAGCTGACCCACGATCATGTGCAGGCCCTGGCCGAACTGGAAGTCGCGGCCCCGGCCGATGCCGACCGCTATCAAGTGTGGCTGCAGACCGCCGATGAAACCCTGGACTACCGACACGCCGAGCGCTATTACCGTGCTTGTGCACTGCGTATCCAGGCCGGTGGCGACCACAGCTTCCAGGGCTTCGCCGAGCGCATGCCGGCACTGCTGGCCTTCGCCGGCATTGCCCGTGGGCAGTATGCGGCGCTCGATTTTTCTGTATTTTGACTTTTTTGCATTCACCAGACTGACGACGAGACCCTATGGCCAATCCCAGCGCTAGCGCCTATAACGCAGACGCCATCGAAGTCCTCTCGGGCCTTGATCCGGTCCGCAAGCGGCCGGGCATGTACACCGACACCAGCCGCCCCAACCACCTGGCCCAGGAAGTCATCGACAACAGTGTCGACGAAGCACTGGCCGGCCACGCGCGTTCGGTGCAGGTCATCCTGCATGCCGATCATTCGCTGGAAGTCAGCGACGACGGCCGCGGCATGCCGGTGGACATCCATCCGGAAGAGGGCGTGTCCGGGGTCGAGCTGATCCTCACCAAGCTGCACGCCGGCGGCAAGTTCTCCAACAAGAACTATCAGTTTTCCGGTGGCCTGCACGGGGTGGGTATCTCGGTGGTCAACGCCCTGTCGACCCAGGTGCGCGTACGCGTCAAACGTGACGGCAACGAATACCAGATGACCTTTGCCGATGGCTTCAAGGCCAGCGAGCTGGAAGTGGTCGGCTCGGTCGGCAAGCGCAACACCGGCACCAGCGTGTACTTCAGCCCCGACCCGAAGTACTTCGACTCGCCCAAGTTCTCCATCAGCCGCCTCAAGCACGTGCTCAAGGCCAAGGCGGTACTGTGCCCAGGGCTGCTGGTCAGCTTCGAGGACAAGGCCAGCGGCGAAAAGGTCGAATGGCACTACGAAGATGGTCTGCGCTCTTATCTGGTCGACTCGGTCAACGAATTCCAGCGCCTGCCCGACGAGCCGTTCTGTGGCAGCCTGGCGGGCAACAAGGAAGCGGTTGACTGGGCTTTGCTGTGGCTGCCCGAAGGCGGCGACAGCATTCAGGAAAGCTACGTCAACCTGATCCCCACCGCCCAGGGCGGCACCCACGTCAACGGCTTGCGCCAAGGCTTGCTGGATGCCATGCGTGAGTTCTGCGAGTTCCGCAACTTGCTGCCGCGCGGGGTGAAGCTGGCGCCGGAAGACGTTTGGGAGCGCATCACCTTCGTACTGTCGATGAAGATGCAGGACCCGCAGTTCTCCGGGCAGACCAAAGAGCGCCTGTCATCACGCGAGGCGGCCGCATTTGTCTCCGGTGTGGTCAAGGACGCTTTCAGCCTGTGGCTCAACGCCCACCCCGAGCTGGGCATGCAACTGGCAGAACTGGCCATCAGCAACGCCGGGCGCCGCCTCAAAGCCAGCAAGAAGGTCGAGCGCAAGCGCATCACCCAAGGCCCGGCATTGCCCGGCAAGCTGGCCGATTGTGCGGGCCAGGACCCGATGCGTGCCGAGTTGTTCCTGGTCGAGGGTGACTCGGCCGGTGGTTCGGCCAAGCAGGCGCGGGACAAGGAATTCCAGGCCATCCTGCCGCTGCGCGGCAAGATCCTCAACACCTGGGAAGTGGACGGTGGCGAAGTCCTGGCCAGCCAGGAAGTGCACAACATTGCCGTGGCCATCGGCGTCGATCCGGGTGCAACCGATCTTGCGCAACTGCGCTATGGCAAGATCTGCATCCTCGCCGACGCTGACTCCGACGGCCTGCACATCGCCACACTGCTGTGTGCGCTGTTTGTTCAACACTTCCGGGCACTGGTCGAGGCTGGGCATGTTTACGTGGCCATGCCGCCCCTGTACCGCATCGACCTGGGCAAGGAAATCTACTACGCCCTCGACGAAGCCGAGCGTGACGGCATCCTCGACCGCCTGGTGGCCGAGAAGAAGCGCGGCAAGCCGCAGGTAACACGCTTCAAGGGCCTGGGCGAGATGAACCCGCCGCAGTTGCGCGAAACCACCATGGACCCGAACACCCGACGGCTGGTGCAGTTGACCCTGGACGACGTAGAGGCCACCTGCGAGCTGATGGACAAGCTGCTGGCCAAGAAGCGCGCCGGCGACCGCAAGAGCTGGCTGGAAACCAAGGGCAACCTGGCCGAGGTCATGGTTTGATTCGGCAAGTATTTGCCGTTTGCCTGGCGCTGGTTGCCCTGCCTTGCCTGGCGGGCAACTGGCCAGAGCTGAAGATGCAAGCCGAGCACCCGATCGACGGTATGCGCGGTGGCAACCTGTCTGGTCTGGTGGAATGCCGGGGCGGGCTGTGGGGTGTGTCCGACCGTGACGACGACCGCATCTACCGCTTCGATCAGCAGAACCCCACCTGGCGCGCGCAGCCGCTCACCTTCACCCCGCCAACTGTCCCGGAAAGCGGCCTGCCATGGGGGTTGAAGTCACGCAACTGGGCGGCATCGTTCATTCGCGGTGGCGAGCTGGATTTCGAAGGCATCACCTGTGATCAGGCGGGTAACCTCTATCTGGTCAGCGAGGCGCATGCCGCGGTACTGCAATTGCCGCTGGAAGGTGAGCCGGACTGGTTGAGGATAGACTCGGCCATGGTGCGCCAGGCCCGGGCAAGCGGCATGCTGCTGAACTTCAATGCCCTGTTCGAAGGCGTGGCGATCAACCCGGCGGGTGACCGCCTGTGGCTGGCCGCCGAGCGTGAGCGCCGTGGCCTGGTGGCCATTGAGCGCCGGCAATCGGTATGGACCTGCGGGCGCAGTTGCGTGCTGCTGAGCGAGGCCGGGGTCGAGATGCAACCGGAGCAAATGCCCAATGCCAGTGCGCTGTCGCGCGACTTCGCTGACCTGGCCTGGTTCGAGGGCAAGCTGTTTACCCTTGAACGTAACGCTTACCGGGTGTGCCGGCGTGATGCCGACAGTGGCAAGGTCGAGCGTTGCTGGTCGTTCGCTGCTGATGCGCTGGTCGAGTCACGGCGCTACGCGCAGCCGTTTGGCCTTGCCGAAGCACTGGTGATCGATGCCAAGGGTGCCTGGATTGGCCTGGACAACAACAACAGCGCCCGCGCCGATGGCGAAACCCGCCCGGTCGTCTGGCGCTTCGACGCCCCGCAAGGCGGCTGGAGCGCCAAACCATGAGCCAGGCGCCGGGCAAGCGCGCGGGCAGGGTGCTGATGATCGTCGCCTGGGCGGCGGCGCTGTTTCTTGCCACGCGCTTTTTCGGCCAGTGGGAAGACAGCCAGCGTAACCCCAATAGCCAGGTGCAATCCGAGCATGGTGCAGGCTTTATCGAAGTGCGCCTGCTGAGTAATGGCCAGGGCCACTTCGTGGTGGATGGTGCCATCAACGGCCAGGTGGTGCATTTCATGCTCGACACCGGCGCCACCGACGTGGCGATCCCCGAGGCGTTGGCTCATGAACTGAGCCTGGAGCGCGGTAGCCCGGTGCTACTGAGCACCGCCAACGGCCGCACCGAAGGCTACCGCACGCGCCTGGCCAGCCTGCAACTGGGCGATATCCGCCTGCAGAACGTACGCGCCATCGTGGTGCCGGGCCTGGACGGGCCCACCGTACTGCTGGGCATGAGTGCCCTGCAACAACTTGAATTTACCCAGCGCGGTGGCACCATGCTGCTGCGCCAGAACCTGAAATAATGACGAGGCCCGCATGAGCGACTCACTGGAACTCAGCCTGGACGGCGTCGAACGCCGCTCGCTGGCTGACTTCACCGAACAGGCCTACCTCAACTATTCCATGTACGTGATCATGGACCGCGCACTGCCGCACATCGGCGACGGCCTGAAGCCGGTGCAGCGACGCATCGTCTACGCCATGAGCGAGTTGGGGCTCGACGCCGATGCCAAGCACAAGAAGTCGGCGCGTACCGTCGGTGACGTGCTCGGCAAGTTCCATCCCCATGGCGACTCGGCCTGCTACGAGGCCATGGTGCTGATGGCGCAGCCGTTCAGCTACCGCTACACCTTGGTCGATGGCCAGGGTAACTGGGGTGCGCCGGATGATCCGAAGTCGTTCGCCGCCATGCGCTATACCGAGGCGCGGCTGTCGCGCTACGCTGAAGTGCTGCTCAGCGAAGTCGGCCAGGGCACCGTGGACTGGGTACCGAACTTCGACGGCACGTTGCAGGAGCCGGCCGTGCTGCCTGCGCGCCTGCCCAATATCCTGCTCAACGGTACCACCGGTATCGCGGTGGGCATGGCCACCGATGTGCCGCCGCACAACCTGCGAGAGGTGGCCAGTGCCTGTGTGCGACTGCTCGATGAGCCCAAGGCAACCATCGAGCAGTTGTGCGAGCATATCCAGGGGCCGGATTACCCGACCGAGGCAGAGATCGTCACGCCGCGGGCAGAAATTCTCAAGATGTACGAAAGCGGCCGCGGCTCGATCCGCATGCGCGCCGTGTACCGTGTCGAAGATGGCGACATCGTCGTCACTGCGCTGCCGCACCAGGTCTCCGGGGCCAAAGTGCTGGAGCAGATTGCCGCGCAGATGCAGGCCAAGAAGCTGCCGATGGTCGCCGACCTGCGCGACGAGTCGGACCACGAAAACCCGTGCCGTATCGTCATCATCCCGCGTTCCAACCGCGTGGATGTCGACGAGCTGATGCAGCACCTGTTCGCTACCACTGACCTGGAAAGCACATACCGGGTCAACGTGAACATCATCGGCCTGGACGGCCGTCCGCAGTTGAAAAACCTGCGAACCATATTGGTAGAGTGGCTGGAATTCCGCACCAATACCGTTCGTCGCCGCCTGCAGCACCGTCTGGACAAGGTCGAAAAGCGTCTGCACCTGCTGGACGGTTTACTCACCGCGTTCCTCAACCTGGATGAAGTGATCCACATCATCCGTACCGAGGAATACCCCAAGCAGGCCCTGATCGAGCGTTTCGAGCTGACCGAGATTCAGGCCGACTACATCCTCGAGACCCGCCTGCGGCAGTTGGCGCGCCTGGAAGAGATGAAGATCCGCGGTGAGCAGGATGAGTTGCTGAAGGAGCAAGCCAAGCTGCAGGCCCTGCTGGGGAGCGAGGCCAAGCTGCGCAAGTTGGTGCGCAGCGAGCTGATCAAGGATGCCGAAACCTATGGCGATGATCGTCGCTCGCCGATCGTAGCGCGTGCCGAAGCCAAAGCGCTGTCGGAAAACGAGCTGATGCCGACCGAGCCCGTCACCGTGGTGCTTTCGGAGAAAGGCTGGGTGCGCTGCGCCAAGGGCCACGATATCGACGCCACTGGCCTTTCCTACAAGGCCGGCGACGGCTTCAAGGCTGCCGCGGCCGGGCGTTCCAACCAGTTTGCCGTGCTTATCGATTCCACCGGGCGCAGCTACTCGCTGGCCGCCCACAGCCTGCCATCGGCGCGTGGCCAGGGTGAGCCGCTGACTGGCCGTCTGACGCCGCCACCGGGGGCGACTTTCGAATGTGTGTTGTTGCCTGACGACGATGCGCTGTACGTGGTGGCTTCGGATGCCGGTTACGGCTTTGTGGTCAAGGGTGAAGACCTGCAGGCCAAGAACAAGGCCGGCAAAGGCTTGCTCAGCTTGCCCAACGGGGCCAAGGTCATGACCCCGCGCCCAGTGGCCGATCGCGAGCAGGACTGGTTGGCGGCGGTGACCACCGAAGGCCGCCTGCTGGTGTTCAAGGTCAGCGACCTGCCGCAGTTGGGTAAAGGCAAAGGCAACAAGATCATTGGCGTGCCGGGTGACCGGGTGGCCAGTCGTGAAGAATTTGTTACCGATCTAGCCGTGATTCCCGAAGGCGCGACGCTTGTGTTGCAGGCCGGCAAGCGTACCCTGTCTTTGAAGGCGGACGACCTGGAGCACTACAAGGGCGAGCGCGGACGGCGCGGCAGCAAGCTGCCACGCGGGTTCCAGCGTGTCGATGGGTTGCAGGTGGAAGTGCCGACTTAACCGGTTGCAATGTCTGGAACGGCAATTTCAAAGCCGTTTCGGGCAGAAATGCTGGAGTCGGACGGTTATTTCGCGGATGATATGCCCCTTGCGGAGCCGGCGTGGCCGTGTGCCCGTTTGAATATACATGTATCACTGCGGTGTGCCTTGTGGCAGCCGCCTGGATGGGATGATGAAATTTCTGCGCCTTCCATTTGCGCTGTTGATGACTGGCCTGCTGGGCCTTGGCGGGTGCACCATGCATCAGCCGGTTGCCCTGTATCAGCTCGACAGTGGTGATCCTGGCCAGCCGTCGCAGAGTGCGGGCATGGCCGTGGTACTCGGCCCTGTATCGGTGGCCGATTACCTTCAGCGTGAGACATTCCTGCAGCGTCAAGCTGATGGCAGCCTGAGCGCGGCGACCGACGGTCGCTGGGCTGGCAGCCTTTCATCGGATATCGACCAGTTGCTGGTGCGTCAACTGGCCTGGCGTCTGGACAGCCAGCGCGTAGTGCTGGCCCCGGCGACTGCAGGCTTCAGCCCGGACGTGCAAGTGCTGTTGTCGATCACACGCCTGGACTCGGGCAGGAACCAGCCGGCCATTCTGGATGCCCAGTGGCGTCTGCTGGACCGCCGTGGCCATGTGCGTGACAACCGTATCATTCACCTCGAGCAGCAGCACGAGGGCAGTGAGTCGTCGCAGGTGCAGGCTCAGGGCCAACTGCTGCAAAAGCTGGCCGAACAGCTGAGCACAGCGGTGAAGCCGCTGGCCAACCAGCCGGCGATTGCCGAAGAAGCACCGAAAAAACCCGCTGCACCGACGCAGGTGAAGAAGGGGCCAGAGAAACCCAAAATCCCGATGGCCTCGCCGATTCGCACCGATATGGAAGTTTATCGGTTCTGATCAAACTGGCAGATACAAAAAAGCCCGCATTCGCTGCGGGCTTTTTTGTATCTGCTGTTCCGTCTGAAGCTCGGCGCGGTCTTTGTGGGAGCGGGTTTACCCGCGAAGCAGGCGACGCGTTGCATGGCACCGGTTGCGCCGGTGTTCGAGGGTGAACCCGCTCCTACGGGGGGAGCGCTAACGGTTGGATTTTGCGCCAGTCAAAGCAACCAGCCTGACTTAAGACATACGCTGTAGATGTCGCGTATACCTGTCAGGCACGGTGCTCATGCATGCGCGCCAGTTGCCTTTCCAGCATTGACGGGTAGGGCTCCATGAGCCGCTCCACACAGCACGCGCCTTCGGGGCTGGCGATCGGGCGAATACGCGCACGCTGGCGAATCAGGGCGTCATCGTTGATCTGTCGTTCTACCAGCAACAGGTTGCGGCTGTGCTGCGACAGCGCCAGGGCATCCTGGACTTTCTCGGCAATCAGCAGGTCAACCAGCTCCAGCCCATGCAGGTCGTTGCCCAATACCAGGCCTAGCTGCAGTTGCAGGGTGATGCCGCTATCAGCCACCTCGATCTGCAGGGCGTGGCCCAGGGCACGCAATAGTTCGCCACAGCAAATGGCGTTGGTCAGGTAGTCCTCGCCACACTCGCGGCTGTGGAACAGCACCAGGGTGCTGCCGTCGTTCAGCGTGTGGGTTTCACCGTCGTAGAGCGAGGCCGCGTGCTCCAGGCAATCGCGGTAGCGCTTGGTCAGCTCGTCCAGGCGTGTACGTGGCAGGCGGCGCAGTTGCTCCTGCGAGCCCAGCTGCACGGCAAGTACGGCGCTGTACTGGGGCTCGTCGGACTCGACCTCTGCGTGGGCTTTGGCTGTAGTGTCATCGTCCAGCAGGCCGGCGAAGGCTGCGTCGTCATCTTCGTCTTCCAGGGCAACCTTGGCGCGCGGTACGGCTTTGGGTGCCGGGGCAGCTGCGTGCAGGTCGTCGAACGGCTCGTCATCTTCCTCGGGCTCCGGCTCTGGTGGCGGAGGCGGGGCCAGGCGTGCATGCAGCTGGCGGGCGATGTCGCCGATCTCGTCCTGGCGGTCGGTCGCCGGGGTATACGGCTGCGGGTCGCGCAGCCATACCCGCAACTGCAGCAGTGGCAGGGTGATAAAGCGGCCCTGACGCAAGCTGAGGGCCAAGGCCAGGGCCAGCAGGATGGCGGCCAGAATGCCCATGCTCTGCAGGCTGATCAGCATCGGCTGCTGGAACTGGCTCATGTCCAGGCTGATGCGCAGTTGCCCGGCCGTCACGTCCTGGAACGTGATCTTGGTCTGGTACAGGCCTTCGGCCTCACCCAGCAGGCTGTTGCGCGGGCGCTGGCCGGCTTCGGCGAGGATGCGGTTATCGACGCTGAAGATTGCCGCATGGGCCACCAGCGGGTTTTTCACCAGGTTGCCCAGTAGCACGTTGAGGCTGAGGATGTCGTTGGACACCAGCAGCTCGGTTGCCGATGTGGCGGTCTGGGTGGTCAGGCTTTGGCCCAGGGCATCGGCCTGCTCATGCATGGCCTGCTTGAACTGCAGGCCCATCACGCAGGCGTAGATCACCAGCGCCAGCGCCACCAGGAAAATGTTGGTGCAGGCGATGCGCAGTGCCAGCGGCACGCGACGTTGACTCAAGGCGCGATAGATCATCAGGAAGAAATTGTCTGGTTTGACTGGCGTGGGCCGGTTCACAGAGCTCGGCTCTTAATGGCATGAAAGTGGGGGGAGTATAGCGAGCCGGGTTTTGTCGGCAAAGTATCGTTGGCGCCCGATGGTCATGGAAAATCGGTAGAATGCGCATTTTTCATCGAAGTCGGAGCCAGGTTGTGCGCGAAATCGTCCTGATCAACATCACCGGTGAGGACCGTCCCGGTCTCACTGCGGCTATCACCGGCGTCCTGCTGCAGGGCGGTGTGAGTATCCTCGACATCGGCCTGGCGGTCATGCACGGCACCTTGTCGTTTGGCATCCTGGTCGACATCCCGGACAACGAAGTGGCTACCGCACTGCTGCAAGGCGTGCAGGCAAAAGCCCACGAACTGAACCTGCAGGCCCGTTACACGCCGATTTCCGAGGCGGACTACCAGCACTGGGCCGATGGGCATGGCGAAGCGCGCCACATCGTTACCCTGCTCAGCCGCAAGATCACTCCCGAGCAGCTGCAGCGGGTGAGTGCGGTGATCAGCCAGTACGGCCTGACCATCGAGCGCATGGAGCGCCTCTCGGCCCGGGTGGCACTGGATGCCGAATTCGACAAGGGCAAGGCAGCCGTCGAGATCTCCGTGCGCGGCGTGCCGAGCGATGCCCAGGCCCTGCGTGCGGACTTCTTTGCCCTGGCTGAAGAACTGAGCGTCGACATCGCCTTCCAGAAGGACGATCTGTTCCGCCGCAACCGCCGGCTGGCGGTGTTCGACATGGACTCCACGCTGATCGAGGCCGAAGTCATCGACGAGCTGGCCAAGGCGGCGGGGGTAGGGGAGCAGGTCGCGGCGATCACCGAGCGCGCCATGCGCGGTGAGCTGGACTTCCGCGCCAGCTTCAAAGAGCGCATGGCTTTGCTCAAGGGCCTGGACGTGGGGGTGCTGGACGAGATCGGGGCATCGCTACGCCTGACCGAGGGTGCCGAGAACCTGTTTGCTGAGCTCAAGCGCCTGGGATACAAGACCGCGATTCTGTCCGGTGGCTTTACCTACTTTGCCCGTCAGGTGCAGGCGCGCCTGGGTATCGACTATGTGTTCGCCAATGAGCTTGAAGTGGTCGATGGCAAGGTGACCGGCGTGGCTGTTGAGCCGATTGTCGATGCCCAGCGCAAGGCTGAATTGTTGAAGAAGCTGGCCAGTGAAGAAGGCTTGCAACTGGAGCAGACCATCGCCGTAGGTGATGGCGCCAATGACCTGCCGATGCTGTCGCTGGCCGGGCTGGGCGTGGCGTTCCGTGCCAAGCCGCTGGTGCGCCAGTCGGCCAAGCAGGCGATTTCCACCTTGGGGCTGGATGGGGTGCTGTATCTGCTGGGCCTGCGTGACCGCGACGCCCGTGGCTAGGTTGTCGTCGAATCTTCTGTGCCTGTGAAATCGAGCGCCGCCCGCGCGGCGCATCGCGAGCTACGCTCGCTCCCACGTTTGTTTCGGGCCAGTGACGCCTGTGACAGGCGCGCGCGACCGCCTGGTTCGCGCAACACGATATCGCGTCGTGCGCCATAACGTTCGCGCGCAAATCTCTCAGGACTGATTGGCCCGAAACAAACGTAGGAGCGAGCGTAGCTCGCGATGCGCCGCGCGGGCGGCGCTCGATCTTACAGGCGCAAAATAAACCCCGACATGCACCCCAATGCAAAAACCGTAATCAAGCCTGCAAAGGCGCCGCCAACTGTTGCCCCATGCGCACTGCGGAGCCAGCACCCAGGCTCTCAGCCCATTTCACCTGCTCCGGCCCGAACAGCACGATGGCGGTCGAACCCAGCTTGAAGCGGCCCAGTTCGGCACCTTTCTCCAGGTGGATCGGGGCGCGGCTGGCTTCGTCGTAACGGAAGGTCTTCAGCTCACGCTTGGGCGGCGTGACCAGCCCAGCCCATACCGTTTCGATCGAGGCGACGATCATAGCGCCGACCAGTACCACGGCCATTGGTCCACGCTCTGTATCGAACAGGCAGACCACGCGCTCGTTGCGGGCGAACAGCTCGGGGACATTTTCTGCGGTGGTCTGGTTGACCGAGAACAGACGGCCCGGCACGTAGACCATTTCGCGCAGGGTGCCGGCCAGCGGCATGTGCACGCGGTGGTAGTCCTTGGGCGACAGGTAGATGGTGGCAAACTCGCCGCCCATGAACGGTGCGGCCATGGCCGGATCACCGCCCAGCAGCTCTTGCGCACTGAATCCGTGGCCTTTGGCCTGGAAGATACGGCCGTGCTCGATCGGGCCGAGCTGGCTGACCGCGCCGTCGGCCGGGCACAGGATGGCGCCTGGGGTTTCGTCCAGTGGGCGGGCGCCTGGCTTCAGGGCGCGGGTGAAGAACGCATTGAAGTGCTCGTAAGCGCTCAGGTCTTCGACCAGAGCCTCGCTCATGTTCACCTGGTAGCGCTTGGCGAACCATGCGGTGAAGGCGTTCTTGAACCAGCGCACGCGGCACTCGGCGATGCAGCCGGCCAGCCGCGACAGCAGGTGGTGCGGCAGCAGGTACTGGCTGATGATGAACAGACGGGATTTCATGGGGGTTCCTTAGACTTCTACAGGCGTGTCCGGGTGGTTGCCCCATTCGCCCCACGAGCCGGCGTAGGCCTTGACGCGTGGGTAGCCGAGGGACTTGGCCACCAGGTAAGTGAAACCGGAGCGGCGGTGGGTCTGGCAGTGGGTGATCACTTCCTTGTCGGGGGTGATGCCCAGCTTCTCCAGGACTTCAGCGATGTCCTGACGGATGCGCAGGTGGTCGTTGAAATCCATGCCGGCGGTCCACTCGAAGTTGATCGCGCCGGGGATGTGGCCGCCTTTGGCTGCCAGCACTTTTTCGCCGCTGAATTCCTGCGGGCCGCGCGCATCCCAGATGACCAGGTCATCGGCGCCCAGACGGCTTTGCAGGTACTCGCGGGTGGCGGTGGGTGCGCTGTCGATGTGCAGACGGACCGGGGCGTTGCCACTGGCAGGCACGTCGGTGGACAGCTTGTCTGCCGGCCAGGCCTGGATACCGCCATTGAGGTAGTGGTAGCGCTTGTGGCCGATGACATCGAGCAGCCAGATGAAGCGCCCGGCCCAGCCACCGCCTTCATCGTCGTACACCACATACACGGCATCGGCGCGGTGGCCGAGTTCGCTGAACAGTTTCTCCAGCTCGCCCAGGGCCGGTAGCAGGCCGGGCGCCGGGGGCTGGCCGAGCTGGGTGCGCTTGCCTTCGACAAAGTGCGCGCCGGGAATATGCCCGCTGACATAGCGGTTGGCGCTGCTCAGGTCGACCAGGATCAGTTGCGGCGAATCCAGGCGTGGCAGCAGGTCTGCAGCTTCGATCACCAGGGGCAGGCCGGAAAAGTCGGTCATCCACGGTCTCCAGTGTGGAAAGAGAGGCGATTGTAGCGCAAGGCTCAACCCTTGCGGTTGGTAAACACCGACAAGGCCCGCTCGATGCATTGCGCGGTCTTGCCGAAGGCTTGCACGCTGATATCGGCCATCGGCCGGCAGCCCTGGTCGGCCACCAGCAGCATCAGCACCTGGTCGTTTGCAGCCAGCGAGCGAAGTAGAACATGCTCGCTGCGAAACAAAGCGCGCAGCGGGGCGGGCAGCAGCGCCGAGAACTGGCTGTGGTTTTCCGGTGTGATGCGCAGTTGTCCGGCCTGACTCAGCAGCTTTTGCAGCAGCTTGTTCTGCGATACCTGCAGGGCCAAAGCCCCGGCCTCCTTGGGCAGGCCGGCAATTTGCTGCACGCGCAGGCAGTCACTGGCCTTGTCCAGGCTAAGCAGCATGATGCGTTGCATGCCGCAGGCCAGCAGGGCCTCTTGTGCCTGGGTGGCCAGGTGCACGGCGTTGGTGAACGGGCTGGGTTGGGCCAGCAGGTGCTGGCACAGCGTGCGCCAGCGTGCCAGATCGTCGTTGCTGGGCGGGGGTGGGGCCAGCATATCCGGGTGAGGCCGGCGTTGGTGCCATGGCCAGATCAAAGCCTCGGCCGGGTGGAACAGGGCATGTCGGGCATGGCGGCGGGCACTGGCGGCCGCCTGCTGGTGCACTTGCTGCTGCACGTCTTCCAGCGAGGTTTGCAGGTACAGCGCGGTCAGCAGTTGCCAGCGCAGCAGGTGCGGGTTATCCCAGCCGACCTGTGCCGCCAGGGCCAGGTTGTTGGCCAGCAGCACGGTATTGGCCGGCTGGTTGAACCAGCGTCGCAAGCCGGGCTCGGCGTCCAGGCGGTGCTGTTGGCTGAGCAGGTCTTCGTCGCGGGCAATGTTCAGCACCTTGGCCAGTTGCTCGCGCTCTTCCAGCAGCAGGCGATAACCCTGGGTGACCCACTGGGGCAGGCGCCAATACTCGGCTATGGTCTGGCACAGCGCCATGATGCGCACGCCAAACAGTTCTTCCTCGACGTGGGCGGCGTCTTCACCTTTGTGGATAACCCGCAGTTCCCAGGCGTCGAGCAGCTTGGGGTAGGCCAGTGCCAGTGGCCAGAGTGGCGACAGGAACAGCAGGCTGCCCCAGTGAATCTCTTGCCACAGCCGTGCCAGGCGGCTGGCGAACAGGCCGCTGGCCTGCTGTGCCGCATGCTGGCTGATCATCTGGAACTGGCACAGTACCGGCGGAATCTCCTCCACGGGCAGTGTCGGCAAGCGTTTGAGAAGCTGCTCGCTGCGCTCCAGGCCCAGGCGGTTGAGGGCGACTTCCAGGCTCTCGGCGGGCTCGGCGAGGCTGGCATTGGTGGGGTGATTGGCTTCGCGCATCACTGACAGCACCAGCGCCGGGCTATCTTGCATCAGTTCGGCGATATCGCGCAGCGAGCGGCGGCTATCGTGGATGGCAGCCATGACCCGGTCGTAGCTGTGCTTCGGCACGGGGATGCGAACACTCTCGAGCAGCTTTACCCAGGCCTCTAGCGTACGCGGGGCCTGAGTGGGCACCTTGGTTTCAATTGGCATTTTGACATCAGTCCGAACTGGCTTTTCGCATTGAGTGGCTATAGTCTGGCGCAGTTCTGCCGATAAGTAGAAGAAGAGTTTTAAAGCTCCCGTCTCTTCCCCTGACCACGACAGCAAGTGCTTTGAACCTATGGCTAAAATTATCGGCATCATCGTCGTATTCGCGAGCGTGCTCGGCGGCTACGTACTCTCCCACGGCAAGATCGCAGCCCTTATCCAGCCGTTCGAAGTACTGATCATCGGCGGTGCGGCCTTTGGTGCATTCCTGCAGGCCAACCCTGGCCACATGACCATGCATGTCATCAAGAAGTCGATGAAGATGTTCGGCTCGCGCTTCAGCCATGCCTTCTACCTGGAGGTGTTGGGCCTTGTTTACGAAATCCTCAACAAGAGCCGTCGCGAAGGCATGATGGCCATCGAGGCCGACATCGAGGACGCCGCTGCCAGCCCGATCTTCGCCAAGTACCCGACGGTACTGGCCGATGAGCGCATGACTGCGTTCGTCTGTGACTACCTGCGCATCATGTCCACCGGCAACATGGCCCCGCACGAGCTCGAGGGCCTGTTCGACATGGAACTGCTGAGCATGAAAGAAGAGCTGGAGCACCCGTCCCATGCGGTGACCGGCATTGCCGACGGTATGCCCGGCTTCGGTATCGTTGCGGCGGTACTGGGTATCGTGGTGACCATGGCCTCGCTGGGCGATGGCGACCAGGCCGCCATCGGCATGCACGTAGGTGCGGCGCTGGTGGGTACCTTCTTCGGTATTCTGGCGGCTTACGGTTTCTTCGGTCCTTTGGCCAAGTGCCTGGAACACGATGCCAAGGAAGAGCTGAACCTCTACGAATCAATCAAGGCCTCGCTGGTCGCCTCCGCCTCGGGCATGCCACCTTCGCTTGCAGTCGAGTTCGGGCGCAAGGTGCTGTATCCCAAGCATCGCCCAAGCTTCGCCGAACTGGAACAAGCGGTTCGCGGTCGCTGAGTCATGGAGAACAATCAGCCCATCATCGTCAAGCGCGTAAAGCGCTTTGGCGGCGGCCACCATGGTGGCGCCTGGAAAATCGCCTTTGCCGACTTCGCCACGGCGATGATGGCGTTCTTCCTGGTGCTGTGGCTGTTGTCCACGGCCACGCCAGAGCAGAAGATCGCCATTGCCGGCTACTTCAAGGACCCGATCGGTTTCTCGGAAAGCGGCACGCCCTACGTCATCGACCTGGGCGGTTCGCCTGAGCTGGCGCCGGAGAAGACCATCAACCCGGAAGTGAAGGCCGAACCGACGCAGGAGTCCACCACACAGCTAAGCAAGGACCAGGTCGAGACCATGGCCGAGCAGGTGGAGCGTGAGCGTCTGGAGCTGTTGCTGCAGGAACTGCAGAACAAGGTGGAAGAGAATCCACAGTTGCAGAAGTTCAAGGACCAGATCCTGTTCGAGATCACCCAGGACGGCCTGCGCATCCAGATCATGGATGCCGAGAACCGGCCGATGTTCGATATTGGTAGCGCGCGCCTGCAGCCATACTTCGAAGATATCCTGCTGGCCATGGCCGATACCATCAAGGCGGTGCCTAACAAGATCAGCATCAGCGGCCACACCGATGCCAAGCCGTATGCTGGCACCGGTGAGTACGGTAACTGGGAGCTGTCGGCCAACCGCGCCAACGCCGCACGTCGTGCTCTGGTGGCGGGTGGTTACCCAGACAGCCAGGTGGCGCGGGTGGTGGGTTACGCCTCGTCATCGCTGTTCGACCGCAAGGACCCGTTCAACCCGGTCAATCGGCGCATCGACATCATCGTGCTGACCAAGAAAGCCCAGCGCAATATCGAGGGTGAGCAGGGTACGCCACAAGCTCCGGCCGCCGAGCCCGCTGCACCGCCAGCCGGTGACGCGGCGCCAGGGGCTTCGGCACCGGCTGCGCAGAGCGAACAGGCGCCGATGCAGCCGCGTGAACTGCGCCAGAAGCTGAACATCTTCGAAGAGGGTACGCTTAAGATGGATGACGCCAAGGAGCAGTAGGTCCTGGCGGCATCAGGGCTGACAGGGGGTTGGCGGAAAGGTTGAAGCGCCGGTGAGATCGAGCGCCGCCCGCGCGGCGCATCGCGAGCTGCGCTCGCTCCTACGTTTGTTTCGGGCCAATCATTCCTGTGGGATTTGTGCGCGAATGCCTGGGCGCATGTCTCGATATCGCGTGGTACGAGCAGGCGGTCGCGCGCGCCTGCACTGGCGTTACTGGCCCGAAACAAACGTAGGAGCGAGCGCAGCTCGCGATGCGCCGCGCGGGCGGCGCTCGATCTCACCGGCAGCGCAAATGCCACGGCGAGCGTAGCTGTTTCAAGTCAGGCTGGCGATGATCGAGCGATAGCTGTTCATGCGCTGCGGCTTGATGCGCCCCTCTTCCAGTGCCTTGAGCAGCGCGCAGCCCGGTTCGCGGTCATGCTTGCAGTCGCGGAAGCGGCAGGTGCCGAACAAGTCGCGAAACTCGATGAAGCCATCTTCCACGTCGTCGCGGCTGACATGGCCAAGGCCGAACTCGCGAATGCCCGGCGAGTCGATCAGGTCGCCGCCGTTGGGGAAGTGGTACAGCCGCGCCGTGGTGGTGGTGTGAGTACCCTGGCCAGACCATTCCGACAGGTCTCCGACACGGGTGCCGGCGTCCGGCAGCAGGCTGTTGACCAGCGACGACTTGCCTACCCCTGACTGGCCGACGAACACACTGATGTGGCCGTCAAGGAGCTGCTGCAGGCGCTGCATGCCGTCGCCCTGATGTGCCGATACTTCCAGCAGCGGGTAACCCAGCTCGCGGTAGACCTCCAGCAGCGCATGCAGGCCGGGGCCGTTCTCGTCGTTGATCAGGTCGGCCTTGTTCAGCAGCAGCAGCGGACGCAGGCCGGCGTGCTCGGCCGCTACCAGATAGCGGTCGATCAGGTTCGGGTGTGGTTCCGGCGCCGGGGCGAACACGATCACGATCAGGTCGACGTTGGCAGCCACGGGCTTGAGCTGGCCATGGTTGTTCGGCCGGCACAATTCGGTGCTGCGTGGCATCTGTGCCACGATCACGCCAATGCCCTGGTTGCCCGCACGCCATACCACGCGGTCGCCGGTGACCAGTGCTGGCAGGTTGGCACGCAAGTGACAGCGGAACACCTGGCCCGCGGTGTCGCCGTCCTGGGCTTCCACTTCTACCTGTACGCCGAAGTGTGCGATCACCAGGCCAAGTTGCTCCGGCCCCAGGTCGCCACCCTCCAGTTCCTGCAGTGCATGCTGCTCGCGTTTGGCCGCGCGAGCGGCGCGCTCACCCTGGATTTTTTCGATCCGCCAGTTTTGGCGGCGATTGAGCTGGCGTTTGGCCATGAAGGTACCGTAAGAGAGGCCCGGCGTGGGCATTGAAAACGGCACGCAGTTTAGCACGCCAGCCGCTGGACTATTCCGCCCAGCTTTATGCCGTGAATGGGCGTGCCTTGGCCACTAGGCTAATATGATCGCCTATATGAGGAGCCCCTGCATGCAAAACCCACAGAACCTGATCTGGATCGACCTGGAAATGACCGGCCTGGATCCGGACAGCGATGTCATCATCGAAATGGCCACCATCGTCACTGACAGCGAGCTGAACACCTTGGCCGAAGGGCCGGTGATCGCCATCCACCACAGTGACGAAGTGCTGGCGCGCATGGACGAGTGGAATACCCGTACCCATGGTGCTTCGGGGCTGACCCAGCGCGTGCGCGAGAGCAAGATCAGCATGGCCGAAGCCGAGGCACAGACCATCGCCTTCCTTGAGCAGTGGGTGCCTAAAGGCAAGTCGCCGATCTGCGGCAACAGCATTTGCCAGGATCGTCGATTCCTCTACCGTCACATGCGCAATCTGGAAAACTACTTCCACTACCGCAACCTGGATGTCTCTACGCTGAAGGAACTGGCCGCGCGCTGGGCGCCGAACGTGCGTGACAGCTTCAAGAAGGGCAATACCCACCTGGCGCTTGACGATATCCGCGAATCGATCGCCGAATTGCGTCACTATCGCGAGCACTTCATCAAGTTGTGATTCAAAACGGCGCAGATATTGTATCTGCGCCCCCTTTTGGTGCCTTGGGCAACTGGTTAGACTGCGCGCCTTTCCTGCACGGACCCGCACCATGTTGCTGATGCTCTACCTTATCGCCATTACCGCCGAAGCCATGACTGGCGCGCTGTCTGCCGGGCGTCGCGGCATGGACTGGTTTGGCGTGGTGCTGATCGCCTGCGTTACTGCGCTTGGGGGCGGCTCGGTGCGTGATGTGCTGCTCGGGCACTACCCGCTGACCTGGGTGAAGCACCCTGAGTACCTGGTGCTGACCAGCCTTGCGGCGCTGCTGACCATTTTCATTGCGCCAATGATGCGCCGCCTTCGCTCGCTGTTCCTGGTACTCGATGCCCTGGGGCTGGTGGCATTTACCCTGATTGGCTGCATGACGGCGCTGGAGATGGGGCAGGGCATGCTGGTGGCGTCGATCAGCGGGGTGATCACCGGTGTGTTTGGCGGGATCCTGCGGGATATCTTCTGCAACGACATCCCGCTGGTGTTCCGCCGAGAGCTGTATGCCAGCGTGTCGTTTGCGGCAGCCTGGTTTTATCTGGGTTGCGTGTATTTCAAGGTGCCGGCAGAACAGGCGATGTTGCTCACACTGTTTGGCGGCTTCCTGGTGCGCCTGTTGGCAATCCGCTTCCACTGGGAAATGCCCAAGTTCCACTACAACGACCAGCAGTGACGCAATTTACAAGCGCAACATGGCCCTTGTGGGAGCGGGCGTGCCCGCGAACACCGGCGAAGCCGGTGCCATTACCTGTGTTGCCTGCTTCGCGGGCGCGCCCGCTCCCACAAGGATGGCGCATGCTCTGAGGCTGGTCGCTATTGAGCTCCGTGTCGGGCCAGCGCCCACTCCACATGCTCGCGCACCAATTCCGATTCATCGTCACGCCTGGCCTTCAGCGCCTCGATCACCGGAATCGTCGACGGCGCATTGCCCAACCCTACCGCCAGGTTGCGCAAAAAACGCTCGTACCCCGCCCGCCGCAAAGGCCCGCCCTCGGTCTTGCGCAGGAAGGTGCGTTCGTCCCACAGGAACATCGCCGCCAGGTCCGTATTTTCCAGCCCATGCCGTGGCTGGAAATCCTGCTCCTGGCTGTGCTTGGCAAAGCGGTTCCACGGGCAGACGATCTGACAGTCGTCGCAACCGAACACCCGGTTGCCCATCTTTGCGCGTAACTCGACAGGGATCGCGCCCCTCAGCTCGATGGTCAGGTACGAGATGCAGCGTCGCGCATCCAGCACGTAAGGCCCGACAAACGCCTGTGTCGGGCAGATGTCCAGACAGGCCTGGCAACGCCCGCAGTGTTCGCTGGTGGTGGCTTCGTCCACCGGTAGCGGCAGGTCGACGAACAGTTCGGCAAGAAAGAAATAGCTACCCGCCTTGCGGTTGAGCAACAGCGTGTTCTTGCCGATCCAGCCCAGCCCGGCCTGTTCGGCCAGGGCTTTTTCCAGTACCGGGGCGCTGTCTACAAACGCGCGGTAGCCGAACGGGCCGACAGCTTCCTGGATGCGGTCGGCGAGGAACTGCACGCGCTTACGCACCAGCTTGTGGTAGTCCCGGCCAAGCGCGTAGCGCGACACGTAGGCCTTTTCCGGCTGGGCCAGACGCTGCGCCATCTGCGTGTCGCCGGGCAGGTAGTCCATACGTAGCGAGACCACGCGTACGGTGCCGGGGATCAGTTGGTCGGGGTGTGACCTTTTGCTGCCGTGGGCGCCCAGGTATTCCATCTCACCCTGATAGCCGGCGTCGAGCCAACGCTGCAGGTGGTGTTCGTGTTCGCCAAGGTCAACCCCGGCGATGCCAACATGGGCAAAACCGAGTTCCTGGCCCCACATCTTGATCGATTGGGCCAATTGGGCGAGGTCAGGTGTGGAGGCGGACATGGATGGGCAAGGCAATACGGGCTCAGGTGCGTATAATTCTGCCAGACATTGGAGCCTTTGACCCCATGCCACAGACCAAACACCCCAGTAATGCCCCTCAATTGCTCAGCAGCGTGACGGTTGCCCGCCTGCCGGCACGGCATGCGCATGCCCACAAAGGCGACTTTGGCCATGTACTGGTGGTCGGTGGCGACCTTGGTACCGGTGGCGCTGTATTGCTCAGCGCCGAAGCCGCCCTGCGTTGCGGCGCCGGGCTGGTCAGCGTGGCAACCCGGCCCGAGCACGTGTCGGCCAGCCTGGCGCGCCTGCCCGAAGTCATGTGCCTGGGTGTCCGTTCGGCCAACCAGCTGATGGGCGTGCTGGAGCGCGCCTCGGTACTGGTGGTCGGGCCCGGCCTGGGGCAGGCGGCGTGGGGCTGCAGCCTGTTGTCGGCGGTGGCCAACGCCCAGCGGCCGCAAGTGTGGGATGCCGATGCCTTGAATTTGCTGGCGCGCACCCCGCTGGCCCTGCCCAGTGGCAGCATCCTTACCCCGCACCCGGGGGAGGCGGCGCGGCTGCTGGGTATTTCCACCGAGGCGGTGCAGGCCGACCGCCCTGGCGCCGCGCGCAAGCTGGCGCGCCGTTATAACAGCGTCTGTGTACTCAAAGGTGCCGGCACACTGGTGGCAGCCCCAAGCGGCCAACTGGCTGTGTGCGAGCGCGGGCACCCGGCGATGGCCGGCGCCGGTCTGGGCGATGTGCTGACTGGCGTGTTGGCGGCACTGGTGGCCCAAGGCCTGGATGCCTGGGGCGCGGGTTGTCTGGGGGTGTGGTTGCACGCCTGTGCCGGCGAGCGCCTTGGGATAAAAGGTAGAGGCCTGGCGGCCAGTGATCTGGCGCCGGTCATTCGTGAGTTGTTGGAGGAGCATTCTGCGTGTCTGGCTTAAATCTGTTTCTGGCCGATGAAGAGGCCACGGTCAAATTCGGTGCAGCACTGGCCGAGGTGACCGGTGGTCGCGGCGTGATTTTCCTTGAAGGCGACCTGGGTGCGGGTAAAACTACCCTGTCGCGTGGCCTGATCCGCGGTCTGGGCCATACTGGTGCTGTGAAAAGCCCGACATTCACCGTGGTCGAACCCTATGAAATCGGCGAGGTCCGAGCCTTTCACTTCGACCTGTATCGCCTGGTCGACCCGGAGGAGCTTGAGTTCATGGGCATTCGTGACTATTTCGAAGGCGACCCGCTGTGCCTGTTCGAATGGCCACAAAAGGGTGCGGGCGTTTTGCCAAAGCCTGACCTGACCATTACCATAAGCCCCCAAGCGAGTGGACGCTCGCTGAACCTTTCGCCGCAGGGGGCTCGCGGCGAGGCCTGGTGCGTGGCACTGGCCGAACACTATAAACAGTAAGTGGGGTAGGTATGCGCATACGCGCACTGGTCGCCATCGTTGGGCTGCTGCTGACAACGGTGACCGTTGACGCTCTGGCCGTCACTCAAGTCAAGAGCATGCGCCTGTGGCGCGCACCGGACAACACGCGGCTGGTTTTCGACCTGTCTGGCCCCGTGCAGCACAGTGTCTTCACCCTGAGCGCACCCGATCGTCTGGTCATCGACATCAATGGCGCAACACTGGCCGCGCCACTGAATGTGGCTACCTCCAACACGCCGATAAGCAATGTGCGTTCGGCCCAGCGTACGCCAACCGACCTTCGGGTTGTGATCGACCTGAAAAAGTCGGTAACCCCGAAAAGCTTCACCTTGGCGCCCAATGCACAGTACGGCAACCGCTTGGTGGTCGATCTGTATGACCAGGAAGCTGACGCTATCGCGGCCAGCGCGCCACCGCCTGCACGGGCACCTGTGCAAACGCCTGCGACCACGCCGGCGGTGCCAGTGACGCCGGCCCAGCCGGCGATCAAGCTGCCCCCGGTACCCAGTGGCAAGCGTGACATCGTGGTTGCTATCGATGCCGGGCATGGCGGCGAAGACCCTGGCGCTTC
Organism: Pseudomonas putida; assembly: GCA_041879295.1. Lineage (NCBI taxonomy): Bacteria > Pseudomonadati > Pseudomonadota > Gammaproteobacteria > Pseudomonadales > Pseudomonadaceae > Pseudomonas > Pseudomonas putida. The sequence continues at coordinate 5,206,994 of CP047152.1, read as the reverse complement.
CGGCTCGCGTGGCCAACACGAGAAAGACATCGTGTTGCAAATCGCCAAAGAACTGCAGCGTCAGATCAACAGCGAAAAAGGTTTCCGTGCTGAGCTGACCCGCACCGGCGATTACTTCATCCCGCTGCGCAAGCGTACGGAAATCGCCCGCAAGAAAGGCGCCGACCTGTTCATTTCGATTCACGCCGATGCGGCCCCGTCGCGCGCAGCCTTTGGCGCCTCGGTGTTCGCCCTGTCCGATCGTGGCGCCACCTCCGAGACTGCGCGCTGGCTGGCCGACACGGAAAACCGCTCCGACTTGATCGGTGGTGCGGGTAATGTCAGCCTCGACGACAAGGACCGCATGCTCGCTGGTGTGCTGCTTGATCTGTCGATGACAGCTACGCTCAGTTCCAGCCTCAACGTGGGGCAAAAGGTATTGGGCAACATGGGGCGCGTCACCTCGTTGCACAAGCAGCGCGTTGAACAGGCCGGTTTCATGGTGCTTAAGTCGCCAGACATCCCGTCGATCCTCGTTGAAACCGGGTTCATCTCGAACAACAACGAAGCCGCCAAGCTGGCCTCATCCAGCCACCAGCAGGCTCTGGCCAGGTCGATCCGCACCGGGGTGCACCAGTACTTCCAGCAGAACCCGCCACCTGGCACCTATATCGCCTGGCTGCGTGACACCGGCAAGATTGCCGCCGGTCCGCGTGAACACACCGTGCGCCCTGGCGAAACCCTGGCGATGCTCGCCGTGCGTTACCAGGTCAGTGTGGCCAGCCTGCGCAGCACCAACAAGCTGAAGACCGATGAGCTGAAGGTTGGTCAGCGCCTCGACGTGCCCGCCACAACCTTGGCCGCGCAATAATGAGTGGCGGTTCGCGAATTCAGCTGCTCAGCCCGCGGCTGGCCAACCAGATTGCTGCCGGCGAGGTTGTGGAGCGCCCGGCATCTGTAGCCAAGGAGCTGCTGGAAAACAGCCTGGACTCCGGTGCCCGGCGCATCGATGTGGAAGTAGAGCAGGGCGGCGTCAAACTGCTGAAGGTGCGGGACGATGGCAGCGGCATTTCTGCCGACGACCTGCCGCTGGCCCTGGCCCGCCACGCCACCAGCAAGATCCGCGAGCTGGAAGACCTTGAAGGGGTATTGAGCCTGGGTTTCCGTGGCGAGGCTTTGGCCTCGATCAGTTCGGTGGCGCGCCTGACCCTGACCTCGCGTACCGCCAGTGCCAGCGAGGCCTGGCAAGTAGAAACCGAAGGTCGCGACATGACGCCGCGGGTGCAGCCGGCGGCGCACCCGGTCGGTACTTCGGTGGAAGTGCGCGATTTGTTCTTCAATACCCCGGCCCGACGCAAGTTCCTCAAGGCCGAGAAAACCGAATTCGATCACTTGCAGGAAGTGATCCGCCGGCTGGCGCTGGCCCGTTTCGATGTCGCCTTCCACCTGCGCCACAACGGCAAGAGCATCCTTAGCCTGCACGAGGCCCACGACGAAGTCGCCCGTGCGCGGAGGGTGGGTGCCATCTGTGGCCCTGGCTTCATGGAGCAGGCGCTGCCGATCGACGTGGAGCGCAACGGCCTGCGCCTTTGGGGCTGGGTCGGTTTGCCGACGTTCTCGCGCAGCCAGGCTGACCTGCAGTACTTCTTCGTCAATGGCCGGGCAGTGCGCGACAAACTGGTCGCCCATGCTGTGCGTCAGGCTTACCGGGACGTGCTGTTCAACGGCCGCCACCCCACGTTCGTGCTGTTCCTGGAGCTGGAGCCCAACGGCGTCGATGTGAACGTGCATCCTACCAAGCATGAAGTGCGATTCCGTGAAGGGCGCTCGGTGCACGACTTCCTGTATGGCACCTTGCACCGTGCCTTGGCCGACGTGCGCCCGGAAGACCAGCTGGCCGCACCTGCGGCGGTGCCTGAGCTGGTTCGCCCCACTGGCCAGCAGGCCGGTGAGTTCGGGCCCCAGGGTGAAATGCGCCTGGCCTCGCCGGTGCTTGAACAGCCTCGAGCCCCACAGCAGTCGTTTTCCAATGGCGGCAGTGGCGCCGGTTACCAGTATCAATACACCCCACGTCCCTCGCAGCCGCTGCCGGCCGCAGAGGCACAGGCGGTGTATCGCGAGTTCTACAAGCCACTGGAAACCGGTGCAGCGCCTGCGACGGCCCTGCCCGAAAGCCAGGGCGACATTCCCCCGCTAGGCTACGCACTGGCGCAGCTCAAGGGCATCTACATCCTGGCCGAAAATGCTGTTGGCCTGGTGCTGGTGGACATGCACGCCGCCCACGAGCGGATAATGTACGAGCGCCTCAAGGTAGCCATGGCCAGCGAGGGTCTGAGCGGCCAGCCGTTACTGGTGCCGGAAACCCTTGCCCTTAGCCAGCGTGAAGCCGACTGTGCCGAAGAGCATGCCCAGTGGTTCCAGCGCCTGGGCTTCGAATTGCAGCGCCTGGGCCCCGAGACCTTGGCGATTCGCCAGATCCCGGCCTTGCTCAAGCAAGCCGAAGCCAATCGCCTGGTGCAGGACGTGCTTGCCGACCTTATGGAGTACGGCACCAGTGATCGCATTCAGGCGCACCTCAACGAACTGCTCGGTACCATGGCCTGCCACGGTGCCGTGCGCGCCAACCGGCGCCTGGCAATTCCCGAGATGAACGCCCTGCTGCGCGATATGGAAAACACCGAGCGCAGCGGCCAGTGCAACCATGGCCGTCCTACCTGGACCCAGATGGGCCTGGACGATCTGGACAAACTTTTCCTGCGCGGTCGATGAAATGAGCGGCAAGCCCCCTGCAATATTCCTGATGGGCCCGACGGCGGCCGGCAAGACCGACCTTGCCATCGAACTGACCACAGTGCTGCCGTGTGAACTGATCAGCGTCGATTCGGCACTTGTCTACCGTGGCATGGATATCGGTTCGGCCAAACCGTCGAAAGAAATCCTCGCCGCCCACCCGCACCGGCTGATCGACATTCGCGACCCGGCCGAGAGCTATTCGGCCGCGCAGTTCCGTACCGACGCCCTGGAGGCCATGGCCGAGATCACCGCGCGCGGCAAGATCCCGCTGCTGGTCGGTGGCACCATGCTCTATTACAAGGCGTTGATCGATGGCTTGGCCGACATGCCAGCGGCCGATGCGGCGGTGCGCGCCGAGCTGGAGGCACAGGCTGAAGCCCTGGGCCTGGCCGAGCTGCACCGCCAGTTGGCCGAGGTTGACCCAGAGTCAGCGGCACGTATTCACCCCAATGACCCGCAGCGGCTGATCCGGGCGTTGGAGGTGTACCGGGTGAGCGGTGAGAGCATGACAGTTCATCGCCGGCGTCAATTCGCGGAAAGTCGCGGCGCAGACGCAGGCGCTGGCGGACAATTGCCCTATACTGTCGCCAGTTTGGCGATTGCTCCTACAGATCGTCACATTTTGCATCAGCGAATTGCGTTACGATTTTCGCAGATGCTGGAACAGGGCTTCGTTGACGAGGTCCGATCGCTGCGAGCCAGAAGTGACTTGCACGCCGGGCTGCCGTCTATACGGGCAGTGGGTTATCGGCAAGTCTGGGATTACCTGGATGGCAAGCTGACTGAGAATGAGATGCGTGAACGCGGTATCATTGCTACCCGGCAGTTGGCCAAGCGGCAGTTCACCTGGTTGCGTGGCTGGCCTGAAGTGCACTGGCTTGACAGCCTGGCCTGCGACAATCTGTCCCGCACCTTGAAATACCTTGGGGCCATCTCCATATTGAGCTGAGTCCCTGCTGATTGCCGTCTATTCTTGCGAAGGGGCGGCCTAATTTATCGATTTTATTGAATTTCTATTATTTATCCTTACAGGAGTGCGGCATATGTCAAAAGGGCATTCGCTACAAGACCCTTACTTGAACACCTTGAGAAAAGAAAAGGTCCCGGTATCCATTTACCTGGTCAACGGTATCAAACTGCAGGGCTCGATCGAATCGTTCGACCAGTTCGTGGTATTGCTGAAGAACACCGTCAGCCAGATGGTCTACAAGCACGCCATCTCGACCGTAGTTCCGGCCCGTCCGGTCCGCCTGCCAAGCCCGTCCGACAGCGAGCACGGCGACAGCGAGCCAGGCAACGCCTGATAGGAGCCTGCATTGTTCTTTGAGCGCCACGGCGGTGGTGAGCGGGCATTGCTCGTTCACTTGGAAGGTCAGAACCCTGAGGCGCGAGAAGACCCGCAGGAGTTTCAGGAGTTGGCATTGTCGGCCGGGGCCGACATCGTCTCGCTGGTCACGGTGACAAGGCATCAGCCTTCCGCCAAATACCTGATTGGCAGTGGCAAGGTCGAAGAGTTACACGACCTGGTCCATGCCGAACAGGTAGATCTGGTGATTTTCAATCACACCCTCACGCCCAGTCAGGAGCGCAACCTCGAACGTGTGTTCGAGTGTCGTGTGCTGGACCGAACCGGGCTGATCCTCGATATCTTCGCCCAACGGGCGCGTACCCATGAAGGCAAGCTGCAGGTCGAACTGGCCCAGCTGGAGCATATGAGCACGCGGCTGGTGCGCGGCTGGACTCACCTTGAGCGACAAAAAGGTGGTATCGGCCTGCGCGGTCCGGGTGAAACCCAGCTGGAAACCGACCGCCGCCTGTTGCGGGTGCGTATACGCCAGATCAAGTCACGCCTGGAGAAAGTGCGCAGTCAGCGCGAGCAGGCGCGGCGCGGGCGCAAGCGCGCGGATATCCCATCGGTGTCGCTGGTGGGTTATACCAATGCCGGCAAGTCCACGCTGTTCAACGCCCTGACCGAGTCCGAGGTGTATGCCGCGGACCAGCTGTTCGCCACACTCGACCCGACCCTGCGCCGGCTCGAGCTCAACGACCTGGGGCCGATTGTGCTGGCCGACACCGTAGGCTTCATTCGTCACCTGCCGCACAAGCTGGTCGAGGCATTTCGGGCTACGCTCGAAGAGTCGAGCAACTCCGACCTGTTGCTGCATGTGATCGACGCCCATGAGCCAGAGCGCATGGAGCAGATCGAGCAGGTGCTGGCGGTGTTGGGCGAGATTGGTGCCGAGGGGTTGCCGATCCTCGAGGTGTACAACAAACTCGACTTGCTCGAAGATGTCGAGCCACAGATCCAGCGCAATGCCGATGGCAAGCCGGAACGGGTCTGGGTATCGGCACGCGATGGGCGTGGTCTGGAGCTGGTTGGCCAGGCGGTTGCCGAGTTGCTGGGGGATGATCTGTTTGTCGGTACCCTGTGTCTGGAGCAGCGTTTTGCCCGCTTGCGCGCGCAATTCTTTGCCCTGGGTGCCGTGCAGAGTGAAGAGCATGATGAAGAGGGGCGCAGCCTGCTGAGCGTGCGACTGCCCATGGTCGAACTGAATCGCCTGGTCAGCCGCGAAGGCATGGAGCCGCAAGTGTTTGTCGAGCAACACACTTTGCAATAAATGCTCGTCGAGGTCGCCGGGCAGCAGTGACAGGCATTCTGTAGCATTGGACGGCGCGCCGTGGGCGCGTCTTTGCTTTATCAGATGGAGAGCGCTATGGCTTGGAACGAGCCGGGTGGCAACTCGAACAATCAGGATCCCTGGGGCGGCCGCCGTGGTGGCGGTGGCGGCGGTGGTGACAAGAAAGGTCCACCGGATCTGGACGAGGCCTTCCGCAAACTGCAGGACAGCCTGAATGGCATGTTCGGCGGCAGCAAGAAACGTGGCGGCGGTGACCGCAATGTCGGCAAGGGCGGTGGCCTGGGCCTGCTGGGCATCGGCCTGGCGGTGCTGGCTGCAATCTGGCTGTACAACGCCGTGTATGTGGTCGACGAGCAGGAGCAGGCGGTTGTGCTGCGCTTCGGCAAGTACTATGAGACGGTCGGTCCCGGCCTGAACATCTACTTCCCGCCGATTGATCGCAAGTACATGGAAAACGTCACGCGTGAGCGTGCCTACACCAAGCAGGGCCAGATGCTGACCGAAGACGAGAACATCGTCGAGGTGCCGCTGACCGTCCAGTACAAGATCAGCAACCTGCAGGACTTCGTGCTCAATGTCGACCAGCCTGAGGTGAGCTTGCAGCACGCGACCGAGAGTGCTCTGCGCCACGTGGTTGGCTCCACTTCGATGGACCAGGTGTTGACCGAGGGTCGTGAGCAGATGGCCGTGGATATCCGCGAACGCCTGCAGCGCTTCCTCGACAACTACCGTACCGGTATCACCGTTACCCAGGTCAACGTACAAAGCGCGGCAGCTCCGCGTGAAGTGCAGGAAGCCTTCGACGACGTGATCCGAGCCCGCGAAGACGAGCAGCGTGCCCGCAACCAGGCCGAGTCCTATGCCAATGGCGTGGTGCCGGAAGCCCGTGGTCAGGCCCAGCGCATCATCGAGGACGCCAATGGTTACCGCGACGAAGTCATCGCTCGCGCCAAGGGTGAGGCAGACCGCTTCACCAAGCTGCTTGTCGAGTACCGCAAGGCACCTGACGTAACCCGTGAGCGTCTGTATCTGGAGACCATGCAAGAGGTCTACAGCAACTCGAGCAAGGTCATGGTGGCAACCAAGGACGGGCAGAGCAACCTGCTCTACCTGCCGCTGGACAAGATGGTCGAAGGCAGCCGCAGGCCGTCCGTGCCAACCACCAGCGTGTCGCCATCGACCAACGATGCGGCCGCCCGTGCCGCGCAGGACATGCAACAGCAACAGCAGCCGCTGCGTACTAGGGAGAGCCGCTGATGAGCAATAGATCGCTGATCGCCCTGATCGCCGCTGTGGTCCTGGCTATCGTGGCCTGGAACAGCTTCTACATCGTGTCCCAGACCGAGCGAGCGGTACTGCTGCGCTTCGGTAAGGTGGTCGAGGCGGATGTTCAGCCAGGCCTGCACGTGAAGATTCCGTACGTGAACCAGGTGCGCAGGTTCGACGCCCGACTGATGACCCTCGATGCTCCTACCCAGCGGTTCCTGACCCTGGAAAAGAAAGCGGTGATGGTCGACGCCTACGCCAAGTGGCGCGTCAAGGACGCTGAACGCTTCTACACCGCCACGTCCGGCATGAAGCAGATCGCCGACGAGCGTCTGTCGCGCCGTCTGGAAAGTGGCCTGCGCGACCAGTTCGGTAAACGTACCCTGCACGAAGTGGTTTCCGGTGAACGTGACGCGCTGATGGCTGACATCACTGCATCGCTGAACCGCATGGCGAGCAAGGAGCTGGGCATTGAGGTGGTCGACGTGCGCGTCAAGGCCATCGACCTGCCGAAGGAAGTCAACCGCAGCGTGTTCGACCGTATGAGCACCGAGCGTGAGCGTGAAGCCCGCGAGCACCGTGCCAAGGGTAACGAGCTGGCTGAAGGTATCCGTGCCGATGCCGACCGTCAGCGCCGTGTGCTGCTGGCCGAGGCTTATCGCGAAGCAGAAGAAACCCGTGGTGATGGCGACGCCCAGGCGGCCGCTATCTATGCCAAGGCCTACAGCCAGGACGCTGATTTCTATGCGTTCCACCGTAGCCTGCAGGCATACCGCGAGAGCTTCTCGAGCAAGAGCGACGTGATGGTCCTGGACCCGAAGAACGAGTTCTTCCGTTACCTGGACAAGAGCAGGCCTTGATGCTCAGGCCCTGATTTTCATGCAGCGGCGTCCCGCCTGGCAGCTAATGCACCAGGCGGGGTGCATCCTGAATGAAAAGGGGTGTATGATGAGGCAGCCGGGAAATTTCCCGGCTTTTTTGCGTCTGCAAGGTTGATTGGCACAGCGCCAGTCGACAGTTTGGTCAGCTCGCAAGGCAATTTGAGGGTGTCGGGTACGGTGGCTGCGCTGGGATCAGTGCTGCCCGCTGCTGTGCGCGATACCGGCTTTTCTGACGGCTTGCCTGCTGGCAAGCCGCCCGGACCAGAGGGGAAATGGCGTAATGGCAACGGTAGACCGCTGGCTGCTGCCAGATGGCATCGAGGAAGTACTGCCACCTGAGGCTGCGCGCATCGAGATCGCGCGCCGCCAGGTGTTGGACCTGTTCCAGAGTTGGGGCTACGAACTGGTCGTCACCCCGCATATCGAGTACCTGGAGTCGCTGCTTACCGGCGCCGGCCAGGACCTGGATCAGCGCACCTTCAAGGTAGTGGACCCGCAGTCCGGCCGCCTGATGGGCTTCCGCGCCGACTTCACCCCGCAGGTGGCGCGTATCGATGCGCACACACTGCGCCGTGAAGGCCCGAGCCGCCTGTGCTATGCCGGTAGCGTGCTGCACGCCCAGCCGCGTGCCCTGTCCACCTCGCGCAGCCCGATCCAGCTGGGTGCCGAGCTGTACGGTGATGCCAGCCCTACCAGTGATGTCGAGGTCATCAGCCTGATGCTCGCCACGCTGCAGCTGACCGATGTGCCGGATGTGCACATGGACCTGGGCCATGTCGGTATTTACCGCGGCCTGGCCCGTGCCGCCGGCCTGTCTGGCGCGGTCGAACAGCAGCTGTTCGACGCCATGCAGCGCAAGGCTGTCGATGAAGTGCAGGCACTGACCGCCGACCTGCCGAAAGACCTGGGCAGCATGCTGCGCGCCCTGGTCGAGCTGTGCGGTGGTCGTGAAGTACTGACTGAAGCCCGCGTGCGCCTGGGTCGCGCCCCGGCCAGCGTACTGGCGGCGCTGGACGACCTGCTGGCGATCGCTGATCGCCTGGCGTCGCGCTACCCGGACCTGCCGCTGTACTTCGACCTCGGTGAGCTGCGTGGCTACCACTATCACACCGGCGTGGTGTTCGCCGTGTTCGTGCCGGGCGAAGGCCAATCGATCGCCCAAGGCGGGCGCTACGACGATATTGGCGCTGATTTTGGCCGGGCGCGCCCGGCCACTGGTTTCTCCACGGATTTGAAGACCCTGGTCACACTGGGGCGAGCGGAGGTCGTATTGCCAACTGGCGGCATCTGGATGCCGGACAGTGGCGACGCGGCCCTCTGGCAGCAAGTCTGCCAGTTGCGCAGCGAGGGCCAGCGTGTGGTTCAGGCTCTGCCTCGCCAGCCGTTGAGTGCTGCTCTCGAGGCGGATTGTGATCGTCAATTGATTCAGCAAGACGGGCGCTGGCAGGTTCTGCCGCTGGCCCAGTGAGTTTCTGCGTCGGCAACAGGCCGGCAACCAAGTTTGCGTGAATGAGGACCAATGTAATGGGTAAGAATGTCGTCGTCCTGGGCACCCAGTGGGGTGATGAGGGCAAAGGCAAGATCGTCGATCTGCTGACCGAACATGCTGCCGCCGTAGTGCGCTACCAAGGTGGCCACAATGCGGGTCACACCCTGGTGATCAACGGTGAAAAAACCGTTCTGCACCTGATTCCGTCCGGCATCCTGCGTGAAGGCGTACAGTGCCTGATCGGTAACGGCGTGGTCGTTGCCCCGGACGCACTGATGCGCGAAATCACCAAGCTGGAAGAGAAAGGCGTGCCGGTGCGTGAGCGTCTGCGCATTTCCCCGGCTGCGCCGCTGATCCTGTCGTACCATGTGGCCCTGGACCAGGCCCGCGAAAAAGCCCGTGGCGAAGCCAAGATCGGCACCACTGGCCGTGGTATTGGCCCAGCCTACGAAGACAAGGTGGCACGTCGCGGCCTGCGCGTGGGCGACCTGTTCCACCGCGAGCGTTTCGCTGCCAAGCTGGGTGAGCTGCTGGATTACCACAACTTCCAGCTGGTGAACTACTACAAAGAGCCGGCGATCGACTTCCAGCAGACGCTGGACGAGTGCATGGCTTACGCCGATCAGCTCAAGCCGATGATGCTCGACGTCACCGCCGAGCTGCACAACCTGCGTCGCGCCGGCAAGGACATCATGTTCGAAGGCGCCCAGGGCTCGCTGCTGGACATCGACCACGGCACCTACCCGTACGTCACCAGCTCCAACACCACTGCTGGCGGTATTTCCACCGGTTCCGGCGTTGGCCCGATGTACCTGGACTACATCCTGGGTATCACCAAGGCCTACACCACTCGCGTGGGTTCCGGTCCGTTCCCGACCGAACTGTTCGACGAGACCGGCGCTACCCTGGCCAAGCGTGGTCACGAGTTCGGTTCCACCACCGGCCGTGCCCGTCGTTGCGGCTGGTTCGACGCCGTCATCCTGCGTCGCGCCATCGACGTCAACAGCATCTCGGGCATCTGCCTGACCAAGCTGGACGTACTGGACGGCCTGGAAACCATCAACATCTGTGTTGGCTACAAGAACGAGAACGGTGCCGTCATCGACGCGCCTTCCGATGCCGACAGCTACATCGGCCTGGAGCCGGTGTACGAAGAGATGCCAGGCTGGAGCGAGTCCACTCTGGGTGTGAAAACCCTGGAAGAGCTGCCGCAAGCTGCGCGTGACTACATCAAGCGTATCGAAGAGCTGGTTGGCGCGCCGATCGACATCATTTCGACCGGCCCGGACCGCAACGAGACCATCGTGCTGCGTCATCCGTTCGCCTGATCTGCCCTCCAGGCTGATCTGACGCCGTGGCCCTGAAAAGGGCTGCGGCGTTTTCATTTGTGGGTATGCCGGGGCTGGCCAATCCATCGGCAATCCACCGTTGCCGCCGCTACCGTATTCGCGGGTAAACCCGCTCCTACACTGATTGGGTGTGGGCACGCAACGGAGGTTGGGCGCAGGCCGTTGTAGGAGCGGGTTTACCCGCGAAAGGGCCGGCACACGAAACCCCATTGCTAGACCTTGGCGCATTTCCCTGCTGCCTACGGCACAACCCTTGCTGTAAGAAGTTTCTGTAGATGCCATCAAAATAGTGGCGCCAGAAAACACGAGGGTTACACCGTGTCTGCCATCCTCTCACTGTTACGAAGCCGCCTCTTGCGGCCTGTGTTTGTTGCCCTTGGTATCGCTCTTTTGGTGCAGGTGCTGGTTGCCGTTGCGCTTACCCGAAGCACAGTCACCGCTTTGGAGGCTGACCTTGGCGAGCGACTGGGTAATGACAGCCGCCAACTCGCAAGCGAACTGGAGCAAGCCGGGCAAGATGTGCGCTCTGGGCTCGACGGCCTGTCCAGCAGCACCCGCCAGCGCCTGAGCGCAGGGTTGTCGGAGCGCCTGCAAAGCGAACAGCAGCAACTTCGCAGTACCCTGGAAAAGAACCTCAAGGATTCCGCCAACGACATGGCCGAGCTGCTGGCTTCGGTTGCGCCGCGGGCTATCTGGGACAACGACGTGCCTGTACTTTCGGACTTTGCCCGACGCGCGCAGCGCAATCCGAACGTGTTGTTCGTGGTGTACGACGACGCACAGGGTCAGCACCTGACTCGCTACCTCAACCGGCAAAACCCGATCAACCAGGCCTTGATGGAAAAAGGCCAGGGCGAGCGTGCGCTGGACAAGGTGATTGATGCTGCCCGGCGTGACCCGGCGGTGTACTTCGTCGAAGCCTCGATCAGCCCCAATGGCACGGAAATCGGTAAGGTGGTAATGGGGGTTTCCACTGCCGGCATCGACCATGAGCTAAAGGCGCTGGACCAGCGCTTCGCGGCGCTGATCGCTAGCGGAGAGCAGTTGGTTGGCGACAGCCTGGTCGGTGCTGCTGCCGATAGCGGCAAGACCCTGCGTGAGCGCCTTGAGAAGGCGCAGGGCAGTGCTGCCGCCATGCAGGCCAATACCGCGCAAACCGTGCGCGATGCCGCTGCAGAGCTGCGCTGGCGTATCGGTCTGGGCCTGGTGCTGGTCGGCCTCGGGGTGTTGGTAGTGGTGGCTCTGGTGTTAGGCCGCCGGGTACTGAGCAAGCTGCGCCTGTTGATTGCCGCTCTTGATGACCTGGCGGCCGGCGAAGGTGACTTGACCAAGCGCGTGCCGCTCGACAGCCGCGATGAAATCGGCGACATGGCCTCGGCAGTGAACCGCTTTGTCGACAAGTTGCAGCCGATTGTGCGCGAAGCCGGCGAGGTGGCGCAGCGCACGGGTGTGGAGATTGGTGCGATGGCCCAGCGCAACGCCGGCGCAGATGCTGCCGCCGCGTTGCAGCGCGACGAAGTAGCGGCGAGCCTGCGCGACCTGTCGAGCATGGCTGATGAAGCACAAGCCGAAAGTCATGCGATGCAGGCGGCGTTGCAGCAAGTGGTGGATATCCGCCAGGCGACCGATGAAAACAGCCGCACCTCGACCCAGCTTGCCGGGTTGATCGAGAACCTGGCTGGGCAGGTGGATGCCGGCTCCCAGGTGATCGAGCGCCTGGCCAAGCAGAGCGAGCAGATTGAAGTGGTGCTGACGGTGATCCACGGCATCGCCGAGCAGACCAACCTGTTGGCCTTGAATGCCGCCATCGAGGCGGCCCGTGCTGGCGAAACCGGGCGCGGCTTTGCCGTGGTGGCCGACGAGGTGCGCGCGCTGGCGAGCAAGACGCAAAGCTCTACGGGCGATATCCAGGCGCACATCGCAGCGCTGCAGAAGGGCGCCAAGGAAGCTGTGGCCACCATCAGCCAGGCTGGGCTCAAGGCTAGCGAAGGCTTGCTGGTGCTGCGTGACAACGAGCGTCGGCAGCAGTCAGTGCAGGCGGCGGTGGAGCAGGTGCATGCGGCCATTGGCCTGGCGACCCGAGCGGCCGAGCAGCAGGCGAATGGCGCGCAGGCGGTGCGTGGGCGAGTGGAGACTATCCATGCTCAGGCTGAGCGTTCGGCTGAGGTGGTGATGCAGACTACGGCCAGCAGCAAGGTGCTGGATGAGTTGGCCGCGCAACTGCGGGCGAGCCTGGGTCAATTCAGGGCTTGATTGCCTGGGCTGGCCCTGTCGCCGGCGAGCCGGTTCCCACAGGTATTGCGCAGGTTTTGGAGCGGCGCGGTGGCCGTCAGGGTTGGCAGGTGTTCGTCACAGCATCTTCATCGCGTGTGAGATCGAGCGCCGCCTGCGCGGCGCGCATCGCGAGCTGGCGCTCGCTCCTACGTTTGTTTCGTGCCAATTATTCCTATGGGATTTGCGCGCGAACGCCTTGGCGCATGGCGCGATATTGCGTCGTACAAACAAGGCGGTCGCGCGCGCCTATCACAGGCGTGACTGGCCCGAAACAAACGTAGGAGCGAGCGCCAGCTCGCGATGCGCGCCGCGCGGGCGGCGCTCGATCCCACACGCGCTGCATATCTTGTGGCAAACACCTGTCAGCCCTGATGCGATCCCTGTCTGAACTGGCTATCGGCCGATTGTGTGCCGGATGTTGGCCAATCTCGACTTGAAACATTTTTGACGTGATCACCCGGCATTCATCATCAAATTTGTAGGCAATTTCTCAAATTGGCCCTGGCCGGACGCGTATGATTCCGGCATCGGGCCTAGGGCGCTAGGGTCAGTCGCATCTGAAGGCACGCAGCGCCAATCCGCCATTCGCCTTCGGGAACAACCTCACGGCAGCGATGTCCGGACACCGTCGTTATCAGTCCAATCATTACCAAGGAGAGGTAAGCTTGGCCTTCGATGCTTATATTCAAATCGCAGAGATCACTGGCGAAGCACTGGACGAGCAGTACGCCAACTGGGTCGAAATCATCGGCTACAAGTTCGGTGCCAACCAGAGCACCTCTGCCACCGCAAGCTCCGCGGGCGGCGCATCATCAGGCCGCACCACACTCACCAACGTCACCTTCACTAGGTATCTGGACAGTGCCAGCTACAAGCTGCTGGAGGCGCGCTGTGCCGGGCAGCACCTGAAGGAAGTGAAGCTGTCGCTGTAGGTATTCCCACCGGTGGAACGGCAACTTTCGCATGTGCGGTATTGGGGGGAGCGGCTGGAGGTATTGCTGGCGGTGAGTTTGGTGAGGTATTGGGAGAAAGCGTAGGGGAGATTTTGTATGAGGCAGTGCGATGAGTAACTTGCACCTGGCAGTGCTTGGTGTGTTTGTAATTATCTCGCCGTTTTTGATGTTTGGTGTGTGGGTATTCGTTGCGTATCGATATCTGGATCGTATCGAATCAATCTTGTCAAATAGCCGAATGGTGGCTGTGAACAGAGAAATATATTCTCATGCTGGGCTACTTGGGAAAGTCATGCGGCTAGGATCAATTTCTGCAATGCTGTCTATGAAATATTTTAGCGTTCGAAAGGGCCTATTAGATCGCAATGATATTGCTAAGGTTTCCGCCGACCTGCAAAGGCTGTTAGTGCGCTTGTGGACTGTACAAATTTTGCTGATTGCATTGATTGTTCTTTTTTTTGTTTGGATAGAGTACTTGAGGTAAGCTCTGGTCAAACAGAATGCAACCCATTGTTTTCTAAGCACTCAAGCAGTCACCAACTGATACCCCAGTTTTCGGGCTTTGCGAAGCAAAGCCCTGACCTGCCGGTCTTGGTTCCGAACTCTTCAAGACCTTGTTCAACATAAGCCTGCTTCTTGGTTAACAGGCTGTACACCAGACGTACCAACTGATGCGCAGTGATTTATGAGAGTGCGGAAATGAGTACCGAAGCAATGACGATAATCGCATCTATCCTGCTCGCTTGTATGTCAATCAGCGTGTGTGTGATGATTTACTTTGCTTGTCGATCTATAGAAGCTATCGAAAAAGCTTTAGCGAAATGCAAGTATATTCAGGATAATAGGGGGAACTTTTCAGCGGCTGGCCTTGCTGGAAAATTAATGCGTACTTGCCTGGCGGCAAATATGCTCATGATTCCAGGGTTGTTTGTTCGAAAAGGTGTGGCAGATATTTCAGATCTCGAGAGTTTCCCAAGGTCTATGGAAAGAGTTTTGTTGCCCTCTTGGGTGGGGCTTGTAGTATCTACGACCTTGTTCTTTGCTTTCAACTGGCTAGTGGGAGTTTTAAAGTGAACTTGTGATGAAGTCTAGGCACTCAGGCTTGTGCCCAGGCCACATGGCGGCCTGGGCAAGCTTTCAAGCCTTGTTCAAATACATCCGCGTAGTCAGCAAGTAAACCGGCAACCCCGACACCACGATCAGCAGCGCCGCATACGGCGCCGCCGCCGCGAACTCGACATTGGCCGTATGCGCCCACACTTCGGTGGCCAGGGTGGTCATGCCGGTCGGGCTGAGCAGCAGGGTAGCCGTCAGCTCCTTCATGGCATCCAGGAACACCAGTGCAAAGGCCGCTGCCATGGCCGGGAAGATGATCGGCAAGGTCACCCGGCAGAACGCGGCAAAGCTGCTGGCGCCCAGGGTGCGTGCGGCTTCTTCCAGCGTCGGCGAAGCCTTGTTAAGCGCGGTGCGCACCGGCGACTGGGCCAGCGGCAGGAACAGCAGCGCGTAGGCCAGCAGCAGCAGCGCCGTGGTCTGGTACAGCGCCGGCACGTAGTGCAGGGCGAAAAACACCAGGGTCAGGGCAATCACCAAGCCGGGCAGGGCGTGCAGCAGATAGGGCAGGCGCTCGGCCCAGATCGCCAGGCGGCCTTTGTAGCGCACCACTAAAAAGCTGATAGGCAGAGCCAGCAGCACACAGAAGCCAGCACCGCCCAGCGACACCGACAGCGAGGTGAACAACGCCTTCGAGATGGCCGCCACCGGAAATGCCGCCGACGAACCTACGCTCAGCCAGTAACCGAGCATCGCCAGCGGAATGCCGCTGCCCAGCACCGCCAGGCCCACGCAGAACAGTTGCGCCAGCACCGCCCAGCCGCGCAGCCGCACCGGTTGCGCACGCCGCGCTACGCCCTGGCCAATACGTACATGGCGGGCTTTGCCGCGCACCCGCAGTTCCAGCCACAGCATTGCCAGGCACATCGCCAACAGCACGGCAGACAGCATGGCCGCGTTGGCATTGCTGAACTCCAGTTCGAACTGCTGGTAGATCGCCGTGGTAAAGGTTTGCAGGCCGAGGATCGACAGCGCGCCAAACTCCACCAGCATATGCAGGGCAATCAGTAGCGCACCGCCGAGCATCGACGGCCACAGCAGCGGCAGGGTGACTTTGCTGAACACGCCCCAGCGGCTGCAACCCAAGGTGCGTGCCGACTCCTCCAGCGAGGTGTCAAGGTTGCGCAGGGTTGCGGCAACGGGCAGGAACACCAGCGGGTACTTGGACAGGGCCATGACCATGATCGCGCCGCCCAGGCCTTCAAAGTCCGAACTTAGCGACACCCAGGTGAAGCTGCTGACGAACGACGGCACGGCGAATGGCAGGCACAGCACCACGCCCCACAACCGGCGGCCGGCCAGGTTGCTGCGCTCCAGCAGCCAGGCCAGTGCCAGGCCGACCACCATGCAGGTCAGCGTCACCCCGACCATCAGCATCAGGGTGTTGCGCATCAGCCCCCAGACAAAGGGCCGCCACAGCAGGTGCAAAGCTTCGCGCCAGCCGGCTTCCCAGGCTTTGATGGCGACATAAGCCAGTGGCAGCAAGCTCATTGCCACTAGGAACAGCACAGGCAGCACTACCCAGATGGAAGGGCGCTTGCGGCGCGGTACGAAGCGTACCGGCACCGGTTCGGACAGGGCGGCAGTCATCAGAGCAGGCCGACCTCACGCTCAAGTTCGATGGCTTCCTCGGCATTGCCCAGGTCAGCTGGCGAGATCTTCGGCGGGCGCAGTTCGTCGAACGGCTTCAGGCCGCGGTCAGAAACCATGCCCTTGTGCAGCGGGTACTCGGCGGTGGTCTGGGTAATCACGCGCTGGCCTTCCTCGCTGGCCATCCAGTTGAGCAGGGCCTGGGCTTCTTTCGGGTGTTTGCTGGCCTTGACCACGCCTGCGCCGGAGATAGTAACCAGGTTGCCAGCATCGCCGTCGGCCAGGTAATAGAGCTTGGTGTCCAGCTTGCCGCGTTCGCGTTCAAGCGCGTACCAGTAGTAGTTGTTCACCAGTACCGCAGCCACTTCACCCTTTTCTACGGCTTTGAGGGCAACCATGTTGTTGGTGTAGGTCTTGCCGAAGGCTTTCAGGCCGGTCAACCATTCTTCGGTGGCTTCACGCCCGTGCATCTTCAGAATGGCCACGGCCTGCTCCTGGAACGCACCGCTGGTGGGGACGTAGCCGACGCGGCCTTCCCACTCAGGGTTGGCGAAGTCCATCACTGTGGTCGGCAGGTCTTTCTCGTCGACTTTCTTCGGGTTGTACACCACGATGCGCGTACGGGCGGTGATACCCATCCAGGTGCCGTTGGCGCCAACGTACTCCTTGGGCATCATGTTCAACGTGGCGTCGTCAATCTTGGCCAGCAGGCCCAGCTCACCCAGGTTGTTCAGGGGCGGGGACTCTTCTGTGTAGATGATGTCGGCCGGCGAGCGGTCGCCTTCCTCGATGATCTGGCTGGCAAGCTGATTGCTGCTGCCTTTGCGGATGTCGATGTGGATGCCGGTCTTGGCCTCATAGGCCTTGGCAATGGCTTCGCCGATTTCCTTGTGCTGACCGTTGTACATGGTCAGCGTGACCGGTGCGTCTGCCATGGCGGCCGGAGCGCCGATGACCAGGCTCAGCAGTGCGGCGGCCAAGGTACGCATCAGCGGTTGCGGGCGGATCGTCATGCGGGTACTTCCTCGCTTACGGCTACATATTTGGAAACAATGGTAAACGAAATTCTTTCTCAAGTGGCCGGGTGACGAGAAATTCATGGTCAGACCATGGTGCAAGGGGTTGGGGTGTGTTGCCTGTAGGGGGGGATTCGCGGGTGAGCCCGCTCTTACAACGTGCGCGTATCGAGGAGGGGGGCACAAAAAATCGCAGGCAAGAAAAAACCCACTAGCAAGCTAGTGGGTTTTTGTATGGTGCCCAGGAGAAGACTCGAACTTCCACGACCTTGCGGTCACTGATACCTGAAACCAGCGCGTCTACCAATTCCGCCACCTGGGCAAAGCTTTACATCATCTGCAGAAGGCGACTATCGTTCGCTTTCACACAGTAGTAACAGATCCTTGGTCATCTGTTACTTGAAAATATTTGGTGCCCAGGAGAAGACTCGAACTTCCACGACCTTGCGGTCACTGATACCTGAAACCAGCGCGTCTACCAATTCCGCCACCTGGGCACACATTCGAGGTTACTTGATGCTTTACAGCGTCGTTCATCTCTACTACAACTTCGGGGTTGTCCGTCGTTGTGGTGCGCACTATACGGACGCTCCCCAAGGCTGTAAAGCCCCCAGCCGAAAAAAAATTCAAAAAATTCAACCCGTTGATTCCACAAGCCTATTTCTGCTGTTTATGCACTGCAGCGGGGGCTGTCCAAGGCAGACATTTCCGGTTTCAATACGCCTATGCCAGAATTCATATCTATATACCCCAAGGTGAACCCCTTCTGATGGCCGATTGGCAATCCCTCGATCCCGAGGCCGCTCGCGAAGCGGAAAAATACGACAACCCCATTCCCAGCCGTGAGCTGATCCTGCAGCGTCTCGCCGACCGAGGCGAACCTGCTGCCCGCGAGGAGCTGGCAAAAGAGTTCGGTCTGTATGAAGAAGACCAGATCGAAGCCCTGCGCCGCCGCCTGCGTGCCATGGAGCGCGATGGCCAGCTTATCTATACCCGGCGCGGCACTTATGCCCCGGTAGACAAGCTGGACCTGATCTGTGGTCGCGTCTCCGGCCATCGCGACGGCTTCGGCTTCCTTATTCCCGATGACGGCAGCGAAGATCTGTTCCTCAGCCCGTCGCAGATGCGACTGGTGTTTGATGGTGACCGCGGCCTGGCCCGCGTCTCCGGTGTCGACCGTCGTGGCCGCCGTGAGGGCGTGCTGGTCGAAGTCATCTCTCGTGCCCACGAAAGCGTGGTCGGCCGCTATTTCGAAGAAGGCGGCATCGGTTACGTAACCCCGGACAACCCGAAGATCCAGCAGGAAGTGCTGGTGACCGCCGGGCGTAACGGCGGTGCCAAGATCGGCCAGTTCGTCGAGATCAAGATCACCCACTGGCCAACGCCGCGCTTCCAGCCGCAAGGCGATGTGGTCGAGGTCATCGGCAACTACATGGCGCCGGGCATGGAAATCGACGTTGCCCTGCGCAGCTACGACATTCCGCACGTGTGGCCCAATGATGTGGTCAAGGAAGCACGCAAGTTCCGCTCCGAAGTCGAGGAGAAGGACAAAGAGAAGCGTGTCGACCTGCGCCATCTGCCGTTCGTCACCATCGACGGTGAAGACGCCCGCGACTTCGACGATGCCGTTTATTGCGAACCGCTGGGCAAGCTGCGTCTGTTCTCCGGTGGCTGGCGCCTGTACGTGGCCATCGCTGACGTTTCCAGCTACGTGCGTCTGGGCTCTGCCCTGGATGTCGAAGCCCAGCAGCGCGGCAACTCGGTGTACTTCCCCGAGCGCGTGGTGCCGATGCTCCCCGAAGAGCTGTCCAACGGCCTGTGCTCGCTGAACCCGCACGTCGACCGGTTGGCCATGGTCTGTGAAATGACCATGAACAAAGCCGGCCAGATGGTCGACTATCAGTTCTACGAAGGCGTGATCCACTCCCACGCCCGCCTGACCTACAACAAGGTCAGCAGCATGCTCGAGCATGCCCGCACCCGTGAGGGCAAGGCGCTGCGCGAGGAGTACAAGGAGGTCGTGCCCGACCTGAAAAACCTGTACAACCTGTACAAGGTGCTGGTGGAAGCGCGTCACACGCGTGGTGCCATCGACTTCGAAACCCAGGAAACCCGCATCATTTTCGGTGATCAGCGCAAGATCGCTGAAATTCGCCCGACAGTGCGTAACGATGCCCACAAGCTGATCGAGGAATGCATGCTGGCGGCCAACGTGGCCACTGCCGAGTTCCTGCAGAAGCACGGTGTACCGGCGTTGTACCGCGTGCACGACGGCCCTCCACCGGAGCGCCTGGAAAAACTGCGTGCCTTCCTGGGTGAGTTGGGCCTGAGCCTGCACAAGGGCAAGGACCCGTCGCCGAAGGATTACCAGGCCCTGCTGGCGAGCATCGCCGGCCGCCCGGACTTCCACCTGATCCAGACGGTGATGCTGCGCTCGCTGAGCCAGGCCGTGTACAGCACCGAGAACAACGGCCACTTCGGCCTGAACTACGAGGCGTACACCCACTTCACCTCGCCGATTCGCCGGTACCCTGACCTGCTGGTGCACCGCGCCATCCGCAGCATCATCCGCTCCAAGGTTGATACCCCGCACGTCAAGCGTGCCGGTGCCATGAGCATCCCCAAGGCGCGTATCTACCCGTACGACGAAAACACCCTGGAGCAACTCGGCGAGCAGTGCTCGATGACCGAGCGTCGGGCTGACGAAGCCACCCGTGACGTGGTCAACTGGCTCAAGTGCGAGTTCATGAAGGATCGCGTGGGCGAGACCTTCCCGGGCGTGATCACCGCGGTGACCGGTTTCGGCCTGTTCGTCGAGCTGACCGATATCTATGTAGAGGGCCTGGTGCACGTCAGTGCGTTGCCGGGTGACTACTACCACTTCGACCCGGTACACCATCGCCTGGCCGGCGAGCGTACCGGTCGCAGCTTCCGCTTGGGCGACACCATCGAAGTGAAGGTCATGCGTGTTGACCTGGATGAGCGCAAGATCGACTTCGAAGTGTCGGAAAAGACCCTTGCCGCACCGATCGGCCGCAAGCAGCGGGGTGCCGCGCCGGCTGCCGAAAAAACCGAGCAACAGCCGGCAACCGAAGCGAAAGCCACGCCCAAGCCGCGCAGCCGCAAAAGCGAAGCGTCCGAAGCGTACTTCCCCAAGGATGCTGTGCAGCGTAACGCTGAAGTGCGTAAAAGCCGCGAGATGAAGAAAGCGCTGATGACCGACGCGCGCAGCAGTGCCGGCAGCAAATCCGAGAAAGGTGGCAAGCCGTCCGGCAAGCCGACCAAGCACCGTAAAGGCCCGTCGAAGTCCGGCGCGCCACGCAAAAGCAAGAGCAATTCATGAGTCAGCTGGAAAAGATCTACGGTGTACACGCCGTGCAGGCATTGCTGCAGCACCATCCAAAGCGGGTCAAGCAGATCTGGCTGTCGGAAGGGCGCAG
The DNA here is from genome assembly GCA_041879295.1 of Pseudomonas putida. Taxonomy (NCBI): domain Bacteria; kingdom Pseudomonadati; phylum Pseudomonadota; class Gammaproteobacteria; order Pseudomonadales; family Pseudomonadaceae; genus Pseudomonas; species Pseudomonas putida. The sequence goes on along the minus strand of CP047152.1, from coordinate 5,186,212 downwards.
CGAGCCACGCCTCGAGACCTTGCTGGCGCTGGCCGCGGAAAACCGCGTGCCGGTCGGCCAGGCCGAGCGCCGTGAGATGGATGCCTGGGTCGAAGGTGTGCACCAGGGCGTTGTAGCCGAGGTCAGCCCGAGCCAGGTGTGGGGCGAGCTGATGCTCGAAGAGCTGCTTGAGCGCACAGAGACGCCGCCGCTGATCCTGGTGCTGGACGGCGTGACCGACCCGCACAACCTCGGCGCCTGCCTGCGTACCGCGGATGCGGCCGGTGCCACGGCAGTGATCGTGCCCAAGGACAAGTCGGCAACGCTGACGCCGGTTGTTCGAAAGGTGGCTTGTGGCGCGGCAGAAGTCATTCCGCTGGTGGCTGTGACCAACCTGGCGCGTACGCTTGAGAAGTTGCAGCAGCGTGGCCTGTGGGTCGTGGGTACCGCTGGCGAGGCCGAGCAGGAGATCTACCAGCAGGACCTCACCGGGCCACTGGTGATGATCATGGGCGCGGAAGGCAAGGGCATGCGCCGGCTCACCCGCGAGCATTGCGACTTTCTGGTGAAGTTGCCGATGGCGGGTAGCGTCAGCAGCCTTAACGTGTCGGTAGCGACCGGGGTTTGCCTGTTCGAAGCCGTCCGTCAGCGTCAGGCAAAGCGCTGATCTTCAGCCTGTATCGGCCTATTCGCGGGCGCGCCCGCTCCCACAGGTAATCTGCAATGCCAGAGGCAGCAGTGAGCCTGTGGGAGCGGGCGTGCCCGCGAATAGGGGCTGACACATTCTGAATATCTCAGGCTGTTCAAATATTCGCCAATTGCCTTGCGTGTGCGGCACGCCTTCTCTACAATTGCGCCCCTTGCCGAGCTGGCAGGCGCTCATGTGCCTCCCCTCCGTGCAAGACATACAGTGTCATTCACTCCTTGTCTGACCAGATTCGCTGGCAGACTACTAACCCGTAAGGAGCATTCATGCGTCATTACGAAATCATCTTCCTGGTTCACCCGGACCAGAGCGAGCAAGTCGGCGGCATGGTTGAGCGTTACACCAAGCTGATCGAAGAAGATGGTGGCAAGATCCACCGCCTGGAAGACTGGGGCCGTCGTCAACTGGCCTACGCAATCAACAATGTTCACAAGGCTCACTACGTGATGCTGAACGTTGAGTGCACCGGCAAGGCCCTGGCCGAGCTGGAAGACAACTTCCGCTACAACGATGCCGTTATCCGTAACCTGGTCATCCGTCGCGACGAAGCCGTTACCGGCCAGTCCGAGATGCTGAAGGCTGAAGAAAACCGCAGCGAGCGCCGTGAGCGTCGTGAGCGTCCTGAGCATGCTGAATCCGCCGAAGGCGATGACAGCAATGACAGCGACTCCAGCGATAACGCTGACGAGTAATCCACGGACCTTTAGAGGAGCCTATTAAATGGCACGTTTCTTCCGTCGTCGTAAATTCTGCCGCTTCACTGCTGAAGACGTGAAAGAGATCGACTTCAAAGATCTCAACACCCTGAAAGCTTACGTATCCGAAACCGGCAAGATCGTTCCAAGCCGTATCACCGGTACCAAAGCTCGTTATCAGCGTCAGCTGGCTACCGCTATCAAGCGTGCCCGCTTCCTGGCCCTGCTGCCCTACACCGACAGCCACGGCCGCTGAGACCGGGTCGTCGACAAGCAGTAAGGGGTTAGCATGCGAGCGTTAGCAAGTTTCATCATGCGCGGTCGTGTGCAGGCCACCCTCGTGGTGGTCATCAGCGCGGTACTGCCGCTGCTGTTCTGGTTGAGTGCCGCTGCCTGCAGCCTTGTGCTGCTGCGGCGTGGGTTCAAGGATGCTACAACGGTCATCGCCGGCGGCCTGCTGGCCGGGCTGGCCGTGTGGGTCATGGGCGATCCCATCACCTTTCTGGTGATTGCGGGTGCCATTGCCCTGGCCGCCATGTTGCGTGCCGAGTATCCCTGGAGCCGGGTGTTGCTCGCCAGTGCCGTGTTCGCCGTGGCTTTCAGCCTCGTGCTCGATCTGGCGCTGGCGCAAACCTTCGATGTGCTGGCCAAGGCGTTTGCCGAAGCCATGCCGAAAATCGAGGGGCAACCGGTACTCTCCGACGAGCTGATCCGCCCTGTGCTGGTCGCTTCTACAGCAGTGACGGTGCAATTGTTCAGTGTGCTGGCCTTGGTGCTGGCGCGCTATTGGCAGGCAGCGTTGTACAACCCTGGAGGCTTCGGTCGCGAGTTTCGCGAACTGAAGTTGCCGAAACAGGCCACGGCGGCCTTGGTGGCAGTGATGGTGGTGGCTCCGTTTATCGGGCCGCAGTTCATCATCCTGGCATCTGCCTCGAGCCTGGTATTGGTGCTGGCCGGCATCGCCTTGATGCACGGGCTGGTGGCACAGGGCCGACTGGCCGGTTTCTGGCTGGTGGGGATGTACGTGACGCTGCCGCTGATCATGCAGCTGATTTATCCGTTGCTGATGGTTTTGGCCATTGTCGACAGCCTGATTGATTTTCGCGGTCGCAAGTCCCCTCCGGGGAAAGACTCCGCGAACGGTGAAGGTTAAAAGTTAAGAGGTTTTACCAAATGGAACTGATCCTGCTGGAAAAAGTCGCTAACCTGGGCAACCTGGGCGACAAAGTAAAAGTTAAGGCTGGTTACGGCCGTAACTTCCTGCTGCCATTCGGCAAGGCCACCGTTGCCAACGCCGCCAACCTGGCTGCGTTCGAAGAGCGTCGTGCCGAGCTGGAAAAAGCAGCCGCTGACAAGAAAGCTTCGGCTGAAAGCCGCGCTGCCCAACTGGCCGAGCTGGAAGTGACCATCACTGCCACCGCTGGCGACGAAGGCAAGCTGTTCGGTTCGATCGGCACCCACGACATCGCTGACGCCCTGACCGCCTCCGGCGTTGAAGTGGCCAAAGCTGAAGTTCGTCTGCCGAACGGCACCATCCGTCAGGTTGGCGAATACGACGTAGCCGTGCACCTGCACAGCGACGTTGAAGCCACCGTACGCGTGGTCGTCGTAGCTGCCTAAGCTGCGCTAACTGGCTGGCTCCTTGCGAGTCAGGCGGTTAACATCGGGCACGGTCCTGTTTTCGACAGGCCGTGCCCTTTGTCTTTTTCGTCCTCCAGAATTCTTTCGTGGCCATGAACGAGATCACCACTTCCGAACAGCTAGACCTGCAAACCGCAGCCCTGAAGGTGCCGCCGCATTCCATCGAGGCCGAACAGGCCGTACTCGGTGGCCTGATGCTGGACAACAACGCCTGGGAGCGGGTGCTGGACCAAGTGTCGGATGGCGATTTCTACCGGCATGACCACCGCCTGATTTTCCGTGCCGTGCACAAGTTGGCCGATGCCAACCAGCCATTTGACGTGGTTACCCTGCACGAGCAACTGGACAAGGAAGGCCTGTCCTCGCAAGTCGGCGGCTTGGCCTACCTGGCCGAGCTGGCCAAGAACACTCCCTCGGTAGCCAACATCAAGGCATACGCCGCGATCATTCGCGAGCGGGCCACGTTGCGCCAACTGATCAGCATCAGTACCGACATCGCCGACAACGCCTTTAATCCGCAAGGGCGCAACGCCGAAGAAATCCTCGACGACGCCGAGCGGCAGATCTTCCAGATCGCCGAGGCCCGGCCAAAAACCGGCGGCCCGGTGGGTGTCAACGAACTGTTGACCATGGCCATCGACCGCATCGATACACTGTTCAACTCCGACAGCGACATCACCGGTATCTCCACCGGTTACACTGACCTGGACGAGAAGACCAGCGGCCTGCAGGCAGCCGACCTGATCATCGTCGCGGGTCGTCCGTCGATGGGTAAGACCACCTTCGCCATGAACCTTGTGGAAAACGCCGTACTGCGTACCGACAAGGCGGTGCTGGTGTTCTCCCTGGAGATGCCAGGTGAGTCGCTGATCATGCGTATGCTCTCGTCCCTGGGGCGTATCGACCAGACCAAGGTCCGTTCCGGCCAGCTGGACGACGACGACTGGCCGCGCCTGACCTCGGCAGTGAACCTGCTCAACGACCGCAAATTGTTCATCGACGATACGGCGGGAATCAGCCCCTCGGAAATGCGCGCTCGCACCCGTCGCCTGGCCCGTGAGCATGGCGAGATCGCCATGATCATGGTCGACTACCTGCAGCTGATGCAGATTCCGGGGTCGGCCGGTGACAACCGTACCAACGAAATTTCCGAGATTTCCCGCTCGCTGAAGGCCCTGGCCAAGGAATTCAACTGCCCGGTTATTGCCCTTTCGCAGCTGAACCGCTCGCTGGAGCAGCGCCCGAACAAACGCCCGGTGAACTCCGACTTGCGTGAATCCGGTGCAATCGAGCAGGACGCCGACGTGATCATGTTCGTATACCGCGACGAGGTGTACCACCCCGAGACCGAGCACAAGGGCGTGGCGGAAATCATCATCGGCAAACAGCGTAACGGCCCCATCGGCTTCGTGCGTTTGGCGTTTATCGGCAAGTACACCCGGTTCGAGAACCTTGCGCCGGGCATGTACAACTTTGATGATGATGAATAACCCATTGAGCTAGCAAGGCTGCTCCTACAAGGTTTGCGGTGCGCCTGCTAGCTCTGAAATCTGAGCGATCTTCGTTTGCCCTTGGCTGATGATCCGCCCCTCGCTCAGGGTGATCACCCGGTCAAACCGCGACAGTGCGCTCTGATCATGCGTCACGCAAATCAGCCCTCGCCCTTTAAATGCTTCGAACAACAGGTCCCAGGTACGCTCTGCCGACGCGGCATCGAGCCCGGCTGTGGGCTCGTCAAAGAAATTGAATTCCCCAGGCTGATTAAGAAGGCGTAGCAGCGTCAGCCTGCGTGCTTCGCCGCCCGATATCGATTCTGCGCGTGCATCCAGATCAAGTTCGTACCAGTCTTTGCTCAGGCCCAACCGTTCAAGCCATCGTTCGATTTGAGCGCGATCATGAGCTTGCTCGAACAGCACGGCGCGGGGCAGGGGGCCAGGTATGAAATGCGCCTCCTGAGGGCAGAGTCGTAATCGACTGAATTGTTCACTAGCGTTGAGCGACGCCAGGCACCTGCCGTGCAGGTGCACATCCTTGCGCAACGGGAATATCGTTCCCGCCAGCGTATGCAGAAGTGTCGATTTACCACATCCGCTGGGCCCGATCAGTGCGACCCGTTCTCCTTTGTGCAGTACCAAGGGTTCTTCGATGTGAAGTTGTACATTATCTCGAGCGCTCAACTGGCACGGGGCGATGCTTAGGCCAGCGTCCTTGTCTTGGGACTTCGCCTTAGTAGTGCATGCAGGGCCGAACGAGGGGAGCTGGAGCCATTGTTCGAGTTTGCGTTTGTCTAGCCGAAACTGGTCTAGCAATCGCCAGGCCTCAGCAAGTTGCGCAACCCCTGCCAGCAATCCGCTCACCAAGGTGAAGAGAGCAACCAGCTCGCCCAGGCTCAATTGCGGTGTTGCCAGAGCCTGATCATGGATACCCCACATGAGCAAACCGCCACTGCCCAGGCCTATGAACAGGGTGCGCAGGCTCTGAATCCAACCCCCACTGTGAGCTACCTGCACTGCTGAGTCGGCATAGTGCGAAAGTGTCTGGTTGACCGGGAGCATTGCAGCATCCTCGGCCTTTTCCAGTTTGACCGTTGCCGCGCTGGCGAAGGTATCCACCCATTGTTCCGCCAGTTCATCCTCGCGAGCGTTCACTGCCTCGATATGTGGCCGGCGCCAGCGCACCAGACGATCGTTGGCCCACAGGTAGGCCAGGCTCAAAGGGATGAGGCCGATCAATACCGAAGTAGCTCCCAGGTAAGCGAAGAGCGTTATCAGCACTGCAGCTTCGGCTAGCACCGGCCACGCCGAGCCAATCAGAAAGCCCAACCACCGCTCCTGTGCGGTAATGCCCCTATCCAGTACTTTTACCAGTGTTCCGCCATGGAGTTGTCCATAGGCCTCGAAGCGCTTGTCCAGCAATTCGCGGCACCAGCGGATGGAAAGTTGCTTCACGCGTTCCTGGCAAAGCCGCGCCAGGCACCAGGCTTGTAGAGGGGTCATAGAGGCTTGTAATGCGACAAGGCATATGAAAGCTCCGAGCAGAAGCTGGGAAGACGCGGCTGAGGTGGCCAGGTTGTCAATGATGTCGGCCAAGACTAGAGCAGGTACGACGGTCGCGATTTTCAGGAGCAGTGTCGCGCCGAGGGCGGCGAGAATTCCTCTATAGATTTGCATGTCATTGCCTTATGCCTTTGAGTGCACTCTGTGGCGCGACTGGAATACCTGATCTGATCAGGTGGAAGCGTTCAAGTCCGGGTATGAACACCTGAACAACCGTAGCGAGATTCGGGTGCTCATAAAGTGTGCGATAGAATGCGATCTTGTTATGTTTTTCCAAGTTGATCAGTGTTCGCTTGACTTGCCCGCGCACGCTGAGATCGGTATGCGGAGGGTGAAAAGCGGGTACAGCATATGTGGGGCATGGGTGTATAAGAGCTGAAAGGCGGGTTGAATGAGTAAGCATTTTTTCAGTAGAGAGATCTTCTTGTTTTTCTGTGGCCCCAGAAAGCTGCTCGCACTGAATCTGCTCCGTTACGGCGCGGTACATTGCAATGGAGGGGTTGATGGAGCTGCCGGAGCCAATGCTGCTGAGTGAGCCTTCTTTTTTACTACGAGAAACAGCAATGCAAAATGAAACTTCGTAGAAGTCGTGCGTCAAGTATATTTCTAGTTTTCTGGCCCGGCGGAGAAGCTCGGTATCATGGGCAAATGTCTCTTCCAGAAAAGAATTCGAAGGTTGGTAAAGTTTGGGTGGGGAAGTCAGGCCACAAAGTGATAGGTAGTACATAGAAAGTGCGTGACGTTCGATAGCTTCATTGATGGCGTGGAGCAGAGCCTCGTTCTCCGTGCAGCCAAGTGCTGTACCAGAGTTGGTCGAATATTTGGAAAGAAAGCCCGCTGCAGTTTTTTCGATTTCATCAATGTTTCTGGAGGAAGGTGCTATCAATATCGCGGGAATGGCTATTTCGTCGTAGCTGTTCAATGCCTGAAGACTGAAATAAGGTATTCGGCAATCCGGGGGAATGGATTTTAGGAGCCAATCGTCAAATGGGGCTATCGATTGCAAAATTTGGTCGCTTTCGATGAGTGGTGGAGTACTCTTGTCGACGAAGTAATGCTCTAGGCTCTCGGCAAGTGCTCCTAGTTCGCAATGTTCCCCTTTTCCTGCACCGCAAGAAACTTCTTTGTAGGCGCTGTCGTATAAGTGGCATGTGGCGACCAGGGTACTTTTTTTTGATAGTTTTGTTTTCGATTGAAGCCCTAAGTGATGATGCAGCCTTGTCAGACGGTTGTAGGCCTCTTCTATGTTCAGTTCGCGTTCGGTAATCATGTTCTGCTCCTTGGTAGAGCCAGAAGGGGCTAAGCCCCTTCTGGTTTGTCACTTACAGAAGGTTGAGAAATTCAACCTCGGACTCGGTGAATGTGTAGTTCATCACGCGTGGGATCTGCAGAGTGTGGATTTCAGAACGACGACGTCCCATGGCTAGTGCTCCTATAGAGTTGGTTTGAGTGCGCCTTCCAGCGCGTCACTGTTGTATCACTTGTTTTTTTATTGGTTCAAGATCCGCTCGGAATTTGTTGAGGAAAGTTGTCGTAGGATTTTTTACTAGGACTTGAAGTTCGATTCCTACATTTTTTAAGATCTAGAGAAAATCTACTAATAATTAGCCGGTTAGCATTTTCTGAGGGTTGGAGAGGCTAAATATTTAGTAAAAATCTGAAGGGATTGCGATCGCTCAGCAGGGGCGCGCGATCGCCATCGGTCTAAGCAGGCTCAGGTTTTCCTGCGAGTAATCGCCTTGCTCTTGAGGCAGACCCGTACGTAGCCGCTACCCATCAAATGCAATTGTCGTCGTGGCGTAAGTGCTCCATGAACCCCACATTCAAAGCGCTTACCTGATGCCCGATGCTGTGCTCCCGATTTCCTTCTGGAGCCAGCCCTGCATGATGCGCCCCGACAGCAAAGTCGAAAAAGTCTACCTCTACCCCAAGCCTGTGGACTTTCGAAAGTCCATCGACGGCCTTACTGCCTTGGTAGAACTGGATATCAAAGTCGCCGTGTTCGACCCCGTGCTCTTCGTCTTCCTCAACAAGGCGCGTAATCGGATCAAAGTGTTGTACTGGGAGCGCAACGGCTTCTGCCTCTGGCTCAAGCGCCTGGAAGCCGAGCGCTTCAAAATGTCGCCTGAGCCCAGCGACGAAGCGATTGTCCTGACCGTCCAAGAACTCAATTGGCTGCTCGACGGTTTCGACCTTTGGCGCAACCGTCCTCATCAGGTTTTGACTCCGCGCTACGTCGCCTGACCCGGTATAATCCGCGGCATGATTTCCGTGCCCGACAATCTCCCAGACGATCCTGCCCTGCTCAAGCAATTATTGCTTGAGAGCTATGCTGCCCGTTTGCGCGAGCAGGAAGTCAATCAGGCCCACATCGTCCAAATTGACGATCTGAAAGAGCAAATCAAGTTATGGCGTGACCGTTTTTTTGGCCGCAAGTCCGAGCAAACCGTCGATCCCAAAACGCCGCAACTGGCCATGTTCGATGAAGCGGAAAATGACCCTCTGCTGGCTGTAGTCGATGATGCCAATGAAGAAGTCGTTGTCCCGGTCAAGCGCCGTGGCAAGCGCAAGTCATTGGCGGCTAATCTGCCACGTATCGAAGTTATCCATGAGTTGCCCGAACACGAACTGACCTGCGCCTGCGGTTGCCGCAAGCATGTCATCGGCGAAGAAACCAGCGAGCAGCTCGATATCGTGCCGATGCAGATCCGCGTACTCAAACACGTGCGCAAGATCTATGGCTGCCGTGGTTGCGAGACTGCTCCTGTCACTGCTGACAAGCCCGCCCAGTTAATCGAAAAAAGCATGGCCAGCCCAAGCGTGCTGGCCATGCTGCTGACGACCAAGTACGTCGATGGCTTGCCGCTACACAGGTTTGAAAGTGTGCTGTCCCGCCACGGCATCGAGGTTCCACGACAAACCCTGGCGCGTTGGGTGATCCAGTGCAGTAAATACTTCCAGCCGCTGTTGAACCTGATGCGTGATCGGCTGCTGGAAAGTCCGGTGATTCATTGCGATGAGACCCGCGTCCAGGTGTTGAAAGAACCGGATCGAGACCCGACCAGCCAATCCTGGATGTGGGTGCAAGCCAGTGGCCCGCCTGATCGACAAGTTGTGCTGTTCGACTACACCACCAGCCGTGCGCAGGAAGTACCATTGCGTCTGCTGCAAGGCTATCGCGGCTATGTGATGACCGACGATTATGCGGGTTACAACGCTTTGGCGTTGCAGCCCGGTATCGAGCGACTGGCATGCATGGTTCACGCGCGCCGCAAGTTCGTCGAAGCACAAAAGGTGCAGCCCAAGGGTAAGACCGGACGAGCCGATGTGGCGCTGACGATGATCAATAAGCTGTATGACATCGAGCGCGACCTCAAGGAGGTCAGCGACGAACAGCGGTTCATCGGTCGCCAGGAAAGAAGCTTACCGATCCTCGGTCAGCTGAAAAGCTGGCTGGACAAGACGTACGCCCAGGTGACGCCGCAAAGCGTATTGGGCAAGGCGGTGCATTACCTGGCAAACAACTGGAGCCGCCTGGAACGGTATGTCGAAGCGGGCCATTTGCCAATCGACAACAACCTGGCAGAGCGTGCGATAAAACCGTTTGTCATTGGGCGCAAGGCTTGGCTGTTCAGTGACACGCCCAAGGGCGCCACGGCAAGTGCGCAGATATACAGCTTGGTCGAGACCGCCAAGGTCAACGGCCAGGAGCCCTATACGTGGCTGCGCCACGTACTTGAGCGCCTGCCGTATGCGTCGTCGGTCTCAGACTACGAAGCCTTGCTGCCATGGAACTGCTCGCCAGAGATACCACGGTAAGCTGAGGCCCTATCTTTTAGAAGGTGGGGTTCATGGATCGCACTCGTCGTGGCGACGTCCGCGAGCAGTCTTCGGAGTTGATGGGCTATGTGCGCGAACTGACCATCACCGGGTTGATGGATGAGAAGCCGATGATGATCTGGGCTGCCCATTACCTGAGTGCGATGGCCAAGGCGCTGCAAGGATTCTGTCGAACACCTGGCAACCCCACTACACCCCTCAAGCCAACCACCTGCCACGTCCATCCCCCAACCGTCGCCCCGCCCACCAATCCCCACGAATCCAGTCGGATTTGGTCAAAATTTGTGCTATATTTCGCGCCCGCGATTTCCCTGCACACCAGAACCGGTCACTGACATGCAAGCAGCCAAACCTCTCTACGACTATCCCAAGTACTGGGCCGAATGCTTCGGACCAGCACCTTTCCTGCCAATGAGCAGGGAGGAGATGGATCTGCTCGGCTGGGATTCCTGCGACATCATCATCGTGACCGGTGATGCCTACGTCGACCATCCGTCGTTCGGCATGGCCATCATTGGCCGTCTGCTGGAAGCCCAGGGCTTCCGTGTGGGCATCATTGCCCAGCCGAACTGGCAGTCGAAAGACGACTTCATGAAACTCGGCGAGCCAAACCTGTTCTTCGGTGTGGCCGCCGGCAACATGGACTCGATGATCAACCGCTACACCGCGGACAAGAAGATCCGTTCCGACGACGCCTACACCCCGGGTGGCCTGGCCGGCAGCCGTCCGGACCGTGCCAGCCTGGTGTACAGCCAGCGCTGCAAGGAAGCCTACAAGCATGTGCCGATCGTGCTCGGCGGCATCGAGGCTTCGCTGCGCCGCATCGCCCACTACGACTACTGGCAGGACAAGGTTCGTCATTCGATCCTGATCGACGCCAGCGCCGACATCCTGCTGTTCGGCAACGCCGAGCGTGCGGTGGTCGAGGTGGCCCAGCGCCTGTCAAGCGGTGAGAAGATCGAGACCATCACCGACGTGCGCGGCACCGCCTTCGTGCGCCGCGATACCCCGCAGGGCTGGTACGAGATCGACTCCACCCGTATCGACCGCCCGGGGCGCGTCGACAAGATCATCAACCCGTACGTGAACACCCAGGACACCCAGGCCTGTGCCATCGAACAGGCCAAGGGCGACCAGGAAGACCCGAACGAAGCCAAGGTGGTGCAGATTCTCGACAGCCCGGCCGTGACCCGGGAAAAGTCGGTGATCCGCCTGCCATCGTTCGAAAAGGTGCGTAACGACCCGGTGCTGTATGCCCATGCCAACCGCGTGCTGCACCTGGAGACCAACCCGGGCAACGCCCGCGCGTTGGTGCAGAAGCACGGCGAAGTGGATGTGTGGTTCAACCCGCCACCCATCCCCATGAGCACCGAAGAAATGGACTACGTGTTCGGCATGCCTTACGCCCGTGTGCCGCACCCGGCCTATGGCAAGGAGCGCATCCCGGCCTACGAGATGATCCGTTTCTCGGTGAACATCATGCGTGGCTGCTTCGGTGGCTGTACCTTCTGCTCGATCACCGAACACGAAGGCCGCATCATCCAGAACCGCTCGCACGAGTCGATCCTGCACGAAATCGAAGAGATGCGTGACAAGGTGCCGGGCTTCACCGGCGTTGTCTCGGACCTTGGCGGGCCGACTGCCAACATGTACCGCATCGCCTGCAAAAGCCCCGAAATCGAAAAGCACTGCCGCAAGCCGTCGTGCGTGTTCCCGGGTATCTGCGAAAACCTCAATACCGACCACAGCTCGCTGATCGAGCTGTACCGCAAGGCCCGTGCCTTGCCGGGTGTGAAAAAGATCCTGATTGCTTCCGGCCTGCGCTACGACCTGGCGGTGGAATCGCCGGAGTACGTCAAGGAACTGGTCACCCATCACGTTGGCGGCTACCTGAAGATTGCCCCGGAGCACACCGAGCGTGGCCCGCTGGACAAGATGATGAAGCCGGGTATCGGCACCTATGACCGCTTCAAGCGCATGTTCGAGAAGTTCTCGAAAGAAGCGGGCAAGGAGCAGTACCTGATTCCGTACTTCATTGCTGCGCACCCGGGCACCACCGACGAAGACATGATGAACCTGGCCCTGTGGCTGAAGGGCAATGGCTTCCGTGCCGATCAGGTGCAGGCGTTCTACCCGTCGCCAATGGCCTCGGCCACGGCCATGTATCACTCGGGCAAGAACCCGCTGCGCAAGGTGACCTACAAGAGCGAAGGGGTGGAGATCGTCAAGAGCGACGAGCAACGCCGTCTGCACAAGGCGTTCTTGCGCTATCACGACCCGAAGGGCTGGCCAATGCTGCGTGAAGCGCTACAGCGGATGGGCCGCGCCGACCTGATCGGGCCGGGCAAGCACCAGCTGATTCCGGCGCACCAGCCGCAGACCGACAGCTACCAGAGTGCGCGCCGCAAGAACTCGACCCCGGCCGGGAGCCACAAGGTGGGCAAGGACCAGAAGATCCTCACCCAGCACACCGGCCTGCCGCCGCGTGGCAGCGATGGCAGCAAACCGTGGGACAAGCGCGAGAAGGCCAAGGCCGAAGCGTTCGCGCGTAACCAGCAGGCGGCCAAGGAGCGCAAAGAGGCGAGCAAGGGCGGCAAGGGCAACAAGAAGCCGCGTCAGCCTGTCATTCCCCGCTGATCTTGAAGGCTACATAGAGCCCTGTGGGAGCGGGTTCACCCGCGAATGCGTCGGTAGATCCACTATCGATTCGCGGGTGAACCCGCTCCCACAGGGTCAGTGTTCGGCCCATCCATCTGGGTCAGTCAGGCTGCTTGTCGACCCACTTCGGCGCCACCGGCGCGATAAAGCGGTCCATCCCGTCCAGCAGCTCGTCTGGCTGCTGTCCCAGCAGCAACATCGCCCGGTGTTGCGGGCGCACGAAGCCTTCTTCGACGATATGGTCGAGGAACCCGCCCAACTTGTCGTAGAAACCGTTCACATCCAGTAGGCCGAGCGGCTTGGCGTGATAGCCCAGCTGCCCCCAGGTCCACACTTCGAACAGTTCCTCCAGCGTACCCAGCCCACCCGGCAAGGCAATAAAGGCATCGCTCAGCTCGGCCATGCGGGCCTTGCGCGCATGCATGCCATCCACCACTTCCAGACGGGTCAGGCCTTTGTGGCCGACCTCAGCGTCCAGCAGGCTCTGCGGGATGATCCCCACCACTTCGCCACCGGCTGCCATGGCTGCGTCGGCAACCACGCCCATCAAGCCGACCGCGCCACCGCCGTACACCAGGGTCAAACCGCGGTGGGCAATGGCCTGGCCTAGCGCGACGGCTGCTTCACGGTAGGCAGGGTTGGCGCCGATGCTGGCGCCGCAGAACACACAAACGGAACGTACGGGCATTGCTCATCTCCTGTCACTCAGGTGCACAGGGTACGGCGCAAGCCCGTCACTTCCAAGGCCGGTTCATTCTGGCCGGGAGAATTCGCAGATTGCACCTGTAGCCCCGTGGGCGTAGGCAGCGAGCAGGCTATTGAGGAAATTGGAGATGGGCATTTGGTATTGCTCCTAAATGAGAGGTTGTCCCATCGTCCAATAAAAGGGCATGATGTGCCCTTAAATTGGTTGTATACAATCTATTGAACAATTCTACTGGCTGACCCCTTGACACCCCCTTGACCCATATCAGCAAGGGGCTGAACGGTTTCAGGCAGTCTCGCAATTGATAAAACCCTGCCAAGGAGATTCATGATGTTTGCGAAAGCTGTAGCGGTATCCCTGCTGACCCTCGCCAGCGCCTCTGTCTTCGCAGCCGAATGCTCGGTCACTGTCGACTCCACCGATCAGATGTCCTTCAATACCAAGGAAATCGTCATCGACAAGAGCTGCAAGCAATTCACCGTGAACCTGGAACATTCGGGCAACCTGCCGAAAAATGTCATGGGGCACAACGTAGTAATCAGCAAGGCCGCAGACATGCAGGCAATCGCTACTGACGGTTTGAGCGCCGGTATCGAAAAGGCTTACTTGAAAGAGGGCGATGAGCGTGTCATTGCTCACACCAAGATCATTGGCGCGGGCGAAAAAGACTCGGTGACCTTTGACGTGGCCAAGCTGGTTGCTGGCACGGACTACGGCTTCTTCTGCTCTTTCCCAGGCCACATCTCCATGATGAAGGGCACGGTCGTCGTCAAGTGAAGGCGGCTGTGTAGGCCTCTCGGGCCTATTCGCGGGCACGTCCCACAAGTTGATCACTGTTTTCAAGGACAGGGATTAACCTGCGGGTGCGCCCGCGAAGCTTTTATGGGGCGAACGGCAGTTCGCGCTTGTGCTGGGTCTTGCGGTAGGTGGCGACGATGATGTCGAACGCTGCCTGGTCAACCGGCTGCCCGTGCAGGAAGGCATCGATCTGCTGGTAGGTCACACCATGTGATGCTTCGTCCGGCTTGCCCGGCTCCAGGTCTTCCAGGTCGGCCGTTGGCACCTTCTCCACCAGTGACTCCGGCGCACCGAAGCTGCGCGCAATCGCCCGCACCTGATTCTTCACCAGCCCACTCAGCGGCGCCAGGTCGCAGGCACCATCACCAAACTTGGTAAAGAAGCCCATCACTGCCTCGGCGGCATGGTCGGTTCCGATCACCAGACCTGCGCGGGCGCCCGCGATGGTGTACTGGGCGACCATCCGGGTGCGCGCCTTGACGTTGCCAACCACGAAGTCCACCAGCGTCGGCGAGCCGTTCTTCAACTCCACCACTTCGGCCGCTAATGCACGCACTGCCGGGGCGATATCCACAGTGTGAACTTCATCAGCCTTGATCACGTCAAGGCATGCCTGGGCGTCATGCTCGTCATGCTGTACCTGGTACGGCAGGCGCACGGCAATGAAGGTGTATGCCTTGTCGCCGGTCTCGGCGCGCAGCTCGTTGATGGCGCGTTGGGCGAGCAGGGCGGCAGTCAGTGAGTCGACGCCACCGCTGATGCCCAGCACCAAGGTCTTGAGTCGCGCGTTGGCCAGGCAGTTCTTGATGAACGCCACGCGCCGGGCGACTTCGGCCTCGAGCGCTGCCGCGTCGACGAACGGCGGCTGTACCTTCAGCGCCTGGGCAATCTCTTGCTGAACCGCTTGCATGGGTTACTCCTTGCTGGGGACTTTGAATACGTGACGCATGTAGGCGACGAAGTTCTCGTCGCGGCACTGGGTCTTGGCGGCTTCGTCAGAGATCTTGGCCACCGGTGCGCCGTTGCAGTCGGTCATTTTAAGCACGATGCTCATTGGCGCCACACCTGGGATGTCGCAGGTCAGGTTGGTGCCGATGCCAAAGCTGACGTTGATGCGGCCGCGCAGGGCGCGGAAAATTTCCAGCGAGCGGGTCAGGTTGAGGCCGTCTGAAAACACCAGGGTCTTGGTCATCGGGTCGATACCCAGCTTCTGGTAATGGGCAATGGCCTTTTCCGCCCAGGCTACCGGCTCGCCTGAATCATGGCGCAGGCCGTCGAACAGCTTGGCAAAGTACAGGTCGAAATCGCCGAGGAAGGCATCCATGGTGATGCAGTCGGTCAGGGCGATGCCGAGCAGACCACGGTACTCGCGTACCCAGCAGTCCAGCGCGGCAATCTGGCTGTCGATAAGCCGTGGGCCGAGCTGCTGGTGGGCCATGATCCACTCGTGGGCCATGGTGCCCAGCGGCTTGATATCCAGTTTCCATGCCAGGTCGACGTTGCTGGTACCGACAAAGCGGCCGGGGAAGTCGTCGCGCAGCACCCGTACCACTTCCGCCTGCACGCGGCTGGAAAAACGCCGGCGGGTGCCGAAATCGGCCACCTGCAGTTCGGCCAGCTCGTCGTCGCTGGCATGCGCGCGCAGCCAGTCGAACTTGCGGTACAACTGGTCCCGCGCCTCGGCCAGGCGCATGTGCGGGTGCAGATTGCGATTGCGTACTTCGCTGATGATGGCCAGCAGCGGCACTTCGAACAGGATCACATGCAGCCATGGACCTTTCAGGCGCAGGAACAGCTGGTCGTTTTCAATGCCGACGTGCACGTAACGCAGGTTGAAGCGGAACAGTCGCAAAAAACGTAAAAAGTCGGGTTTGAGGAAGCTGATGCGTTCGAGGAAGGCCAGCTGGCCATCGTCCAGGGTGAGGTCGCCAAGCCGTTCGAGCTGATTGCGAATTTCGCCGAGGTAGGGGCGCAGGTCCTCACCGTTGCGGCAGCGGAATTCCCATTCGACGTCGGCGTCCGGGTAGTTGTGCAGCACTCCCTGCATCATGGTGAGTTTGTAGAAGTCGGTGTCGAGCAGGTTGTGCACGATGCGCTCGGCGAATGCGCTTTCGCTCATCAAGGGGGCTCCGGAAGCGGCGATTGGGGGACATTGTGCCAGCCTTTTACCCCTTGTGTGGCTGTTCCGGCCTCTTCGCGGGCAAGCCCGCTCCTACACGGTGCGGGGACTTGCTCCTGCTGTAAGAGCGGGCTTGCCCGCGAAGAGGCCGGAACGGCCAAAACAGAGGTGTTTTTCCGTGCACCGGCTAGCCTTGAAACGGTGCCGCCTGTAGCACTCGCGCACCAGTGGTGTGCACTTCGGTGACGTTGGCTGTTACAGGGCGGTTGCACGTAAACACTTGCAAGGGTTGCAATGATGGCACTCGATGGTTGCTCCTTGTCTGTACGTGTGGTGGCGCCTGCCGCGTGGCAGACGGTTGCACGCTCAATAAAGAAAAGGCCGCCCGTCGCCTGCAGGCACCCTTCACAGTGTGTTTTCCCGGAACACAAAACCTATGGCACGGCCCTTGCTCGGAGTACCGGGCTGAGAAGTTGTAGTGCCAACCAAAAAAACTCTAGGAGCACCACCTCATGTCGCAGACGTTTTACAAGAAAGGTTTCCTGGCTCTGGCCGTAGCTACGGCACTGGGTGTTTCTTCGTATGTCCAGGCCGACGTCAAGATCGGCGTAGCGGGCCCCATGACCGGGGCAAACGCAGCGTTTGGCGAGCAGTACATGAAAGGTGCGCAGGCAGCGGCCGACAAGATCAACGCCGCCGGTGGCGTGAATGGCGAGAAAATCGTCCTGGTCAAAGGCGATGACGCCTGTGAACCGAAGCAAGCCGTGTCCGTGGCCAACCGCCTGGTCGATCAGGACAAGGTGATCGGCGTGGTGGGCCACTTCTGTTCCTCCAACACGATCCCGGCGTCCGAGGTATATGACGAGGCGGGCGTGATTGCCATCACCCCAGGCTCCACCAACCCAGCGGTCACTGAGCGCGGCCTGAGCGCCATGTTCCGCATGTGCGGCCGTGACGACCAGCAGGGTATCGTCGCAGGCGACTACATCGTCGACGTGCTCAAGGGCAAGAAGGTCGCGGTGTTGCACGACAAGGACACCTACGGCCAGGGCCTGGCTGACGCGACCAAGGCGCAGCTGGAGAAACGTGGCGTGAAGCCTGTGCTGTACGAAGGCCTGACCCGTGGCGAGAAAGACTTCAGCGCTGTAGTCACCAAGATCCGCTCTACCGGTGCCGACGTGGTCTACTTCGGCGGCCTGCACCCGGAAGCCGGCCCGCTGGTTCGCCAGCTGCGCGAGCAGGGCCTGAAAGACGTCAAGTTCATGTCCGATGATGGCATTGTCACCGACGAACTGGTGTCCACCGCCGGTGGCGCGCAGTACGTGGATGGCGTTTACATGACCTTCGGTGCCGACCCGCGCCTGCTGCCAGACAGCAAGGCGGTGGTGGAGGAGTTCCGCAAGGCCGGCACCGAACCTGAGGGCTACACCCTGTACGCCTACGCTTCGCTGCAAGCGCTGGCTGCCGCGTTCAATGGCGCGAAGTCGAACAAGGGCGAAGACGCTGCCAAGTGGCTCAAGGCCAACCCGGTGCAGACCGTCATGGGCGAGAAGAAGTGGGACAGCAAGGGCGACCTGACCGTCTCCGACTACGTGGTCTACCAGTGGGACAAGAACGGTAAATACCACCAGCTGGAAAAACAAAAATAACAATGGCCCTCGGCCCGGGCTGTTGCTCGGGCCCAAGCCCCGCGGTACCTGTCTTTATTCGTAGATCTGCACAGTTCTGCGCGGCAAGGGCCCCGCACAGGTGGCCCGCGCCGTGGTCGGCGCTCGTGCAATCTCAATCAGGTGAGATTGCGTTATGGATGGTATTTTCCTGCAGCAACTGGTCAACGGCCTGACCCTCGGGTCGGTCTATGGCCTGATCGCCATCGGCTACACAATGGTCTATGGCATTATCGGCATGATCAACTTCGCGCACGGCGAGGTGTACATGATCTCCGCTTACCTCGCGGCGATCAGCCTGGCATTGCTGGCTTACTTCGGTGTCGAATCGTTCCCCCTGCTGATGCTGGGCACCCTGTTGTTCACCATCGTCGTCACCGGCGTGTATGGCTTCACCATCGAACGCATCGCTTACAAACCGCTGCGTAACTCCACCCGCCTGGCACCGCTGATCAGCGCCATCGGCATTTCGCTGATCCTGCAAAACTACGCGCAGATCAGCCAGGGCGCCCGCCAGCAAGGCGTGCCAACCCTGCTGGAAGGCGCCATGCGTGTCGAAGTCGGCACCGGCTTCGTGCAACTGACATATACCAAGATCTTCATCCTGGTGGCGGCCTTCGTCGGCATGGGCCTGCTGACCTACGTGATCAAGTACACCAAACTCGGCCGCATGTGCCGTGCCACCCAGCAAGACCGCAAGATGGCCTCGATCCTGGGCATCAACACCGACCGGGTGATCTCCTACGTGTTCGTCATCGGTGCAGTGATGGCCGCCCTGGCTGGCGTGCTTATCACCATGAACTACGGCACCTTCGACTTCTACGCCGGCTTCATCATCGGTATCAAGGCGTTCACTGCCGCAGTGCTCGGTGGTATCGGCTCGCTGCCGGGTGCCATGCTCGGCGGGATCATCCTGGGTATTTCCGAGTCGCTGTTCTCAGGCCTGATCAACTCCGACTACAAGGATGTGTTCAGCTTCTCACTGCTGGTGATGATCCTTATCTTCCGCCCACAAGGTCTGCTGGGTCGCCCGCTCGTGGCTAAGGTGTGAACATGTCCGTTGCCAAAACTGCCTCTGTTAGTGAAACCAAGGGTTTCGACCTTAAACGCAGCCTGCTGGAGACCATTGTCGCAGGCCTGCTTGCACTCATCGTGTTCGGCCCGGTCGTTGGCGTGGTACTCGACGGCTACACCTTCAATGCCGAGCCGCGCCGCGTAGCCTGGCTGGTCGGCGGTGTGATGGTTGGGCGCTTCCTGCTCAGCCTGTTCCTGCAGACTGCCCCCGGGCAACGCATGCTCCTGGGCTTCGACAGCGGCGGCTCGGGCGTGCATGTGACCGCCCCGGACTACAAGTCGCGCCTGCGCTACATCATTCCTGCGCTGATCGTTATTGCCATCGTTTTCCCGATTTTCGCCAACAAGTACCTGCTGACCGTGGTCATCCTCGGCCTGATCTACGTACTGCTGGGCCTTGGCCTGAACATCGTGGTCGGCCTGGCCGGCCTGCTCGACCTGGGGTACGTGGCGTTCTATGCCATCGGTGCCTACGGCCTGGCGCTCGGTTATCAATACCTGGGGCTGGGTTTCTGGAGCGTGCTGCCGTTGGCGGCCATTGCTGCGGCGCTGGCGGGTTGCATCCTCGGCTTCCCGGTGTTGCGCATGCACGGTGACTACCTGGCGATCGTGACGCTGGGCTTTGGCGAGATCATCCGTCTAGTGCTGAACAACTGGCTATCGTTCACCGGTGGCCCCAATGGCATGCCGGCGCCTTCACCCACCTTTTTCGGCCTGGAGTTCGGCCGTCGGGCCAAGGATGGCGGGGTGCCGATCCACGAGTTCTTCGGCTTCGAGTACAACGCCAGCCTCAAGTTCGTGTTCATCTACGCGGTGCTTTTCATGGTCGTGCTGGCTGTGCTGTACATCAAGCATCGCCTGACCCGCATGCCGGTCGGCCGGGCCTGGGAAGCGCTGCGTGAAGACGAGATCGCCTGTCGTTCGATGGGCCTGAACCACGTGTTGGTCAAGCTGTCGGCCTTTACCCTGGGTGCCTCGACTGCCGGTTTGGCGGGGGTGTTCTTCGCCACCTACCAGGGCTTCGTCAACCCATCGTCATTCACATTCTTCGAGTCGGCGCTGATCCTCGCCATTGTCGTGCTGGGCGGCATGGGCTCGACCGTGGGCGTGGTCATCGCCGCGTTCGTGCTGACCGTGGCGCCGGAACTGCTGCGTAGCTTCTCCGAGTATCGGGTGCTGTTGTTCGGCGTGCTGATGGTGCTGATGATGATCTGGCGACCGCGTGGGCTGATCCGCATCAGCCGTGCCGGTGTGACCCCGCGTAAAGGAGTGGCGCCATGAGCGACGATATCATTCTCTCGGTCGACAACCTGATGATGCAGTTCGGTGGCATCAAGGCGCTCAGCGACGTCAGCCTGAAGGTCCGGCGCAACCAGATCTTTGCCCTGATCGGCCCCAACGGCGCCGGCAAGACCACGGTGTTCAACTGCCTGACCGGCTTTTACAAGGCCAGTGGCGGACGCATCGAGCTGAACGTGCGCGGCAGCCACACCAACGTCATCCAACTGCTCGGCGAACGCTTCCAGGCCGCCGACTTCGTGTCGCCTGCGCGCTTTGCCAGCCGTATCTACTACAAGATGTTCGGCGGTACCCACCTGGTCAATCGCGCCGGCCTGGCGCGCACCTTCCAGAACATTCGCCTGTTCAAGGAAATGTCGGTGGTGGAGAACCTGCTGGTGGCCCAGCACATGTGGGTCAACCGCAACTTGCTGGCCGGGGTGCTCAACACCAAGGCCTACCGCAAGGCCGAAAGCGATGCACTGGACCACGCCTTCTACTGGCTGGAAGTGGTCGATCTGGTCGATTGCGCCAACCGCCTGGCCGGCGAGCTGTCGTACGGCCAGCAGCGGCGTCTGGAAATTGCCCGGGCCATGTGCACGCGGCCGAAGATCATCTGCCTGGACGAACCGGCGGCGGGCCTGAACCCGCAGGAAACCGAAGCACTCAGCCGCATGATCCGTGTGCTGCGTGACGAGCACGACATCACGGTGGTGCTGATCGAGCACGACATGGGCATGGTCATGAGCATTTCCGACCATATCGTGGTGCTGGACCACGGCAACGTGATTGCCGAAGGTGCACCGCAGGACATCCGCCACAACCCGACGGTGATTGCCGCCTACCTGGGTGCAGACGAAGAGGAACTGGTATGAGTGCACCCATTCTCGAGCTGAAGGACCTGGACGTGTTCTATGGGCCGATCCAGGCGCTGAAGAAGGTCTCGATGCACATCAACGAGGGCGAGACGGTAAGCCTGATCGGTGCCAACGGTGCCGGCAAGTCGACCCTGCTGATGTCGATTTTCGGCCAGCCGCGGGCGGCATCCGGGCATATCGTGTATCGCGGCACCGACATCACCCGCAAATCCTCGCACTACATCGCCTCCAACGGCATTGCCCAGTCGCCGGAAGGGCGTCGGGTGTTTCCCGACATGTCCGTCGAGGAAAACCTGATGATGGGAACCATCCCCATCGGCGACAAGCATGCCGACGAAGACATGCAGCGCATGTACGAACTGTTCCCGCGGTTGAAGGAGCGGCGTAACCAGCGGGCCATGACCATGTCCGGTGGCGAGCAGCAAATGCTGGCGATTGCCCGGGCGCTGATGAGCCGGCCGAAGTTGCTGTTGCTGGACGAGCCCTCGCTGGGACTGGCGCCGATCGTGGTCAAGCAGATCTTCTCGACCCTGCGAGAGCTGGCCAAGACCGGGATGACCATCTTCCTGGTGGAGCAGAACGCCAATCATGCGCTGAAACTGTCGGACCGGGCCTATGTGATGGTCAACGGGCAGATTCGCATGACCGGGACCGGGCAGGAGCTGTTGGTCAATGAGGAAGTGCGTAACGCTTATCTGGGTGGGCACTGAGTTGTATGCAGGGGCTGCAATGCAGCCCCCTTCCCAATGTGGAAAACTTGTCGTTTCCTTCTCTCGGCGCACGCCAATATTCCCCCGCAAGCCATTGTTTCCACAGGCCACATCTTTTCCACGGATAATGTGGAGCCGCCTGTGGAAAACATGGTGGCATATCGCTCTAGGCCTTTATAATCAAGCCCTGTAGGCATATGATCATTTTTTGTTCATATCCCCTTTGTGGATGATTTTCTCTGATTTTCACAACCCCTGCGTGCACTTCAAACGCAGCGAAAATCCTGTGGATAAGTCTGTGAGAAAACGTTGGACAGACCGTTGCAGGCGGCATGTTTGAAAGCCTTGCGTCATCACCTAAAAGATATCCACCGACCGCAACCCGCTGAAAGGGTTCCGTGCAGTGGACAAGTTGCCCCCAATCCGTGGGGAAAGCCCTGTGGATAACATGCGCATACCTGGCGGCGAGCCCTCTGTCGCAAGGGTTTGACGAATATGAACAAAAAATGAACAGCCCCTGAGCGGCTTGCTGCCAGCGCTGTCCGCGGGCATGCTGCAAAGCTGGCATGAACCTACCGCGAGGAACAGAGCATGACGTCCACCGTATTCATCACTGGCGCGACTTCCGGTTTCGGCGAGGCCACTGCCCGCCGCTTCGCCGAAGCCGGCTGGAAGCTGGTACTCACTGGGCGCCGCAAAGAGCGCCTGGATGCCTTGTGCGCTGAACTGTCGGCCAAGACCGAAGTGCATGGCCTGGTGCTGGACGTGCGTGACCGCAAGGCCATGGAGCAGGCTATTGCCAATCTGCCGGCCGGTTTTGAAAAGATTCGCGGTCTGGTCAACAACGCCGGCCTGGCGCTGGGTGTGGATGCTGCGCAGAACTGCAGCCTTGACGACTGGGAAACCATGGTCGACACCAACATCAAGGGCCTGATGTACACCACTCGCCTGCTGCTGCCACGGCTTATCGCCCATGGCCGTGGCGCGTCGATCCTGAACGTCGGGTCCGTGGCGGGCAACTATCCGTACCCGGGCAGCAACGTGTATGGCGGCACCAAGGCCTTCGTCGGCCAGTTCTCGCTGAGCCTGCGTTGCGACCTGCGCGGTACTGGCGTGCGTGTGAGTAACATCGAGCCTGGCCTGTGCGAGAGCGAGTTCTCGCTGGTGCGCTTCGGTGGTGACCAGGCCAAGTACGATGCTACCTACGCGGGTGCGGAGCCGATCCAGCCACAGGATATTGCCGAGACCATCTTCTGGATCCTCAACCAGCCGGCGCACATCAACATCAACAGCCTGGAACTGATGCCGGTGAGCCAGGATTGGGCAGGGTTTTCGATCGACCGATCAAAAGGCTAGGCACAAGCCGCGAACCGGAAAGACCCGGTTCGCGAAACAACCGCATCGCTCAGTTGATGAAACTAAAGCCGGTTCTGTCTTCAGGGATGATGCCTAACGCTTGAAGGACATCGTTGATGGCGTCATGGCGGCCCATGTCCTCAGCCGTTGCTTCGCAGTTGATGACACGGCGCAGGCTTAGCAGGTAGCTGAGTTTGCCATGAGAGTGCTCGTCATAGCGGTGGCCGTGATCGATAATCTTCTGTGCCGCTCGGTTGATCTGCTCTTCGACAAATGCCTTGAAGGCTTCTGCTTCCATTTTGGTAACTCCTGAACGTTCGAGAAAGGAGCACCAACATAGGCGTGGGGAGATGCTTCCGGCAGAGGGAAGCGCTCACCCCTGACAGGTTCGTTGTATGGACAGTCAGGTGTTCGCCTGATTCAGCCCTTCCAGGCAGGTAGCCAAGTGATAAGGCGTGGTCGATGGCATGTCATCCCTGCTCACCGCGCCGTCACCACCTCGGCACTCATACCAGCCCGCGTCACGCAGGAACCGCGCTGAAAGCGCGCCTAACTGCCCAGCTAGCTTTGCTTCGCTACCTTCACGCAATGTAAGCGCCCGCAGGTACTCGGCCTGCGCCCAGATACGCTGGGAGGCATCAAGCACCCGGCCATCCGCCTTCAGCATGGCCAGTACCGCTGCATCCTTCACCCCGCATTGCTCGGCAAAGCCGAAAGCCCGGTCAATTGAGGCATGCAGCGGCGTCTCACGCAGCAGCGGGGAGGTATGCAACAGATAGAACCACTCGAACTGGTGCCCCGGCTCGAACCAGTTATCCACAGCCCCGCGTGGCTTTTCCAGCATCAGGCCATGGACCGGGTCAATGAAATGCGTCTCCAGCGCCTGACACAATTGCAGCAGTGACTGGCGGACATGTTCGTCGCCACGCACAGCCAGTACCTGCAGGAACGCTTCGGCCAGGTGCATCTGTGGGTTTTGCAGCGGGCCAGTGCCGAGGTCGGCCCAGTCTTCGCCCAGGCAGGCTTCGTACAGGCCATCGTCACGGGCAAACTGCTGGTCGATGATGTCCAGCGCGGCATTCAAACTGGACTCCACCAGGCTTTCGCGCACTTTGCCCCAGTAGTGCGCGCAGGCGAACACGATGAAGGCGTGGGTATACAGGTCCTTGCGCCGGTCCAGCGGCTTGCCGTGGGCGTCGATGCTGTAGAACCAGCCACCGTGCTCGGCGTCGTGGAAGTGCTTTTGCAGCGAGCGAAACAGGGCTGCGGCACGCTCGGCGGCTCCCGGCTGCCCGATACGGCTGCTGAACAGGTAAAGCTGGCGCGCACAGGCCATGGCGCGGTAGCGCTGCACCGGCAACGGATGGTGCTGGGCGTCCAGCGCTTCGTAGGGCAGGGCCATGTCGGCGTTCCAGCCCGGGCCTTGCCACAGCGGCACGATACGTTCGGCGAAGTGCTGGTTGAAGCGGGCCAGTTCGGGCAGGGTGGGGCGGGGGTCGGACATTTAGGCGCTCGTCGCTGTCGGGCAGGGCGCCATGGTAGCAGAAGTGGGTTTCAGTAGCCTGGGTTGCCGAGTCCCTGCCAATGCCGTGCCCCGACAAAGATGAAGCGCAATTGCTGGGTGATCTTTTCCTGCGGCGTCAGGACCTGTGGATAACCCGCTTCCGGGTTGTCGATAAGCTCGGGCAGGGTGGCGAATACGGTCTTGACCACCAGGTCGGCCATCACCGCCAGCGCAGCGCTGTCCAGGTGTTGCCATCGCTTCATCCGCGCAAGGTCGGTGGCAAGGTCGTCGCTGATATCCTGGCGCAGGCGGGCAATGGCCTGGCGCACGGCCTGTGAACCGCCGTACTGCTCGCGGGCCAGGAACAGGAACTGCGCGTGGTGGGCGGCTACCACATCGAGAAAGATGCGCACCGAAGCGTCGGTGATGCCGCCCAGTTCGAACTCGTTCTGGCGCACCAGGCGGATGGTCTGGCGGAAGGTGGTGTCGATTTCGGCGACAAGGGCCAGGCCCAGGGCGTCCATGTCGGAGAAATGCCGGTAGAAGCCGGTCGGCACGATGCCGGCTGTTTTCGCCACCTCGCGCAGGCTGATACTGCCGAAACCACGGCCACTCTCCATGAGCAGGCAGGCGGCATCGAGCAGGGCCTGGCGGGTCTGTAGCTTCTGTTCGGCGCGCGGCAGCATGGTGCGGGCTTCTGTAACGGTCAGGCTGGGCACTCTAGATAAAAAAACAAAGCCCGGTCAATGGACCGGGCCTGGAGGGGAGCAAGCGTTTTGACATAAGTTGTTCTTTTCGGCCATGGCGATCAGCTCACACGGCTGAGTTCAACCAGGCGATCCGAGCCACCCTCAGCGACACGGCCAGCTTGTTCGATCAGGCGATCCGAGCCACCTTCAGCAACTCGGCCACTTTGTTCGATCAGGCGGTCCGAGCCACCTTCAGCGACACGGCCAGCTTGTTCGATCAGGCGATCCGAGCCACCTTCAGCAACTCGGCCACTTTGTTCGATCAGGCGATCCGAGCCACCTTCGGCGACACGGCCAGCTTGTTCGATCAGGCGATCCGAGCCACCTTCAGCAACACGGCCACTTTGTTCGATCAGGCGATCCGAGCCACCTTCAGCGACACGGCCAGCTTGTTCGATCAGGCGATCCGAGCCACCTTCGGCGACACGGCCAGTGCGTTCGATCAGGCGATCAGAACCACCTTCAGCTACGGCTTTCAGCGGCTGGGCAATTTCGGCAGCGCTGGAGCGCGCTTCGGACGTCAGGTGTTGCTCGGACGCTGGCAGGGCGAAAGCGTTGGCGGCCAGAAGGGACAGGGTCAGGGTCAGCAGATGGCGTTTCATGATTTCGGTGCTCCTCTCGGGGGCTGGAAAGTGGGTACGGAGCCAATGCTACGCCGCGTAACGCCAGAGAGAAGTTCATATGGGTAATGGTAACAATCGACCATATTGATAGAGGTTGGAAAGGCCTCTATTCCAAGCCTTGCAGGCGTAATGACAATCCCCTGACCCTGTTGATGGTAGGTAACATGTGCGCCGTGGCGCGACAGATTCCTGAGCAAAAGGCCAGGAAAAACTTCGCTATCATGGCGCCATCGATAAAACCTCGCGGGTTTTCATCAGTCGGAGTTATTGAGGCCATCGCTGCGCCTGTTTTCTGTCATGCCGCAAGGAGAATTACGCAATGACGCGTCCCGCCAGAATCCTCGTCTGGACCCTCGCCAGCCTGCTCACCGTGCTGGCGATCCTGGTGGTAGTGATTGCCACCTTCGACTGGAACCGCGTCAAGCCATTGCTAAACGAGAAGGTCTCCGAAGCCTTGCATCGGCCCTTCGCGATCAACGGCAACCTCGCCGTGCACTGGCGTACCGAACCCGAAGAGGGCGGTTGGCGTGCCTGGGTGCCTTGGCCGCACTTCATTGCCGAAGACCTGACGCTGGGCAACCCCGAGTGGCTCAAGGAGCCGAAGATGGTCGGCCTTGAGCGCGTGGAGTTTCGCCTGGCGCCGCTGCCGCTGGTGTTCCAGCAGATCAGCATACCCCGCATCAACCTCACCAAGCCCACTGCCAGCCTCACTCGCCTGGCCGATGGCCGTGCCAACTGGGTCTTCGACTTCGGCCCCAAGGATGAAAACGCTGAACCTTCCAAATGGCAGCTGGACATCGGCGCCATCGGCTTCGATCAGGGCAACGTCAGCTTCGACGACCAGACCCTGAAAACCAGCATGAAGGTGCAGATCGACCCGCTTGGCAAACCAATCCCGTTCAGTGAGATTGTCGGCAAGGCCAGTGCCGAGAAGGTCGGTGGTGCGCAGGACTATGCCTTCGGCCTCAAGGCCCAGGGCCGCTATAAAGGCCAGCCAGTGTCCGGCACCGGCAAGATCGGTGGCCTGCTGGCCCTGCAGGACGCCAGCCAGCCGTTCCCGCTGCAGGCCGACGTGCGCATCGCCGACACCCATGTGGTCCTCGCCGGCACCCTCACCGACCCGCGTAATCTTGGCGCCCTCGACCTGCGCCTGCGTTTGTCGGGTGCCAGCCTGGGTAACCTCTACCCCTTGACCGGGGTCACCTTGCCTGACACCCCGGCCTATTCCACCGACGGTCGCCTCAGCGCCAACCTGCATGCGGCGGCAGGGGCGACGTTCAATTACCAGGGCTTCAACGGCAAGATCGGCGACAGCGATATCCACGGGGACCTGGCCTTCGTTGCCAGCCAGCCACGGCCCAGACTGTCCGGTAACCTGGTATCGAACCAGCTGCTGTTCAAGGACCTGGCGCCGCTGATCGGCGCCGACTCCAATGCCGAACAGAAGGCCCGCGGCGGTGCCAGCAAGCAGCCTGCAGGCAAGGTGCTGCCAGTGGAGGCGTTTCGCACCGAGCGCTGGCGCGCGATGGACGCTGACGTCACTTTTGCTGGCAAGCGCATCGTGCACAGCGCGCAGCTGCCGTTCAATGACCTGTCGGCCCATGTGGTTCTCGAAGACGGCCTGTTGCGTCTGGAGCCCCTGCGCTTTGGCGTGGCTGGCGGCAGCCTGGCCTCCAACATCCGCCTGGACGGGCGCAGCGTGCCCTTGCAGGGGCGTGCGAAGTTGACTGCGCGGGGCTTCAAGCTCAAGCAGCTGTTCCCCACCTTTGCGCCTATGCAGACCAGTTTTGGTGAGCTCAATGGTGACGCCGACATCAGCGGCCGTGGCAACTCGGTAGCCGCCTTGCTGGGTACAGCCAATGGCGACCTGCGCATGCTGATCAACGATGGCGCCATCAGCCGCAGCTTGATGGAAATTGCCGGGTTGAATGTGGGCAACTATGTGGTCGGCAAGTTGTTTGGTGATGAGGACGTGAAGATCAACTGTGCGGCTGCTGATGTTGGCATCAAGGATGGACTGGCGACTACGCGACTGTTCATCTTCGATACCGAGAACGCGATCATCTACATCAACGGCACGGCAAATTTCGCTTCCGAGCAACTGGATTTGAACATCACCCCGGAATCGAAAGGGCTGCGGTTGTTCTCGCTACGTTCACCGCTGTATGTGCGCGGACCGTTTGTCAAACCGAGCGCCGGTGTGCAGGCACTGCCGCTGGCGTTGCGCGGCGCAGGGATGGTTGCGCTGGGTGTTGTTGCCGGGCCGGCGGCGGGGTTGCTGGCGCTGATTGCGCCCAGCAGCGGGGATGACCCGAACCAGTGCACACCGTTGTTGCAGCAGATGAAGGCAGGCAAGGCGCCGGCAACGGTAAAGGCGCAGAAATAGCAGGGGCCGCAAAGCGGCCCCAGAAGGGTGTCGGAAATCAAAGGCCTTGCAGCAGGTCGGACATATCGTCCGCGTGCTCTTCTTCCTGCGCCAGGATGTCTTCGAATATGCGACGGGTAGTCGGGTCCTTATCCCCGATGTACTGAATGATTTCCCGGTAGCTGTCTATGGCGATCCGCTCTGCCACCAAGTCTTCCAGCACCATCTCTTTCAGCGAATTGCCGGCCACGTACTGGGCATGCGAGTTCTTGGTCAGGTTGTCGGGGTTGAAGTCCGGCTCTCCGCCAAGTTGCACAATGCGCTCGGCCAACTTGTCGGCATGTTCGGCTTCCTGGTTGGCATGTTCCAGAAATTCCTCGGCAGCCACACTCGCTTTTATGCCGCTGGCCATGAAGTAGTGGCGTTTGTAGCGCAGCACACAGACCAGCTCGGTGGCCAGCGATTCATTAAGCAGGCGCAGGATCTGCTCACGGTCGGCGTGGTAACCCTCGGTCACTGCGCCTTGCTCCACATGCTGGCGTGCACGCTCGCGCAGGGTTTTCACATCGGTCAATTCAACATTGCTCATGGTTATCTCCAGCAGGGGTCAGGGTCAGGTTGGAGCGCAGGCTTACGCGCCATGCAGGGCGTCGCTGTCCTCTTGGCGTTGTTTGCAGGTCTTGAAGCCTTTGGCATCGACATGGCCGGTGGCATCGAAGCGCACGTAGTAGGGCTGCTGATTGCCATCACGGTTGAGGATGTAGTTGTTGCAGGTGCCCCCGTGCGGCAGGTCGATCACGTTCGACGGGCTGCCGCCAATGGCGATGACCTTCTGCATGGTCATACCGTTCTCCACCTGCTTGACCAGCGGCTCGTCGCGGTAGGTGACGTAATCCACCGGGTTTTCCGGGCGGCTGCCGCAGGCGGTCAGGGTGGCGCTTGCCAGAAGGATTGCCAGGGTCTGCTTGTACATTTTCCCGCTCCTTGCAAAGGGTCTGTGTGGTTTTGAACCACAACGCGCGCCGGGAGTTCGATTGCGATGGTCATGATGGCCGCTGTAGTGTTGGCCTGTCATCCACGCAAAAGGGGCTGCGTCAATGCAGCAGGATTTGGCCACGCGATACCCGCTGGTGCTGGTGCCGGGCATGCTCGGGTTTGTCCGGATGGTGCTCTACCCCTACTGGTTCGGTATTGTGCCGGCCCTGCGCAAGGGCGGGGCGCAGGTGTTTCCGGTGCAGGTTTCGCCGCTGCATTCCAGCGAGGTACGTGGCGAGCAGTTGCTGGCGATCATTGACGACATCTGCCAACGTACTGGCGTCGACAAGGTCAACCTCATCGGCCACAGCCAGGGCGCCCTGAGCGCGCGTTACGCAGCGGCCAAACGGCCGGGGCGGGTGGCATCGGTCACGTCGGTGGCGGGGCCCAACCATGGTTCTGAGCTGGCCGACCACCTGGAACGCACGGCACCGGGCAATTCACCCCAGGGGCGCATCCTCAAGGCTGTGCTGCATGGGTTTGCCGTGCTGCTGGTGTGGCTGGAAACCGGCTGGCGTCGTGAGCCGCTGCCGGTAGATGTGCACGCCTCGCACCAGTCGCTGACCAGCGCCGGGGTGGCACTGTTCAACCAGGCTTATCCACAGGGCCTGCCGCAAACCTGGGGTGGGGAAGGGGCTTATGAGGTCAATGGCGTACGCTATTACTCCTGGTCCGGCACCCTGCAACCGGGCCTGACAGATCAGGGGCGCAACCGCTTCGACGGCAGCAGCCGCTTCTGCCGCCTCTTCGCACGCAGCTTTATCAAGGAAAAGGGCCATTGCGACGGCATGGTCGGGCGTTTCAGTTCGCACCTGGGGCAAGTGATCGGCGACGATTACCCGCTCGATCACCTGGACATCGTCAACCAGTCACTCGGTGCCGTGGGCAAAGGCGCCGAGCCGGTGCGGCTGTTCACCGAACATGCCGCCCGGCTCAAGGCGGCGGGGCTTTAGCTCAAGCGCCTTGGCGCTAACCGACATCTTGGTGAGCACGGTGCTTCCGGCCCAGGAGAGGATGGCGGTAAGGGGAATAGGTAATTCATTTAGCAGGTCTCGAAAAGCAGTTTTTGGAGGCGTTCGCCGTTACAGCAGATGCACCTGTAAGGTCGAGCGCCGCCCGCGCGGCGCATCGCGAGCTGCGCTCGCTCCTACGTTTGTTTCGGGCCAGTTATGCCTGTGACAGGCGCGCGCGACCGCCTTGTTTGTACGACGCGATATCGCGGCATGCGCAAAGGCGGGCGCGCGCAACTCCCCCCAGGAATAATTGGCCCGAAACAAACGTAGGAGCGAGCGCAGCTCGCGATGCGCCGCGCGGGCGGCGCTCGCTCTATGCACCACCTCAGAACTCACGTCAGGCATCTCTTGCCCGCACCTCGCCAGGCGCGGGGGGGCGTTGAACATTCTTGGCTACACTCAGCTCGACCCCCGTGCATCGGGCGCGGAGCCAAGGAGACCACTCCATGAAAGTGCTGCAAATCCCGTTACTGGCGCTGGCGGTGTTGTTCAGTGCCCAAGGTTTCGCTGCCAATACCGCGCAGCAGGAGAAAATGAAAACCTGCAACGCCGACGCCACCGCCAAGGCCCTCAAGGGCGATGAACGCAAAGCGTTCATGAGCACCTGCCTGAAAAAGGATGCGCCACAAACCCAGCAAGAGAAAATGAAGACCTGCAATGCTGACGCTACCACCAAAGCCCTGAAGGGGGACGAGCGCAAGGCCTTCATGAGCGATTGCCTGAAGAAGAAATGACCTGCGCCTATGCCTGCGCCGCCAAGGCTGGCAGACTGCGGCATTCCCGCTGTCTGCCGTCGAGGCTGTATGACCTTTACTCCCCGTCAGATCACCCTGGCCAGCCTGATCATCGTCATGGCCGGGTTGCTGCTGACTTTGCCCCTGAAGTTGCTGCCCAGCCTGCTGGCCGGTTTGCTGGTGTTCGAACTGGTCAACATGCTGACCCCGCGCCTGCAGCCGCTGCTTGCTGGTCAACGCGCGCGTTGGCTGGCCGTGGCGCTGCTCGGCACTTTGGTGGTCAGCACCCTGACACTGCTGATTGCCGGTGCATTCAGCTTCCTGTTGCACGAGGCGGAAAACCCCGGTGCTTCGCTGGACAAGTTCATGTCCTTGGTCGAGCGAGCCCGCAGCCAGTTGCCCCCCTTCATCGAAGGCTACCTGCCTGCCAGTGCCGCAGAGTTCAAGGTGGCCATCGGCGACTGGATCAAGAGCCACCTGAGCGATTTGCAGCTGGTGGGCAAGGGCATGGCGCACATGTTCGTGACGATGCTGATTGGCATGATCCTCGGCGCTATCATCGCTTTGCAGCGCATTCCCGATATTTCCCGGCGCAAGCCCCTGGCGGCGGCGCTGTTCGAGCGTCTTAGCCTGCTGGTGAAGGCGTTTCGCAACATCGTGTTCGCGCAGATCAAGATCTCGATGCTCAACACGATCTTCACCGGCATTTTCTTGGCCGTGGTGATGCCACTGTTCGACGTGCACCTGCCGTTGACCAAGACGCTGATCGTGCTGACCTTCCTGCTGGGCCTGCTGCCGGTGATCGGCAACCTGATGTCCAATACCTTGATCACCATCGTCGGCCTGTCGCTGTCGATCTGGGTGGCGGCGGCTGCGCTGGGTTACCTGGTCGTTATCCACAAGGTCGAGTACTTCCTCAACGCGCGGATCGTGGGTGGGCAGATCAGTGCCAAGGCATGGGAATTGCTGCTGGCGATGCTGGTATTCGAGGCGGCGTTCGGGCTACCCGGTGTCGTGGCGGGGCCCATCTACTATGCCTATCTGAAGAGTGAGCTGAAGCGGGCGGAGCTGGTTTGATCATGTATTGGCCTGTACCGGCGTGTTCGCTGGTACAGGCTAAACAAACAAATCAGGCAGCGCCGTAACGCTTGCGCGCCTCGATAGCCAGCCCGCTACCAATGCTGCCAAAGATGTTGCCTTCTACATGCCGCGCATTCGGCAGCATCGCCGAAACACTGTTGCGCAGCGCTGGAATGCCGCTGGAGCCACCCGTGAAGAACACCGTATCGACCTGGCCTTCGCTTACCCCGGCCTTGGCCAGCAGTTCGGTGACGCTGCCGCGCACGCGCTCCAGCAGGCCTTCGATCGCCTCTTCGAACAGTGCGCGGGTCAGTTCCGCAGTCAGTTCGGGCTCGACGCGGCGCAGGTCGATGTGGCGGCTGTCGCGCTCGGTCAGTTCGATCTTGCTGGCTTCCACTTCCATCGCCAGCCAGTGCCCGGCGCGTTGCTCGATCAATTTGAACAGGCGATCGATGCCGAAGCTGTCCTCGATGTCATAACGCATGCTGCCCAGCGCCAACTGCGATTTCTGCGAGTACAAGGCGTTGATGGTGTGCCAGGTGGCCAGGTTGAGGTGGTAGCTGGTCGGCATCAGCGCACCGCTCTTCATGCGGCTGCCGTAGCCAAACAACGGCATCACGCCCTGAAGGCTCAGTTGCTTGTCGAAGTCGGTACCGCCAATGTGCACACCGCCGGTGGCGAGGATGTCACTTTGGCGCTCGGCGACCAGGTGGCGCTCGGGCGACAGGCGGATCAGGGTGAAGTCCGAGGTACCACCGCCGATGTCGACGATCAGCACCAGCTCTTCGCGGCTGATGCTCGACTCATAGTCGAAGGCCGCGGCAATCGGCTCGTACTGGAACGACACGTCCTTGAAGCCGATTTTGCGCGCCACCTCGGCCAAGGTGTCTTCGGCCTCCTGGTCGGCAGCCGGGTCTTCGTCGACGAAGAACACCGGGCGGCCCAGCACCACCTGGTCGAATTCACGGCCAGCGGCTGCTTCAGCGCGCTTCTTGAGCTCGCCGATGAACATGCCCAGCAGGTCCTTGAACGGCAAGGCGCTGCCCAGCACGCTGGTGTCGTGCTTGATCAGCTTCGAGCCCAGCAGGCTTTTCAGCGAGCGCATCAGGCGGCCTTCGTAGCCTTCCAGGTACTCGTGCAGCGCCAGGCGGCCATACACCGGGCGCCGCTCTTCGATATTGAAGAACACCACCGAGGGCAAGGTGATCTTGCCGTCTTCCAGGGCAATCAGCGACTCGACGCCAGGCCGGTGCCAGCCGACCGTGGAGTTGGAGGTGCCAAAGTCGATGCCCAGGGCGCGGGCCGGGGATACGTCAGACATGGGAAATGGGCTTCCGGAGGCAAAACGGCCGCGCAGTGTATGCCAGTTGGCTACAGAATCAAGACCAGTCGTCTGCCTTGAGACAAACCCAAGTCGGTCTTGAAAGGCTATGCTTGACCCCTATCTTCAGTTGCAACATGCACATTCACATTGGTGATCCATAAATGGACTTCAAAGACTATTACAAGATACTCGGCGTAGAGCCCACTGCGGACGACAAGGCGATCAAGGCCGCTTACCGCAAACTGGCGCGCAAGTATCACCCCGATGTCAGCAAGGAGCGCGACGCCGAAGAAAAATTCAAGGAGGCCAACGAGGCCTATGAGGTGCTGGGCGACGCGCAGAAACGTGCCGAGTTCGACGAAATTCGCAAGTACGGCGGCCAGCATGGCCGGCCGTTCCAGGCACCACCGGGTTGGGAAAATCGTGGCGGTGGCGGCGGCTTCGAAGGCGGCGACTTCTCCGACTTCTTCAGCTCGATCTTCGGTGGGCGCAGTGCTGGTGGCAATCCCTTCGGTGGCGCCCGGCAGCAGCAACGCAGTGCCGGCAGGCGGGGGCAGGACGTGGAGCTTGAACTGGCAGTATTCCTTGAAGAGACCCTGAGCAAGGAGTCCAAGCAGATCAGCTTCCAGGTGCCGCAAACCAATGCCATGGGCCAGCGCACCGGCTTCACCACCAAGACCTTGAACGTGAGGATTCCGGCCGGGGTGACCGACGGCGAGCGCATCCGCCTCAAGGGCCAGGGCGCGCCGGGCAGCGGTGGCGGGGCCAACGGTGACCTGTTCCTGACCATCCGCATGGCACCCCACCCGCTGTTCGATGTCGAAGGTCATGACCTGATCATCACTGTGCCGTTGGCACCGTGGGAGGCGGCCCTGGGCGCCAAGGTGGCGGTTCCGACCCTGGATGGCAAGATCAACCTGACCATCCGCCCTGACAGCCAGAGCGGCCAGCGCCTGCGTGTACCGGGCAAGGGCCTGGCGAACAAGCAGGGAGAGCGCGGCAACCTTTATGCGCAGCTCAAAGTGGTGATGCCACCCGCGTCGGACGAATCTGCCCGCGAACTCTGGACCAAGCTTTCCGAGAAAGCTGCGTTCAACCCGAGGACACAATGGAGTAAGTGATCATGAGCAGCACCCTGATCGTTCAACTGGACATGCGTACCCTGTGTCAGGAAGCCGATGTCACGGCTGAATGCGTGATCGAAATTGTCGAGCACGGCATTGTCGAACCTTCCGGGCGAACGCCGGAGGACTGGCTGTTTGACGATCAGGCGCCGCTGGTGGCCAAACGAGCGGTGAAGCTGCACCAGGAGCTGGAACTGGAGTGGGAAGGGGTGGCGCTGGCGCTGGAACTGTTGCAGGAAGTGCAGCAGTTGCGCAGTGAGAACAGCATGCTGAAGCAGCGGCTGGGCCGGTTTATCCAGATGTAGGCTCCCTTGCCGACATCTGTGGGGGCGACACAAGGCCGCTCCCACAATGGACCGCATTTCAGGCCGGTTCGGCGCCCGGGTTCAGCACCAGCTGCATGAAGGTCAGATCCAGCCAGCGGCCAAACTTCACCCCCACCTGCGGCATCTGTCCGGTCACCACGAAGCCCAGTCGCTCATGCAGGCGCACCGACGCTGCATTGCCACGCTCGATCGCTGCCACCATCACATGCTTGCCACACCCGCGCGCGCGCTCGACCAGTGCCGCCATCAACACCGGCCCGAGCCCTTTGCCACGCTGGTCACTGCGGACGTACACCGAGTGCTCAACGGTCAGGCGAAAGCCCTCGAACGGCCGCCAGTCGCCGAACGAGGCATACCCCAGTACGCCCGTCTCATCTGTTGCTACCAAAATCGGGTAGCCCTGCTGCGCCCGCGCTTCAAACCAGGCCTGGCGGTTGCCGAGGTCTACCGGGTTTTCGTTCCAGATCGCCGTGGTGTTGAGCACCGCGTCGTTGTAGATGTCGAGTATGCCTGGCACATCGATGGGCAGGGCATCGCGGATTTCGTAGCTCATGACAGCGTCTCGCAAGGTCGTTGCTCGCAGATTAAATGGTTACCAGCCCGCGTACACCTTCGGCTTGCATGTTTTCGCCGCGACCGCGCTGGATGATTTCGCCGCGGGCCATGACCAGGTACTGGTCAGCCAGTGCTTCGGCGAAGTCGTAGAATTGCTCCACCAGCAAAATTGCCATGTCGCCACGCTCGGCCAGGCGGCGGATGACCGCTCCAATCTCCTTGATCACCGACGGCTGGATGCCTTCGGTCGGCTCGTCGAGAATCAGCAGGCGCGGGCGGCTGGCCAGGGCGCGGCCGATGGCCAGCTGTTGCTGCTGGCCGCCAGAGAGGTCGCCACCACGGCGCTGCTTCATCTGCTCCAGCACAGGGAACAGTTCGTAGATGAAGGCCGGTACCTCGCGGGCTTCGCGGGCGGGGAAGCGCGACAGGCCCATCAGCAGGTTTTCCTCGACGGTGAGGCGCGGGAAGATTTCGCGGCCCTGGGGCACGTAGGCGATGCCGGCCTGCACCCGTTGCTGTGGTTTGAACGCGGTGATCGGCTTGCCTTCCCATTCGATGCTGCCGTCGCGGGCGGGCACCAGGCCCATCAGGCAGCGCAGCAAGGTGGTCTTGCCCACGCCGTTACGGCCCAGCAGGCAGGTCACTTCGCCGACCTTGGCTTCGAAGGACAGGCCACGCAGGATGTGGCTGCCGCCGTAGTACTGGTGCAGGGTGTCGATCTTGAGCATGTGAGAGTTCCTGAAAGGGATGCTGTGCCTGTGCCCGCCTTTTCGCTACAGGAGGCGTAATGCCATGGGGCGGTTCCCGTTGTAGGAGCGGGCTTGCCCGCGAAGAGGCCGGCACAGGCGCCAAAAATTCAAATCCGGTCAACGGCCCAGATACACCTCGACCACCCGCTCATCCGCCTGCACCTGCTCCAGCGAGCCTTCCGCCAGCACGCTCCCCTGGTGCAGCACGGTCACATGGTCGGCAATACTGCCGACAAAGCCCATGTCATGTTCCACCACCATCAGCGAATGCTTGCCGGCCAGGCCCTTGAACAGCTCGGCGGTAAACTCGGTCTCGGCATCGGTCATGCCGGCTACCGGTTCATCCAGCAGCAGCAGTTGCGGCTCCTGCACCAGCAGCATGCCGATCTCCAGAAACTGCTTCTGCCCGTGCGACAGCAAGCCGGCCTGGCGCTGGGCCAGCGGCAGCAGGCGCAAGGTGGCCAGCACTTCCTCGATGCGCTGGCGCTGGTCACCGCTAAGGCGCGCCGCCAGGCTGGCCCATACCGACTTGTCGGTCTTCAGCGCCAGTTCCAGGTTCTCGAATACGGTCAGCGCCTCGAACACTGTGGGCTTCTGGAACTTGCGGCCAATGCCGGCCTGGGCGATCTGGTATTCGCTCATGCGGGTCAGGTCGAGGGTATCGCCGAAGTAAGCCGTGCCGCTGTCGGGACGAGTCTTGCCGGTGATTACGTCCATCATCGTGGTCTTGCCGGCGCCGTTGGGGCCGATGATGCAGCGCAGCTCGCCCACCCCGATGTACAGGTTCAGCGTGTTGAGCGCCTTGAAACCATCGAAGCTGACGCTGATGTCTTCCAGGCTCAGCACCGTACCGTGGCGGGTGTCGAGGCCGGCCTTGCGGCTGTGGCCCAGGCCAATGGCATCGCGCCCGGCACCGAGGTTGTCGAATACCGGTTCCAGCATGAATTCCGGGTGGACTGGGGGCACGCCTCTCATGGCTGGCTCCTTTTCTTCAACAGGCCGACCACGCCCTTGGGCAGGTACAGGGTGACGAGGATGAACAACGCGCCGAGGAAGAACAGCCAGAACTCGGGGAAGGCCACGGTGAACCAGCTTTTCATGCCATTGACCAGACCGGCACCGAGCAGTGGGCCGATCAGCGTGCCGCGCCCGCCCAAGGCTACCCAGACGGCGGCTTCGATCGAGTTGGTCGGCGACATCTCGCTGGGGTTGATGATGCCCACCTGCGGCACGTACAGCGCACCGGCCAGGCCGCACAGCACGGCGCTCAGTACCCATACCAGCAGCTTGAAGCCGCGCGGGTCGTAGCCACAGAACATCATGCGGTTTTCAGCGTCACGCACGGCGGTGAGCAGGCGGCCGAACTTGCTGCGGGTCAGGCGCCAGCACAGGTACAGGCTGGCCAGCAGCAGGGCCACGGTCAGCAGGAACAACACCGCGCGGGTGCCTTGGGCCGCAATGTCGAAGCCGAGGATGGTGCGGAAGCTAGTGAAGCCGTTGTTACCGCCGAAGCCGGTTTCGTTGCGGAAGAACAGCAGCATGCCGGCAAAGGTCAGGGCCTGGGTCATGATCGAGAAGTACACGCCCTTGATCCGCGAGCGGAAGGCGAACCAGCCGAACACCAGCGCCAGCAGCCCGGGCGCCAGCACCACCAGGCACAGGGCCCAGGCGAAATGCTGGGTACCGGCCCAGTACCAAGGCAGCTCGGTCCACGACAGAAAGGCCATGAACCCGGGCAGGCCGTCGCCGGCTGCCTGGCGCATCAGGTACATGCCCATGGCATAGCCGCCCAAGGCGAAGAACAGGCCATGGCCCAGCGACAGCAGCCCGGCATAGCCCCAGACCAGGTCCAGGGCCAGGGCGACGATGGCGTAGCAGAGAATCTTGCCGACCAGGGTCAGGGTGTAGGCCGACACCTGCAGGGCGTGGTCTGCCGGCAGCAGTGAGCACAGTGGCAAGGCCACCAGCAGCAGGACGACGACGGCACCGATGGCAAGGGTCAGGCGCGGGCCGGCCTTTTGCGTAGCAGTGACAAGCAGTGGCTGGTTCATCAGTCGATTACCCGTCCCTTGAGGGCGAACAGGCCTTGCGGGCGTTTCTGGATGAACAGAATAATCAACGCAAGGATGAGGATCTTGCCGAGCACGGCACCGATCTGCGGCTCCAGCAGCTTGTTGGCGATGCCCAGGCCGAACGCGGCCCAGAGGCTACCGGCCAACTGCCCGACGCCGCCGAGCACCACCACCAGGAACGAGTCGATGATGTAGCTCTGGCCCAGGTCCGGGCCGACATTGCCCACCTGGCTCAAGGCCACGCCACCGAGCCCGGCGATACCCGAGCCAAGGCCAAAGGCGAGCATGTCGACGCGCCCGGTGGACACGCCGCAGCAGGCGGCCATGTTGCGGTTCTGGGTGACTGCGCGCACGTTCAGGCCCAGCCGGGTACGGTTGAGCAGCAGCCAGGTGAGCAGCACCACGGCCAGGGCGAAGCCGATGATGACCAGGCGGTTGTACGGCAGCACCAGGTTGGGCAGCAGCTGGATGCCACCGGACAGCCAGGCCGGGTTGCTCACCTCGACGTTCTGCGCACCGAAAAGCAGGCGGATGGCCTGGATCAGGATCAGGCTGATGCCCCAGGTGGCCAGCAGGGTTTCCAGTGGGCGGCCGTACAGGTGGCGGATCACCGTGCGCTCCAGCGCCATGCCTACCCCGGCACTGACAGCAAACGCCACCGGCAGTGCAATCAGCGGGTAGAACTCGATGGCGCCTGGGGCGAAACGCTGCAGCAGTACCTGGACCATGTAGGTGCTGTAGGCGCCGAGCATCAACATTTCGCCATGGGCCATGTTGATCACCCCGAGCAGGCCGAAGGTGATCGCAAGGCCCAGCGCTGCCAGCAGCAGGACCGAACCCAGCGACAGGCCGCTGAAGGCCTGGCCGAGCAGTTCGCCTACCAGCAGTTTGCGTTTGACCTGGGCCAGGCTCGTTTCGGCGGCTGTACGCACGCCCGGGTCGCGTTCCGCATCGGGCTGCAGCAGGGCTTCGAGGCGGGTGCGGGCCAGCGGGTCGCCGGTTTCACCCAGCAGGCGCACGGCGGCCAGGCGTACCGCAGGCTCGCTGGCGCCCAGTTGCAGGTTGGCCAGTGCCAGGCCGAGGGCGGCCTGCACGGCGGCGTCCGGCTCGCTGGCGAAGCGCCGGTCAAGGAAGGCCATTTGCGCGGGTTTTGCGGTTTTTTGCAGTTGTTGTGCGGCGGCCAGGCGGGTGTCGCTGTTGTCGCTGAGCAACTGATGGCTAGCCAGGGCGTTGTTGATCAGGCCGCGCAGGCGGTTGTTCAGGCGTACCTTGCGCGTGTCATCGGTGGCGATGCGGCCCTGGCGCAGGTTTTCCAGTAGCGGCAGGCGCGCGGCATCGGGTTGCGCCGCCCAGCCTTCGAGCAGGCGGGCCTGCTCGGCGGGCTTGGCGGTGAGAAAGAATTCACCCTCGCTGGCGTGGGTTGCCAAGGGCATTAGCAGGAGAAGTGTGAGCAGGAGTCTGAGCATGCGGGCAATCCTGGAAATCGGTGTTGGATTCTTCGCGGGTGAACCCGCTCCTACAGGGATTTCACCGGTCCAGAGGGCAGTGGGGATCCTGTGGGAGCGGGCAAGCCCGCGAATGGGCTGCAAAGCAGCCCCAAGCACTCAGTTACCTTTCACGGCGTAATCTGGCCGCTTGTCATTGCCCGGAATGAACGGGCTCCATGGCTGCGCCCGCAGTGGCTGCTCGGTTTCCCACACTACGCTGAACTGCCCGTCATCCTGAATCTCGCCGATCATCACCGGCTTGTGCAGGTGGTGGTTGGTCTTGTCCATGGTTAGGGTGAAGCCCGACGGTGCCTCGAAGCTCTGCCCGGCAAGCGCTTCACGCACCTTGTCGACGTCGGTGGACTTGGCTTTTTCCACCGCTTGCGCCCACATGTGGATGCCTACGTAGGTGGCTTCCATGGGGTCGTTGGTCACGGCCTTGTCGGCACCCGGCAGGCCCTTGGCCTTGGCGTAGGCCTTCCAGTCGGCGACAAATTTCTGGTTGACCGGGTTATCCACCGATTCGAAGTAGTTCCATGCCGCCAGGTGGCCCACCAGCGGTTTGGTGTCGATGCCGCGCAGTTCCTCCTCGCCCACCGAGAAGGCCACCACCGGCACGTCGGTGGCCTTCAGTCCCTGGTTGGCCAGTTCCTTGTAGAACGGCACGTTGGAGTCACCATTGACTGTGGAAATGACAGCGGTCTTGCCGCCGGCGGAGAACTTTTTGATGCTGGCGACAATGGTCTGGTAATCAGCGTGGCCGAACGGCGTGTACACCTCTTCGATGTCCTTGTCGGCCACGCCTTTGCTGTGCAGGAATGCGCGCAGGATCTTGTTGGTGGTGCGCGGGTAGACGTAGTCGGTGCCCAACAGGAAGAAGCGCTTGGCGCTGCCGCCGTCCTCGCTCATCAGGTATTCCACGGCCGGGATGGCCTGCTGGTTCGGGGCGGCGCCCGTGTAGAACACGTTCGGCGACATTTCTTCGCCCTCGTACTGCACCGGGTAGAACAGCAGGCCGTTGAGTTCTTCGAATACCGGCAGAACGGACTTGCGCGACACGGAGGTCCAGCAGCCGAACACCACGGCCACTTTGTCCTGGGTCAGCAGTTGGCGGCTCTTTTCAGCGAACAGCGGCCAGTTGGAAGCCGGGTCGACCACCACCGGTTCCAGCATCTTGCCGTTCACGCCACCCTTGGCGTTGATCTGCTCGATGGTCATCAGCGCCATGTCCTTGAGCGATGTCTCGGAAATGGCCATGGTCCCGGAAAGCGAATGCAGGATACCGACCTTGATGGTCTCGGCGGCCTGGATACTCCAGCTCAGGCCCATCGCCGCAATCGATGCGCTGAGGGTAAGGGCCTTGATCAGACTGCGACGCTTCATGTGCTCTCTCCGCTGAGTTTTTTATGGTGTTGGGCAAGCGGGGAGGGCGTTGCAAGGGGTGTGCCTAGTGGAGAAAGGTGCGGGATAGAGGGGTTGTGCGAGGTGTTGGGGCGTTGGTTGGATCCAGGTTGGTGCCTGATGGATTTGTGTGCACAGGATTGGGGCTGCAGAGCAGCCCCAGAGGCCATCAGCCGTTACGCACTGCCGTGCGCGGATGACGCTTGCTGCGCACACCCTGATAGGTCACCGCCAGCAATACAAACCAGATCGGCGTTACCACCAGCGCTGAACGCGTATCCGCCTCCAGGCTCAGCAACACCAGGATGAACGCAAAGAACGACAGGCACACGTAGCACATGAAGCGCCCGCCCGGCATCTTGTAGTTCGAGGCCTGATGCAGCGCCGCGCGGTTTTTGCGGTACTTCAGGTACGACAGCAGGATCAGCGTCCACACGAACATGAACAGCACCGCCGAGACGGTGGTGACCAGGGTGAACGCCTCGACCACGTTCGGCACCAGGTAGATCAGCACCGCACCGAGCAACAGGCAGGTGCACGAGAAGTACAGGCCGTTGGCCGGCACCGAACGGCTCGACAGTTTTTCGAAGGCCTTGGGCGCGTCACCTTCCTGCGACAGGCCGTAGAGCATGCGGCTGGTGGAGAATACGCCGCTGTTGGCCGACGAGGCCGCTGAGGTCAGCACCACGAAGTTGATGATGCTCGCCGCCGCTGGCAGGCCTGCCAGCACGAACAACTCAACGAACGGGCTCTTGCCTGGCACCACGTCGCGCCACGGGGTTACGGCCATGATCGCGATCAGCGCCAGCACATAAAACACGATGATACGGATCGGGATCGAGTTGATCGCCCGCGGCAGGGTGCGTTCCGGGTTCTTCGCTTCGGCGGCGGTGGTACCCACCAGCTCGATGCCGACGAAGGCGAACACGGCGATCTGGAAACCGGCGAAGAAACCCATCAGGCCATGGGGGAACATGCCGCCATCATTCCACAGGTTGGCCAGTTGGGCGGTGCGCCCGCTGGGCGAG
Source organism: Pseudomonas putida (assembly GCA_041879295.1). Lineage (NCBI taxonomy): Bacteria > Pseudomonadati > Pseudomonadota > Gammaproteobacteria > Pseudomonadales > Pseudomonadaceae > Pseudomonas > Pseudomonas putida. Next base: position 5,143,882 of record CP047152.1, on the reverse strand, counting down.
GTGAAGCCGGTGATGACCATGTACAGGCCGGTGGCAACCAGGCCAAGGATGGCCACGATCTTGACCAGGGCAAACCAGAACTCCAGTTCGCCGAACATTTTTACGGTTACCAGGTTCAGCGACAGCAGCAACCCTACGCAGGTCAGCGCTGGAATCCACTGCGGCAGGTCGGGGAACCAGAACTGCGTGTAGGCGGCGATCGCGACCACATCGGCAATGCCGGTGACCACCCAGCAGAACCAGTAGGTCCAGCCGGTAAAGTAGCCGGCCCAAGGGCCGAGCAGGTCCGCGGAGAAGTCGATGAACGATTTGTAGTTCAGGTTCGACAGCAGCAGTTCGCCCATGGCGCGCATGACGAAGAACAGCATGAAGCCGATAATCATGTAGACGAAGATGATGGATGGCCCAGCCAGGCTGATGGTTTTGCCCGAGCCCATGAACAGGCCGGTACCGATCGCGCCGCCGATGGCGATCAGCTGGATGTGGCGGTTGGTCAGGTTGCGTTGCAGGTGCGGTTCATCTGTCGCTATGGGTGAGGTTTGCGTCATAGGCTGCATTCCCTTGTAAAGGCCAGTCTTCTTGTCAGAGGTAGCCGGCTAGGCTAACACGCGCGTTCCAGTTCGGGGCGCGACAGATCGACTCTCCATTTGCAGCTCAGCATTTGGCCTGTACCGGCCTCTTCGCGGGTAAACCCGCCCCTACAAAGGCAACGCGGTCCCCTGTAGGAGCGGGTTTACCCGCGAAGAGGCCAGCACAGGCAACACAAGGCTCAAGCGCTGGCCAAGACCCTGCGGCGCCTCACCACCAAACTATCCACCCCCCACATCACCACCATCGACACCCCTACCAGCGGGAACATCACCCCCAGCACCAGCATCACTGCCACCGCCGCCTTCCAGCGTGGCAGGTCATGACGCAAAGGCGGTACGCCCAGGCCGCCGTCCGGCCGGCGCTTCCACCACATCACCAGCCCGCTCACCGAACCCAGCAGGATCATCAGGCACACCAGCAGGATGATGATCTGGTTCAGCGCCCCGAACATCTTGCCTTCGTGCAGCATCACGCCCAGCTCGGTGGCGCGGGCAACCGGGCTGTAGTCGTGCCAGCGCACATCGGCCAGAACCTTGCCGGTGTATTGGTCGACATGCAGGGTGGCGTCGTTGCGCGGGTCGTCGGCGAACACGGCAATGGTGAACACGCCGCCGGCAGTGGTGGGCAGAGTAATGCTGTAGCCCGGCTCGACCTGACGCGAGGTGGCAATGTCTTCGACTTGCTGCAAGCTCACCAGGGGCGCTGCGGGCATGTCCGACATCATGTGGTGCCCGGCATGCTCAGCGTGTGCACCGGACTGCGGCATCGGCGTGTTTTCCATGGCCCAGGGCACAGTCTGACGGTGCGCGCTGTTCAGTTCACGCGCCTGCTGGTCCGACTTGGGCACGTCGTTCCACATGGCTGCCGGGAAGCGGTTCCACAAATCAGCGTACTGCTTGCCCCACAGGCCGGTCCAGGTCATGCCGCTGAGCAGCATCAACAACAGCAAGGCCGAACCCCAAAAGCCGGTTACCGCGTGCAGGTCACGCCACAGCAGTCGGCCGCGTGCCGACAGCCGCGGCCAAAGTACGCCGGCGCCATTGCGCCCGCGCGGCCACCACAGGTACAGGCCCGATACCACCAGCACGATGCCCCAGCCCGCAGCCAGTTCCACCAGCCGGTCGCCGACCGTGCCGACCATCAGTTCGCCGTGCAGGGCGCGGGCGACGGCCTGCAGGTTCTGCTTGCCATCCTGCTCACCGAGTACCTTGCCGCTGTATGGGTCGACGAACACGTTCAGTTCACGCCCGCCGTCCTGCACCACGAACTGCGCACTACGCTCTGCATTCAGTGGCGGCAGGTATTGGCTGATGTGGCCCTTGGGGTAGGCCTGGCGCACTTCAGCCAGCATCATGTCTGCGCCCTGGCGGTGGTGGCCGGCCTCGACCACCATCAGATCGCGGTACAGCAGCGGGTCGAGCTGGGGCTTGAACAGGTAGATGATGCCGGTGATTGCCAGCAGGATCATGAACGGGGCCACGAAAAGCCCTGCATAGAAATGCCAACGCCAGGCCAGGTTATAGAATGAGACGCGTGTTCCTCTCATGGGAACCTCCTTTTTGACCAGCTGAGGGGCGCAACCGAAGCTGCGCCCGTTGTTGTCAGAAGCTGAAGTCGACCTTGGTCCAGAAGGTCCTGCCTGGCTCGTTGACCGGCTGTGGATCTGTAGCCGGGTAGCCAAACCCGGCGTTCCCGGCCAGGTTCAAGTGCTCGGCGTAGGTTTTGTCGAACAGGTTGTCGACCCCTGCGCTGAGCTTGAGGTTGTTGTTCACCTTGTAGGCGCCGTTCAGGGAGAACACGCCGAAGCCGGCGCTCTTGTCGTAGTCCTTGCCAACGACGTTCCCTTGGTTTTCGGCAATGCGGTTTTGCGCCGCCACCAGCCGCCACAGTGCGCCGACGCTCCACACATCGCGGCTGTACGTCAGGCCCATGCGGCTTTCCAGGGGAGGCATTTGAGGTAGCGCTTTGCCATCGCTGCTGTTCTTGCCCCAAGCGTAGGCAAGCGTGGCGTCGGCCTTCCAGTTTTCAGTCAGCTGGTAGGCGGCGCCCAGTTCGCCACCCATGATGCGGGCATCGATGTTCTGCGCCTGCGAGGTGCTCATGCCCATCATGCCAGTGCGATAGTCGAACAGGATGTAGTCGCGAATCTGCCCGACATAGCCCGAAGCCCAGGCCTCCAGGCGTTCAGTGCGGTACTGGATGCCGAAGTCGAGCTGGGTGGTTTTTTCTGGCTTGATGCCGTCGAAGGCATTGGCCGAGCCGGGTGGTGCCAGCTTGGGTGAGAACAGCTCCCAGTAGTCGGGGAAGCGCTGGGCATGGCCGAGGCCGATGTAGGTGGTGGCCGGGATGGCCGCCAGGTCGTGCTCGTAACGGATGAAGCCGCTTGGCAGGGTATCGGCGCGGGTGTCGCCTTCGGTGGCGCTCGTTTTGCGGAAGTCGCGCGCCGAGGCGCGGTCCAGACGGGCGCCGGTAATCAAGCGGTCCTCACCGCTGACGTACCAGGTCAGTTCGCTGAAGGCGCCGTAGTTGTGGAAGTCGGCGTCCTTGGTCCAGGCCTGGCCCTTGTGTGCGTCCACACCTATACCGCCACGCTGTCGATGTTCATTGGTTTGCGCGTCGATGCCGCTGATCAGCTGCACGTCGGCCCAGCGCCAGGTGGCTTTGATGCGTGCCCCCATGGTGCGGCGGTCGACGTTGCTGACCATCGGCATGCCCATCATGCCGGTGCCCGACGGTGTGCGAAGGCTGTAGTTGTCCATCACATGGTCGGCGTAGTTGTAGTAGACCTGCGCCTCGACCTTGTCGAGCACCTCGCCGAGGTTGGACTTCTCAAAGCGCAGGCCCAGGCTTTCGCGCTTGAACTGCGAGCCGTCCATGCCGCGCCCGGCGTACCGGGCTTCGCCATCACCCTTGCCGGCAGTCAGCTCCAGCAATGTGTCCTGGTCGGGAGTCCAACCGAGAGCGACATCGCCGTTCCACTTGTCCCAGCGCGACGGCACGGTGTCGTTGTTGCCGTCGTGGTAGTCATCCGAACGTGACTGGTTGCCGACGAAGCGGGCGTAGGCCTGACTGTTACCGGCCGCGGCATCCAGCACCTTGTCGAAGCGGCCGTTGGAGCCGGCCAGCAGGCTTGCGTTGACGCGGCTGCCGAGGGTGCCGAATTTCTCCGGTTCGCGCTCGAAGAGGATGGTGCCTGCCGAGCCGCCGGGGCCCCAGATGACGCTCTGCGGGCCTTTGATCACGGTCAGGCGGTCATAGGTTTCTGGCGAAATATAGGACGTGGGCGCGTCCATGCGATTGGGGCAGGCCCCAAGCATCAGGCCTCCGTTGGTGAGGATGTTCAGACGCGAGCCGAACATGCCGCGCAATACCGGGTCGCCGTTGGTACCGCCGGCACGGATTGCCGAGAAGCCGGGGATGGTCTTCAGGTAGTCGGCTCCGTCGCTGGCCGGCACTGGCTGGCGCGGGTCTTTCGGGTTGGTGACCACGGTCAGCGGCGAACTCGGGGCCACGGCGGTGATCACCGTCGGGCTCAACTCGGGTGCGTCGTGCACATGGCCTTCATGGCCAGGGTCGGCGGCAAGGGCCATGGGGGCGAGCAGCGAGCCGCACAGGGCGGCGATGGTCCCACGCAGGGACAAGGCAAAAACAGGGGTGCAGCCGGACATAATGATTCCAGTCGATCAGTCATGAGTTAGCGCGAAGCCTCCTGGCGTCGTGCGCAAAATGTGGTTTCAGACGTTGATCGAAGAAGGCGGGGCGCGGCTGCGCGCACCGGGGAATACAGCCTGCCGGGCATGGCCCTGGTGCGTTGGCGCAAGCAGGTGGCTGGTGGGGACGATGCTGCCGGCGCTGAGCGGGCTGAGGGTCTGGGGCAGGGCCGGGCAATTGAACAACAGGCTGCAGTAACCGCACTTTTCCCACATCACATGCAGCTGGCCATCGCCGCCGTGGCCGTGATGGGTGTCACCGCCATGCTGATGGGCAGCCGCCATCGGCATGTCCATCGGCATGTTCATGCCCGCGTGGTGGTCCATCGGCATCGACTGGGAAATCAGCGGGCCGATGAAGATCATCCACATGGCGAACAGGCTCAGCCATCCGCCACCGGCGCGCCTGAATTCAGGGCGGGTGGTACGGCCGATGCGGTTGCGCGGCAGGCTCATGGCGAGTGCCTGTCAGCAGGTGTCAGTGTGCGTGTTCGTGGGCTTGCGACTGGTCCGCTGGCGCCTGCTTCTGCACGGCCACTTCGACGGTGATATCGCCGGCCTTTTCGAAGTGCAGGGTCAACGGGAAGCGCTTGCCGTCGCTGAGCAGGCTATTGTCCTTGGGCTGCATCAGCATCACGTGGTACGCGCCGGGGGCAAAGGTCAGGTCCTTGCCGGCAGGCACTACCACGCTGGGCACCTGTTGCATCTTCATGGCGCCGCTGGCGCTCATGGCATGCTCGTGCAGTTGCGCGTCATCGCTGATGGGGCTGTCCACGCTGAGCAGGCGGTCATCGGCCTGGCCATTGTTGTGCACCACGAAATATGCGGCGACGTTGGGCGCGTTGGGTGGCAGTTGCAGCGACCACGGGTGAGCAATATGCAGGTCACCCACGCTGTATTCGTGGGCGTTGGCAAAGGCGCCAGGCAGCAGCAGGGCGGCCATGACGAGGGCGTGCTTGAGCATGGTGAATCTCCGTTTCCGTTCTGGTTCAGGCAGACAGCGTGATGAACTCAGGTTAGCGGAGAGGCACGAGGGTTTAGCCCAGGCCAGAGCTGGCACGGCGTAGGCTGGTACTTGGCAGGTGGCGGCAGCAGCCCGCCGAGCAGTGTCGGCGGGTTGTGCAACTGTGGCGGGTAGCTGGGCAGGGCCAGCAGCGGCACGGCACCGGAGCAGCACCAGCAGTTCATCATGCCGGCGCTGGCATCACTTTGCGGGCCGAGGTCGATCTTGGCCAAGGCCTGGACGTCGACGTTGGCCTTGTTGGCCATGCTGGAACAGAAAGCCCCCCACAGCAGCTGCTCGGCCGGGCCCTTGGGCGCAGCAGAGGACAGCGGCATGGCCAGCAGGTTGAACAGCACTGCAAGGCAGGCTATCCAGGCAATGTGCCGACGTGGGGGCATGGAGAGATCCGGTCAGGAATCGTGGTGGCTATTGTACGGCGGAGTATAGGTAAAAATGCCGGGGTGCGGTGAAGTGACGCAGGGGCCGGGTATCGGGGCTGCGCAGCCGCCCCTGGCATGCTCAAACCTTGCCACGCCCCATCAAGCCACGCACGGTCTCCTGCAGATCCGCGGGTAACACCACCACCTTGGCATTGCTGCTGCCCGCCAGGTTCTCCATCGCGCCCACATAGCGCTCGCCCAGCAGGTACATGGCCGGTACGGTCTCGTTGCCCACCGCTTCCTTCACCAGCGAAATCGCCCGCGCCGATGCCTCGGCCAGGCTGATCTGTGCCTCGGCATCCAGCCTGGCCGCCTGCAGGCGCGCTTCTGCTTCGAGGATTGCTGCCTGCTTGGCCCCTTCGGCACGGGTGACGTCGGCCTTGCGCTCACGCTCGGCCGCGGCCTGGCGTTCCATGGCCAGTTGCATGTTTTCCGAAGGTTTGATGTCTTGAATTTCCACCGAGCGCACGGTCACGCCCCAGTCTTCGGTCTGCTCGGACATTGCATCGCGCAGGCGGGCCTTGATCTGCTCGCGGCTGGACAGCGCCTCGTCGAGGTCCATTGCACCGACGATGGCGCGCAGCGAGGTCATGGTCAGGCTGGTGACGGCGAACGAGAAGTCCTGCACGCCATACGAGGCTTTCTGCGGGTCGACTACCTTGGCGAAACACAGGGCGTTGGCGACGATTACCGCGTTGTCCTTGGTGATGATTTCCTGCTGCTGCACATCGAGGATGATGTCCTTGGTCGGCAGGCGGTAGGCGACCACGTCCATGTAGGGGATGACGATGTTGAGGCCCGGCTTGAGGGTGTTGTTGTAGCGGCCCAGGCGTTCGACGATCCACTCCTCGCCCTGGGGCACGATGCGCACCCCCTTGAACACGGTGATCAGGACGAACAGGGCGATGGCGCCGACGACGATGAGGCTGGTCATGCTGCAAAATTCCTTTTAATGCGGATTCAGGCCCGGATAACACGGGCGGTGTTTCCCTCGATGGCGGTCAGGCGTACTCGCTCGCCGACGGCGATCTGGCTATCGGCGATGCAGGTCCACTCTTCGTTGCCGAGGATCGGCTTCTGGAAGCGTACGCGGCCCTTCTGAAACTCCGACACGGCAGCGGTCAGCAGGCCCACTTCGCCGATCACGCTATCGGCGGTCCAGCGCACATCCGGCTGCTTGCGCCGAAACACTTTGAACCACAGTACAGTGGTGGCCGACGACAGCAGTACCCACAGCAGGGCCTGCATGTCCAGTTGCAGGCTGGGTGCGGCGAGCGAGATAAGCGAGACCAGCACGGCGCCGATGCCGAACCAGAGTATGAAGAACGTTGGCAGGACCAGTTCAAGCAGGATCAGCGCGATGCCGAAGACCAGCCAGATCCACCATTGCATTTCCATATGGGTGAAACCTTCCGAGGGAGGGGCGTTGAGTTTAAGGCAGCAGGGCTGCAACAGGCCACTTGGTTAGTTGGAAGAAAAGTCTGAAATCGTTGTAGGAGCGCCTTTGGGCAGCGAAAAGGCAGCGCCTAAAGGGCGAGCGCTGTTGCCAGCTCCGCCAGTGAGTCGAATGTCCGGTCCACCTCCGGCAGCGTCGGACGTTTCAGGACAAGCACCGGCACGCCAAGCTCCCGCGCCACTTCCAGCTTCGGCTCGGTCGCCACACTGCCGCTGTTCTTGCTGATCAGCACATCGATGTAGCGGCGCTGGAACAACGCCCGCTCATCCTCGATATGGAACGGCCCACGTGCGCCAATCACTTCGCAGCGCTCGTTGCCAGGGCACGCCTCCAGCGCACGCAGGGTCCAGAACTGCTCCGGCGGAATCTCGTCCAGGTGCTGCAGCGGCTCGCGCCCCAGCGTGAACAGTGGCCTGCGGAACGGCTTCAGTGCTTCGATCAACCCTGCCCAGTCCTCGACTTCTCGCCAGTCGTCGCCTGCTTGTGCCTGCCAGGCGGGGCGACGCAAGGCCCAGCACGGGATGCCGGCGTTGCGTGCGGCGCTGGCGGCATTGCGGCTGATTTGCGCGGCATAGGGATGGGTGGCGTCGATCAGCAGGGTGATCCCTGCTTCGCGCAGGTAGCGGGTCAGGCCCTCGACACCGCCATAGCCCCCGACCCGGACCTGGCATTGCAAGCCCTGTGGCACGCGGCCGATACCGGCCAGGCTATAGACGTGTTGAGGCCCGAGCCGGCGGGCCATAGCCAGGGCTTCAGTGACCCCCCCCAGCAACAGGATGCGCGCGGTCATTGCACACCCGCCTGGCCGACGATGCCGCCTTGCCGGTCGATGGCGAACACTTCCACTTGCACCTGCGCCGACACGACGCTACGGGCAAAGGCCAGGGCGTGGGCACACACCGCGTCACCCAAGGCAATGCCGGCCGCATGAGCCAGGGCGAGCGCTTGCTGGCTGGTGTTGGCAGCAATGATGGCGGCCTGTAACGCTTCGTCAGCGCCAATGTCTGCGGCCCAACCGGCCAGTTGCGGCAAGTCGATGCTGGAGTGACGGCTGTGCAGGTCCATGTGCCCGGCGGCCAGTTTGCTGATCTTGCCGAAGCCGCCACACAGGGTCAGGCGTGGCACCGGTACCTTGCGCAGGTGCTTGAGCACCGCACCGACGAAATCGCCCATTTCGATCAGGGCGATTTCCGGCAGACCGTAGACGCGGCGCATGGTGTCTTCGCTGGCATTGCCGGTGCACGCGGCTATGTGTGTGTAGCCGTTGGTGTGGGCCACGTCGATGCCTTGGTGGATCGAGGCAATGTAGGCCGCGCAGGAGAACGGCCGGACGATTCCGCTGGTGCCGAGGATCGACAGCCCGCCGAGGATGCCCAGACGCGGGTTCATGGTTTTCAGGGCCAGTTGCTCGCCACCTTGCACATTGACCGTGACCTCGAAGCCGCCAAGGTAGCCGCACGCGTCGGCCAGGCGTTGCAGGTGCTCACTGATCATGCGCCGAGGTACCGGGTTGATGGCCGGTTCACCCACCGCCAGCACCAGCCCCGGCCGGGTCACCGTGCCCACGCCGCTGCCGGCGACAAAACCAATGCCAGGTTCCGCCAGCAGGCGCACCTGGCTATAGAGCAGGGCACCGTGGGTCACGTCCGGGTCGTCACCCGCATCCTTGAGGGTGCCGGCTTCGGCGTACTCGTCAGTCAGGCGGCAGAACTCCAGGCGCATCTGCACGACCTTGCCTTTGGGCAGGGTGATGTCCACCGCATCGTCACGCTGCCCGGTGAGCAGCAGCTTGGCCGCTGCCAGGCTGGTGGCGGTGGCGCAGCTGCCGGTGGTAAGGCCGCTGCGCAGAGGTGCGGGCTGTTCGCGGGTTTCTTCACGCATCGGCGGGTTTCAATACTTCCAGGAGGGTGATCGGCAGTGCCTGGCGCCAAGTGTCAAACGCACCCAAGGGCTGGGCATGAGCGACATGGATGCGGGTCAGCTCACCACCGTGCTGTTCGCGAAAATGCGCCAGGGCCAGTTCGCTTTGCAGGGTTACGGCGTTGGCCACCAGGCGGCCGCCGGGGCGCAGGCTTGCCCAGCACAGGTCCAGTACACCTTCGCGGGTAACGCCACCTCCGATGAAGATCGCATCCGGTTGCTCCAGGCCTTGCAGCGCCGCTGGCGCCTTGCCGCGAACCAGTTGCAGGCCAGGTACCCCCAACGTATCGCGGTTATGCTCGATCAAACCCTGGCGGCCTTCGTCGGCCTCGATGGCCAGGGCACGGCATGACGGATGGGCGCGCATCCATTCGATGCCGATCGAGCCGCAGCCCGCGCCCACATCCCACAACAGTTCGCCAGGCTGCGGTGCCAGGCGCGCCAGGGTGATGGCGCGGACATCACGCTTGGTCAACTGGCCATCGTGCCGGAATGCGGTGTCTGGCAGCCCGGCCAGCCGGTGCAGGCGGGGCGCATCGGGTGTAGCCAGGCATTCGATGGCTACCAGGTTGAGCGCCGCGATCCCGGTGTGCGGCCAGTCCTGGGCGGTGCCGGCCAGTGCACGTTCGTCCACGCCCCCCAGGTGCTCGAACACCTGCAGGCGGCTTGGGCCGAAGCCTTGCTCGCGCAGCTGCGCGGCAATTGCCGCCGGACTGTCGCCATCGTTGCTCAGCACCAGCAGGCGCATGCCGCTGTGCAAGTGGGCATTGAGCGCTGCCAGGGGGCGGGCCACCAGCGACACCACCTGCAGGTCTTGCAGCGGCCAGCCCAGGCGGGCAGCGGCCAGGGCGCAGGAAGAGGGCATCGACAGCACGCGCATTTCTGCAGGAGGCACCTGGCGCGCCAGGCTGGCGCCGACGCCGTAGAACATGGGGTCGCCGCTGGCCAGCACGCACACCGGCTCGCCACGCAGGCTCAACACCGGGGCCAGCGAGAACGGGCTGGGCCAGGCCAGTTGTTCAGCGGTCACGCAACGTGGCAGCAAGGCCAACTGGCGCGGGCTGCCGAAGACCCGCCCAGCGCCCAGCAGGGCGCGTCGGGCTTGCTTGCCCAGGCCGCTGAAGCCGTCTTCACCGATGCCTACTACCGTCAGCCAGGGTGTCATGTATTTCAATCCGCCATTTTTGGGGCCGCTTCGCGCCCCTTCGCGGGCAAGCCCGCTCCTACAGATACAGTGCAGCATGTGCGGCCTGCAGTGATCCTGTGGGAGCGGGCGAGCCCGCGAAGAAGGCGACGCGGTCCTGAATTTCTACTTAATCGCCGAGGATGCTCGACCACCGGCTTTTCATGCCGCCGGACAAAGCAGGCATAATACCGCGCCTTCTACACTCAAGCGCACTTTCACAGACTGCCGGATGCCCCTTTGACGCAGGCTCATACCCCCCACATATCGCCTCGCCCCTCGGCCTGCCCGGGGTTGTGGCGCATTGTCAGTGCCCGTGATGGCGGTATCTGTCGCATCAAGCTGCCGGGCGGCCTGCTGCTGGCCGAGCAGGCCGAAGCCGTGGCGGCGGCGGCCGAGCGCTTTGCTGGCGGCGTGATCGAGGCTACTAACCGTGGCAACCTGCAGATTCGCGGCATCGGTAACGAGCACCGAGCCCTGGTCGACACCCTGCTCGCTGCCGGCCTGGGCCCACGCGAGGCGGCCGGTGACGATGTGCGCAACCTGATGCTCAGCCCGCTGGCCGGGCATGACCCGGCGATGCTGCTGGATGCCAGGCCGCTGGCCGGGCAGATCCTCGACCTGTTGGAAGGTACCCCGCGCTTTCACCAGTTGTCGGCCAAGTTCGCCGTGCAGCTGGATGCAGGCGAGCGCCTGGCGATGCTCGAACACCCCCATGACCTGTGGCTGTCGCCCCTGCACCTGGAGCAGCAGACCTGGCTGGCGTTTGGCCTGGCAGGTTGCCCGGCAGAGGGCCAGGTGCTCGGTGCGGTGCCGCTGGCGCAGGGCCTGATGCTGGTGCGCGCCGTGCTGGAGCGCTTCCTCGATCTGGCATCCCCGACGCAGGCGCGCATGCGCCAGCTGCTTGAGGTGTACCCGACAGCTGATTTTGTCGCTGGGCTCGGTCTGGACATCCGCCGCGATGCCGCCGTGCTCACATGGCGGCGTGAACAGCACCGCGCCTCGTGGTTGGGCAGGCTGCCCCAGGCGCAGGGTATTGCCCTTGGCGTCGCCCCGCCGCAAGGCCGCCTGACCCCCGCGATGCTGCGCGGTGCCGCACGTATTGCCCGTGAACTGGGCGATGCCAGCATGCGCCTTAGCCCTTGGCAAAGCCTGGTGCTGACCAACCTGCAAGAACAACACCTCGATCAGGCCCTGGCCGAACTGTCTGCGCTGGGGTTGCTGTGCCACGACCGTGAACCTCTGGCGCGTATCAGCGCCTGCACCGGTGCCAGCGGCTGCGCCAAGGCCCTTGCCGAGACCAAGGCCGACGCGGTTGTCCTGGCCGCGCTGCTGGGCCCTGGCGTGCCGGCCAGCGTGCACCTGTCCGGCTGCCCCCGTTCCTGTGCTGTGGCCCATGTTGCCCCGGCCACCCTGCTGGCCCGTTCCCCGGGCCGTTACGACCTGTACCTGCGTGATGCGCGCCAGCCGGGTTTCGGTGCCCTGCGCGCCACCGACCTTACCTTGAATGAAGCAGGCGCCATGCTCGACCTGCCGACGGAGCACCTTGATGATTGACTACATCCGCGATGGTCAGGAGATCTATCGCAATTCTTTCCGGATCATCCGCGAGGAAGCCCGACTCGAGCGGATCCCCGCAGACCTTGAAAAGCTCGCCGTGCGCGTGATCCACGCCTGTGGCATGGTCGACGCCATCGATGGCCTGCAGTTCTCCGAAGGTGCCGGACGGGCCGGGCGCGAGGCGCTGCTCAACGGCGCGCCGATCCTGTGCGATGCGCACATGGTGGCCGAAGGCATCACCCGGGCCCGCCTGCCAGCCGACAACAAAGTCATCTGCACCCTGCGTGACCCGAGCGTGCCGGGCCTGGCCAAAGACGCCGGCAACACCCGCTCCGCCGTAGCCCTGGAACTGTGGCGCCCGCACCTGGAAGGCAGTGTAGTGGTTATCGGCAATGCCCCTACCGCGCTGTTCTACCTGTTGGAAATGCTTGATGCCGGCGCGCCCAAACCGGCGCTGATCCTCGGTTTCCCGGTCGGTTTCGTCGGCGCTGCCGAGTCCAAGGCCATGCTCGCCGCCGACAGCCGTGGCGTGCCGTTCGTGATCATGCAAGGCCGCCTGGGCGGCAGCGCGATGGCCGCTGCGGCGGTCAACGCCCTGGCCACGGAGGTGGAATGATGGCCCTGCGCGGACGGCTGCTTGGCCTGGGCGTGGGCCCTGGCGATCCTGAACTGATTACCCTCAAGGCCCTGCGCCTGTTGCGTGAGGCGCCGGTGGTCGGCTACTTCGTGGCCAAGGGCAAGCGTGGCAATGCCTTCGGCATTATCGAGGCGCACCTGCAGCCCGAGCAGACCTTGCTGCCGCTGGTTTACCCGGTCACCACCGAAGTGCTGCCGGCGCCGCTGTCCTATGAGCAAGTGATCAGCGACTTCTACGACGAGGCCAGCGTGCAGGTGGCCGAGCACCTGGATGCCGGCCGCGACGTGGCGGTGATTTGCGAAGGCGACCCGTTCTTCTATGGCTCCTACATGTACTTGCATGACCGCCTGGCGCAGCGCTACGAGGCAGAAGTGATTCCCGGTGTCTGCTCGATGCTCGGTGGCGCTTCGGTGCTGGGGGCGCCGCTGGTGTACCGCAACCAGAGCCTGTCGGTGTTGTCTGGTGTGTTGCCCGCCGAAGAGCTCAAGCGCCGCCTGGCCGACGCCGATGCAGCGGTAATCATGAAACTTGGGCGCAACTTCCCCAAGGTGCGCGAAGTACTGGCCGAACTGGGGCTGGATCGGCGTGCGTTGTATGTGGAGCGGGCGACCATGGCCAACCAGAAGATCGTGCCGCTGGACCAGGTCGACCCGCAGTCGTCGCCCTACTTCTCGCTGATTATCGTGCCGGGGGAAAAATGGCAGGGCTGAACATGCACAAGGCACCGGCCATCGTCATTCTCGGCCCGGGCAGCCTTGCGACAGCGCAGCGTATCCAGGCCTGTTATCCACAGGCCACGATCCATGGCCTTGAGGGGCGTGTCGAGGGTGCGGACCAGTCGTACGCGTCCTTCGGCGATACCCTGCGCGGGTTGTACCAGCAAGACACGCCGATCATCGCGTTGTGCGCCGCGGGTATCGTCATCCGCAGCCTCGCCAGCCTGCTCAGCGAGAAGGGCAGCGAGCCGCCAGTACTGGCCGTGGCCGAGGATGGTAGCGCGGTAGTGCCGTTGCTCGGAGGCCTCGGCGGAGTGAACGTGATGGCGCGTGAAATCGCTGACGCACTGGGCGTTTCCGCGGCCATTACCACCAGTGGCGAGCTGCGCTTCGGTACTTGCCTGCTGAATCCGCCGCGGGGCTATGCATTGGCCGACATCGAGCAAGGCAAACGCTTTGTATCCGACCTGCTGGCGGGTGAGTCTGTGCGTATCGAAGGTAACGCTCCGTGGCTGCAACTGGCGCAGTTGCCTGCTAGCGAAGCGGCGCAGCGCACTATCCATGTGGGGCATCAGGCGCGCCCGGCCAACCGCGACGAGCTGCTGATCCACCCGCGCCTGGTGGTGGTGGGCGTTGCAGGTGGCAATCTGCACAGCATTCGCGCAGCACTGCAGCAGGCCGGCATCGCCGAGCCCTCGGTAGCCTGCGTGCTGGCAGACGAGCGAACCATGGCCGACAGCGCGTTGCACGAAGCTGCGCAGGCTCTGGGTGTCCCTTTGCGCTTCGCCACCCGCCCAGGCGATGTGGCCAGCATGGTCGCTGCGGCGGTGCCCGATAGTGAGTTGATAGCGCTTGGAGAAGTCGTGGTCGCGGTGGCGCCTGCCCCGGTCGACGTAGCGCAGATCGGCCGCCGCCGCGGTCGCCTGGCGGTCATCGGTCTTGGCCCAGGTGCGGCGGAACTGATGGTGCCGGCGGTCAAGGCCGAACTTGCGCAGGCCGAAGATGTGCTCGGTTACGAAACCTACGTGCGTATGGCTGGCCCGTTCCGCGGCGACCAGGTGCTGCACTGCACCGACAACCGCGAAGAGATGCAGCGCGCCCGACATGCCTTCGAACTGGCGGCTCAAGGCCGTTCGGTGGTGGTGGTGTCTTCGGGTGACCCGGGCGTTTTCGCCATGGCTGCTGCGGTGCTCGAAGCGCTGCACGAATCCAGTGACCCCGCCTGGCATCGCGTCGACCTGCAGATCCTGCCGGGGGTTTCAGCCTCGCTGGCAACCGCCGCCCAGGCAGGGGCACCGCTGGGGCATGACTTCTGTGTCATGTCGCTGTCGGACAACCTCAAGCCCTGGTCCATCATTGAAAGACGCCTGGACTTGGCTGCCCAGGCCGACCTGGTGCTGGCCTTCTACAACCCGATCTCCAAGGCCAGGCCGCACCAGCTCGGTGTGGCCCTGGAGATAGTGCGCCGACACCGTGACGGGAACACGCCTGTAGTCCTGGGTCGTGACATCGGTAGGCCGGGGCAGACGCTGAAGGTAGTCACCCTGGCCGAACTGCTGCCAGAAATGGTCGACATGCGCACCATGGTGCTGGTTGGATCCTCCACTACCTGCACCTTCGACCGCGCAGCTGGGGGGCTCTGGGTCTATACCCCACGCTGGTATGGCGCAAAGCCGTAAGCGGCGGCAGCCCGGGCAGATGAGGAACTGCTTCGTGGCAGATTGATGGAAAGGTCACCGGTAGGTTTGCGGCTGGAGCCATTTGGCTTCAACCGTACCCTTCCTGGAGACCTTCCCATGACGACCGATAAAGAAAAGCTTCAGCTTCAGGTTCTGCCGGACAAGAATCTGTTCGTGTTCCCCGACCAAATGGGGGAGCAAAACCGCGATGCTGCAAAGGCCTGTCATGCCCTGGCAACGCAAGGTGCCAACAGGCAGCATGACCCCATCCGTGAAACACAGCTTTGGTTCAAGCACTACATCTACCTGATGTCCAAGATGGGCTGGGCGCCGACCAATGTCGATGTACAGCAGATTACTGAACGCAATATGCACCTTGAGATCAGCAACCTGCTAGGCAAGGGCTTGCAGGCAGCATATGGCGTTTTCACTGGCGATGTGGCAACCGCCCTGGACAATCTTGGCAAAACGGTTGTTTCAGCCTTGGCCGCCAGTACCAAAAACGTCGAGTTGCTCGATCGCAAGTCGGTGGAGGATGACCGAACCGAGCTGAGTCTGGTCAAGTGCGAGCAAACTGGCCAAGGTCAGGTGGCGATGCTGGTCAGTGCGATCCAGACCGACGCCAAGCCTGACAAGTCTGCCAACTATCTTTTGGCCAAGTGGGAAAGTAGCGGCACCTCCAATTTTGCCTGTGGTGCGGTGTTGAATTTCGATAAGCGCCAATACGACAAAGTTCGCGCCATTGTAGAAACCAAACTTGACGACAATGCCCTGCAGGTCCTGCTGGCACTGGAACTCTGACTATGAAGTTGGCCTGTCGACATGGCGTCGACAGGCCTGGAGGGCATACTGATGCACGCCAATTACACTTTGTGGTTGAACGGCAACAGCCTGGTATTGATCGACAACTCCGTCAGTGCTTCACGAGTAGAAGCACTGTTGGATGTTCAACTGGCAGCCTACCTGACCGCTAACAAGGGGCACGCCCTTCAGGACGCTGGGTGGCACAAGGAATATCTGCGAATTCAGGGTAACTTCGGCTGCACTGTCGCGACCTTGCATTCCAGCGCTGTGCCTGCTGCACCCGCAGTGGCCTGTGAGCCGTGGAAGATACTGCGGAGCAGTCTCTTGGCAGGTGTGCCCAGCGCCCTGCAGGGGTCGGTAGCCAAATGCCTCGACGCCTATTCCGCCCAACCAGACGGTGGCATAGAACAGTTGTTATGGGCGGAATGTGTTCGGTCCCCGGACGATAAAGGCATGAGCCATGTACGTATGGAGTTGCGCCTGATACTGGCCAATTCAGACGTCCTCAGCACTGAGTTGGGCTTTAGCACAGCAGAGAACCTGGCGACGGATTGGCTGTGGCAGCCGCTGAATCTTGCAAGTGCCCATGCCACTCAGCAGTTCGATGCCAGTTATTTCACCCATGAAAAGGTGATCAGTTCGATAAGTGCAGGCTTGCATGACTCTATCAAGGTCAAGCAATTGCAGTACCGCAGCCAGGTAAAACTTGCGACATCATCAGGAGTCGACGATGAGTGAATTCAATCTAAATGCCGCCAGTGGCAAACTCGTACACAGCAGCCTGCTGTCATTCTTGCCAGGTGTTAGCCGCGAAGCCCGTGACGATATCCTGTTGGCCAATGCGTTTGCCCAGCAAGTTGCCTGGGGGGACTATAACGAAGGCCTGGAGCCGGACTGGTTCAGGAACTACTGGCGTAACCTCGCGTTTCTGGGCTTTGATGGCAAGCTCGCGCCTACTGCGACTCGACCGGGGCCGGACAGGTCCAGCCTTGCCGAGCAGGCTCTTGCCCAGGTTCGTCAGAAAGGCTCCGCCGGTCATTATCAATCTGCCCAGTCGTCGCTTCAGGCACTGCGTAATCACAGCCAGACCTTGACCGCGTTTGAATCCCGGGCAGTCTCGAAAGCTGTTGGACGTTTTCAGTTGCTGCCTTGCTCTCAGCAGTCGAGCGGCTTCATCGACATGGTGTTGGTCCACATGGAAATGTCGATGAAAAAGACCTCCAAGGACTTCCTGTTCATGCAGTTGAGCAGTGAAGTAAAAATCCTGGACATGCGTGTCGAAGTGATCCACTTCAACTTGCAGGGGTTCCGCGAGGACTACCGCAAGCGGGCCCAGGCCAGTGTCGACAAGCAAAATGGCAAGGCTATCCTTGAGCTGAAATTGTAGGCGCCCGGCTTGGAAAGCTCAGGGCAGCAGGTAACCGCGAATCCCGGTAAAGATGATCTGTGCTGCCAGGGCACAGACGAATAGCCCCATCAGGCGGCTGACGATTTGCAAACCCTGGTCACCGAGCAGGCGCTCGATACCGTGCGATAGATACAGCACCAGGCCTACGGTAAAGCTGGCCAGGGCAATGCTGACGATGGCCAGCAGTTTTTCATCCCAGTGCGGCTGGCTTACCCCCATCACCAACAGCGCACCGATGGTGCCGGGGCCAACCGTCAGCGGAATGGTCAGCGGTACGATGGTCACATCCTGCTGCACGTTGTCGGCCTGTACCGCCGGCTTGCCCTGGGCCATGCCCAGGGCTGAAATGAACAGCACGCTGCCGGCACCAATGCGGAAGGCATCGGCGGTGATGCCGAAAATACCGAAGATCGCCCGCCCGAACAGGTACAGCATCACGCTGGCGACCAAGGCTGCGAACGCGACCTTCCAGGCCAGTTGCTTGCGCTCCTTGCTGGAGTGGCCACGGGTCAGGCTGATGAAACACGACAGCACGAAAAACGGGCTGTAGAGCACGAGCATTTTCAAGTAGACGCTGAACAACTCATGGAGCATGAGCAGTGTTCCTTGGGGTTTATGCCGGCGCGGCCTTGTGTCGCGAGGCCGCTCCTGCAAGAGCATTGGATATCGGTCAGGACGTATGTGCCGGGTCCGCCTTGACTTCCCGTTGATTGGCCCAGTATTGAATCAGCTCGCGCAACTGCGACAACTCCACCGGCTTGGCCATGTGCCCGTCCATGCCCGCCAGCCGCGCGCGTTCCTTGTGTTCGGCCAGTATGTGCGCAGTCAGTGCAACCACCGGCGTGCGCTGGCGCTGGTTTTCAGCTTCCCAGGCCCGCAACTGCTGGGTGGCCGAAAAACCGTCCAGTATCGGCATCTCGCAGTCCATCAACACCAGGTCATAATGCTGCGTTTTCATTGCCTGCAAGGCCTCTTCGCCATTGCAGGCAGTATCGGGCCTGAGGTTGAGCTTGCCGAGCATGCTGCGGATCACCTTGGTCGAGATGCTGTTGTCTTCGGCGACCAGCACGCGGAAATCGCCTGGCAGGTCAAGCGCCTGAGGGATGCCCGGCAGGCTGGCAGGCATCGCCTGTTCCCGGCCGCGCTGGGCCAGCTCTTCGGCCAGGGTGGTCTTCAACGTGTAGCCGGCCACCGGCTTGGCCAGTATTCGCTTGACCCCGGCGTTGCGCGCGATGACTTTACTCGGCGCATTGCTGATGCCGGTGAGCATCACCACCAGAATGTCGTGGTTCAGGCTCGGGTCTTCCTTGATCTTGGCGGCCAGCTGCATGCCGGTCATGCCGGGCATGTTCTGGTCCAGCAGGACCGCGTCGAAGTAGTCGCGCAGGTGCGCCTTGGTGCGCAAAAGGGCCAGGGCCTCCTTGCCCGACGGCACCGCGCTGACGTTCATGCCCCAGGCGCTGCACTGCTGTACAAGCACCTTGCGGCACGTATCGTTGTCGTCGACCACCAGCACGCGGGCATCGCGCAGCGGGCTGTCGAGGTCCGCCGGTGGCTGTTCCAGGCGTGAAGGGTCCAGCGGTAAGGTCAGCCACAGAGTGTTGCCCATGCCGGTGCTGCTCTTGATGCCGAACTCACCCTGCATCAGGCCAATCAACTGTTTGGCGATGACCAGCCCCAGGTGGCCGCCCAGCTTGTTGCTGGAAAGGAAGTGGTGGCTGTGCAGCTCGGCCTGCAACAAGGCTTCACGGTCGGCAGCGGGCAACGGTTCGCCGCTGTCCTGCACGGCGATACGCAGGCGTGGCACCTCGCCGCGTTGATCCAGCGCCACCACCAGCAGGATCTCGCCCTGATCGGTGTTTTTCAGGGCGTTTTCCAGCAGGCTCGACAAGGCCTGGCGCAGGCGCGTCGGGTCTCCGCTGATGACCCGCGGTACTTGTGGCTGGGTGAAGCTGATCAGCTCGATGTTCTGTTGCTCGGCCTTGGCGCGGAAGATGTTAAGGCAATCCTCGATGAGCGCGTTAAGGTCGAACTGCACATCATCCAGCTCGATCTGCCGGGATTCCAGCTTGGAAATGTCCAGAATTTCGTTGATCAGCGTCAGCAGCTCGTTGCCGGCGCTGTGGATGGTCTGTACATAATCACGCTGCTTCACCGACAGCGGTGTGCCCAGCAGCAGTTCAGTCATGCCTAGCACACCGTTCATTGGCGTGCGGATTTCGTGGCTGATCTTGGCCAGAAACTCGGCTTTGGCGTTGATTTCCGCATCGCTGGCGGCCAGCGCACGGCTGGCGCTGAAACGCTCCTCGCTTATACGCCGCAGCCGTTCACTGACTGCCAGATTGAGCAGCAGGCCACTGACCACGGTCAGGCCCAGCAGGATGCACAGCAGCCAGGGTGTCGAGGTACGTGTCAGGCCCAGCAGGGCTGGCAGCAGTACCAGGCCTCCGAGGTTGAACACCACCATGGCCAGGCTGAACAGGCGCCCGGGTGCATAGCCCTTGTACCAGTGGTAGCTGCTGACCAGCAGCATGCTCACGCTGCCCAGCGCCATCAGGGCGTAGGTCATCAGGTTCAGTGGCAAGGTATCGACGAACAGCAGCACCAGGCCACTGAGCCCGACAATCAACATCTCGCCCTGCAGCAAACGATTCAGCCGTGGCGAATTGCACGGCGAAAAGAAATGTTGGGTGAAATACAGCCCTGACAGGCCGGCCAGGACCAGTGTCAGGTAGGCGGCAGGCGTTTGCGCACTGTGCCACAAATGCCACCAGGGGCCGCTGAGGTTCAGCAGGATCAGGCCGCTGAGCAGCATCAGGCCGTGGTACAGCGCCAGGATAAGGGTGGTGCTGGAGCGGTGTAGAGGAAGCGGATCAGGTTGTGCATGATCAGCATGATCAGGCCGCCGAACAGCATACCGAACAGCAGCGGCTGGCGTTGGTCCGAGGCCGCTTTGGCCGCAGGCTCCAGGCTGATGGCCGGCCGCAGCTGGTGCTCTGAGACCAGGCGCAGGTAGATGTCCAGCGGTTGCCTGCTGTTGGGCAGGGGCAATACGTGGTCGCTGCCGCGCAGGGTCGGGCTGGCATTGCCGGCCTGGCGCCCGTGGTGCAGTTGACGCAGAAGTTGCTCGCCTTCGAGGGCGTAGAGGTCCAGGCCAGAAAGGTCCGGGGCAAATACCCGTAGCAGTTGCTCCTGGTCACCTGGAGGCAGACGATAGTGCAACCACAGGGCCTGCCCAGCCGGGGCAGCATCAATGTCGGCGAGAGGCAGTGGGCTGAACTGGTTGCGATAGCGCTCGGAGCGCACATCGCTCAGTTGCAGGTTGGCCTGTTCGTCGAGCAGAACAGTCCAGCCACCGTCATGTTCGGCCGCAGCCGGAAACATGCAGAGCAGGGTCAGCAAGCTGACGATCAGAGCTGAGGCAATCCGAAGCCGACGCACTACGAAATCCCTTCTTGGCCGATGTGCCGGGTACCCACTATGCGCGGCGCGCCAAGTCGAAGGCAAGGCCCATGCAGGGCCCTGTCGACGAGCCGGATGCCGCAAGCTGAATCAGCTACGGCAAACCGGTAGTACTTACTGCTGGTGCTCACCGCGCTCGCGGGCGATGGCCCGATAGCCAATGTCGGAACGGTAGAAGCTGCCGTTCCAGCTGACTTCCTTGGCCAGGCGATAAGCCTGCTGCTGCGCGTCGGCAACGGTGCTGCCCATGGCGGTGGCACACAGCACACGCCCGCCGTTGGTGGTTACCTTGCCATCCTTGAGCGCAGTACCGGCATGGAATACCTTGCCTTCGATCTTGGCGGCAGCGTCCAGGCCGTTGATCACGTCGCCCTTGGCGTAATCGCCCGGGTAACCGCCAGCTGCCAGGACCACGCCCAGGCTCGGGCGCGGGTCCCACTGTGCTTCGACCTTGTCCAGGGCCTTGGCGAATGCAGCTTCCACCAGCAGTACCAGGCTCGACTCCAGGCGCAGCATGACCGGCTGGGTTTCCGGGTCGCCGAAGCGGCAGTTGAACTCGATGACCTTGGGGTTGCCCGCCTTGTCGATCATCAGGCCGGCGTAGAGGAAGCCGGTGTAGACGTTACCTTCCTCGGCCATGCCGCGCACGGTTGGCCAGATCACCTGGTCCATCACGCGCTGGTGCACGTCGGCGGTAACGACCGGGGCAGGAGAGTAGGCGCCCATACCGCCCGTGTTCGGGCCGGTGTCCTGGTCGCCGACGCGCTTGTGGTCCTGGCTGGTGGCCATGGGCAGCACATTGTGGCCGTCGACCATGACGATGAAGCTGGCTTCCTCGCCGTCGAGGAACTCTTCGATCACGACGCGCGAACCGGCTTCACCGAAGGCGTTACCTGCCAGCATGTCACGCACGGCGGCTTCTGCTTCTTCCAGCGTCATGGCGACGATCACGCCCTTGCCTGCCGCCAGGCCGTCGGCCTTGATCACGATTGGCGCGCCTTTTTCCTGCAGGTAGGCCAGCGCGGGCTCGATCTCGGTGAAATTCTGGTAGTCGGCGGTCGGGATCTTGTGACGCGCGAGGAAGTCCTTGGTGAAGGCCTTGGAGCCTTCCAGCTGGGCCGCGCCCTTGGTTGGGCCGAAGCAGTCCAGGCCACGGCTGCGGAACAGGTCGACCACGCCGATAACCAGCGGTGCTTCCGGGCCGACAATGGTCAGGTCGACGTTTTTCTCGGCGAAGTCGGCCAATTGGTCCAGGGCGCACACGTCGATGGCGACGTTCTCGCACTTGGCTTCAATGGCGGTACCGGCGTTGCCGGGGGCAACGAAGACTTTCTCGACGCGTGGGTCCTGGGCGACTTTCCAGGCCAGGGCGTGCTCACGGCCGCCGCTGCCGATGATCAAAACTTTCATGTCAAAACCTCGATTCAGGTGATCCCGGGGCTTGCGCCGAACACTGTGGGAGCGGGCTTGCCCGCGAATGCGGCGGTGAACCCACCATCGTATTCGCGGGCAAGCCCGCTCCCACAGGATTTCGACTCGCCTCGGGATCCGCGTAATTAGTGGCGGAAGTGGCGCATGCCGGTGAAGACCATCGCGATGCCGGCTTCGTCGGCAGCCGCGATGACTTCAGCATCACGCATCGAACCACCCGGCTGGATCACGGCGCTGATACCCACTTTAGCTGCGTTGTCGATGCCGTCACGGAACGGGAAGAATGCATCCGACGCCATGACCGCGCCCTGCACCTGCAGGCCAGCGTGCTCGGCCTTGATTGCAGCAATGCGGGCGGAGTTGACGCGGCTCATCTGGCCGGCGCCGACGCCGATGGTCTGGCGCTGCTTGGCATAGACAATGGCGTTGGACTTGACGAACTTGGCCACTTTCCAGGCGAATACCAGGTCGTGGATCTCTTGCTCGGTTGGAGCACGCTTGGTGACGATCTTCAGGTCATCGGCGGTGATCATGCCGATATCGCGGCTTTGCACCAGCAGGCCACCGTTGACGCGCTTGAAGTCCCAACCGGCAGCGCGCTCTGCTGGCCACTCACCGCACTCCAGCAGACGTACGTTCTGCTTGGCAGCCACCACGTCGCGAGCGGCCTGGGAGATTTTCGGAGCGATGATCACTTCGACGAACTGGCGGTCGACAATGGCCTTGGCGGTTTCGCCGTCCAGTTCACGGTTGAATGCGATGATGCCGCCGAACGCCGATTCGGTGTCGGTCGCGTAGGCCAGGTCGTAGGCCTTGCGAATGCCGCCCTCGTCTTCCGGAACGACCGCCACGCCGCACGGGTTGGCGTGCTTGACGATGACGCAGGCCGGCTTGACGAAACTCTTTACGCATTCCAGCGCGGCGTCAGTGTCGGCCACGTTGTTGAATGACAGTTCCTTGCCTTGCAGCTGGACAGCGGTGGAAATGCTGGCTTCGCCTTTCTTGGCTTCTACATAGAACGCCGCGCTCTGGTGCGGGTTCTCGCCGTAGCGCATTTCCTGCGCCTTGACGAACTGGCTGTTGAAGGTGCGCGGGAATTCGCTGCGCGCCTCAGTGCTCAGGGTGTCCTTGGCCTGGTCGATGGTGCCCATGTAGTTGGCGATCATGCCGTCGTAGGCGGCAGTGTGCTCGAACGCCTTGAGCATCAGATCGAAGCGCTGGGCATAGGTCAGGCCACCGGCCTTGAGGCCTTCGACGATGCCGGCGTAGTCGCTGGCATTGACCACGATGGCCACGTCCTTGTGGTTCTTGGCTGCCGAACGGACCATGGTCGGGCCGCCGATGTCGATGTTCTCGATAGCGGTCGGCAGGTCACAGCCAGGCTTGGAAATGGTGGCTTCGAAGGGGTACAGGTTGACCGCAACCAGGTCGATCGGCTTGATGCCGTGCTCGTTCATGATGGCGTCGTCGGTACCACGACGGCCGAGGATCCCGCCGTGGATCTTCGGGTGCAGGGTCTTGACCCGGCCATCCATCATTTCGGCGAAGCCGGTGTAGTCGGCCACTTCCACCGCGTTTACGCCGTTGTCCTTGAGCAGCTTGTAGGTGCCGCCGGTGGACAGGATCTCGACACCGAGCTGCTGCAGCTCACGGGCGAATTCGAGGATACCGGTCTTGTCGGAGACGCTGATCAGGGCGCGGCGGACTGGCAGGCGGGTAGTCTGGTCGGTCATTTCGGGTTCCAATAACGCGGTGGAGTCAGCAAAAAAGGCGTCTCTGTTCAGGGAGTCGCCTTTTCTGGGTGGGATTCTGGCTTACAACAAGTCGTACTGCTTGAGCTTCTTGCGCAGGGTGCCTCGGTTCAGCCCGAGCATCTCGCTGGCCTTGGTCTGGTTGCCCTTCACGTAGTTCATCACGCTTTCGAGCAGGGGCGCCTCGACTTCGGAGAGCACCAGGTTGTACACGTCCGTCACGGTCGCGCCTTCCAGGTGGGCGAAGTAGTTGTGCAGCGCCTTCTCGACGCTGTCGCGAAGGGTCTGGCCCTCTTCGCTCGGCGTGTTGAGGTGCTGTTTCAGGTTGGCGTTGTCGCTCACGGGCGTTGTTCCACTCACAAATGTCTCGGTCATCATCGTCATGCGGCCACCCCTTGTCCGTCCTCTGTCTCAAGGCTCTGTCGACGTTCGCTGAAAAACGCGCGAACGTTGGCGCACTGCGCTTGTGTGTCTTCCAAAGCGTTGAACCGGGCGCGAAACTCCTTGCCACCGGGTCGTGTTGCCAGGTACCAGCCAACGTGCTTGCGGGCGATACGTACGCCCATCACATCGCCATAGAAGGCATGCAGCGCGGCCAGGTGCTCCAGCAGGATGCGTTCCACTTCGTCCAGTTGCGGCGCTGGCAGGTGTTCACCAGTGCGCAGGTAATGCTCGATCTCGCGAAAGATCCATGGCCGCCCCTGGGCAGCCCGGCCAATCAACAGGCCATCGACCCCGGTGGTTTCCAGCACCGCCCGGGCCTTTTCTGGCGAGGTGATATCGCCGTTGGCAAAAACCGGGATTGACACCGCCTGCTTGATGGCAGCGATGGTGTCGTATTCGGCTTCGCCGGTGTACAGGTCGGCACGTGTGCGGCCATGCACCGCTAGCGCCTGGATGCCAGCCTGTTCAGCGATCTTCGCCACGTTCAGGCCGTTCTTGTTCGCCCGGTCCCAGCCGGTGCGGATTTTCAGGGTCACCGGTACGTCCACGGCGCTGACCACGGCGTGGAGGATCTCGCTGACCAAGGCTTCATCTCTCAATAAAGCAGAGCCTGCGGCCTTGTTGCAGACTTTTTTTGCCGGGCAGCCCATGTTGATATCGATGATCTGGGCACCTGCCTCGACGTTGGCCTTTGCCGCCGCTGCCATCATCTGCGCATCACCGCCGGCGATCTGCACCGAGCGGGGCTCGGGATCACCTTCATGGATGCGGCGCAGGCTCGACTTGCGGCTGTTCCACAGGCTCATGTCGCTGCTTACCATCTCCGACACCACCATACCGGCGCCCATGCGCTGGCAAAGAGTACGGAAAGGCTGATCCGTCACCCCGGCCATGGGCGCGAGGATCAGGTTGTTACGTAGTGTGTATTGGCCGATGCGTACCGCCGACATAGGTGATCCCTGTTGTGGGGCCGAATCTTGGAGTTCGAAAAAGGGTTGGCATGATACCCGCTCTCGATGACTGGATAAAGATGGATTTGGATAAAATCTGAACAGTTGTCGGCTTATGCCTTTGCGCTTCAAGCAGCACGCGACAAGACAAAAAACGGCCGCAATTTGGGCGTCTTGTCTTGTGGCTTGCTGCTGGCCGCTTGTCGCTTACTCCGGCGAACGAAAGCTCAGGCTGTAATTCACCGCCTTCGGCCCTGGGTCGAGGATGTCCAGGGCAATGTGGATCGGCGTCTGACTGGGCATTTCGCCACGCCCTGCCAGTTCGCCCGACAGGTACTCGCTGGGCTTGAAGCGGCGGCTGGCGATCAGTTGGCCATTGAGGTCGGCGAAGCGCAGCTCCAGCAACGGAAACGGCTGGGCGAAAGGCGCGCGGTTGTAGATGATCGCGTCGACGATCAGGGCGCCCTTGAAGTCCGGGTGGCTACGCACCACCAGATTGCTGCTCTTGATTCGTGCAATATCGACGCGGGTGGGTACCTGGCAACCGACCATTGGGCAGATCTGCTGGAAAATCGGCCGATACTGGTCCTGGCGGGCCATTTCGTCGAAGTGGAACCACACATACTGGAACGCCAGCAGGCCGGCAGCCAGCAGGGTCAGCACGCCCCACAGCAGGCGCTTGCCCCAATTGGGCGCGGGTTTTTCCCAGCCCAGTTGCAGCGGATCGTCGACTACGTCGACCAGCGGCTCCTTGCGCGAGGGGCGCTCGGGTTTGCCGGCAAGGCCTGGTTCCAGGCGGTCTCCGGGTAGCGGCTCGACTGGCTCGTCGTCATGCGCCGTGAGGCTCAGCGCCACTGGCTCTTCGTCGCGGGCGCTCAGGCCTTTTTCCGGGGTTTCGTCCTCGCTGACGCGCAGCGGCTCGCTGAATGCAGGCGGGTCATCGCGTTTGGCCGCTCGGTGCTCGGGCGGCTCGCCATCGATGTCCAGGTCAAGGTTGCTGCCCAGGGTCGGCTCGGTGCGCTCGCCGGGCGCAGGCTCCAGGTCCAGATCCTGGGGGACCGGCTCCAGCAGTACTGGGCCAGGCTCTGCAGGCTCCTGCGCAGGGTAGGGCTCTTCGGTCGCCGTGCCGAAAAGGTCTTCTGCGTGCTCGTCCGGGTGAAGTTCGTCGCGCCGAGCCTGCAACTGGTCATCCTGGCTGGCCGGGCGTGTCGGGGCCGGTTGGCCGCGACGCTCCAGGCGCTCCAGTTCCTTGTCGAGGTCGAGCTCGTCCAGCGCTTGGGCGGTAAGCGCCCAATCCTGGTCAGAGGGGCTACCGCGTGGACTGATGGCAGGCTCAGGCGCAGGCTCGGCAGGCGTTGCAGGTGCCGGCGCGGTTACCGCGGGTGCGCTGCTGGGAGCGGTGCGGTTCTGCTCCAGCAACTGCTTGGCGGCGTTGAATACCTGCAGGCAGTGACCGCAGCGCACCACACCGCGGGCCACGCTCAACTGGTGGTGGGTGACGCGAAAGCTGGTCTGGCAATGCGGGCACTGGGTGACGAAACTGTCGGTCATGCGGCGATCCGGGATCTGTGCAGAAAAGTATTCAAGGCCCGCTTAGCGACGCCGACCACTGATGCGCACCCAGCCGTCGCGCACGACGATCGGGTCCAGTTCAAAGTCGGCGGCGTAAGCGGCGGCCACGTCTTCACCTTGCTCGGCGAGGATGCCCGACAGCGCCAGCAGGCCACCTGGGCGAACCAGGCCAGACAACTGTGGCGCCAGCGACACCAGCGGGCCGGCGAGGATGTTGGCAACCAGCACGTCGGCCTGCATTGCCGGCATGTGCTCGGGCAAGTGCAGCGCCAGTTTCTCATCGGCAATGCCGTTGCGCTGGGCGTTGTCGCGCGAAGCCTCGATGGCCTGCACGTCGATGTCGGTGCCTACCGCTTCGCGGGCGCCCAGCAGCAACGCCGCGATGGCCAGGATGCCCGAACCGCAGCCAAAGTCCAGCACCTGTGTGCCTTCAAGCTGCTGGCCGTCTAGCCATTCCAGGCACAGGGCCGTGGTGGGGTGGGTGCCGGTGCCAAAGGCCAGGCCCGGGTCGAGCAGCAGGTTCACGGCGTCCTTTTCCGGGGCATCGTGCCAGCTGGGCACGATCCACAGGCGGCGGCCGAAGCGCATCGGCTGGAAGTTGTCCATCCAGCTGCGTTCCCAGTCCTGGTCCTCGATCACCTCGGCCTGGTGTTCGGGCAACTCGGCGCCGGTCAACAGGCGCAGGTGGGCGAACACCTGTTCAGGGTCGGCATCGGCCTCGAACAGCGCCAGCAGGTGGGTGTGCGACCACAGCGGGGTGGTATTGAGGTCTGGTTCGAAGATCGGTTGATCTTCGGCATCCATGAACGTGACCGAGACGGCGCCTACTTCAAGCAGCGCATCTTCATAGGTTTCGGCTTGTTCCGGGCTGATGGCCAGGCGTACTTGCAGCCAGGGCATGGCGGGCACCTTTGATAAATCGACAGGGGCAGCCCTAGGCTGCGCGAAGGCTGGCAGTTTACGCGAGTGCGGTGGATTTGTGGATCGGGGGCTGCACAGCAGCCCCCGGGCAGGTATCAGACAAAACAGAGCGACAGTGATTCGGCAATATAAGCAGGCTTCTCTTCACCTTCGATCTCCAGCGTGGCAATCGCCTTGAGTAGCCACTGCCCCGGTTTTTTCTCCATCACCTCGCCCAGCTTCACCTTCAGCCGAACGCGGCTGTCGACCTTGACCGGCTGAATGAAGCGCACGCTGTCCAGGCCGTAGTTCACCACCATCTTCAACCCTTGCGGCAGGACGAGGATGTCCTCGATCAGCTTTGGGATCAGCGACAAGGTCAGGAAACCATGGGCGATCGTGCCGCCAAACGGGGTTTTTGCCGCCTTCTCAGGGTCGACATGGATGAACTGGAAGTCGCCGGTCGCCTCGGCGAACAGGTTGATGCGCTGCTGGTCGATCTTCAACCACTCAGAGTGGCCCAGCTCCTTGCCAACGTACTGCGAAAGCTCTGTAACCGGTACATAGGGCATCGCGGACTCTCCGGGTTGTCAATTGGTACGAAAGTACAAGATCAGCACGGCTAACCGTTTCAGTCAAGTTGCCCGCTTTTCGGCGAATATCGGTCTGAACCTGTGCGTGCTTATAATGACGGCCATGCCCGAGGGAGATGCTTATGCTGTTGCGTGGTTTGACCTGGCTGGTGTTGTTCCAGTTGCTGGGGACGGCGATCAATCACCTGTTTGTGCCGTTTTTGCCTGGGCCGATCATCGGCCTGTTGTTGTTGCTGTGCTTCCTCATGGCCCGCGGTGAGGTTGGCACGCCGCTGAACGAGGCCGCCAGCAGTTTGCTGCGCTATCTGCCGCTGTTGCTGGTGCCGCCGGCAGTGGGGGTGATGGTATATGCCAAGGATATTGCCGCCGACTTCTGGGCGATTGCCGGGGCCTTGCTGATTTCCTGCCTGATGACCCTGGTGTTCGTCGGTGTGCTGATGCAAAAGCTCATCCAGCGCCAGGGCAAGCGTGAGGAGCAGCCATGATGCTCGACTGGCAGGGCGCACTCGATGCGGTCATACATCACCCATTGTTCGGTATCGGCATCACGCTGGGGGCCTATCAGGTAGTGCTGGCGGCCTACGAGAAAACCCGCTGGATCTTCTTGCAGCCTGTACTGGTATCGATGCTGCTGGTGATCGGCGTGTTGCTGCTGTGCGGTATCGATTACAGCGAGTACCGCAAAAGCACTGAAATCATGAACATTCTCCTGGGGCCCGCCACCGTGGCCCTGGCTGTGCCGCTCTATCTCAACCTGCGGCGTATTCGCCAGCTGTTCTGGCCTACATTTACTACGCTGGTAGTCGGAGGCCTGTTCGCCACGCTCTGCTGCCTGGTGCTGGGCTGGTGGTTCGGTGCCGAGCACATGATCCTGATGACCATGGCGCCGAAGTCCGTCACTTCGCCGATCGCCATGCTGGTGGCCGAGCAGATTGGCGGCGTGGCGGCCCTGGCGGCAGTGTTCGTGTTGATTACCGGGGTGATCGGGGCGATCTTCGGCCCGGCGTTGCTGAGCCGCTTTGGCGTGCACAGCCCAGAGGCACGCGGCATGTCCCTGGGCGTGACCGCACATGCAGTGGGCACTTCGGTGGCCCTGCAGGAAAGTGACGAATGCGGCGCCTTTGCCGCGCTGGCGATGAGCCTGATGGGGGTGGCTACAGCGGTGTTCCTGCCGCTGGCGGTCAGCCTGGTGGCTTGAGGAGTTGTGATGACGCTACCGCTGTTTCCGCTCAATACCGTGCTGTTTCCTGGCTGCTTTCTCGATTTGCAGATTTTCGAGGCGCGCTACCTGGACATGATCGGGCGCTGCATGAAGCAGGGCGAAGGTTTTGGTGTGGTGTGCATCCTTGAGGGCGAACAAGTCGGCAAGGCGCCGCCGGTGGTCGCCTCGATCGGCTGTGAAGCGATGATCCGCGACTTCGTGCAGCAGGATAACGGCTTGCTGGGTATTCGTGTCGAGGGCGTGCGGCGCTTCAATCTGGAAAGCTCCGAGGTGCAGAAGGACCAGCTGCTGGTGGGGCAGGTGCAATGGCTGCCGGAGCAGGCAGACAGCCCGTTGCTCGAGGCCGATGACGACCTGCTGGCGCTGCTGGTGGCCCTGGGTGAGCACCCCATGGTCGAAGCGCTGGGCATGCCGCGCCCGGTGGACGGGCGTCAGGCGCTGGCCAATCAGCTGGCGTACCTGTTGCCGTTCATGGAGGAGGACAAGCTGGACCTGCTGACCCTCGATTCGCCCCAGCAGCGACTGGGGGAAATCCAGAAGCTGCTGGAACGGATTCAGGGTGAACTGTTTGCCTGATGACCCTGTGCTGCGAAGAAGCCGGCAGCATCAATACTGATATCGCAGCAAAGCCTGAGGCAGCGCATGCATGGCAAAGAACGCCAGCAACGCCATGCATGCCGGCAACACCAGCCACCATACCCGCAGTGGCAGAGCCGGCAGTGCCTGCTGGCGTTGCACCAATGTCAGGCTGAGTGCGCACACGCAGCAGGCCAGAAGAGCCCCGGCCAGGATGTCGGTTGGCCAGTGCGCCCCCAGGTACACCCGTGACAGGGCAATCGACAGCGCCGGAATGCACCCCAGCATCACCCAGGTCAGGCGCATCCGTGGTGGCTGCCCACGTCCTGCCAGCACGGCCATAACCAGAAAGAACGCGAACGATGCCGAGCTGTGCCCGCTGGGCATGCTGTAGCTGGTCAGTGGGTCGGTCAATACTTCCGGTCTGGCCCGGGCAAATAGCCATTTCAGTGTGCCGTTGGCGATCGCAGTGCCCATCAACGCGCCAGCAGCGAAAAATGCGTGCCGCCACTGGCGGGCAAGCAGCAGCAGGCCGGTCAGCAGGCCGCCGAGGAAGAACTGGGTGCGGAAATCGCCTAGTCGTGTCACCAGTACCACGGTGCTGTCGATGGCCTGGCTGCGATGCTCCTGGACCAGTGTCATCACGCCTTGGTCGAACTCATGGAAGTAGGGCCAGCCAAGGAATACACCGGCCAGGGCGATAAAGCTGAGAGCGGCAACCAGCCGCGTGCCGTGGCGCTGGTCACGCAGGCTGGTATTCAGGCTCAGGCCGATCAGCACTGCGAGGGCGCCGGCAATGATCCCGGCGTCCAGCCAGAAGCCTTCCGGCAGGGGCAGGCGCATGGCGGCGCCGGTGGCCCAGCCGGGTAGCAGGTAGGCTACCGACCAGCCGGCACCCGCCAACAGGCTGACAGCGATGAAACGCGGCAGGGGCATGTCGAACATGCCGGCGACCATTGGCAGCATCGGCCTCAGCGGGCCGATGAAGCGGCCTACCAGCAGGCTGGCGATGCCATAACGCTGGAAGTAGCTTTCGGCGCTGCCGATCCATTCTGGATGGTGGCGGAGCAGCGGCAGGCGGCGGATGTTCTGGTGAAAGTACTTGCCCACTGCGTAAGACAGGGCGTCGCCCAGCAGGCCGCCGAGAAAGCCGAGGAGCAGCGTTTCGCCCAGGCTGAACGCGCCGTTGCCGGCCAGTACCGCAACGGCGAAAAGCAGTATGGTGCCCGGCACGATAATGCCGGCGATGGCCAGGCATTCGATGCAGGCCACCAGGAAAATCGCCAGGCCAAGCCACTGCGGGTTGGCGCTGAGCCAGCCGGTCAGGCTGTCGAGCCATTGGCCCATGTTCAGCTTCCTTGTTCGAGAATGAAGAAATCACGGCCTTCGACTTGGCCGCGACGTAACGGGTTCCGTGTGCAGAAACGGGCGTACTCGGCGTCGACGAAGCGGTACGGCAGGTGCTCGTCGCGCCCGTGCGGGATGCCCAGGCGAGCGGCCTGGATCACCCGGGGCACGACATTGCCACAGTCCTCGACGTACAGACGTTCGGCGTCGAAACGCTGGGCGTCCCAATGCGGCACTTTCAGGCCCAGGGCCCGGCATAGCAGGGTCTGGCCGGCGCACAGGCGCTCTTGCGGGCGGATATTGCCGCTTGCATCGGGGTTGTTCAGTTGCATCTGCGCCAGGCTGTCGGGCCCCGAGAGGGTGTCCTGCCAAGGATAGGCAGACTTGATCAGCACCGCGTTGCCCGGCCCGTGGGCGCTGAAGTTGAGCGAATCGCCGCCGCGGGCGTAGTACATGTAGATGTGCCCGCCCTCCAGGAACAGCGCCTTGCGTTTTTCGGTGTAGCCGAGCGAAGCGTGGCTACCTTTGTCGGTGAGGTAGTAGGCCTCGGTCTCGATGATTCGCGCGGCCAGCCACAGGTCGCCGTGGCGGTGGCGAATGACCTTGCCGAGCAGGGCCTTGGCCAGGGTCTGGGCGTCGCGGTCGAAAAAACTGTCGGGCAGGGCTGGCATGCGGGCGGTTCGTGGCTGGAAGGGCTGGGATGATAGCAATGAATGACTTAATCGAGGCTGAACCTGTAGGGCGATTGATTGGTATCCATATGTTTCATTGGCAGGGGCTGCTGGGTGTTCGCCTTGAGGTGTTTGGTTTCTGTGAAATCGAGCGCCGCCCGCGCGGCGCATCGCGAGCTACGCTCGCTCCTACGTTTGTTTCTGGCCAGTAACGCCTGTGACAGGTGCGCGCGACCGCCCTGGTTTGTACGCCGTAATATTAAGTCATGCACCAGGGCGTCCGCGCGCAAGTTTCCCAGGAAAGCAGACGTAGGAGCGAGCGTAGCTCGCGATGCGCCGCGCGGGCGGCGCTCGATCTCACAGGCACCAAACACCTTCAGCGCAAACACCCATTTTCTACCATCCGCCACCCGCCGCTGGGCGTACACCTGCGCGGCAGTTATAATCAGCCGATTTCCCCTTCGCCAAGACACCGAACCCATGACTGAGTCCGTTCTTGACTATATGACCCGCTTGGGTCGCGCTGCCCGTGAGGCTTCCCGGGTCATTGGCCGTGCCAGCACCGCGCAGAAGAACCGCGCCCTGCAGGCTGCCGCCGACGCGCTGGACGCCGCCCGTGCCGAACTCACCGCTGCCAACGAGCTGGACCTGGCCGCCGGCCGCGCCAGTGGGCTGGAGCCCGCACTGCTCGACCGTCTGGCGCTGACCCCGGCGCGTATCGACGGCATGATCACCGGCTTGCGCCAGGTGGCCAGCCTGCCGGACCCGGTCGGTGCCATCCGCGACATGAGCTACCGCCCATCGGGCATTCAGGTAGGCAAGATGCGTACCCCGCTGGGGGTGATCGGGATCATCTATGAATCGCGCCCGAACGTGACCATCGATGCTGCCAGCCTGTGCCTCAAGTCGGGTAACGCAACCATCCTGCGTGGCGGTTCCGAAGCCATCCATTCCAACCGCGCCATTGCCACCTGCATTCAGCGTGGCCTGGCCGAAGCCGGCCTGCCGGCGGCGGTGGTGCAGGTGGTCGAAACCACCGACCGCGAAGCCGTGGGCGCGCTGATCAGCATGCCGGAATTCGTCGATGTCATCGTGCCGCGCGGTGGCCGTGGCCTTATCGAGCGTATCAGTCGCGATGCCCGCGTGCCGGTGATCAAGCACCTGGACGGCATCTGCCACATCTATGTCAGCCAGCATGCCGACCTGGACAAAGCCTGGAATGTGGCCTTCAACGCCAAGACCTACCGCTATGGCATCTGCGGGGCCATGGAAACGCTGCTGGTCGACCAGCAAGTGGCTGAGCGCTTCCTGCCAGAAATGGCCCGCCGCTTCGTCGAGAAGGGCGTGGAACTGCGCGGTTGTGAGCGCACCCAGGCCATCATCAGCGTCAAACCGGCTACCGAAAGCGACTGGCACACCGAATACCTCGATGCGATCCTGTCGATTCGCGTGGTCGACGGCCTGAACCAGGCCATCGAACACATCAACCACTATGGCTCGCACCACACCGACTCGATCATCACCGAACACCAGGGTGAAGCCCGCCAGTTCATGGCTGAAGTCGATTCGGCGTCGGTCATGCTCAACACCCCGACCTGCTTTGCCGACGGTTTCGAGTACGGCCTGGGTGCGGAAATCGGTATTTCCACCGACAAGCTACATGCCCGCGGCCCTGTGGGCCTGGAAGGCCTGACCTGCGAGAAGTATGTGGTGATCGGCGATGGCCAGTTGCGCGGCCAAGGGTCCTGCTGAGTTGAGCAAGGCTCACGCAGTCCGGCGCATCGGCATTCTAGGTGGTACCTTCGACCCCGTGCATATCGGCCACCTGCGCAGCGCGCTGGAAGTGGCCGAGTTCATGGGGCTGGATGAGCTACGCCTGTTGCCCAATGCCCGGCCGCCGCACCGCGACACGCCACAGGTGGCCGCGCAGGATCGCCTGGCCATGGTCCGTGAAGCGGTGCAGGGCGTCGCTTGCCTGAGCGTCGATGCCCGCGAGCTGGAGCGTGACAAGCCGTCGTACACCATTGATACGCTGGAATCGATCCGCGCCGAATTGTCCGGCGACGACCAGCTGTTCCTGGTGCTGGGTTGGGATGCCTTCTGTGGCCTGCCCGCCTGGCATCGCTGGGAAGAATTGCTGCAACACTGTCACATCCTGGTACTGCAACGTCCGGATGCTGACGTAGAACCCCCTGACGAGTTGCGCAACCTGTTGGCTGCGCGCTCGGAGAGCGATCCCACCGCCATGTCCGGCCCGGCGGGAAATATTTCGTTCGTCTGGCAGACGCCGCTTGCGGTGTCGGCTACACAGATCCGACAGCTGCTGGCCAGCGGCAGATCGGTGAGGTTCCTGGTGCCGGACGCCGTACTGGCCTATATCGAGGCGCACGAACTGTATCGTGCGCCCAACTGACGGTGCCTCTGGCGCCTCATCCAACGAGTTGAACGAGTTTTATATGACCAAGCAGAAAATTTACGGCGAAGAACTGGTCGCAGTGACCAAGGCAGCGCTGGAAGACGTCAAGGCCCAGGACATCCAGGTCATCGACGTGCGCGACAAGCACAGCCTGACCGACTACATGATCATTGCCACCGGTACCTCCAACCGCCAGATCAACGCGATGGCCGAAAAGGTCCGTGAAGCGGTCAAGGCCAAGGGCGCCCAGCCACTGGGTGAAGAAGGCAAGGGCGACAGCGACTGGGTGCTGCTGGACCTGAACGACGTCATCGTGCACATGATGACCGCCGCTGCCCGCCAGTTCTACGACCTTGAGCGTCTGTGGCAGGGTGCCGAGCAAAGCCGTGCCGCCGATGGCAAGCACCACAGCCCGGACCATGCTCACGAGTACTCCGACAAGCTCAAAGACCGCGAGTGAGGAAAGCGCTGTGCGTCTGCGCCTGATTGCGGTCGGCTCGCGCATGCCGAAGTGGGTCGAGGAAGGCTGGCATGAATATGCCAAGCGCCTGCCCACCGAGCTGTCGCTTGAGCTGGTGGAAATCCCGCTGAACACCCGTGGCAAGAATGCCGACGTCGCCCGCCTGATCCGTCAGGAGGGCGAAGCCATGCTAAGCAAGGTGCAGCCTGGGGAACGCATTGTCACCCTCGAGGTCCATGGCAAGCCCTGGAGTACCGAGCAGTTGGCCACCGAGCTGGACCGCTGGCGCCTGGATGCGCGCACGGTGAATTTGATGGTGGGCGGCCCGGAGGGCCTGGCACCTGAGGTTTGCGCGCGCGCCGAGCAACGTTGGTCGCTGTCGCCGCTGACTTTGCCGCACCCGTTGGTAAGGATACTCATCGGCGAGCAGATCTACCGCGCCTGGACCGTGTTGTCCGGGCACCCTTACCACAAATGAGCCTGTAAGCAGTCCGATGTCGCAGCCGATCCGTCTCAAGGACCACGAGAAAGACGCCCGCCTGGTGCGCAAGCGCGTCGTCGTCGGCGCAGTGGCGATCATGCTGCTTATTTGCGTGCTGATCGCGCGGCTGTACTACCTGCAGATCATCCAGTACGACTACCACTCCACGCTGTCGGAGAACAACCGGGTGCATGTGCAGCCGATCCCGCCGACTCGCGGGCTGATCTTCGACCGCAACGGCGTGATCGTTGCCGATAACCGGCCCAGCTTCAGCCTGTCGATGACCCGCGAACGTGCAGGTAACTGGCAGGAAGTGCTGGATACCATCGTCGAAGTGCTTGAGCTCGACGCTGACGATCGTGCCCTGTTCGAGAAGCGCATGCGCCAAGGCCGCCGGCCATTCGAGCCGGTGCCGATCCTGTTCGAACTCAACGAAGAGCAGATCGCCCGTGTGGCGGTAAACCAGTTCCGCCTGCCGGGTGTGGAAGTGGTGGCCCAGCTGGTGCGGCATTACCCGCAGGGTGCGCACTTCGCCCATTCGGTGGGTTATGTTGGGCGGATCAACGAGAAAGAGCTGAAAACGCTCGACCCGGTGAACTACAGCGGCACTCACCATATCGGCAAGACCGGCATCGAGCGCTTCTACGAAGACGCCCTGCACGGTCAGGTGGGTTATGAGGAAGTCGAGACCAACGCCCGTGGCCGCGTGCTTCGGGTGCTCAAGCGCACCGACCCGAAGCCGGGCAAGGACATTGTGCTGAGCCTGGACATCAAGCTGCAGGAGGCCGCCGAAGCCGCCCTGGGCGGCCGGCGTGGTGCAGTGGTTGCGCTCGACCCACGAACCGGCGAAGTGCTGGCGATGGTGAGTCAGCCGAGCTTCGACCCCAACCTGTTCGTCACTGGCATCAGCTTCAAGGCCTATGGCGAATTGCGCGACTCGATCGATCGGCCGTTATTCAACCGCGTGCTGCGTGGCCTGTACCCGCCGGGTTCGACCATCAAGCCGGCGGTGGCTATTGCCGGCCTGGACAGTGGCGTAGTCAATGCCAGCACCAGGGTGTTCGACCCGGGCTACTACCAGCTGCCCAACTACGACCACAAATACCGGAACTGGAACCGCTCCGGTGATGGCTGGGTCGATCTGGACACCGCCATCATGCGCTCGAACGACACCTACTTCTATGACCTTGCACACAAGATGGGCATCGATCGGTTGTCCAGCTACATGAACAAGTTCGGCATCGGCCAGCGGGTTTCCCTCGATATGTTCGAGGAGTCTGCGGGGTTGATGCCCTCGCGCGAATGGAAGCGTGCCACCCGTCGCCAGGCCTGGTTCCCCGGCGAAACCCTGATTCTCGGCATCGGCCAGGGTTACATGCAGGCCACGCCGCTGCAGCTGGCCCAGGCCACTGCACTGATCGCCAACAAAGGCGTGTGGAACCGCCCGCACCTGGCCAAGACCATCGAAGGCCTGCCGCCGGTAGACGACAACCCGCCGGAAGACATCGTGCTGCGTGACAAGTCTGACTGGGCCAAGGTCACCCATGGCATGGAGCAGGTGATGCACAACCCCCGCGGTACCGCGCGCAAGGCAGCTGCCGGTGCCCAGTACCGCATTGCCGGCAAGAGCGGTACCGCCCAGGTGGTGGCGATCAAGCAGGGCGAGAAATACGACCGCAACAAACTCCAGGAGCGCCACCGCGACCATGCCCTGTTCGTCGCTTTTGCCCCAGCCGAAGCCCCGAGAATCGTGGTCTCGGTGATGGTCGAGAACGGTGAGTCCGGCTCGGGTGTCGCCGCACCGGTGGTACGCCAGATCATGGACGCCTGGCTGCTCGACGAAAATGGCCGGCTCAAACCCGAGTTCGCGCCAGCCACCGTTACCCAGGAATCGGCCCTGTGATGAACAATTTCGATCGCATGCTCTCCAGCGAGGATGTGATGCGTCGGCGTGCCAGCTTTTTGCAGCGCATCCATATCGACGGCCCCTTGCTGATCATTCTGCTGACCCTTGCGGCCGGTAGCCTGTTCGTACTGTATTCGGCCAGTGGCAAGAACTGGGACCTGCTGCTCAAGCAAGCCACCTCGTTTGGCATCGGCCTGGTGTCGATGTTCGTCATTGCCCAGCTGGAGCCGCGCTTCATGGCGCGTTGGGTGCCGCTGGCCTACCTGGCCGGGGTGTTGTTGCTGGTGGTGGTGGACGTGATGGGCCACAACGCCATGGGTGCCACACGCTGGATCAACATCCCCGGCGTGATCCGCTTCCAGCCCTCGGAATTCATGAAGATCATCATGCCGGCGACCATCGCCTGGTACCTGTCCAAGCGCACCCTGCCGCCACATTTGAAGCACGTGGCGATCAGCCTGGTGCTGATCGGCGTGCCGTTCATGCTGATCGTGCGTCAGCCCGACCTGGGGACCGCGCTGCTGATCCTGGCCTCCGGTGCCTTCGTGCTGTTCATGGGCGGCTTGCGCTGGCGCTGGATCCTCAGCGTGCTGGCGGCAGCCGTACCCGTCGCGGTGGCAATGTGGTTCTTCGTCATGCACGACTACCAGAAGCAGCGGGTATTGACCTTTCTCGACCCTGAAAGCGACCCGTTGGGGACCGGTTGGAACATCATCCAGTCCAAGGCGGCGATCGGCTCGGGCGGGGTATTTGGCAAAGGCTGGTTGCTTGGCACACAGTCGCATCTGGACTTTCTGCCGGAAAGCCACACCGACTTCATCATCGCCGTGCTCGGCGAGGAGTTCGGCCTGGTTGGCATCTGTCTGCTGCTGATTGTCTACCTGCTGCTGATCGGCCGTGGCCTGGTGATCACGGCCCAGGCGCAGACCCTCTTCGGCAAGCTGCTTGCGGGCAGCCTGACCATGACCTTTTTTGTATACGTGTTCGTCAATATCGGAATGGTGAGCGGCCTTCTGCCCGTGGTGGGCGTGCCGCTGCCTTTCATCAGCTATGGCGGAACATCGTTGGTGACGCTGCTGTCAGCGTTTGGCGTTTTGATGTCGATCCATACGCACCGCAAGTGGATCGCGCAGGTTTGAATAAGGTGAACAATTTCATGCAAGCAGTGCGTAACTGGGCTGCCCGTTGTGCGCCTTGGATTGGTGCGGTGGGCCTGTTCGGCGCTGTACAGTTGGCCCATGCCGGCGAATACGAAGGCTCGCCGCAGGTAGCTGCGTTTGTTGGCGAAATGAGCCGCGACTATGGTTTTGCGCCGGAGCAACTGATGGGCGTGTTTCGTGAGGTACAGCGCAAGCAGTCGATCCTCGACGCCATCTCGCGACCGGCCGAGCGGGTCAAACCGTGGAAGGACTACCGGCCGATGTTCATCACCGATGCGCGTATCGCTCGCGGTGTGGATTTCTGGCGCCAGCACGAGGCCGTATTGACGCGGGCCGAGCAGGATTACGGCGTACCTGCGCAGTACATTGTCGCGATCATTGGCGTGGAAACCTTTTTTGGCCGCAATACCGGCAACTACCGGGTGATCGACGCCCTGTCGACGCTGGGCTTCGACTACCCGCCACGTGCCGAGTTCTTCCGCAAGGAGCTGCGTGAGTTCTTGCTGCTGGCCCGCGAGGAGCAACTCGACCCCTTGACGCTCAAGGGCTCGTACGCCGGCGCCATGGGCCTGCCGCAGTTCATGCCGAGCAGCTTCCGCAACTACGCGGTGGACTTCGACGGGGACGGCCATATCAATATCTGGAACAATCCTGACGATGCCATCGGCAGCGTGGCCAGCTACTTCAAGCGCCACGGTTGGGTGGCCGGGGAGGGAGTGGTCAGTCGCGCCAGGGTGGAAGGTGAGCGCGCCGACGAAGGCCTGACCACCGGCATCGAACCGGTGAAAACGGTCGGGGAGTTGCGTACGCTTGGCTGGTCGGTTCATGATTCCCTGCGCGATGATCTGCCGGTTACCGCCTTCCGTCTCGAGGGCGAGAGCGGCCCTGAATACTGGATGGGCCTGAAAAACTTCTACGCGATCACTCGCTACAACCGCAGCGTGATGTATGCCATGGCGGTACATCAGCTTGCGGAACAGCTGGTTCAAGTACGGGGCGTCAAGTAATGCGCGCAATCATCTCTGGCAATTCTTTCAAGCTGCTCACCTGCCTCGCCGTCGGCGTGGTGCTGGCCAGCTGCTCCTCCAATCGCCCGACCCAGCAAAGCAGCGGCAGCGTCGTACGTAGCCAGCCCGGCTTGGACATCAACCGGGCACACAAGGACGGCGCGCCGTGGTGGGACGTGGATGTGAACAAGATCCCTGATGCCACGCCGACCGTGCACACCGGTAACTACAAGGCCAACCCGTACACTGTGCTTGGCAAGACCTACTATCCGATGCAGGACTCGCGCAACTATCGCGCCGAGGGTACGGCGTCGTGGTATGGCACCAAGTTCCACGGGCAGAACACTGCCAACGGTGAGCTGTACGACCTGTATGGCATGAGCGCAGCGCACAAGACCCTGCCGCTGCCGGCCTATGTGCGGGTGACCAACCTGGCGAACGGCCGCAGCGTGATCCTTCGGGTGAACGACCGTGGCCCGTTCTATTCCGACCGTATCATTGACTTGTCCTATGCTGCGGCGAAAAAGCTCGGCTATGCCGAGATCGGCACCGCGCACGTGCGCGTCGAGGGTATCGACCCGAAGCAGTGGTGGGCTGAGCGTGGCCAAACGCCGCCGATGGTACTGAAGGAGCCGCAAGTGGCGCAGACCCAGGCAATACCGGCCAGCACCGGGCGTGTCGAGCAATGGACTCCGCCACCACAGCAGCACGCAGCGCCAGTGGTACCGGTGCAGGTGGGTGGCAATAACGTGCCTGGCGGCAACGCTGGCAGTTTCTTGCAGGTAGGCGCGTTTGCCAACCCGGACGCTGCCGAGTTGCTGCGCGCCAAGCTCAGTACCATGGTCAATGCCCCTGTGTTCATCAGCTCGATCGTGCGTAACCAGCAGACCCTGCACCGCGTGCGCCTGGGGCCTATCGGCAGCCAGGGCGAGGTCCAGCAAGCGCAAGACAGCATTCGCCTGGCGAACTTGGGGCAGGCCAAGCTGGTCACAGCAGACTGACTGTGGGAGCGGGCGCGCCCGCGAAGACGGCAACACCAAACTGTCGGTTTTGTCATGAATTGCCGGGCTCGGCCATGTACAATGACAGCTTTTGCCCGCAGCGACATAAAGCCGCACTGTCGCGGGCCAGGCCAACGGCCATAAAACTAGACTGACTGGCGCTGGGCGCATGATCTTGCCCAGGGAACATCTCAGACCATTAGCGATTTTCGAGAGACGGATGAACATCACCAACCTTGCCAAACGACTTTGCCTGCCTGTACTGCTGCTGATCACGCCTGCCGCCTTCGCGGCGGAGCAGATGACGCCGGCGCCACCACAACTGGCCGCCAAGTCCTACGTACTCATGGACGCGTCCAGCGGCAACGTGCTGGTCGAGAACAACGGTGACGAGCGTCTGCCGCCAGCCAGCCTGACCAAGCTGATGACCGCCTACATCGCGACCCTGGATATCCGCCGCGGCCAGATCGGTGAAAGTGACCCGGTTACCGTCAGCGAAAACGCATGGCGTACCGGCGGTTCGCGCATGTTCATCAAGGTTGGTAGCCAGGTATCGGTCAGCGACCTGCTGCACGGCATCATCATCCAGTCCGGTAACGACGCCTCGGTCGCCTTGGCCGAGCATATCGCCGGCAGCGAAGACGCCTTCGCCGACATGATGAACAAGACGGCTGCCGACCTGGGCATGACCAACAGCCACTTCATGAACCCGACCGGCCTGCCGAACCCCGAGCACTACTCGTCGGCGCACGACATGGCGACCCTGGCCCGTGCGATCATCAACGTCGACCCGGCTCACTACGCCATCTACTCGCAGAAAGAGTTCTTCTGGAACAACATCAAGCAGCCTAACCGCAACCTGCTGCTGTGGCGTGACAAGACCGTCGATGGCCTGAAAACCGGTCACACCGACGAAGCCGGCTACTGCATGGTGGCTTCGGCCGTTCGCGATGGCCAGCGCCTGATCGCCGTGGTCTTCGGTACCAACAGCGAACAATCGCGTGCTGCCGAAACCCAGAAGCTGCTGACCTACGGTTTCCGCTTCTTCGAAACCCAGACCTTCTATCAGAAGGGCACCGAGCTGACCCAGGCACCGGTCTGGAAGGGCGCTACCAGCCAAGTCAAGGCTGGCCTGGCTGACGACCTGACCATGACTATGCCTAAAGGCCAATTGAAGCGCCTGCAGGCTTCG
The DNA here is from genome assembly GCA_041879295.1 of Pseudomonas putida. Taxonomy (NCBI): domain Bacteria; kingdom Pseudomonadati; phylum Pseudomonadota; class Gammaproteobacteria; order Pseudomonadales; family Pseudomonadaceae; genus Pseudomonas; species Pseudomonas putida. Next base: position 5,102,233 of record CP047152.1, on the reverse strand, counting down.
ATGACCATGAACCCGCAGCTCACCGCACCGATCGCCAAAGGTGACGTGATCGGCAAAGTGGAAGTCAAACTGGACGAGAAAGTGGTTCACAGCGCCGACCTGATCGCCCTTGATGGCGTCGAGGAAGGTGGTTTCTTCCGCCGTATGTGGGATAGCATCCGTCTATTCTTCTACGGGTTGTTCAACTGATACGTGACCTGCATGCCCCCGCGCATACCGCGGGGGTGTTGTTGTTGCCACGGCTTACGAGGCCGTTTCCGCCATGAGCGAACCAGACGTCAAGTCGCACAAGATCGAATTCCCTTGCGACGATTACCCGATCAAGGTCATCGGTGACACCGTTGTCGGTTTCAAGGACACGGTCATCGAGATTCTCAGCAAGCACGCCAAAGTCGACCTTTCTACCCTGGCCGAGCGCCAGAGCAAGGAAGGCAAGTACACCACCGTGCAATTGCACATCGTTGCCGAAAGCGAGAACCAGCTGCACGATATCAACAGCGCCCTGCGCGCTACCGGCATCGTGAAAATGGTGCTCTGATGCCCGCCTGTCTCGGTTTTCGCGATCTTGGCCTGCAGCCCTACGAACCGGTGCTTGAGGCCATGCGTCGTTTTACCGAGCAGCGTAGCCCGGACAGCCAGGATGAAATCTGGCTGGTCGAGCACCCTTCGGTCTTCACCCAGGGGCAGGCCGGCAAGGCCGAGCACCTGCTGGTGCCGGGCGACATCCCGGTGGTGCAGACCGACCGCGGCGGCCAGGTCACCTACCATGGCCCCGGTCAGCTGGTGGCCTACCTGCTGCTGGATGTCCGCCGGCTGGGCTTTGGCGTGCGTGAGCTGGTCAGCCGTATCGAGCAGGCCCTCATCGACCTGCTCGCCAGCTATGCTGTTCAGGCGTCTGCCAAGCCCCATGCCCCGGGTGTCTATGTCGACGGAGCGAAAATTGCCTCCCTCGGCCTGCGAATTCGCAACGGCCGTTCGTTTCACGGCCTTGCCCTGAACGTGGACATGGACCTTGCGCCATTCCGCCGAATCAACCCCTGCGGCTATGCGGGGCTGGCGATGACCCAGCTGCGCGATCTGGCAGGCCCGATCGAACTCGACGAGGTCAGGACAAGGCTGCGCGGACAGCTGGTCAAGCACCTCGACTACGCTGAGCAGACGACCCTCACGGGCGGAATCGACTGAATATGACAACTGTGCAAGAAGCCGTGCCGAACCTGATACCTACCCAGGATGCCACCCCGCGCCCAGCGCCGAAGAAGGTGGAAGCTGGGGTCAAGCTGCGTGGCGCCGACAAGGTCGCGCGCATCCCGGTGAAGATCATCCCTACCGACGAGCTGCCAAAGAAGCCCGACTGGATCCGCGTGCGTATCCCGGTGTCGCCCGAGGTAGACCGCATCAAGCAACTGCTGCGCAAGCACAAACTGCACAGCGTGTGCGAAGAGGCCTCCTGCCCGAACCTGGGCGAATGCTTCTCGGGTGGTACCGCCACCTTCATGATCATGGGTGACATCTGCACCCGTCGTTGCCCGTTCTGCGACGTTGGCCACGGCCGACCGAAGCCGCTGGATCTGGACGAGCCGAAAAACCTGGCGGTTGCCATTGCCGACCTGCGCCTGAAGTACGTGGTGATCACCTCGGTGGACCGCGACGACCTGCGTGATGGTGGTGCCCAGCACTTTGCTGACTGCATCCGGGAAATCCGCGCGCTGTCGCCAGGCGTGCAGTTGGAGACCTTGGTGCCGGACTACCGTGGCCGTATGGACGTTGCCCTGGAAATCACCGCGCAAGAGCCGCCGGATGTGTTCAACCACAACCTCGAGACCGTACCGCGCCTGTACAAGGCCGCGCGCCCGGGTTCGGACTATGACTGGTCGCTGGACCTGCTGCAGAAGTTCAAGCAGTTGGTGCCGCACGTACCGACCAAGTCGGGCCTGATGCTCGGCCTGGGTGAAACCGACGAGGAAGTGATCGAAGTGATGCACCGCATGCGCGAGCATGACATCGACATGCTTACCCTCGGCCAGTACCTGCAGCCGTCGCGCAGCCACTTGCCGGTGCAGCGTTTCGTTCACCCGGACACCTTTGCCTGGTTTGCCGAGGAAGGTTACAAGATGGGCTTCAAGAACGTTGCTTCTGGCCCGCTGGTGCGTTCTTCGTACCACGCCGACCAGCAGGCTCACGAAGCCAAAATCAAGCTCTGAGCTATGCTCTAGCCAAGAGCAGAGCCACATATGCCGATGCACGCCCAAGGGCGGCATCGGCATTTTTGTTTGTGTCCCATGCTGCAAGGAGCCGCGATGTATTGCGCCAAAACCTTCCAACCCACTCTGCCAGCCGCGCTGCCGGCCAACGCATGCTTTGCCATTGTCGCCCCGGCGGGCGCGGCGCGGCTTGATGCGCACAAGGTCAGCCAGTGGTTCGTTGACCGCGGCTACCGTTGCTGTATTTACCCGGGTGCCCTGCAGGCACAGGGTTACCTGGCGGGGCCGGACCAGCAGCGTTTGCAGGACCTGCACGCAGCCTTTGCCGATCCGGCCATTGACGCCATTCTGTGCATGCGTGGGGGCTACGGCAGCATGCGCCTGCTTGACCAGCTCGACTTCGAACTGATCCGGCGCAACCCCAAGCCGCTGATCGGCTACAGCGACATCACTGCACTGCATACGGCGATCTACCGGCATGCCGGACTGGTGACCTTCCATGGGGGCATGCTCAATGCCGACCTGCTGGGGGCCAAGTTGCCACCGACCGAGTCGTCGTTGCTGGCGCAGCTGGGTGGGCTTGTGAAGGCAGGCGAGCAGGTCGTGCACCCGCAGGGTTTCGCATTGGACAGCGTGTTACCGGGGGTAGCCTGCGGGCCGCTGCTGGGTGGCAACCTGTCGATGCTGGGTGCGACCATCGGAACGCTTGCCGAGCTGGATACCCAGGGCTGCATCCTGTTCATCGAGGACGTCAACGAGCCGCTGTACAGGGTGGATCGGCTGCTGACCCAGTTACGCCTGGCAGGCAAGCTGGAGGGGATCAAAGGCGTGCTGGTGGGCGACTTTGCCGGGATTACCACAGCGGCGCTGACGCCGTTGCTGGAGGATATGTTTGCGCCGCTTGGGGTGCCGGTGCTGGCGGGCTGGCGCAGCGGGCATTGTGACCCGAATGTATGCTTGCCCCTGGGGGCTCGGGTGAGGCTCGACAGTGGTCAGCAAACACTGGTGCTGGAGCAGGATCTGTTCAGGGCATGAAATTGCCGGGGCCGCGCAGCGGCCCCGAAATGCTTACTGCTGGCGCAGGTTCTCAAGCAGCTTATGGGTCGGGTACCCATCCGCCGGCCATCCAAGCCCTTGCTGGGCATTGCGGATCGCCTTGCGGGTATTGGCCCCGATAATGCCATCGGCATTACCTGCATCATGCCCGCGGCTGTTCAACAAGTGCTGCAGCTCCATGCGCTCGCTGCGACTGAGCGGCATATCGTCTTTCGGCCAGCTGCCGGCAATGAAGCCCCAGCCGCTGAAGCGATCCCCGAGCAGGCTCACCGCCAAGGCATAGGACGACGAGTTGTTGTACTTGAGGATGGCGCGGAAGTTGTCCAGCACCAGGAACGCCGGGCCGCGTGCACCGGCCGGCAGCAGCAGGGCGGCAGACAGCTGGTTGCTACCTGCCGGCAGGCGAGTGCCTGCTGGCAGTTTCACGCCCATCGCCAGCCATTCACTCACCGGTTTGCGCTGTGCGCCATCGGCCTGCCAGAAGTCGAAACCAGCTGGCACCTGTACCTCGAAGCCCCACGGTTGGCCGCGTTTCCAGCCCGAACTCTGCAGGTAGTGCGCTGTTGAGGCCAGGGCGTCTGGTGTGCTGTTCCAGATGTCGCGTCGGCCATCGCCGTCGAAGTCCACGGCATGGGTGTTGTAGGTGGTCGGGATGAACTGGGTCTGGCCCATGGCGCCGGCCCACGAGCCCCGCATGGCTTCAGGCTGGATGTCACCATGCTGGATGATCTGCAGCGCGGCAATCAGCTGGTCCTGGGCAAACTGTGGGCGGCGGCCCTCATAGGCCAAAGTGGCTAGCGAGCGGATCACCGACTTGCTGCCCTGGAACTGGCCGAAGTTGCTTTCCATGCCCCACACCGCGACCAGCACCTGGCGGTCCACGCCATATTGTTGCTCGAGGCGAGTCAGCAACTCAGCGTTCTGCACCAGCAGCTTCTTGCCGTTGCGCACGCGCAGGGGCGACAGGGCGCCTTCGAGGTACTCCCACACCGGGCGGGTGAACTCCGGCTGGCTGCGATCTGCCTTGATCACGTCCAGGTCAGGGGTGACACCGAGGAAGGCGCGGTCGAAGGTGCTCGGCGAAATGCCGGCTTGCAGGGCCTGCTCGCGGAAGCCCGCTTGCCATTGGGCGAAGGTTTGCAGAGGCTGGATTTCAGTGCTGACGTCGGGCATTGCGCCGGGCACGGTCACCACTGGATTGGGTTGGGCAGGGGCCAGCGGCAGCGCGTCGGCGGCGGTGGGCTTTTCCGCACAGGCCACGAGCAGGATGAAGCTGGAGGCCGCGATCAGCTGGCGGGTTTCCCAGCGGGGGATAATACGGAAGAGCATGCACAGATCCAGAGTTGCAGGTCAGGTGACGACCATATCATGCCTGCGCTTGCGATGCTTTCATGCAGCCAAAAAGTAGGAAGCCTCCCAATCTCTCGATTGGAAGGCTTCGCGGCGGTAGCTGCCTTTGCCCTTGTTCGGTTGTTCCTGGCGGCAGCGGAACAGTGGCTGGGCGATGATGGACTTGGCCTTGTTGGGGCCGTGCTTTTTCGGCTTTTTGCTCATGGCGGTATCCCGGGTTGGGTGGGTTTCGGGGCGCACTGTAGGGCTTGGGCTGCCGGGGAGCCAATTGATTGTGTTTATGGTCGAGAACCTGGGCCTTGCAGCCCTGTGGTGGGGGGGTTACTCGGGAGGAAGAGTCAGGCGCTGGCCGGCCATCAGCAGCGACAGCCGCGCCAGGCCAATCCAGGGCGAACCTTCTGCCTGCCCTTTGATCTGCGCATCGATACGCTGGGCATCCTGCAGCAATTGCGCCCAGCGCTGCGCCGAGAGGCGCTGCAGGGCCTTGTTGACCAGCGGTCGGCGTTTGTCCCAGATGGGCGGGCGGGCCTGGCTGAACGCTTTGTCCAATGGCACGCCTTGGCTGAACTGCTGGGCCAGCCCCGCCAGTTGGCGCAGCTCACGGGCCAAGGCCCAGAGGATGACGGGCGGCTCCACACCTTCACCGCGCAAGCCTTCGAGCATGCGCAGGGCATGCGCAGCCTCGCCGTTGAGAATGGCGTCGACCAGGCCGAAGACATCGAAGCGGGCGCTGTCGGCGACGGCAGCCTGCACGGTTTCCACGGTGATCTGGCTGCCTTCGGCCAGCAACTTGAGCTTTTCGATTTCCTGCGCGGCTGCCAGCAGGTTGCCTTCCACGCGCGCGGCAATCAGGTCGACGGCATCACGCTGGGCTGACAGGCCGGCCTGTTGCAGGCGCTGGTTGATCCACTGAGGAAGCTGATGCACATCCACCGGCCAGATCTGGATGAACTGGCAATGGGCGCCTTCGATCAATGCCTTGCCCCACTTGGTCTTCTGCGCACTGCTGTCGAGCTTGGGCAGGCTGATCAGCAGCAGCGTGTCTTCGGCGGGGTTGGCGCAGTATTCCATCAGTGCAGCGGCACCCTTGTCACCGGGCTTGCCCGAGGGCAGGCGCAGTTCCAGCAGGCGGCGCTGGGCGAACAGCGACAGGCTTGCGCCGGCCTGGAGCAGGGTGCCCCAGTCGAAGTTGGCGTCGGCACTGAATACCTGGCGTTCATCGAAGCCTTGCTGACGCGCGGTATTGCGGATGGCGTCGGCGGCTTCCTGGCACAGCAGCGGGTCGTCGCCGCTGACCACGTAGACCGGTGCCAGGGCGCCTTGCAGGTGCTTGTTGAGTTGGGCGGGGGCGAGCTTCATGGGGAGCAGGCGGGGCGCCCGAGGGCGCCCCTCACGGGCTTAGTTGCCCGGCACTTCCAATGGCGATTGCTGAGGCGTCTCGGCCTGCTGGCGGCGTGCAGCCTCCAGCGCGGCAGCTTCGGCTTTGGCGCGCTCGTCGGCTTCACGCTGCAGCTCGTCCAGCTGGGCTGGGGACAGCATTTGCAGGCGTACGACCATGGCGTTGACCAGGTCGCGGCGCATTTCTTCGCGTGCGCGGTCGGCTTCCTGCTCGGAGCCGGTGATGTTCGAGCCGTCACGCAGGTAGATCTTGCGCACCTCCAGCTTGTCGCTCATCAGCTCCAGGTTGTTCAGGCCCAGGATGCTGTAGTCCAGCTTGGTAGTCAGCTCGTACTCGGCGGTACGGTTGCCACCGCTGTAGGTAGCCGAGCGCTCGCGCTCCTGTTCGTTGGTCAGCACCAGGCGATACGGTGCGCCGGCATGCACGTTGACGCCGCTACGTTCCAGTACTTCACGCAGCTGGACCACGGTCGGGCCATAGGCATTGCGCGCGCTGACGTCCATTTCCTTCACGCTCAGCTCGGTGGAGCCGGTGCCGCGCAGCTGGAAACCGCAGGCGCTGAGCATGACCGCCAGGCCGATTACCAGCAAATTGCGTTTAATCATGTTGTTGCTCCCTTTGGGGCCTGTTCCGCCCACCCGCAGCCAATGCGGGTGGGCGTTTTCATCAGTTGGCGACGATGTTGACCAGCTTGCCCGGTACCACGATGACCTTGCGGATGGTCAGGCCATCGATGAAGCGCAGGACATTCTCGTTGCTGCGGGCAGCGGCTTCGACTTCTTCGCGGCTGGCAGCGGCAGGCATCTCGACCTGGCCGCGCAGTTTGCCGTTGACCTGAACCACCAAAGTAATGGTGTCCTGGACCAGCGCCTGTTCGTCGACGCTTGGCCAGGCGGCATCGATCACCGAGCCTGCATGGCCCAGTTGCTGCCACAGCTCATGAGAGATGTGCGGAGTGATCGGTGCCAGCAGCAGGGTAACGGCTTCCAGGCCTTCCTGAAGCAGGGCGCGGTCCTGTTCGGTGGCTTGCGGGGCCTTTTCCAGTACGTTCATCACGGTCATCACCTGGGCGATGGCGGTATTGAACTTGTGGAACTGGCCCACGTCGATGCTGGCCTGTTTGATGGCAGCGTGAATGGCGCGGCGGATGACTTTTTGTGCGTCGTCCAGGGCGGCAACATCCAGCTTGCCTGGCAGGCCTTGGCTGACGTGAGCCTGAGCCAGGCGCCAGACACGACGCAGGAAGCGGCTGGCACCTTCGACGCCGGAGTCGGACCATTCCAGGCTCATGTCGGGCGGCGAGGCGAACATCATGAACAGGCGGCAGGTGTCGGCGCCGTAGGCTTCGATCATGGACTGCGGGTCGACGCCGTTGTTCTTCGATTTCGACATTTTCTCGGTGCCGCCGATTTCCACCGGCAGGCCGTCGGTCTTCAGGCGAGCGCCAATGATCTTGGCTTTGGCATCACGCTCGATCTCGACATCGGCCGGGTTGAACCAGTCCTTGCCGCCGTTGCTGGCAACGCGGTAGTAGGTCTCTGCGACCACCATGCCCTGGGTCAGCAGGTTCTTGAATGGCTCGTTCGAGGTGACCAGGCCTTCGTCACGCATCAGCTTGTGGAAGAAACGCGCGTACAGCAGGTGCAGGATCGCGTGTTCGATACCACCGATGTACTGATCTACCGGCAGCCAGTGGTTGGCGGCTTTGGGGTCGACCAGGCCTTTGTCGTAGTTTGGCGAGGCATAGCGGGCGAAGTACCAGGACGACTCGACGAAGGTGTCCATGGTGTCGGTTTCGCGCTTGGCCGCAGCACCGCATTTCGGGCAGCTGCATTCGTAGAATTCAGGCATGCGCGCCAGTGGCGAACCGGCGCCGTCCGGCACCACGTTCTCCGGCAGGGTGACCGGCAGCTGGTCTTCCGGCACCGGTACGTCGCCGCAGGACGGGCAGTGGATGATCGGGATCGGGCAGCCCCAGTAGCGCTGGCGGCTGATACCCCAGTCGCGCAGGCGGAACTGGGTACGCGATTTGCCCAGTTCCTTGCGGATCAGGGCCGCTTCGATGGCATCGAAGGCGCCAGCAAAGTCCAGGCCGTCGAACTCTGCGGAGTTGATCAGCTGGCCGTGCTCGCCATAGGCGGCCTGCCACTCGCTGCCGACTTCGTCGCCAGCGCTGGTGCGCACCACGGCCTTGACCGGCAGGTTGTACTTGTGGGCGAATTCGAAGTCGCGCTCGTCGTGGGCCGGCACGGCCATTACCGCGCCATCACCGTAGTGCATCAGCACATAGTTGGCGACCCATACTGGCAGCTTCTCGCCAGTGAGCGGGTGCTCGACCAGCAGGGAAGTGGCCATGCCCTTCTTCTCCTGGGTGGCCATGTCGGCTTCGGCAACGCTGCCGCTCTTGCACTCATCGATGAACGCCTGCAGCGCCGGGTTGCCCTGCGCGGCCTGGGTGGCCAGCGGGTGCTCGGCGGCGACGGCGACGTAGGTGGCGCCCATCAGCGTGTCCGGACGGGTGGTGAAGACCTTGAGGGTGCCTTCGTGGCCGATGCTGGCCTGGTCGTACGGGAACTGTACTTCCATGCCGCGCGATTTGCCGATCCAGTTGCGCTGCATGGTCTTGACCTGCTCAGGCCAGCCCGGCAGCTCGTCGAGGCTCTCCAGCAGCTCGTCGGCGTAATCGGTGATGCGGAAGTAGTACATCGGGATTTCGCGCTTCTCGATCAGCGCGCCCGAACGCCAGCCACGGCCGTCGATGACTTGTTCGTTGGCCAGAACGGTCTGGTCCGCCGGGTCCCAGTTCACGGTACCGTTCTTGCGGTAGATGATGCCTTTCTCGAACAGGCGGGTGAACAGCCACTGCTCCCAACGGTAGTAGTCGGGTTTGCAGGTGGTGACTTCACGTGCCCAGTCGATGGCCAGGCCCAGGCTCTTGAGCTGGGTCTTCATGTAGTCGATGTTTTCGTACGTCCACTTGGCCGGGGCGACGTTGTTTTTCATCGCCGCGTTTTCCGCGGGCATGCCGAAAGCGTCCCAGCCCATCGGTTGCAGGACGTTCTTGCCCAGCATGCGCTGGTAACGGGCAATCACGTCACCGATGGTGTAGTTGCGCACGTGGCCCATGTGTAGCTTGCCGCTCGGGTACGGGAACATCGATAGGCAATAGTAGGTGTCTTTGCCTGGCTGTTCGGTCACAGCGAACGATTGTTGCTCGTCCCAGAACTTCTGGGCGGCGGCTTCGATATCACGGGGCGTGTATTGTTCGTGCATGGCTACTTTTGGCTGAGAGAGAAGAGACCCTGTTCCAGGCAGCGGAACCTCGCTGCGTCCGGCACTCCGGTGTCGTTTAGAGTGAACGCCGTAGCATACAGCAGCGCCGAGCATCGTGGGAAACCTTCGTTGCGAATGCCCGCTGGTCGCGGCACACGGCTGCTTTTTGCAGCGACGCTAAGCTCAGGTGTGGGGGGGATATTCTTACCTTCAATGAGGTGAACGGATGGGAGAGACGCAGCTACCCGCAATCAGACCGGAGCTTTACGAGCGCCTTATCGACCGGCTTGGCCTGGCACTGGAAACGGCCAGGACCTCGGTTCGATTGCGCGACGAGATGCCAGCTGAGCTTGAGTTGCGTGGCCTGAGCCACGCGGAGTTTGAAGTGATCAAGGCGTACCTGGACTCCCTCCCGGAGCGCCACAATGCCGCTGTCGGCAGTTACCCACAAGCGGAGCCGACGTCGGCCAAGATCATCTGGCTCAAGGACAAGAAACGCCCCGCCAGCAAGGCGAGACCCAGGACGCTGCCGCATCGCTAGCCGTTCAGGACGCCAGGTGCAGGCCATCGCGCGCCGGTTCTTCACTATCACACAACTCACGATCGACGCCGGTACGCACTTGTTGCCCGGCGTCGATCCTTCTAGGCTGCACACCTGCCAAGGAGGTGTGGCCGATGCCGATCCGATTCTTCATCAAACAATGGCTGATGCCGCCGGGCCTGCTGTTCTTGCTGCTGCTTGCGGCCTGGTGGCTGCGCACGCGGCGGCCACGGTTGGCGGCGCTTTGCTTTGCCGTAGGATTGGGTGGCCTGTGGCTGATGAGCCTGCCGCTGGTGGTGCAGGAAACCGCCCGTGTACTGGAAAGTGAGCCGCCGCTGGCCGTGAGCGACTGGGCCCGCCTGGCGAGCCAGGCGGATGCCATTGTGGTGCTGGGCGCCGGGCGCGAGCGCGGGGATCCGGCCTGGGGCGGCGCAGACCAGCCCACGGCCACGGCGCTGGAGCGTATGCGCTTTGCGGCGCGTCTGGCCAAGGCCTCGGGCCTGCCAGTGCTGACCAGTGGCGGGTTGCATTTCGGGACGCCGCCCAGCGAGGCGAGGCTAATGGCTGATCGCCTGCGTGAGGATTTCGCTGTCGAGGTGAAATGGCGCGAAGAGGCCAGCCGCACGACCTGGGAAAATGCCCAGCTGACGGCCAAGGTGCTGCAGCCTTTGGGAATTCGTCGGGTGGTGCTGGTGACCCAGGCCTGGCACATGCAGCGTTCACGCTGGAGTTTTGAAAAGGCGGGGTTCGAGGTGGTGCCGGCGCCGGTGGGGTTCCTGGGGCGCGATCATGCGCGGCCGTTTGGCGGGCTGCTGCCAGAGAGCCGGGCGATGTGGCAGAGCGGGCAACTGCTTAATGAAGTGGTGGGGTTGGTGGGGTACCGGGTGTTTTACTGATTCACCGGCTTACATAATCCCCTGTAGGAGCGGGCTTGCCCGCGAAAGGGCCTGCCCTGCCGGCCAATCTCCACCCGCCGTTCACCGTTGCCGCCACTACCGTATTCGCGGGTAAACCCGCTCCTACAGTGGCCGCGTATCGCCAATCAGACGGTTTTTGCAATACGCCCTGCCAGCAACGCCCAGCCCAGCAACAGCGTGCAGACAATCGCCAATGGCCATGAGCGCCATTGCAGGTAAGGTGTCAGCTGCTGCATCGGCACCACTTCGCCATACAGCACCGCCTGCTGGAACTGTGGAACCTGCGTGGTAATGCGGCCAAAGGGGTCGATCAGCGCGGTCACGCCGTTGTTGGTGGCGCGGATCATCCAGCGGCCGGCTTCCAGCGCGCGCATCTGCGCCATCTGCAGGTGCTGCAAGGGGCCGATGGATTTGCCGAACCAGGTGTCGTTGCTGATGGTCAGCAGCAGGTCGCTACGCGCAGCCAGGCCGGCGGCGAACTCGGGGTAGACCACCTCGTAGCAGATGTAAGGTGCAATCTGATAGCCCTTGGCCTGCAGCAGCGGCTGGTCTTCCGGGCCGCGGGCGAAGTCCGACATGGGCAGGTTGAAGAACTCGATGGCCCCACGCAGCACGTCTTGCAGCGGTACATACTCGCCAAACGGCACCAGCTTCTGCTTGAGGTAAGTACCATCGCCTTCGCCCGTGACGGTGATGCCGTTGTAGTAGCGGCGCTGGTGGTGCACTTCTTCACGCACCGGCACCCCCGTGATCAGCGCCGAATGCCGCTCGGCGGCGAAGCGGCCCATCACGTCGATGTAGCCCTGGGCCTGGTCCTTGAGCACCGGAACAGCAGTTTCCGGCCACACCAGCAGGTCCACCGGCCTGGAGCTGAAGCTCAGGTCGCGGTATAGCGCCAGTTGCGCATCGATGTGCGCGGGGTCCCATTTAAGGTCCTGCTCGACGTTGCCCTGGATCGCCGCCACTTTCAGCGGCTCGCCTGCCGGAATGGTCCAGGCATGGCCCTTGAGCGCCAGGCCCAGCACCCAGGGGGCCAGCAACAGCACACTGGCCACGGCCAGGAACGAGGGGCGGGTGCGCAGGCGGTGCAGGTTGCACAGCAGGGCGGCGGTGAGGGCGAGAGTGAAGGAAATCAGCCATACGCCGCCCAGCGGTGCAAGGCCGGCCAATGGGCCATCCAGTTGGCTATAACCAGCGTAGAGCCAGGGGAAACCGGTCAGGAACCAGCCGCGGAAGGCCTCTTGCAGGAGCCAGAGGGCGGCGAAACACAGGGCGTCGGCCAGTGGTGCTTCGTTGCGTCGTAGCCAGCGCGCCCACAGCCAGGTGGGCAGGGCGAAGAACCAGGCCAGTGCGGCGAAGAACACCAACAACAACACGATTGCCAGCAGCGGCGAGGCGCCGCCGTAGGTGTTCATGCTGACGTAGATCCACCAGGTGCCGGCGCCATACAGGCCAAACCCGAACCACCAGCCACGCCACATGGCCTGGCGCGGGCTGAGCTCGCGCAGGCCAAGGTAGAGCACCGCGATGGACAACACCGCCAACGGCCAGAAGTCGAACGGCGCCAGGGCCAGGAGGGTGGAAGCACCGGCCGACAGGGCCAGCAGGTTACCGGGCCAGCCGGGGCGGGTGAACCAACGCATGTTTGTCCTTAACGGGTGATCGGAGTCAGGCGCAGCAAGTGTATCCGCCGGCTGTCGGCATTGAGAATACGGAACTTGTAAGACCCGATCTCGGTGGTTTCGTTGCGCTTGGGCAGGTGGCCAAAGGCGCTCATCACCAGGCCGCCGACCGTGTCGAACTCGTCATCGGAGAACTCGCTGTCGAAGAACTCGTTGAAGTTCTCGATCGGAGTAAGCGCTTTGACCAGAAAATCACCGCTGGGCAGTGGCTTGATGTAGCTGTCTTCCTCGACGTCGTGCTCGTCTTCGATATCGCCGACGATTTGCTCCAGCACGTCCTCAATGGTGACCAGGCCCGCCACGCCGCCATATTCGTCGATGACGATGGCCATGTGGTTGTGGTTGGCGCGGAACTCGCGCAGCAACACGTTCAGGCGCTTGGACTCGGGTACGAAGGTGGCCGGGCGCAGCAAGTCCTTGATGTTGAAGCTGTCACCGTTCTCCTTGAGGATCAACGGCAGCAAGTCTTTGGCGAGCAGGATCCCGAGCACATCGTCGTGGCTTTCGCCGATTACCGGGTAACGCGAGTGCGCGGCGTCGATCACCGCCGGCAGGAACTCGCGGGGCGATTGGCCGGCCTTGATGCTGTTCATCTGCGAGCGCGGCACCATGATGTCGCGAACCTGCAGGTCGGCGACCTGAATGGCGCCTTCGACGATGGTCAGCGCTTCGCTGTCCAGCAGTTTGTTCTGATGGGCTTCGCGCAGCAGCTCAAGCAGCTCCTGGCGGTTTTTCGGCTCATGGGCAAAAGCCTGGGTCAGTTTACCCAGCCAGGACTTCTGCCCGTTGCTCGATCGATCTTCGCTCATGGCGGTTCTCGTGATCCTTCGTGTATCAGTGTGTGATTGGGTCGGTTTCATCATCGGCATAAGGGTCGGGGTGACCCAGTTCTGCCAGCAATTCTCGTTCCAGGCTTTCCATTTCCTCGGCCTCCTCATCCTCGATGTGGTCATAGCCGAGCAAGTGCAGGCAACCGTGGATGACCAGGTGCGCCCAGTGAGCTTCCAGCGATTTGCCTTGTTCGGCCGCTTCGCGCTCGACCACCGCTACACAGATCACCAGGTCGCCCAGCAGCGGGATATCGAGCAGGTCATCGGGCACATCGGCCGGGAACGACAACACATTGGTTGCGTAGTCCTTGTGCCGGTAGGTGTGGTTCAGCTCTCGGCCTTCGGTTTCGTCGACCAGGCGAATGGTCATTTCCGAGTCGGCGCTGCGCTGGCGCAGCGCCAATTCGCACCAGCGGCGAAAGGCGGCGTCATCTGGAGTGGCAGCATCCGTGGCCCGTTGGATATCAAGTTCAAGCATCTTTGCCAGGCGCCTCGGACTTGGGCTGGCGGGCTTCGAAGCGGTCGTAGGCTTCGACAATACGCTGTACCAGTGGGTGACGAACCACATCCTTGGGTTGGAAATGGGTAAAGCTGATCCCGGGAACGTCCTTCAGCACCTCGATGACGTGCGCCAGGCCCGACTTGGTGCCACGGGGCAGGTCGACCTGGGTGATGTCACCGGTAATCACCGCGGTAGAGCCGAAACCGATGCGGGTCAGGAACATCTTCATCTGCTCGAGCGTGGTGTTCTGGCTTTCGTCGAGGATGATGAAGCTGTTGTTCAGGGTGCGGCCACGCATGTAGGCCAGAGGGGCGATTTCGATCACCTGGCGTTCGATCAGCTTGGCCACGTGTTCGAAGCCGAGCATTTCGTACAGGGCGTCGTACAGCGGGCGCAGGTACGGGTCGATTTTCTGTGCCAGGTCGCCGGGCAGGAAGCCGAGTTTTTCACCCGCCTCGACCGCGGGGCGCACCAGCAGGATGCGGCGCACCTGTTCGCGTTCCAGCGCGTCCACAGCGCAGGCTACGGCCAGGTAGGTCTTGCCGGTACCGGCCGGGCCGATGCCGAAATTGATGTCGTTGGCCAGGATTTCCTTGACGTAGCGCTGCTGGTTGAGCCCGCGCGGGCGGATGTTGCCCTTGCGCGTGCGCAGCGACACGCTGACCTCGTTGACGGCCGGGTTGTCGATGTTTTCGACAGCCGACTCCTGCAGGTACAGGTGCACGGTTTCCGGTGACAGGTCGGTGGCCTTGGTCTCGCGATAGAGACGGCGCAGCAGCTGTTCGGCAGCAGAGGTGGTCCTGGGTTCGCCGATCAGTTCGAACTGATTGCCGCGGTTGCGGATCTCGATGGCCAGGCGTTGTTCGATCAGGCGCAGGTGCTCGTCGAACTGGCCGCACAAGTTGGCGAAACGGTGGGCCTCGAAGGGTTCGAGGATGAAACGATGGGGTTCTATGGGTGCGTTCAAGGTCGTTTTTAGCCGCTCGACGGCGATGGAGTTGAACTCAAGAATAACCCTTGAATGGCAGTGGCGAAAGCACTGAAACGTTCAACGGTATGTACGGGCTGTTCTGGCCACTTCGCGGGTGAGCCCGCTCCTGCAAGGCCGGTGGAGATCCTTTGGGTGCGGGCTCACCCGCGAAGACGGCAGAACAGGTATCATGCCCACCTTTTCTTACGCATGTGTTATCTGGCCGAACATGAGCAAACGCGAACCCGCCATCTATAAAGTGATCTTCCTGAACCAGGGCCAGGTCTTCGAGATGTACGCCAAGCAGATCTACCAGAGTGACCTTTGGGGTTTTCTGGAGATCGAGGAGTTCGTGTTCGGAGAGCGCTCGCAACTGGTAGTGGACCCGAGTGAAGAGAAGCTCAAGAGCCAGTTCGACGGAGTGGTCCGCAGTTTCGTGCCAATGCACTCGATTGTGCGTATCGATGAGGTGGAGCGCCTGGGCACGGCGAAGATCAGCGAGGCCAAGGGTGGCGGCAATGTGATGCCGTTCCCGATGCCAATGCCGGAAAAGTGACCTTCAGGGAAGTGGCGAGAACGGCGTGCGCCCTTCGGCGTTCTGCAGTTCCAGCAGGTACTTGCGGAAAATCTGGCCGAGCACCTGGGTGGCATGCTCCAGTTCGTCACGGGGCATTTGCTCGGTCACTTCGTCGGCCATGTCCAGCGCATCTTCGGCGCCATTGACCGCAGCCATCTTCAGCAGGATGTAGGCCTGCACGTTGTTGGCCTTGACCCCTTCGCCATGGAAGAACATGGCACCCAGGCGGTATTGGGCGTCGGCATGGCCTTGCAGCGAGGCCTTCTGGAACCAGTCCAGGGCTTTGTCCAGGTTTTTTGGCGTTTGCGTGTAGTAATACTCGCCCAGTTCGAATTGCGCCTGGGCATCCCCCGCAGTCGCCGTCTGCTCGCAGGCCTTGAGGGCGTTTGCCAGGTCTTCAGGCTGAACATTCAAGGTGCAGCGGCCCGCCGCCGGAATCAGCAACGAGTTACCGCCCTCCGCCAGGGCCAGCAGGGGCTGAAGAAGCAACAGGCAGCCCAGGGTCAGGGCGCGGCCGGTGCGGTTCATGGGGATCGACTTACCTCTGCAAAGCTGCGGCCAATGTCTCTGGTGGCACATTATGGGATAAGCAGCGCCAACCTTACAAAGTTTTACTCGAATTTCTGCTTGGTTGGGGAAGTCAGCTGATTGTGCGTGCGTAATTATTGCCTGTACCGGCCTCTTCGCGGGGCAAGCCCGCTCCCACAGAGGCCGGCGCAGGCTGGCAATTACTTCAATGCAGCAAAGGCTTTTTCAGCAGCATCCAGGGTGATCTGCAGCTCCTTGTCGCCATGGGCGATGGAGGTGAAGCCCGCCTCGAACGCGCTCGGTGCCAGGTACACGCCACCGTCGAGCATCAGGTGGAAGAAGCGCTTGAAGCGCTCGGCATCGCTGGCCATCACGTCTTCGAAGGTGACGATGTCGTCGGCGCCGCTGAAGTAAAGGCCGAACATGGCACCGGCCTGGGTGGTGACGAATGGCACACCAGCGGCATCGGCGCGCTGCTGCAGGCCGTCGAGCATGCGGCTGGTGTAGTCGGTCAGCTCGGCGTGGAAGCCTGGGCGGCTGATCAGCTTGAGGGTAGTCAGGCCGGCGGCCATGGCCAGCGGATTGCCCGACAGGGTGCCGGCCTGGTAGACCGGGCCGAGCGGGGCGATGCAGCCCATGATTTCACGCTTGCCGCCGAAGCAGCCGACCGGCATGCCGCCACCGACGATCTTGCCGAAGGTCGACAGGTCCGGCGTGATGCCGTAATGGCCCTGGGCGCCGCCGAGCGAGACGCGGAAACCGGTCATCACTTCGTCGAAAATCAGCACCACGCCATGCTTGTCGCATTGCTCACGCAGGCCCTCGAGGAAGCCCGGTACCGGTGGTACGCAGTTCATGTTGCCGGCCACGGGCTCCACGATGATGCAGGCCACGGTCTGGCCAACTTCGGCCAGGGTCTTCTCGACGGCGGCGATGTCGTTGAACGGCAGGGTCAGGGTGTGCTTGGCGAAGTCCGCTGGCACGCCTGCCGAACTTGGCACGCCTTGGGTCAGCAAGCCGGAGCCGGCTTTTACCAGCAGGCTGTCGGAGTGGCCGTGGTAGCAGCCTTCGAACTTGATGATGGCGTCGCGGCCAGTGTAGCCACGGGCCAGGCGGATTGCGCTCATGGTGGCTTCAGTGCCCGAGCTGACCATGCGCACCATTTCCATCGACGGCACGATCGAGCAGACCAGGTCGGCCATCTCGGTTTCCATGGCGGTCGGCGCGCCGTAGGACAGGCCGTGCTCCAGCTGCTTGCGTACCGAGTCCAGCACGTCCGGGTGGCCGTGGCCGAGGATCATCGGGCCCCAGGAGCCGACGTAGTCGACGTAGCGTTTGTCGTCCTCGTCAACGACATAGGCGCCTTCGGCATGCTTGAAGAACAGCGGCGTGCCGCCAACGCTCTTGAAAGCGCGGACTGGCGAGTTGACGCCGCCGGGGATGTGCTTCTGGGCTTGGGCGAACAGGGCTTCGGAACGGGACATGGGAGTATCTCTCGAATCAGGATGCGAACAAGGCGTTGAAGGCGCGGGCGCGGCGGGTGACTTCCTGCGCGCTGTCGGCACCGAACAAGCCGTGGATCACCGCCAGCAGGTCGGCACCGTGGGCGACCAGCGGGGCGGCGTTGTCGAGGGTGATGCCGCCGATTACCGCGATCGGCAGTTTCACCTGGGCGCGGGCCTGCTCAAGCAGGCCGACATTGGCAGCGGGCGCGCCCGGCTTGGTGACAGAATTGAAAAAGCGGCCAAAGGCCACGTAGCTGGCGCCTTCGCTGGCAGCCTGGGTGGCCAGTTCGAGGCTGGCGTGACAGGTGGAGCCGATGATTGCCTGACGGCCGAGCAGTGCGCGGGCCGGGGTCAGTGGGCCGTCGGTCTGGCCCAGGTGCACGCCGACACCCAGGCGTGCGGCCAGCTCGGCGTCGTCGTTGATCAGCAACTGGGTGCCGTAACGCTCGCAGAGCTTCATCAGCCCTTCCGCTTCACGCAGGCGGCGCGCTGCATCGTCGCTCTTGTCGCGGTACTGCAGCAGACACACGCCGCCTTCCAGGGCCGCCTCGACATGGGACAGGAAACGGCCGGCGAGCAGCTGGCTGTCGGTGATGGCATACAGACCGCGTAGCTTCATTGAAGGCCTCGTATCAGGAGCAGAAGTCCAGGGGCAGGCGGCGCGGCACGTACTGGCCTTTGCCCAGTTGCTCGGCGTCACGCAGGGTGCGCCAGGTGTAGTCCAGGGCGGTGCGCACGGCGCTTTCCAGCTGCTCGCCGAGTGCCAGGCGGCCAGCCAGGGCGCTGGCCAGGGTGCAGCCCGAGCCGTGGTAGCTGCCTGGCAGGCGCTGGCAAGTCCAGGTGAAGTGCTGGCCGTCCTGGGTGTACAGGCGGTTGTGGATTTCGTCTTCGTCGCCGTGACCGCCGGTAATCAGCAGGTGTCTACAGAACGGCAACAGTTTCTCGGCACATTCGTCAGCGGTGCCTTCGGGCAGTTCGGCGAGGATGCGTGCTTCCGGCAGGTTCGGCGTGGCGATGGTTGCCAGCGGCAGCAGGCGTTCGCGCAGGGCGTAGCCCACTTCGTCCTTGCCCAGGCGGCCACCGCCACCGGCACGCAGCACCGGGTCGCAGACCAGCGGCAGGTGGGGGTGGGCGGCCAGCAGTTCGGCGACGGTGTCGACCATCTCGATCGAGCCGAGCATGCCCAACTTGACGGCGGCCACCGTGGAGTCGGCCAGCACGGCGTTGGCCTGGGCCAGCACCCACTCGCGGTCGAGCACGCGGAAGTCGGAAACGTTGACGGTATCCTGCACGGTCAAGGCGGTCACTGCAGGTGCAGCGTGGCAGCCTTGGGCGATCAGGGCTTCGATATCTGCCTGCAAGCCGGCGCCGCCACTGGGGTCGTGGCCGGAGAGACAGAGGACAACGGGGCGGGAGCTGTAGGTATTCATGGTCGGCGAGCTTACCACCAAACCTGTTTGGGCGGATCGTCCGACAAACGAGTTTTACTGATCGATCGGTCAGGTTGTCGTTTGTTTTTCTATTGAAAGCATTGATTTAGAGCCTTTTCTTTGTGTTTTTGTATGGCCCATTGCCAGGTTGTGAAGCTATGCTAGAGTGCTCGGATAACTCTACAAACGGGTTCTGCAGGATCACGTCGTCTCAAACGGATGGGAGGCTACCGCGACGCGACCGGACAGGCCATGCTGGGGCTGTATGCGCTATTTGCTGATTGTGCTTCTGGGCTTGCTGCCCGTGCTGGCCGGAGCGGTCGATTTCGACGACGCTACCCGGCATCTTCCACTGGGCAAGGCCATGCAGGTTTATGAAGACCCCGATGGCAATGCCAGCATCGCTCAGGTCAGTGCCCCCGGGTTTGCCAAACACTTTCAGCCCCATCATGAAGATGTGCTGAACGCCGGTTACTCCACCTCGGTGTTCTGGCTCAAGGTCGAGCTGCGCCCCGTTGCCGCGCCCAGTGCAGCCCCGCGGCAATGGCTGCTGGAGCTGGCCTACCCGCCGCTGGACCACCTCGAACTGTATCTGCCTGACAGCAGCGGCATGTACCGACTGGCACAGCGCACCGGCGATGCCTTGCCCTACGACAGCCGGCAGATCCGGCAGAACAACTACTTGTTCGAACTGCAATTGCCCCCTGGCAAGGTGACTACCGCGTACCTGCGGCTGCACAGCCAAGGGTCGGTGCAAGCGCCGCTGGCGCTATGGTCCCCTGAAGCCTACCTGGAAGAGCAGCCCACGCGCCTGTATGTGCTGGGGATGATCTACGGCGTGTTGCTGGTGATGCTGGCATACAACCTGTTCATCTACCTGAGCGTGCGCGACGTCAGCTACCTCTACTACATCCTTTACATCGCTTCGTTCGGCCTTTACCAGGTCTCGGTGAACGGCGCCGGTGTAGCCTATTTCTGGCCGGACAGCCCTTGGTGGGCGAATGCCTCCACGCCATTGTTCATTGGTGCAGCCGGCCTGTTCGGTTGCCAGTTCGCCCGGCACTTCCTGCAATTGGGCGGCATCAGCCGTGGTTTCGACCGCCTGTTGCAACTGCTGATGCTGGGTGGTGCGCTGGTCATGGTGCTGGCGGTGAGCATGCCCTACGGCATTGCTCTGCGCATGGCCACGCTGCTGGCACTGCTGTTCACCGTAAGCATCTTCAGCGCCGGCTTGTACGCCTGGTGGCGCGGCTTTCGAGTGGCGCGCTGGTTCATCATCGCCTGGACGGCGTTCCTGCTTGGCGGCCTGGTCAACACCTTGATGGTGTTGGGTTACCTGCCGAATGTGTTCATCACCATGTATGCCAGCCAGTTGGGTTCGGCGCTGGAGGTGGCCTTGCTGTCGCTGGCGCTGGCCGACCGCATCAACAGCCTGCGCGAGCAGCAGGCGCAGACCTTGCGCGACACTGGGCGTACGCTGGAGCAACTGAACCTGCAACTGGCCAGGAGCAATCGCCTGAAGGACGAGTTCCTGGCCAGCGTGACCCATGAGCTGCGTACCCCGATGAACGGGGTGATTGGCTCGCTCGAGCTGATGCACACCCTGCCGATGGATGTTGAAATGGCTCAGTACCATCACACGGCAGTGGGGTCTGCCCAAGGCATGATGGATATGGTCGACGCCATTCTTACCCTGTCCGAATTGCAGGCCGGCCGCCTGCGGGCGCAGTCGGCACCGTTCAGTCTGCGCAGCCTGTTGCAGGGCTTGCGCGCCGGTTATGCCGGGCAGGCTCTGGGCAAAGGCTTGTACCTGAGCCTGGATATTCCGGCCGACCTGCCGGACGAATTGCTCGGTGACGGGCAGAAACTGGCGCGCTGCCTGGGCTGCCTGGTGGACAACGGTTTGAAGTTCACCCATCAGGGCGGGGTGATGATCCAGGTGCGTGGTCGCCGGGTGGGGCCGGGTGATCTGGCCTTGACCTTTACCGTCAGCGACAGCGGTATCGGTTTCGATGATCTGGAGCAGTCGATCCTGTACCAGCGGTTCTTCCAGGTCGATGGTTCGATGACCCGACGGTATGGCGGTTTGGGGATTGGCTTGTCGATTTGCCGGCAGATGGGGGAGTTGTTGGGGGCCAGATTGGCACATGAATCGACGCGCGGGTTGGGTAGCCGCTTCGAGTTGAGTTTGGACATGGCGATTTCGCAGGCGCAGATGAGCCCGAACATGCTGCAGGCGCGGCGCTCGCTGTAGGAGCGGGTTCACCCGCGAAAGGGCCGGGTCTGCTGGCCGATATCCACCCGCCGTTCACCGTTGCCGCCACCACCGTATTCGCGGGTAAACCCGCTCCTACGCGCGCGCGCACGCCAGCAACCACACGTTTAGTCATTAATACCCCTTTGACTACCCTGCAAGCAGTGCTTCACTGGGGCTCTCAAGCTTACCCGGATCCAGGAGCCCTCCAATGAACCTGCACCAGTACGCTGAAACCCACGAAGTCACCAACCAGCCGCCATCCCTCGACGGTGCCAACCTGTACCGCCTCGACATTCCATTGCAGGAATGGTCACGGCGTTTTGGTGCAGGTTGGGCCGAGTCGCGGATCGATGCCTATGGTGCCCTGGCCGGTGGCCCGCTAATGCGGGCAGGCTTCCTGGCCAACGCACACAAACCTGAATTCAGCAGCCACGACCGTTACGGCCATCGCATCGACCTGGTCGAGTTCCACCCGGCCTACCATGAGCTGATGCGTACCGCCGTCGAACATGGCCTGCCTTCCTTGCCGTGGGCCGAACCCCGCGCAGGTGCCCATGTTGCTCGGGCGTCGATGACCTACCTGCACAGCCAGGCCGAGGCCGGCACCGGTTGCCCGCTGACCATGACGTTTGCCGCCGTGCCGGCATTGCGCCTGCAGCCTGAGCTGGCTGAATACTGGCTGCCGAAGGTCCTTGCCTGCGAATATGACCCGCGCAACATTGGCGACCGCCACAAGGCCGGGGTCACCCTGGGCATGGCCATGACTGAAAAGCAGGGCGGCACCGATGTGCGCGCCAACACTACCCGGGCCTATCCGGTCGGTGCACCGGGCCCGGGGCAGGCCTATGAGCTGGTTGGCCACAAGTGGTTCTGCTCGGCGCCGATGTGCGACGCTTTCCTGACCTTGGCGCAAACCGAAAAAGGCCTGAGCTGCTTCCTGCTGCCGCGCCACCGCCCGGATGACAACCGCAATCAGTTCTATATCCAGCGCCTGAAGAACAAGCTGGGCAACAGCTCCAACGCCTCCAGCGAGGTGGAGTTCCGCGGTGCGCTGGCGTGGATGATTGGCGAAGAGGGGCGCGGTGTGCCGACCATCATCGAGATGGTCGCCATGACCCGGTTCGACTGCATGGTCGGCTCCAGCGCACTGATGCGCCAGGCGTTGACGCAGGCAGCCCACCATTGTGCACATCGCAAGGTCGGCGGGCGGGTGCTCAATGAGCAACCCCTGATGCAGAACGTGTTGGCCGACCTGGCCCTGGAAAGCGAGGCTGCGCTTGCCCTGAGCTTGCGCATGGGCCAGGCGCTGGAGCAACTGGACGACCCGCAGCAGGCGCATTTCGCCCGGTTGGTCACGGCGGTGGGCAAATACTGGATCTGCAAACGTGCGCCGGCCATGATCAACGAGGCCGCCGAATGCCTGGGTGGCGCGGGTTATGTGGAAGACAGCATTCTGCCACGGCTGTACCGCGAGGCACCGGTCAACTCTACCTGGGAGGGCTCGGGCAACGTGCAGTGCCTGGATGTGCTGCGGGCCTTGTCCAAGGAGCCGGGAGTGCTCGATGCACTGTTTGCCGAGCTGGGTGACGGGCATGGCGACCCGCGCCTGGCGGCGCATATCGGCAACCTCAAGGGGGCGTTTGCCGACACCGGTGACATGCAGTACCGCGCGCGCCAACTGACCGAGGATATTGCCCTGGCGTTGCAGGCCAAGCTGCTGCTGGAGGCGGGGAATACAGAGGTCAGTGATGCGTTTATCGGCAGCCGCTTGGCCGGTGGTGGCCGGGTGTATGGGGCGCTGCCGCGAGGTGTGGATGTGATGGCATTGGTAACAAGGGCTACGCCTGCCTGGCCGCTGTAGCAGCGGGCTCGCCCGCGAATCAACCCAACAGCGATCAATGGGGGTGTATTTAACCAAGAAGGCAGGCAAGATGGATCACATGCATGTCCAGACAGGAAGCACAGTGTGAGCCACGCTTTTGTAGTCGTTGATACCCCCGAACAGGCCGTCGACCGTCTGGCGGCCTTGCATGAACAGGCCACAGGGGCCCTTAGTAAGGCCTTGAAGCGTTACCTGAAGGACCGTACCGAGCCCGATGCCGATGAGCGCGACCTGTTCCGCTACCCGGCACTGCGTCTGACCTACTACAGCCATGGCGAAGTCGCCGCCACCACCCGCGCCTACGCCAAGGTCCAGGTTGCCGGCACCTACAGCGTCACCGTCACCCAGCCCGCTGCGTTCCGTGGCTACCTGCTGGAACAACTGCGCCCGCTGATGCATGACTACACCGTCACGGTAGAAGTCGGCGTCAGCGAGCAGAACATCCCTTACCCCTATGTGGTCGACCAGGGCGACGAGCTGGCTGGCAGCGGCATTACCGCTGCGCAACTGGCGCGGGTGTTCCCCAGCACCGACCTGTCGGCGGCCACCGACAACATCGCTGATGGCCTGTACGACTGGGACCGTGCCGAAATCATGCCACTGGCGTTGTTCGATGCCGCGCGGGTCGACTTCTCGCTGCGCCGCCTGGTGCACTACACCGGCAGCGACTGGCGCCATGTACAGCCGTGGATCCTGCTGACCAACTACCACCGCTATGTCGACCAGTTCATCAGCCATGGCCTGGAACAGCTGCGTGACGACTCGCGCTTCGTGCGTATGGTGCTGCCGGGCAACGTCGTGATCGAAAAGGGCATGGACCATGGCGAAACCCAGGCTCTGGTGGCCAGCGTGGTCTGGCACCGCTTCCAGATGCCGGCCTACCACCTGATCGCCGCCGACGGCAATGGCGTTACCTTGGTCAACATTGGTGTCGGCCCGTCCAACGCCAAGAACATCACCGATCACCTGGCCGTGCTGCGACCGCATTGCTGGCTGATGATCGGCCACTGCGGCGGCCTGCGGCAGTCGCAGACCATCGGCGACTACGTGCTGGCACACGCCTATATGCGCCGTGACGGCATTCTCGACCGGGTCGTGCCGCCGAATATCCCGATCCCGGCCCTGGCCGAAGTGCAGATGGCCTTGCAGGAGGCTGCCGCACAGGTCACTGGCGAGCGTGGCGAGCAGTTGAAAAAGCGCCTGCGCACCGGCACCGTGCTGACCTACGACGACCGCAACTGGGAGCTGCGCTGGGCCCAGGAACGCCCGCTGATCAACCTGTCGCGTGCCGTGGCGGTGGACATGGAAAGCGGCACCATTGCTGCCCAGGGCTACCGTTTGCGCGTGCCTTACGGCACCTTGCTGTGTGTGTCCGACAAGCCGCTGCACAGCGAGATCAAACTGCCAGGTTCGGCCAACGCCTTCTACAACCGGGCGGTCAGCCAGCACCTGAAGATCGGCATTGCCGCCCTCGACCTGCTGCGCACCGAGCTCAACTCGCTGCACTCGCGTAAACTGCGCAGCTTCGATGAGCCGCCGTTCCGCTGAGGATCCATGTCACTGCCACCCCGTAACAAGCCGCGCCGCCCCCAGGCGCGGCCTGCCGCCGGCCCGCGTCGCCAGGCCAAGGCGCCCCCCGCCGAGCCGCGCCTGATCCTGTTCAACAAACCGTTCGATGTGCTGACCCAGTTCAGCGACGGTGAAGGGCGCGCGACGCTCAAGGACTTCATCGACATCCCGGGCGTATACCCGGCCGGGCGTTTGGACCGCGACAGCGAAGGCTTGCTGTTGCTGACCAACGATGGTGGGCTACAGGCGCGGATTGCCGACCCGAAGCACAAGCTGGCCAAGACCTACTGGGTCCAGGTGGAAGGCGAACCGAGTGACGAGCAGTTGCAGCGTTTGCGCGATGGTGTGGAGCTGAACGATGGGCCGACCTTGCCGGCCGAGGCGCGGTGCCTGGAAGAACCCGAGCTGTGGCCGCGCAACCCGCCGGTACGGTTTCGCAAAAGTGTGCCGACCAGCTGGCTGGAGCTGGTGATTCGCGAAGGGCGTAACCGCCAGGTGCGGCGGATGACGGCGGCTGTGGGCTTGCCGACCTTGCGCCTGGTGCGCGTGCGGATTGGTGACTGGGCGCTGGATGGGCTGGAGCAGGGTTGCTGGCGGGAGGTCCCTGCCAAGCTCTAGTTCAGGTCAGGGCCTGTTCGCGGGCACGCCCGCTCCCACAGGGACGGTGCAGTACTTGAAAGCAGCGCCCAACCTGTGGGAGCGGGCGTGCCCGCGAATGGCCCTGAAATGTTTTATACGCCTTCCAGAAACCCCACCACCACGCTTTTGATGATGAAGGCCAGCACCCCCAGGCCCAGCACGAAGAACAGGATCAGCGTGCCGAACTTGCCTGCCTTGGACTTTTTCGCCAGGTCCCAGACGATGAAGCCCATGAAACCGATCAATACGGTGACCAGGATAATCATCATCCATTCTTCGAATACGGCGGGATCCATCGGTGTTCTCCAGGCGGGTTGAGCGTCCGATTATACGCCGGCTGGCGTGAGCATTTAACGCAGGTGGGTCAATGGCAGCTCGGTGCTGGCCAGTACCTGGTTGAGCACGAAGCTCGAACGCACGCTGGTGACGCCTTCGATACGCGTCAGGCTGCCTAGAAGCAGTTTCTGGTAGTGGTCCATGTCCGGCACCACCACTTTCAGCTGATAGTCCGCATCCATGCCGGTGACCAGGCTGCACTCGAGCACCTGCGGCAGGTTACGGATGGCGGCCTCGAATGTTTCAAAGCGCTCAGGGGTGTGGCGGTCCATGCCTATCAACACATAGGCGGTCAGGCTCAAGCCCAGCTTCTTGCGGTCGAGCAGGGCCACCTGGCGCGAGATGTAGCCGTCGTCTTCCAATTGCTTGACCCGACGCGAGCATGGCGATGGCGACAGGCCGATGCGTTCGGCCAGTTCCTGGTTGGAAATGCGCGCATCGCGCTGCAATTCGGCGAGGATGCTCAGGTCGTAGCGGTCAAGTTTGCTCATGGCATTTGCCTTTTCTGTTCGGATTGCTGCGAATTATCAATCCAGGGTGAAAAATTGCGCAAGTGCTATTTATCTGAGCAATCTTCGCAATCCTCTGTCGCAACCCCTCCGGTATCTTTATCACCAGAATCACTGCCCGGACATCAGTCCACGGCGACGCGCCCTAGGCGGGCGGTCGCGGCCAGCCATCCAACAGGATCTGCAGGCCCCCGGGCTACACACCCTCCAGAAGACGGTGTGAGGTGAGCCGGCGCCACAAGTGCCGAGCACGGACGACAATTCCTGAAGGGAGGCCCTGTGGCCTCCCTTTTTTCATGCCGGAAATTTAATTGGCCTGTGTCATGGGCGCGGTAGACTGGCGGTGGTTGCAGTTTTTTCTACCGAGAGGAACACCATGACGTCGCGCATCTGGCAGTTGGCAGGTGTTGGTTTGCTAGGTTTGAGCATCAGCCTTGGGGCCCTGGCTGAAGGGCCTGGCGAGGGGCCGTCGGGGCGCTCGCTCAACTCGCGCGACGAAGTGCGCCAGACCCAGCCGCCGCGCCAGGGGTATTACCAGGACATTCCCCGCCGCCACGGTGATGATCACCACTGGCAAGCCGGTGGCCCGGGGCAACGGCCCGGTGGCGACTGGCAGGGGCGTCCGGATGGCCACGGCAATGGCTGGGGGCCTGGGCCGCAGTATCGCCCAGGGCACAGGGTGGACCATTTTTCTGACCGCTACTGGAAAGTACCCTACCGGGGCGCTGACTATTTCTACTCCGGGGGTTACTGGTACCGCCCGCACGGGGGCAATTACATCGTGGTGACCCCGCCGTACGGCGTGCGGGTCAATTACCTGCCGCCTTATGCGCGGGAAGTGTGGTTGGGTGACGCGCTGTTCTTTCTGGTGGCCGATACCTATTACCAGTACCTGGCAGACAGCCAGGAATATGTGGTGGTCAACCCGCCGGTCGGCGTGCCTTCGCCCGTGCCGGTGGCCCCGGCAAATGGCGGGTATGACGTGGTGGCCTATCCGATGTATGGCCAGGGGCAGGAACAGCAGGAGCAGGACCGCTACCAGTGTCATCGCTGGGCTGTGAGCCAGTCTGGCTTCGACCCGGCGACGGCGACTTACGCACCGGCGGCCAATGTGCTCGACAACTATCGGCGGGCGCTGGGTGCCTGTTTCAGTGGCCGGGGTTACAGCATCAACTGAACCCTGCACGGAACCCCTGTAGGAGCGGGTTTACCCGCGAATACGGTAGCGGCGGCAACGGCAAACGGCGGGTGGAAATTGGCCAGCAGCCCCGGCCCTTTCGCGATGAACCCGCGCCTACAAGGGGTGGGGCATGGGTGGTTACCTCATACCGGGTCGGCGTGCACCATCACGTCTGCCTGTGGATAACGCTGGCGGATCACCCGCGAGGCCTCCACGCACAAGCCATGCGCCTCATGCAGCGGCAGGTGCCCCGGCAGTTCCAGGTGCAGTTGCACAAACCACTGGTTGCCCGAGACGCGCGTGCGCAGGTCATGCACGCCTTTCACGCCTGCAACGGCCAGCACCAGCGCGGCCATGTCCTCGCCGACATCGCCGGGTAAGGCCTTGTCCATCAGGATCGCCGTACTTTCGCGGGCAATTTGCAGCGCGCTCCAGAGGATGTAAAAGGCGATGCCCAGGCCGAACAGCGCATCCAGCTGCGGCCAGCCAAAGCGCGCCAGCAACAGGGCCAGCAGAATGCTGCCGTTGAGCAGCAAGTCCGAGCGGTAGTGCAGGGAATCTGCCCGTACTGCAGTAGAGCCGGTGAGCCGGACCACTTTGTGCTGCAGTGCCAGCAGGGCGACGGTCAGCACCAGCGACAGCAGCATCACCGCGATGCCGATGGAGGTATCACCTAGCGGTTGTGGAGTGTAAAGGCGCTCGACCGCCTGCACCCCGATCAGCACCGCACTGCCGCCGATGAACAGCGCCTGAGCCATACCGGCCAAGGCCTCGGCCTTGCCATGACCGAACCGGTGATCGTCGTCGGCCGGACGCAGGGCGTAGTGTACCGCCAGCAGGTTGAGGAACGAGGCCACTGCGTCCAGTGCCGAGTCGGTCAACCCTGCCAGCAGGCTCACGGACCCGCTCAGCCACCAGGCCAGCGCCTTGCTCAGCACCAGGATGCTGGCGACCGTCAGTGACGCGCGAGTGGCCAGGCGCAGCAGGCGCTGGTGTTCGGCTGGGGTAGTGATCATCCGTGGACAGTGTCCTTGTGGATCAGGCTGCCGGGACCAGGCCCAGGCTGGCCAGTTGTTCGATGCTGCCGCGGTGCTGGATCAGCCTTGGGTCATTCAGCGGCAGGCGCTGGCCCAGTTCGCTTTCCAGAATGGCCTGCAACTTCAGGTTGTCGACCTTGCCATCGGGGCTGACGGCTTCTTGCAGTTTGGCCGGGTCAACCTGAGCAGTACGGCCACCCGGGTAATAGATGGCGCCGGTGGCAAAGTCGATACCGAAGGCAATCAGCCCCGGGATCACATAGAACAGGATGCCGATCGCATCCATGGCGGCAACCACAGGGTCAATCTTGCCGCCGATCTGGCCGCGCCGGTCCGGGTAGAAAATGGTGCCGCAGGCCGTCAATTGGGTCAGCAGGGTGGCGATGAGGGCGCCACCGATGACGCGGGTCGAGATACGCATGTAAATCTCCGAAAAGTAATCAGCAGGGCAAGCGAAGCGCCTGCGCCTGATGCTAAGACCATGATAGAGCAGGCTGGGTTCGCCGTTATACTCGCGACACTGTTCGAGGACCACCATGATTTCATTACCCATTGATGCTGCCTTGCCCGCCCTGCGCCAGGCTCTGGAAAACCGTGACGAAGTGGTGCTTGAAGCCCCGCCCGGTGCTGGCAAGACCACCCGCGTGCCGCTGGCGCTGCTGCACGAACCGTGGCTGGCCGGGCAGACCATCCTCATGCTCGAGCCAAGGCGCCTGGCAGCGCGGGCAGCAGCCGAACGGCTGGCCAGTGAGCTGGGCGAGCAGGTTGGGGAAACGGTGGGTTACCGCATCCGCCTGGACAGCAAGGTCGGGCCGAAAACCCGTATCGAAGTGGTGACCGAAGGCATCCTCACACGCCGCCTGCAAGCGGACCCGGCGCTGGAAGGTGTGGGCCTGCTGATCTTCGACGAATTTCACGAGCGCAGCCTGGATGCCGACCTGGCGCTGGCGCTGAGCCTTAACGGCCGCGAGCTGCTACGTGACGACCCGCCCCTGAAGATTCTGCTGATGTCGGCGACGCTGGAAGGTGAGCGCCTGTCGCGGCTGTTGGACGACGCCCCGGTGGTCAGCAGTGAAGGGCGCATGCATCCGGTGGATATCCGCTGGGGGCGGCCGTTCCAGCCAGGCGAGTTCATCGAGCCACGGGTGGTGGACAGCGTGCTGCATGCGCTGGCCGACCAGGCCGGCAGCGTGCTGGTGTTCCTGCCTGGGCAAGCCGAGATCCGCCGGGTTCACCAAAGCCTTCAGGACGCCCTGGGGGCACGCCCCGAGATTCTGCTGTGCCCGTTGCATGGCGAGCTCGACCTCAATGCCCAGCGCGCCGCTATCGACCCGCCGGCCAAGGGCCTGCGCAAGGTGGTGCTGGCCACCAACATCGCCGAGACCAGCCTGACCATCGATGGCGTACGCGTGGTGATCGATGCCGGCCTGGCCCGGTTGCCGCGCTTCGACCCCGGCAGCGGCATGACCCGTCTGGATACTCAGCGCATTTCCCGCGCCAGTGCCACCCAGCGCGCCGGGCGTGCCGGCCGTCTGGAGCCTGGCGTGTGCTACCGCCTTTGGTCCGAGGCCCAGCATGATCAACTGGCCGCCCATGGCAGTGCCGAGATCCTGCAGGCCGATCTGGCCGGGCTGGCCCTGCAACTGGCGCGCTGGGGTGTAACCCCCGAGCAGTTGCGCTGGCTGGACCAGCCGCCTGCTGCAGCGTTCGCCCAGGCACAGGACCTGTTGGCGCGGCTCAGCGCCTTCAAGCCGGGCAGCCGCGACAACCTCAGCGAACATGGCCAGGCCATGGCCGAACTGCCGGCTCACCCACGCATCGCGCATTTGTTGCTGCGTGGCCAGGACCTGGGCCTGGCACAGATGGCATGCGATGTGGCTGCGCTGCTGGGGGAGCGGGACATTCAACGTGGCGGTGGTGCCGACTTGCACAGCCGGCTTGCGCTGGTCAGCGGTGAGAGCAAGGCTGTGCGTGGTGGCCAGGGTGGGGTGCAGCGTGCTCGCCAGCTGGCCCGCCAATACCGTGGCCTGTTGCGTGGCAAGGTCGGTGCGCCGGTCGCCGACCCGGACCACCCTCGTTGGCTGGGCGCCCTGCTGGCGCTGGCCTACCCTGACCGGGTCGCCCAGCAGCGCCGGGCGGGCGGGGCTGAGTATCGACTCGCCAACGGCCGTGCGGCGCTGTTTGCCGAAGTCGATGCCTTGATGAAGTGCCCATGGCTGGTAATCGCTGACCTGGGTAGCCGCCAGGGGCAGCGTGAGGAGCGGATCTATCTGGCAGCCGAATTCGATCCCGCGTTGCTCGAGGGCGTGCTGGCCGAGCAGGTTGAGCGAGTCGATATCCTGGATTGGGACGAGCGTGAGCAGGTGCTGCGCGCCGAACGTCAGGTCAAGGTGGGCGAACTGGTCCTCAGCCGCGAACCGCTGCCCAGGCTGGATGACGAAGCCAGGGCCCGGGCGCTGCTTGGCCTGGTCCGGCGCAAAGGTTTGAACCTGCTGACCTGGACGCCAGAGCTGCGGCAGTGGCAGGCACGTGTGGCGCTGCTGCGGCAGCTCGACCTGGAGAAGGATGGCCACAGTGAATGGCCTGACCTTAGGGACGAGGCCCTGCTGGCCAGCCTGGAAGACTGGTTACAGCCTTACCTGAGCAAAGTATCGCGCCTCAGCCACTTTGCTGCGCTGGACTTGCCGTCGATGCTGCGCAACCTGTTGCCCTGGCCGCTGCCGCAACGCCTGGAAGAACAGGCTCCGGCGCATCTGGCCGTGCCATCCGGCTCGAACATCCGCCTGGATTACAGCGAAACCCCGCCGATTCTCGCCGTGCGTCTGCAAGAACTGTTCGGCCTTGCCGACACCCCGCGCATCGCCAATGGCCGGCAGCAGGTCAAGCTTCACCTGCTGTCACCGGCACGTCGGCCGGTGCAGGTGACCCAGGACCTGGCCAACTTCTGGCGCACGACCTATGCCGAGGTGAAGAAAGACCTGAAAGGGCGTTATCCGAAGCACTACTGGCCGGACGACCCTCTGGTGGCCGAGGCTACGGCGCGGGCCAAGCCGAGAGGGAGCTGATGCACAACACCGAGTGCGGCAGGCCGAAAAAATCATGTGCTGGGCACGACGTGTTAGTGGTCGTGCCATTCATCGTATTGCACCCGCCAGTGAAGCTTGATCTGCTTGTCTCAATAGGAAAGTGATCACTTCGCCTTCCTCGACGTTGAGCAAGGCTACCCACTCCCCACTCCTGTGCGGCGTATCCTCGACGGCGCCGACCCTGTAGCCTCGCTGGTCGCGCAGATGGCAGACAAGGCCTTCATCTGTCAGCGCCAGCGGCTCGATTTTCCAGTATTCGCTAACGTTTGCATGCCAGTAAAAGCCCAGATAGCCATTACGGCTGACTCCTAGCTTCTTGGTTTCCGGGCGCCCAGGCATGCTGATGCGGTAGTGCAGGCGATCGTTGGTCCGCGAGTGGTAATGAAAGTCCATCACCGGCGAGTCCTGCCTTCCCCCCGCCTGTAACCAGTCATCCTCGGGGGTAATGCCCCAGCCGAACTTGTCTGTACTGCGGCTGAGTCGCAGCGGGATGTCCCGGTGGCGGGCGCGCATGTACAGCTGGCCGCGAAATGAGCGGGCGTAACCGGCCTGAATGTCTTCGTTCATGGTGCACTCCTTGAATGGCGTTGAGGAAGTGCACTCTGGCGCCAGGGCTGGGCAGCCCATCAGATCGAAAACATTCCCCGCTGGCCTCAGGTGCCGGCTTCACCTTCCAGCAACATGAACAGGCGATACAGCACCACCGTGCTGAACAGTTGCAGGAAGCCGCTGAGGCTGTCCATGGCCAGTTCCATCCCAGGTGATGGCTCGGGGAAGGCCATCAGCAGCAGCCCGTCGATCAGCCAGATCGGCGCCAGCACGCTTACAACGCAGATCATGATGCGCATGAAGTGCCCGGTGGTCATGCTTGCGCTTTCGCGCATCGCCTGCACCACCGGCCGGCCGCGCAGTACCAGCAGGTACTCGGCGAACACCAGGTTGATCATGATCCACACCCCCGGGAAGATGAACAGCGCAAGGCCGGCCATGATCAATAGCGAGCTGATCAGGATCAGCAGGGCCAGTTGCGGCCACAGCTGCAGGGCGCGGGCGAACAGGTCGCGCTTGGCGATTTCCTGGCCGTTGCTGCGTGTGTCCAGGTACAGGATCAAAGCTGCGCTGTACAGCGGGTAGAACAACAGGCTGACCAGCATGCCGTAGGCCGGTGATGCCTGGTCGCCCATCTGCCGGTACAGCAATTGGGTGAGCAGGGCTTCCACCACCACCAGCGGCAGGCACAGCTGGAGGATGTTTGGCAGGTGACGGCGGAAGAAGTACAGGGAGTCGCGCAGAACGCTCAGCGGATTCATCAGTCAACATCGCATGGCAGTAAAAACAGGGGCCTAACTTTAGCCCAAAGCAGGCCTGGGGCTGTCACTTGCTGAAAAAAGTTTCACCGCAACAGTGATTGAATCCCGCGCCTGTACGCCCCATCTTTGACGCTGTCCGTTGTCCCGCTACCCCACGAGGTCGCCCCATGAACACTGAAGAACAAACCCTTATCGACGGCCTGTTCGGCCGCCTCAAGCAAGCCGAAGACCCGAGCCAGCCGCGTGACGCACAAGCCCAGGCGTGCATCGAGCAGCATGTGCGTCAGCAACCGGCAGCGCCTTACTACATGGCCCAGGCGATTCTGGTGCAGGAGGCCGCGATCAAACGCCTCGACGAACAGAACAAGCAGCTGCAAGCCGAGCTGCAACAGGCCCGTGCCCAGGCTCAGGCGGCACAGGCTGCCAGCAGTGCGCCGAGCAATGGCGGGGGTGGTTTCTTGTCCAGCATCTTTGGTTCGGGTGGGCGCAACGCAGCGCCGGCGGTGCAGCCACAGCGTCCTTCGGCGCCCCCGGTAGCGACCGGTGGTGGCTGGCGCGAGCCGTCGGCCCCTGGTTTTGGCCAACCTCAGGCGCCGCAGCCTGGCTATGGCGCCGCGCCTGCGCGCAGCGGGGCCAGCAGCTTCCTTGGCGGGGCCATGCAGACCGCCGCCGGTGTGGCCGGTGGTGTGCTGCTGGCGCAGGGTATCAGCAGCCTGTTCAACCACAACTCGCAACCGGAAGAAGTGGTAGAGGTCATCAAGGAAGAGCCGGTGCCAGCCAGCGACAGTGGCGGCTGGAACGATCAGGGCGGGCAGCAGCAAGTGGCTGACAACGGTGGCTGGGGTAACGACCAGGGCAGTTACGCCGACAGTGATTATGGCAGCGATGATGGCGGGTTCTTCTCGGACGACGACTCTTACGTCTGACAGGTCTGGCATACTGCTGGCATTTCCGGGGGCGCTTTGCGCCCCTTCGCGGGCACGCCCGCTCCCACAGATATACGCGTGATACCTGTGGGAGCGGGCGTGCCCGCGAAGGGCTGCGGAACGGCCCCCCAGCACTCCAGGCCATAAATAAGGTTCCCAGGTGAAAAAGATCGCGTTGTTCGCCGATGTGCAGAACCTCTACTACACCGTGCGCCAGGCTCACGGCTGCCATTTCAACTACACCGCCCTGTGGGCCGACGTCAGCCGCGAAGGCCAGATCGTCGAGGCCGTGGCCTATGCCATCGACCGTGGCGACAGTAAACAGCAGCAATTCCAGCAGATCTTGCGCAACCTCGGTTTCGATGTGCGCCTCAAACCGTTTATCCAGCGCAGCGATGGCTCGGCCAAAGGCGACTGGGATGTGGGCATTACCCTGGATGTGATCGACGCGGCCAGCCGGGTCGACCAAGTGGTGCTGGCCTCCGGTGATGGTGACTTCGACCTGCTGCTGGAACGGGTAATCCAGCGCCATGGCACCGAAGCGGTGGTGTATGGCGTGCCGGGGCTGACGGCGTTGTCACTGATCCGTGCTGCCACCCGCTACGTGCCCATCGAAGGCGCGCTGTTGCTTAAACACTAAGGTCTTTTTCATGGAACGTATCGCTGTCATCGACTTTGAAACCACCGGCATTTCCCCCGCTACCGGCTGCCGTGCCACCGAGGTGGCGGTGGTAATGCTTGAGGGGGGGCGCATTGTCGAGCGCTACCAGAGCCTGATGAACGCTGGCGTGCCGGTGCCGGCCTTCGTCGCAGGGCTGACCGGCATCACCACCGCCATGCTGCGTAGTGCGCCGCCGGTGGACAAAGTGATGAACGAGGTGGCCGAGTTCGTTGGGAGCACCCCATTGTTGGCGCACAACGCTGCTTTCGACCAGAAGTTCTGGGACTATGAGCTGGGCCGTATTGGCCGCAGCCGCAGTCAGCCCTTCGCGTGTTCCTTGTTGCTGTCACGGCGCCTGCTGCCCGCAGCGCCAAACCACAAGCTGGGCACTTTGACACGCTGGGCTGGGTTGCCTGCCACGGGCACCGCGCACCGGGCCATGGCCGATGCCGAAATGGCCGCCAACCTGCTGCAGCATCTGGCGGGTGTGTTGCACCAGGACCACGGGGTTCAGCAGCTCTCGCACGATCTGCTTTGCCGGCTGCAGAAAACCCCAGCTGCGAAGGTGCGCGAAGCGCTGGCCAAGTATCGTCAGGGCTAGCAGGTGATCGTCTGGGGTGTCGCCTACGCCGCACGCACCCGAATTGTGCCGCTCATTTGCACCCGTTCTGTAACGTCCCTTCACCCAGGCAGGCCGTTAAACTGAGCCACCCGTAAACGGATTTCGAGTTTTCCCCATGCCTGCCTCCCGTCGTTTCCCGCTGTTGCTGATTGGCGCCTTCCTGGCCCTTTATCTGGTCTGGGGTTCCACTTACCTGTTCATTCGCATCGGCGTCGAGAGCTGGCCTCCGATGCTCATGGCCGGTGTGCGCTTTCTGATTGCCGGGGGCCTGCTGTACGGTTTTCTGCGTTGGCGCGGCGTGCCGGCGCCTACCTGGCCGCAATGGCGGGCGGCAGGGGCGATCGGTTTCTTGCTGCTCAGCTGTGGCAACGGCGGGGTGACCGTGGCCGAGCATGCCGGTGTGGCTTCGGGCGTGGCGGCTTTGGCGGTGGCGACGGTGCCACTGTTCACCTTGCTGTTCGGCCTGTTGTTCGGGCACCGTAATTCGAAGCTGGAATGGGCGGGGATCGCCCTTGGGCTGGTGGGCATCGGCCTGCTGAACCTGGGCTCCAACCTGCAGGCAAGCCCGATAGGTGCGGCGCTGATCATCTTCGCGGCGGCGTCCTGGGCATTCGGCTCGGTGTGGAGCAAGACCTTGCCGCTGCCCCAGGGGCCGATGGCCAGCGCAGCGGAAATGCTGGTCGGTGGTGCGGTGCTGTTGCTGGGCAGTGTGCTGTCGGGCGAACGCATGACCCAGCTGCCGACCGCCGCTGGCTGGGGTGCGCTGGCCTACCTGGTGTTCTTCGGTTCGATCCTGGCGTTCAGTGCCTACATGTACCTGCTCAAGCACGTGCGCCCGGCAGCGGCCACCAGCTACGCCTACGTCAACCCGGCGGTGGCGGTGCTGCTTGGTATCGTCTTTGCCGGTGAGCAGATTGGCGCTGAAGAGTGCGTGGCCATGGCCGTGATCATCGGCGCGGTGGTGCTGATCGGCCTGCCACAGTGGCGCAAGGCGCCTGTACCTGTGCCACCGTTGAAAGGTGAAATCTGCAAGTAGGCAGGGGCGATGCGGTAAACTTGCCGCCTTCGCTGAACCCCCTGACGGTATTGCCATGAATTTCGCCAAACTCGGCCTGATCGAACCGCTGCTGCGCACGCTGCAGCAACTGGACTACACCACCCCGACCCCGGTGCAGGCCAAAGCCATCCCCGCCGTGCTGGCCGGCCGCGACCTGATGGCCGCAGCCCAGACCGGTACTGGCAAAACCGCAGGCTTCGCCCTGCCTGTGCTGCAGCGCCTGGCGCTGGAGGGCGAGAAGGTGGCCAGCAATTCGATCCGCGCCTTGGTGCTGGTACCCACTCGCGAGCTGGCCGAGCAGGTGCACAACAACGTGCGCGAATACGCGGAGAACCTGCCGCTGAGTACTTACGCGGTGTATGGCGGGGTCAGTATCAACCCACAGATGATGCGCCTGCGCCGGGGTGTCGACCTGCTGGTGGCTACCCCTGGCCGCTTGCTCGACCTGTTCCGGCAGAACGCCGTGAAATTCAACCAAGTGCAAACCCTGGTGCTGGATGAAGCCGACCGCATGCTTGACCTGGGCTTTGCCGAAGAACTGCAGTCGGTGTATGCGGCACTGCCACGCAAGCGCCAGACGCTGCTGTTCTCTGCCACTTTCTCTGATCAGATTCGCATGCTGGCGGGGCTGGCGCTGAATGACCCGCTCAGTATCGAAGTGAGCCCGCGCAACGCCACGGCCACCAGTGTCAAGCAGTGGCTGGTGCCTGTGGACAAGAAGCGCAAGGCCGACCTGTTCTGCCACCTGCTGCGCAAACAGCGCTGGAAGCAGGTGCTGGTGTTTGCCAAGACCCGCAATGGCGTCGATCAACTGGTGGAGCGCTTGCTGGCCGAAGGCGTAAATGCCGACGGCATCCACGGTGATCGCCCACAGGCGACCCGCCAGCGCGCGCTGGACAGCTTCAAGGCCCGTGAGGTGCAAGTGCTGGTGGCGACCGATGTGGCGGCCCGTGGCCTGGATATCGATGACTTGCCGCTGGTCGTCAACCTCGATCTGCCGATCGTTGCCGAAGACTACGTGCACCGCATCGGGCGTACCGGGCGGGCGGGCAACAAGGGCGAGGCGATTTCGCTGGTGTGTGCGGATGAAGTGCAACTGCTGGCGGCTATCGAGGTGCTGACCCGGCAGACCCTGCCGCGTCATGAAGAGCCGGATTTCATCCCCGAGCACCGGGTGCCGATGACCGATGCCAGCGGGCAGGTTATCAAGAAACCGAAGAAGCCCAAGAAGCCGAAAGAAAACAGCGCCAAGCGCGGGCTGGGGCGCTGGATGGACAGCAGTGAGGCTGGCAGTGCGGAGCCAGCGGTGAAGGCTGTGCGCAAGGTGCCGAGCTTCAATAGTGGGCCGCGCAAGCGTAAGCCTTGAGGTTTTGGGGCCGCTTTGCGGCCCCGCAATCCATCAGGCTGACCGCATCAGCCAGTTCGCCGCTGCCCGCCCGGCGCGCAAGCCGCTGGCAAAGCACGCCGTGAGCAGATAACCCCCGGTTGGCGCCTCCCAGTCCAGCATCTCGCCGGCACAGAACACCCCCGGCACGGCCTTGACCATCAACCCCTCATCCAGCCCCTCGAAGCGGACTCCGCCGGCACTGCTGATCGCTTCATCCAGCGGCCGCGTGCGTACCAGGGTGATGGGCAATGCCTTGATGGCTCGAGCCAAGGCATCAACGTCGGTAAAGGTCGCCGGATCCGTCAGCTCGCGCAGTAGTGCTGCCTTGACCCCATCAATCCCCAGCTGGCTGTGCAGGTGCTTGGCCATGGAGCGTGAACCGCGTGGTCTGGCCAGTGCCTGGGCAATCTTGTCCACAGGCTTGTCCGGCAGCAGATCCAGCAACAACACCCCGCGGCCTTCACGGTGGATGGCCTCGCGTACCGGTGCCGACCAGGCATACACCAGGCTGCCTTCCACACCTTGAGCGGTGAGGATGAACTCGCCCTTGCGCGGTGCGCTGCCCGGGACACTGAGGGCGATGTTCTTCAGCGGTGCGCCCGCGAACTTGTCCTTGAGCAGCGCGCTCCAGCCCTCTACTTCAAAACCGCAGTTGCTCGGCTGCAAAGGCGAGATATCCACAGCCCGTTCTGCCAGCAGCGGTTGCCAGCTGCCGTCAGAACCCAAGCGCGCCCAGCTGGCGCCACCCAGCGCCAGCACCACGACCGAGGCTTTCACCTGCCGTTCGCCCTGTGGATAAGCAATCCGCAGGCTGCCATCGGTGCTCCAGCCCAACCAGCGATGGCGGGTGTGGATAACCACTCCGTTGTCGCGCAGGCGCTTGAGCCAGGCACGCAGCAACGGTGCGGCTTTCATGTCGGTGGGGAACACCCGGCCCGAGGTGCCGACGAAGGTTTCGATGCCCAAACCATGAATCCACTGGCGCAACGCGTCCGCATCGAAGTCGCGTAGCAGGGCCTCGATTTCGCCCTGGCGTTCGGCATAACGGGCCACGAACGCCGGGTAAGGCTCGGAATGGGTGATGTTCATGCCGCCGACACCCGCCAGCAGGAACTTGCGGCCCACTGAAGGCATGGCATCGAACACCTCGACCGCCAGGCCTGCCTTGGCCAGTGCTTCGGCGGCCATCAGGCCGGCGGGGCCGCCACCGATGACGACAGCGGGGGGATGGGATGCGGGGTTCAGATCGGGCATGGTGGGCAGCAGGCTGTGGAAAAGAGGCGCATTCTACCGCAGCGCTGCCCACGGAAGCACTGGTCAAAAAATAGACAGTGTCACGCAGGCCTTGCCAGTAAAGGGCTACAGCGCCTTTCGCGCAGGTTATCCACAAGCGGTTCCACAGTCATTGTGAACAACCCATGACACGTGCGGCGCTGTGGTGAAGGATGCCGTGGCGTTTGGCCAGGGCTGTGCGGTCCTTGCTGTAGCCACCGCCGATCACGCCCACCACCGGGATATCGCGGCCCAGGCAATGGCGCAGCACGGCTTCGTCACGGGCGGCAACGCCTGCGTCAGTCAGCTGCAGGTAGCCCAGGGCGTCGTCCTTGTGCACATCGACACCGGCGTCATACAACACCAGGTCGGGTTGATAAAGCGGCAGCAGGTAGTTGAGGGCGTCGTCCACCACTTTCAGGTAGGCCGCGTCGCCCATGCCTCGGGGCAGAGGGATGTCCCAGTCGCTTTGTGCCTTGCGGGCGGGGAAGTTCTGTTCGCAGTGCAGCGACACGGTGATGGCCTCGGGCGTGTCATGCAGGATGCGCGCGGTGCCGTCACCCTGGTGCACGTCGCAGTCGAAGATCAGCACCCGGTGTACCCTGCCTGCTTCCAGCAGGTAGCGGCTGATGACCGCCAGGTCGTTGAAAATGCAGAAGCCGGCGGGGTGGTCGTAATGGGCGTGATGGGTGCCACCGGCGAGGTGACAGGCGATGCCGTGCTGCAACGCCATCTCGGCAGTCAGCAGTGAGCCGCCGACGGCGCGTACGGTACGCCGGGCCAGGGCCTCGCTCCAGGGCAGGCCGAGGCGGCGCTGGTCCTCGCGCGACAGCTCGCCGTTCATGTAGCGCTCGATGTAGCTGCGGTCATGGGCCA
Source organism: Pseudomonas putida (assembly GCA_041879295.1). Taxonomy (NCBI): domain Bacteria; kingdom Pseudomonadati; phylum Pseudomonadota; class Gammaproteobacteria; order Pseudomonadales; family Pseudomonadaceae; genus Pseudomonas; species Pseudomonas putida. The sequence goes on along the minus strand of CP047152.1, from coordinate 5,062,863 downwards.
GGGCGAGGATGTCGTTGGGGCAGATGTCCGGGCGCAGCAGGGCCTGGTCGGTGGTCAGCCCGCTGCCGACCAGGTGGTCGTGCAGCAGTCGGAACTTGTCCATCGGGAAGCGGTGTTCAGCGGGGAACTCCGGGCTGTAATCTTCGTGGTAGATCAGCGGCAACGGCATGGTTGAGGTCGTAATCAGGGCCAGGTCCTGATCTTGCCATGGCCGGGCCAGCTTTGCTGCTCAATCGCCTGCACGGGATTGCTGTGGCCCGTATCACTTTGCGGCGCTGGCCAGTACCCGTTGCCAGTCCGGTTCGTTCAGGCGCCCCAGGATGCGGGCCTTGCCATTGCTATCCACCGATACGAACAGGGCGCTGGCATAGTTGCTTTGACGTTCGCCGCCGGCAACGTGCTGCTGGCGGGCAAAGTGGTCGATGCAGCCGTTGTGAGTCACCAGCACCAGGTTGTGGCCCGCGCGTTTGTGTGCAAGCGCTTCGTTGGCGAACTGGCTGTCGCAGCTTTCCAGCCAGTCTTCGCTGACCACCGCCTGGCCGAGGATGAAGTGCGCGGTTTGCCGGGTGCGCAGTTTCGGGCTGGTGAGCAAGTCGGCGTTGTTCAGACCCAGCCGGTGCAGCCCCTGGCCAACGCGGGCAGCGGCCTGGCTACCGCTGAGGGTGATACCCGTGGGGTCGTCCAGGCAAGGGCCGGGGGCGCTGTCGCAGCGTTCAGCGTGGCGGATCATCACGATCACCGCACCTTCGGCCCAGTCCTGCAGCAGGCCGCTGTCACTCAGTTGTTGCTCGTTGCCAAGGTCCACGATATGCGTCCTCGTCGCCAGCCAGGTGGTCAACGCCGCCACGACCATACACAGGCCCAGGGCGGCTCCGAGGGCTTTGCGGGTCAGGCGTCGCTTGCGCCGGGCGTGAATGGCAGAGTGCCCCAGGGTATTGCTCGATTGCATGTGTGGCTCCGTTGGCATAGCCGTGCTTGGCACGGCAGGGATGGCGGCATCCTGCCAAGTGGCCTGTCGGGGGCCGGTGAAGGGCGTGTGAAAATTGCATTCGGCTACTACCGGCTGGGTGAAACCCGCGCCCGCGCCTACGCTGTAAACTGCAACACGGCAAAACCGGAGCAGGCCCGATGACCCCTATTCTTGAACTGGAAAGCGCACGGCTGGTGCTGCGCCAATGGCATGACGACGACCTGCGCGAGTTCGCCGCGCTGTGCGCCGACCCGCAGGTAATGCGTTACTTTCCGGCGCCGTTGACGCGTCTTGAGGCCGCTGCGTTGATCGGCCGGGTGCGTGGGCACTTCAATGAATACGGTTTTGGTTTGTGGGCCCTGGAGCGCAAGGACAGCGGCGCGTTCATCGGCATGACTGGCTTGCTGCACGTGGGCTTTGACGCCGATTTCACCCCCGCCGTAGAGATTGGCTGGCGCCTGGCCCGTCGCCACTGGGGCCTTGGCTTTGCCAGCGAAGCGGCGTGGACCTGCCTGCGTTGTGCTTTTGCCCAGTTGCGCCTGGAGGAGGTCGTGTCATTCACTAGCGAATGCAACCTGCCGTCGCAAAAGGTGATGCAAGCCATCGGCATGCAGCAGGACCCACACGGCAGTTTCGAGCACCCCCGCCTGCCCACTGGCCACCCACTGCGCCCGCATGTGCTGTACCGCATTGACCGCGCGCACTGGGAGCGCACCCTGCGCGCCTGAATGCACGGCCATGCCCGGCGCGAATGACAAACGCTGTATCATTTGCCTACTTGGAAGGCGCTTGCCCGTAACACGTTCAGCGCCTGTGAAATCGAGCGCCGCTCGGGCGGCGCATCGCGAGCTAGGCTCGCTCCTACGGAGATCCCCCGATGAGTCATGTGTTGGACGACCTGGTCGACCTGTTGAGCCTCGAATCCATCGAGGAGAACCTGTTCCGTGGACGTAGCCAGGACCTGGGCTTCCGCCAGCTTTACGGTGGGCAGGTGCTGGGCCAGTCGTTGTCGGCTGCCAGTCAGACAGTCGAGGACGCGCGCCATGTGCATTCGTTGCACGGCTACTTCCTGCGCCCGGGCGATGCCAGCCTTCCAGTGGTGTACTCGGTAGACCGCGTGCGCGATGGCGGCAGCTTCAGTACACGGCGGGTGACGGCGATCCAGAAGGGCCAGACCATCTTCACCTGCAGCGCATCGTTCCAGTACGACGAGGAAGGCTTCGAGCACCAGGCGCAGATGCCTGACGTGGTCGGCCCGGAAAACCTGCCTACCGAGGTCGAACTGGCCCGTGCCATGGCCGACCAGCTGCCCGAGCGCATCCGCGACAAGGTGCTGTGCGCCAAGCCGATCGAGATCCGCCCGGTCACCGAGCGCGACCCGTTCAACCCCAAACCGGGCGACCCGGTGAAATACGCCTGGTTCCGCGCCGACGGCAACCTGCCTGACGTGCCTGCCCTGCACAAGTACATGCTGGCCTACGCCTCGGACTTCGGCCTGCTGACCACGGCGTTGCTGCCCCATGGCAAATCGGTGTGGCAGCGCGACATGCAGATCGCCAGCCTCGACCATTCGCTGTGGTTTCACGGCAACCTGCGCGCCGACGAGTGGCTGCTGTACGCCACCGATAGCCCCTGGGCCGGCAATTCCCGTGGTTTCTGCCGCGGCAGCATTTTCAACCAGGCCGGGCAGCTGGTGGCATCGTCGAGCCAGGAAGGCCTGATTCGCCATCGCAAGGATTGGGCATGAGCCTGGGCGAGGTGCGCAACTGGGTGTTCGACATGGACGGCACCCTGACCGTGGCCGTGCACGACTTCGCCGCCATTCGGGTGGCGCTGGACATCCCGGCCGAACACGACATCCTCACCCACCTGGCGGCCTTGCCGGCGGCGGAAGCGGCGGCCAAGCATGCCTGGTTGCTGGAACACGAAAGGGACCTGGCAATGGCTTCCACGGCGGCCACCGGGGCGGTGGAACTGGTGCGCGAGTTGGCCGAGCGCGGGTGCCGGCTGGGTATTCTGACCCGCAATGCGCGTGAGCTTGCGCATGTAACGCTGGAGGCCATCGGCCTGGCGGACTGCTTCCCGGTGGAACACATTCTCGGGCGTGACGAGGCTGCGCCCAAGCCGAGCCCGGATGGGCTGCTGAAGATTGCCAGCGCCTGGGGTGTGACACCGAGCGAACTGGTGATGGTGGGGGATTACCGCTTTGACCTGGACTGTGGGCGGGCTGCGGGGGCACGCACGGTGCTGGTGAACCTGCCGGACAACCCCTGGCCAGAGCTGGTGGATTGGCATGCGGCGGATTGCCGGGCGTTGAAGGTGATGCTGGGCTGACGCTTGTTTTGGCAATGCGGGCCTCTTCGCGGGCATGCCCGCTCCCACAGGTATTGCGCACCTCTCGGGGCCTGTGGTGCCCCTGTGGGGGCGGTCGTGCCCGCGAAAGGGCCGGATCTGTCTATGCTGAACCCCATTCTTTGCTCTGATACGGAGACCCACCCATGAGCAGCAAGGCCATCTACGTACAACCCGGCGGCGGCTACGACAAGGTCGAGGTCGGCACCTGCGAGGCCCAGGCCCCCCAGGCCGGCGAGATTACCGTACGCCTGCACGCCAGTTCCCTCAACTACCACGATTTCGCCGTGGTCAGCGGCATGTGGGGCCCGAGCGAGCGACGCATCCCCATGGCCGATGGCGCCGGCGAGGTGGTTGCAGTGGGGGCTGGCGTCACTGAGTTCCAGGTCGGCGACAATGTGGTCAGCACCTTCTTCCCCGACTGGCTCGATGGCCAGGCCAATGTCGAGGGCTTTGCCGGGGTGCCCGGCGACGGCATCGATGGCTACGCCCGTGAGCAGGTGACTGCCCGCGCCACCGCCTTCACCCTGGCACCTCAGGGTTTCAGCCATGCCGAGGCTGCCACCCTGACCACCGCCGGCCTTACCGCCTGGCGCGCGCTGATGAGCGATGATCACCTCAAACCCGGCGACACGGTGCTGGTGCAGGGTACCGGCGGTGTATCGATTTTCGCCCTGCAGTTCGCCAAGCTGGCGGGCGCGACCGTGATCGCCACCTCGTCCAGCGATGCCAAGCTGGAGCGCCTGAAGGCCCTAGGTGCCGACCACCTGATCAACTACAAGAGCACCCCGGCATGGGGTGAGAAGGTGCGCGAACTGACTGGCAACCGCGGCGTCGATCATGTGATTGAAGTGGGCGGCCCGGCGACGCTGGAGCAGTCGATGATTGCCGCGCGCATTGGCGGGCATGTTTCGCTGATCGGCATCCTTACCGGGGTGGCCGGGCAGTTGCCGCTGGTGCAGGCGCTGGTGCGGCAGATTCGGCTGCAAGGGGTGCTGGTTGGCAGCCGGGCGCAGCAGCAGGCGATGGTGCGGGCGATCGACGCCAACGGCCTGCGGCCGGTGGTAGACAAGCATTTCGAGCTGGAACAGATCGTCGAGGCGTTCCGTTACCAGGAGAGCAACCGGCACTTCGGCAAGATCTGCCTGACTTGGTGAAGTGAGGGCAGGGTAGCTGGACGTGACGGCCACCCTGCACACCACTCTAATTCGTAGCATCAAGCCCGAGGCCTTGCACTGCCTGACAGTCAGTCTGGCAGTAGCCGGTCGCGGCTGTTGGACAGGTGCAGGCACACCGCCGCCCGCGCGGCATCCGGGTCTTGTCGGCGGATGGCATTGAGGATCGCCTCATGCTCCAGGTTGGCCAGGTACGCTTGCCGCGCCAGCTTGGCCCCCGCGCGCTCGGCCTGGGCCATGCGGTTGCGCGGAATCAGGCCGTTACCCAGTTGCTGCAGCATCTCGGTGAAGTACAGATTGCCGGTGGCCTCGGCAATCAGCAGGTGAAAGCGCCGGTCGGCTTCGATGCAGCTGTCGCCGGCAGCGGCCAGGTCCTGATAGTCATCCAGCGCCTGGCGCATGCGCGCCAATTGCCCCTCATCACGACGCAGTGCGGCCAGCGCGGCAGCCTGGCCCTCAAGGCCAATACGCAGCTCCAGCAGATCGCGCACATTCGCCGCGCTCTCCGCCGCAACGCGCAGGCCGGCCTGGGCCTGGCGCTCCATCACGAACGTACCGATCCCGTGGCGCGGCTCCACCAGCCCAGAGGCCTGCAGCTTCGACAAGGCTTCGCGGACCACTGTGCGGCTGACACCGTGCTCGCGTACCAAGGTGTTTTCCGAAGGCAGTTTGTCGCCTGGTTTGAAGGTGCCCAGCAAAATCTGCTGGGTCAGGCTGGAAACCAGGTCATGGGCGCGGCTATGGCCGCGTTTGCGAGCGTGTTGCGGTTCCATGCGTGATCCGCTTCTTGATTAGCTTGTACGACAAGTTAATCGATAGAAATATTTTTTGCCGATTTTTCGCGCATCCTAATCAGCATGTAGTTGAGCTGTTTTTGCACGTTAGGATCAGATTGGCATTATGACAGCTTGTATTTTGCTATTTTGCCGACGTTAATGATCTTGTCGTACAACCTCGCTGCGCATAAGCTCCTCCCCACTGCCATGTCAGACAACCCGACCCGCACAAAAACAATTAGTGGGAGATCCGCAAGTGAACGACACCCTCGCTCCGTCTGCCCGGCATGAAGGCGACGCGTTGGCCAGTGCCGTGGCCAAGGTCAAGCGCCACGTCCTGCCGCTGTTCGTCATCATGTTCATCGTCAACTACCTCGACCGCGTCAACATCGGCTTCGTCCGCCCGCACCTGGAAAGCGACCTGGGCATCAGCGCTGCGGCCTTTGGCTTTGGTGCCGGGCTGTTCTTCATCGGTTACGCGCTGTTCGAAGTCCCTTCGAACATGCTGCTGCAGAAGGTGGGGGCGCGGCTGTGGCTGACCCGCATCATGTTCACCTGGGGGCTTGTGGCCACGGCCATGGCCTTCGTGCAGAACGAAACCCAGTTCTACGTGCTGCGCTTTCTGCTCGGTGTTGCCGAAGCGGGCTTCTTTCCGGGGGTGATCTACTACTTCACCCGTTGGCTGCCGGCGGCTGAGCGCGGCAAAGCCATTGCCATCTTCCTCAGTGGCTCGGCGCTGGCCTCGCTGATTTCCGGGCCGCTGGCCGGGGCGTTGATGCAAATCCAGGGCCTGGGCCTGCATGGCTGGCAGTGGATGCTGTTCATCGAAGGCATGGCCTCGGTAGCACTGTGCTTTTTCGTGTTTTTCTGGCTCGACTCCAGGCCGCAGGACGCCAAGTGGCTGAGCAAGGCCGAGCAGGACGCGCTGGTCGCCACCATCGACCGCGAGCAGCAAGCGCGTGAGGCCATCGGCGCGGTCAGGCCGTCGGCCTGGAGCCTGCTCAAGGACCGCCAGATCGTGCTGTTCTGCCTGATCTACTTCTGCATCCAGCTGACCATCTATGCCGCGACCTTCTGGCTGCCCAGCATCATCAAGCGCATGGGCGACCTCAGTGACATGCAGGTCGGTTTCTTCAACTCGATCCCTTGGCTGATCTCGATCCTGGCCATGTACGCCTTCGCCGCCGGTTCCGCTCGCTGGAAGTTCCAGCAGGCCTGGGTGGCCGGCGCCCTGCTGGTCGCTGCCACGGGCATGTTCATGTCCACCACGGGTGGGCCGGTGTTCGCCTTCGTCGCCGTGTGCTTCGCCGCGATCGGCTTCAAGTCAGCGTCGTCACTGTTCTGGCCAATCCCCCAGGGCTACCTGGACGCCCGCATCGCTGCGGCGGTGATTGCCCTGATCAACTCGGTCGGCAACCTCGGCGGCTTCGTTGCCCCCACCACCTTCGGCTTGCTGGAGCAGCAGACTGGCTCGATCCAGGGCGGGCTGTACGGCCTGGCGGTGACCTCGGTGCTGGCGGCGATTGCCATCTTCTTCGTACGCATTCGCCCCAAGGGCGTCCCTTCCGATGACCTCAAGGCCCCTTCGGCCTTGGGCCAGACCCACTGATGACTGCGAGACAACAACCATGAATCTGCAGACCAATCCCGCCGTAAATGCCAGCACCCCGGTGGTCACCGACCTGCGCGTGGTCCCCGTGGCCGGCCATGACAGCATGCTGCTGAACCTCAGTGGCGCCCATGGCCCGTTCTTCACCCGCAACGTAGTGGTGCTGCGCGACAGCGCCGGCAATACCGGCCTGGGTGAAGTGCCCGGCGGCGAGAACATTCGCCAGACCCTGGAGGACGCCCGCAGCCTGGTGGTCGGTCAGCCGATCGGCCACTACCAGCGTGTGCTCAATGCCATGCGCCAGACCTTCGCCAACCGCGACTCGGCAGGCCGCGGCCTGCAGACCTTCGACCTGCGCATCACCGTGCATGCGGTAACGGCCATCGAATCGGCATTGCTCGACCTGCTCGGCCAGCACCTGAACGTGCCGATGGCGGCACTGCTGGGCGAGGGGCAGCAACGGGATGCGGTGAAGATGCTCGGCTACCTGTTCTACATCGGCGACCGCCAGCAGACCGACCTGGCTTATCGCAACGAAGCCGACAGCGATGACGACTGGTTCCGCCTGCGCCACGAAAAGGCCCTGACCCCGGAAGCAGTGGTGCGGCTGGCCGAGGCCGCCAAGGCGCGCTATGGCTTCAGCGACTTCAAGCTCAAGGGCGGCGTGCTGCGCGGTGAACAAGAGATGGAGGCCGTGACAGCGCTGGCCGAACGCTTCCCCGAAGCGCGCATCACGCTCGACCCCAATGGCGCGTGGTCGCTAAAGGAGGCCATTGCCCTGTGCCGCGACAAGCACGATGTCCTGGCGTACGCCGAAGACCCGTGCGGCGCCGAGAATGGTTACTCGGGCCGCGAGGTGATGGCCGAATTCCGCCGCGCCACCGGCCTGCCTACCGCGACCAACATGATTGCCACCGACTGGCGACAGATGGGCCATGCCATTCAGTTGCAGTCGGTGGACATTCCGCTGGCCGATCCGCACTTCTGGACCTTGCAGGGTTCGGTAAGGGTGGCGCAGATGTGCAACGACTGGGGGCTGACCTGGGGTTCTCACTCCAATAACCACTTCGACATTTCGCTGGCGATGTTCACCCAGGTAGCGGCTGCGGCGCCGGGTGAAATCACGGCGATCGACACCCACTGGATCTGGCAGGATGGCCAGCGCCTGACCCGTGAGCCGCTGCGCATTGTCGACGGGCATGTGCGGGTGCCGGCGCGCCCGGGCTTGGGCGTGGAACTGGATGAAGACCAGCTGGCCAAGGCCCATGAGTACTACCGCAACATGGGGCTGGGGGCACGGGATGACGGCGTGGCGATGCAGTACCTGATACCGGGATGGCGCTTCGATAACAAACGACCCTGCCTGGTGCGTTGAGGCTGCTGGCCTCTTCGCGGGCAAGCCCGCTCCTACATCAACCGGTGGTGTCGCTACGCACCCTTGTAGAAGCGGGTTCACCCGCGAATAGGCCCGACCTGCCGGCCAATCCCCCCAGTCATTCACCGCCCCCACCGCATTCATCAATCGGTACCGTCGCCACGCACCATCGTAGGAGCGGGTTCACCCGCGAAAGGGCCGGCACAGACAACACACATTCAAATGAAAAACAAAAGCTCCATTTGGGCCTGTGGCGCGTTCGGATATGCCATTCGCGACATTTGGCGTTGATGGAAATGCCCTGTCGTGATCGAACAGTTCCGGGGCGTTCTCGTGTAATTCCCTACAGCCATGCGGGGATTAAATGAAGCCCGCCCTGCACTGACACGTTGCTCTGTGAAGCGCTCCAAATATCAACAAAAGAGCGCGAGTAACGTGTCGACTTATTGATTTCAAAGGAGATATTTTTCGCCTACGCCTGCCCGTCCTTCCTTGTGTCAGCAAAAAGAGAACAACATCAATGAACACCGTGGGATCTGATGGCAACCTTGCACAAGGTTTCAAGCCACGTCACGTAACGATGCTGTCCATCGCCGGCATCATCGGCGCCGGACTTTTCGTAGGTTCTGGCCATGCCATCGCGGCAGCCGGGCCAGCAACCATAATTTCCTATTTCGTGGCCGGAACCTTGGTGGTACTGGTCATGCGCATGCTCGGCGAAATGGCCGTGGCACACCCCGACACCGGATCGTTTTCCACCTACGCTGACCAGGCCATTGGCCGCTGGGCCGGCTATACCATCGGCTGGTTGTACTGGTGGTTCTGGGTACTGGTCATTCCTATCGAAGCATTGGCCGCCGGGCATGTGCTGAACGCCTGGTTCCCGCAGGTGGACAGCTGGATCTTCGCCCTGGCTTCGGTGTTGCTGCTGGCAGGTACCAACCTGTTCAGCGTGGCCAAGTACGGCGAGTTCGAGTTCTGGTTCGCCATCCTCAAAGTCACCGCCATTCTGGGCTTCATCGGCCTGGGCTTTGCCGCGCTGATGGGCTGGCTGCCCAACCGCGAGGTCAGCGGCCTGAGTACCTTGGTTGCCGAGTACGGCGGCTTTGCGCCGAAAGGCTGGTCGGCAGTGGTGGGTGCATTCATCACCGTGATGTTCAGCTTCATCGGCACCGAGGCGGTGACCATCGCCGCGTCCGAGTCCAGCGACCCGTCGCGCAACATCGCCAAGGCCACTCGCTCGGTGATCTGGCGTATCAGCACCTTCTACATCCTGTCGATCTTCGTGATCATTTCGGTGGTGCCGTGGAACGACCCGCAGCTGGCGGTGGTGGGTTCGTACCAGCGTGCGCTGGAAATCATGAACATCCCCAACGCGGCATTCATGGTCGACCTGGTGGTACTGGTAGCTGTTACCAGCTGCATGAACTCGTCGATCTACATCGCTTCGCGGATGATGTTCTCGCTGGCCAAGCGCGGTGACGCCCCGGCCTTCCTCAACAAGACCTCCAAGGTCGGTGTACCGCGTGCTGCGGTGTTCGGCAGCACCTTGATCGGTGCGGCCATCGCGGTCCTCAACTACTTCGCACCGAAGGGCGTGTTCGAGTTCCTGCTGGCCAGCTCTGGCGCCATCGCCCTGTTGGTGTACATGGTTATCGCCATCTCCCAGCTGCGCATGCGCCGCCGTCTGGAGCGCGAGAACACCGAACTGAAGTTCCGCATGTGGCTGTTCCCGTACCTGACCTGGGCGGTGATCATTTTCATTGCCGGGGCGCTGGCGGTGATGATGTACACGCCTGAGCATCGGGCGGAAGTGAGCTCGACATTGGGCCTGGCGATCGTGATTTCCTTCCTGGGGATCGTGACGTCGAGGGGCCATGCGCAACCGGTGGCAGCGCGATCGATGGGGTGATTCAGTTCACCTGGCTGTAAGGCAAAGGGCACCCGAGGATGGGTGCCCTTTGTTTTTTGGGGTTTGAGCGTGCTTTTGGGTTAACAGGTGCTGGCAGGTACCCGCCCGGCAGCGCGTTTCATTGAAAATAAATGAGGTGTTTTCTCATTCTCGTTCGGCAGGTAGAGAAGGCCGGATTACAGGCCAGCCCGCCGACCCCCGACACGGAGCGAGAGAATGAGTTTTACCCCGGTTCCACAGCGCCACCCCTTGAGTCGTGCCCTGCATGCTGCACTGTTGGGCCTGGCAGTCAGCACCTACGCACTGCCGTCGCTTGCACAGCCTTTGAGCGCTGATCACAACAACCCGCTCAAGCAATGGAGCATTCCTGCGGGCCCGCTGGCGCCGGCACTGGACCGCTTTGCGCGCGAGGCGGGTATCAGCCTTTCGTTCGATGCGCAGAACGTGGCCAACCGCAATACCAACGGGGTGCAGGGCGCACTGGATACACGCTCGGCACTGTCGTCGCTGCTGCGCGGAACCGAGTTGCAGTTTGAGCCGCAGGGCCCCAATGCGTACCTGGTAATACCGCAGCCTAAACCTGCCGGCCCGCTGGAGCTGGGCGCGACCGAGGACTACCGCCTGGCGCCTGTCATCATCAATGCCAAGGTCAAGGCCAGCGCCGACGATGACGCCAACTCGGTGGTTGCCAAGGAGCTGTGGGTAGGGGGCAAGGTGGCGACCAGCATCCTTAACACGCCCGCGTCCGTGTCGGTGGTGACCAACAAGGAAATGCAGCAGCGCAGCGTCAGCACCACCGAAGAGGCGCTGCAGTACACCCCTGGCGTGGTCAGCGACTACTACGGTTCGGACGACCGCAACGACTACTTCCTGATCCGCGGTTTCCAGGCCACCACCTATCGAGACGGCCTGACCCTCAGCTCGATGCGCGGTGTGCGCGAAGACCCTTACGCCTACGAGCGTATCGAAATTCTGCGGGGTGCCAACTCCACCCTGTTCGGCCCGGCAGACCCGGGTGGCTCGGTCAACTTCGTGACCAAGCAACCGCGCTTCGAGAAGTTTGGCCAAGGCTACGTGACCTACGGCTCTTATGACCATGCCGAAACCGGGATCGATGTAGGCGATGCGCTGAACGACGAACAAACCTTGGCCGGCCGCTTCACGGCCAAGATGCAGAACAGCGACCGCGAGTACGACCACTCCCAGGACGATAACCGCTTCGTGATGGGCGGCCTGACCTGGGCGCCAACCGATTTCACCTCGGCCACGGTGGTGCTGGATTACCTGAAGACCAACAGCTCGCCGAACAGCGGTGGCTACCCGCTGGACAAGGAGTACGACCGCAGCGACTTCTATGGCGAGCCCGGCTACAACTTCCATGATGTCGAGCGCACTAGCCTCAGCGGCAACATCACCCACGACTTCGACAACGGCTTCACCCTGCGCAGCAACCTGCGCTACAGCGAGCTGACCGATGACTTTGGCTACGTCTACCTGAGCGACAGCGCCTCGCGTGTTGGCACCACCATTCCGCGTTACGTTTTCGGCACCGACAGCGATGCCGATCAGCTCAATGGCAACCTGATGCTGCAGTACGATGCCCAGTTCGAGCACATCGACAGCAGCACGCTGGTGGGCGTCGAGTACCTCGACTCGACGACCAAACAGAGCTCGGTCTACGGCCTGGCGCCCTCCATAGACATCGCCAACCCGGTGTTCACCGGCGTGCCTGGCGGCATCACGCCCTATACCCGCAAAAAGAATGACGCCACCACCAAGGCGGTTTTCCTGCAGCAGAACCTGTCGTTCTTTGACCGCGTCATCGCGACCGCAGGCGTGCGTAACGACTCGATGGACCTGTCGAGCAAGGAATACATCGGTGGCGAGCAAACGGAAAAGGACAACTTCTCTGAAACCTCCTACCGCGCGGCACTGACCTATATCGTCAACGATGAAGTGTCTACCTACGTGAGCATGGTGGAGTCCGTCTCGCCCCCGCAAGTAGGCGTTACCCCGCAGACCGGCAAGCAATACGAAGTGGGCATCAAGTATTCGCCCATGGGCATGGACGCACTCTTCTCCGCCGCTGTTTACGACCTGACCCAGGAGAACGTCACCATTGCCGTGGTGTTGCCAAGCGGCATCATCGAGCAGCAGACGGTGGGCGAGTCACGCGTGCGTGGCCTTGACCTGGAAGCCAAGGCACAAGTCACGCAAGACATCAGCGTGATTGGTGCTTACTCCTACATGGAGTCCGAGGTGCTGCGCGGGTCGCTGTATGACGGCTCTTCCTTGAAGGGCAATGAGTTCACCACGGCGCCCAAACACACCGCATCGCTGTGGAGCTACTACGACATACCGGGCACTGACGTGAGCGTCGGCCTGGGCGCGCGGTATGTGGGGGCGTACTACATGGATGCTGCCAATACCAAGAAGAGCGATGGGACCACGTTGTTCGATGCGGCGCTGAACTACAAGATCGCCAAAGGGACCGACCTGGCGCTGAATGTGAGCAACCTGTTTGACGAGCAGCATGTGGTGGGGTCGGGGACGGCGAATTACTACAACCCGGGGCGTGAGGTGACGGCGAAGGTGAGTTATAGCTGGTAAGGCGGGTGAGGGGCACGGTCTTCGGCGGTGTTCGCGAGTAAGTTAGCCCCACTGGTGTGCCAACCTGAGGGGGCAACTGCCTTGCTCAAAGTCTGAAAGTTTGCGCGATCATTGTGGGAGCGGGCGTGCCCGCGAACACCGGCACAGCCGGTGCCAAACACCGGGTCGCGTTCTTTGCGGGAAGGCCAGCTCCCAAGGTTCGTCCCGGGCGACCCTAGTCCAAGCGCGGTCACTGAGCTAAACGACCACGGGATAACATGCATCACCCCACAATGTATCCGGGTTATCCAGCATCAGCAGAATGATGACCGGAACCAGCTTGCCGAGCAGGCTGGCGCAGTCGCGCAGTTGATCTCGATTGACGCTGCTGTTCCAAGTGGCACCGCCATGCATGATCTGGTTGCGTAGGGTGTAGATCCGGTTGAACAACACCCCTAGCACGGCCGCGGTGTTGCGGTTGGCCAGAGCTTGCTGCGCGGTTTTACGACCTTTGGCAAAGCGTTCGGTCCAGAGTGGCTCACTGATCTTCCCGTTCTGATAATCCCAGAAACTCTGAAACACATAAGGGTTGTTAAGCAAGACGCGAATACTGCCAGAGAACTCCGACCACACCAGATTTTCGATCAGGTTGCTTTTGTCCAAGGCACAGAGTTTTTCGAGGAATGCCTTGAATGTGGCTTGTTCGGACAGGCGGAACTCTTCATCAATGTCCGTCGCGTATGCCGAGTTGAAGGCGATCCACAGAAAGATAAAGCGCCCATCAATATCATCCGTCTGTTCGGCGCGGTTCAGCCAGCTCAGTGCTCGATGAACACGCAAGGTCAGGTTGGGGTGATGGCCCTCACGTTCCTGGCGGTGTCGGGTCTTGAGTGCTTGATGGTCCATGAGGTGATGATCCTTGAGGGGGCGCACGGTCCGTAAAGAGATGATGTGTGTCTGAAAACTTTACAGTTTAATGAGCGACTCGCCGTTGGCGCTGGAAGCTGTCTGGTCGAGGCACTGGAACCTGCTCCAATTGTTTACCTGTATGAACAGACAACGTGGACGCGGCCCGTCATTTTGCTTAGGGTATGGCCATTCGACATTACCCGCAAGGCGGCTGGCATGAAGCGTGATGAGTTCTTGGCACAACCCGAAGTCGAGGCGTTCATTGAATGGCTGGCAGCCAACCTGCCGGTGCTCACCTTCGAACTGCGATTCAAGTCCAGCAAGTTCGTACCCGGTGGTTTGACGGTCGATGTACAGGGGATTGAGCAGGTCCTTGAGCATTACCGCTGGAAAGCAAGCTGGCGCGACAGCCGCCAGAGCGCGGTCGACTCTGAAACCTGGAGGCAGACCCAGGGCTCGCTTGGGCAATTGCGTGAGTGGTTGTCGGCTGGAGTCAGCGCCGGTGATGATCAGCAAGCGCTTCAGGCCTGTTTGCAGATTCTGCGCTGGGGCGGTGTGCGGGGTGCCATTCCATTCTTGCATCGGCTGGCTACCAGCGGCGAGTTGTCGAGCTACCTGAAGAAGATGGCTGGGCTCATGGCGCTCGATGCCGACAATGATCTGGATGACCTTGGCAGTGTCGAGCGTTTCGATTCGGGCCTGACCAAGATTCACGCCTTGCTCGACTTGTCCGGTTCTCCCATCTATGACAGCCGTGTGGGCGCCGCGATTGCCATGTTCTATGCGCTCTTTCGCCAGCAGTGGGCTGGGCGTGGCAAACCTCTGCTGAGGTTCCCGTCCGGCGGCGCGCGTGGCGACCAGATCCGCAACCCAGGAGCGTTTGCCAACTGTCTGGCAGCACCGCAGTTCTCGGCGATCGAGTACGCCGAGTGGGCGCGCTGGCAGGTCCGTTTGGGTTGGATTGTCCGCGCTTTGCTCGGGCGCACAGGCTGGTTTGCCGACCAAGGGGCAATGCCCGCGCGATGCCATGCATTCGAGGCGAGCCTTTTCATGCTTGGCTATGACCTTCGCTGCTTTGGCCTGACGCCAGTACCTGAGGCCCAAGCAGTTGGCGAGCACGGCGATATATCGCTGCGCGAGTCTGGCAATAGCGGCTGGGTGCCCACGGGTCATCCTTTTGGCCAGGTGCTCAGTGACTACCTGGCCTTCCGCCACAGCGGTGCGCCCGACGATAAAGATGCGTTCGTTGACTGGCTGGTGGCTGAGCCGCGCAACGGAAAAACGCTCTCACGCGCGACTGCACAGAGCTACTGCTTCCCGTTTTCTATTGACGAGTTTGACTTGTTCGGCCGCCCGCTTGCTGCCCTTGAGCGCATTGTTGCCGGTGGTGAGGACGGACTGCGGGCAGCCTTGTCTGGCGAAACGCTCGAGCCGTTCACGGTGGGGGACGAGCGCGTCAGTGTCTGCCTGGTTGATGTATTGATCACCGGCAATGCCTATGCCCGCGCGGAGAGCGACAAGGAACGTGTCGACTACGTCGTCAGCGCTGGCTATGCCGGTACCGAGAACTCCGCAAGAACAATCATGGCCGTAGGGCGCAATGTAGGTAAGCACTTCGGCCTGCTCAATGCGCAGCATCTGCCGACGCCCCTGTTCGAGCAGTTCTACCAAGGTTGCTCGCTCGACGCCTGAGTCACGCTGGAGGCAATACAACCATGCAAACTCGAAACGGGACTCGGCTGTATTCCGCCTCGGACATCTGTGGCTTCCTGGAATGCCAGCATTTGACGGCGCTGGACCTGAAGCACCTGGTCGCGCCGATGGAGAAAGCCCCGGCAAGTGAGCAGAACCGCTTGATCCAGGACAAGGGGCTGGCCCACGAAGCGGCATTTCTTGAACAGCTCAAAAGCAGCCATGCCCAGGTAGTCGACGTCGCTGAGGGCAATCCGAGCTTCTCTCGGCGGGTGGAACTGACCATTGAGGCCATGCGCGCCGGCGCGGACATCATATTCCAGGCGTCGCTTCAGGAAGGCGCCTTTATCGGGCATGCCGACTTCCTGCGCAAAGTACCACGGCCGTCGGCGTTGGGGGGCCACAGCTATGAAGTGATCGACACCAAGTTGGCCAAGAGTGCAAAGGCCAAGTTTCTGGTGCAGGTTGCGCTTTATTCGCGGATGCTGATTGCGATTCAGGGCGTACAGCCTCAGTTCATGTACATCGTGCTGGGTGATGCTACGCGTACCGAGCAGGCCTATCGGGTTGCTGACTACGCGGATTACCTAGAGCAGGTGCTGCAGCGATTCAGTGCGTTCGTGAACACTGAGGGGCCATGGCTCACCTACCCGGATCCGTGTGGGCATTGTGGTTTTTGTGGGTGGCGTGATCGCTGTACTGAACAACGCCTGCAGGATGATCATCTTTCGGCAGTCGCCGGTATCAGCCGCTCGCAAATCAAGAAGTTGCAGGTTGGCGGTGTGACCACCCTGGAACAGTTGGCAGCCAGTGGCGATGACTTGCGTATCCATAAGCTGCAAGTGGAGTCGCTGAACAAGCTACGTCACCAGGCGCGCCTGCAGTTTCAGGGGCGCTCCAGCGATACCCCTCTGTACGAGCTGTTGCCGGTCATGGGGCAACGGCGTGGCTTTGGCCGCATGCCTCCTGCGGTCGAAGGTGATCTGTTCTTCGATATGGAAGGTAATCCTCTGGAGGAGGGCGGCCTGGAGTACCTCTTCGGCCTGTATATAGACGAAGGCGGTGAGCAAACTTTCAAAGCTTTTTGGGCGCACAGCCGGGACGAAGAAAAGATTGCATTCGAGCAGTTCATCGACTGGATCATCGCGCACCTTGAGCGTTACCCGAATGCGCATGTCTACCACTATGCCAGCTATGAAGAAACGGCCATCAAGCGCCTGATGAGCCAGCACGGCACTCGCGAGGCGCAAGTGGATTGGCTGCTGCGCAATGGCAAACTGATCGATCTTTACAAGGTGGTGCGCGAAGCGATCCGCGTGTCGGAACCCAGCTACTCGATCAAGAACATCGAACACTTCTACATGGCAAAGCGTGACGGCGACGTTACCAATGCCGGTGCGAGCATCGTGTTCTATGAGCGCTGGAAAGAGACTGGTGACCCAGCATTGCTTGAGCAGATCGAGCGCTACAACGAAGACGATGTGCTCTCTACGTACCTGTTACGCAACTGGCTTGCGAGCATTAGTCCATTGCGCGCAGGGGTTCCTGTCGTGTTGCAAGCCGAAGGCGAGAAAGCCGTAGCGGAGCAAAAGGAGATCGAGGTTCGGCTGGCAAAATACCGTGACCGATTGCTTGCGGGCTTGCCGTCCGACGATTGCGTCCTGAGCGACGAGGATCAGGTCCGGGTATTGACCTTCCAGCTACTCGACTTCTACCGCAGGGCGGAAAAGCCGGTGTGGTGGCAGTTGTTCAGCCGCCAGGACATGACTACCGAGGAGTTGCTGGACGATATCGAGAGCCTCGCCGGTTTGCAGCGCACAAAAACACCGCCGGTACCGATCAAGAATTCGTTCCTGTTCGAATACAGTTTCGAGCCTCAGGAAAGCAAGATGCGCTCCGGCTCAAAAGGTGTCATCCCTGAATCGTTGGCCAGTGTGCACCTGGTCAGCCTGGATAATGACGCATGCCTCGCGACATTCAAGGCCACCGCGAAAAAGGCGCCACCGGAAGCCTTTGACATGATCCCCGGCAGGCCGATCCCGTCAGGCATGCTGCGCGAGGCGTTGTTTCGCTATGCCGACAGCGTATTGTCCGGTGAGCAACGATTTCAGGCGGTGATGGACTTTCTTCATCGACGCGCACCACGGGTGAAAGGTATCGAGCCGGGTGCGCCTTTGCTTGATCCGCACTTGGCAACGACCGATGGCATCAAGCAGGTGGTACGTAACCTCGAGAACAGTGTGCTATTCATTCAGGGGCCGCCAGGGGCCGGGAAGACCTACACCGGCTCACACGTGATTGTTGACTTGCTCAAAGCCGGCAAGCGCATCGGGGTAACCTCCAATTCGCACTATGCCATCAATAACCTTTTGGCAGCAGTCGAGGCGCGTGCACAGGTGGAGGGCGTTACCTTCAAGGGACTGAAAAAATCATCGGAAGGCGAGGGCACGGAATTCAATGGCCGTTGCATCCGCTCTATCGAGGACAAAACGGAGTTACTCGACAACTGGGGCCCGGCTATCGACCTGACTGCCGGCACTGCCTGGTTGTTTGCCGATGCGAGCTTCACCGAACAGTTGGATTATCTATTCATTGATGAAGCAGGCCAGGTGAGTGTGGCGAACCTGGTCACCATGGGCATGGCGGCACGTAACATCGTGCTGATGGGTGACCAGATGCAGTTGTCGCAGCCTGTGCAAGGTGTGCATCCGGGCCGCTCCGGTGACTCCGCCCTCGACTACCTGCTGGACGGCACACCTGCCATTGGACCCGACCGAGGTGTGTTCCTGGCGCAGACCTGGCGGATGCATCCACAGGTTTGTTCGTTCATTTCCGATGCTGTATACGAAGGGCAACTTTCGTCCGCGCCGGGTACCGAGCGGCAAGTATTGCACCTTGATGGGCAGCGGCCAGAAATACCGGCAAGCGGGCTGATGTTCTGCCCAGTAGAGCATGACGGCAACGGCCAGAGCTCCGATGAAGAGGCTGCGTACATCAAGGCGTTGTACATGTACTTTCTGCGCCAGTGGTACGAGGATAAGAACGCTGAGAAACACGCGATTTCCCTCGAAAATATCTTGGTGGTGGCGCCTTATAACTTGCAGGTACAGCTGTTGAAACAAATGCTGCCTGCGGGAGCTCGCGTTGGTACTGTGGACAAGTTTCAAGGACAGGAGGCTGAAATTGTAATTGTCTCGATGACCACATCGAATGAAGACTACCTGCCCAGAGACATTGGGTTCCTTTACTCGAAAAACCGTTTGAATGTTGCTGTCAGCCGCGCCAAGTCGTTGGCTTGCATCGTTGCCAGTCCAGGGCTTACGGCGATTCGCTGCCAGACACCAAAGGACATGAGCCTGGTCAATGGCTTGTGCATGGCAACGCGGTACGGACAACAGCAAGGCCTGCCCTCTGCGTGTGAATAAGGGTCGTGAGGAGTTGGGGCATGAGCTATCCACCTGCCTTGCTTGCCGTGCTAGATGAGACATTGAAAATCTCGCGTTTCAGCGTCGACGATCTGCCCGCGCTTGAAATTGGAGGCTGGCATGTCGCCGTGTTGCTCGATGATCTGGCGCACCTGCGGTCCCTTGCGGCTGCGGCGATGAATGACCGCGACGGCGCCGAGAGCACGCCACTGGACATCGCCTACCAGCTTGGCCGAACTGCCTGGATTGAGCGGTTGGAGGCGCTGGGTGCAGAAGGGGACAAGGAGCTGCTGGACTGGAAAGGCCTTGGCAGCTTCCTGAGCCCGGACAACTTTGCCCGTTTGCCGGGCAGGCAAGGCATCATAAAAACGCTTGTTAGGCGTTATCAGCAAGGCCGTAGTCTGAACGACCGTGACGCGGCGGGTAATACGCCACTGCATTGGCTAGCCGCGAACGGGCATAGCAAGGCGGCGAACTATTTTGCCAAGCACTTCAGCAAGTACTGCCTCGATCTGAATGCGAAGAACAACGAAGGGCATACGGCCCGAAACGTGGCCATTCTGGCGGGGCATCACGATATTGCGGCGCGGCTTCTTATCGGAGAAATCGACAACTATCTGCAGGCGGCACGTACCTGGCAGCAGATGCTCGCCACGATGAGCGGCCACTGGCGCAACTGAGTGAGAATTTCCCGGCCAGCGACGCGGGGCTCCAAGCCCCTCGTCGCGAGTTTCAAAGATTAGTCATTCAACAGCCAGGGCTTCAGTTCCTTGAGATTGCTCACTACCAGTTGCTGCGCCTCAGGGAGAACCGCGAGGTTACGGTGGTCGATTTGGTAACGCTGCAGCACATACTTCACCAGTGCCCTTCGGCTAGGCACTACCAGTTGCCCCTGCGTCATGCCGAAGTCGGTCTCGATGATCGCCTTCTGCGCCGCGTTCAATCGCCCATCAGGCTCGAATATGACCGGTACCTCGACATTCCAGTCTTCATCCTCTTCGCGTGTGTTCGGCGATTGGTCGAGCAAATCCGGCTGGCCTCGCAGGCGGCTGAGCACGAAATCCCGATACTGGCCGTTCTTCTCGCAATACGCCCTCACGTGCCAGCGCATGCCGGTGTAGACCAGCGTGTGCGGAGCAATCAGGCGCACCTCTACGTTCGGAGTGTTAAACGACACGTACTCGGTTTCCAGCCGCAGGCCTTCGCGACAGGCCTTGAGCAAGGGGCGCAGGACTTCCGGCCGGATCGGGCGATCAGGGACTTCCAATACCCGGGTGTGCGCATAGGCCAATGCCAGCCCGTCGATGTGTGGTGCACGTTCATTGTTCTGATAAAGCAGGTGCAGATAAGCGCTGGCACTGTCGTCGATGAACAACGGCTTGAAGTGCTTGCTCGGTACGTAGCCCTTGAGCTGCTTGTCATATGTCAAGTTTTTGGGCGCATGCTCGGTGATGTAGGTATTGATGTCCTTGGAGGCCTGCTGGCGACTGATACCAAAGCTCTGTATCAGGTGGCCCGTGGTCAGCCGGCCTTCCCACCAGGCAACGGTCTCGATCAAACGATAGCGAAGTGCCAGGTCCCAGCGGACCTGCTCGATGGATTGCTTGCGTTTCATACCCGCTCCATGTGCGCGATTACTTTACCTGTATAAGTCTACATTCTAGACCTGTCGTAAATCACTACATATCTTGTCTCTGTCTTCGAAATAATTTGAAGCCAGGAAAGGAAGTGGACATGACTATGTCTGAAGTGGTTTCGACAGGGGCGTTGGTGTTGATCGGGGTGATCCTGGCGGTGCTCCTGTTGCAGTACATGAAGTTGCGCGAGCTCTGGCAGATAGCGCTGGCATGCCGCCACAACGCGCGTTGGGCGCGGATCTGGGAGATGGAGAACCGTGAGCTGCGGTCGGCACGGCGTGCTGACCAGGAGCACATCGCCCAGCTGCAGCGCAAGTTAGAGTTGCTGCAGGCGTTGGTACCGATTTCGGAGTAATTCATGGCAACGCTCTACAGGAGTAGGCATTCATGCCGATAACACCAAAGCCTTTCACGCTGGTGTGTGAAGACTGCAATTGGAAGAAGACCATCGCCTCGCGTAGCGATGCATTGAGGCCGGGTGAATGGTTTGTTGTCTGCCCGAGGTGCGGTAGCACCGCGTTGAGAATGCGAGCGGCGGGGCGGCTCGAGGCTGCTGCTGCGAATTTTTTTGTGCGACGGAGATTTTAGGGCGTTGCGGCAGAAGTGGATGATGCAGCTTTTGTGAGTAATGGCAATATGGCATTGTCGGCAACATGTCGATACGCATATAGCGTATGCCGCTGCAGTGCGCAGCAGGTTCGCGCGTTCTAGGTTGAGTGACGGAGACGAAAGTTATGGCAAGTATGGAAACGCGATTTGAAGAGCAGTTTGACCATGAAATGGCTCAGGTTAAACGACCGAACCTGATGATTGTCGGCGGCACTGGGGTGGGTAAAAGCAGTCTGATCAATCATATTTTTGGTAAAACGATTGCCAAAGTAGGCACCGGAAAGCCGATCACCCATGGCTGTGATCGCTATGAGGATCCCAATGTACCGTTAGTCATCTTCGATACCGAAGGCTATGAAGTGACCGAAGGCAAAGCTTCGGCAGGCAACTTTCGGGATAAAATCATTCCTGAGATCAAACAGCGCAAACACCAAGCGCTGAATGAACAGATCCACCTCATCTGGTACTGCCTGTCGGTCGCCAACCATCGCATTACTGATTTTGACCTGGACAACCTACGGTTGATCACGGGTGAGCTGGATATTCCGGTGGCTGTGGTCCTTACCCAATGCGATGCTGAGCCAATCGATGATCAGGGTAACGGTAAGACCTCTCAGGCATTTCGCAAAGTCCTGCGCGAAAACGGTGTGAACTGCGAGGTGTTCGAGACCTGTGCCAACAATCCCACCCATGACCCAGAGCTGAAACTAGAACTTGAACATCTGATCACCTGGTCGAGCCGCTCGCTGAAGGATGATGCGCTGCGTCAGTCGTTTGTGGCTGCGCAGATTGCTTCGCTACCCGCCAAGCGTAGCGAAGCCATGACCATCATCATGACTTATAGCGCTACTACCGCTGCCAGTGCCGGCCTCAATCCGGTGCCGATGTCAGATGCGCTGCTCATTGTGCCGCAGCAGATCGCCATGGCCGCCTCCCTGGCCAAGCTCTATGGCTTCGACTCGATGGGCGAAATAGCCGTCAGTATGCTCAAGGGGCAGATCTTGAGTTTGATGGGGCGCCAGCTGGCAGCCAGCCTGACCAAGTTCATCCCGATGTTGGGGCAAATAATCAACGCTGGTGTGGCGGGGGCAATCACCGGCGGACTGGGGCTGGCCCTGGTCGAGGTGTATGAACGCGCCATCGATGGCTACCTGAAAACTGGCAAGTCGCCGGATTGGACCAAGTTACTTTCCAGTGAACTGTTCATGCAGGCTTTCAATACCGGACTGACCAAGTGGAAGGCCAACAAAGCCTGATGCTTATTGGTGCATGCTGAAGGGCCTGGTGAGTGGCAAGCCGTTGCGCCTTCTCCCAGGACTTCCTCCTATTACAGATGTTCAAGGTTCCGAAGCGCATGGATCAGTTCGCGATCAATCTCATCGTGTTGGGCAAAAGCGGCGTAGGAAAAAGCAGCTTCTGCAATTATCTGTTCGACAAGCCCGGTCTGTTTGAAACCGGAAGTGGTAAGCCTGTTACCACCTGGGAAAAAAACTTCCAGTCGCACACTTTTGCTCACCAAGGGCACCTGTTGAATGTGTTCGACAGTGTTGGGCTGGAGGCCGACAACTACGGACGCTGGCTAGACCAGTTCGACCGCTTCATGCAGCAGCGGCGCGAACGCCCCATGGAGCCGGAAACTTGGATACATGGCGCTTTCTATGTCATCAACGCCAGCTCAGCACGCCTGGAGCCGGTTGATCTCAACCTGATCAAGCGCATCGGCCAGGATGCTCGAATTCCCCTGCAAGTCGTCCTGACCAATGCCGATGTGGCGGGAGATAAAGTCGAGGCACTGACGCGAGAAATTCACAAGCTGTGCCCGGGTGTATCTGTGACTCCACTGTGTTCGGTGTCGGTGCGCAAGCGCGGCGGCCAGTCGACGCAGGCCTTTGGGCGGGAAGAAGTGCTTTCACTGTATCTGGAGCAATCTCACGCCTTCCTGAGCAAGCGTCTGGCGGCAATGAGCTGCTTGAACTTCAAACGTGTGCTCATGGAAATGCGCAATACTATGGTTAGCAAGATTGAAAAGGCGGATCTGAGCCTGTTCAAAATCGCTGACCTCGATTTGGACAGAGAAATCGAGCTCCCCGACTTTGATGACGTGTTTTCCGATTTACGAAGCTTCGATGACTACCTCTCGTCCTTTGGCTTCGTGGGTGACTGGGAGACCAGCGATGAGCTGGAAAGCGCAGTCACTCGAGTATTCGACGACTTTCAGAGCGAGATGGAAGGGCGTTTCAAAGAGATCGAAGGCGGGTTTGAATCAGATAGTCTGGTGCGCAAGGTTGGAGCACTGTTTGAGGCGGCAAAAATAATCCTGACCCTGAAATCGACCTTGATCGGCTGGCTCGATGAAGGCTTTGATCGGGTCAATATCGAGCTCACCCGCTTGTTCGACAAGTATGCGGAGCAAGACAACTTCTTTGCCAGCTGTCTGGTTCCGTCTAGTCTGCTCGTCAAGTCGAAGCTGTTTGGTATTTTCTAATCCGTGCGCCGGGGTAGATGTGTAAACTTATTGGTCATATAGCTTTGAGTGACAGGATCAGTCGCCTGGAAAGTCTGCTTAAACCCGGCGCCTGAAGCACTGATCCCTACTAAAAGTTGACCTGTATGTCTGCACACCCCTGGAACCTTTGCGCACGCTCGCTTACTGTTCGCTCACCCCCGCAGTGGCAAGTTGCTATTGTCCTGTGGGTAGAGGAGTAAGCATGTCGAAAGGGGCACAGCCCTGCGTGTATCACTGACCCATGCGCAAACACGCTTGATCAAGCGTACACCGCCGACAGTCTTGGCGCGCGCTTGACCGGGCTGTTTCCGGCAGGCCGACTTTAGATGTGCAAGTCCGACAATGCAGCGTTGGGCGAGTACCTTGCTACGGCCAGTGTTGGCATAATGACATCATTCAGGGAGAGGGGGGTTATGGGGTTCGAAGCAATCAATGCGGTGCTGCCCGAGCAGACTGATCAGATCAACCGTTTGCAATACCTATTAGCCAAAGCGCGACTGCCGGTGGTGTCCGTAATCGGCAAGTACAACCATGGCAAGAGCTCCTTGCTCAACGCATTGGTCGAGTGCGAGCAATTTGCTGTGTCCGATGCCCGGGAAACGATAGCGCTAAGCGACTTCGAGTATCAGGGCGTGCGGTGGTTGGACACCCCCGGACTGGATGCCGACGTTGCCCGCAACGATGATCAAGCGGCGATGACTGGCGCTTGGCAGCAATCGGATATCCGCCTGTTTGTGCACTGTGTGCGAGAGGGCGAACTCGACCAGAGCGAATGCGACATGATCGATACCTTGCAGCAGGACGCGTTCAAGAGTGGGCGTCAGACCTTGATTGTTCTGACCCAGATCGAGCAGGTCGAAGAGCAGACCTTGGCGAATGTTCAGGCGCTGATGAAGCAGCAAGCACCGAAGTTGCCAATCATTCCGGTGTCTGCCCATCGTTATCGTCAAGGCCTGGAGAGCGCAAGCGTGCTGAAAATCAAAAAAAGCGGCATCAACGAGCTGCGCCAGGCTGTGCAATCAGCTCTGGCTTATGTCGAGCAAACGCGTAAGGACGAAGTGCTGGCTCTGGGGGAAAGCCTTGAAGGCCTGATCGATCAGGGGCTGACCAACTTGCAGGCGCGACTTTTACATCAGCAGGCCAAACGGCAAGCGCTGCTGGCAAATTTTGTCACCGAGTACCAAAACCTGCACAGCAAGCTCCATAAACAACTCAATAGGGCCTGAGCCATGCTTCCTTTTATCTTGTTAGCCGGTGCAGCTGTCGCGGCAGTCGCAGCGGCGGTATCCAGCAGTTCGGACTCCTCGGCGTCATCGTCTTCTTCTTCGGGGTCTTCTCGCGACTACGAGCGAGAAGCTGCTGAGAAGGCACGCAACGCCAAACTTCAAGCCAACAAAGAAGCGGCCGAGCGCCAACTGAAGGCCTTCCTCCAGGGGCATGGAATTGAAGTTGATACGAAGCAGCTTCAAGGTCTGGTTCAGACAATGGTCAGCCAACCGACAAAATTTCCCACTGAGTCGCTGAAAAAAGCGTTCTTGCGTAATGCACCCGTACGCGAGATTGATGCGGAAATCAAAGTACTGGAGCGGCATATCGCCGAGAGGAACGAAGCCAAGACGTTTCTCAATAGCCTGCCAATAGGCTGATTGCTCGATTGCCTCCGGTGTGAAGCGGGGCAGTAGTCACACTGTTTTTGACGATGAGTTCGCTGCCTGGGGCAGTCTGAACCAGCACAGGATCGTGTATGCAGGAAAAAGCATTTATCGAGGCGCTCAAAGGGTTCGAGTATTTGACCCAGCGGGTGGAAGCCGACGAAAGCAAACTGAAGGATTGGCAATCTCATCTGACCCGCGCGTTGAGCGCCCAGCCCTCGCTGGGCAAGTTGAACCGTGACGGTCACCTGGCGCGCCAGGCCGAAGGTGTACGCGAAGTTGTGCGGTTGTGTATCGAGGACTGGGGACGCACCTGGGCGCGTAATCAGCCTTCGGCACAGCTTGCCGAAACGTTTGGCGACAAAGCTGTGATCCTGGTGTTTGGCAAGGTCAATGCCGGTAAGAGTTCGTTCTGCAACTTTGTCGCCGAACGCTTCGCTGCCAATGGAGAGGCGGTGCAGTACTTTCATCTGGCCGACAACGCGATCGTCGAGCGCGATGAGCCCTTTGCTGAAGGTGAGACAGAAACCACCTCGCAGATCCAGGGCATCCGCCTGGGGCAAAAGCTGATTCTCATCGACACACCCGGATTGCTTTCGGTGACAGGTGTAAATGGTGAACTGACCAAGCGTTACACCGACAGCGCCGATGCCGTGCTGTGGTTGAGCAGTTCCACTGCGCCAGGTCAGGTGCAGGAGTTGGCGGAGCTGGAGGGGGAACTCAAGCGCAATAAACCCCTGCTGCCGATCATCACCAAAAGTGACTTTTATAACGAGGATGAGGTTCTCGGGCAGGACGCGCTGATCAAGGTGCTGTGCAACAAGACGACGGCCAATCGTTCACTGCAGGAAGGCGATGTGTGGAAACGTGCTGCACAACAGCTGCGCGCGTCCGACCTCGATGAGGCGCTGCTTAAACCTGTGGTGTCTGTGTCGGTCCGTTATGCCCGTAAGAATGCAGAGCAGGACGATTGCCTGCAGGCGGCTGGTTTTGAGCGGTTGTTCGCTCAGTTGCAGGTGATTGCCCAGGAGGCCCGCGTTTACAAGGAAAGCAAAGCCACGCAGCTCATGGTTAGCCACCTTGAGAACAACGTGCTGAGCAGTTTGCGCAGTACCGTGCTGCCCAGACTGGACGAACTGCGAGACGCCACTCGTAAGGCGGTTCAGGGCCTCAAAGTACGTAGCGATCAAATCGCTTCGGCGGTGCTTGCCGATGTGCTGCTCAAACTCCCTGACCTGCTGGAAACGCACAAGTCCACGCAAGATGTTCAAGCGCTGACAAAGGATGTCAATGCGCTGTGCCAGAGCACCATCGAGCATTACCTGACGCGTGAGTTGAAAGACTACGTCAGCGAGCTCAAAGGTGTGCTGGTCGACATGTCCAGTGATGACATCGGCAGTTTCGAAGATCTGGGTGTTGATGTCGAGTTGGTTACCGGGCGAGGTAAGCAAGCGGCGGCGACAGCCACTGGCACGGCGATCGGTACCGCAATCGGCACTGCGCTCGGCGGGCCGATTGGTGCAATCGCCGGCGGGCTTCTGGGTGGGCTGCTCGGTGGCGCTGCCGGTAACTACATGGTCGAAACGCAGATGGTCCGGCAAGTGGTCGGAGTCAGCTATGCGCGCTTGCATGGCAAACTCGAAGCCGACTTGCGCGCGCGTTTGCCCAAGGCCGTTGGTGCTGCAGTAGACACCTGCATCGAGTCGATCGACCTGGTGGACGTCGAGGCCATGCGCCTGTTCGACATCATTGCGAGCAGTGAGCAGGAACTGAAATGTTTGAAGGAGGGCGTTGCCCGATGAACCCCTTTGAGCAATACAAAACGCTGATTGCCAGTTCCTGTAGCATCGCTTCGCGCTACCTGCAGGATGCGCCTACGCGTATCGATCAACTGATCGAACAGATTGACGAGCGTAAAGTGCACGTCATGTTGTTCGGTGCCTACAACGCTGGCAAAAGCACGCTGATCAATACCTTGCTGGGTGAAGAGCGTGCGGTGGTGGGTGATATTCCCACCACCGACACCGTGCATCACTTCGACTGGGACGGGCATGTGTTGCTCGACACACCGGGGATCAATGCGCCGATTGAGCATGACGAAATCAGCACTGAGCAACTGAAGCGCGCCAACTTGATTCTGTTCGTTCTGCGCCAGGAAGATCAGGATGCGCAGAACATCGTTGAACGTATTTTCACGCTGCTTTCCCAGCGCCGTCCGTTGTTCATCGTGCTCAATTATGAAGACAGCGACCCTGCTGTCATTGAGCGGATTCAGGCCAGCTTCTCGCGCACCTTGCTCAACTATGCGCGAACCCATGCTCTGGATGAGGCATGGGTCGAACAGTTGCCGGTGATTCTGATGAACGTCAGGTCGGCCAATCGCGGACGCCTTGAGGGCAAAGCGAAGCTGCTTGAGCATTCGGGCTACGATGTCTTCATCGCTCGCTTCAAACAGTGGCTGCAGCGCTTTGACGGCGAAGAGCAGTTGCTTGAGCAAACCTGCACGATGATTGAGCGGGCACTGCTCACGCCGGTCTCCGTTCAACTTGAACGCGAAATGCCCCCGGCACAGCAATTGGGCGCGATCGATGCACAGTTGGAGCACATGGCACGTCAGCAGCAACAGCTGAAAAACAGCGCCAGGAATCTGGTCCGTCGCGAGATTCTGGCAGCACGGCCGACGATCGAGCGTGCTCTTGATCAGAGTGGTGACTCTGCTTCGCTGACGCGGGCGCTGGAAGTTCTGGCCCAGGGCATTGCCGAGAAGCTGCAGCAATGGCTCGAAAGCGAACTGCATATGATGCGCAAAGCGCAGATCGACGACTTGCTGCTCGATGCCGGGGTAGATCCCAAGCTTTACGCTAACGCCGAAGAAAGCGAGCTATTGGACAAGTTGTCCGGGCCAGTATTCACCCAGCTCAAAGGTATCAACCAGGATCACCTGACTTCGCTGCTTGTTCTGGGGCGCAAGCTGAAGATTCCACTGTTGAAAGGCCGTTGGCTGTCGACATTGCAAAAGTGGGCGGGACGCGCGGCGCCTGTGGTGCAGCTGGTGTTTGCGGTTGCAGAAATTTTTCTTGCGGCGCGCAGCGAAGAAAAAGAGAACGAGCGCAATCATAGCCGTGCCCTCCAGCGTATCCAATGGATCGAAGAGACCGGTGCCGAGTTGGAAAATGCCTTGGTTCAGAGTGCCGGCGAGTTGATTGACCAGCTCTTCATTGATCAGAGAAAGCCGTATGAACAGAGCCGTGTGGCCCTGCAAAGCGCTGCCAGCCAGCTTGAGAAAGACTGCAGTTACTGGCGCGAGTTGACACGTACCTTGCGGGCGGTGGAGTTCTGAGTACGGGCGGCGGGTGCATAGTGCCGCCAGCCCCTGTGTTTTATGGTGCGGCCGCACGTACTGGGCGGCTGTAGTGTCTCGGCAAAGGAATGATGCTGTATGAATCAAATGTTCGTAAGCCCATGGTTGTCTGTCTCGCCCAGTGGCCCGGTGACCTGTGCGCATCCTCACGCACACGACTATGTCCACCTGCGCCAAGGGGAAATGGACGGCGCCTGTGGTCCTTATTGTGTCGTGATGACCTTGATTGCACTGGGTGTCATGTCCCGAGACCAGGCGCGATCACTCGACAGTTTCGATGGGCGCACGCGCCTTGGCCGCTTTCGCGAAAACTTGATGGCCTTTGGTGCCTTGGCTACAGAAGGTACCGACGGCTTTGATGTGAGCTGGCTGGTGGATGTGTTCAAGCATGTGGGTGTCGTGACCACCGTGCTTGATGTCGCCCCACGACGTAAAACAACCATTCGCAACATTGCGGATGCTGTCGATAACCGAAAAATCCCGATCGTGGGTGTCGAATGGTACTGCGGGCAGGCGGGACATTGGCTGCTGGTTATCGGCTATCAGGGGTATAAGGCCAATGATGACGATGAGTTGCAGATCACTCATTTGCTGTGCCTGGACCCCACCAGTGAGGCGCCGCGGGTATCACTATGGAATGCCGTGATCGAAGTATTCACCGAAGAGGGCGAGGCGGTTAACGACGGTCGTTATTACTGTCGGCACTGGGGGCCGAATGACGCGCCGACGGCCTGTCGAATTGACCAGAGCATTGTGGTCGGTCTCGATAAAAAGGCGGAATCCAATTACTTCTACTGAAAGAGCAGGCAGTGGCCGGTCTTGAGGGCTGGCCCTGATGCTTTCCAGTTGCTAGACAAGGCAGTCAATAATCCACATGAAGCACCTCTTCGTTACCATCGAGGGCATCGATGGAGCCGGCAAATCAACCGTTGTGCGCATGCTCGCAAATCGCCTTGGCGCCGTGTGCATCAAAACACCAGACGAGCGATTTTCAACTGAGCGCCAGCGTGTTGAGCGCCAGGGTAGCACTGAAGAAAAATACGCTTTCTATCTGCACTCGCTGGAAGCACAACAGGTTGAAATTAACGCATTGCTGGAGAGAGGGCCGGTTATCTGTGATCGGTATATTCACTCCACCATCGCTTACCAGTGGCCTGAGGCAAAGCCGCTACCTGTCGATATTCCTGAATGCTTTCCCTCGCTGGCCCGGCCCGATCACTCAATTTTGCTGACAGTTAGCCGCGAAGTTTCCCGTGAGCGCATTGCTCGGCGAGAGCATCAAACCGGCGTTGTTTCTGTTACTGACCATAACCTCACCTTGTTGGACAAAGCCCGTCGACGCTTTCATGCCATGCAGGACCTTGTCCAAGTCGATACCAGCAACAGAACGCCAGAACAGGTGTGCGACCTCATTTTGTCAGGACTTGTGCTATGAACCGGCTTAGCCTTGCACAGATTATCAGCGTCGCGCAGTGGTGGAAGGAAAACGCCGGACTGATGCAAGTGGAGGTGGCGGCGCTTGAGCCACTGCTCTGGCGTGAAGGTAACGTGCGTATTGGCCATGTAGTAGCAGAGCTTAAAGCGATGGGATTTCGTGTGTCGATGACCAGCAACGGCAGCTTGCTTGCACGGCAGGCGCAAGAGCTCAAAGAGGCGGGTCTGGACCTTTTGCGGTTGAGCTGGCACTCCATGTCGCCAGATATCTATCGCAGGGTAACGGGAGGCGGAAACCTTGAGAAGCTGATCGAGGGCATCCGGGCCGCGATTGATTGTTCCTTACCTATGTCACTGAACAGGGTGTTGATGAGGGGGCATACCACGGACCTCCCCGATCAGCTGGCATTTATTGACCAACACCAGTTGAGACTGAAATTACTGGACCTGTACTGGACAGAAGAGTCAGCGGCTGAGTACGACCGGTACTACATTACTCCGGAGGAAGCGCTTGAGAAGTCAGTAGCGTTAGGCTATTTGAAACTGATTCAGGATGATGGCCTGCAACGCGGCCGTTCCAGGGTCAGGTACCTGACACCCCGGCAAGGACTGGTCGAATACAAGCTGAAATCGACGGCCAGAAAAAGCAACGATGTGTGCGATTTGTGCACAAAAAAATCGAACTGCCTTGAGGGCTATGGGGACTACTTCAGGGTGTTCCCGGAAGGGAAGTCGTCGTTGTGCTATTTGCGCCAGGACCTGGCGTATAGCACTTATGAAAATGACACATTTGTCATCGCCGAGCAGCAACCTTGGGCCCAGGAGTTGCGAAGCAGTATTTCATCGACCCCGTTGCGCCTGGTGCTCGAAGGCCGCTGCAACTTCAACTGTGGATTTCCTGACACTGTTTCATCGTGGTGCCTGAAGCAAGGAAAGGGTTATCAGTTTCCCGATCGTAGTGGAGTGATTTTGCGTGAGTATCAATAAGGAAAAACTAGCGGCTTTCCAGGGCATCAAGCAAAAGCTGCTAGATATGCTCGAAGCAGCGCAGGAGTCTGTGCGGGATTCACAAAGCGAAGCGAACTCGCATATCGGGGCGATGCAAAGCCGCTACGATACGTTCAAGGAAGAAGCCCAGTACCTGGCCACAGCCCAGAAGATTCGCTCGATCAAACTTGAGGGCAGTATCAAGGAGTGCGAGTGGTTGATGGCGCGATTGTCCACCGACACTGTGGTATTCAACAAGGTCGAGGCAGGTGCGTTGGTAGTCATCGGTGACGAGTGTAAGCCAGCCCTGGAAAGAAGCTTTCTCATCGTGCCTGACTGTGCTGGCGAATGGGTTTCGATTGGTGGCAAGCAGGCACTATGCGTTACACCGGATGCGCCAGTGATCAAGTCATTCATCGGCCTTGAGCAAGGCGACTATTCAGATGATTTCGTGGGCGACAGCTCATTAGAAGGTGCCTATGTTAAGAGTGTCCGATAGGCGCTGGACATCTCGAGAAACCAATCGCTGCATTCCGGAAGCAAGCTTGGACGTTCCCCTGCCATGGGTTTAGGTGAAGAATCGGCAATTCCCATCCCTAGGCCCATCCGAGATTCGTAAAGACGAGAAGTAAGGAGGAGGCTGGTTGGCGCAGTCCGCAGTCGATTCCGATTGAGGCTGCTGCTGGTGGTCCCGCCATGAATGAAGCTGCGCTGGAGCGAGGATTGTAGAGTCTTATCATGCAGTGGTGGCATTATGCCTTTTCAAGCATGTGGTTTCCGCTTGGCATGGCTCTCACTGCGCTATGCGCTCATCCCGATGTTTGCAAACTTGATACATCAGCTCGTAATGCCAACCCAAGGTCCCGCTCAAGGAATGAAGGCAATGATCAAGAAATCGGTGACGGAGCTCGCGTTCGTCAACAGTAAATCGCCCCTACCCACAGTCGAGGTCGATTCGCAGTCCATCGAGGACGCAGGTTTCAGCATCTACCGCACGGTGATGCAGGTACTCACCCAATTGGCTGAGCAGGATGCTTCACTGCGGGCGACTCTCTATATGTACGGTACTGTCAGCGTCAACTTCCGCGAGCCGTGCTGGTCTGAATTTTTGCTGGTTGCAGGTCCAGAAAAAGTGCTGCGTGCCTTGGGGGCTGGCTTTGAACGTTTGCCGGCCGTGAAGTCGCGATTCAGTGATTACGTTCCGTCTTCCGCAGCCCTGCGCACCTTCCATGTCCAGGATGGCTTAGTGTGGGAACAAGAGGATGCCAGCACATGGTACTCCCATGCCCAGACGCTGGCTGACCTGACCGCTGAGGTCGACGGGGCTGAAGAGGCCGACGACGATGGCGAGCTGATTGAGGAAGATGAAGCGGAAGAGACCTGGGATACCGAGGACCTGGAGGCTTCGGATGACCAAGAAGAAGACTCAACGGTCGTTATTGGAAACCGGAAGGCGGCTCGCTATCGGGCCGCGCGTTCCGATGCGAAAGTGAGCACCATCCGGGCAAGGATCGAAGACGTCTTCGGATTACCGGAAGGTTCTGTCGCACTCTGTGGGCCAGACGGCCGCGCCTTGCGAGGAAACGCGCTGATCAGGACGCTGCGTAAGCGTTGGGACGAAAATTGATCCCGAAATTTCTACACGCCAAGCCGAGTTCGCTTGTATGGGGCAGTACTCTGTCTTTCGCCCAAGCGATTGGCCGCTGGCATTGGACAGCTATCAGCGGGGTTTCGTCTGGGGGCCAGATAAGCTGACGCAACTCGTCAGTGACCTAGCAGCATATGTAGAACAGGCGGATACCACCTTGCCTTACTACAGGGGTGAGCGGCGTTGATGAGCAGGCAATGCGCGGGCTCTGATGGTTTTTCAGCGGGCTGAATTGCGATTATGGAGAAGGAACCAGGATGTCGATTCCGGATTTTCAAAGCGTCATGCGTCCGGTGCTGGAGGCGGTTCGAGACGGTGTAGCAATTCCGCTCAGCGTGTTGCGCGAAAGCATCGCTGAGGTATTCCAGTTAACCGAGGAAGAGCGCAAAGAGCGGCTGCCGTCGGGGCAACAAACGGTGATCAACAACCGAGTGGGCTGGGCCAGGACCTACCTGAACAAGGCCGGTCTGCTGACTATTCCGAGCAAGGGCTTGGTGCAGATCACTGCCCGTGGTCGGGAAGCACTGGCCAACGGTCCGGAGCGCATTACCGTTGCCTGGCTGAAGCAGTTTCCGGAGTTTGCCGACTTCCATACCGCTAAACCGCAGACCGTTGATGTGCTTGGAGTGCTTGATGTCGAGGCTGCCGAGACCACACCGGATGAGCAATTGGCCGAGGCTCATCAGGCACTGGTGCAATCACTGGCCGATGAGCTGTTGGCGCAGGTCAAGGCGGCCACGCCAGGGTTTTTCGAGCAACTGGTGGTAGATCTGATGTTGGCCATGGGCTATGGCGGCTCGCGCAAGGAGGCAGGCAAGGCAACCCAGTCCACCAACGATGACGGAATCGACGGCATCATCAAGGAGGACAAGCTCGGCCTGGATGTGATCTACCTGCAAGCCAAGCGCTGGACCAATACGGTGCATCGTCCCGAAATCGACAAGTTCATCGGCGCGCTGACTCGGCAGCGGGCACGCAAGGGCGTATTCATCACTACGTCGGAGTTTTCCGCAGGCGCTCGCGAGGCGGCACTAGGCCTGGATATCAAAGTGGTACTGATCGACGGTGTCGAGCTCGCGCGGTTGATGGTCGAGTGCAACCTAGGCGTGAGCGTTAAGCAGGTGTACGAGGTGAAGCAGCTCGACAGCGATTACTTTGCTGAAGAGTGACTCACGACCTTGGTGGCTTGGTTCAGTCCGCCGGGGTAATCTGAACAGGAAGCGCAAGATATTGATTTTAAAAAATAATATCGGTTGATTTTTTTAGCTGGAATGCCATTTGGAATGCCAATAGGATTTGCTTGGTACTTTGGGCGTCCTGATGTGGTGCTATTAGTCACCGCTGATCGAAAACTGATCCAGGTGGTACGAGCTGATCCACCCGCAGTACAACGGCCTTACCGTCGTCGAAGTCTTGGAACTGGAGCGCGTCGAAATGATGCCGATGCCAACGCATTTCGACGGCTATCTAGAGGGCACGGATCGTGTTTCCAGCACATCCCTGATCAACTGGGCTCGCAATTGCTATTCAGTACCCTGCGAGCGTGTTGGACAGTGGGTCAGCAGTCGGCTCTATCCCCCCGCGGATCGTCGTTATTTCCGATGATGGTGTGATTGTCAGCCATGAGCGACTGTTTGATCGAGATCAGTTCAGCTACGACTGGTCTCCGAGAAGGTAGCTCAGTCGTCAGGCGCCCGCTGCGTTGTGCAACAGGCGCTTGAAGCGAGTCAGTTCAATCTTTTGAATTCTGCGTCGATGGCTTCGGCCTCAACGCGCCATGCTTGGAAGCGCTGCTGACGTAAATGGCTTTCATCCACATTGGCCTGCAATTCTTGTCGACGTGTGTTGAGCAGCAGGTAGTCGGGGAAGAACTGTTCTTTGAAGCGTTCGGAATTGACCAAGTCAAGGAAGTCCTGGCGCTGCTTCTCGAAATTGCTGACTATTTCAACAACAGTCTTCTTGAACGCTTCTTCGCGTTTGTATTGCTCCCAGCTATCCCAGGCCTCAAGCGCCACCCCGATGAAGGCCAGTGCTCCGTTTGCTCCTTTGGCAAACTTCACGGCACCCCATGGCTTGAACTTCAGGTACTTACCAATATCCATGCCCACCGTCTTGGCAATCGTCGTCAGGCCATCGCGCGCGGCCAGTACCGTGGTGTTGTTGATTAGGTTGCCTTTGAGCACATGGTTGATGCCTTGCTTGCCCAGTGCCTTGACGGTGGTATTGAAGTGGTTGACCTCACTGTCGAAGCCAACCTGCATCTTCTCGACCTCAAGCGTGATCGACTGGGTCTGACGGCTGAACTCGTTCTGCAGGCGAGTGGACACGATAATGCCTTCTGCGCCAATTTCTCGCTCGAAAAAGTCACCGAAGGTTTCCAGGCTGGAACCCTTGGCTTGAAGGATCAGGTCAGAGAAGTAGCGTGCGGCAAAGTTGCGTAGGTTGATGCGTGCATCTTCGATTTGCTGCCCGGTCACTGCCAGCTGTTTGACCAGACGCGTGTTGAGCTCGTCAAGCCGGCCAACCTCCTGTGCAACCCTCTCATCGTTCTCGATGGCAACAGGCAGTTGGTTGTTGAGCACGTCACGGATCACGCTGGCGCGCATTTCGTTGGCCAGCGCGACGCTGCCTCCGTTCTGTTGGATTTTGCCTGTGGTAGCCGTCTGCAAGGTTTCAATATGCGACAGCTCTTTGAACTGCTCGAGGTTGGCCAGCCAGTGCTCGACACCCAAGTCGAAAGGGTTGGCGGCGACGGCGACAATGGATAGCTCGGTCGCCTCCTTGTCGGTCAGTCCGATCTGTTCACGAAGTCGACCTACCACGTTGTCGCGTTTGACCTGCAGGTTGGACTGGTAGTCCTGCTCGTCCTCTACATCGGCCACTTCATCGAAGCGGCTGAGGACGAACACTGTGCGGGGCAGTAGGCCCAGAGTGCGGAACAACCAGATCAGGTCATCCTTGTGGCTTTCCTTGATAGGGTTGGTCGAGTTCATCACGTAAAGCACCAGGTGCGATTCGCTCACGTACTTCTTGGTAATGTCCTTGTACTTTTCGAGGCTGTGCGTTTCGGCATTTTCCTGCTCCTTGAAGCCGAACAGCCCGGGGGTGTCGATCAGCACGAAGTCTTCGCCGACCTCGTAGACTTTCACTTCATTGGATGACTCCTGATGGCTAATTTTCATGCTGGACTTATCCAGCTTTTCCATCCAGGCCGCCGCGATAGAGGT
The DNA here is from genome assembly GCA_041879295.1 of Pseudomonas putida. Lineage (NCBI taxonomy): Bacteria > Pseudomonadati > Pseudomonadota > Gammaproteobacteria > Pseudomonadales > Pseudomonadaceae > Pseudomonas > Pseudomonas putida. The sequence continues at coordinate 5,027,018 of CP047152.1, read as the reverse complement.
CTTGCCCTCAGAAAAGCCGCCAATCAGAGCGACCTTGAGTTTTTCACCGGACACACTGTTGATTACATTCTGCAGCTTGCCGATCAACGCAGGATCAATCGGTATTCCGGCCTGCGCGCCTTGCCCGAGAAAGTCTTGCAGCCTGTCGAGCAATGTCAGTGCGCTCGCCTGTTGGGCCTTGAACGTCTTGAGGGTGTTTTCCATTATAAGTTTCCTGCGATTTCGATTTGGCGGGAGAGAATTTTCAGGCGGTTGGTCGAGCGAGACAGCGTGTTCACCTGGTTTGCAGCCTGTTTGGCAGGTGCTTCCAGTGCATGGTCAAGTTGCTCGATAGTTTCCTGCATATCGTTCAGGGCAGCATCCAGGCTTGCGTGTAGTGTTTCGCGCAGTTGCTCGGTAGCGCTGCGCAGATTCTTATCAAGGGCCTGACGTTGTTGAGACTTTTTGTAGTCTGAGCTGAGCGCGCTAAAAATGGCTTTACCGACCGAGACTAGTGCGGCAATTACCGAGGCGCCCACGAACCAGAGACTGGCCCCGCCTGTAAATGGTGCCGCAGCTATCCCCGCAAGGCTGGCCAGCAGCCCGATGACATTGATGCCGCTATCGATTTTTATGTTGAGGTTGAAATGCTCGTTGAAGCGCATGCTGCCCAGCTTTGCATAGCTCGCAGTCAGTTCTTGGGCATGTTTTTCGAAGCGTTTGAGAATATCTTCGGCCGCCTTCTGGAATTTGCCGACCTCTGCGTTCACAGCTTCCGGTAGCTGCTTGCCCAGCAGTTTTTGCTGGGTTTCAAGCTCCTCGGTCAGGGTGCTTTTGAACGCGTCGTTACTGATATCTGCTTCGATCCGTTTGTAGACGCTGTTGCGCACGTTGCTGGCGAAGTCATCGATCAAGGTCTCGCCGCATGCTTCCAGCCGCTTTTTCAGCGCCTGGTAGCTACTGCTCAGCTGGCTTTTGGCACTTTGCTCTTCCTGAGAGAGCTTTCTCGACAGGGCGCTCAGGGTTTGTTGCACGCCTGAAAGTGTCGTGGTGGTCTGGTTGAGCGCATCATTGGCCTTGTTGAAGTTGGCCCGGACGATCTTGGCTTTGCCGTTAAGGATCAACCGGTCACCAAGCAGTTGCAGGAAGGCACGCAGACGGGACTTTTCCAGCAACTCGTCGGCACCGAAGTCCTCAAGCGCTTTGATGCGACGTTTGGCATTCTGCGAGCCTGGCGCAAGATGGTCGGTGGAGGCGAGGAATGCCGGCAGCGCGCTCAGTGAAAACACCTCCTGATAGTGTTTGCCAAGCTGCTCGCCCATCTTCTCGTCCAGCCCAGCAAGGCTGATGCTTTCGTCATCGGAAACCAGCGGTCTGTTGCCCAAAGAATGCCCGGGGTTGGTGATCTTCTTGTTGAAAATGGTCCAGACTTCGGTTTGCGCCCCCAGGTGCTGCTTGATCTTCTCCAGTGTACCTTGGTGTTGCCCATCGCCCGTTTGGGGCGGTGCTGGCTGGTTAGTGACATAGAACACTGCATGAGCCGTCTGCACTGCGCGTTCTATCTGCTCGAGTACCAGGCCTTCCTTGCCTTCGATACCTGGTACATCCAGCAGTGCGAATGGCTGGCCGTCTAGCTCGAACTCGTAGCGCTGTGTCTCTCGGGTATAGTCGGCACGGCCGTCACCGATGATTTCACCATCGGCATGCAGCTGGAGCTGTCCAACCAGGTCTGCCAGCTGGCTCTCACTTTCCAGGCGCTGCTGAACGAGCGTCTGTTGCTGTTGGGCTGCCTGTGCCTGTTGGGCGGTAAGTGCCGCACTGGCGTCGTTGCGCGCCGTCGTTATCGAGTCCAGTTGCCGCTCTAGCGCAAGGCGTTCTTGGCGGGTCTTCTGTTGTTCGGCGTTTAGGATAGCTGCGGCGTTGTCGCGTGCCTGCGTGGTCTCGGCCAGTGAGGCGGTGACCTCATTCAGCTCGATTTCTTCGGGCATCTTCCTGAACAGGCTCAAGAGCTTCTGCCAGAGAGAGGCGGTGCTTTTGCGTGTGGCGAGAAGCGTATGCAGCCTGGTAACGGCCGCGAGGGCATCCTTATGCGCCTGCTCGTGTTGTTCGAACTCCGTCCCAAGTTGTTGATGCAATTCGCTGGATCGGGCATCAGCTTGGTCGAGTGCGCTCTGGGCTTCACTGAAGGGTTGTTCGAACTGCCGCATTGTGGCACTCAGTTGCTGCGTCAGCTCGTCAATTTGCGCTTCGGTTTGCTTGATGTCCTGTTGCAACTGCTGCAGTTTTTCTTCGGTCATCCCATACTGCTCGCGCAACTTGCGGAATGCTTGCTGGTTGGCCCGCTTGCCGGGCTCTTGTAGCAGAATGCGCAAGGTTTCGATCAGGGTCGATTTGCCCGCGCCGGTCTCTCCATAGAATGCAATGGTGAATGTGTTCCACTCGGCGTTCTTCTCAAGTTCGGCGAGCCGCTCGTAAAGGGCTGTGCGATGTTCGTTGAGGCGCTGGAGCGCCTCTTCTCGGGCCTGGTTCAAGGCCTCGTCTTCCGAAGGGTGTCGCAGTTCAGCAATGATCAGTGCCAGTTCATCATTGATTTGCTGGTAAACGTCACGTGGGCTGTTCAGTTCGAGTTTCATCGTGTTTGCTTTGGCGGGTTGTTTGGGCGCGCGGGTTGGCTTTTTTTCTGCAGCGGATGATTGAGTGGGCTCTGGGGAGGGCGGTAAGCACGCTTTGAAGCGTGATTTGGTCAGTACTTCGGGCAGCCGCTCCCAGTAATCGGTGTGGCCGAAGTCATTCATCTCGATGCTCTCGAAGTGCTCGGCTTCGTTACGCCCTAGGCAAGATTCACCCAAGTTCAGCAGCAGGGTCTTGTCTGCCTTCGAATAGGCATTGATCAATCGGCCCTGAAGTGCGCCGCGCATTTTGCGTGCCTCGATAGCGGTGACCTCGACGGCTGCCGCCATCAGCAGTACATCGTTGATGATCAACTGTTGCCTGCTCGAAAAGCTTTTCAGACTGCTGATGACCAGTCGGCCGCCGAGCGAGTGGCCGATCAGGTTGATGGTCTTGATCTGTGGATGGTGGCTGTTCAGGTAGTCCTGAAGTTGGTCGAGTAATACCGTACCCATGCTTTCCGCGCGTGCGCGAGCCTGAGTGAAGTTACCCATCCGGTCTCGGGCGAGAGTGCCCACAAGCCCTAGAGAACCCGTGGGCGCGCCGATGAACGTGGCTCCGGCCCCTAGACCAGCTGAACCAATTTTCCAGAGCGAAGATTTGTCGAACCGGAAGATATGATTCGAAGGCCAGAACGCGAAAATGTTGGTGTAGTGCTTTAGCTGCTCGGGGATCCTGTCGAGCAGAAGCTGCTTGTCCTCATCGCTATGCCCGGCGCTGTAGCCGTGGATAAAGATGTTAGCTTCTGTGGCGCTGGAGCCGGCGGGCCGTGCACTCTGGAAACGGAATGGTTGAGGCATGAAGGCTTCCTATCTACGGCCATGCTGCTTTTCGAGCAGCATTCGTGGAGAGCGGTAGTACGGGATGGCTGGAGTCAGGTGCGGCAGGGGCAGGTGCTTGGGAGGAGTTTCCCTAGGGATGAGCATCGCTACTTCCTTGTTGTCTTGAGCCGGGCGGCGGTTGTTGACCTCATTTCTGTGGCGAATTTACCTTGTTTTAATGGCGGTTTGCCATGGTTGCCGGACTCGCCCGGAAGGAGAGAAATGTTGGGGGAGGGAGCCTTAGCGAGGTTGTTGCATGCACTTCGGGCTGTAGGGGGGTAGACTTGGTAGGGTAAGTCGAGCGCCGGGGTTAATCTGATCAGATAGAGTAAGCTAGTGATTTTAAAGTACTGAATAGGTAGTTTTTGGGGATGCCATTGGGAGTGCCGATAGGATTTGCTTGGTACCCTGGGGCGTCTTGATGTGTGTGCTTTTGCTATATCGTTCCTTTACCACTTACCTGGAGATCGGCCTGGCTGATGCACGAAGTGAGCGGGGTTTGATCTGGATCCTGTCAAATGACGTCTTCCGTCGGTCGATTACTACGTGAGCTGCCCACCTGTACGGAGGGCGTCGGCTGCTATTTCCTAACTATCGCAAGCCGAACGAGTGCATGACAGCAACGACATTGAGTCGAACACCCGAACGCATGGGATTGAATGGTAAGGGCCGCATCGGCTTTTCAGCCCCTGGCATTCGCGCCAGCTCCTGGACCATGCTCAACTAGATGGGATCTCGCTCGGACGTGATTGAGCGTTAATTGGCGCATGCAGAGAGAAGCAAAATCCGGACAAGTTATAATCAGGCTGGATATCTCACCGAGTTTCGTCAGATGATTCAGTCTTACGCTTACATGGTCGACGCTATGGGCATGAATGATAAATCATGATTGATGTCTTTGATTTTGGTTGTATAAGGATGTCCTTGGAGGTTGATCACTCAACTCCTGGCAGGAAGTTGGCTTTCGCCCGACTGTAATGAGCTAGTCATGCGATTGGTATGACCGTTCTTGACGCTTACGAATATATGCGATGGTTCTGTCGTCACCCTGAAAGCACCCACCTTGCGAGGCATAAAGAATTTGTATTTTTTATTAGTTACTCTTGGGAGTGTTTCTGTCGGTCCAAACGACCAGGTGTTGGGGCTGTCTTGGCTGAAATGGCCAGTCAATGAAGAGCAGGCTCGGAGAACTTTGGTCGAGGTTTGGCTTTTAAGTATTTTCTTGTCGTCTATATGAAGATAGTCCTTGAGGATTGTGATTTTGCTAAAAAGGATCTAACTAGTGCTGCTAAACTGGCGGAGCTTCCTCCAAGACTACCTAAAGTGATAGCGCAGCATCTCCCGTAACAGACTTGACGGAATACTTCTGGAGAACTTGGTTATGGCAGGGGACTTTCCCAGTATGGGTGTGATTTGGTATCAGTGGCCAGGCTAGGGAAGTTTGTAAAGAGGTGATGGATGACATGCTATAGATTGGTCTTAGTGCTACTCCAAGTCGTATCTTCAGAAGTAGGAAGCATCGGGTTGGCAAGTAAATGTTATTGAAAGTTATCGGTGTAATTACAGGGCCGTGCCGAAATCAAAAGCGATCACCGGATAACTATAAAGCGGATATGAAATTCTGAGCGCAGGGTGCGGTCTATCATCCTGGTTATTGATGATTTTTCGGTTGCAGTACTGATTGGGTGATTTTTATGAGCTCTTCATTGCTCCTGCTCAAGGTAATGGGTTGTTGGTTGTATCTGTCTTTCATGTATTCGTATGGAGTCTCTTTTTATGATTGTATTTGATTTCAAGAGTGTTGATTTTTTCTTTCTGAAAAGTTTTTCGATCTGGTCCTTTTGTGGGGTTGGAAGACTTTCTGGGGAGGGGGTTAATGTTTTAATTTGAAGCATTAATTTGCAGGTTTCGGTTAGGGTTTCGCTTAGTTTTTCAGTGAGAGTGACAGCTGCTATTTCATAACTGTCGAGTTGTTTGCGGTGGGACTTGTTTAACTCGTTGAGTTGGTCGCGGTATTGGCTTTTTACTTCAAGCCCATTTCTAATTAACCATTCCAGTGTTTCAGTTATGTTGCTGCGTCTTGATTTGGCTAAATTTTCCAGGCATTTCTTTGCTGACGTCGAAAGTATAAAGTTGCTGGGCTTTTTTCCATTTAGGCTTTCTCTCAGTTTCTTTTGGCGCCAGGCGCCTTTCATCTTTCTTAAAAGCTCTCGTATTTCACTGCTTTCAGGCCATTTCTCAGACTTCCTTATAAGCCCGTCGTAGGTGGTTTGCTCGGGAATATTTGCTCTGTGGTTGTTTAGGTATCGGATGGCCCACTTCAGCATGTTTGGGTTGTCTTTTTCTATCCATCCAAGTCTGTTTTGTGCCTTTTCCAATGAATTCCTCGCTAATGCGTTTATCAGAACTAAAGGTTATATGGAATGATTTTTAGTGTTGCGTTACGGAGTGACGTTACGTAGTAGCGTATTCTATTATTTATGCTCTTGAAATAGGGTGTTATTCTGCGATTTAATAGCTGCCTTCCTGAAGAGTTGAGGGTGGGTGATGCACTGCGTTCTGTTGGGGCTGGAATTGGCTGGGATTAGCCCTGAGACGAAGCTTGTCCTTGTAAGGTTCGTGCAGATGTACGGGCTGTGGGAATCGATCACAATCGGGGTTAAGGAGTTTGCCAAGGCCTCAGGTGCTACGGATCGTGTGGTAACTAGCGCTCTGTCTGAATTGGTGGCTGAAGGTCTTTTAATACGCACACCTATCGTCTGCGGGCGGGGACGCCCCAAGAGTGGGTATCGGGCTTCAAATAAATTGTCTAGATTGTTAGAAGGCGAAAATAATAAGCTCAATGTGATGAATAGACCGAAGATTGATCACGTGCTAAACCCTTCTGCGGAAAATTGTAAGGGTGGCTTGAGTGTTTGTAATCGGTTGCTACTGTCCACTCTGCTTCTGTACGCCGATCAATTTGGGGTTGTACGGGGAATCGGAGTATCCAGGCTGTCCCAGGCTACTGGTCTGAATCGAGATCGAATAAAGGCCCAGGTGCACAAACTGATCGCTCTGAGGGTCATGAGGGGGGTGATTCCTGGTGTTGCAACGTCTGTTGCATTGGGAGTTTCAAAGTCAGTTTACTTTATTAATTTTCATCATGATTTTTTTCAAAAAGGTAGTTCGGGCGCGATAGTGTTAACTTTTGTCTCGAAATCCAGTGGGGATTCGGGGGGGATGAGTGAGGTTGCAGCCATCATTGGCTCTGCGCAGCTTGGCAAAGGACTGTCGTTCGAGAGGCATAAAAAGTACTCTGGAATACTGCCTGATAGCGATAGATTTAATGAGCTGGCGGGGTTGTTTTCTTCTTTAGCCAAGGATAGAGGCTCGTCGAGAGCGCTTCAGGTTAGATTGGAAGAGTACGCGTCAGGGCTGCTGTCCAAACATTGGAATGCCTTGGAGCTAGGTCAGTTTAACTCTGATGATGAATTGCAGGTGCGAATCAAGAAAGACTTCAAAAAAGGAACGGGCTCAGGGCGAGATTTCACGGGTGACGGCCTTCGAGGTGAGCTGTATTTTGAGTTCATTTATGTAGTCGCTGTTTTGATGGCTAGGCGTATGCAGAGTTTGGTTTTAAGTGTTAAGGGTTTTTCGCACGAAATTGCCGGGTTGCAGATCCTGCCGAGTTTTGAGCCCGGTCCATACTTTGGGCGGTTTGCTGTTGGTCGGTCTCTGTTGATTGTTCCTGGTAATAGTTTTCGAGCAGGAGAATGCTATGTCATGAATGAGAGCAATCTTGGCGAGCCTGCGTGCGAGTGGTTTTCAAGTGAGGAGGAACTGCCTGAAATTGACCGTTATCGTTATGGGCTTTTTTTTCAGGTTCATACTCCTACGCGCTATCGGTATCGGGGTAAATCGCTCTGTGTACCAGTAATGGGCAGTAACTCTTTACCGACTTCCTAGATCCTGTGTACGGATTTGAGGAGTTGGTCATGCGCATACTTAGAATGAAAACGGTTATTGAAATTACTGGTCTGGCCCGATCTACGGTGTATAAGTACGTTGCTGAAGGGGTATTTCCGAAGCCTCTTTCGTTAGGCGGGCGCTCTGTTGGCTGGTTGGAGTCTGAGGTTCATTCCTGGATTCAGTCTAGGTTAGTGGAACGCAATTAGTAGGTCTTGATGAGCTTGTCCTTGGCATCTGGTCTGCTTCTTGTTTGTTTAATTTCCTTTCAATGAAAACATTATGTCCGGTTGACTCCCGGACATAATGTTTTTTTGCAGGACCTTTCGGTGGCGTTGATTGTCCTGACTCTGAACAGGAATGCTTTGATTTTCTTTTGGGTTTCTACTGCAAGGGTTTTCGGTGTGGGTAGTATGCTTTAATGATTTAATTGCTACCTTCTAATAGTTTTCGTCTAACGCTCATGTAGAGGTTGATGAATATTGAAACATTAAGTTAAAGGCATGGATGCATCTCTGAAGGGTATCTATCGTGATTGTATGGCTTGTGCCTTATGCCTTCTAATTGGCAGTATGGTTTAGGAGATCGATATTAAGCGTTGGTGTCTGCGTGATGACCCCATTGAGGTCTGACTCAATGGGTTGTGGTGAGCATGTAAATAACTACCAAGCTGGCTGAAGATATGAACTTCAGTAGAGTAGATGGTAACCATGCTTCGTTTCTCCGAAAACCGTAATCTTCATCTGCATACAGCGGATACTTTTCAAGGGCTTCCGGTAATGGTGGAAAAAGGACCGTTCATACATGAGTACCTAGAAACACTATGGCGTACCATAAACCTCACATTTGATCAGTACCCTAGGGTGATCGCATTCAGGGTGGACCTGCGTCTTTCGCGTCGGATGGGGTTTCCGGATGATATTCTGTCAAATCGTGTGATCAGTAGGTTCATCGAGTCGTTCAAAGCCAAAATTGAGCACAACCGTGATAAGGCACGTGAGCAAAACAAGTACGCCCATGACTGCAGAGTGCGTTACGTCTGGGCGAGAGAGAGGAGCGAGGGAGGGCGACAGCATTACCACCTGCTGATCCTGCTCAACAGAGACGCCTACTACACAGTCGGGCGGTTGCAGCCACAGAGGCCTAATATGATCACCCGTATGCAGGAGGCTTGGGCGAGTGCGTTGAAGTGCGAGGTTGAGCAAGTGAGGGGCTTGGTGCATATCCCGTCTAATGCAGAATACCGAGTAGATCGGGAAGTCCGGCCGGGTAACGTGGATCAGTTACCTGAGCTGTTTCATCGAGCCAGCTACCTTTGCAAAGCTGCGACAAAGCGTTATGGGGAGGGCGCTCATGGCTTCGGATGCAGTCGGGGGTAAGCCAATGGTAGCGCTCTGTTGGCCTCCCCTTCATCTGAGCTATTGGCTTTCGGGTACTGGCCAGCCCTGATTCAGCTGGCCATCACAATGGTGGTGTTCGATCCGGTGTTGTTTGTTTTCCTCACGGCCATGGTCCCTGAGCCAATGAAAGCGGGTGCCCATTGTTAGTGTGTCCAGTATGACGACATATCCTGAAGATGTGTCCACTGGATGTGGTAAGTGGAAAGCCAGCCGGTTATGGATGAACAAACTGGCGGGCCTTGGTTCGACATAGCGCGTGGTTTCTAGGTCATCTGAAGCGATTGCTCGGCTCGTCCTGGACGTCAGCGTTGCGAGATCGGCGCCGCGACCTTCCATCAACAGCACTGCCCCTTCCTCGCGCACTACGCGCTGGAAATGAATCGAGAACCATGCGTCGAAGTCGGTAGCGTTCATGGTCAGCGCGTCCGCTCGGTTGAAAAAGTGCTCAGCCAAACGGTGGGTGAGCGAACCGTTCAAAAGGAAGCTGTCGCTTAGGCTGAGACTTTTGGATGGCTGTATCTTGGCCCCATACTGAAGCAGCCATTGGTAAGGGTTGAACAGCAGCAGGTTGAGGCTCGAAAAAGAGGCTTTCTCCGGCATCGCCAACGGTATGTCTGCCGGCAATTTCCACCAGCGCTTGCGCATCGGTAGAGGAACCGATGGTTGGGGCTGACAGAGTGGGCCTGGCGCAAGCAGAAGTTCCTCCAGCGCGTGTACTTTCGGGTGCTGTACAACCGCTTCGATCATCTGCCAAAGAGGGTGACTCTCCTCGTGTGGCGGCGGCAGCACCAGCGTCAGCTGGTAATTCGCCGCCAGAACAGGCCGTAGCCAGTCCTGGGCAGCCTGAGCCAGTAGTGTCGTCCCGTCGGGCAGCGCAACACCGGCTCCTGCCAGTTGCAGCAGCTCGGCCCTGGACCAAGGCGAAATTGCAGGCAATGACGGCATGGTCAGATTCCACCACACCACAGTGTCCGAGCACTCAATGGCGGCGCCCGGACGAGAAACAGTCAAATGGGCGCCGACCTGGGCAGCCAACAGCGGATTATCTGTACCGCTCGCAGTAGCTTGCTCGATGACCTGCTGCAACTGCCGGGCCGCAACTGCTCGACGCCTTGAAGCTGAAGCGTCTCGAGTGCTTCCAAAGCAGCCTCGCACTGCGCGTAACCCGCCCGAGCAGCCAGACTGTGAGCAGGTTCTTTGTGCCCCAGGCGCGGTTGAAAGAACGCCAGCAAGCGTTGGACGCGCAGCAGAACTTCATTCAGTGGTGCGCCTTCGTCAGGACTGAACGCTGGAGTTTCGAGCCAGTCGTCAATAGATGCCCTTACGTGAGGCGCTTCGGCACCGTAGTGTTCTGCGATACGTTCGAGTACTTTTTCCCATTCGGCTCCGACAATGCCGGGCATGCTCGATACCTTGGTCGCCAACTGTCGACGGGCAAATAGCCGAATTGGGCATATCGGATGGGTCAGAAACTGCAACAGCACGGGATAATTCAGCGGCGCCCAAAGCAATTCCATCGCGAGTGGTAATATCTGCAGGGCCGGCCGCAAATCGCTGCTGCCATTCAGGCCATGGCGAGCCTGGTTTGCACCGACCAAATGACCGTCAAGGCAGCCCCCCTCAGTGCTGGCCACCAGCAAGGTCTGCGCGCCATCTCCCAGTGAGCGGCTCAGCCAGCTCGCCGCCAACACCCGAGTCTGAGCCTGAACCACCTTTACTGTGCCATCTTCTTGCCACGGCATTGGCGTCACCTGCTCACCTGCAAGGCTCTTGCGCAATAGCGCCTGCAGCTGTCCTAGAAAGCCATGCGCTTTGCCCACCGGCGTCTCGAGGCGCTCGTGAGGTAGGTGATGCAACACCGCTTGCCAGCCAGATGGATACACGTCCCAATCATCAGCCAGCAGCACGGACTTGATGGGGGCGCATCGCTTAGCCAGAGCCACGGCAACATTTTGCAGGCGTTGCCCCAGCGAAGGCGCAACCATCTCGCGGGCTTTAATCTCAACTTCGGCAAGGTCCTTGAGGCGCTGGCTGGCATCTGCATTTACGCGCCCATCCCAACCGTGCAGATACAAGTCATCCCGCCAGGCCAGCAACGCAGCGGCCACACCCAGTTCATCAGCGGAAAAACTGGCGTGATAGAAGCGCAGGGCGTTATTGCAGTGTGCCAGGCAATCCCGATACGCAGCTGTGCGTTGCGCCGCGCAAGGCTGGCGTGCCACCAGACCCAGTTGAGTTTCCAGAATATCCAGCAAGCCCTGTGGCCCGACTGTCAAAACCCCCAGCCGATTACACGCCAGGGTTGCACGCTGGCCGTCTAATTGCATTCCGAACGTGATGCGCATTTCAGTCACGTTGACGCTCCTTGTGAATGGTCTTGAGGTTGATTGGGTGGCGGCGAAATGTGATTAAAGCTTATGGAATTTGAGGCCAGGGCGATAAGGTCCTTAACGCAAAATTTGGCGGACACCGAGTAATGGCGGAAAAAATGTAATGGGAGGAATGGGCCTGCCCCGTGACAGCGGACGCCAAGAAGCTGGCTACAGAGCCAACTGCCTTAAGCCTTTTGCGTATTCGTTCGGTGAACGGTAACCCAATGCTGAATGCAGTCGACAGCTGTTGTAGAACCCATGGATGTAGCTGGCAATTGCCAGGTGAGCCTGTTTCTTTGTGGGGTAGACCGCGTAGGCTTCCTCTCTCTTCAATGTAGCGAAGAAACTCTCAGCTACGGCGTTATCCCAGCAGTTTCCTCTCCGACTCATGCTTTGCGCGAAGCCCTTCTTGGCCAAAGCGAGACGAAACCTGCTGCTCGCGTACTGGCGCCCTTGGTCGGAATGGAAAATCACTCCGTAGACGCCCAAACATGCGTTCCAAGCGTTCATGAAAGCGCGCTCGACCAAGTCGTCAGGCATCCTGTCCGCCAGGCTGTAACCCAGCACTTGGCGGGTTTGGATGCTCAGTACCACTGCCAGATAAAGCCAGCCCTCTTTCGTAGCGATGTAAGTGATATCACTGACCCAGGCTGGGGTGGAGCTTTGAACGGAGAACTGACGACCCAATAAATTGCTCGCCACTGGCAGCGCATGGTGACTGTCGGTGGTGCACGGTCTGAAACCGCCCTTGGATCGGCCCTGTATATGTTCTTCATGCATTAGCCGGTCAATGCGCTTGTGACCTACTGCATAGGCCTGCTGCCGTAGCGCCTCGACTAGCCGTGGTCGGCCATAGGTCTTGCGGCTAGCCGCGTAAACCTTGTGTAGATCGATGCGAATTTGTGCATCCGGATCTGGACGGCCTTGGCGATGCTGATAGTCGTAAAACCCTGAAACCGAGACACCCATTACCCGGCACAACAGACGCACCGGGAACTGAGCCCGTTCTACAGCGACGAAGGCGTATCTCACCTGGACTCTTTGGCAAAGAATACCGCCGCCTTTTTTAGGATTTCACGCTCCAGTTTCAGCTCGGCGTTCTCGGCTCGCAATCGTGCTAACTCGCTGTCCTCTCTGGTGATTGCGCGACGGTCAGGAGAGCTCAACGGCTGGCCGTTGCGGGAAGCGTTGACCCAGTTGTCCAACGTTTTCACAGACATCTCCAGCTGGCGAGCAGCTTCCGTCCTGCCAAGCGTTTCAGCCAGCGCAACGGCCTGAATCTTGAACTCATCGGTGTAATTGCGGCGAGTGGTTGGGTACATGACAACCTCCAAGATAGCGATGTAAGTATCGCTTCTTGGCGTCCGTTGTCACGGGGCAGGCCCAGAATAAAATCCAGACGCAGATAAAGCATTGCTTGCGGCCCTTGCAGGCGACTCCCGTCGGAGTTCAACCACACGGCCTTGGTGTTGCCCGATGCGCTGACCCCGGTATTGACCAAGGAGCTGCTGTACATCGCCATCACCCGGGCCAAACGCTGGTTCAGCATGGTCGAAGCCAGCTCAGGGGTGTTTGAAGGAGCGGTGAGTCGCAATGTGCAGCGCACCAGCGGGCTGGCGCTGCAACTGCGGGATGAGCTGGCAAAACTTCAACGTACCTGAGTGGGGGCGTTCAGGCATTTGTAGCCTGGATACTGAGCTTCAGCAGTGACCTTTGCCATGGCAGAGGTCACCGCCTGAACAGTAATGGTGAAGTTGGCCTGAGGGCCTGCGGTAGCGACCACACGTTGCATGAAGGCTTTGTAGGTTTTCATGGCGTTTTCCTCGATTATACTTCTGTGCTGCTGCCACGCTTGCTAGTGATTTTGACCGCCCGTCCGAGCGCGAAGAGCACCATGTCGATGTTCACGACGAATTTTTTCTCGGCACATTTGCGCTCGCCGAAGTGTTCATTGAGCCAGGTCTTGTAGTGCTCGATCCAGATGACTTCGTTGTCCCAGTTGATCTTCTTGCGGATGGCTGTCACCGCGTCCGGGGCGGGTGTTTTCGTTTCTTCATGGAGTTTGTAAAGTTGGAAGGCACGAAGGACGTGCTGGTCGACAATCGGCTCCGAAGAGTCGGCCAGATGCCGACCGAACTGTCTGAACACTTGTCCTGGGCCTTTATTCAGCGATGTCGGCAAGGCATCTTTCGCACCCTTGATGATGTGCCCCACTTTCTGTAAATCGCCGTTTTTCCAGGCTAGGGCGTAAAGTAGTTTTTCCAGGGGTGTTTCAAGTCGCCCGCTAAGGTCAGCATGCAGACGCAGATCTTCGTCCACTTTGTCAGCAAGGCAGGCGACGTCCTGTGCCGACAATTCAAGCTGCAGTTCCGGATATTTGGTGCGGTCCATCTGCTTTTTTTTCAGCAGGGGATCGGTGTCAACTATGGTTTTCAACGCTAGCACGGTTTTGGCGTTAAGAACTTTAGTGAACGTGGTTTCCACCAGCGTCATGGCTTCCGTATTTTTCAATGTCGAGTTCTCTCGTGGTGGCTGATCAAAGCGTAATCACCTCGTGCGACAGATCGTGTCGCATTGCGTCAGGGGTTGGCGTTTCAGGTGCCTGAATTAGTCATACAGCCAGGGTTTCAACTCCTTTAGGTTCTCCACCACGATCTGTTGCGCCTCAGGTTTCGGGTCCATGTTCTTTGGATCAATCTGATAGCGCTGCAACACATACTTGACCAGCGCCTGGCGGCAGGGAATCTGCAATCGCCCATCGACCATCCCGAAATCCTCCTCGATGATCGCTTTCTGCATCAGCGTCAGGCGTTCATCGGGCTTGATCATGACATTGACTTCGCTATTCCATTGATCGTCGTTCGAGATGCCATTCTCGGTTTCACCGTCCATCAACTCAGGGATACCGCGTAATCGGCTCAATACAAAGTCCCGGTATTCTCGGTTTTTTTCGCAGTAGGCACGCACATGCCAGCGCATACCTGTGTAGACCAGCGTATGCGGCGCGATGGTTCGCCCTTCAGGCTTGGGGCTGTTCAGTGAAACGTAGTCAATGTCCAGGCGCAGATGTTCCCGGCAAGCCTTGAGCAGGGGGCGAAGTATCTCGGCCTTGATCGAGCGATCAGGCACCTCCAGCACTTTGGTATGGGCGTAGGCCAACGCCAGCCCCTCGACGTGTGGGGCTCGAGCATTGTTCTGGTAAAGCAGGTGCAGGTAGGCGCTGGCGCTGTCATCGATGAACAGAGGCTTGAACTGTTTGCTCGGCACGTAACCCTTGATCTGTCGATCATATGTAAGGTTTTTGGGCGCATGCTCGGTGATGTAGGTGTTGATGTCCTTGGATGCCTGCTGACGACTGATACCGAAGCTCTGCATCAAGTGCACTGTGGTCAGCCGGCCTTCCCACCATGCGACCGTTTCGATCAGTCGGTAGCGAAGGGCGAGGTCCCAACGGACCTGCGCGATGGTTTGCTTGCGTTTCATGTCGCCTCCATGTGAGTGAATACTTTACCTGTATAATTCTACATTCTAGACGTGTCGCTAAGTACTACATATCGTGACTCTAGCGGGTTTGGAGTTTACGACATGAGGGACATGTTTATGAATGGTTGGGATTGGATAGCGTCGGTAGCGATGCTGATGCTGTTGATGATCCTGCTGATGCTTTTGGTGCAGTATCTGCAGACTAACAAAGCCTGGAGATTGCTCGAGCATTGGCATGCGACCACGAAGGAGCGCCAGCAGCGGATGAGCTGGCATGCCGAGGAAAATCGTGAGTTGAAATCGGCGCTGCGGGCGGAGAAGGCTCATGTGGAGCAGCTGCAGCGCAAGGTGGAGATTTTGCAGGCTTTGCTGCCTTAGGTGTGAGGCACGAGGGCCTTTATTCAAGGTCCTCGTTATAGGCGCCGATACGTTGTAAACATCAGGAGGAACGCATGCTCGATTCGCTGGAAATTTGCAGGTTACTGGAAAGCCATGGTTGCAGCTTGAAGTACAAAGAAAAGGCCTACGCTAGAGGCTATGTACATCCGGCGATTGAGTACCCGCTATTCGTCAAGCATAAAGCTACCGGCGCCGTAGGACTCCAACCATTGGTTCTGCACCCGGCATACCGCAAGTCAGTGCATTGGGAGCAAATCAAGGCATTCACGCAGGGCGCTCCCAATGAGACATATAAAAGCACCAGCCTGGAAAAATTTCCGCTTGCGCCGGGCTCAACCAGCAATACCGGTATTGCGGTCAATTTGGCGAATGACGAAGACTTACGTAGCCTGTTCGCAGTGCTTACCGGCGAATCGGGCATCGAGCAGCGATTGGAAGATGAATTCAGCCTGATTGAGTTATTCGAGCAATCATCACTTGGGCAGCAAATTGAGAGTACCGAGCGCGAAGCCATTGTTCGAGCGCGAGTAGGACAAGGCGTTTATCGCCACGCTCTGCTCAAGCATTGGCAAGGTTGCGCCGTCAGCGGTGTAGCGCTCGCTTCCATGCTGCGCGCTTCTCACATCAAACCCTGGCGTGACGCGACGCATCTGGAGCGCCTCGATCCCTTCAACGGACTGCTTCTGACGCCCAACCTGGATCAAGCCTTTGACCAGGGGCTGATAACCTTCACCGACGAGGGCGATGTTGTTATTGCGCAAGCCTTGACGACTGAACTGCAACTGGCACTTGGGATTAACCCGCAATGCCGATTACGTCGCCTTCATGACCGTCATTTGAACTACTTGGCTTGGCATCGTGAGCACGTATTCAGTGGCTAGCCACTGAACTGAATATCACATAACACTGAAAAAGGAAGTGCGATGAAGTCAATCATTTCAAAGGCTCAAGCCGAGCTGGAGCTAGCACTCATGCAAGCTGAAAGTGATTCCATGGCCAGTAGTGATCTTTATATCTGGTTGCGCGAATGTGGTCTGTCGCCCGAAATCGCCGTACGACTCAAAGAGCTGATTAACGTGACTCAGCGTATTGGTAACAAGGTTGTTTCCATCGGCAAGCTGATCGTGATGAAGTTGCGCGAATTCATCACCGCGCACAAGGGGCTGGCCGTTGGCTCCCTAATGGGCGCGGCCATTGCTTCGCTGGTTGCTGCGATACCGCTGCTCGGTTCGATATTGGCGCCCCTGGGTGCGTTGCTGGGCCTGACGATCGCGGTCTCCGGTCATCAAAGCGATAAGCAACCAACCAATAGCGGGAACGGTGTGAGTCTGCTGGCACTTCCGCAGAATTTGATGGAGATCGCTCGGACGTATCTCGATCTATTCATTGAAACGCTCCAGGCTGCCATGGCTGAACTGACTCCGGTGAAGCCCTCATGAGTCGGCAGCCAAAGATCAGCAAAAAGCAGCTGCTCAAGGTTATTGACGAGCTAGAACGCACGCCCCAAGACCGTGTACGCATCTTGGGGGAAGTGGGCATCAGCACACTCGGTATCGGCCTCGGCGCCGCCGCAGCCGGTACTGTGGCAGGTATTGCTGGTGCGACCAGTATCCCGGTTCTCACGACGGCCGCCAGTTGGGTCGGTGTTACTGCCGTGGCAGCGACGCCACTTGGCTGGGCTTTAGGTACTGCGGCAGCCGGTGGCGTTCTGGCCTACGGGGTCTCCCGCTGGATTCGTGGCGGCGCAATGTCAGAGGGGCGCAAGCGGGAGTTGTTGCTGGTGTATCAGGAGCGATTGGCCGAGGTGGAGGCCAAGGAGCGCATGGGGACAGTCACGTTGTTGGACAAGTCCGGATTTATTTCGTCACTTCGAGAGGTGATCGAAAAAGATGTCCTCAGTGCCGATAAGGCGCTGCGACTGATCGAGGCGGTGGAAGGCGGGAAAATGGCGTTGCCTGAGGCTTATCGATTGGTCAATGGGCTCTTGCTGGAGTAGTGCGAAAAGGGTGCAGTCGTAAGCAAAACGTCGATGGATCATCCGATCACGACACGTCTTGTCGCGCTACTCCCTCATGCTCGCCTCATTAGCAGAACGTATGGTTTACATCGATCCGAACCGCTTGAGTCAGGCCACCATAAGGGAGCGCAGCATGAAAAATCTGTTCTCAATTATTGGCGTCGTCGTCGTCGTTGTAAAAAAGGGCTACGAGTTCTCCCATGAATACAATGAGATGAAACAGGAGCTGGACAAGCGCGTCAGTGATTCGCCCTGACGCAGTGCAGCGTCGACGACGCCATATGTTCTACAACTGACAGGTTATCTTTATGCCTTGGCCACCCCATCCCTTTACATTCACCTGCCCTCAATGCCACTGGTGTAAAACGACGGTGCCACCCAGCGATGCGCTGCGTGAGGGGGTCGACTGGTTTTCCAACTGTCCCTCATGCCGGCACACCGCATTAGATGTCCGGCCGGCTACCCAGCTAGAAATCCTCAAGGCCAAGTTGGAACGACCGTTCCGCCCTAGGCAATGAGCATTGATCCGCCAGGCTGGATTCCCTCTGGTTGGATTACACCAAGCTCACCTGGCCTTCCTATTTTGCATACGCTGCAGCCGCCCGCCGGAATGTGTCTCCCATCTGCTGGCGTAACTCCGGCGGTTCCTGGACTACCAACGAATCACCCAAAGACAAAATCCACCAGTGCAGTTGCCAGGTATTGTTGACGGTCGCCTGTACCTGAAAACCATCAGACAGTTCATTTAGCACCATGTCCGTGCTCAACGGCGTCTCTCGAATCAACCTTGCCTGGTGTTCGCTCACCCAGGCCTTGAGTTGGATCTTCTCCGGTTTTCCAAACTGTAAGGCGTCAGTGGCCAGGTAGGTTTGCAGTTCGAACGTCTCCAGCCCTTGGCACGGAGTTTCGAGTACCGTTACCGCGCGAAAGCGATGCACCGCGAACTGACGGACATCGGTATAGGGTACGGCGGTGGCGATGAGATATGTGATCAACCCGCGCTGGACAATGGCCAGGGGGTTGAGAGTCATTTCACTGAGTTTGTCGGTGTGTGCCGAATAGTACTGACAATGGACTTGCTGCTCGCTGATCAGGGCGTGTTGCAGTGCCTCCAACATTTCTGCCTGAATTTCCGGTGCTCGAAGATTGAAGTCTGGTCGAACGCTCGCCACTTTGTTGGGCCAGCGGGCGGCGGGGTTGCCGTCTTCGAGGCCTTTGAGCTTTTGCCGGGCATGCTCGAAGCGTGGTTCCAGCGCGCTCAACATGCTGCCTGGAAGGAGCGGGCGCACGGCATCTTCGACCAGCGCCAGACTGACGGCTTCAGTCAGGGTGATGCCCTGCAACTCGACGCTCACGCCCGGCTTCCAATACCAACCGAAGGGCGTTCCACCGTCGTTGCACTGCAACGGAAATACCAGCGACAGGTCACGCAGGTCGCGCTCGATGCTGCGGCGGCTGATAGAGTAGCCTGCGGTCGTCAGTCGGGCCAGCAGCTCACTCACGGTGATGCCGGGAGCGCGTTTCGGCAGCTGCCGCAGCAGCTCCCATTGCCGATTCAACGCGCTGTGGGTCTTAGCTGAAGGCAAGAGAATCATCCTTGTAGTTTCGAAGCTGGCCTTTGGCTAGCAAGAGCGCTTAGTCTGCCTAACGGAGAAAAACCTGCAAGCTTTAGTTTGTCCACTGCCCGAAACCGATGGGGCGCTGTTGCCCCGCGGACTTCAAGCGGCATTCGGCAATCAACGCGGTGGCCAGCTCGTTGGCGTTGGCGAAGGGTTTGAACCGCCCGCGTCTCGCGGCGGCTGCGAAGTCGCCGGGAGTTAGGCAGGTTTCCCCACGCAAGCGCGCTGCAGCAGCGTTTTGCGGGTCCTTGAGCGCCAGTGCCTTGAGGTGGGCGCAAAACAGTGCCTGCACCTGGGCGGCTTTCAGGTAGCCGAAATGCACCTTGAGGTCGAAGCGGCGCAAAGAGGCTTCATCCAGGTCGCTCATCAGGTTGGTCGAGGCAATGAACAGTCCTCGATAGCTTTCCATTTGCGTGAGCATTTCATTGACCGCTGTGACCTCCCAGCTTTGCCGCGCCTTGCGCCGGTCCTGCAGAAAGCTGTCGACCTCATCCAGTAGAAGAACCGCGTCTTCTTGCTGGGCACGATCGAATGCCTGCGCCAAATTCTGCTCGGTCGTACCCACGTAGGGCGATACCAGGTCGGAGACGCGCTTAACCATCAAGGTTTTGCCCAGCTCTTGCGCCAGCCAGTGGCCAAACGCCGTTTTGCCAGTGCCCGGCGGCCCGTAGAAGCACAGGCGTGCCTGGGCGTGGGAGCGCAAGCCGTCGACCAGCCCGTCGAGGGGCTGGTCTGCGTTGATCCAGGCGGGCGAATAGAATGCTGGCAGCAAACGCTCATTGCACTGCAGCTTCTCGACGCCTTGTGCTTTCAAGGTGCCGTCGACGATGCAGCGGATGGTGTTGTCCAGCACCTTGCTGGCGCGCGGCGCTACGCTGCGTCCCACGCGCACCGCACGCTCCAGTACGGCCGGTGTCACCTGGTCATGCGCACTGAGGTGTTCCACCAATGCATTGCCCAACTTGCCTGCGCCACATTCGCGAAGCATTTGCCGACGCTGTGCCAGGGGCGGATTCGGGATTTCGATGACCAGGTCGAAGCGGCGTATATGTGCAGCGTCGATGGCTTCAATGCTGTTGCTGAGCCAGAAGCACGGCAGGGTGTTTTCTTCCAGCATGCGGTTGATCCAGCCCTTCTGCGAGCGCTTGCCGGTTTCGGCGCTGGCGGCCTGGAATACATCTTCGATTTCATCCAGTACCAGCAAGGCGCGTTGCGCATGCAACACGCTATTGGCCGCGCGCAAGGAACACAGGCGTTGCTTTGCCGATACCGGATCGCCGAGGCTATCGGTGCAGGCCACCTCATACAGCGCGCAGCCCAGGGTTTTTGCAAGCAGCCGGCTTAGTTGCGTCTTGCCCGTACCGGGTGGACCGTAAAGTAGAATGTTCACACCTGGGCGCGGTTGGGCGAGGACCTTGCTCAGGTAGCGTTCGGCGATGGTCAACGGCTGCCTGACATGGCTGTAGTGCTCTGCGTTCAAGGTGCCAGGCGGGCTCAGACGGAATGCGTAGGAAAACAGCTCCAACGGTGTACCTCTGCTGAAGCGCAGGAGGCCAGGTAGGTCTTGGTTGCTCACCGACAACATCGAGCTCAGCGCCATTGCCGCACGGTGGCTGGTGCTGATTTCCAGCAGGCCGGTGCGCATCAGTGGGCTGTTGTGGGCTAGGCAGGTTTCCACAGTCGGTAGTGGCAGCCCGAGCAGTACGGACAACACTTTCATTGCACGTTTGAACCCCAGCATCCCCAACTGGTCCGTGGCATCGCTGAGGGTCGGGTCGCAGTGCATCAGTACGCAGAAGCCGAGCACTTGAAGCTCCGCCTCGGACAGGCCCAACAGCACTCCCAGCGCATCAAGATTGGCCGCCAGGTTGTCTGGGTAGTCTACCTGTGGATGAGTGGCCTGGAAGGTACGAGCGCTCTTGCGTAGAGCTGCCAAGGCAGGGGCGGGTTTGTATTGGTCATCGTCCAACCATTTCTCCAGGGCCAGCTCATAGGCCAGATCGTCATCATTGAACCCGTGTCGGCCAATGAAGGTGCGATGCCCCCCCAGGTCCAGCAGCAGCTGGAAACTCCATTTCAGAGAGAGTGCGCAAGTGTCGACAGCGCGACGGCCGTCGAAGGCGAAGGGGGGGAATCGAGTACCCATGGTGGACGTCCTGATGCTTCGGAGGTACCAGGATGGAGGGATAGGTGGTCAAAATGTGTCGTGTCGGTGCTTGGCCAGGCGCGACACAAGCTGTCGTGCCTGACGCTTAGTGTGGCATCTACAACATTGATCGAAGAGGAATGAACAATGCTGAAGAACCTGTTGGCGACGGTTGGCCTGGTGGTGATAGCCAAAAAGGGTTTTGAACTGTACCAGCATTACAAGGAAATGGAGCGAGAGAACGAAGCGTGGCGCAAGGCAAATGCTGACGGGCGTTAATGCTTCGGCGACTCAGGGCCGCACAACCGGATAGCAGGCATCACCCCAGAGCGTGTCGGGCTTCTCCAGCATCAAGTGTATGATCAATGGCACCAACTTGCCGAGTAACTTTCCACAGTCGTGCAGTTGTGGTCGGATGCTACTACTAAGCGTTATCGAGAGGGCGCTCATGGCTTCGGATGCAGCCGAGGGTAGAAGTAACCCGGCTGCGACAAAAACAGAGTTCTACGTCTGACCAGTCAGGTACGGTGTACCCATGTCTTGGCCATGAGTTGAGGGACGTTTGGAGGCAAGAATGGATTGGGAAGACCTGTTGCACAGCCTGTGGGATTTGCTGGCGGAACGCGGCAGCACAGAGTTGGAAAAGCGAGTTCGGGATCTGTTGACGGAGCGAGCAACCGACGACTGGTTGCGCTCGTGTGGCCAGATCCTACGTGATGGGCAACTAGACCAGGCCAAGAGTGTGGTCAGCGACTTCCTGCGGGATCATCCGGATCTGCTAGGCATCATGAAGAAGCTTGAGCTGATTCTCCTGTTAGAGCGTCATAAGGCTGCTCGTTCGCCTATTCGCAAAGTCCGCAACCGTGAACCACTGCTGCAATCAGTCAACGTCCTGGTGAGCTCGGGAAAACTGGTTGCTGTAGAGGAGCTGCTGGAGGAGGCACTTGCTGAGGACGAAGATCCCGAACTTCTAGATCTTTTAGGGCGAGTCTACATGTTGCAGCGTCGTCCGCAGCAGGCTGCGGCTGTGATGCAGCGTGCTTTGCTGGCGAGAAGGCAGAAGATCGCTTTCATTGAGCAGCCCCAAGCAGTTGTTCACGCCTTAGAGATGGATGACGAGGCAGTTACAGCGGCAGATCTGGAATACATTACCTCCGATGCCAGCGTTTTTGCCGGACTAGACGCCTCCTCAATCTGGCAGGATGAAGTCGCTGAACCGGTCAAGTCGCAGCCCGAAGAGTCTTATTTGGCAGGCCTCGCTCATGGTCTGGAGGCGAGCGACGGCAACGAAACGGTCATTTCGCCAGTTTTTGTGCCTGTAGCTGCTGAGGATACGTGTGCCACTTCTACCGAGCAGTGTAAAACCCTGTCATTGTCTCGGGCACGCAAGTCGGTTGAAGTGGCGTCAACGCCGCATGGGACCAAGATCTTGGTGCGCCATGCACCTCACTCGAAAGTAGAGCCGTCACACTCAATACGGGTATCCGTAACGGCGGTCGACGACCTCTGCGATGCAGCTTTTGGACAGCCTCTGACACCTGAGAAAGCACCGCTCGATAAGCCGAGACCTGCTGGTTCAGAGAGTTACTACAGCGACAGCGATATTCAAGAGTTGGTTGGTGGCATAGAACTGGGCGCTCGAAATGAATCCGAGCCCCTCTTCGGGGAGGCTCAAGTTGATCTGCAGGATAGCTATGAACCTGAGAATGACTTCTTTGATAATGATGAGATCCTGGTCGAGCAGGATGAGCTCAATTTTGATGTGATTGATGAGTTTGTCATTGATGATCGAGATATCGATGACGAATATGCTGCATATGCCTTCGACCCGGATGACATTTATGACAGCTTAGAAAGCTCATGTTCTGATGCAGAGTTGCCTGATGAGAGGGTTAGCCGTGAAGATCGAGCTCTGCAGAAAGCCATAGAGCTGATCAGCAGAGCAGGCTGGTCATTGGCGATGCTGCCCTTGGTTCAGCAGATTTTTGTGATGAGCGGCTGGGGTGCCACGCGGCTGGCGCTGGAGCGCGAAATTGACAAAGGGATGACCCCTGAGGAGCTGATCTTGGCTGCTCATGTGAAGGTGCTCTGGACTGAGAACGACTACTATTGGATTGCGTACGACAGGAGCGGCTCAAGCAACCTGTCGCAGTATGTGATGTCATGGCCGACAGCCTTGCTGCTGGTTAGGTCCTTTGAATCGTTGCCGCAAATAGAAGAGCTCGAGCAGTTCATCGAATCGTTGTTCGAGGATTGGTACGGCAGGCCTAGCCTTCGCCGAGCATTTCGTTCGTTCAACCGCTTTCTCTGGTTTCGGGTTTCCAACCTACAGGGCTGTTTACCCGCCAATCAGCCATTTAATTTCTGCAGCCCTCATGAGCTACCTGTCGAGGAGTACAGCGACCTTGGCATGGGAGATCCATTGGGTATTGAGCGTACAGCCAAACTACGTGCTTTTGGTGTGTTTCAAACCAAGCACCCTCAGGAGCCAGGCAGCTATGTGAGTGACAAACCCCTGCCTGTAGAGGCGTATGCAATGGCCTCGCAAACGAACAAGGAAATCTTGAACGATGCCTGATCAAAGCCTAATTCACGTTGCTGGGTGCTGGGTTAGCCAACCCCTGCCCAGCGGCGAAAAGCACCGTCGCGGCATGGTAAAGATGGCTATCCACGGAGATAACGGCACTCAGTTACAGGTGAACTGGTTCATGCCAGAGCGCTCCCAAGGAATGGTTGACGCCAGTCTGGTTAGCTCTGGCTTCCAGAACGGTATGGATGTACAGGATGCGACACCTGGCACAGGTATGCGCTCGTTGGGCATTGGCAGCATTATGCAGCAACGCACCCTGGCGGGCTTCCAGCAAGTACTGGTCGACTTTCCAGATAGTGGCGAGCGACACTGGTTGCCCTACCAGCATCTACGCCAGGTCAAGGGGCCCAAGCACCGCTTTGTTACGGCAGATACGGGCAAGGAGCGAGATGCCGAGCGCATGCGCTTACGAATGCTTGCACATGCCATCGAGACCTGGAACGAGAACACTGGAGCGCTTTCGCACCTGGATATAGACCCGCTCCCACACCAAATCCACCTGGTTCACCACATCCTGGCTTCGGGCAACTTCAACTGGCTGATCGCCGATGATGTGGGACTCGGTAAAACCATCGAAACCGGCATGTTGCTGCACGCCTTGACTCAACGCGGGCTGATTCAGCGAGTTTTGCTGATAACCCCGGCCGGGCTGACCAAGCAGTGGCAGGAAGAGCTCCATCACAAATTCAAGCTGGATGACTTTGAGATCTATGGAGAGGATTTCTTCATCAATGAGCCTCGCCACTGGAAGATGCATGACCGAGTAATCGGCTCCATGGACCGCTTGAAACAGGAGGGGCACTTGGCCAGCCTGCTGCAAGCTGAACCCTGGGATCTGGTCATCTTTGATGAGGGGCATCGTCTCAGTCGCCGCCAGTACGGGCAGAAGCTGGATAGCTCAGAGCGCTACACGTTGGCGGCCAACCTGCGTAGTAAGGCCAAGCACATGCTGCTGCTTAGTGCTACGCCTCACCAAGGCATGCAGGACAAGTTCATCGCCTTGCTCGAGCTTTTGCGTCCAGAGCGTCGCCGAGAGCTGATGCTACTCAATCTGAAGCCGGAAATCCTTCATGACATGGTCTACCGCAACCACAAGGCGGATGTGACCGATGCTAATGGCAACTTCATCTTCCAGGGCAAGCTCACGCGCGCCATGAAAGTGCTTGCCAGCGAGGAGTCGAAGGCCTTTGACAAGACCCTGCAGGCCTACCTGCGCCAGGGGTACGCGGCTGGTGTGGAGATGGGCCGCACGGGTAATGCCATCGGCTTCGTGATGACGGTCTATCGCAAGCTGGCTGCATCCAGCTCTGCGGCGATCCTCAACGCGCTGCGCAACCGCCTAATGCGCCTGGAAAAGAAGCTCAACGGTGAGCAGGGAGCGGATGAGCCTGTCGATGAGCGTTACTTCGGCGAATGGGAAGAGCAGCTTGCGACAGATGCCAAGGAGTTTTTCGCCGGGGAAATCGTGCTGCTGAGCGAGCTGATCGAGGAGGCTGAGCAGCTCAAGCGAAACGATCGCAAACTTCAGCTCTTCATCGATGAGGTCATCCGTAAGATTCTTGCGGCCAATTCTGGAGAGAAAGTGCTGATCTTCACCGAGTACCGCACGACGCAAAACTACCTTTGCGAGACGTTGCGGTGTTATTTCGGTGCAAACAAAGTCGAACTGATCAATGGTTCGATGGGGCATGCCGAGCGCCGCGATGCCATTGCCCGCTTCGAGGATCAAGGTCAGTTCCTGATCTCTACCGAGGCCGGTGGCGAAGGTATCAACCTGCAGCGCCAGTGCCACATCATGGTCAACTACGATCTGCCCTGGAACCCCATGCGCCTAGTACAGCGGATTGGGCGCCTCTATCGCTACGGCCAGAAGAAAAAGGTCGTGGTGTTTAACATCCACCAGCCCGACACCATGGATCAGCAGATTATCGACCTGCTGTACGATCGCATCGACTCTGTGGTTCACGATATGGCGGCGGTACAGAAAGATGAATACAACGACGGACTGAAAGACGAGATCCTCGGTGAACTGGCCGAGCTCATCGATGTCGAGGACATTCTGCAAGCTGCCACCCTACAGGGCATCGAGCGTACCCGCGAACGGATCGACGAAGCCCTGCGTCAAGCGCAAACGGCAACCGCCAAGCAGCGTGAGCTGTTCGAGTACGCGGCCAGTGGAGATGCAAATGAGCTGCGTGATGAGTTGGAAATTACCCAAGAGCACCTGCTCAGCTTCGTACTGGGAATGTGCGATCAGCTAGGTATCGAAGTGGCCGAGCGCACCCACAGGAGCAAACTGTTGCGTATCCGCTTGCCAGAGGTTGTGATGCGCGAGCTAGGTATGTCGCCCAAGGCATCGCCGCGTATGGATTGCACATTGGATCGCGAGGTGGCGGCCTATCGGCCGGATACCCATATGCTTGATCTTAATTTGCAGTTCATGCAGTACCTGCTCAGCAAGGCTCGTGATTACGACTTTGGTGGCTTGGCCGCGGTGGTGCAGGGGAATGAGTTAGGCGAAGGAGCGCTGTTTGGAGCCATGCTGCGCTGGCAGGGATTGCAGGGCAAGCGTATGCGTCAGGAGTTTGTGATTGTTCAGGTCAGCGAGCAGCGGGCTCAACTGAATATCCCAGCTACTGGCCAGTGGCTGCTACAACCGGCACAATCTGCCGACCTGAAACCAACACCTGAGCAGTGCAAGGCGCTGTTTGCATGTGCGGAGAGCGTCGTCAATCAACGGCTCGCCAGCGTCAGCAACCTCTACTTGAGCCCAGAAAATCTGCAGTGGTCTAGCGCCGGTTGGATGATTTAAGGAAGAACTATGAACAAGCAGGGTGATTTCTACCCGTCTTTTGTCAAAGACGATACACGTTACTCCAGCGAAGATTGTAAATGCATCGAGTCAGTCGTCGAGCGCTTGATGAAGAGCAAGACCAGTGAAGACCACCCTGGCATGCTGCTGGGCAAGATCCAGTCGGGTAAGACGAAAACCTTCCTGGCGGTCATGGCGCTGGCCTTCGATAACGATTTCGATGTGGCGGTGGTGTTGACCAAGGGTACTAAGGCTCTGGCCAAGCAGACTTACGAGCGCATCAAGAGCGAGTTCCGTGCACATGACGAGAACGACCTGCTCAAGGTCTTCGACATCATGACCATGCCTGGCCATTTGACTGGTTTCGAGCTGAATCAGAAGCTGGTTCTTGTGGTGAAGAAGCAGACCGACAACCTCAATCGCCTTATCGATCTATTCAAAAGCAAATATCCGCAGCTCAAAGGCAAGCGCGTGCTGATCATCGATGACGAGGCAGATTACGCCAGTGTCGGCTTCAAGCGCGACAGGGGCGAACTAGATATCAACGTTACCGCCCGCCAGCTCGAGCAATTGCGCTTAATCGTCGAGCGTGCAGCCTTCCTGCAGGTCACAGCTACCCCGTACTCGCTGTATCTGCAGCCTGCCGATGTGCAGATCAAAGGCAACAGTTTTAAGCCGATTCGCCCGGCCTTCACCGAGTTGGTCCCCGTCAATGCCGCCTATGTGGGTAGCGACTACTACTTTGAAGACAGCCAGGCAGACGGTCACCTGGCCAGGTTCCTCTTTCAGCCAGTGCATCAGGACGAATTGCAGGTCCTGCGCAAGAAGGATGGTCGCCGCCTCAAGTTGGGGGAGGTTCTGACCAGCAAGGCGATCCCGACCCTGCGTGATGCCATCTGCAATTTCATCGTTGGCGGCTGTATCCGGCGCTTGCAGGACAAGAAGGCTGGGAAGGCCGCGAAGAAGTTCAGCTTCCTGGTGCATACAGAGGCCAATACCACCGCGCATGCCTGGCAGGAGGAGTTGGTCGAGAAGATCAAGGAAAAGCTCAGTGCAGCAGTAATCCAGGAGCCACAGCTGTTGAGTAGCCTCATTCAGCGCGCCTACCAGGAGCTACAGCCCTCGGTCGAGCTACAGGGGGATTATCTCCCTCTACTAGATGAGGTCGCTCAGGAAGTGCAGATAGCGCTCAAGCAAGACTGGCTGATGAGCACCAAGGTCAACTCCGAGAAGCAGGTTGAGGAGCTACTAGATGATGACGGTCAACTGAAACTGCGCACGCCGTTGAACATCTTCATCGGCGGTCAGATTCTTGACCGTGGGGTCACCATCGCCAACCTGATCGGCTTCTACTACGGTCGCCAGCCCAACGTGTTCCAGCAGGATACCGTGCTGCAGCACTCGCGCATGTTCGGCTTCCGCCCACGTCAGGATCTGGCTGTGACTCGTTTCTACACCGAGCCGACCATCTACGCTGCCATGCAGCGTATGCATGAGAGCGATGTGGCCCTGCGAGAGTCTCTGGCCAAAAACCCGGAACAACCGGTGGTTTTCATCCAGAAAGCCCCTGGCAATGCTGTGCAGCCCTGTAGTCCAAACAAGATCGCCTTGTCGCAAACCACCACGCTCAAGCCATTCAAGCGAATCCTCCCTGTCGGCTTCCAGGTGTTGCCCAAGACCTACCTGCGACCGGTTACTGAGAAGCTCGACCAGCAGCTCGACAAGCTCGCCGGTAACGGCAGCTTTGATGTGCCGTTTCTGATACCGGTAACGGTGGCGATTGAGCTACTGAGCACCTTGCAGCCCACCTTCAAAATGGAGGAGGGGGAGGGCTATAGCTTCGACTGGGAGGCGGCACGCTCTGCGCTCCAGTACTTGGCCAGCCTACCGAAAGATGTCAGCGAGCAAGGAAAAGTTTGGTGCCTGGTGCGTACCGATCGGGAAATCCAGCGTACCGTTAACGCGGGCTCGCATGCCGTCTATGCCGACGCACCGGACAGCACCAAGACTGAGGGCCAGATTCGCAAGAAGTACGCCATCGACAATCCCATGCTGACTCTTATTCGGCAGAACGGCAGGGAGGAAAAGGGTTGGACGGGCGCACCCTTCTATTGGCCGGTGATCTCTGCTCAGCAGAATACTCCGACGGCCATCTTCGCCCACGAAACC
Organism: Pseudomonas putida; assembly: GCA_041879295.1. NCBI lineage: Bacteria > Pseudomonadati > Pseudomonadota > Gammaproteobacteria > Pseudomonadales > Pseudomonadaceae > Pseudomonas > Pseudomonas putida. The sequence continues at coordinate 4,998,593 of CP047152.1, read as the reverse complement.
CTGAACAACGATTGAAGAACACGGAAAGCTCAATGACTCAGTACGACTCTCAACTGCGCGACTTGATTCTGGCTTATGTGCCTGCGGATGGCGAAAGAATCGGCAATATCAAGCTTCAGAAAGATCTGACTAACGTGGCCGATTTCGATTTTGACGAACAGGACTACAAGCGTGTGCGCGATGCCCTGGTCGCTGAGGGGCTGTTGGGAAAGGGGCAGGGGAAGGGGGGCACCGTGTATCGCACCGCGATAGCAGTGCCGCACTTGTCCTTGGCTACCAGTGGATTGGCTCAGCAAAAGGCTGGGAGTGAGCCGGAAGAGTCAGCTGATGAGCCCGAAGGTGACGCCACCGTCATCGGTAGTGTCGGTGCCGAGCTTTATGGTACCTATCAGTACGACACCAAGGCCACCAGCCGTCCCGATGTGGGTGTGCAGGAGCAGTTCAACGGCCGCAAGGCGCCTAAGCAGTACCGCTATGACTCCAGCCTGGCACCCGAGCTGTGCTGGGATGAGAGCGCCGAGCGTGATTTTGCCGAGTGGCTGCTCAATCTGGTGGCCAAGGCGGCTACCCGGGGCGAGTCCGTGGTATTTGCCCAGGAGCAGGTCTGGAAAGGCAACGATGAGCGTTTAACCAGCCTCAGTCAGTGCGTGGCACGGCTGAAAAGCCTGACCCAACCTTTCCTCAACTGGACCGGGAAGGCTGAACGTCGGCAGATCAGCGTGCCGACCGTACCGTTGTTCGTGCATGAGCGCCATTCGACGCAGAACATCCTCAAAACCCTGGAGTCCCACCGTGCGGTAGGCATCACACTTGATATATTCGGTGATAACTCTGACATGGATATTGCCGATCAGTTGGATGCTTACACTCATAAGGAAAAGTGGACTAATCGCCTGATTTTGGGGGACTCTCTGCAAGTAATGAACTCCCTGCTCGAATACGAGGGTATGGGTGGTCAAGTTCAAATGGTATTTATCGATCCGCCTTATGGAGTAAGTTTTGGATCGAATTTTCAGCCTTTTGTTCGTGATAAAAAGGTTAAGGATAATCACGGAAAAGATGAGTACATGATTCGCGAGCCAGAAATGGTCAAGGCGTATCGTGATACTTGGCAACTTGGATTGCACTCTTACCTTGCCTACCTCAGAGACCGCGCGCTTTTGGCGAGGGAGCTGTTATCTGAGAGTGGTAGTATATTTGTTCAGATATCTGATGATAATGTGCATCACGTCAGAGAAGTTCTTGATGAGGTGTTTGGTAGTGACAATTTCGTGTCGCAAATAGTCTTTCAGACTACTTCTGGGTTTGCGTCAAACACATTGCCGGCTCTTGGGGATTTTCTTGTTTGGTACTGCAAAGATAAATCTCGCGTGAAGTTTAATAGGATTTATCAGCGTCAGGAAGTATCTATTGGTGAAGGGAACGCAAAGTGGGTGGTCTTGGAAGATGGGAGTTATAGGGGAGTCACTTCGGAGGAAAAACGCGGTGAAACTGCTATCCCCCAAGGGGCTAGGCTCTATAGCCCTGATAATATTCAGTCGCAGGGTGCTGCTAAAGAAGCACAGCCTTTTGAGTTTCAAGGAAAGGTTTATAGCCCAGGGCAGAACTCTCATTGGAAGCCTAACTACCCGGCGGGGCTGGAACGGTTAGCGGAAGCCGGTCGAATTCATGTTGCAAAAAACAGCATAAGGTATCGCCGATTTGCTAATGATTTTCCTTATCAACAGATAGGGAATTTTTGGACTGATACGCTTACGGGTAGTTTCACTGATGAGAAACTATATGTTGTTCAGACTGGAGTGAAAGTAGTTGAACGGTGTATGTTGATGGTGACTGAGCCAGGGGACTTGGTTTTTGACCCTACATGTGGTTCCGGTACAACAGCCTACGTTGCAGAATCGTTAGGGCGGCGTTGGATTACTTGCGACACTTCTCGTGTGCCTTTGGCTCTTGCTCGGCAGCGACTGCTTACTGCTACCTTCCCTTGGTACGAATTGAAAGAGCCAAGCCGTGGTCCGGTGGGCGGTTTTGTCTACAAGCGCAAGCAGAACCGCAAGGGCGAGGAGGTGGGGGGCCTGGTGCCGCGTATTACCTTGAAGTCCATCGCCAACAACGAAGAACCGGAAACCGTCACTCTGGTCGACCGTCCGGAAGAAAATAAAACCATTACCCGCGTCTGTGGCCCCTTCACAGTTGAGGCCACCATCCAGGCAGCCCACTCCTTAGAAGTGCAGGGCGAAACCCAGCAGGCCGAGCAAGAGGTTGGCTACAACGCGCGCAGCTATCTGGACCGGATGATCGATATCCTGCGTCGCAGCCGCAATCTGCGCCTGCCGGGAAATCGCAGTCTGAAACTGGAGCAGGTGCGTGTGCTGGACAATGACTATCTGCATGCCGAAGCAGTAGATGAGCAGGAGCAGCGTATTGCCATCGTGTTTGGCCCAGAGGATGGAGCTATCAGCTCCGACCAGGTCTTCGAGGCAGCCAGCGAAGCCTACTTCCTCAAATACAGCCAGCTCTATCTGTTCGGTTTCGCTATCCAGGCCAAAGCCCGCGAACTGGTGGACGACCGCAAGCGCCTGCGCCTTCCCTGTACCTACATCAGCGTGACGCCGGATGTGGCCATGGATGACCTGCTCAAGACCAGTCACACTGACCAGCTATTCTCCATCACCGGCCTGCCAGATGCTCGCATCATCTCGGCCGGGCTGCGAGACGATGGCAAGCCGCTGTATCAGGTCGAGCTGCTAGGGCTGGATACCTTCCGCCCGGACACACTGGAAACTGAGTCGGTCGAGCCGGCGAACCTGCCGTGTTGGATGTTGGATACAAGCTACAACGGCATGGCCTTTTGTGCTGATCAGGTGTTCTTCCCTCGGACGAGTGCCTGGGACAATCTACAGAAGTCGCTCAAGGGGCAGTTCAGTGAGAGTGTCTGGGAGCATCTGGCTGGCACCATCAGTGAGCCCTTTGTCGCCGACTCTGAGGGGCAGATCGCAATCAAGGTGATCGACGAGCGTGGCAATGAGCTGATGCGCGTGCTCAGCGTGACGGAGGTCGGGCAATGAGCGAGCGCACTGCCGTTCCCGTTAGCGAAGTCCCGGAACCCATCATCAACTCGCCCTACGCCGAGCCGACCCACCACTGGCAAGTCGAGGTCGGCAAGAGCCCAGTGAAGGCGGAAAGCCGTCGCCCGGCTTACTACTTCTACCGTGTACCAGAAGGTGCTGGCACCGGTCGCAAGACCAAGAAGCAGGGCGAGCTGCTGGGCGCCACAGATATCGGTGAGCAGGAGGAGCTAGGCCAGGTCAACCTGATCCGTCACAAGCTGCGCGACTGGCGTGAGGGCAAATTGACCGGTACGCCGTATGACGGTGCTTCGCGGGTCACCAAAGAACTGATCGAACTGTGGCGCTCCGAAGACCGTGGCCAGCGGCTGTTCTTCGCCCAGATCGAGGCGGCGGAAACGGTCATTTTCCTCGCCGAGGCGGCCGAGGTTTACAGGAAGGGCCTGTTAGCCATCGTCAAGGATGAGCCGGGGCCAGAAGGCAAGGCTAAGGGGCTGCGTGCCTTCACTCGGCATGCTTGCAAGATGGCGACGGGCTCGGGCAAGACCACCGTTATGGGCATGCTGGCAGCCTGGTCGATCCTCAACCGGGCGGCGGCGCCGACGGATGATCGCTTCTCCGATACGGTGCTGATCGTCTGCCCCAACGTGACCATTCGTGAACGCCTGAAAGAACTAGACCCGTTGCTCGGTGATTTGTCGCTGTATCGCACCCGGCAATTGGTGCCGGTGCAGCGTATGGAGGAGTTGCGGCGCGGCGAGGTGATGATCGCTAATTGGCACAAGCTGGCCAAGTTGGAGAGCAACACCGTCAATGGCGATTCGGCTAAGGTGGTGAAGACTGGCGACGCGGTGGAAGTCGTCAAGCAATCCGGTAAAGACAAGGGCAAAGTCGAGGTCAAATACTTCGAGTCCGATGCCGCCTGGTTCAAGCGCATTCGCCAGGAACTGGGCACTGGCCGTGGCCGTAGTCCGCACTGGCTGGTGTTCAACGACGAAGCGCACCATGCCTATCGTCGTGGCGACAGCAACAGCGATGATGACGAAACCACGCTGGAGGACGACAAGGACACCGCGAAGAAGAACGCCAAGGAAGCGACTATCTGGATCGAGGGTCTGGACCGGATCAACAAGCTGGCCAACGGCCGCAAGAACGGTATAAACCTGTGCGTCGACCTGTCCGCCACACCGTTTTATATTCAGGGCTCGGGCAATGAGGTGGGCAAGCCCTTCCCGTGGATCGTTTCCGACTTCGGCCTGTTGGACGCCATCGAATCCGGACTGGTAAAAATCCCCGAACTGCCTACCGCGGATGTCGGCGGCACTGAGGAAGCCGCCTACTTCAATGTCTGGCGCTGGGTGGAGGCTAAGGCCGAGGAAGATGGCCATGGCAGCAAGCTCACTCCCCAGTTGGTCATGAACTACGCCAGCACGCCAATCACCTTGCTGGCGGCAGACTGGTACAAAAAGTTCCAGGAGTGGGAGAAAGACCATAAGGACAATCAGCGTTATCCGATTCCCCCAGTGTTTATCGTGGTGTGCCGCGATACTAAGGTGGCCAAGGAAGTACATAGCTGGCTGGCTGGCAACGAGGGGGGGTATGGTGAGGCGCCCGAGTGGTTCCGCAATGCCCCCGGCCGAGAGGTGACGGTGCGGGTGGACTCGAAGATTGCCGAGGAAATCGAGTCCGGTAGTGGTAACGACGAAGTGCGGCGTATGCGATTTATCCTCGACACTATCGGAAAGGGTAAATGGCCTGGCGACAAGGTGCCTGATGAGTGGTCAGAGCTGGTGCGCAAGCACAACGATAAGCTCAACAGCGACGACGATGATGACGAGAGTGAGGATAAGAGCGGGCTGCAGTGGATCGATGAACGCATTCCGCCAGGCCGGGATATCCGCTGCATCGTGTCGGTAGCGATGCTGGCTGAAGGCTGGGATGCTAACACCGTGACCCACATCGTCGGTCTACGCCCCTTCGGTTCGCAGTTGCTGTGCGAACAGGTAGTCGGCCGGGCACTGCGCCGCGCCAGCTATATAGTGGATGAAGATACTGGCCTGTTTACCGAAGAAACTGCCAAGGTTTTCGGTGTGCCTTTCGAGCTGGTGCCTTTCAAGACTCGCGAGGTAGGCCCGCCTAAGGAGCAACGCGAGCAGCACCACATCTTCTCCATGCCTGAGCGTGAGCATTACCGCATCGACTTCCCCATCGTGACGGGCTACCAGGAGGTCAGCCAGCTCGATGTGGTGATCGACTGGTCGCAAGTGGCAAAAGTCACCATTGATCCGATGACGCTACCGACGACTGTACAGGTAGGGCAGATGACCGCGCCTGATGGTTCGTTGACGGCTTTTGGAGTAGGCAAGAAGAGCGAGGTTTCCTTGGTTGAATGGCGCAAGCTGTTTCGCAATCAGCAAGTGGCATTCGTGCTGGCCAAGGATATTTGCAAGCAGTGGCGCAGCGAACGTGGCGATAGCGTGCCGATGGCACAGCTATTTCCCAAGGTCGTTGCGGGATGTCTACGCTTCCTGCGCGAGAAGTTGGTGCGCAAGGGGGACTCCCTGTCGTGTGATGTGCTTCTTGGTAGCTATAACCAAGCAGCCATAGGCAGCCTTTACAACGCGCTGCAGAGTGGCACTGAAGAGCGGTATGGTTTCCTGCCGTTGATCCCCCCGGGGGCGGCGGGTACCGGGAGCACGTTGTACGTGGACTTCCATACTACCAAGCCCGTGCGTGCTGTGACCAAGTGCCATCTGAACTTGATGGTTGCCGATACGGCGAAATGGGAGCAAAGCGTAGGCTTCTTGCTGGATATCCATCCCGGCGTAACCAAGTGGGTCAAGAACGACCGACTGGGTTTTACCGTCGGCTATCGTAAGCAAAACATCAAGCACAGCTACATCCCTGACTTCATTGCCGAGTTGGACATAGGCATGAAGCTGATCATCGAGGTGAAGGGGCAGTACAACGACGATGCGGATCTTAAAGCCAAGGCTGCCCAGCGTTGGGTGGACGCGGTGAACCGCGGGGGCGAGTTCGGGCTTTGGCACTACTTGGTTGTGCAGGATCCGACGAAGCTCGGAGCAGAGATCGATCAGCTGAGTTTGGAGAAGCTACAGGGTTAGCTCGCGAAGTGGGGGCGCTCGTTGGAGCGTCCCTGTTATGTCGGATTACAACCAATGCTCCGGTACTTCGATCTCGTAGTTCTTCGCCACGGTCTTGAGAGTGGCGAGAATCTCGGCATGGCGTGCCTGGTCAGTCGCTTGCCAAGTAGATCTGCGCTCCAGAAGAGCTTTCAGTTCGCCCAGGTTGTACATGCGCAAGCGGTGGAAATTGCCCCAACTGGGGATGCCGAACAAGTTGTAGATGACCACGGTGGCGTCGCGTTCGCTGGCCAGGCGCTTGTTCCCGCTGAGCTTTTCGGCAGCGGCTTCGGCTTCGTCCCGGTCGTCATAGGTGTTGAGCAGTTTCATCAGTGTTTGGCTGTAGTTCAATTGGGCAGTGGATTCTGCCTGAGTGGGGAAAAAAGAGCATTCAAGGATCTGTTTAGGGGGGAGCGAAGGTGAGTGAAGTAGTACATCCTATCCCCTTTCGACTCTGACGTATTTCAGAACCTGCCGGGCCGCATTCGCCAGTCGCCTCCTGCCGGGCGCCACTACAGAGAGCCTTCCACTGACAGTCACCACCACCGAATTACTGCAATGTCGGCAAGCCTACCAGCAGCGTTTGAGGCAAGCGCTGGGGCTGACTGCGCTGGGGCTGCTGATGTGCGTTGACTTGCAGGGGCTGCTTGCGCAACCCCTCCTGTCAGCTGGCCAGCAGATTGAGCCGCGCTGGCTGCTTGCGTCGCTACCGGCTTTGTTGCTGCCGCTCGGGCTACTCGCATGGGGCGTCTGCTTTTTCCATTGGATGCATCTACAGCGTTATGCCAAGATGGTCTATTCACTCCAGAAAGTCCTCGCCACTCGTGACTTGTCGGCGGCTCGCCAGGCACTGGCCGTCGCCCGGGAGCAAGCCGGACAGAGCCCCTTGAACACAAGCGCGCTGCATGCACTTCAACCACAGTTGGAACAGCACCTGGACGGGCTCACCCGGCAGTATCTGCAGCAGCGCCTGGCGGCCGATGTGACAACCGCTCGCAACCAGTGCCGGCAGCGCCTGCAGGCTATCCGTAGCCGGACACCTCTTATCCAGGCGGAAAACACTGTGTGCGAAACACTGCAGCGCCTACAGCAGCGGCGCGATCAGCTGAGCGACCAGTGGGATGAGACCTACGAGAAGTTCTCCTGGTGGAACAAGATAAAGTACTCCGATGGCCCAGACTTCAGAGAAATAGATCAGGCCATCAGGCAACTCAAGAAGATGCATGACAGGTTGCTGACTCAGCACGCTGAAGACTTCACCTGCCTCGATAAGCACTTTTCCGAACTCAAATATCGTACTGAAGCACGCATCACCAGCAGCCAACAGCAGATTGAGCAGTTCATCGCCGATGAAGTGACTTGTGGGCAGGAAATTGAGTTGCCACTCAGGGCCGGGTTTATGCTGTCAGCCCTGTCGGTGCCGATTTCCCTGTGGAATGACTTCACCACGGCAGGCAACATTTACGACGCGATGCGGAGCGTCAACGGCAACTATGCTGGTATGAGTGATGCTGAAATCTGGCTGGATACCCTGTTCATGTCCTCAGAGAGCCTGGTTGGGCTGACCTCCCTGGCCAAGGGCGCCTATTTTGAGAAATTGGTGGCGAGCGATACCGGGGGTGCCCTTTTCGAACACTTCAACAACCCCGGAAGCGATATCGTCATCGACGGTGTGGCCTACCAGATCAAGGCCACTTCCAGTACCACCTACATCAACAGCGTAGATGCTGATATCCCGGTTATTGCCACCTCGGAAGTGGCCGAGCGGACTCGCGCCATTGACTCAGGCTTTAGCAATATCGAGTTGGAGCATTCGGTAGACCTTGCACTTGGCGGCTCTGTGGTCGACTCCGAGGACACTGTCCTCGATGCATTGCTCTCCGGGGTTGGCGGGCTCGGGTTGTTTGCCACCATTCAGGGCATCAACCATGCCGCAGAGTACTACGAAAACGGCGGCGATGGCGTAGAGGCCCTGTTTGCAGGAGCAGGCGTGGCCATTGAAGGCTCCGCACGGGCGCTGGTGGGTACTGCAGAGCTGGGTTACAAGGTGCTCGCTTCCGCCCCTAGCCGCTATATTGGCCGTACACTGCTGGCTGGGCTGAAAAAGTTCGATGACAAAATGACGGCCGCGGGCTCTAGGCCCAAATGAGTAGCTCCAGCTGGGGCACCGACGCAAAAAAATAAGGACTCGAATCAGCTGCCTCCATGGTGATCTTTAGGGCTGAGCCCAAAGATCACCATGGAGGCATTATGAGATCTTTTTACAAATAACCTCGTTCAGCCAACGAGACGCAACCTTCATGGCCAACCACTACATGATCCAATATGCAGGTGCCGACCATGTTCAGAGCGTTTTTGAGGGTGGCGGTCAGGGTCCGATCGGCTTGGCTGGGTTCTGGGTCACCGGAGGGATGATTGTGAACCATAATGACGGCCGCAGCATTGTGCTCCAAGGCGATCTTGACCACCTCTCTCGGGTACACGCTCGCGCCATCCAGAGTGCCTCTGAACAGTTCTCTAAAGCCTATGACCCGATGTTTGGAGTCGAGCAGTAGCAGGGCAAAGACTTCATACTCGTGGTACTGCAGTAGTGTTTGCAGGTGACTGAACACCTGCTTCGGCTCAGTCAGTGCCCGGCCTTTAGACAGACGACTCATGGCCAGTTGTTGCGCCATCTGCAGGATGTCGGCCTCGGTGACGGGGGACTCCATGACGTAGGTGCCACTCGCTTCACCGGCTTTGAGCTTGTGATATTTCATGACGGTATTCCTGTAAGAATGGGGAAAGCTGGGGGAGGTTGAGCAGAGCTTTACTGAACGGAAGGCCTAGTGCTGTGCTCGATAGCCTGAGCCTCCAGCTTCTGAGCCAGTGATGGCTTTGACGGTGCTGTTGGTTTGGCCTCTGCGTTGCTGGGTGGGGTTTCAGCAGCGGGAAAAAACTCCTCGACAATGGAGCCACTGTCCTCCTCGCTGTCTTCAAAAGCACCATTGTTACAACCTTGCCGGGCTGCGTGATCCAAGGCGCTTTGGTCAAAGCCCGAGGCTTGCCGGGTTTCTTCCAGTTGCTTGGCGGCCAATAGGGCGTCTTCTAAACTCAGTCCACTGCGCACCGTGATATCGACGTAGAAGATCGGCGTGCCGTGGCTCTGACGGGTGGATTTGCCACGCAGACGCAGCTCCAATGGCAGGCAGGCCAGGCGATTGCCAGAGATGGCTTGCAGGTAATGCAGGCGCGCAGCCAGGGTGCGGATGCTATTGAATCCAGTGGTGCGGAAGACAAAACTGCCTAGTGGGTCGTCATCACCAATCACCACGTTCAGCCGACCGTAAGGCTTGCAGGCATTGCCTTGGGCCAGTGGGCAGCCATCGGGTGAAGGGCAGGGCAGCGATTGGATGCCATCCTTGGTCAAACGCTTGCATGTTTCACCGTTGCCGACGCACAACGGCCTGCCGGTAGTACGGTCGAACAGGCTGTAGTCCGCGCGAAAGTTGAGGTCCGGTTCGTTGAACAACAAACGGATCGGAATGCTGCGCAGCTTGCCGTCCTGGCCATTGCGCAGTTCCTCATTGAGTGGGTGCAGCAGCCAGCCGTCACGGCTCTGGACTTGCGACGTGATGGTGAACTGATCGTCCTTCTCCGGCAGACGCTTGCCGTTTTTCTCGACGACCTTGCCAATGGAAATGCGCCCGAGTACCGGCGGGGTGATGGCTAAACCTTTGAGCATGGCGGTTATCCTTGATCTGAAAATAAAAAAGCCACCGGGACGTGAACGGTCCGGGTGGCTAGGGTGTGCAGATTTGTTTCAGGCGATCAGGAAGCGACGGGTGCCTGTTTTGGCCTTGGGGTAGCGAGCCTGCAGGTAGGGCTTGTCTTTGAGCATCTGTTCAATATCCAGGCCCATGCTGTCCTTGGACTTCTTCCAGCTGATATAGCCCTCGGCAAATTCGGCGCGGGTGGCTTCCCCCATGGCTTGCTGCAGAACCTGCTTGAGCTGCGCTTCACGTGTCTCCTGCTGGGCAATGGTTTGGCGAACAGACTTGAGTTCCAGAAAGGTGCTGGCCAACTCCGTGTGCTGGCTGAAGTCCAGGGTCTGTCCGTTATCCTCGGGGTAGAGGCAGCGTAATGCCGCTTCCGCAGAAGCTGTGCCATCGGCCGGTGGCGGGGTGTCACTGACGACGTAATCCCAGAACAGCCGTTCTAGGTCAATCAGCCTCGCAATTAGCGCGTCGTCGCGTGTGATGCGATGGATTTCCAGATGCTGGCCGCCGAGCAGGACTGCCACATCAGCGGCCTGCTTGCCAGTGACTGCAAGCTGGTGCATGACTTGCAATTGCACATATTCGGGCACGCCCTCTTTCCAGAGGCGTGCCCCGTTTATGCCGGCGGTCTTGCATTCGAGGATTTGCACCTCTTGAACGCCGATCACCTCTCGGTCGATATTGGCGAGCATCCAGGGCAGCGCCGGATCGGGATGCTGCAGCACCGCGTTGATGCGGCGGACCTTGTGCTGGCTGCGCTTGCTGTAATGCCAGGCCACGATAGGCTCTAGCACGTTGCCCCAGTACAGCGGGCTTTCCTCATCCTGAGGATCGACCTTAGGCATGCTGGCATCGCGACCGGTCTTCTCCAGCCACAGCTCCAGCTGCGACTTGTACGGATTCAGACCCACAGCGGCGGCGGCATCCGAACTGCCAATGCCTTGCTTGCGGATCTGCAGCCAGTCCTCGCGCGGCAGCTCCTTGGTGCTGATCAGGCGAAGGGCAGGGCGTTTCTTGCGGGTGCTGCCGTTCATTGAGGTTGCTTTCATGGTATTCACCTGCTGGCATAAAAACGCCCGAGCAGCACAAGGCTGACCGGGCGCGAGGGGTGAGGTAAGTGAGGGTTAGGCGGCGAGTTGCAGAGCGGCATCCAGGGCGCGTTGTTTGATCTGTGCTCCCTGACCGAACCATGCCGAGTCCAGGCGGTACTCGTTACTGCGGGCACGGCGTTCGTGGTCTACGTACTCAGTTACAGCATTGAGCAGACCCCAGGCGGTGCCGCGTGCCGACTCCAGCTGGCTGCCGCGACCACGTCCTTCGTACATCTCCTGCACCTTACGCAGAGCTCGCTCATTGGGCAGTACCTCCGGCAGAGCGCCGGTCGGTGTCGTTCCGCACAATACGTTCATGAAGAAACCCAGTGCCTCATGCCATTGCACTTTGCGTTCTGCCAGTGTCCGCATTTGGTACATGAAGTCATCCCATTGCGAGACGGCAATACCGAGTTGCTTCTTCACAGCTTTGGGATCGAAGCGGGTGTTGTGCGGCACCTTGATCGCCCGGCTGGTGCCATCCAGGGCGATGGTCAGGGTGTTGTTGCAGACGACGCGCACGGTGGTCGGCGTTGCTGTAGTGGCCAGGGTGCCGTCGCAGGAAGTCGCCAGAAGCAGATAGCCATTCACCTGGTCGTTACCCCTGAGCTCTGTGCCTTGCCCGGTACGCGCCAGTGCCCAGAACTTGCGCCCACCCTTGAGCACGCCGGCCGTTTCCAACTCGTAGCCGGAGGCCTCAGTGAGGTCGCGATAAAACTCCAACACTTCACGCGGCTGCACTGTGTGGTAGCGCTGGGAGACCACCGACAGCGGTGCTTTGGTGTCGGAGCGGTAAAGGACTTTCTGTTCGGGGAAGGAGTGAATAGTGCCAAGGTGACCGACAGTATCCGACTTGAAGTGCACCAGGCTTTCCTGGATCTGCCAGTCCATGCCAGCTTCACGTTGCCATACCTCGATTGGTTGTTTGCGAGGCAGGTTGTTACCCAGGCCATGCCAAGGGGTGGCACCGGCGTAGGCCATGGTTTCAATGAGATGAGCCATGGGAATGATTCCTTGCGAATGAATGGGAGTGAGCGTCGCTTCATCAACCACCGACGCGTGTTCATGACGGCTTAATGGTTGAGGCTGAAGCTGTAACCGCACTGTAGGCACTGGTAGTTGTGAAGCACCTTGTCATCGATCTGCTCACCCAGCGTGGCACCGGCTATCCCGCCTGCCACTCCGCCAAACAGCCCACCGAGAAGAGCCCCAGCAATACCGCCAATGGCGATCCCAACCGGCCCGCCGACTACACCAAGCACCGCACCGACTTCAGCACCCGATAGGGCGCCAGCGGCTCCACTGGCCGCACCGCCTGCGGCACCAATCAAGCCGCCCGCTTGTTTACCGATATTTTTAGTGATGACGCGTCCAGAGTTACAGCTTGGGCAAGGGGTATACATGTGCAGATCCTCTCAAGTGATGAGCGTGCCGAGGTAGAAGCTGGCGCGCCAAATCCCCCTGCAGCAGTCGATACTGCGGGGAGTTCATTGAGGTGATATAGGTTTGAAATAATTTTGGATCCAATATCGATTAATCTAGCGCTGTAGACGTAACCGGATATTGGTCCCTCAAGCTTTGAGAAGGGCGAGTAAAGTCAATAATGAAGTAATGAAGTACTGGGACGCTTGTGATACTGAGCGAAAACTGATCTAGGTGAGCCAAAGCAAATGGGTCACCATCGGCAACCCTGTGAGGTAGCGTCATGTCCGCAGCCCGCTTTGGCGAGGAACTGACGTTGGGTCAACGTATCGAGACGACTTTTTTATCTTGATTTTCTCTGATAGCTGATACCGACAGGTTGCCTGTAGCAGCTTCCTGAATATGGTTGCTCCACCACGCCATCAGAGGGCGTCTGCGTTCTATGTAATCTGCTCGGTTGTACGCGCTACGTACCTCGTCTTTATCGACGTGGGCAAGCGCAACCTCGATCAATTCGGGATCCCAGCCATGCTCGTTGAGGATGGTGCTCGCCATTGAGCGCATGCCATGGCTGACCAGGCGGCCTTCAAAGCCCATTCGTTTCAGCGCCATGTTAGCGGTCTGACTGTTGCAGTGCGTGCGGGGGTTCCGGTCTGCGGGGAACACAAATTCCCGATGTCCACTGTAGGGCTTGATCGCTTCCAGAAGCGCGAGAGCCTGCTCTGTGAGCGGGACAATGTGCGCGCGGCGCTTCTTCATGCGCTCTGCAGGAATCGTCCAGATCTTCTTCTCGATGTCGATATCTGCCCAGCGGGTGGTTGCTGCCTCGACTGGCCGGGTCATGGTGTGGAGCTGCCACTCAATCAGGCAGCGGGTTGTTCTTTTTATGCTGGCATTGGCGATTGCCACCATGAGCTCTTTCAGCTCATCGGGGGGTAGTGCCGCCATGTTTTTCTTTTTCGGTTTCTTGAAGACAGAGCGGATACCGCTGAGTGGGTTCGCGTGAATCAGTCCCGAGTTGACCCCGTAGGTCATGATCTCGTTGAGCCGCTGCGTCAGCCGCTTCACGGTTTCAAGGCTGCCCTTGGTTTCGAGTGGTCGGAGCAGATTGATGACTTGCGGTGCGCTGATGGCTGAGATCGGTGTGGAGCCCAAGTCCGGGAGTATGTGCAATGTTAGCGAGCGCCAGATGTCCTCAGCGTAGGCTGGCGTCACAGCATCCTTCTTCAGTTCATACCAGGACGTCGCCACATTCTGGAGGGTATGCTCAGTCGCAGCTTGTTTAGCTTGCAGCACAGCATCCCGTTTCTCTTTAGGGTCGATGCCGTGGGCAAGTGCGTCCCTCGCTTCAACGGAACGCTTGCGTGCTTGCGCCAACGAGACTTCGGGGAAGGTACCCAGTCCCATGTTGATCCGTTTCTTTGTCACAGGGTGTCGGTAGTTGAAGTTCCATAGCTTCGAGCCATTGCTTCTCACTCGCATTTGGAGTCCGCCTCCATCAAATAGGACGTAGTCCTTTTCAGCAGGCTTGGCAGATTTGACTTTGAGTTCAGAGAGGCGGGTAGCTTGTGCGCACATTGGCATTCCAGACTTGATTTTGGCATTCCAAAAATTAGCACCTACGGGCTTGGAATGCCATTTGGAATGCCAAAAGGTATAGCTGCTCATGGACGTCTGTGGACGCCGATGGCCTTGAAAGCCTCGTATTCACTGGCTTTCAGGCACAAAAAAAGACGTCCGTGGACGTCTTTAGATGTAAATGTGGTGGAGCCGGGGGGATTTGAACCCGCGTCGAAGCCAGTAATGGCGCGCCTTCTAGGCTGAACCATGTCAAAAGGCTGTCATTCACGCGTGAAACACGTTCTGCGCCTTGCCAGTAGAAACGTAATCGGCCAGCAGCTTCAGGCGTCGGTAGTAGGCCAGAATGATCTTCACAGACGCGAGGAGGTCTCCGCTTGCGAGTCCAATGATGTGATCCTCGTGGCCTTTGAGACCGAAACCGTTGCATCCTGTCGCTAACAAGGCTTGCAGCTCTGCCTTGTCTTGGTCGTCTAGGTCCAAATCCTCTTCAGCTTTGCCAGTCCAAGAGCGATCTTGAAGCATACGATAAATATACCGGTAGGCTTCAGTTGCTTGGCTTGAGTCGGCGTTGAGATCAACTACAAGCTCTCTAATTGATTCGGCTACAGTCGCATTCACAATGAATTTTATTTGCCCAGGCGAAGCATAAGTAATGCTCTTGATATCCGCCCGGTCTTGACGAGGAATACCCTTGTAAAGCGATCTAAAAAAGTTAACCGCGCTGAAGCCGCCCCTCCAGGGGTACTTGTGGAAAAGTCTTTCAATGCTGCGCGATGTGCCCCCAGTCTCGCTAAGAAGCGCATAACCAAACGCGTAACAGTCCTGAACGAGATCAGAAAACTTTTTGAGGTCACTTACTTCCCATCTGCCATCAATATCAACTATTCGTGTAGCGCTTTCTGCGCTTAAGGGCGCATGGCCTGGAATAAACATGCCAGGCTTGGGAAGGAAGTCTGGATTTAACTCTTCGCTTTTTGTTGTCTCAAACGATTGGCCGATAACACCCCAAGTCTCAGCGAACTCATATCTTCCTTTGTGAGCGCGCGTAACGGCGTAGTGAACATCAATTTTTTCGGTTAAGAGCAAGTGCAGGTTTTCAGGGTTTATTCTAGAAAAATAGAATAAGTACCCATTCTCCCCGTCGTCATAGTTAACACCGAGATAGTTCTGAGCTTTATCGTTCTTGGCCAGTACCACTAGCGGTACCTCGTACTCCAAGAGCGTTTTGTAAATTTTTAGGCTGCTCATAGCGTAACCACCTGGCCAGTCAAGGACAGAAGATTCTTTCCGTTATATGGCCACAGATGAACGTGTGTCTCTTTATCGTGGTGCCATACGCCTGCGTCAGGGTCGAAATTAACTGCGACTGCATGAGTGAATTTTGACCGCGGAGATTTAGCAATTGCTCGGCAAGCAGCCAGGGAGGTCACTAGCGAAACCGAGCGCGCATCACATTCATCGGGATAAGGATGGTTGGGGAGGCGTTTGCGTTGCGAGTCAAAATCAGAATCGCTAGTGGTTTGTGAGCGCAGCATGCGCCACAAGACCTGGCAATTAGGCTGTTTGACTGCGCTGGGCGGGCAGCTTGCGGGTAGCTGCTCACGAAATGGGTGTACTGTGACTGCTTGCACCAATGCCTCCTCTCCTTGGTAGTGGCGTCTTGATCGCGGCGTATCATGGAGACTCGCCTACATCAAGTCAAAGGCCTTCGATCGGCTCTTTGACTTGTGAAGTCTGAGTTTCCGGGTTTTTTCCAATTGCCCCCCATAGTTCCTCTGCTCGCGAACCTGCGCCAATATCTGCCGACGGCATCCACCTTCCATACACCCTGGCGATCATAGTCCAATCCGAATGGCCGAGCTGACCCGCCACCCACATCGGATGCTCGCCTGCGGACAGCATCATCGATGCGTAAGTGTGCCGGGTCTGGTATGGACGCCGGTACCGCACGCCGGCCTTCTTCACAGCATGCGCCCACATGGTTTTCCGGATCGGCTGGTCGCCTTTCCAGCGCTCCAAGGTGCGTGGGTTCTGGAACACCTCATTGCCGGCCAGGAAGGTGTGGTCCTTCTGCGCCACCAGGGCCTCCATGGCTGGCGCCAACAGCTTGATGCGGCGCTTGCCCGATAGCGTCTTAGTCACCTCGGCTTCGCCGGCCGCAGCCTGCGTCATCGCTCTGGTGACGTAGACCTCACCCTTCAGCCAGTCGATATCGCCCCAGTCCAAGGCGACCAACTCGCTGGTGCGCATTCCTGTCCACAGAGCGAACTGCACCAGGTTCTTGGCCTGGCCATCGAGCGAGGTCAGGATCGCGCGCTGTTCCTCCGGACTGAATGGGTCAACGTCATCCTCCTTCACCTGGTCTTTGCGCGAAAACGTCCAGCCGGCCAGCGGGTTGGTGTCGATCAACTCGTCATTGTCCACGGCATCGTTCAGCGCCGAGCGCAGGCAGCTCTGGATGTTGCTCAACGTCTTGTTGGACACCTCTAGCGTGTTCAGCCAGTCGCGCACGGTCTTGCGCCTCAGGTCGACCAGCAGGGTAGGGCCGAGCGCCGGTACCAGGCGCAGCTCTACCAGCTTCCTGTACCCCTCGAAGGTGCTGCTGGAAACGTGCTGCTTCTTGCCGGCCAGCCACTTGGTCAGGAAGCCGGCTACGGTCTCCTGGCTGGCCTCTGGCGCGAATTTCGCTGCCCTGGGCGAGCCTGGGAAGGTGACGGCATAGTCGAACGTGCCATTGGCGATAGCGTGCTCGACTGCCGCCTTGTGCTGCTCGGCGCGCTTCAGGTTAGTGGCGGTGGGCTTGAGCGAGATCCGCTCACGGCACCGAACGCCGCGATACATGAACGTGATTTCGATACTCGACTCGGAGACTGCCCGAACTCCCCGCCCATCTCTACCCACGACTCATATCCCTCCACATCAATCAGTACTCGGCCATCTGGGGCTTTGATCCATATCTCTCCGAGCCGCCAAATTCCGTCGCGAAGCTTCGAGCGGATAGCGTCTTCGGAGTAACCAGACTCGCTGGCAAATTTCCTCACGGTTACGTAGCGCATGCGTCGGTATTCCTGGCTATTCAGGGGGTGACGATTGCGCATAGGTCGCGTATCGATTTGGCGCAGAGGGCTTGCTCATGCGAGCAGCGTCTAACAATTCTGTTGGTCATATCCGACTTCCTTTAATTACTCGGATACAGCCTACGGACGGTTTCCTGGCGTGGGTTTCGCTTTCACGCAACAAAAGCGACGGAATTAGATCCCTGAGAAATTCCCTACCAGGGGATGGGCAAGCCATTCGACATAGTCAGGCTGCTGGTTGCTCTGAAAGACCAAAGCCGGCATCAGGTCTGATGCAGTTTTTTCTGCTCGAACGCGATGCGGTTCATTACGCAGATTGGGATTGCGAACCCTTGAATATTTGTTTTGAAGGTCTCGCAACCGTCCTCGACGATTCCGCAGGGCACACCCCGGCGGAAACGCATTCCTCTGCCGATGTAGTTGCGCAGGATGATTTCCCAGGACTCGTCGTCGTAATAGAACCCTGTGATCTCAGCCCAGTTGGCCTTGACTCCGCTTCCAATGACTCCTTCAGGCGCCAGGCAGAAAATCTCTACCTGGTTTTCTTGGGTGACTGGTACGGCGTAAATCCGGCCATTCGGTGCTACTGGTGGGAAAGTTCGCCCGTTCCCAATGTCACGAAATTCCATGGTGGTGCTCCGTGTGCATGACGTTGCGTGACACGCTATGCCATGTCTTGGAAATCCCAAGCCAGCTACATCGCGGGGGGGAGGTGTGCCGTTGGGTTTTCTGCAAGTCGCCGTAAGCTGTGGTAATCACAACAGGGAGTGGCGCCATGGGTAGTACATCAACAGTGATTCGAGTCAGCGTGCTGGCTGCGGCAGTAGCTTTTCTGATTGGGTGCCCTGCCACTCAATGGCCGAAGACTGTTCAGCTTCCTGAGCCAGAGGATGTGCCGAAAGAAAAATGGTCGGATGCGATGCACGTTCTGACTGCCATGGGGATTTCCGGGCAGCGTGACGTTCCAATCGAGATGGTAGGTGGAGTTGATAGGATGAGCCCCACCAACAGCTCAGTGGCAGGGCTAGGGGATGCCGGATTAAGTGCGATTGGATATGTGTCACCACCTTCAGGCATGAGCGGTGGTGCAGCCGCAGGTGTTGGCTTGGGTTTGATGCTACTGGGTGGATCAAGTGATCCGGCTCGGGCAACTCAAGTTGTTGCCTGGGTGCCTTCCGATCAGGCCGGCTCACCAGAGGAGGCTTCGGCCCTGGCGCTGCAGAAGGTTGAGGAGGCTCGCAGAAAGATTTTCTCAGGTGGTTTGTCAAAGCTGGGTATGCAGACCGGCCGATACCCTGATGGTCATTCGCGCTCGTATGCAACGCTTGCCGATATCTTTGCGGAACGTCCTATCCCATTTGTGGATACACCTGCTGCGTCACCAAGTTTCATGGTGTCGCCTCACAGCTACGGGCCGATTTTTATCCGGCACAACCAGTTCACGCTTGATGCCTACAAAAACGACATGACTACTTCGGAAGCCATGCTGCAGGCGTCGAAGTACCTACCCGAATGGATCTACATCTACCATCCTGGTCAGCGACTGAGGAAGGGTTCGATCCCGGCGGCCATCTTCAACCAAGGCCGAGCGCTTTACTTCGTAGGGAAATAATTCTGCTGGTTTTTTCGTCGCGGGCCTTCGCATGTCTGCGGCGATTTTTTGGAGTATGCCTCAGCTGATACACGCACATTCGCATTTATTTTGGCTTTTCGCTTGATAAGTAACACCCATAGTACAACAGAATTAGTAGGACACCCTAACTGATACAGGGACCCATCATGTTCATTCGCGCATACCTCCGAGCATCCACCGAAGAACAAGACGCCAGCCGCGCCCAGGCCTCGCTTGAGCAGTTCGCCAGCGCCCATAACAAGGTCGTCGCGAGCGTGTATCTGGAGAATGCCAGCGGCGCCTCCGCAGACCGGCCCGAGCTGCTGCGTTTGCTCAAAGATGCGCGCAAGGGTGACGTGCTGCTGGTGGAGTCGATAGACCGGCTCTCCCGCTTGCCGGTAGAGGACTGGCAGAAGCTCAAGGCCACGATTGATTCCAAGGGCCTGCGCATCGTCGCGCTCGATCTGCCGACCAGTCACCAGGGAATGCAGGACACGAAGGGCGACGAGTTCACCGGGCGGATGCTGGGCGCTATCAACTCGATGCTGGTGGAAATGATGGCCGCCATTGCGCGCAAGGATTACGAGCAACGCCGCGAGCGCCAGGCCCAGGGTATCGAGAAGGCCAAAGCTGCCGGTAAGTATCAGGGCCGGCCGGTCGATGAAGATCTGCACAAGCGCGTTACGGAACTGCTCGGTGCCGGCCTTGGCATCCGCGCAACAGCCAGGCACGCCAACTGCTCAACCACCACAGTCCTCAGGATCAGGGACTTGGCCAACGCCTGAAAGCACTTTTCCAGGAGCCGGCACGCTTCAGCTCGCCGAGGTCTTCAGCCATGGCCTTGGCGTAGACGTAGACGTAAGCGGCAAAGGTGCGCGCGCCTTTTCCAATATGGTAGCCGGCCAGCGTAATACCTGCCTGCATGATTTTCGGGTCGATGCCCCTGTTTAGCTGAGTCAGCTTGGCCGTCAGAATGGTGCGCGCCTTCTCGGCTGCATCCTCGGTGAAAATCGTGTTCTCGGTGACGGCTGATTTCGCAGGAGCTTCGGTCTTGGCTATTTCTGCGTCAAAAGCGGCTACGTGTGGTTGCGACATTGCACGCATTTGCATTCGTTCTGACCACCGATTGCATCGGATTTGACCAGCACGCTTCGTAGCCATGATCGGCAGAAAACGACGCATTGCTGCCTTTCACGGACGGCGGATATCGGCCGTTGGCGTGGATTATCCACGCCATGCAGAGGGTTGTGAAAATGTCTTATGCGTAGTCACCGATCAGGGTGAGTACGTCGTCGATGAAACGCCCCTCGGCAGGGTCGGTGCCCTCGCGCAGGTAGCCCGGCAGCCGCTGCTGAAACTCACTGCGGTCGGCCGGTTTGAACTCCAACAGGGCTTCGAGCATGGCGGGGCGCAGCAGGCGGCGATTGTCAGACGTGTTGGGAAGGGCTGCGCGGATGATCTGCTGATCCAGGTAGAGCAGTCTCTCGCGCAAGCTGGTATCTCCGTCTTGGGTGATACGTTCGGCGTGCTGGTTCTGCTCCTCGGCGACTTGCTGGATGATCTGTTCTTCGGCCTGTTCTGGCTCTGCCTCCATGGCCGGTTCGGTACGCAGTGCGGCGAGTTCCTGAAGGATAGGTTCGAGCTGTAGCCTGGTATTGCGGAACCAGTCCACCGACCAGATGCGGCGGATACGCCAGCCGAGCTGCTCCAGCACGCTCTGGCGCAGGCGGTCGCGGTCGCGGGCTGACTTGGCCGAGTGGTAGGCCGCACCATCGCACTCGATGCCCATCAAATAGCGGCCAGGCTGGCCAGGATCGCGAACGGCCAGATCGATGAAGAAGCCGGCGACACCGACCTGAGGCTCGCACTGATAACCGTGGCGTTCTAGTTCCTCGATAACAGCGACTTCGAAGTCGCTGTCTGAGGATCTGCCCGTTTCGCGGATATGGGGCATATGTCCCGATTCGGCGAATTGCAAGAAGTCGCGCAGGGCAAGCACGCCACGGCTTGATGTACCAGTCGCAACCACGTCGCTGGCGGTGAAAGAAGCGAACACTTGCATGCGCTTCTTGGAGCGGGTGAACAGCACGTTCAGGCGGCGCCAGCCATCTGCGCCGGTGATGGGGCCAAAGCGCTGCGGCACGGTACCGCCGATCTCCATTGGGCCATAGGTGGTGGAGATGTAGATAACGTCGCGTTCGTCACCCTGGACGTTCTCCAGGTTCTTGATGAACAGCGGCTCATCGATTTCTTTGTTACGGCTGAGGGCCTCCTGCAGCGTTGGATTCTGTTTGGCGAGCTGCTCTAGGGCGCGGTCAATTTGTTCGGCTTGTTTGACGTTCATGGCGACGACGCCGAGCGACTCTTCGGGGCGGTGTAGCAAATGGTGCTCGATGGCTTTGGCGATGATCTCTGCTTCTTCAATGTTGCGCTGTTCAACAAAACGCCCGCGAGCTACCCGCACAAACTTCACGCCGAATTCGTTCGATTCACGGTGAGGTGATGGGTAGACCACCAGGTTGCTGTCGTAGAAAGCTTTGTTGGAGAAGGCGATCAGGCTTTCATGACGCGAACGATAGTGCCAGCGCAGGCGGCGCAACTTGAACAGCGGCATGGCCGCTTCGAGGATACTTTCCGAATCCTGAGCCAGAGAGGTTTCGTCGCTGTATTCGTCGTCATTACCACCTTGACGGGAGAAGAAGCTGGTAGGAGGCAGCTGTTTGGGATCGCCGACGACGACCAGTTGGCTGCCTCGGGAGATGGCGCCTAGGGCTTCTTCCGGTCGCATCTGCGAAGCTTCGTCCATGACGATGATGTCGAAGTGCACCTTGCCGGCGGGCAGGTACTGAGCGACTGCCATGGGCGACATCATGAAACAGGGTTTCAGCCCTTGTAGTGCTTCAGGGGCGCGCAGCATTAACGAGCGAATGGATTCGTGTCGAGTTTTCTTGCCAGCCTCATGTTTCAGCAAGGCGAGCTGGGTGCGATCTTTGACTTTGCCAGAGTTGTTGCCTTCTGGAACCTTGTGCTGATCGATCTTAGCGGCCAACTGCTCACGTTGAAGTTTGGTGAGCTGATTGTCTATCTCGACAAAGCGAGCTCGGATGGCCTCTTGGTCCTTGCCGGAGAACTGCCCCAGCGCCGGATTGTTTTCGAGTATTTGTTTGGCCCAGAGATCCATAAGGCCCAGCAGGCAGGCATCTTTGGCCCTATCCGCCGTTAGTGTTTGGTTCTCGGCCGCGAAGATCACTGCTTCAAAGCCCAAATCAGCAAGTCGCTTGCGTAGGCGACGGTATTCCAGCCAGTGTTCAATCAGCTCCTCGTTCTGCGCTGCCCATTGCATGCGTTGATTGAGGCAGGTGAGGTCGTCCTGATCGACGTGCTTCCACCAATGATCCGGCTCTACTTCAGCCGCGTTAATGAAGCCGGTCAACGCCTGCTCCCAGGCCTGCAGCGCGGTAGCCAGCTGCTGGCTCAGGGCGTTCCAGTTGCCAACTAACTGCTCGGCCTGTTTGGTGGTACAGACTGAGAGCTGGGGTACTAGCAGGTGGCGTATCGACAGCGCCATGATCGGGCGGACGAACGATACGGTGTGGCGCCAGGCGATCAGACGGCCACGCGCTTCGGCCAGATTGTCGAAGCTAGGCAGCTCTTCTCCTTTAAGGCAGGCGAGCAGCTCGGCATTGTTGTGCAGAGCTGCGGCACGTTCCTGCCAGTTCTCAACGGCTTTCGCGAGCGCCAGTACGCGGCCGGTGGTCGGTGCCTGTTCGCTAATGAGCGGCAGAAGCGCATTGAGCGCGGCACCTATTTCCTTGATGAGTCGCATGTATAGGCCGTTGGGGGCCAGCAAGTCTTCTGATTTTAGCTGGTGACCATTCAAAGGCAGAGTGCTTTCAAGCTCACTGCGATGGGACATTACGTCCGAGAAGTATTCTTTTAGCTCGCTAGCTTCACCAAGCAGGCGCTCCAGCACCAGGGGGTTTTCTTTTAGAAGGTATTCAGCAACCCAGACGCAGCCTCCGAAGCCGCGCCCACACTTGTCCCGAAGCGCACGGTACCAGTTACGCAGGGCAATCAGATCAGCGGTTTTGGTTCCCACATCCTTGAAGTGCTCGCCGAGCACCTCGCGGTAGGTTGAGTCGGTCGCTAGGCGGTTATAGTTGCGTTTGTAGGCGATTCCGTCCGGCAGTATTTGAAGGGCTGACTTCAGCTTGATACCTGGCCGTACCATGGCAAGAACCTCTGCCTTGGCTGAGCGCCAGCTGCTCTTGAACCAGCGGAATAGCGAGCCGTCTGCAAGCACTCGCTGCAGGTCCTCCAGGCGAGTGTGATCCGGGAGTCGGTCAAGTATGAAGACGCTGGCGGACTGCTCTTCGAGCTGTTTGATATTGGTTAAAAGTTCGCTGAGCTCAGGTAAAACTCTGTCCAGCGAAGCATCTTCGAAGCGTTTGTGGCGCCACTCCGCCAAGGCGATGGGCATTTGCAGCATGAGTTCAAGCAACAGGCTCAATTGCTCGATGCCCTGCTTGTCTGTTCTGAGCGACTGAGTAGCTGGCGCTTTCGCGATGGTTTGTATCAGCAACTGAGCTTTGGGGGCTTCATCAATGAGCTCCTGGGCTTCTTGGATCAACTCTAGGAGGTCATCTAGTTTCAGATTGCTACTATCGTTGTGCTGCCGTATCTGCGCGCAGGATTTCTTAATCAATTCGAGGGCTTGAGGAGAGCCGATGACACTGGGGTGCAAGGCCTGGTTCAGGGCAATTTGCTGCTCCATCAACTGATCCATGCCTTCTAACCAGGCCTGGAGCGCCTCACAGCTAGAGGCATCGAGTCGGTTGATCAAGTCCCAGTCTTCGTCTCCTTTGGGCATTGGCATTGCCGATAATGCGCTTGCCAACTGCTGGATGGCCTTGGGGGAGAACGAGGCAGCATCAGCTGCTTTAAGGTCAGTCGAGGCCTTGGCTCGCACTGCGCTTAACTCATCAAGTGCGTCTATAGTGTTTTTCAGCTGGAGCAAGATATCGGATCGTTCTAGTCCGCTTATTTGCGTTTTGGTGCAGCCAAACCATGGATGAGTTTCAAGCTTGCCGCTCTGGCCGGCTTCCTGTGCAGTTTTGGTGTAGATGTGGGCAAAATAACCCGCTTGCTCATGAACCTGACTCTTATCCAGGCTGACAGCGTTGGAGGGATGGAAGTCAGCAGGTCGGATGGTCAAGCTTTCACGTAAGCGCGTGGCTTGCATCAGGATCTGGTGAGCAGTTAGCCCAGTATTGGCATGGAGGCTATGCAGTTGCCGGACATGATCATTGAGCTGCTGCTTCAGTCGCTCGTAGTTGTTGATCAAATCGTTCAGCTGACCGGGCTCACGGTAGCTACCTCGATTACTTATGCGCTGCCCAATACTTGCAGCCACCGCACTCTTCTGGCTTTTGTGGCTGTGTATCTCCAGGCAGAACTCTCCCAGCCCAGCGCGCGTGAGTCTGTTCTTAACAACCTCCAATGCAGCACGTTTTTCAGCAACGAAGAGCACTTTTTTGCCCTGCGCCATCGCTGCGGAGATCATGTTGGTGATGGTCTGCGATTTACCTGTACCAGGCGGCCCTTCGATCACCAGGTCTTCGCCGCGCATCACATCGACCAATGCACTGTGCTGTGAGCTGTCTGCGTCATCGATCAGTGGATAGTTCCGGTGCACATCTTGGAGTTGGTCGATAGCGTGCTCGCTGCTGAATCCACTGGCAGTGGACTCGGGCCGTTCACTCTCTGCCAGGCCAATCAGCCGCTGAACCAGACTGCTCTGGAGTAACACCTGGTTTTTGCCAGGCTCAAGATCCAGATACATCATCAGCTTGCCGAACTCGAACAGGCCCAAGGAGGCAAAGCGGTGCAGTTTCCAGTCCGGCTTCACTTCGAGAACTGTGTCCCGTACTCGAGTGAAGTACTCCTCTGGCAGTAGGTCTTCGGTGATACGTGGCAGCGCAATGCCAAAATCTCGACGAAGTTTCTCCCTGAGCGAGAGGTTGGTGAGGATGTCTTCGCCGGTGTAAAGAACCTCGTAGTCGAAGGTCGCTGTTTTGGGGTTGAGCTTTCCTTTCTCCAAGCGGACGGGTAGCAGCATCAGTGGGGCAAGGCGTGCACTATTCTTCCCGACGATTGACTCATCCCATTCGAGGAATCCTAGTGCCAGGTAAAGGATGTTGGCGCCGGTTTCATCGAGCGATAGGCGCGACTGCGCATGCAGGGTCTGCAGTCGTGACTCCAGCTCAGTTGGGTAATACAGGGTTTGAATGGCATCGTCAGCGTATTTGTCGCTGGGCACTTCCGATCCTTTTGGCAGTTCGTAGCTGGTTTCCATGCCAAGAATCTGCGCCCAGGTCTCCGCAGTTGGCGGTTTCTTAAGCTCGCTGACACTGCCGGTTTGCTCGTCGTACTTGAGATAGCCCTGTTCGATTAACTGGCGCTCTGTCGGCTCGGGAACCGGCGCGAAACGCATTGTCTGGTCGGTCGTCAGCGTTTCAAAAAGATGGTCGGGGAGTTCGTCGATAATTCGCGCGAAGCGCTTGGAGCGAGCATGCGAGAAATTCAGAAGCCGGTTTCTCGCACTGAGGTCTAAAAGGCGGCTGCGCAGTTTTTCCAGGCTTTCCGGGCTGTCGCTGGCCGGCTCATCCAGATCCTCCCAGTTGGATTGCTCATAGATGGATGTCTGTTGGGCGCTAGGTTTCCAGTTGGTGTCGAAGCGGAACACTGAACCGCCCCGGCCGCTGCCTTTTTGCAGTTTGCCTCGTGCGATCAGTTCTTCCCTAATTAACCAATAGTCTTCGTCAGTAACCGCGAAGTCATGAAGTTCTGCTTTCTGTTCAAGCCGCTGCTTGAGGGTCTTGTTGCCTACTGCTGCTCCGTCTCCAGGTACCAGATCCAGTATCCAGTCCTGTACGAGCTTCCTTTCATTGACTGTCAAAGGCCGGCTGGCTGGAGATTGCACCGTCATGTAATTCATCCATCGGGAAACGTAGAGGCGGATGCAGGCCGAGCTTGCCGAGTCAGGACAGATGGGATGGCGGGGGCTTAAGAGGCGCCTAAGACGCTGCTTCACTTGCTGAAGCCGTCCCTGGTGTCATGCAACAAACTGTGACTGCGTTCACGTCACAGTAGCGGGTGGGCTGGATGTGGTAAAGCGAGAAAGAGACTGCACGACCTGAAATGCCCCACTGACAAGTTAACTGGCCGCGACGACTCAGTAAGTCGGCCCTATTCTGGGGGGCATTTTGAATACCTGCTTCTGACCGATTCTGTTGAAAAAGTCCAGCTTGGTTCCCACGGCAGAAAAGTACACGCCTGAGATTGAAATCCTTGCTTTCAGCAGAGAGAGAGGCTTCCAGCCCCGGATTTCACATAGCAGCGCGCAAAAGAGGTGTTTTCCCCCATCAGTACGCGAGCATTTTGGGAAAACCGACTTTTTCAACAGAATCGGTCGATCTCTACCGGTCACGGCCACGAAGTGTGCTGGTAAGAGCGAATGCAAATGGGTGGGCAAGTCTGTGCAATTGCCTAACGGTCGCGCCGTTGTGTCCACTGGACGCTTCAGTGTTCGACTTCAGCCAGACCGATCAGCTGCTGCAACGCGCCTATCAATCGACCCAAATGTGGATTGAAGGAGGCGAGTTGATCCGCACCGGGGGCCCGGACTCGTTGCAGGCTTACACCCTTCATACTGGTTGATGGGTAATCTTCGCCCCGAAAGTCTTTGGAATAAAAAGTCCCGCCTGAGCATTGTCCGGCGGGGCTTTCTTTTGCCTACTGCTGCCACCCTGCTGTCACGACCAAACCGATCTATCAGGAAAAAGTCTTGAGAGGCCCGAATTATATGGTGTCCCAGGGCAGGTTCGGACTGCCAACCTTCCCCTTTGGAGGGGCAAAACTTCGGTGCTTACAAAAGGGCGGCCTGAGAAGGGGGGCTGCATCAGCGCATTGGTGAGCTGCTCGGCGCTGGCCTCGGGATTCGGGCTGCCGCTCGCCATGCAGGGGGCAGTAACACCACAGTACTTAAAATCCGCGATCAAATGACCGAGTAGCGACGCAGTTTTACGTGCTGTCGAGCAGTAGTGACATCCGTGCGAATTCTACCCCGGCTGTATTCTCCGCTTGGGTAGAATTGCGGTCGCCAGGGGTGAACTGGCTCGTTTAACGGCCCAGGCGACGGCGCAGGGCTCGAATCATTCTGGCGCGCATGAAAACGGTTGCGACTGACACCGCAAGTGCTATACCGCCCGCCACTTCACCGAAACGGACGAACGCAACGATGTTCACCAGTGCGAGAACCATAAGGCCGTAGAACTCGGCATTGGCCTTGCCGGCAGCCAGAGCCTGATGTTCGGTGAGCATCCACTTCGGCGACAGGCAAAAGGGGCATACGGACGACTCAGGGTCACGGCCGCCCACGGGTACTCCGCTGATGTAGAACGGCGCGCTGGTGACCACCTTTGGAACCATCATCTTCTTGCAGCACTGACACTCAACTTTGCTCATGACGTGAACCTGCTGGACTTGGCACATGCCTGAACGTTACCCGAGCACTGGCGAATCCCAAGTCAGCGGCTGCGGGCATGCCGGTGTGCTGACATATCAGTCGGTGTGATGTTTCTTATCGAGATGATCAGCGACCTTGTAGCCAATCACCGCAGCCACTCCCAAAGTGCCAACCACGCCAATGACCGCATAAACCAGTAGCTCAATCGCTTCCATGTCTTGCTCCTTCTGGGCTGAAAATTTGCACTGAATCCAGCTTCTCACCTGCTGTGCCAATCCCAAGGATTTCATCCTCCTGAAATCCGTTTCCGCCGGTACCTGGCTGATTGAATTCCAGGGCGACCTGCGCAGCGCTCATACCCGCTGCGCGACACGGGTTTCAAAAAATTATGCTCACACTGCCTCTCTTGCTTATGGGAGTCTGACGGTTCACCTCACATAGAGAGAATCTGCCGATTTTGGCCGAAGGGGTGTCGTGAAGGGGTGTTGCCGCTGTAGCCCGCATGGTTACTGGGTTTCAGGCTTTTCAGGGCGTCTTCTACAGGTTAAGGGGTGTCGTAAAGGGGTGTTGTCGCTCAGGTAAGGGGTGTCGTGAAGGGGTGTTGTCGCTCAGGTAAGGGGTGTCGTGAAGGGGTGTCGTCGCTGCAGCCAGCGTGGTTACTGGGTTTCAGGTTGTTCAGGATGTCTTGTACAGATTAAGGGATGTTGTAAAGGGGTGTTGCTGTCCAGGTAAGGGGTGTCGTGAAGAGGTGTCGTCGTTGCAGCCGCATGGCTACAGGGCCTCGGCTCTTCGCTGTGTGCCATAACGGCAGCGGCAGATCGACGACGGATGACGACTGAGCATCAGGGGGCATTCGTCAGACGCACGCTGTGACAACAGATGGTCGTCAGATGACGACGCTACGGGCGAGCGAAAGGGCGCATGCAACCAATGAACAATAGATGACGACGATGAGCTGCATTGGGGCGATTCAGTTGCTCAAATGGCAAAGCCGGCTGATCCATTACCTGTCGGATAATCACTGCATAGGTCGCTAAAACCCGATTTCAAGAACGCGTGCAGCAGACATGCCGTTGCTGGCGACACGTTCGGGTGCGGCCTGAGCATCCTCGGGTATTGGGAACGGAGCGCAAATGAGCCGTCGGGCCTGTGACATGCAGCCAGCTCGACGGGTTAGACTCGCGTTTTTGCCCGTACTCCAAGGAATTATTGCGTGAACACGGAGAATCATTCCCAAACGGCCGCTTTCCTCTGGTCGATTGCCGATCTGCTGCGCGGTGACTTCAAGCAGTCCCAGTACGGCCGCATCATCCTGCCGTTCACCCTGCTGCGGCGCATGGAGTGCGTGCTGGAGCCGACCAAGGATGCCGTGATCAGCCAATCCTGCGCCCAGGAAGGGCGGCCTGACCTGGTGCGCGAGAAGCTGCTGCTGCGCGCTGCCGGTCAGCAGTTCTTCAATGCATCGCCGCTGTCGCTGGGCACGTTGTCCGATACCCAGACTAGCGAAGACTTGATGAGCTATGTGCAGTCCTTCAGCACGGACGGACGCGAGATCTTCGAGCATTTTCACTTCGAGGACTTTGTCCAGCAACTGGCCAGCGCCGACTTGCTGTATCTGGTGGTGCAGCGCTTCGCGGCGGTCGACCTGAGCCCCGAGCGCATCAGCAACTTCGGCATGGGCATCATCTTCGAAGAGCTGATCCGCAAATTTGCGGAAAGCTCCAACGAAACCGCCGGGGAGCACTTCACCCCGCGCGACATCGTGCACCTGACCACCTCGTTGGTGATCACCGGCCAGGACGACAAGCTCAAGCCCAACAGCATCGTCACCATTTACGACCCGACGGCGGGCACCGGCGGCTTCCTGTCCGAGGGCGACGAGTACATTCAGTCGATCAGCGAGCAGGTCACCGTGTCCCTGCATGGTCAGGAACTCAACCCCGAGTCCTACGCCATCTGCAAGGCGGACATGCTGATCAAGGGCCAGAAGGTCGAGAACATCAAGCTGGGCAACACCCTCTCGGACGACCAACTGGCCGGCGGCAAATTCGACTTCATGCTCAGCAATCCGCCGTTCGGCGTCGAGTGGAAGAAGGTGCAGAAGCGGATCACCGACGAGCACAAGGAAAAGGGTTTCGCTGGCCGCTTTGGTCCCGGCCTGCCGCGGGTGTCCGATGGCTCGCTGCTGTTCCTGCTGCACCTGACCAGCAAGATGCGTGACCCGCGTGAAGGCGGTTCACGGATCGGCATCATCCTCAACGGTTCGCCGCTGTTCACCGGCGGTGCTGGCAGTGGCGAGTCGGAGATCCGCCGCTACCTGCTGCAGAACGACCTGGTCGAGGCGATCATCGCCCTGCCCACCGACATGTTCTACAACACCGGCATCGCCACCTATGTGTGGGTGCTGTCCAACCACAAGGCCCCCGCGCGCAAGGGCAAGGTACAGCTGGTCGATGGCACCCAGCACTTCAGCAAGATGCGTAAATCCCTGGGCAGCAAGCGCCAGTTCATCACCGACGAGCAGATCGACGACCTGGTACGCCTCTACGGCCGCTTTGAGCAAACTGCGCAGAGCAAGATCTTCCCCATCGAAGCCTTCGGCTACCGGCGCATCACCGTCGAGCGCCCGTTGCGCCTGAGCTTCCAGACCACCCCGCAACGCATCGAGCGCGTCCTCGAAGAAAAAGCCATGCAGAAGCTGGACGACGACGCCCGCCTGCGTCTGCTGACCGCGTTGCAGTCAATGGATGCCGGCATCGTCCATCGTAACCGCGAGCAGTTCGCCAAGGTGCTGAAAAAGGCCCTGGCCGGACATGGCATCAGCCTCAGTACCGCCGAGCAGAAAGCCGTGATGAACGCATTGGGCGAACGCGACCCCGAGGCCGATATCTGCATGACCAAGGGCCAGCCCGA
This sequence comes from Pseudomonas putida, assembly GCA_041879295.1. Lineage (NCBI taxonomy): Bacteria > Pseudomonadati > Pseudomonadota > Gammaproteobacteria > Pseudomonadales > Pseudomonadaceae > Pseudomonas > Pseudomonas putida. The sequence goes on along the minus strand of CP047152.1, from coordinate 4,968,401 downwards.
GGCCGATAGCGGTCTGCGCGACAACGAAAACGTACCGCTGGGCGAGTCGATCTACGATTACTTCGAGCGCGAAGTGAAGCCCCATGTGCCGGACGCCTGGATCGACGAGAGCAAGCGTGACGCCCAGGACGGCGAAGTCGGTATCGTCGGCTTCGAAATTCCGTTCAACCGGCACTTCTACGTGTTCCAGCCGCCGCGCCCGCTGGAAGACATCGACCGCGACCTCAAGGCCTGCACCGACCGCATCAAGCAAATGATCGAGGCGCTGTCGGCATGAGCGAGCCAAACACACCCCGCAGTGCAACGGACGAGCGTTTCGACGAAGTGCTCGCGCTGATCCACAGTGCCAGGCAGCAGGCCATGCAGGCGGTGAATACCCGGCTGATCGAGCTGTACTGGCAGGTCGGCGCTTATATCAGCCGCAAGCTGGAACAGGCCGAGTGGGGCGATGCCGTGGTCAGCCAGCTGGCCGATCATCTGGCCCGGACCCAACCAGGGCTGCGCGGTTTTACCCGGTCGAATTTGTTCCGCATGCGCCAGTTCTACGAGACCTACCGCACCGAGGAAAAAGTCGCACCACTGGCGCGACAATTATCCTGGTCGCACAACCTGATCATCTTCAGCCAGAGCAAGCTCCCGGAAGAGCGGGAGTTCTACCTGCGCATGGCGGCTCAGGAGAAGTGGTCGAAGCGCGAGCTGGAGCGCCAGTTCAAGGCGGCGCTGTTCGAGCGCAGTGTCACCCAGCCGGCAAAAGTCTCAGCAGTCCTGAGACACACTCACCCCGCCGCGCTGGAAGTGTTCCGCGATGCCTATATGGTCGAGTTTCTCGACCTGCCGGGCGGCCATGCCGAGGCCGATCTGCACCGGGGCTTGCTGGCCCGGCTCAAGGAGTTCCTGATCGAGCTGGGCCGCGACTTCTGTTTTGTCGGCTCCGAATACCCGCTGCAAGTCGGCGGGCGTGATTTCGCCCTGGATCTGCTGTTCTTCCACCGTGGCCTCAATTGTCTGGTGGCCATCGAGCTCAAGGTCGGCCGCTTCGAGCCGGAGTACCTGGGCAAGCTCGGCTTCTACCTGGAAGCGCTGGATCGCGACGAGCGCAAACCCCACGAAAACCCCGCCATCGGCGTGCTGCTCTGTGCCAGCAAGGACGACGAGGTGGTCGAATACGCCCTCAACCGCAGCCTGTCGCCGGCGCTGATCGCCGAATACCAGACCCGTCTGCCGGACAAGCAGTTGCTTCAGGCCAAGCTGCATGAGTTCTATGCGCTGAATACCGCACAGGGAGAGGCGCAATGAGCCAGTTCAAGCCATATACGGCGTATAGGGAGTCTGGGGTGGAGTGGTTGGGGGAAGTGCCCAAGCATTGGATGTTGACGCCTATAAAGCATCTCGCATTACTCAATCCGAGGAAGTCAGGTTTCGCCGGTGATACTGAGCAGCTATGTAGCTTCGTACCCATGGAGAAGCTGAAAACTGGTGTCGTGCAGCTGGACGAAGAGCGCCCCATCGAAGAGGTTATTGGTGGCTACACCTACTTCGAAGATGGCGACGTACTGCAGGCTAAGGTCACGCCGTGCTTCGAGAATAAGAATATTGCGATTGCCAAGGGACTGACCAATGGCATTGGGTTCGGCTCCAGCGAAATAAACGTACTAAGACCATGTCAGGGTGTTAATGCTGAGTACCTTTATTACCGTGTGCAGGAAGACAGTTACATGAGCTTCTGCACTTCCAGCATGATCGGTGCTGGAGGACTCAAGCGGGTGCCCACTGATGTGATCAATAACTTCAATGTCGCTGCACCCGAGCTATTCGAACAAATCCAAATCGCCCGCTTCCTCGACCACGAAACCGCCCGCATCGACGCCCTGATCGAAGAACAGCAGCGCCTGATCGAACTGCTCAAGGAAAAGCGCCAGGCCGTGATTTCCCATGCCGTGACCAAAGGCCTTGACCCGACGGTGTCGATGAAGGACTCCGGGGTGGAGTGGCTGGGCGAGGTGCCGGCGCATTGGGTGATTGTTCGAATTGGCGCAGTTTATTCCGAGGCTGTAGAAAAGGGATTGGCCGAGCTTCCGGTTCTGCGTGTATCGATACACTACGGTGTTTCGGATAAGGAGCTTACAGAAGAGGAGTCTGATCGGAAGATAACTCGTATTGAAGATCGCGAGAAATACAAGCGAGTTCGTCCTGGAGACCTCGTCTATAACATGATGCGTGCTTGGCAGGGTGGATTTGGTGCTGTTCTGGTTGATGGGTTGGTTAGCCCCGCTTATGTGGTTGCTCGTCCTAAGAGTGGAGATTTTTCTCGGTACGTAGAGCGGCTGTTGCGTACAAGTTGTGCTGTAGAGGAAATGCGGAAAAACTCATACGGCATTACAGATTTTCGGTTGCGCCTATATTGGGATCAGTTCAAAAACATTCGTATTGCACTTCCCCCTGAGGAGGAAAGGCAGAGCATCATGGAACGTATCGACGCCATAATTGGTGAGTCGGAAGCTCTGAAAGACGAAGCAGATCAATTGATAGGCATTCTTCAAGAACGCCGCGCCGCCCTGATCTCCGCTGCCGTCACCGGCAAGATCGACGTGCGCGGCTGGCAGCCACCGACCAGCGTGTCCTCCCCAGTATTAGAAGAAGAGGCCGTGTAATGGCGGACAGCAAGGAAGCCCAGTTCCAACAGGACATCATCAGCGCCATGACCGCCCAGGGCTGGCTCACCGGTCCGGCCAGCGGCTATGACCGGCGCACGGCGTTGTATACCGAAGACCTGCTGGCGTACTTCAAGGACGCCTGGCCGGAGCGCTGGGACAAGTTCAGCAAGGCCAATCCCAATGACCCGCAAGGCGTGCTGGTACAGAAGGTGGTGCGCGAACTGGAGCAGAGCGGCACCCTGGATGTGCTGCGCCATGGCTTCAAACTACCGGGGGTGAAGGTCGATCTGTGCAGCTTCCGCCCAGACCACGGCATGAACCCGGACACCCTCAAGCGCTACCAGTGCAACCGCCTGCGTGTGGTGCCGGAAGTGTCTTACTCGCCACATGCGCGGGAAGCCGCGAGCGGCGGCCAGAGCTACAACCCGCGCCTGGACCTGGTGCTGTTCGTCAATGGCATCCCCACCGCCACCCTGGAGCTGAAAAGCGAGTTCAAACAGTCGGTGGAAAACGCCAAACGCCAGTACTGCAAGGATCGCCCGGTCAAAGATCCGCTGACGCGTAAGTCCGAGCCATTGCTGACCTTCAAACGCGGTGCTCTGGTGCATTTCGCCGTGGGCCAGAACGAGGTGGCGATGACCACTAAGCTGGCCGGCAAGGACACCTTCTTCCTGCCGTTCAACCTGGGCAGCGAAGACGGCGGTGCCGGCAACCCGCTGCCGGAGGACGACAGCCAGTACGCCACCAGCTACCTGTGGCAGCGCCTGTTCCAGCCGGATGCCTGGCTCAAGGTGCTGGGCCGCTTCCTGCACCTGGACAAGCAAACCTCGGAAGACTTCGACGGCAGGCCGATCACCAAGGAGACCATGATCTTCCCGCGTTATCACCAGTGGGAAGTGGTCAACAGGCTGATCGATACGACCAAGACCGAGGGGCCGGGGCGGCGCTACCTGATCCAGCACAGCGCCGGCTCGGGCAAGTCCAACTCGATTGCCTGGACCGCCCACCAACTCGCCTCGCTGTACGACGAGGCCGGGCAACGGCTGTTCAACTCGGTGATCGTGGTCACCGATCGCACCGTGCTCGATAGCCAGCTGCAGAACACCATCTACCAGTTCGAGCATGCCCAGGGGGTGGTCAAGCCGATCACCCGCGACGTCGGCACCACCAGCAAGTCCGAGCAGCTGGCCGAGGCATTGGCCGAGCAGACGCGGATCATCATCGTCACCATCCAGACCTTCCCGGCGCTGTTCGATGCCCTGGACAAGTACCCCAAGCTGGCGTCCGGGCGCTATGCGGTGATCGCCGACGAGGCCCACTCTTCGCAGACCGGCTCATCGGCCAGCAAGCTGAAACAGATTCTCGGCAGCGATGCGCCGGATAAAGCTGACGAGGAAGAATCGGTCAGCGCCGAGGAGCTGCTGGACGCCGCAGTGGCCGCGCGTAGCCCCAATGAGCGCATCAGCTACTACGCCTTTACCGCCACACCCAAGGCCAAGACCCTGGAGCTGTTCGGCCGCCCGGCCAATCCCGAGCTGCCATCGAGTGCGGATAACAAGCCCGAGGCGTTTCATCTGTATTCGATGCGCCAGGCCATCGAGGAGGGTTTTATCCTCGACGTGCTGCAGAACTACACCACCTACAGCACCGCCTGGAAAATCGCCCACCCGGATGCCGAGGACGAGGAAGTCGACTCGAAGAAGGCCCGCAGCAAACTGGCGCGCTGGGTGCGCCTGCACCCGTACAACATCGGCCAGAAGGTCGAGGTGATCGTCGAGCACTTCCGGCAGAACATCCGCTACCTGCTGGGCGGCCAGGCCAAGGCCATGGTGGTGACCAGCAGCCGCCAGGAGGCGGTGCGTTACCAATTGGCGATGCACGAGTACATCAAGCAGCAGGGCTACAGCGATGTGCATCCGCTGGTGGCCTTCTCCGGCAGCGTATTGCCCGATGGGGTGATCCCCGAGGAAGTCACTGAGAACAGCAGCCTGCTCAACCCCGGCCTGAATGGCCGCGATCTGGCCAAGGCGTTCGACACTCAGGACTTCAACGTGATGATCGCCGCCAACAAGTACCAGACCGGCTTCGATCAGCCCAAACTGTGCGCCATGTACGTGGACAAGAAGCTGCAAGGCGTGGACTGCGTGCAGACGCTGTCGCGCCTGAACCGCACCTTCCCGGACAAACGCACCTTCATCCTCGATTTCTTCAATGATCCCAAGGACATCCTGGAGTCGTTCCTGCCTTACTACACCAAGGCCGAACTGACCGACGTGACCGACCCGCAGCTCATCTACGACCTGCAGAAAAAGCTGGATGCCGAGGGCATCTACCACTGGCAGGAGATCGAGGCGTTCGCCAGCGCCTTCTTCGACCCCAAGGCCGCCGCCAGCAAGCTCAGTTACTACTGCCAGCCGGCCAGGGAGCGTTTTGCCAAACGCTACAAGCTCGCCGCCGAGGCGCGCGCCCAGGCGCTGGACTTCAAGCGTACTGCCGCAGCCAATGGCGACAGCGCCGGCCTGAAAAAGGCCGAGCACGCGGCCAAGGAAGCCGGCGAGCAGGTCGATCAGTTGGACCTGTTCCGCAAGAACCTGCAGAGCTTCGTGCGCCTGTACGAGTTTCTCTCGCAGATCGTGCCCTACGAGGACCGCGAGCTGGAGCAGCTCTGTGTGTACGCCAAGCACTTGTACCCGCTGCTACGCATCGACCGCCTGGAAGAAGACGATGTGGATGTGGGCGAGCTGCAACTGACCCACTACCGCCTGACCAAGCGTGCCGAACACCAGTTACGCTTGAGCGAGGAGCAGGGCGAATACGGTCTGGAGCCCGCCACCGACATCGGCAGCGGCAAGGCCCACGATCCCGAGAAAAAACACCTGTCGGAAATCATCGCGGCGCTCAACGACATCTTCGGTGCCGAAGTCAGCGACGACGACCAGCTGCATTTCCTCACCGGCATCGCCCAGCGCATCAGCCGCCAGGAAGACGTGATGGCCCAGGTCAACAGCCAACCGGCCGACCAGGTGATGCACGGCCTGTTTCCCAAGCGGGTGGAAGACATCGTGCTGGACGCCATGACCGACCACGAAAAGCTGTCGCTGGAAGTGCTGGATAACGTGGCCAAGAGCCGGGCGTTTGCGCTGGTGATCTACAAAATGCTGAAGGCGATGAACAGCGTTGATGAGCACGCAATGCGCGGGCTCTGATGGTTTTTCAGCGGGCTGAGTTGCGATTATGGAGAAGGAACCAGGATGTCGATTCCGGATTTTCAAAGTGTCATGCGCCCGGTGCTGGAGGCGGTTCGAGACGGTGTAGCGATACCGCTCAGCGTGTTGCGCGAAAGCATCGCCGATGTATTCCAGTTAACCGAGGAAGAGCGCAAAGAGCGGCTGCCGTCGGGGCATCAAACGGTGATCAACAACCGGGTGGGCTGGGCCAGGACCTACCTGAACAAGGCCGGTCTGCTGACTATTCCGAGCAAGGGTATGGTGCAGATTACTGCCCGTGGTCGGGAAGCGCTGGCCAACGGCCCAGAGCGCATTACCGTCGCCTGGCTGAAGCAGTTTCCGGAGTTCGCCGACTTCCATACCGCTAAACCGCAGAGCGTTGATGTGCTTGGAGTGGTTGAAGTCGAAGTTGCCGAGACCACACCGGACGAGCAATTGGCCGAGGCCCATCAGGCACTGGTGCAGTCACTGGCCGATGAGCTGTTGGCGCAGGTCAGGGCGGCAACGCCAGGGTTTTTCGAGCAACTGGTGGTCGATCTGATGTTGGCCATGGGCTATGGCGGTTCGCGCAAGGAGGCCGGCAAGGCGACCCAGGCCACCAACGATGACGGCATTGACGGCATCATCAAGGAGGACAAGCTCGGCCTGGACGTGATCTACCTGCAAGCCAAGCGCTGGACCAATACGGTGCATCGTCCCGAGATCGACAAGTTCATCGGCGCGCTGACCCGGCAGCGGGCACGCAAGGGCGTATTCATCACCACCTCGGAGTTTTCCGCAGGCGCACGCGAGGCGGCACTTGGCCTGGATATCAAAGTGGTACTGATCGACGGCGTCGAGCTCGCGCGGCTGATGGTCGAGAACAACCTGGGCGTGAGCGTTAAACAGGTGTACGAGGTGAAGCAGCTCGACAGCGATTACTTTGCTGAAGAGTGACTCACAACCCTGGTGGCTGGTTCAGCCCAGCAGGTACGAGGTCGGATATCACTGTTGGGCTGGCAGTTAGTATCCCAACCAGGGGGTAGGGCTACCTACAAAACCTACAGAACAAGGTTTCGTAGGTTTTGTAGGTAGCCCTGCCGGCCTTTTGAGTAAACAGGTTGGGTCGAGGCTACGTTTTTCGCCAGACATAGCGTGTCGATGGGCGGCCACCTTTCTCACCGGCAACCTCGTAGCCAACGATGAAGTCGTGTTCAACCAGAATTGCGAGCGCATTATTCACGGCGTCCTGCGAGCCCAATCCCGTCCAGTCCTTCTGGCGCACCTCTCGTGCGGTAAACGGCTCGGGTAATTTCTGCTGACGTTCCAGGAGCAACCGGGCCCCCAGTAGTGGGGCGTTAATTGCTGCACCGTACAACCGCTGTGCATGGCTCATCAGGTAGGCCGCCCAGCTAATTGCTCGGGTAGCAGCCTCTGCACTGACCACTTGCTGTCCTCCGCCGATAAGCTCGAATAGAAGTGCTAATCCGGCAATGGTCTGCGGCATTTTTAGGAAGTGGGATTGCAATGCTGGATGTAATTCTTCCCTCCGGCTTTTCTGCATGTGACGGGTATACCAAGCGTTAAATATCTCCTGTGCCTCCGGGCTGAACCTGAGTGCAGAACGAGGCTCATCGGGTATTTGGTCGAGCTGCTCGATAACCCAATCCACGCGCTCAGTGGCGGCTTTGTTCGGCCAGCGGTCCACCAGACGCCATTCGCGGACATCGTCGGGATAAACGGCGAGTTGCAGGCGCTGAATCAGGCCGTCATCCAATTCACCGCTGATCGCGGCGCGCACCAGCGATGCGATTCGTGACGGTTGAATGCCGCCGATCAAGGATAAACAGCATGACTCGATGAAAATGGTGCCGCGCCCAATGCGGTCGTAGGTGAATGAGCCGTTGCCATCGAAACATTCCAGGTAGAACGCTCGCGCAACAGAACCGTCCTCGCTCTGTATCGTCGCCAGCCAGCCTCCCAGCTCGTCACGCACAAGCAGTAGGCCGTTGGGGTTTTCGTTGAGCAGCTCGCCGAGTTTCTCGACAGTTGAGTCGTTGACGATGTACCGGCGCAGGACTGGAGCCTGCATGTCGCTGGAAAGTCTGTTCAGTTCCGCCAAAGCTGCGTTCTTGTCGCCGCTACCGAGAAGTTTTTTTGCCTTGACCTTGGCGGCGTTGCGCTCCATTTCGAGCAGCTCGCTGCTGGCCTTGTGCTCGGCCTCAGCCAGGCCGTACTGTTTTCGCTCCCTGGACTCCAGGGCATGCAGTGGGCGCAGTGCCTGTTTGAGTGCTGGCGATTTCATCGCAGATGGCCGACCGATGATGACGCCCCATTGATTGGGGACGACCATCCAGTCGTCGTGCTGTTTCGGGTGGATGGTAAATTTGCGACCCACCACGGTGCTGACAGCAACCACGAGTGCGACCCCAATAAAATCTGGCGGGCACTGGGTGCGTTCAGCGACATCACGTACATATTCCCGCAGATCGGCCGGCAATAGCTCGTCACGCCAGGGCATGACCCTAGACAGCCCGCTCGGGAGCGGCTTTGGCGCAATTTCCGGACTCAGATATGAGGCAAGTGCCGGTTCGGACATCTCTGCCAAGAACGGCGGGATCTGCTCGTGTTTGGTCATTGCTCATCTCTCTTGGAGAGATCCGGGGTGACTCCATCACGCTCGCTGATCTTGTTCTCCAGCCAGGCCTCCACCTCCGCGACGACGAAGTAAACGCCAGCCTGTTTGCTCGGGCCAAATTTGATGGGGCGAGGGAAGCTGGGATCGGTTTCGCGCAGCTTTTCGAGGCCGGAGCGGCTCTTGTCAAAGCAGTGCTGCAGAGAGGTGTGACTGATCAGGTATTTCTTGGGGGCATGTGTCGACATGTGTGGGGCTCTGTGTGTAAGTCGACTCCTATTAAATATCCTGTCCAGCCAGCTGGGGGGCGATTTCAAACCAGAAAAGCGCCGGAAAACGTTCTGTCGGTTGTTGAGGTAAAGGCGACAGCCGCGGATGGGCTTCGCGGGCAGACAGGCTGTCATAAAGCTGGCATAACCCAGCCAAAACAGCCCTAAAAGGCACAAAAAAGGCACTGTAGCTATTCGCTAAGTGCCTGATTTATATAGCTAATTTGGTGGAGCCGGGGGGATTTGAACCCCCGTCCGCCAGTACTCCGCTGTCGGTACTACATGCTTAGCCGTGTCTACTGATTTAATCCGCAGCCGCCCGACGGGCAGGGTGCTTTGGATGAGTTGTGTAAGTTTTAGTCACTTCGCCCACAACGTGCTACGCGACGATCCTGTTCTGTATGACAATCAGTTCGGGTTTACAGGCATCCCCTAGTGATTGCTGGAGCCGAAGCTACCAGAAGCAAAGGTCACTTACGCTGCGAGAGCGTAGGATTCCTCGCCGTAGGTTTCGTCATTGGCAACTATAGAAGTTGCAACAGTGGATTTACGAGTTCTGTTACCAACTCGGCATGCACCTAGAGTTTCGCTACCGGCGTCGAATCCTAATCGGCCCCGCACTAGCTCTTGGCTAACGCACCTTACGGCGCGTAGGACGGAGTATACGCCATTGCGCGGGCGACGTCGACAGCCGGTCCAGTCGCCCGCTTTGGGGCTTATGCGCCGCCGTTGCCGCTACTGCTGCCTTTCTCGGTTTTTTCCAGGCGCTCCAGCACTTTGCTGGTAATGGCGATGCATTCCTTGGTGTCGCCCGAGGCCTGGGCGGCCTTGGCTTTGTCGACGTGCTCGGTGATGGCCTTGTCCAGGCCCTCGGAGGTGGCGCCGGCGGTGGCCATGCTGTTGTCGATTTTTTGCAGATTGGTGGTGCAGAGGTCTTCGGCGGCGAACACCGGCGAAGCCAGCAGGGTGGCGGCCGCGAACAGGGCCGAAAGTGCGGTACCTTTCATGGGTGTCTCCTCTGGGGCCTCTGGAAGGTGGGCCTGTAAGGTGGACTGTGGGGGATTGGCGGGGGTTCAATCGGGATGTGTGGGGGGGGGCAGGTGCTCGGCGTGGGATGTTCGGGGCCTGGGAGATCGAGCGCCGCCCGCGCGGCGCATCGCGAGCTGCGCTCGCTCCTACGTTTGTTTCGGGCCAATTATTCCTGGGGGAATTGCGCGCGATCCCCTTGGCGCATGACGCGATATCGCGTCGTACAAACAAGGCGGTCGCGCGCGGCTGTCACAGGCATGGCGCGATATCGCGTCGTACAAACAAGGCGGTCGCGCGCGCCTGTCACAGGCATAACTGGCCCGAAACAAACGTAGGAGCGAGCGCAGCTCGCGATGCGCCGCGCGGGCGGCGCTCGATCTCCCAGGCGCCACACCCCCCACGGCGAACGACCCCCACGGCGAACCCCCCCGCCCTAAATACTGCGCGGCCGGGTGACGCGGTCTACCAGGTAAACCAAACCGTGATAGTCGATACCACTGTGGCTCGACAGGCCAATCTCGCAGGTACGGCTGGTAGAAATACCTTCGCTGCAATACTGCACGGCGTCCTTCAGGCTGCGCAGCGAGTGGGCGTTCAACTCGGGGGTGGTAAAGCCTTTGTCACCGGCAAACCCGCAGCAATGAATGCCTTCCGGGATCACCACCTGTTTGCTGCAGCGCCGCGCCAGGTCGATCAAGGCCTGGCTTTCGCCCAGGTGCTGGGTGCTACAGGTCACGTGCACGGCTACCGGTTCGTCCTGGGGGGTGAACTCCAGCCGGTCGAGCAAGTGAGTGCGGATGAAGCGCACCGGGTCGTACAGGTCCAGCCGGGTGTCGCCCAGGTCCTGCACCAGGCGCAGGGTGCAGGGACTGGTGTCGCAATAGATCGGGTCGAGGCCGCCGCGGCTGGCGTGCAGCAGGGCGGTGATCAGCTCCTGGCGCTTGTGTTCGGCCTGCTCGGGGTAGCCCTTGGAGGCGAACGGCTGGCCGCAGCACAGGCTGTCGGCGTTGTCGGGGAACACCACTTGGTAACCGGCCTTTTCCAGTAGGGCGCGGGTTTTGTCCAGCAGCGAGCTTTGCTCGCGGTCGGCATAGGCCGGGCCCATTACCCGGGAGACGCAGGCAGCCAGGTACACCACGCGGGGGCGGGCGTCGTTGCTGGTGGCGCCGAAGGCCAGTGGGCGCAGCGGTTGCGGCATGGCCGGGGTCCATTGGGGCAGGCGGCCTTTGCTGGCTTTGCTCAGCGAGGTGCTCAGGCGGCCCAGGCGCGGGGCGCCAAGCAGCTTGCGTGCGGTATTGGCGGCGGTCAGGGTCAGGCGCGCACCGCTTAGGGCAGTGTGGAAATGCTCGGCCAGCCAGTCGGCGGTTTTAGCGTGGTCGGCGGCCTGGCTGCGCAGTTTCTTCACCAGCTCGCCGGTGTTGATGCCGACCGGGCAGCGCTGGGCGCACAGGCCGGTAGCGGCGCAGGTGTCGATGCCCTGGTACTGGTAGCTTTGCATCAGTGCGCGGGTATCGATGCCGGCGCGCTGCTTGGCCTGGATGTCACGCCACATGACAATGCGCTGGCGTGGGCTGAGGGTCAGGCCCTTGGACGGGCACACCGGTTCGCAGAAGCCGCACTCGATGCACTTGTCGACAATTTCGTCGGCGGCAGGCAGCGGCTTGAGGTTTTTCAGGTGGATATCCGGGTCGTCGCTCAATACCACGTCGGGGTTGAGGATGCCGTTGGGGTCGAGCAGGCGCTTGAGCTTCCACATCAGCTGGTAGGCGTCGTGCCCCCACTCCAGCTCCACGAAGGGCGCCATGTTGCGCCCGGTGCCGTGCTCGGCCTTGAGCGAGCCGCCGAACTCCACCGCCACCAGTTGCGCCACGTCGTCCATGAACGCCTGGTAACGGGCGACTTCTTCGGCGCTGTTGAACCCCTGGGTAAAGACGAAGTGCAGGTTGCCTTCCAGCGCGTGGCCGAAAATGATCGCTTCGTCATAGTGGTGCTTGTCGAACAGCTGGATCAGGCGGTTGACGCCTTCGGCCAGTTGCTCGACGGGGAAGGTCACGTCTTCGATGATGACCGTGGTGCCGGTCTGGCGCACGGCACCGACGGCGGGGAAGGTGTCCTTGCGGATTTTCCACAGCTGGTTGTACACGGCCGGGTCTTCGCTGAAGTCCACTTGCTGTTCCAGCGGGAAGTCGGCGATCGAGGCCATCACCTGCTGCAGTTGCTCGTGCAACAGGCTCTGGCTGGCGGCGCGGGATTCGATCAGCAGGGCGCAGGCATTGTCCGACAGGCCTTTTACCCACAGCGGCATGCCGGGCATGTTCTGCACCGAGCGCAGGCTGCGGCGGTCGAGCAGTTCCACGGCAGAAACCGGCTGCTGCTTGAGCACGGGTACCGCGCGGCAGCAGCTTTCGACACTGGGGAACACCAGCAGGGCGCTGGCCTTGTGCGGGTGGTCGGGCACGGTGTCGTACGTGACGGCGCTGATGAAGCCCAGGGTGCCTTCCGAGCCGACCAGCAGGTGCTGCAGGATGTCCAGCGGCTGGTCGTAGTCCACCAGTGCGTTCAGTGACAGGCCCGTGGTGTTCTTCAGTCTGTATTTGTGCCGGATGCGTTCGGCCAGCGCGGTGTTGGCGCGGGTTTCGCGGCCCAGGCGGGCCAGTGCTTCCAGCAGTTCGGCGTGGCTGCTTTCGAAGGCGGCGACGCTGGCCGGGTCTTCGCTGTCCAGGCGGGTGCCGTCAGCCAGCACCAGGCGCAGGCCCGCCAGGGTGTGGTAGGTGTTCTGCGCGGTGCCGCAGCACATGCCGCTGGCGTTGTTGGCGACGATGCCGCCGATCTTGCAGGCGTTGATCGAGGCGGGGTCGGGGCCGATCTTGCGCCCGAAGGGGGCCAGCCAGGCGTTGGCCTGAGCGCCGATCACGCCGGGTTGCAGGCGAATCTGCTCGCCCTGGCGACGGATTTCGCGGCCGTTCCAGTTATCGCCGAGCACGATCAGCACCGAGTCGCTGATGGCCTGGCCAGACAGGCTGGTGCCGGCAGCGCGGAAGGTGACCGGCACCCGCTCGCGCTGGGCCAGTTTGATCAGGCCGACCACTTCATCCTCGGACTCGACGCGCACCACCAGCTTGGGGATCAGGCGGTAGAAGCTGGCGTCGGTGCCGAAGGCCAGGGTGGAGGTGGGGTCGTCGAAGCGGCGTTCGGCGGGGATCAGGCGCTCGGCATCACGCAGGAACGCGGCGGGCAGGCTCATGCAGTCTCCTCGCGGGGCTGTGGCGTCTGTGCACTACATGCCCCGGGTCATTCAGGCGGTGGTTCTTGCAGGCGTTCAGGCGCCCAGTTCGCGTACCAGCGAGTCGCGGGTGATCTCGCTGATCGACTTGGCACCGGTCAGCACCATGGCCACGCGCATTTCCTTTTCGAACAGTTCAAGCAGGTTTTTCACGCCGGCCTGGCCATGCACGGCAAGGGCGTAGAGGAAGGCGCGGCCGATCAGTACGGTGTCGGCACCCAGGGCGATCATGCGCACCACGTCCAGGCCACTGCGAATGCCCGAGTCGGCCAGAATCTTCAGGTCGCCTTTGACCGCGTCGGCAATCGCCGGCAGGGCGCGGGCGCTGGACAGCACGCCGTCGAGCTGGCGGCCGCCGTGGTTGGACACCACGATACCGTCGGCACCGAACTTGACCGCATCGCGGGCGTCATCGGCATCGAGGATGCCCTTGATGATCATCGGGCCGTCCCAGAACTCGCGGATCCACTCCAGGTCTTTCCAGGAAATGGACGGGTCGAAGTTGTTGCCCAGCCAGCCGATGTAGTCGGCAAGGCCGGTGGGGTTGCCACGGTATTTGGAGATGTTGCCCAGGTCATGCGGGCGGCCCATCACGCCCACATCCCATGCCCACTCGGGGTGGGTCATGGCTTGCAGCACGCGGCGCAGCGGGCCGTTCTTGCCGCTCATGCCAGAGTGGGCGTCGCGGTAGCGGGCACCGGGCACGGGCATGTCGACGGTGAACACCAGCGTCTTGACGCCAGCGGCCTTGGCGCGCTCCAGGGCATTGCGCATGAAGCCGCGGTCCTTGAGTACATACAGCTGGAACCACATTGGCCGGTCGATGGCGGGCGCCACTTCTTCGATTGGGCACACCGACACGGTAGACATGGTGAACGGGATGCCATGGGCGGCTGCCGCGCGCGCCGCCTGCACTTCGCCACGGCGGGCGTACATGCCGGTGAGGCCGACCGGGGCCAGGGCCACCGGCATGCTCAGGGTTTCGTCGAACAGCTTGGTTTCCAGGCTGAGCTCGGACATGTTGTTCAGCACGCGCTGGCGCAGGGCGATGCCAGCCAGGTCCGACACGTTGTGGCGCAGGGTGTGCTCGGCGTAGGCGCCGCCGTCAGCGTAGTGGAACAGGAAGGGGGGCAGCTTGCGTTGGGCCGCGGCGCGATAGTCGGTAGAGGCAGAAATGATCATGGATTCTCGCAGCGTTGCTTGTGGGAGTGCCGGGCGCGCGACGGCGCCCGGCCCCTTTCACTTTAGTGATGAACCAGCATGCCGGTCAGCCAGTAAGCCTGGATCAGGGTGATCAGGCCGACGATGGTGGCGAAGAACAGGCTGTGCTTGACGGTGAAGCGGAACAGGTCGGATTCCTTGCCGACCAGGCCGGTAGCGGCGCAGGCCACGGCGATCGATTGCGGCGAGATCATCTTGCCGGTTACGCCGCCGCTGGTGTTGGCCGCCACCAGCAGGGTGTCGTTGACCCCGATCTGGTGCGCGGTGGTGGCCTGCAGCGAGCTGAACAGGGCGTTGGACGAGGTGTCCGAGCCGGTCAGGAACACGCCCAGCCAGCCGAGGAACGGCGAGAAGAACGGGAACGCGGCGCCGGTACCGGCCAGCACCAGGGCCATGGTCGAGGACATGCCTGAGTAGTTGGTGACGAAGGCGAAGGCCAACACCATGCCGATCGACAGAATCGGCCAGCGCAGTTCCCAGAAGGTTTCTTTGAAAGTGGTAAGACCAGTTTTGAAATTGATCTTCAGCACCGCCATCGAGATCAGCGCCGAGAGGAAGATCGCGGTGCCGGTGGCGGAGATCGGGTCGAGCTTGAACACCGCTGGCATGGCGGCTGGCGCGGCAACGATCGGTGCGGTCTTGATCACCAGTTGGTCGAGGTGCGGGATGGCGAAGTTGAACACGAAGTTGTACATCGCGCCGCCCGGAGCGAAAGCCGCCTTGAACGGCTTCAAGGTCCAGATGGTGACCAGTACGGTGAGGATCAGGAACGGCGACCAGGCCTTGAAGATCTCGCCAAAGCTGTACGGGCTAGGCTGGCTGCCGCTTGGCTGCACAACGGCTGCGCCGACACTGCCTTTGGCCTCGCTGAACGCGCGCTTGGGCTGCCAGACTTTCAGGAACAGGGTGAGGCAGATCAGGCTGGCCAGTGCCGAGGTGATGTCTGGCAGTTCCGGGCCGATGAAGTTCGAGGTGAAGTACTGGGTGACGGCAAAGCTCAGGCCGGCGACCAGGGCGGCAGGCCAGGTTTCCTTCACGCCACGCAGGCCGTCCATCATGAACACCAGCCAGAACGGCACGAACAGCGACAGCAACGGCAGCTGGCGGCCGGTCATGGCGCCGATGTGGAAGGCGTCGATACCGGTAACCTGGCCGGCCACGATGATCGGGATGCCCAGGGCGCCGAAGGCCACTGGCGCGGTGTTGGCGATCAGGCACAGGCCGGCAGCGTACAGCGGGTTGAAGCCCAGGCCCACCAGCAGTGCGGCAGTGATGGCCACCGGTGCGCCAAAGCCCGCCGCACCTTCGAGGAAGGCGCCGAAGCAGAAGCCGATCAACAGCACTTGCAGGCGCTGGTCGTCGGTAATCGACAGCACCGAGCTGCGGATCACTTCGAACTGGCCGCTCTTGACCGTGAGTTTGTACAGGAACACCGCGGCAACGATGATCCAGGCAATTGGCCAGAGGCCGTAGAGGAAGCCGTAACCCGCGGCGGCGAGGGCCATGTCGACAGGCATCTGGAAGGCGAAGATCGCCACCAGGATCGACAGCGCGAGGGTGATGCTGCCCGCTACGTGGCCCTTGAGGCGGAACACGGCGAGGGCCAGGAAGAAGAACACGATAGGGATGACCGCCGCCAGTGCGGACAGGCCGAGACTACCAAGCGGGGTATAGAGTTGTTGCCAGGTTTGCATATGGGGTGGCCCCTAATTGTTGTTGGTCAGGCACTGGCATTGGATAATTGGTAAGACCAATTTACAATGGCTGGACGCTAGGTTAAAAGCGCTGTCGTGGGTGTGTCAATTTGTCCTGTGCAAAACTTTGGTCGCGTACCGATGAGCGGGCATCTGATGTGCTGGGAAAATCGCGGCTTGATGGGTGTTTGCGTGGCCTGGATCGGCGAGAATAGACACCCCCTGACATTTGCCCGGGGGTTTGTGGAGAGCATGTGATGGTTTTTGATCAGGTACGCCAGCGGCGCCTGTCCGACGACATTGTCGATCGGCTGGAAGGGATGATTCTGGAAGGCACGCTGACCTCGGGGCAGCGGCTGCCGGCCGAGCGCGTCCTGGCCGAGCAGTTTGGTGTGTCCCGCCCGTCACTGCGTGAGGCGATCCAGAAGCTGGTGGCCAAGGGGCTGCTGGTCAGCCGTCAGGGCGGGGGCAATTTTGTGGCGGAGTCGTTGGGGTCCACCTTCAGCGACCCGTTGCTGCAGTTGCTCGAGCACAGTGCCGAAGCGCAGCGTGACCTGCTCGAGTTTCGCCATACCCTGGAGGCGTCCTGTGCCTACTACGCTGCCCAGCGTGCCACCGAGCCGGACCGGGCGCGCTTGAAGGCGGCCTTCGATACGCTGCAGGACTGCTATGCCAGGTTCGACGAGGTAACCCGTGCGGAGGAGGGCGCGGCTGATGCGCGCTTCCACCTGGCGATCGCCGAGGCCAGCCATAACGCGGTGTTGCTGCACACCATCCGGGGGTTGTTCGACCTGCTCAAGCGCAACGTGGTGACCAACATCGGCGGCATGTACCAGCAGCGCACCGAAACCCGTGACATGCTGATCAGTCAGCACCGGGAACTGTACCTGGCGATTGTCGAGGGCAGGGCGGAGGATGCGCGGGAGGTGTCCAGCCGGCACATTTTGTATGTGCAGGAGGTGCTGGAAGAAGCGCACGAGGAAGCTCAGCGGGTGGCGCGGGCGGAGCGGCGCAGCGGGCGCTGAGACTTTTATGGGCAGTACCTGCCTCTTCGCGGGCAAGCCCGCTCCCACAGGATAAGCGCCGGGCTTGAGACTGGTGCCCTTCCTGTGGGGCGGGCGTGCCCGCGAAGAGGCCGGAACAGGCTAAAGACCGATTAGTCTTCCTTGCCCTTGTTCCGCACAGCCCGCTGCAGCTCGCGGTTGGAATCGCGTTCGCGCATGGTGTCGCGCTTGTCGAATTCCTTCTTGCCCTTGCCCAGTGCGATTTCGCACTTGATCAGGTGCTTGCTCCAGTACAGCGCCAAAGCCACGCAGGTGTAGCCTTTTTGCGCCACAGCCGCTTCCACGCGCTCTAGCTCGCGCTTGTTCAGCAGCAGCTTGCGGGTGCGTGTAGGGTCGGCGATGACGTGGGTGCTGGCCGTGGTCAGCGGGGTGATGTGGCTGCCGAACAGCCAGGCTTCACCGTCCTTGAGCAGCACGTAGCTGTCAGTCAGGTGCGCCTTGCCGGCTCGCAGGCTTTTTACTTCCCAGCCGGACAGGACCAGCCCGGCCTCGAACTTGTGTTCGATGAAGTAATCGTGTCGCGCTTTCTTGTTTTGCGCGATGGTCCCGGTCGGATGTTTTTTTTGCTTAGCCATAGGGGCGGCATTATAGGCAAGTCCGCGCGTCGTCCGCTATGGGATTTCGGTGTGCTTGAGCCACTGGAATGAATACCGGACAATACAAACCCTGTCATACGCACAGAACCTGTTTTCGGCACGCTGCGAAGCGTCGCCACCCAGCCTTGGAAGTGACGCCTGGATGACTACCCATATTCAACGCTCCGCCCTGCTGCCATACCCCGCCCAGGCGCTTTACGATCTGGTCAACGATGTGGCCAGCTACCCTGAGTTTTTGCCGTGGTGCTCGGCCTCGACGGTGATCGAAACCAGCGATACACACATGCGTGCCAAGCTCGAAGTGGCCAAGGGTGGCATGAGCCAGCACTTCGTTACGCGCAACGTGCTGGTGCCGGGGCAGTCCATCGAGATGAACCTCGAAGAAGGGCCATTCACCCAGCTGCATGGTGTTTGGGTGTTCAAGCCACTGGGTGAAAAGGCCTGCAAGATCAGCCTGGACCTGTCCTTCGATTACGCCGGGCCGATTGTGCGCGCCACGTTGGGCCCGCTATTCAATCAGGCGGCGAATACGCTGGTCGATGCGTTCTGCCAGCGTGCCAAGCAACTGAATGCCTGACGGATAAGGCGCAAAAAAAGCCCGGACCAGGTCCGGGCTTTTTTGCATCTGCTGTTCCCGCTTAGCGGGTTTCCAGCGGTGCTGGGGTCGGGACCGGAGTGGTCTCGATGGTGTCGATCTCGCGCTGGATGGCCTCTTCGGTCGAACCTGGCTTGGCCGGTTTTTCTTCAGGTTGCGCTGCCGGTTGTTCGGTCTGGCCTGGCTCGGTGGCCGGGCTGACGGTGGTGTCGCTGCTGCCACCGAGGATTTCCTGATCGCGGCTGACGCCTGGCATGAAGTCGCCAGACAGGCTGACCAGTTGATCGCTTTCGTTGAAAAATACACTCATGCGTTCTTGCTGGCGCTTACCGCCACCAGGCTGCAGGCTGTACAGGTAATCCCAGCGATTGGTGTTGAAAGTGTCCTGAATCAGCGGGTTGCCCATAATAAACCTTACTTGCCGGCGGGTCATTCCCGGGCGTAATTGGTCTATCATGTCTTGCGTGACGACATTGCCCTGCTGGATGTCGATTTTGTAAACCCCGGGAAACGAGCAACCGGCGAGTGCGAGCAGTCCCACTAGGGTGAGGCTGGTTAGCAAGAGCTTGGTGTTTTGCATCGGTGGGCGACTTCCACTATCTTGGCTGGACAACGTAAACCCCGATCATACCCGTATTAAGAGAAGCTGCGAAGCAGCATCGGCGAGAAAGCTGACCATGGTTGAAAATAGCGAATTGCGCAAAGCCGGTCTCAAGGTGACCCTGCCTCGAGTCAAGATCCTTCAGATGCTCGACTCTACCGAGCAGCGTCACATGAGTGCAGAGGATGTCTACAAGGCGCTGATGGAGGCTGGCGAGGACGTAGGCCTGGCCACCGTCTATCGCGTGCTGACCCAGTTCGAGGCGGCGGGTCTGGTGGTTCGCCACAACTTCGACGGCGGTCATGCAGTGTTCGAACTGGCCGATGGCGGTCACCACGACCACATGGTGAACGTGGATACCAGTGAAGTCATCGAATTCATGGATGCCGAGATCGAGAAGCGCCAGCGCGAAATCGTGGCCGAGCATGGCTTCGAGCTGGTGGACCACAATTTGGTCCTGTACGTGCGTAAGAAGAAGTAACGATTTTTCGTTATGAATAGCAAAGGCGACCTTCGGGTCGCCTTTGTGCTTTCTGGGATTGAACGATGTGTTGTCTGTGCCGGCCTCTTCGCGGGCACGCCCGCTCCCACAGGGTGATCACAGGATCTGAAACCTGAGGTGTACCTGTGGGAGCGGGCGTGCCCGCGAATCGTCCTGGAAAAGAAGGGTCAGGCCTTGCCGCTCACCACCATCTTGCGCGCATGGGCCAGGGACTCCTTGGTCAGGTCGATGCCGCCGAGCATCCGCGCCACTTCTTCCACGCGCTCACGCTTGCCAAGGCTAGCCACGGCGGTGTGGGTGGTGTCGCTGTTGCGCACCTTGTGCACGAACAAATGGTGATGCCCCTGCGCCGCCACCTGCGGCAGGTGGGTCACGGTCAGTACCTGCCCGCGCTCGCCCAGGCGCCGCAGCAATTGGCCGACGATTTCTGCCGTGGGCCCGCCAATACCCACGTCGACTTCGTCGAACACCAGGGTAGGAATGCGCGAGGTCTGCGCGGTAATGACCTGGATCGCCAGGCTGATACGCGACAGTTCGCCACCCGACGCCACCTTTGCCAGGCCCTTGAGCGGCTGGCCCGGGTTGGCACTGACCAGCAGTTCGATCTGCTCCAGGCCATGGGGTGACAGGTCTGTGCCTTCGTTGGGTGTCAGCTCTATGCAGAAGCGACCGCCAGGCATGCCCAGACGCTGGATTTCCTGCTCCACCGCGCCCGCCAGCTGCTGCGCCGCTTGCTGGCGCAGGCCGCTGAGCTCACGGGCTTTCTCTTTATAGTGCTGGGCAAAGGCGCCAAGCTCTTCGCCCAGCCGCTCGATCGACTCGTCGCTGGCATTAAGGCCTTCCAGCTCTTCCATCAATTGCTGTTGCAGGTGGGGCAGTTCGGTGGGATGCACCCGGTGTTTGCGTGCCAGGGTATAGATGGTATCCAGGCGCTCTTCTAGGGCTTGCAGGCGCATCGGGTCGGCGTCGAAGTTGTCGAGGAAGCGGTTGAGTTCGCCCACGGCTTCCTCGACCTGGATCTGCGCGCTGGCAATCAGGTTGGCCGCTTCGCTCAGCGCCTTGGGCGAGTTGGTGGCGGCACCCAGGCGGTTGAGGCTGAAGGTGAGGGCGCTCAGCACATTGCCCGAATCGCTCTCGCTGCATTGGTCGATAACCTGGCGGCAGATGCCGAACAGGGCCTCGGCGCTGGTCAGGTTCTTGTGTTCCTGTTCCAGCTGCTCCAGTTCGTGCTCGCCCAGGCCGAGGTTGTCCAGTTCTTCCAGTTGGTAACTGAGCAACTGGTGGCGGGCGCGCTGCTCGTCGCCCGAGTTGGACAGGCGCTCCAGCTCCAGGCGGGTCTGGTTCCAGCGCTTGGCTGCAAGCTGGACCTGGCGGGCCAGGTCGACGGCGCCGGCATATTCGTCAAGCAGGCGGCGGTGGGTGTCGGTCTTGAGCAGTGACTGGTGTTCGTGCTGGCTGTGGATATCGATCAGCAGTTCGCCCAGCGCCTTGAGGTCGCCGAGCGGGCAGGGCGTGCCGTTGATGTAGCCGCGGCTGCGGCCTTCGGCGGTGATCACCCGGCGCAAGATGCACAGGCCTTCGTTGTCCAGGTCGCGCTCGGCCAGCCAGGTATGCGCTTCGGGAATGTCCACCAGGTCGAAGGTGGCCAGGATGTCCGCCTTGTCGGTGCCGGGGCGCACCACGCCGCTGTCGGCACGGTCGCCCAGGGCAAGGCCGAGGGCGTCTAGCATGATCGATTTGCCGGCACCGGTCTCGCCGGTGATGACGGACATGCCACGGGCGATTTCGAGGTCGAGGTGCTCGACGATGGCGTAGTTGTGAATGGACAGGTGCACCAGCATGGGGGCGGCTCCCGGAAGTCAGGTCTGGTTATTTATACAGTACTTTTTTCAGGCCTGCCAATGCCCCTTCGCAGATTCTGTTGCAGCCTTGAAAACCACCTTGCCCCTTGAACCTGGTTTTTCCGGCCCCATATAGCCGACATCCAAGGCGAGCCTGGCTCGCAGTCCACAAAATTGCGCAGGAGAGACCCCATGGCTGATGAGCAGCTGAACGAGAAAGACCTTAACGTGGAAGAAACCGGTGCAGGCAATGCAGCTGATACCCGTGTTCTGGAGCTCGAGGAACAGCTGGCCGCAGCCAAGGACCAGGCGCTGCGCGCCGTTGCCGACCTGCAGAACGTACGCCGTCGTGCCGAGCAGGACGTGGAAAAAGCCCACAAGTTCGCCCTGGAGAAGTTCTCCAGCGACTTGCTGCCGGTGATCGACAGCCTGGAGCTGGCCCTGGCTCACTCCAGTGCCGACGATGAGCACGTCAAGCAGATCCGCGAGGGTGTCGAGCTGACCCTGAAGATGTTCCAGGACACGCTCAAGCGCTACAACCTTGAAGCGGTCGACCCGCACGGCCAGCCGTTCAACCCTGAGCACCACCAGGCCATGGCCATGCAGGAAAACGCCGAGGTCGAGCCAAACAGCGTGCTGAACGTGTTCCAGAAGGGTTACCTGCTGAACGGCCGCCTGCTGCGCCCCGCCATGGTGGTGGTCAGCAAGGCGCCGAGCGCGGCGCAACCCTCGATCAATGAAAAGGCTTGAAATCCTTTCGGGCATCCCCATCTAGGTGTCAAGCCTTCAAGTATTACCGCAGTTGGCCAAAGTAGTCGCTGCTACCAAATTCAAGTTTCGGGAGAGTTAACATGGGTAAAATCATCGGTATCGACCTGGGGACCACCAACTCGTGCGTCTCCATTCTGGAAAACGGTAACGTCAAAGTCATCGAAAACGCCGAAGGTGCGCGTACTACCCCTTCGATCGTGGCCTACGCCAACGATGGCGAAATCCTGGTTGGCCAGTCGGCCAAGCGCCAGGCCGTCACCAACCCGCACAACACCCTGTTCGCAGTGAAGCGCCTGATTGGCCGCCGCTTCGAAGAAGATGTCGTGCAGAAAGACATCAAGCTGGTGCCGTACAAGATCGTCAAGGCAAACAACGGTGACGCCTGGGTCGAGGCTGCTGGCAAGGAAATGGCTCCGCCGCAAATCAGCGCCGAAGTCCTGAAGAAAATGAAGAAAACCGCCGAAGACTACCTCGGCGAGCCCGTAACCGAAGCGGTCATCACCGTTCCGGCCTACTTCAACGACAGCCAGCGTCAGGCGACCAAAGACGCCGGCCGCATCGCTGGCCTGGACGTAAAACGCATCATCAACGAGCCGACTGCCGCTGCGCTGGCTTACGGCATGGACAAGGCCAAGGGCGACCACACTGTCATCGTTTATGACCTGGGTGGTGGTACCTTCGACGTTTCGGTCATCGAAATCGCCGAAGTCGACGGTGAGCACCAGTTCGAAGTACTGGCTACCAACGGCGACACCTTCCTGGGTGGCGAAGACTTCGACATGCGCCTGATCGACTACCTTGTCGACGAGTTCAAGAAAGAGTCGGGCATGGACCTGAAGAACGATCCTCTGGCCCTGCAGCGCCTGAAAGAAGCCGCAGAAAAAGCCAAGATCGAGCTGTCGTCCGCTCAGTCGACCGACGTCAACCTGCCGTACATCACTGCAGATGCCACCGGTCCTAAGCACCTGAACGTGAAGATCTCCCGCGCCAAGCTGGAGTCGCTGGTCGAAGACCTGGTCAAGCGTACCATCGAGCCTTGCCGTATCGCCCTGAAAGACGCCGGCATCGACGCCAGCAAGATCGATGACGTGATTCTGGTCGGCGGTCAGACCCGCATGCCGCTGGTGCAGAAAGAAGTTGCCGACTTCTTCGGTAAGGAAGCGCGCAAGGACGTGAACCCGGACGAAGCCGTTGCCATGGGTGCTGCCATCCAGGGTGCGGTACTGGCCGGTGACGTGAAAGACGTACTCCTGCTGGACGTCAGCCCGCTGACCCTGGGTATCGAAACCATGGGCGGCGTGATGACCGCGCTGATCGAGAAGAACACCACCATCCCGACCAAGAAGTCGCAGGTGTTCTCGACTGCCGACGACAACCAGAGCGCCGTGACCATTCACGTGCTGCAGGGTGAGCGTAAGCAGGCTGCGCAGAACAAGTCGCTGGGCAAATTCGACCTGGCTGACATTCCGCCAGCACCGCGTGGCGTGCCGCAAATCGAAGTGACCTTCGACATCGACGCCAACGGCATCCTGCACGTAGGCGCGAAAGACAAGGCTACCGGCAAGACTCAGTCGATCGTGATCAAGGCCAACTCCGGCCTGTCGGACGAAGAGATCGAGCGCATGGTGCGTGACGCCGAGGCCAACGCCGAGGAAGACCGCAAGTTCGAAGAGCTGGCTGCTGCCCGTAACCAGGGTGACGCGCTGGTACACTCGACCCGCAAGATGGTCGCTGACGCAGGTGACAAGGTTACCGCTGAAGAGAAAACCGCCATCGAGGCCGCCGTTGTTGCCCTGGAAGCCGCTGTCAAAGGCGACGACAAGGCTGCCATCGACGCCAAGGTAGAAGAGCTGTCCAAGGTCTCTGCCCCGGTTGCCCAGAAGATGTACGCCGAGCAGTCGGCTGAACAGCCTCAGGGTGGCGCGCAGCAGGCCGAGCCGGAAGCCAAGCACGATGACGTGGTTGACGCCGAGTTCGAAGAAGTGAAAGACAACAACAAGCAGTAATCCCTGCATGTTGTCGGCCAGTTCACCGTCGTTTGTCGGTGAGCTGGTAGGATGTCGCCGCGCGGGGGCTTGCTCCCGCGTTGGCGTATCTGGAATTCGAGAATTTTTACAGCATCTGTCAGCGGCTCTTATGGGGAGCGGGCGGGTGCTGATGGCGTGGCGCAGATGCCAGACGCCCAACAAGGTGCAAATGACCTATGTCCAAGCGTGATTATTATGAGGTCCTGGGTGTCGAGCGCGGCGCCACTGAATCGGATCTCAAGAAGGCTTACCGCCGTTTGGCGATGAAGTATCACCCGGACCGCAACCCGGGCGATAAAGAATCGGAAGACAAGTTCAAGGAGGCCAACGAGGCCTACGAAGTGCTGTCGGACGCGAGCAAGCGTGCGGCCTTCGACCAGTATGGCCATGCGGGTGTCGACCCAAGCATGGGTGGCGGTGGTGCCGGCTTTGGTGGTGCCAACTTCTCCGACATCTTCGGTGATGTGTTCAGCGACTTCTTCGGTGGCGGCGGCCGCGGCGGTGGTCGAGGCGGTGCCCAGCGCGGCAGCGACCTGCGCTACACCCTGGAGCTGAACCTGGAAGAAGCGGTGCGTGGCACTACGGTCAGCATCCGCGTGCCTACCCTGGTCAACTGCCAGCCTTGCGACGGTTCCGGTGCCAAGAAGGGTTCGACCCCGTCAACCTGCCCGACTTGCGGTGGCATCGGTCAGGTACGCATGCAGCAAGGCTTCTTCTCGGTGCAGCAGACCTGCCCGCGCTGCCATGGGCAAGGCAAGATCATTACCGACCCGTGCAATTCGTGTCACGGTGAGGGGCGTGTCGAGGAATACAAGACGCTGTCGGTCAAGGTGCCGGCAGGTGTCGATACCGGCGACCGCATCCGTCTGTCGGGTGAGGGCGAGGCGGGTACTCATGGTGGCCCGACTGGCGACCTGTACGTGGTGATCAGCGTGCGTGAGCACGAAATCTTCCAGCGTGATGGCAAGCACCTGTACTGTGAGGTGCCGATCAGCTACACCGATGCTGCCCTGGGCGGCGAGCTGGAAGTGCCGACCCTGGATGGTCGTGTGAAGCTGAGGATTCCGGAAGGCACCCAGACTGGTAAGCAGTTCCGTCTGCGTGGCAAGGGTGTTGCCCCGGTGCGTGGCGGTGGTGCGGGTGACCTGCTGTGCCGTGTGGCCGTAGAAACCCCGGTCAACCTCAGCCGTCGCCAGCGCGAGTTGCTCGAAGAGCTGCGTGATTCGCTGGAAGGCGACAGTTCCCACTCGCCCAAGGCCAGCGGCTGGTTCGATGGTGTGAAGCGCTTCTTCGGCGATCTCTGACAAGGAACAGGTTATGCGACGTATTGCAGTGATGGGCGCGGCGGGGCGGATGGGCAAAACCCTCATCGAAGCCGTGCAACAAACTCCAGGTGCGGGGCTGACCGCGGCGATCGATCGCCCTGACAGCTCGTTGGTCGGGGCTGATGCCGGAGAGCTGGCGGCACTTGGCCGAATTGGCGTGCTGTTGTCCGACGACCTGGCCAAGGTTGCCGACGAGTTCGATGTGCTGATCGATTTCACTCACCCCTCGGTGACCCTGAAAAACCTGGCGTTCTGCCGCAAGCACGGCAAGGCGATGATCATCGGCACGACCGGTTTTACAGTCGAAGAGAAGCAGCTGTTGGCTGAGGCTGGCAAGGACATTCCAATCGTGTTCGCCGCCAACTTCAGCGTGGGTGTCAACCTTAGCCTCAAGCTGCTGGATATGGCTGCGCGGGTGCTGGGTGATGATGTCGATATCGAAATCATCGAGGCGCACCACCGGCACAAGGTCGATGCCCCGTCGGGCACTGCACTGCGCATGGGTGAAGTGGTTGCCAATGCGCTGGGCCGTGATCTGCAGGAAGTGGCCGTGTATGGCCGTGAAGGGCAGACCGGCGCGCGGGATCGCAAAACCATCGGTTTCGCTACCGTGCGTGCCGGCGATGTGGTGGGCGATCACACCGTATTGTTCGCTGCCGAAGGCGAGCGCCTGGAAATCACCCACAAGGCCTCCAGCCGCATGACCTTCGCCAAGGGTGCCGTGCGTGCGGCGCTGTGGCTGGATGGGCGCGAGCCGGGGCTGTACGACATGCAGGATGTGCTCGAGCTGCGTTGAGCCGTTCTGGCGGTGCTGGCTGCTTCGCGGGCTTGCCCGCTCCCACAGGTATTGCGCGGGTCTTGTGGCTTGTGGTGGGCCTGTGGGAGCGGGCGAGCCTGCGAAGAAGCCAACACAGATGTCAGTCTGTCGCATTGATGTGTTTTAGAGGCACATCCGCGGTAGACCGAAAACACACTTTTCTGTAAGCTACAGCTTTAGTGTGTCCACTAAAAGCGCGCAGCGAATTGAATTCAGCACATGAAAGCGGGGTGACGTGTCCATACGTCACTCCGCTTTTTTGCAACCTGCGATCGCCCTTTCATGCTTGATTTACGGGAGGTCTTCTTGACAAAGCCAGCCATACTCGCCCTTGCCGACGGCAGTATTTTCCGCGGTGAAGCCATCGGTGCCGACGGTCAGACCGTTGGTGAGGTGGTATTCAACACCGCTATGACCGGCTACCAGGAAATCCTTACAGACCCTTCCTACGCGCAGCAAATCGTTACCCTGACCTACCCGCACATCGGCAACACCGGCACTACCCCGGAAGACGCCGAGTCGAACCGCGTCTGGTCCGCTGGCCTGGTCATCCGTGACCTGCCGCTGCTGGCCAGCAACTGGCGCAACACCCAGTCGCTGCCTGAGTACCTCAAGGCCAACAACGTCGTTGCCATCGCCGGCATCGACACTCGTCGCCTGACCCGTATCCTGCGTGAAAAGGGCGCCCAGAACGGCTGCATTCTGGCGGGTGACAACATCAGCGAAGAAGCCGCCATCGCTGCTGCCCGCGGCTTCCCGGGCCTTAAGGGCATGGACCTGGCCAAGGTCGTCTCCACCAAGGAGCGTTACGAGTGGCGCTCCAGTGTGTGGGAGCTGAAAACCGACAGCCACCCGACCATCGACGCTGCCGACCTGCCGTACCACGTGGTTGCCTTCGACTACGGCGTCAAGCTGAATATCCTGCGCATGCTGGTAGCCCGTGGCTGCCGCGTGACCGTGGTGCCAGCCCAGACCCCGGCCAGCGAAGTGCTGGCACTCAACCCGGACGGCGTGTTCCTGTCCAACGGCCCTGGTGACCCCGAGCCGTGCGACTACGCGATCCAGGCGATCAAGGAAATCCTCGAAACCGAGATTCCGGTATTCGGCATCTGCCTCGGCCACCAGCTGCTGGCCCTGGCCTCCGGTGCCAAGACCGTGAAAATGGGCCACGGCCACCACGGTGCCAACCACCCGGTCCAGGACCTGGATACCGGCGTGGTCATGATCACCAGCCAGAACCACGGTTTTGCCGTTGACGAAGCGACCCTGCCGGGTAACGTTCGCGCCATTCACAAGTCGCTGTTCGACGGCACCCTGCAGGGTATCGAGCGTACCGACAAGAGCGCGTTCAGCTTCCAGGGCCACCCTGAAGCGAGCCCAGGCCCGACCGACGTCGCGCCTCTGTTCGATCGTTTCACCGATGCCATGGCCAAGCGCCGCTGAGCATCCTGCTTCAAGGCCCCGGGCCGGCATCTGCCGCGCCCGGAAGCGCCTGACCCAGATTGTTCAAAGCGGCTTGCCGACTGACCCCGGATTTGAGTGACCACCATGCCAAAACGTACAGACATCAAAAGCATCCTGATTCTCGGCGCTGGCCCGATCGTGATCGGCCAGGCCTGCGAATTCGACTACTCCGGCGCCCAGGCCTGTAAAGCCCTGCGCGAGGAAGGTTTCCGCGTCATCCTGGTGAACTCCAACCCAGCCACCATCATGACCGACCCGGCCATGGCCGACGCCACCTACATCGAGCCGATCAAGTGGCAGTCGGTGGCCAAGATCATCGAAAAAGAGCGCCCGGACGCCGTTTTGCCGACCATGGGTGGCCAGACCGCACTGAACTGCGCCCTGGACCTGGAGCGCCACGGCGTTCTGGAGAAGTTCGGCGTAGAGATGATCGGTGCCAACGCCGACACCATCGACAAGGCTGAAGACCGCTCGCGCTTCGACAAGGCGATGAAGGACATCGGCCTGGAATGCCCGCGCTCCGGTATCGCCCACAGCATGGAAGAGGCCAATGCGGTCCTCGAGAAGCTTGGCTTCCCATGCATCATTCGCCCGTCGTTCACCATGGGCGGCACCGGCGGCGGTATCGCGTACAACCGTGAAGAGTTCGAAGAAATCTGCACCCGCGGTCTGGACCTGTCGCCGACCAAAGAGCTGCTGATCGACGAGTCGCTGATCGGCTGGAAAGAGTACGAGATGGAAGTGGTCCGCGACAAAAAGGACAACTGCATCATCGTCTGCTCGATCGAGAACTTCGACCCGATGGGTGTGCACACCGGTGACTCGATCACTGTTGCCCCGGCACAGACCCTGACCGACAAGGAATACCAGATCATGCGCAACGCCTCGCTGGCGGTGCTGCGTGAAATCGGTGTGGAAACCGGCGGTTCCAACGTCCAGTTCGGCATTTGCCCGAACACCGGCCGCATGGTCGTCATCGAGATGAACCCGCGCGTATCGCGTTCGTCCGCCCTGGCCTCCAAGGCCACCGGCTTCCCGATCGCCAAGATCGCCGCCAAGCTGGCCATTGGTTACACCCTCGACGAGCTGCAGAACGATATCACTGGCGGTCGCACCCCGGCGTCCTTCGAGCCGTCGATCGACTATGTCGTCACCAAGCTGCCACGTTTTGCCTTCGAGAAATTCCCGAAAGCCGACGCTCGCCTGACCACCCAGATGAAATCCGTGGGTGAAGTCATGGCCATCGGCCGTACTTTCCAGGAATCCCTGCAGAAAGCCCTGCGCGGTCTGGAAGTCGGCGCCTGCGGCCTCGACCCGAAAGTCGACCTGGCCAGCCCGGAAGCCGCCAGCATCCTCAAGCGCGAACTGACCGTGCCGGGTGCCGAGCGTATCTGGTACGTGGCTGACGCCATGCGTTCGGGCATGACCTGCGAAGAAATCTTCAATCTGACCGGCATCGACATGTGGTTCCTGGTGCAGATGGAAGACCTGATCAAGGAAGAAGAGAAGGTCAAGACCCTGGCTTTGTCGTCGATCGACAAGGACTACATGCTGCGCCTCAAGCGCAAGGGCTTCTCGGACCAGCGTCTGGCAGTACTGCTGGGTATCACCGACAAGAACCTGCGCCGCCACCGCCACAAGCTGGAAGTGTTCCCGGTGTACAAGCGCGTCGACACCTGCGCCGCCGAGTTCGCCACCGACACCGCCTACCTGTACTCCACCTACGAGGAAGAGTGCGAGGCCAACCCGTCGACCCGCGACAAGATCATGATCCTGGGTGGCGGCCCTAACCGTATCGGCCAGGGTATCGAGTTCGACTACTGCTGCGTACACGCAGCCCTGGCGCTGCGTGAAGACGGTTACGAGACCATCATGGTCAACTGCAACCCGGAAACCGTCTCCACCGACTACGACACTTCCGACCGCCTGTACTTCGAGCCGCTGACCCTGGAAGACGTGCTGGAAGTCTGCCGCGTCGAGAAGCCGAAGGGCGTGATCGTTCACTACGGCGGCCAGACCCCGCTGAAGCTGGCCCGCGCTCTGGAAGAAGCTGGCGTGCCGATCATCGGTACCAGCCCTGACGCCATCGACCGCGCCGAAGACCGTGAGCGCTTCCAGCAGATGGTTCAGCGCCTGAGCCTGCTGCAGCCGCCAAACGCTACCGTGCGCAGCGAAGAAGAAGCCATCCGTGCTGCGGGCAGCATCGGCTATCCGCTGGTCGTGCGTCCGTCCTACGTACTGGGCGGCCGTGCCATGGAGATCGTCTACGAACTGGACGAGCTCAAGCGCTACCTGCGTGAAGCAGTACAAGTGTCGAACGACAGCCCGGTACTGCTCGACCACTTCCTCAACTGCGCCATCGAGATGGACGTGGATGCGGTGTGCGACGGCACCGACGTGGTCATCGGCGCAATCATGCAGCACATCGAACAGGCCGGTGTTCACTCCGGTGACTCGGCGTGCTCGCTGCCACCTTACTCGCTGAGCAAGGAAGTGCAGGACGAAGTCCGCGTTCAGGTCAAGAAAATGGCCCTGGAGCTGGGCGTGGTCGGCCTGATGAACGTGCAGCTGGCCCTGCAGGGCGACAAGATCTACGTGATCGAAGTCAACCCGCGTGCCTCGCGTACCGTACCGTTCGTGTCCAAGTGCATCGGCACGTCCCTGGCGATGATCGCAGCCCGTGTCATGGCGGGTAAAACCTTGAAAGAGCTGGGCTTCACCCAGGAAATCATCCCGAACTTCTACAGCGTCAAGGAAGCCGTCTTCCCGTTCGCCAAGTTCCCAGGGGTTGACCCGATCCTCGGCCCTGAGATGAAATCGACCGGTGAAGTGATGGGTGTCGGTGACAGCTTCGGTGAAGCCTTCGCCAAGGCCCAGATGGGTGCAAGCGAAGTGCTGCCGACCGGTGGTACTGCGTTCATCAGCGTGCGTGACGACGACAAGCCACAAGTGGCTGGCGTTGCCCGCGACCTGATCGCCCTGGGCTTCGAAGTGGTTGCCACTGCCGGTACCGCCAAGGTTATCGAGGCGGCTGGCCTGAAAGTGCGCCGTGTGAACAAAGTGACCGAAGGTCGCCCACACGTGGTCGACATGATCAAGAACGACGAAGTGTCGCTGATCATCAATACCACCGAAGGTCGCCAGTCGATCGCCGACTCTTACTCGATTCGTCGCAATGCGTTGCAGCACAAGATCTACTGCACCACTACCATTGCGGCTGGTGAAGCCATCTGCGAAGCGCTGAAATTCGGTCCGGAAAAGACCGTTCGTCGCTTGCAAGATCTGCATGCAGGACTGAAAGCATGAGCATTACCAAATACCCGATGACCGTCCAGGGCGCTCGCGCCCTGGAAGAGGAACACCTGTTTCTGAGCAAGACCGAGCGCCCGCGCCTGAGTCAGGCCATTGGTGAGGCACGTGAGCTGGGTGACCTCAAGGAAAACGCTGAATATCATGCAGCCCGTGAGGAGCAGGGCATGGTCGAAGCGCGTATCCGTGACATCGAAGGCCGTCTGCAGAACTCGGTGGTCATCGATGTGACCACTATCCCTCACACCGGCAAGGTGATTTTCGGTACCACCGTGGTACTGGCCAACACCGAAACCGATGAAGAGGTGTCCTACCAGATCGTTGGCGAGGATGAAGCCGACGTGAAGCAGGGCAAGCTGTCGAGTGGCGCACCCATTGCCCGTGCCATCATCGGCAAGGAAGAAGGTGATACTGTCGTCGTCAAGACGCCTAGCGGCACGGTCGAGTACGAGATTGTCGAAGTCAAGCACATCTGACCGGCGCCTGCGGGCGCCATCCCTTGAGGGGATCCTCTGGCAGCTGGCCCAGGTTTTCTGGGTCGGTGGCCTGTGGGTGTTCCATGTGGGGCTGGTGCCTGCGCTCAAGGTCAGTGGCCTGGCGCCGCTGCTGGTGCAGGATGTTGCCGGGCAGATCGACCGCTGGTTGATCGGCGTGGCGATGCTTGGCTTGTTGACTCAGCTGGCGGTGCTGGCGAGGGTGGACGGCCTGGCTGCCTGGTGGCGGCAGTTCCGCGGCCAGATGCTGTTGCTCGGCTTCGGTGCCTGCGTGGGGTATTACACCTTGCGCTACGGTATTTCCGTGGGTGAGCGCTGGCAGATGTTCTGCTTCCTGGTGCTGGGTTTTTCCGGCATCGTGCTGGTGGCCCAGCCGGTACCGGTCAGGGCGCGTTCACCGCGCCACTGATCGGAGCTACCGTTACTTGTAACGGTGGATGTTGGACAGCTGCTTGTTCGGCTGTGGGTTCTTGCGGTAGATCAGGGCTTTCTTGCCGATGGTCTGCACCAGCTCGGCGCGGCCGGCCTTGCACAGCTCGGCGATGGTTTCGGCGCGTTCCTCGCGGTCTTCCGAGCGAATCTCGACCTTGATCAGCTCATGGTCGACCAGCGCGCGCTCCAGTTCGGCGATGACGCCTTCATTCAAACCGTTGCCAGCAACGATCAGGACCGGCTTCAGGTCATGACCAATGGACTTGTATTGCTTCTTCTGCTCGTTATTGAGCGGCATAATCTGACCCTTTCCGTCTGATTCTGTAAAATTGACCGGCATTTTACCCGAGGGCCACCGGCTCCGCCCAGTCAATCACGACGCATATCATCGAGGTGCCCCGTGGTACAACGTTCCAAAAGCAGCGCAAACTGGCTGCGAGAGCATTTCAACGACCCTTTTGTGAAGCAGGCGCAGAAGGATGGCTATCGCTCGCGTGCGAGCTACAAACTGCTGGAGATCCAGGAGAAGGACCGCCTTATCCGCCCAGGCATGAGCGTGATCGATCTCGGCGCGGCCCCTGGTGGCTGGTCCCAGGTGACCAGTCGTCTGATTGGTGGCCAAGGTCGGCTGATCGCTTCGGACATTCTGGAAATGGACGCGATCGCCGACGTGACCTTCATTCAGGGGGACTTCACCCAGGACGAAGTGCTGCAGCGCATTCTCGAAGCGGTCGGCGATTCGCATGTAGACCTTGTGATTTCCGACATGGCCCCCAATATGAGTGGTACGCCCGCGGTAGACATTCCGCGTGCCATGTTCCTCTGCGAGTTGGCCCTCGATCTGGCGACCCGTGTACTCAAGCCCGGGGGCGACTTCCTGATCAAGATTTTCCAGGGCGAAGGTTTTGACGTGTACCTGAAGGACGTGCGCAGCAAGTTCGACAAGGTGCAAATGCGCAAGCCGTCGTCGTCGCGGGACCGTTCCCGGGAGCAATACCTGTTGGGCAGGGGCTTCAAAGGGTAATGAAAGGTGTGAAGCGGGGTGGTCGATAGTTAATTCCAATCGGCCGCTGCGTCAGGATCGTCCGAACTTCGTGTAGTCTAGCTTTCACAAAGGGTTACAGACGGTGCCTGCGGCTGCGTAGGTAATGTAGTAAGTTAGGGCGATGAATATCATGCGAGGCACGGCTGCGTCGTGCGCCGGCCTCAGAGGGTAGCTAATTGAACGACATGGCAAAGAATCTGATCCTGTGGTTGATCATCGCAGCTGTCCTGGTGACAGTGATGAACAACTTCTCCAGCCCTAACGAGCCGCAGACCCTCAACTACTCCGACTTCATCCAGCAGGTCAAGGATGGCAAGGTCGAGCGTGTGACCGTCGATGGCTACATCATTACTGGCAAGCGCACCGATGGCGACAACTTCAAGACTGTGCGCCCGGCCATCACCGACAACGGCCTGATCGGCGATCTGGTCGACAACCACGTGGTCGTCGAAGGCAAGCAGCCTGAGCAACAGAGCATCTGGACGCAGTTGCTGGTGGCGAGCTTCCCGATCCTGGTGATCATTGCCGTGTTCATGTTCTTCATGCGCCAGATGCAAGGTGGTGCGGGCGGCAAGGGCGGGCCGATGAGCTTCGGCAAGAGCAAGGCGCGCCTGCTGTCCGAAGACCAGGTCAAGACCACCCTGGCTGACGTTGCCGGCTGCGACGAGGCCAAGGAAGAGGTTGGCGAGCTGGTCGAGTTCCTGCGCGATCCGGGCAAATTCCAGCGTCTGGGTGGCCGTATCCCGCGCGGTGTGCTGATGGTTGGCCCGCCCGGTACCGGTAAGACCCTGCTGGCCAAGGCCATTGCGGGCGAAGCGAAAGTGCCGTTCTTCACCATTTCCGGTTCGGACTTCGTGGAAATGTTCGTGGGTGTCGGTGCCAGCCGTGTGCGCGACATGTTCGAGCAGGCCAAGAAGCATGCCCCGTGCATCATCTTCATCGACGAAATCGACGCCGTTGGTCGCCATCGTGGCGCCGGCATGGGCGGCGGTCACGACGAGCGTGAACAAACCCTCAACCAGTTGCTGGTGGAGATGGACGGCTTCGAGATGAACGATGGCATCATCGTCATCGCCGCTACCAACCGTCCGGATGTGCTCGACCCGGCGCTGCTGCGCCCGGGCCGCTTCGACCGCCAGGTGGTGGTTGGCCTGCCGGACATCCGTGGCCGCGAGCAGATCCTCAAGGTGCACATGCGCAAGGTGCCGATCGGCGAGAACGTCAACCCGGCGGTCATCGCACGTGGTACCCCAGGCTTCTCCGGCGCCGACCTGGCCAACCTGGTCAACGAGGCTTCGCTGTTTGCCGCGCGTTCCAACAAGCGCCTGGTCGAAATGAAGGAGTTCGAGCTGGCCAAGGACAAGATCATGATGGGCGCCGAGCGCAAGACCATGGTCATGTCCGAAAAGGAAAAGAGAAACACCGCCTATCACGAGGCCGGCCACGCCATTGTCGGTCGCCTGGTGCCTGAGCACGACCCGGTCTACAAGGTTTCGATCATCCCGCGTGGTCGTGCCTTGGGTGTGACCATGTTCCTCCCGGAAGAAGACCGCTACAGCCTGTCCAAGCGTGCGCTGATCAGCCAGATCTGCTCGCTGTATGGCGGCCGTATCGCCGAGGAGATGACCTTGGGCTTCGATGGCGTGACCACCGGCGCGTCCAACGACATCATGCGTGCCAGCCAGCTCGCTCGTAACATGGTGACCAAATGGGGCCTGTCCGAGAAGCTCGGCCCGCTGATGTATGCAGAGGAAGAGGGCGAGGTGTTCCTCGGCCGTAGTGCTGGCAGCCAGCATGCCAGTGTGTCCGGCGAGACTGCCAAACTGATCGACTCCGAGGTGCGCAGCATCATCGATCAGTGCTATGCCACTGCCAAGCAGTTGCTGATCGACAACCGCGACAAGCTCGAGGCAATGACCGAAGCGCTGATGAAGTATGAAACCATCGATGCCGATCAGATTGACGACATCATGGCTGGGCGCACACCACGTGAACCGCGTGATTGGGACGACGACAAGCACTCGGGCACGCCTGCTGCCCAGGATGATCGTCCGGAATCGCCAATCGGCGGCCCAGCGGCAGAACACTAAGGGCATCTATGAGCTCAGTGCAGTACCCGACCCGGTTGCCTTGCGGCAACCGGGTTCTTGATTTGTCGCATACCCATGTCATGGGTATTCTCAATATCACCCCCGATTCCTTCTCCGACGGTGGTCGCTTCAGTCAGCGCGACGAGGCCCTGCGCCATGCCGAGGCCATGCTTGCCGCCGGTGCAACGCTGATCGACATCGGTGGCGAGTCCACGCGCCCGGGTGCGCGTGCAGTGTCGGTCACCGAGGAGCTGGAGCGTGTGGCGCCAATGGTCGAGGCCATCAACAGTCGCCTCGATGTGGTCATTTCGGTCGATACCTCCACACCTGCCGTCATGCGCGAAGCTGCACGCCTTGGTGCCGGGCTGATCAACGACGTTCGGGCCCTGGAGCGCGATGGCGCCCTGGACGCTGCAGCGGACACCGGTCTGCCGGTGTGCCTCATGCACATGCGTGGCGAGCCAGGTAACATGCAGGATGATCCGCATTACCAGGACGTGACCGCTGACGTCACGCGTTATCTTGAACAGCGGATGGCCGCCTGCGCAGCAGCGGGCATCGACGCGGACAGAATCATCCTTGACCCGGGCTTCGGTTTCGCCAAGACACTGGCGCACAATCTGAGCCTGTTCAAGCACATGGAAGCGCTCTATCGCCTTGGGCGCCCACTGCTGGTGGGCGTTTCACGAAAGAGCATGATCGGCCTGACGCTGGAACGTCCGGTCGGCGAGCGCTTGTACGGCAGCCTTGCGCTGGCGGCGTTGGCCATGACCAAGGGGGCGAGCATCCTTCGTGTACATGACGTGGCTGAAACCGTCGATGTGGTGCGCATGATCGCTGCAGTGCAAAACGCCGAATAAGAATATTGGAGTCCCTATGAGCAGAAAATACTTTGGTACCGACGGCATTCGTGGCCGCGTCGGGGAATACCCGATCACGCCTGAATTCATGCTGAAGCTCGGCTGGGCGGCCGGCATGGCCTTCCGCAAGCAAGGCCATTGCCGCGTGCTGGTGGGCAAGGACACGCGTATCTCCGGCTACATGTTCGAGTCCGCACTCGAAGCCGGCTTGTCCGCAGCAGGTGCCGATGTGCTGCTGCTCGGGCCGATGCCGACACCGGCCATCGCTTACCTCACGCGCACCTTCCACGCAGAAGCCGGCATCGTCATCAGTGCCTCGCACAACCCACACGATGACAACGGCATCAAGTTCTTCTCGGGCCAGGGCACCAAGCTGCCGGACGAGGTCGAGCTGATGATCGAGGAGCTGCTCGACCAACCGATGACCGTTGTCGAGTCGGGCAAGCTGGGCAAGGTTTCGCGTATCAACGATGCCGCCGGCCGCTACATCGAATTCTGCAAGAGCAGCGTGCCGAGCAGCACCAGCTTCGATGGCCTCAAGCTGGTGGTCGACTGCGCCCATGGTGCTACCTACAAGGTTGCGCCCAGCGTATTCCGTGAGCTGGGTGCCGACGTGACCGTGCTGCATGCGCAACCGGACGGCCTGAACATCAACGAAGGTTGCGGCTCGACACACATCGAATCGCTGCAGGCCGCTGTACTGGTCGGGCATGCCGATCTCGGCATTGCCTTTGACGGTGACGGCGATCGCGTGCTGATGGTCGACCACACGGGTGCCATCGTCGACGGTGACGAACTGCTGTTCATCATTGCTCGCGACCTGCAGGAGCATGGCAAGCTGCAAGGCGGGGTGGTCGGCACGCTGATGAGTAACCTGGGCCTGGAGCTGGCGCTCAAGGACCTGGACATCCCGTTTGTGCGGGCCAAGGTCGGCGACCGTTACGTCATGGCCGAGCTGTTGGAGCGTCAATGGCTGGTCGGCGGTGAAAACTCCGGTCACGTCGTGTGCTGCAACCACACCACAACCGGCGACGCGATCATTGCCGCGCTGCAGGTGCTGATGGCGCTCAAGCGCCGTGGCGAAACCCTGGCTCAGGCCCGTCAGGCACTGCGCAAGTGTCCGCAGGTGCTGATCAATGTGCGCTTTGGCGCCAGCAAGGTCGACCCGCTGGAGCATCCCGCCGTCAAGGAAGCCAGTGCCAAGGTTACCGAGGCGCTGGCTGGGCGTGGTCGCGTGCTGTTGCGCAAGTCCGGTACCGAGCCGTTGGTGCGGGTCATGGTTGAGGGCGAAGACGAAAGCCAGGTGCGCGCCCATGCTGAAGCGCTGGCCAAACTGGTCAGCGAAGTTTGTGTCTGAAGGCGCTTGCCAGCGCAGATCTGGTTGGGTAAGATCTGCGCCCACTTTGACCGACGAGGTAAAGCATGCGTCGCCCTATGGTAGCTGGTAACTGGAAGATGCACGGTACCCGCGCTAGCGTCGCTGAGCTGACCAAAGGCTTGAGCAATCTCGCCTTGCCGAGCGGAGTGGAAGTCGCCGTATTTCCACCGTCCTTGTTCATCAATCAAGTGATCGATGGGCTGGCAGGTAAAGAAATTACTGTCGGCGCACAGAATTCTGCTGTACAACCCGAACAGGGTGCGCTGACCGGGGAAGTTGCTCCCGAGCAGCTGGTTGAAGCAGGTTGCAAGTTGGTGTTGATTGGTCATTCGGAGCGTCGCCAGATCATTGGTGAAACCGACGAAGTGCTCAATCGCAAGTTTGCAGCGGCCCAGGCCAAAGGCTTGAAACCAGTGCTTTGCATAGGGGAAACCCTTGAAGAGCGCGAAGCTGGCAAAACGCTCGAAGTTGTCGGGCGTCAACTAAGCAGTATCATCGAAGCATTCGGTGTTAAGGCTTTTGCCGATGCAGTAATTGCCTATGAGCCTGTATGGGCCATCGGTACAGGCCTTACGGCCACGCCGCAGCAGGCTCAGGATGTGCACGCAGCCATCCGCAGCCAGTTGGCGGCAGAAGATGCTGAAGTGGCTGCGAAGGTGCAGTTGCTATACGGCGGCAGCGTGAAGGCGGCCAATGCGGCCGAACTGTTCGGCATGCCGGATATCGATGGGGGGCTCATTGGTGGTGCTTCCCTGAACGCAGACGAATTCGGTGCAATTTGTCGCGCCGCAGGAAACTGAACAAATGCTGGAAACAGTCATCGTTGTTTTTCATCTGTTGGCAGCGCTGTCGCTTGTAGTGCTGGTTCTGTTGCAACAGGGTAAAGGTGCTGAAGCAGGTGCATCTTTCGGCGCGGGTGCCTCAAACACCGTGTTCGGGAGCCAAGGCTCTGCAACGTTCCTAAGTAAATTAACTGCTGTACTCGCTGCCACTTTCTTTTTGACAGCACTTGGGTTAGGATACTTCGCGAAGCAACAAGCTCACCAGCTTAGCCAAGCAGGTCTTCCAGATCCAGCAGTGCTAGAAGTGAAAGAGCCGCAGAAACCGGCAGTTAATGATGATGTACCGGTGCTCCAACAGCAGAAGAGCGAAACCACCAATAATACGGGTGATGTACCTCCTCCGGCTCAAGAGCAGAAGTAACGGGTTTCAAGTAGTAGTATTGCCGAGGTGGTGGAATTGGTAGACACGCAACCTTGAGGTGGTTGTGCCCATAGGGTGTAGGGGTTCGAGTCCCCTTCTCGGTACCAATTAAAGCTTGAGAGCCCGCTTTAGCGGGCTTTCTTGTAGGTGAATGTTTGGATTTGACCCTCAACAGGGTTCGGTCTTATACTTTTGCCCCAGCTTTGTCGCGGGGTGGAGCAGCTTGGTAGCTCGTCGGGCTCATAACCCGAAGGTCGTTGGTTCAAATCCAGCCCCCGCAACCAGCTTCAGCGGAGCCCCTTTTCAGGGGCTTTTTGCTAACCGAACAGTTTCGGCGTCGTTGTCCTACGGCGCTTTCAGGGATGGGCGCTTCGCCCATTTTTTATTTGCACAGCATGCACGAGGGGGTTCAGGTGTCGAGCAAGCTAGAACAGTTGCAGGCCTTGTTGGCCCCGGTTGTCGAGGGTCTGGGCTATCAGTGCTGGGGGATCGAATACGTTTCCCAGGGTAAGCATTCGGTACTGCGCATCTACATCGACAAGGAAGGCGGTATTCTGGTGGACGACTGCGAAGCAGTCAGCCGTCAGGCCAGCGCAATCCTCGATGTGGAAGATCCAATCAGCAGTGAGTACACCCTCGAGGTGTCTTCTCCAGGCATGGATCGCCCACTGTTCACGCTGGAACAGTTTGCCTCGCATGCCGGCGAACAAGTGAAGATCAAGCTGCGCTCACCCTTCGAGGGTCGTCGTAACTTCCAGGGCCTTCTCCGCGGTGTGGAGGAGCAGGATGTGGTGGTCCAGGTGGACAACCAGGAGTTCCTGTTACCGATCGACTCGATCGACAAGGCCAATATTATTCCCAGTTTTGACTGAGACGTGCCGGGCCCGGCGGACTATCCGGGCCCAATGGCTTGCGCAAGGCGAGGCGTACGATGAGCAAAGAAGTACTGCTGGTTGTTGAATCGGTATCCAACGAAAAAGGTGTACCGCCCGGCGTCATTTTCGAAGCGCTGGAAGTGGCCCTGGCCACTGCAACCAAAAAACGTTTTGAAGACGAAGTCGACCTACGTGTGGAAATCAACCGCCACACGGGTAGCTACGAGACTTTCCGTCGCTGGACCGTGGTCGACGAAGCCGATCTTGATGATCCGGCGATCGAGACCTGGCTGGACAAGATCAAGGACACCCACCCTGAAGCCAAGGTCGGTGACGTGATCGAAGAGAAGATCGAGTCCATCGAGTTCGGTCGTATTGCCGCCCAGACCGCCAAGCAGGTCATCGTGCAGAAGGTCCGTGAGGCCGAGCGTGCCCAGGTGGTCGATGCCTACCGTGAGCGCGTTGGCGAGATCATCTCCGGTACCGTAAAAAAGGTTACCCGCGACAACGTCATCGTTGACCTGGGCAACAACGCAGAGGCCTTGCTGGCCCGCGAAGACATCATTCCGCGCGAAACCTTCCGTGTTGGCGTGCGCCTGCGTGCGCTGCTCAAGGAAATTCGCACTGAAAACCGTGGCCCACAGCTGATCCTGTCGCGCACTGCGCCGCAGATGCTGATCGAGCTTTTCCGCATTGAAGTGCCGGAAATTGCCGAGGGCCTCATTGAAGTCATGGCTGCTTCCCGTGATCCGGGTTCGCGAGCCAAGATTGCCGTCCGCTCCAAGGACAAGCGTATCGATCCGCAAGGTGCCTGCATCGGCATGCGTGGTTCGCGCGTCCAGGCCGTATCCGGGGAGTTGGGTGGTGAGCGTGTGGATATCGTCCTTTGGGACGATAACCCGGCGCAGTTCGTCATCAACGCCATGTCGCCGGCTGAAGTCGCGGCGATCATCGTTGATGAAGATGCCCATGCCATGGACATCGCCGTCGCCGAGGACAACCTGGCCCAGGCCATTGGCCGTGGCGGTCAGAACGTTCGCCTGGCCAGTCAGTTGACCGGCTGGACCCTGAACGTGATGACCGAAAAGGACATCCAGGCCAAGCAACAGGCCGAAACCGGTGACATCCTGCGCAATTTCATCGAGGAACTGGAAGTCGACGAGGAGCTGGCCCAAGTGCTGGTCGACGAAGGCTTCACCAGCCTTGAAGAAATTGCCTACGTACCGTTGGAAGAAATGCTCAACATCGATGGCTTTGACGAAGATATCGTCAATGAGCTCCGCGCTCGAGCCAAGGACCGTTTGTTGACCAAGGCCATCGCTACCGAAGAAAAACTGGCAGACGCCCACCCGGCCGAAGACCTGCTCTCCCTTGAGGGCATGGACAAAGACCTGGCGGCTGAACTGGCGGTGCGCGGCGTGGTTAACCGCGAAGACCTGGCCGAGCAGTCGATCGACGATCTGCTCGACATCGACGGCATCGACGAAGAGCGTGCCGGCAAGTTGATCATGGCCGCCCGAGCCCACTGGTTCGAGTAATTAGGCGCGGCCTGAGGAGAGAAGTGCATGACGCAAGTCACGGTGAAAGAACTGGCCCAAGAGGTCGAGGCACCGGTAGAGCGCCTGCTGCAGCAGATGCGTGAGGCAGGTCTGCCGCACACCGACGCCGGTCAGGTAGTGACCGACAATGAGAAGCAGACCCTGCTGACTCATTTGAAAAGCAGCCACAAGAGCAAGGCGGAAGAGCCGCGCAAGATTACCTTGCAGCGCAAAACCACCAGCACCCTGCGTGTCGCCGGTAGCAAAAGCATCAGCGTAGAAGTACGCAAGAAGAAAGTTTTCGTTCAGCGCAGCCCTGAAGAAATCCAGGCTGAGCAGAAGCGTGAGCAAGATGAGCGCCGCGCGGCTGAAAATGCCGCTCGCGACAAGGTCGAGGCCGAAGTTCGCCAGCGCAACGAAGAGCAGGCTCGCCGTCAGGCGGCCGGCTCCGCAGCCGCCGCTCCTGCACCTGCCGCCAAGCCAGAGCCGGCGCCTGCCGCTGCTCCGGCCCCGGTAGTCGCAGACGCCCCGGCCTCTGAAGACGCCGCAGCCCGTGCTGCAGAGCGCAAGAAAGACGAGACCCGTCGCAACGAAAGCCGTACCCGTGATGACGACCGTCGTCGTGGCGAAGCACCTCGTGTGTCGATCAAGGTCAAGGTCAAGGAGAAGGAAAAAGCGCCGACTCCACGTGCGGCTCCGCGCACTACCGACGAAGAGAGCGATGGCGCTCGTCGTGGCCGCGGTGGCAAGAGCAAGCTGAAAAAGCGTAATCAGCACGGCTTCCAGAACCCGACCGGCCCCGTCATCCGTGACGTGACCATCGGCGAGACCATCACGGTCTCCGAGCTGGCTAACCAGATGTCCGTCAAGGGCGCTGAAGTGGTCAAGTTCATGTTCAAGATGGGTACCCCGGTCACCATCAACCAGGTGCTCGACCAGGAAACCGCTCAGCTGATCGCAGAAGAGCTGGGCCACAAGGTCACGCTGGTCAGCGATACCGCCCTGGAAGACTCCCTGGCCGAATCGCTGAAGTTCGAAGGCCAGACCGAGTCGCGTGCGCCGGTGGTTACCGTCATGGGTCACGTTGACCATGGTAAGACCTCGCTGCTCGACTACATCCGTCGTGCCAAGGTTGCCGCTGGCGAAGCCGGTGGTATTACCCAGCACATCGGTGCCTACCACGTGGAAACCGA
This sequence comes from Pseudomonas putida, assembly GCA_041879295.1. Lineage (NCBI taxonomy): Bacteria > Pseudomonadati > Pseudomonadota > Gammaproteobacteria > Pseudomonadales > Pseudomonadaceae > Pseudomonas > Pseudomonas putida. Next base: position 4,926,390 of record CP047152.1, on the reverse strand, counting down.
CCGCGGCATGGTCACCTTCCTCGATACCCCAGGTCACGCTGCGTTTACCCAGATGCGTGCCCGTGGTGCCAAGGCGACCGACATCGTCATCCTGGTGGTGGCGGCGGACGACGGTGTGATGCCACAAACCCGCGAAGCCGTTCAGCATGCCAAGGCAGCCGGTGTTCCGCTGGTCGTTGCGGTGAACAAGATCGACAAGCCAGGTGCTGACCTCGATCGCATCCGTAACGAGCTGTCCGTCGAAGGCGTTACCTCCGAGGACTGGGGTGGTGACACGCCGTTCGTCAAGGTTTCGGCGAAGATGGGTACCGGTGTCGACGAACTGCTCGAAGCCGTTCTGCTGCAGGCCGAGATCCTCGAGCTGACCGCTACCCCGACCGCCCCAGGTCGTGGCGTGGTCGTCGAATCGCGCCTGGACAAGGGCCGCGGCCCGGTGGCGACCATCCTGGTTCAGGACGGTACCCTGCGTCAGGGCGACATGGTCCTGTGCGGTTCCAACTATGGCCGCGTACGCGCCATGCTCGACGAGAACGGCAAGCCTGTGAAGGAAGCCGGCCCGTCGATCCCGGTCGAAATCCTCGGCCTGGACGGTACTCCGGAAGCCGGTGACGAGCTGTCCGTGGTTGCCGACGAGAAGAAAGCCCGTGAAGTTGCCCTGTTCCGTCAAGGCAAGTATCGCGAGGTCAAGCTGGCCCGTGCTCACGCCGGCAAGCTGGAAAACATCTTCGAGACCATGGGTCAGGAAGAGAAGAAAACCCTCAACATCGTTCTCAAGACCGATGTGCGTGGTTCTCTGGAAGCGCTGCAGGGTTCGCTCGGCGGCCTGGGCAACGACGAAGTGCAAGTGCGCGTGATTGGTGGTGGCGTCGGTGGTATCACCGAGAGCGATGCCAACCTGGCGCTGGCTTCGAATGCAGTACTGTTCGGCTTCAACGTGCGTGCCGATGCCGGTGCGCGCAAGATCGTCGAGCAGGAAGGTCTGGATATGCGTTACTACAACGTGATCTACGACATCATCGAAGACGTCAAGAAGGCCCTGACCGGTATGCTCGGCAGCGATGTTCGCGAGAACATCCTGGGTGTCGCCGAAGTACGTGACGTGTTCCGTTCGCCGAAGTTCGGCGCCATCGCTGGCTGTATGGTCATCGAGGGTACCGTGTACCGCAACCGTCCGATTCGCGTACTGCGTGATGACGTTGTGATCTTCGAAGGCGAGCTGGAATCGCTGCGTCGCTTCAAGGACGATGCCTCCGAAGTCCGTTCGGGCATGGAGTGCGGTATTGGCGTCAAGAGCTACAACGACGTCAAGGTCGGCGACAAGATCGAAGTCTTCGAGAAAGTCCAGGTGGCTCGTACCCTTTAAGGGCGAGCGAGCCGCAAGCGCCTGCTACAGGGCGGCTTGCGGTACCTCTTCAGGTAGCGCCCGGTCAGGCATTCGTCTGTCCGGGCGTTTGCCGCTTTAAGTTACAGGTAGCAAGAATGGCCAAAGAATATAGCCGTACCCAACGTATTGGCGATCAGATGCAGCGCGAGCTGGCCGAGCTGATCCGTCGCGAAGTCAAGGACCCGCGTGTCGGTCTGGTGACTATCACCGCCGTGGACGTGAGCCGTGACCTGGGCCATGCCAAGGTGTTCATCACCGTCATGGGCGAGGAAACCCCGGATGCCGTGCAGCAATCGCTCAAGGCATTGAATAGCGCCGCCAGCTTCCTGCGTCTGCACCTGGGGCGTTCGATGCAACTGCGCAGCGTGCCGCAGCTGCACTTCCATTTCGATGAAAGTGTCAGCCGTGGTGTGCACCTGTCGGCGCTGATCGAGCGTGCAGTGGCCGAAGACCGCCTGCACAAGGATGCCGACGAGTCGGACACCAAGGAGTAAGCGGTGGCCCAGGTCAAACGTATCCGCCGCAATGTCAGCGGCATCATCCTGCTCGACAAGCCGCTGGGCTTCACGTCCAATGCCGCCTTGCAGAAAGTGCGTTGGCTGCTCAACGCGGAAAAGGCCGGCCACACCGGTAGCCTCGACCCGCTGGCAACCGGCGTGTTGCCGCTGTGCTTCGGTGAAGCGACCAAGTTTTCGCAGTACTTGCTGGATTCCGACAAGGGCTACGAAACCGTCATGCAGATGGGGCAGACTACCAACACCGGCGATGCCGAAGGTGAGGTGCTGCAGACCCGCGACGTGACCGTTGGTCGCGCCGACATCGAGGCGCTGCTGCCACGTTTTCGCGGCCCGATCAGCCAGATACCGCCTATGTACTCGGCGCTCAAGCGTGACGGCCAGCCGTTGTACAAACTGGCACGTGCAGGAGAGGTAGTGGAGCGCGAGGCGCGTTCTGTTACTATTAACCGCTTGGAGTTGCTCGAGTGCGAAGGCACCCGTGCACGGCTGAGCGTAGGATGCAGCAAAGGCACCTATATCCGCACGCTGGTGGAGGATATCGGTGAAGCCCTTGGTTGCGGCGCCTATGTCGCCGAGCTGCGCAGGACCCAGGCTGGGCCCTTTGCGCTGGCACAGACGGTCACCCTCGAGGAACTCGAACAGGCCCATTCCGAAGGTGGCAACGAAGCGCTCGACCGCTTCCTGATGCCATCGGACAGCGGGCTGCAGGACTGGCCGTTGGTCAGCCTGTCGGAACACAGTGCGTTCTACTGGCTGCATGGGCAGGCTGTACGCGCGCCGGACGCGCCACAATTTGGCATGGTCCGGGTACAGGATCACAATGCGCGCTTCATCGGTATCGGTGAAGTGAGCGAAGACGGGCGCATTGCGCCGCGTCGGCTGATTCGGTCGGAATGACCGAAACCGCGGGGCCAGGCAGTTGCCGAGCCCCACGGCATCAAGGGTGGCTGTCAGTAGGCACGGTCACACCTTTTTTATTAATACAGGGATTTGTCCCTGGCCTATTGGACCCCGCATGCGGGATCCGTTATCAGGAGAAGCCAAATGGCCCTCAGCGTTGAAGAAAAAGCTCAGATCGTTGCCGAATATCAGCAAGCCGCCGGCGATACCGGTAGCCCGGAAGTGCAGGTTGCTCTGCTGACCGCCAACATCAACAAGCTGCAAGGCCACTTCAAGGCCAACGATAAAGACCACCACTCCCGTCGTGGTCTGATCCGTATGGTCAACCAGCGTCGTAAGCTGCTGGATTACCTGAAGGGCAAAGACACCACTCGTTACAGCGCCCTGATCGGTCGCCTGGGCCTGCGTCGCTAATAGCGGCCTGGTCAGTGGTGTGCGTGGGGTGTCGCAGGCTTCGGCAGGGCTGTTTTGCAGCGCTGCCGTTGGACATGCCACGCGTATCTCCGAGGTTGGCAGCCTGGCAATGCTGAGCGGTTTTTCCGCTTGGTGCCAGGCTCCCAGCCTCGTGTTGTATCTGGACGGTCAATGGGGCCGATTCCCCGTTCTGCCCAAGAATTCGCAAGAAACCAGTTCCCCCAAGAGCCACTGAAAAAGGTAGGAAACCGTGAACCCGGTAATCAAGACTTTCCAGTTCGGTCAATCGACCGTCACTCTCGAAACGGGCCGTATTGCCCGTCAGGCAACCGGCGCCGTGCTGGTTACCGTCGACAACGACGTCACCGTGCTGGTGACTGTGGTAGGCGCCAAACAGGCTGATCCAGGCAAGGGTTTCTTCCCGCTGTCGGTTCACTACCAGGAAAAGACCTACGCCGCTGGCAAGATCCCAGGTGGCTTCTTCAAGCGTGAAGGCCGTCCTTCCGAGAAAGAGACGCTGACCTCGCGCCTGATCGACCGTCCGATCCGTCCGCTGTTCCCGGAAGGCTTCATGAACGAAGTGCAGGTCGTCTGCACCGTGGTTTCCACCAGCAAGAAGACCGATCCGGACATCGCTGCGATGATCGGTACCTCGGCTGCCCTGGCCATTTCCGGTATTCCGTTCGAAGGCCCGATCGGCGCTGCCCGCGTTGCCTTCCACGAAAGCACTGGCTACCTGCTGAACCCGACCTACGAGCAACTGGCTGCCTCGAGCCTGGACATGGTCGTTGCCGGTACCTCCGATGCTGTACTGATGGTTGAGTCGGAAGCTCAAGAGCTGACCGAAGACCAGATGCTGGGTGCCGTACTGTTCGCCCACGACGAGTTCCAGGCTGTTATCCAGGCTGTCAAAGAGCTGGCTGCCGAAGCTGGCAAGCCGACTTGGGACTGGAAACCTGCCGTTGCCAACACCGAGCTGTTCAATGCTATCCGCGCCGAGTTCGGCGAAGCGGTTTCGCAGGGCTACACCATCACCGTCAAAGCCGACCGCTATGCGCGTCTGGGTGAGCTGCGCGACCAGGCGGTTGCCAAGTTCTCCGGTGAAGAAGGCCAGCCTTCGGCTTCCGAAGTCAAAGACATCTTCGGCGAAATCGAATACCGCACCGTTCGCGAAAACATCGTCAACGGCAAGCCACGTATCGACGGCCGCGACACCAAGACTGTACGCCCGCTGAACATCGAAGTAGGTGTGCTGCCGAAAACTCACGGTTCTGCACTGTTCACCCGTGGCGAAACCCAGGCCCTGGTCGTTGCGACCCTGGGTACTGCCCGTGATGCCCAGCTGCTGGACACCCTCGAAGGCGAGAAGAAAGACCCCTTCATGCTGCACTACAACTTCCCACCGTTCTCGGTAGGTGAGTGTGGCCGCATGGGCGGTGCTGGCCGTCGCGAAATCGGCCACGGCCGTCTGGCCCGCCGTTCGGTTCAGGCCATGCTGCCTGCTGCTGACGTGTTCCCGTACACCATCCGTGTGGTTTCGGAAATCACCGAATCCAACGGCTCCAGCTCCATGGCTTCGGTCTGCGGTGCTTCCCTGGCCCTGATGGACGCCGGTGTGCCGATGAAGGCGCCGGTTGCCGGTATCGCCATGGGCCTGGTCAAGGAAGGCGACAAGTTCGCGGTCCTGACCGACATCCTGGGTGACGAAGACCACCTGGGCGACATGGACTTCAAGGTAGCCGGTACCGCCAAAGGCGTCACTGCGCTGCAGATGGACATCAAGATCAACGGCATCACCGAAGAGATCATGGAAATCGCCCTGGGCCAGGCCCTGGAAGCGCGCCTGAACATCCTCGGCCAGATGAACCAGGTCATTGGCCAGTCGCGTACCGAACTGTCGGCCAACGCCCCGACCATGATCGCGATGAAGATCGACACCGACAAGATCCGCGACGTCATCGGTAAAGGCGGCGCCACCATTCGCGCCATCTGCGAAGAGACCAAGGCTTCGATCGACATCGAAGACGACGGCTCCATCAAGATCTTCGGCGAAACCAAGGAAGCGGCAGATGCTGCCAAGCAGCGCATCCTGGGCATCACCGCTGAGGCCGAGATCGGCAAGATCTACGTCGGCAAGGTTGAGCGCATTGTCGACTTCGGCGCCTTCGTCAACATCCTGCCTGGCAAGGACGGCCTGGTGCACATCTCCATGCTGAGCGATGCTCGCGTCGAGAAAGTCACCGACATCCTGAAAGAAGGCCAGGAAGTCGAAGTGTTGGTACTGGACGTGGACAACCGCGGCCGTATCAAGCTGTCGATCAAAGACGTTGCTGCGGCCAAGGCCTCGGGCGTCTAAGCGACACACGCTACAGAGAAAGGGCCCCTCGGGGCCCTTTTTTCATGGGCGACGGGAACCTTTTGCGGACTTGCATCTTGCATGCAGGTTTACCGCGCTGATTGCAAAATGCACGACCATCGAAGTGATGGCTGTTTGCTAACTTATTGATTTAAAAGAGAATAATAGAAGCGGCAAAGCTGGCACAGCCCGTGCAACTACCTTCATACCTGCCGCCAGGACATACGGCGCAGACCTTTCGAAAAACAGGAGTGACCCACATGAAGAAGTTCGCCATTGCTGCCGCTACTGCTACCGCTCTGACCCTGACCATGGCTAACGGTGCATTTGCCGCTGAGCCAACCCAGGCTCCAGTCATGTTGGCGGCCAACACCGTCGACAACGCCAAGCAAGAAGGCTCCGACACTTGGATCACTACCAAGGTGAAAGCTGACCTGCTGACTGAAAAAGGCATCCCAGGCAGCGACATCAAAGTCGAGACCAGCCAAGGTGTTGTGTCCCTGTCTTCTGATGTGAAGGTTACCGAATCGCAGAAAGAAGAAGCGGTACGCATCACCAAGAACATCAAAGGCGTCAAGAGCGTAATGTCTGACGGCCTGAAAGCCGAATAAGGAATGTCCCGTCGGCCAAATGGATTTGGCCACTTTCATCAAAGCCCTGGCCCGTGCCAGGGCTTTGTCTTGCGCTCAATACGCCGGGTTGCGTGTGATGACATCGCTTTCGAAGCATTCCTGCTCAAGGATCAGAGGCTCTACCAATGGGCGGCTGTCGCGAAAATGCGCGGTCTGGGTATGTGCTTCATACGCAGCATCATCGCGGTAGATTTCGTACAGGTAGATCACCTCCGGATCGACTCGGTCCTGTGACACATCGAACACCAGGCAGCCTGGCTCACTCGCCACGGAAGCTGCAGCATTGACCTTGATTGCACTCAGAAAAGCGTCGGCGCATCCAGGCTTCACTCGGGTCTTGATGAACAGGCTATACACAAATGGCTCCTTTTGTTTTAAATTCAATAATGAATTGTATACAAAAATGGAGCTTCGCCAATGTCCGAATTGCCTGCACGCCCTGGCCGCCTGAATGGCCTGCGCCACATCGCCCTGCTGGTGCCCAACCTGGAGGAATGTGAACGCTTCTACGTCGATGTGCTGGGCATGGAAGTGCTGAATCGCGCCAATGAGGACCTGGTGTATCTCACCTGCGGTAACGACAACCTGTCGCTTGGGCGTGGGGCAGGGGCGGCCAACGGGTTACAGACCCTGGATCACTACGGATTCATCGTCGACAGCGTGGAGGAGCTGGAAGCCTGGTACCAGTACTTCAAGGCTCATGGTGTGACCTTGCTCGACCGGCCGTTCAATCATGGTGACGGCGCGCGTAGCTTCCACCTGCTGGACCCGGCTGGGAACAAGGTTCAACCGCTGTATCACCCGGCGGTGTCGGGGCAGCGGTTGGTTTGAAGCCCGTACTGGCCTCTTCGCGGGCACGCCCGCTCCCACAGGTATTGCGCAGGTCCGAGGTTGTGCGCCATCTCTGTGGGAGCGGGCGTGCCCGCGAAGAGGCCAGGCCTGCCAGAGGGGATTACTCGGCATCCAGGTGCATCGGCGTAATCACCCGCCCATCGCTCTCAGGCTGGCCCAGGCTGGTATCGATGAAGTACACCCGGTCATCTTCCAGCTTGCCCTTGTCCACCAGGTAATCCTTGATACTGCTGGCCCGCTCCTGCCCCAGTGTGCGCAGCAATGCGCTACTCTCAGCCCATGACTTGATCACCGCCTCGCGCAGCTTGGCGGTACGCTCGTCACGGCTCAGTTGCTCCCATTCTGCTGGCGGCTGCTTTTTCAGGCGGCTGCGGTAAATGCCTTCGAGCATCGCGGGCTTGTCGCTGTCGTCGACCACCAGCATCGAGGCATTGGCCGGCACCTTGTCACCCCGTCGCTGCAGGATTTTGTACCAGGTGGCCTGGTACTCACGCTCCAGACGCTGTTGGGCGATCAGCGGGCCGTCGCTGGCCTGGGCGCTGGTGCCTTCGATTTCCAGGCGCAGTCCCGGGCGCTCTTTCAGTGCGGATGCCAGCTTGTCCAGGGACGCCTGGGCATCGCCGCTGAGTTCGCTGGAGCCCGGGGCGAACGCCACGTTGCCAAGGTCTTCCGAGCCGCCGCCGCTGATCAGCCCGCCAATGAATTTGAATGGCGCCTGCGCCGCGCGCAGTACCAGGTTGCGTAGGGTTTGCCAAACGATCGGCATCACGCTGAATTGCGGGTTGTTGAGGTCGCCAGACACCGGCAGCTCGATCGAGATCTTGCCCTCGGTATCCTTCAGCAATGCCACCGCCAGGCGGATCGGCAGGTCGACCGCATCCGGGCTGTCGACTTTCTCGCCCAGTTGCAGTTGTTCCACTACTACCTTGTTCTCGGCCTTGAGTTGGCCGTTGGTGATCAAGTAGTGCAGGTCCAGATTCAGCCGGCCCTTGCGGATGCGGAATCCGGCGAACTTGCCGGAGTAGGGGGTCAACGTGGTCAGTTCGACGCGCTTGAAGCTGGTGGCAATGTCCAGACTGGCCAGCGGGTTGAACGGGTTGAGTGCGCCCTTGATGGTAACCGGAGCGTAGCGGTCTACCTTGCCCTTGACGTCGACCTTGGCCGGCAGCGGCTTGCGGTTGTCGATGGTGCCGATCTGGCCGTTGAGTTGCTGGATGGCCGTGGCGAAGTTGGGGGTAAGCGACAGGTCGGCAAAGTTGGCCGAGCCGTCCTTGATGTCGATCTGGCCGATATGGATGCCGAGCGGCTTGCTGTTGCTGGCCGTGGTCGGCTTGGCCTGGCTGCTCGTCGGGGCGCCGGCCGGTTGCGGGATCAGCAGGTCATTGACGTTGGTAGTACGGTCTTCGTTGATGATGAAGCGTGCATAGGGCTGCAGCAGGGTCACCTTGTCGATCGACAGTGCATCGCCGTGCACGTAGGACAAGCCGTCCACGTTCACCTGTTGCCATTTGACGAAGTCGCGGCTCTTGATGGTGTCGAGGGTATGCAACTGGCTGACCTGCGCCTTGCCGGTAACATTGAAGGCCAGCGGTGCGGTGTTCTTCAGGTCGACCTTGAGGTCGCTGGAGAGCATGCCACTGCGCAGCTCCAGCAGGATGAACGGGCTGATGTAGGCCTGGGCCACACGCAGGTCGATGTCGCGGGTGCTCACATCCAGCTTTGCCCATATCGGTGCCAGGTTGACTTGGCCTGCGGCCTGCAGCTTGCCTTGCTTGCCCACACCAGTGTCGAGTTTGACGGTGAAGGGCGACTGGTTGAGGCTGTCGAAACCTTGCAGGTCGGCATTGAGAGGGCCAATGTCCAACGCTACCGGTTCCTTCTGGCTGCGATCTGCCAGGTGCACCAGGTAATTGCGCAACTGCACGTCCTTGAGCAGCACTTGCCAGGGTTTGCTTGGCTCCTTGGCAGCTTTCTCTTCAGGCGTAGGTTCTGCGGCAGCTGGCTCGGCCTTTTCCTTCGGCGTGGCCTTGGCGGGTTGGCTGGCGAACAGCTTCTGCCAGTCGAGCTGGCCGTCTTTTTCCAGCGCCGCCCAGGTTTCGAGTTTTTCGCTACGGACCTTGCCCACGATGACCTGCTGTTTGACCAGATCAATGGAAGTTTCGCTAACCGCCAGGCTGGCCAGGCGTGCCAGCGGTCGGCCATCCGGCGCCTTGATGGCGAATGGCGCGATCTGTACGGAAGCGTTATCCAGCAGCAGCTCGGTCTGTTTGGCGAGGTTGAGCGTGTAATGCGTATCGAGGTTGAACACGCCGTCTTCCAGCACCAGAGGCACGGCATCGCGCACGTAGGGCCAGAACAGCTTCATCTTGCCGTCAGTGACCTTCAGTGTGCCTTCGGAGGCGATCGGCGACAGGCTCAGTGTACCCTTCCAGTCCACGCGTCCGCCGTTGGGGCCGCTGGCCACCAAGGTCATGTCGGCGCTGTCGTTGGGCAGGGTGCTGAGGTTTTTCAGCTCCAGACTCATGTTGTCGTAGAGGAACTCGATCGGCTCGCTGGGGCGCAGGTCCTCGAAGTGCAGGTAGCCTTCGACGAGCTTGATGCTGCCAATACGTAGCGGGAACGGGTCGCTGGGTGGCTCTTCGGGTTTGGCTTCGCTGGCCGGTAGTTTGAACAATCCGGTCAGGTTGAGGGTGCCGTCTTTGGCGAACAGCACTTCGTTGCGCGGTTTGTCGAGTTCCACTGCTTCCAGATGCAGGGCTTTGGTCCACAGGCTGTCGAGCGAGGCGTTAGCGTAAAGACGCTCGAAACCGACCTGCTCCTTGCCCGGCTCGCCGATCTGCAGGCCCCACAGCGTCAGCTCGAGGCTGAAGGGGTTGAGTTCGATCCGCTCGAGGTGGGCCGGCACGGTGGCGTATTGGGCCAACTGCTGGTTGGCGATGCGCAGTGCAACACCGGGAAGAACGAGAAAGCCGAGCAGGCTATACAGGGCTACCAGGGCCACGATTGCGCCAGCGGCGCGAGTCAATCCTTTGTACATGTGTCGCTTCGTCTGTCTAAGCCGGAGTGCTTGGAGTATGGCACGTTAAATCAGTTCCGCAGGGGCGACCTTTTGCGCTCAATCAATGCCCATGCGCCGTTTGGCCCGGTGTGCCGAGCCGTCGCGCATTGCCCAGCGCAGGACCGGCGCGGTGCCGCGCAGGCCCAGGCGGATCAGGCGCTGCTGCAGGGGCCCATGCTGCAGCCCGAGCATGGCCTGGGCCCAGCCGGGCAGCAAGTCGATACCCGCGTGCAGCATCAGTTTGCCAACCGGCTGTGCCAGGCGGCTGGGGGCCGGGGCGTCGAGCAGGATCTGTATGACCTCATGGCTGCGCGCATCACAGTGCAGCTGCGGGCGCATGTGTTGCAGATAGTCTTCAACTTGCTGGCACGAGCGCGGTACGTCACGGGCACCAAGGCGCTCGGCGATCAGGGCGATTTCGTTGTAATAGGCATTTTGCTCGGCGCGTGGCAGGTGTGGGTTGCGGTAACGTAGGTGGGCGGCGAGGAAACTGCTGACCTCCGCTACGTGCACCCAGGTCAACAGATCCGGGTCGCTGGCCGCATAGGGGCGGCCATCTGGTGCCGTGCCGGTGACCTGCAGGTGAATGGTGCGCACTTTGTCGATCAGCCACTCGGCATCGCCGGTGGCGCCGAAGGTGGTGCCGGAAATGAACTGGCTGGTGCGGCGCAAGCGGCCGAGCAGGTCTTCACGAAAATTGGAGTGGTCCCATACACCGGCCAGGGCCAGAGGATGCAACAACTGCAGCATTAGCGCGCTGATGCCACCGACCAGCATGCTAGGGAAGTCGCCATGTACCCGCCAGCTGATGCTGTGTGGGCCGAACAGGCCGGGGTCGCCCTTGGGCGACTCCAGGTCGAGCTGGCCGAGGGCCAGCCCAGTGAGGCTCATGACCTGGGTTTCGATGCGGCGACGAAGGGCTTCCATGGCGACCTGTTGTGCAGGGCGGCCATGGTTGGCGGCCGCCGGTTACTGGTTGAGGCGTTTGTCGATCAGGCCCTGTACCACGCTTGGGTCGGCCAGGGTCGAGGTATCGCCCAGGTTTTCCAGCTCGTTGCAGGCGATTTTGCGCAGTATACGCCGCATGATCTTGCCTGAGCGCGTCTTGGGTAGCGCTGGCGCCCACTGAATCAGCTCAGGCTTGGCGAAACTGCCGATTTCCTTACTGACCAGGGCAAACAGCTCGGCCTTGAGTGCGTCATCCGGCGACACGCCATTCATGGTCGTGACGAAGGCGTAGACGCCCTGGCCCTTGAGGTCGTGGGGGTAGCCGACCACTGCGGCTTCCGCCACGCTGTCATGCAGCACCAGTGCGCTTTCTACTTCCGCGGTGCCGATGCGGTGCCCGGAAACGTTGATCACATCGTCGATGCGCCCGGTGATCCAGTAGTCGCCATCGGCGTCGCGGCGGGCACCGTCGCCGGTGAAGTAGTAGCCAGGCAAAGGCTTGAAGTAGGTGTCGACCATCCGCTGGTGGTCGCCGTAGACACTGCGGATCTGCCCGGGCCAGCTGGCCTTGATTGCCAGCAGGCCGGCGCCGGGGCCTTCGATCAGTTTGCCTTTTTCATCCAGTAGCACGGGTTGCACGCCGAACATTGGCTGGGTGGCGCAGCCGGGTTTGAGCGACTGCGTGCCGGGCAGTGGGGTGAGCATGATGCCGCCGGTTTCGGTCTGCCACCAGGTATCCACAATCGGGCAGCGCTTCTGCCCGACCTCCTCGAAATACCATTCCCAGGCTTCCGGGTTGATCGGCTCACCGACGCTGCCCAGCAGGCGCAGGCTTTTGCGCGAGGTGCTCTGCAGTGGCGCGGAGCCCTCGCGCATCAGGGCGCGCAGGGCGGTCGGGGCGGTGTAGAAGATGTTCACCTGGTGCTTGTCCACCACCTGCCAGAAGCGCGAGGTGTCCGGGTAGTTGGGCACGCCTTCGAACATCAGCGAGATTGCGCCATTGGCCAGCGGGCCGTAGACGATGTAGCTGTGGCCGGTCACCCAGCCGACATCGGCGGTGCACCAGAACACTTCGCCGTCACGATAATCGAACACCACCTTGAAGGTCATCGTTGCCTGCAGCAGGTAGCCGGCGGTGGTATGCAGCACCCCTTTGGGTTTGCCGGTACTGCCGGAGGTGTAGAGGATGAACAGCGGGTCTTCGGCTTCCATCGGCTCAGGAGGGCAGTCGTCGCCGGCGGCCTCCGTCGCTTCGTGGTACCAGAGGTCGCGGCCCTCGGCCCAGGCCACATCGCCGCCAGTGCGGCGCACCACCAATACACTACTGACCGCTGGGCAGTTGGCCAGGGCCTTGTCGACATTCTGTTTCAGCGGGATGCGCTTACCGCCACGCACACCTTCATCGGCAGTGATCACGGTGCGGCAGTCGGCATCGAGAATTCGGTCACGCAGGGCATCGGGGGAGAAACCGCCGAACACCACCGAGTGGATGGCGCCGATGCGGGTGCAGGCAAGCATGGCGAAGGCGGCCTCGGGGATCATTGGCATGTAGATGCACACCCGATCGCCTTTCTTCACACCACGCGCTTTCATTGCATTGGCCAGGCGGCAGACCTGACGGTGCAGTTCGCGGTAGGTGATGGCCTTGGAGTCCTTGGGGTCGTCGCCCTCCCACAGCAAGGCCGGTTGCTCGCCGCGCTGGGCCAGATGGCGGTCGATGCAGTTGTAGCTGACATTGAGTTGCGCACCGTCGAACCAGCGGGCCTTGCCGGTATGCAGGTCGCATTGCTGCACGCTCGACCAGGGCTTGATCCAGTCCAGACGTTTGGCTTGTTCGGCCCAGAAGGTGTCTGGGTCTTCGACCGACTGGCGGTAGAGGCGGCGGTAGTCTTCGGGGGTGAGGGCGGCGGACTGGCTGACAGCCAGGGCCTGGGGGTATTTGCGGATATCGAACATGGCGGGTGGTCCTGCTCTTGTAAGGGGCGATGGACTGCAACGGCTATTCGATAAGACAGTGTAGCTGGGAGCGGTGTTCAACCTGGGCAGGCCTCTTCGCGGGCTTGGCCGCTCCCATAGGTACTGCACAGTCGTCGAGGGCTGTGTTGTACCTGTGGGAGCGGGCAAGCCCGCGAAGAGGCCGGCGAAGGTATCAAATCACCCGCGGTGACGGCCGCGGAAGTAGTTGATCAGGCCCTGGGTAGAACCGTCTTCGGCGCTGTCTTCCAGGCTGCCGACCAAGCGCTGGTAAACGCCCTTGCCCAGTTCCTTGCCCAGCTCGACGCCCCACTGGTCGAAGGCGTTGATACCCCAGATAACGCTCTGGACGAACACCTTGTGCTCGTACATGGCCACCAGCGCGCCCAGGCGGCGCGGGCTGATGCGCTCGACCACCAACGTGTTGCTCGGGCGGTTACCCGGGATCACCTTGTGCGGGGCCAGCTTTTCGATGTCCGCTTCGTTGAGGCCTTTGCCGCGCAATTCGGCTTCGGCTTCCTCGCGGGTTTTGCCCAGCATCAGCGCCTGGCTCTGCGACAGGCAGTTGGCGTACAGCCACTGGTGGTGGTCGGCCACTGGGTTGAAGCTCACCACCGGCACGATGAAGTCGGCCGGAATCAGCTGGGTGCCCTGGTGCAGCAACTGGTGGTAGGCGTGCTGGCCGTTGCAACCCACGCCGCCCCAGATTACCGGCCCGGTGTCGGTCTTCACCGGGGTACCGTCTTGCAGCACGCTCTTGCCGTTGGATTCCATGTCCAACTGCTGCAGGTGCTTGGTGATGTTGCGCAGGTAGTGGTCGTACGGCAGGATCGCGTGGCTGTTCGCGTCCCAGAAGTTGCCATACCACACGCCCAGCAGAGCCAGTAGCACCGGCATGTTCTTGTCGAACGGTGCGGTCTGGAAGTGCTGGTCCATGGTGTAGGCACCGGACAGCAGTTCCTTGAAGTTGGCAGTGCCGATGGCCAGGGCGATCGGCAGGCCGATGGCCGACCACAGCGAGTAGCGCCCGCCCACCCAGTCCCACATCGGGAAGATGTTTTCTTCGCGGATACCGAACGCTACAGCAGCGGCCTTGTTGCTGGAAACTGCAATGAAGTGGCGGTACAGCTCGGCTTCCGAGCCGCCTTGGGCCAGGTACCAGGTCCGCGCGGCCATGGCGTTTTTCAGCGTCTCGAGCGTATTGAACGACTTCGACGAGACGATGAACAAGGTGGTTTCGGCGCGCAGGTTGGCCGACAGTTCGTGGAACTCACTGCCGTCGATGTTGGCCAGGTAATGGCAGCGTACGCCGCGCTGGGCGTAGGGTAGCAGCGCTTCGGAAACCAGCTCGGGGCCAAGGAAGGAACCGCCAATACCAATGTTGACCACGTCGGTGATTGGCTTTTCGCTGTAGCCGCGCCACAGGCCATCGTGAATGCGGCCGACCAGTTCGGTAATCTGGTTGAGCACCTTGTGCACTTCCGGCATGACGTTCACGCCGTTGACACTGAGTTTGTCACCTACAGGCCGGCGCAAGGCGGTGTGCAGCACCGGGCGGCCTTCGGAGGCATTGATGATCTCACCACCGAACATCGACTTGATGGCGTCCTGCAGGCCCACTTCATTGGCCAGGTTGACCAGCAGATCGCGGCTTTGCTCGGTGATCAGGTTTTTCGAGTAGTCGAGGAACAGGCCGCAAGCGCTAAGGGAAAACTGGTCGAAGCGCTTGGCATCGGCGGCGAAGGCTTCGCGCATGCTGAAGCTTTGCATGGCGTCGCGGTGTTTCTGAAGCGCCTGCCAGGCGGGCAGGGCCGTCACATCGTGGGGTGTACGGTAATACGCCATTGCGCGGGGGTCCCTTGGTGCGTGGTGAGGGCTTGGACACGGCAGTCATTGCCGGGTTCAGGCTGGCATCATTATAGGCAAAGGCCACGCGCTGGGAATGGGTATGGCAGGGGGATTTTGGGGGACTTTGTAAGCAAATCCGCTCCTGCAAGTGAATATAGGAGCGGGCTTGCCTGCGAATGGGCTGCAGGCAGCCCAATGCCATTATGCGGTCTTCTCTTCCACATGCAGGTAGAGGTTGTCGATCAACCGCGTGTTACCCAGGTAAGCCGCCGCAATCACCACCAGGTCTCGATCATCGATCACTGCCGGGCGCAGGCTTACGGCATGGCGTACTTCCAGGTAATCCGGGCGGAAACCCGCTGCGCTCAGTTGTGCCTGGCCTTCAGCGACCAGCGCGGCAAAATCCCGCTGGCCACGGCCGATGCCCACTGCGATGTGTTGCAGCGTGCGGTACAGCGCTGGCGCAGCAGCACGCTGCTCTGGCGTGAGGTAACCATTGCGCGATGACAGCGCAAGGCCATCCTCGGCACGCACAGTGGGT
Source organism: Pseudomonas putida (assembly GCA_041879295.1). Classification (NCBI taxonomy): domain Bacteria; kingdom Pseudomonadati; phylum Pseudomonadota; class Gammaproteobacteria; order Pseudomonadales; family Pseudomonadaceae; genus Pseudomonas; species Pseudomonas putida. The sequence continues at coordinate 4,910,965 of CP047152.1, read as the reverse complement.
TCGCCGATGATCTGGATCGGCATGTTCAGGTCGCGCACCATGGCGCGGATCACCGCCAGCTGCTGATAGTCCTTTTCGCCGAACACGGCGAGGTCTGGCTGGACCATGTTGAACAGCTTGTTCACTACGGTGGCCACACCCTCGAAGTGCCCAGGCCGGCTGGCGCCGCACAGGCCTTCGGAAAGCTGGGGCACGCTGACACGGGTTTGCACGCTCATGCCGTCGGGGTACATCTCTTCTACGGTGGGCGCGAACAGCAGGTTGCAGCCGGCCTGCACCAGGCGCTCCTGGTCGGCTGCCAGGGTGCGTGGGTATTTGTCGAGGTCTTCGTTGGCGCCAAATTGCAGCGGGTTGACGAAGATGCTGGCGACCACGAAATCGGCGCGCTGCGCCGCCTTGGATACCAAGGCTGCGTGGCCACTGTGCAGGTTGCCCATGGTCGGCACGAAACCGATGCGTTTGCCTTCACCGCGAGCGCGGGCCACTGCCGCGCGCAGTTCGCGGACGGTCTTGACTGTATTCATGCACTGAACCCGTGTTCGCTGCCTGGGAAACTGACTTGCTTGACTGCCTCGACGTAAGCGACGAGGGCACTGTGGATATCCGGTTGGCCCTGCATGAAGTTCTTCACGAACTTCGGTACCCGGCCGCTCAGCGACAGGCCGAGCATGTCGTGCAGTACCAGCACCTGGCCATCGGTGGCGTTGCCGGCGCCAATGCCGATTACCGGGATGCCTACGGCGTTGGTGATTTCCGCCGCCAGTTCGCTGGGGACGCATTCGAGCAGCAGCATGGCCGCACCGGCCTGTTCCAGGGCAATGGCGTCGGCGCGCATCTGCCGGGCCTGGGCTTCCTGGCGGCCCTGCACTTTGTAGCCGCCCAGCACGTTGACGGTTTGCGGGGTCAGGCCCATGTGCGCGCACACTGGCACACCACGTTCGGCCAGCAAGCGGATGGTTTCGGCCAGCCAGGCTGCGCCTTCGATCTTGACCATGTGGGCGCCGGCCTGCATCAGTGTGGCGCTGTTGGCAAAGGCCTGCTCCGGCGTGGCGTGGGCCATGAACGGCAGGTCGGTGAGGATCAGCGCGCCGTCGTTGCCGCGTTTGACGCTGGCGGTGTGGTAGGCCATTTCCGCCGTGGTGACCGGCAAGGTGCTGTCGTGGCCCTGCAGGACCATCCCCAGCGAGTCGCCCACCAGCAACACTTCAACGCCGGCCTGGCTGGCAGCCTTGGCGAAGGTCGCGTCGTAGCAGGTCAGCATGGTGATTTTTTCACCCTTGGCCTTGAGGCCGTTAAGGGTGGTAAGGGTTACTTCAGGCATGTAGGAAATTCCTCGTTCAGGCGCTGTAAAAAACGACTGCATTCAACGCGTGTAGTCATCTTCCGGAGCGGCACATCATCGCGCGTGATGTTCGGGCACAGGTCCGTCCGGGCCTAAATACGGGTATGCGGCACTTTGGTGCCACACGGGACGCCTATAGTCGTGAGCGAGGTGTGGGAAGTCAATCACCCTGTTACCGCATTGTTACGATCAGGGTGTTACTGGCGTTACCGAGGTGGCAATGCAGGCTGGAACGCCCGGTTTACAGGCGTTCCAGGCCGACGAACGGGCATTCGTCGAGCAGTTGCGCGAGGGCGCGGCCATCGGCCAGGCGGAAATCGCCCGGTACCAGTTCGGCCAACGGATACAGCACGAAGGGGCGGGCATGCATGTGGTAATGCGGCACTTTCAGGCGTGGCTGGTCGAGCACCTGGTCACCGAACAGCAGGATGTCCAAATCCAGCGTGCGCGGGCCCCAGCGCTCTTTGCGCACGCGGCCCTGGTCGTTTTCGATGGCCTGCAGCGCATCGAGCAATGCCAGTGGTGCCAGGGCGGTGTCCAAGGCGGCGACAGCATTGGTGTAGCGCGGTTGGCCGGGCAGCAGCGAATCGCTGGTGTACAGGGCCGAGGCGGCTACCAGGCGCGTGGCTTCGACCTGGTCGAGCGCCTGCAGGGCGCTACGCAACTGCTCGGCAGGGGCGTCCAGGTTGCTGCCCAGGCCTATGTAGGCGCGAATGGTCACTCGAACGCCTCGTCGCCACTGCGCTTGCGTTTGCTGCCGCTGCGCTTGCGCTTGCGCGGGCCGGCGCTTTCGTCGCGGCTGCCAAGCTCACGGATCATCTCGCGGCGCTCGCTGTCGTTTGCGTCCTGGTAATCGGTCCACCACTGGCCCAGGTCGTCGGTTTCTTCCCCGGCGCTTTCACGCAGCAGCAGGAAGTCGTAACCGGCGCGGAAACGCGGGTTGTCCAGCAGCATGTCGGCGCGTTTGCCGCTGCGGCGCGGCAGGCGCTCCTGCATGTCCCAGATTTCGCGGATCGGCAGGGTGAAACGCTTGGGGATGGCAATGCGCGCGCACTGCTCAGCGATCAGGTCGTGGGCCGCACCGTTCATGGCCGGGATCGGCGGTACGCCCTGGTTCTGCAGGTGCAGCACACGGGCCGGCAGAGCTGGCCAGAGCAGAGCCGCAAACAGGAAGGCTGGCGTCACCGGCTTGCCCTGCTTCACGCGCAGGTCGGTGTTGTTCAGCGCCTGGCTGATCAGCGTGTGGGTGTAGGTCGGCCGCTCGTCCAGCGCGTGGGCACTGGCCGGGAACAGCGGTTCGAACAACTCCAGATCGACCAGCATTTCGAAGGCCATGGCACCTTGGCCGCTGAGGAACAGCTTGAGGCATTCCTCGAACAGGCGTGCGGGTGGAATCTCGCGCAGCATCGGGGCCAGACCGCGAATCGGCAGGAAGGTGTGCTTTTCGATGCCAAAGTCGAGCTTGGCAGCAAAACGCACCGCGCGCAGCATGCGCACCGGGTCTTCCTGGTAGCGGTGGGTCGGGTCCCCGATCAGCCGCAGCAGGCGATTGCGCACGTCGTGCACACCGTTGGCGTAATCGAGAATGCGTTCGCTGACCGGATCGTAGTACAGGGCGTTGATGGTGAAGTCGCGGCGTTGCGCGTCCTCTTCCAGGGTGCCGTACACGTTGTCTCGCAGAATGCGACCACTGGCGTTATGCGACGAACGGTGGGCATCGCCCTGATCGCCCTCGGAGTGGTGGGCGCGGAAGGTGGCGACTTCAATGATCTCACGGCCGAAATGCACATGGACCAATTTGAAGCGGCGACCAATGATGCGGGCGTTGCGGAACTCGGCACGGACCTGTTCGGGGGTGGCGCTGGTGGCCACGTCGAAGTCCTTCGGCGTAATGCCCAGCATCAGGTCGCGGACACAGCCACCGACCAGGTAAGCCTGGTAGCCGGCGCTTTGCAGGCGCTCCACGATGTTGACCGCATGACGGCTGAACTGGTGGCGCTGCAGCGAATGCTGGCTCTTGTTGATCACCTCGGGCGTGGTGCGCCTGTGGTGCGGGCCCGGTACGGGCGGGCGGAAAGACTGGAACAGCTTCTTCAGCATGGGATGCACTGTGTGAAGGAATGTTCGGCCAAGAATAGGAGAATGGCCGCATGATGGGCGGGGATTCTAGCATTTACTCGGGGAATGGTGTAGGCGGGTAGCAGGATGCCTGCCAGAAGGGTAGAAATGACAAGGGGAGCCTAAGCTCCCCAAGAAGTCATTGCGTGCTCTTATTGTTTTTTTGCTGGGCTTCTTGTTTTTGTTGAGTGCCCTGTCCACAAATCTCGAAGCTTGTGGACGACCCCCAAACCGGGGGTAAAGAGCAAACGGATTGCTTTGGCCGCTGATGACACGTTGATCTGTCGATCCAACCAGTTCAGGCGCTGCTTTTTAGTGCAGTTTTTGTTGTTCTCTGCCTGGTTGTGGGGCAAGCCCCAAACACGCATCCTCTCCAAAAGAATCAGTTAGCTGCGCCTCCGCCGTCTTGTTTTTATTGTGCGTGAGCCGTTTCGTCTTGTTCTTATTCTGAGTTGCAGTGCTTGTTATTGTTCTTGTACCAAACATATAGCAGGTGCCGTGCCAACTTTTCAAAACCCAGTAAAATCAAGGGGTTGAGTAGGTTTCGCAATTTTCGGAAGGTCGAAAATGTCGGAATTTCGTTACCGTACGCCTCGGGGGCTGTTACGGCGGAAAGCGTGGGTAACAGATTTTTACGGGAGGTGATGTGTTACCTGGGGTGTTCCCAGGCCAGATGTGTTCGCCACACCCCGTTCAGCGCCTGTGCCATTGGCGCGCATCCCCCTCGGTGCACGACAGGATATTGAAGGGGACACACAAGGGGCCGCGCGCCAATGGCTCAGGATTGATTGGCCCGAAACAGATGTAGGAGCGAGCTTCGCTCGCGATGCGCCGCGTGGGCGGCGCTCGATCTCACAGGCGCCGCACTTGCTGCGGCGAACACTGGGCAGGTTGAATTACTCGCTGGTAGCGTTGCTCTTGCGTCGTGGTATGCCCAAGCGTTGGCGGCGTTCCCACAGGCACTTGCGGCTGACGCCGAGCTTGCGTGCCAGTTCGGTCTCGGTCATGTGGTCCTGGTGCTCAAGCACGAAGTGCTGGAAGTAGTCTTCCAGCGACAGGTCCTCGGTCGGCTCGTGGCTCGCGTTGGCCGCGCCGGCCACCACCAGGGCATTGTCGAGGAGGTCGTCCTCTTCCAGATCGCTCAGTTCGATGTCGATGCCCAGCAGCTCGGCGGAAATTTCTGCGCTCTCGCTGAGGATCACCGCGCGCTCCACGGCGTTTTCCAGTTCACGCACGTTACCGGGCCAGCTGTAGTGGCGAATGGCTTGCTCGGCCTCGGCCGAGAAGTGCAAGTCGTCGCGGCCGATGCGAGCGCTCTGGCGGGCGAGGAAGACGCTGGCGATCTCGTTGACGTCGCTGCCACGCTCGCGCAGTGCTGGCAGCTTCAGGGCGATCACGTGCAGGCGGTAATACAAGTCTTCACGGAACTGGCCGGCCTTGGCCAGGTTTTTCAGGTCGCGGTGGGTCGCGGCAATCAGGCGCACATCGACCTTTTGCGACTGCACCGAACCTACCCGGCGAATTTCGCCTTCCTGCAGCACACGTAGCAGGCGTGCCTGGGCTTCGAGCGGCAGTTCGCCAATTTCATCGAGGAACAGCGTACCGCCATCGGCGGCTTCCACCAAGCCGGCGCGCCCGGCGCTGGCGCCAGTGAAAGCGCCTTTTTCGTGGCCGAACAGTTCGGATTCGATCAGTGTTTCGGGGATGGCCGCGCAGTTCACCGAGATCATCGGTGCCTTGGCCCGGCGAGACAGGTTGTGCAGGGCGCGGGCCACCAGCTCTTTACCGGTGCCCGACTCGCCCTGGATCAGCACATTGGAGTCGGTTGGGGCGACTTTGCGGATCTTGCTGTACATGTCCTGCATGGGCTGGCACGAGCCGATGATGCCGATTTCGCCATTGGCCGTTGTCGCACTGCCTTTGTCGGAGGCTGCAACCTTGCCATTGCTGGCGCGTGGCTCGGCAGGCGGTGCAGCAGCCGGGGCGTTCTGCCGGTCGCGCAGAATACGCGCCACTGCCTGCAGCATCTCGTCATGGTCGAAGGGCTTGGCGATGTAGTCCACCGCGCCCATTTTCATCGAGTCCACCGCTGAGCGCAGGCTGGCGTAACTGGTCATGATCAGCACCGGGGTGCCCTGGCCGAGCTTGATCAGCTCGGTGCCGGGGGCACCTGGCAGGCGCAGGTCGCTGACGATGAGGTCGAAAGTGGCAATGCTGAAGCGTTCCTGGGCTTCCTGCACCGAGCCGGCCTCGCTGACCTGGTACTGGTTCCGCTCAAGTAGACGACGCAGGGCCGAGCGGATGATGGTTTCGTCTTCGACGATCAGAATGTGCGGCATTGATTCAATTCTCTCGACGGTCTCGAATTTCAGGGGACGTCGCTACGACATGCCGGGGCAGGGTCACGCGGATCCGGGTGCCTCGTTGCCGTTCGATATCGGCCGGGCTGTCGATGGTGATTTGCCCATAATGCTCTTCCACGATGGAATAGACCAGAGCGAGCCCCAGTCCGGTTCCTTCGCCCGGGTCCTTGGTGGTGAAGAAGGGCTCGAACAGGCGGTCCATGATGTTCTTCGGAATCCCGCTGCCTTCGTCTTCGACGATCAGGTCGACGGTGTGCTCGCTAACCTCGCTGCGCACGCGTACGGCGCTGCCGGGCGGCGAGGCGTCGCGGGCGTTGGAGAGCAGGTTGATCAGCACCTGGGCCAGGCGCTGCGGGTCGCCTTCAGCCCAATGGTCCGGGTCGCAAAGGTTGAAGAACTGTACTTCGAAATTGCGCCGGTTCAACGCCAGCAGACCGATGGCATCTTGTGCCACTTCGGCCAGGCACACGGGCTCCTCGCTGTTCTGGTGGCTGCCGCCGGCATGGGCAAAGCTCATCAGCGACTGGACGATGCGCGATACGCGCTTGGTCTGGTCAAGGATCTGGCTGGACAACTCGATGATTTCGCCATCGTCTTCGCGTTCCTCGCGCAGGTTTTGCGCCAGGCAGGCGATGCCGGTGATCGGGTTACCGATCTCGTGGGCCACGCCGGCGGCCAGGCGGCCGATGCTGGCCAGGCGCTCGGAGTGCACCAGCTTGTCTTCCAGTGCCTGGGTTTCGGTAAGGTCTTCCACCAGCAGTACCAACCCGCTGTTACCGGGGGCCAGTGGCTCGTCGATGGCTGCCTTGTGCAGGTTCAGCCAGCGCGGCTGGCCATCCAGTGCCAGGCGCTGCTTGTGCAGATGCTCGTCGGGCACGTTGATGAAGCCTTGCAGCAGGCCGCGCCAAGGCTCGTCGATGGTGACCAGGCGCGAGCCGACCACATGCTTGGCGGCAATGCCGGTGAGCTCTTCCATGGCCTTGTTCCACATCAGGATTTCCTGGTCCTTGGCCAGTGAGCAGACGCCCATGGGCAACTCCTGCAGGGTCTGGCGATGGTAGCGGCGCAGGGCATCGAGTTCGGCGGCCAGCCCGGTCAGGCGCGAGTGGTAGTCCTCCAGGCGGCTTTCGATGAAGTGGATGTCTTCGGTTACGTAGTTTTCGTTACCGGACTTGTACGGCAGGAAAGTCTCGACCATGTCCTGGGCCACGCTCGGCCCCATCAGGCCGGACAGGTTGGCTTCGATGCGGTCGCGCAGGCGGCGCAGGGCATAGGGGCGGCGTTCGTCGAACGGCAGGTAGAGGTCGCGCAGTGCTTGCTCTACTTCCTTTTGCGCGGCCTTGGCGCCCAGCGGCTTGGCCAGTTGGGTGGCAAATTCCTGCGGCGAGGCGGCGTGCAGCTCGCGGCGCTGCGGGCGGCGCACGTTATCCACGGCACAGGCTTCGGCCGCGCTGACCTCTTCGGTACTGGCGTTGGTGAACAGTGAGATCAGGGTGAACAGCAGCACGTTGGCCGCCAGCGAGGCGATGGCTGCCATGTGCCAGCTGGTATCGTCCAGCACATAGATCATGTCCAGCAGCGGGATGTAGAAGCCCTGCAAATTGCCGAGAAGCGGCAGCAGCATGGTCACCATCCACACCAGGGTGCCGGCCAGCAGCCCGGCGATGAAACCGCGGCGGTTGGCGGTTGGCCAGTAGAGCACCGACAGCACCCCAGGCAGGAACTGCAAGGTGGCGACGAACGCGACGATGCCCAGGTTTGCAAGGCTCTGGTGGTAGTTCTGGCTCAGGTAGAACATGAACCCGGCGGTGATGATGGCGACGATCAGTGCACGGCGGGTCCACTTCAGCCACCGGTAGATGTTGCCTTCGGCCGGGGGCTGGTAAAGCGGCAGCACCAGGTGGTTCAGGGCCATGCCCGACAGCGCCAGGGTGGTTACGATGATCAGGCCGCTGGCTGCCGACAGGCCGCCAATGTAGGCCAGCAGTGCCAATGCCTGGTTGTTGGCGGCGATGCCCAGACCCAGGGTGAAGTACTCGGGGTTGGTGCTGGCGCCCAGGCGCAGGCCGGCCCACAGCACCAGCGGCACGGCAAGGCTCATCAGCAGCAGGAACAGCGGCAGGCCCCAGCTGGCGCTGACCAGCGAGCGCGGGTTGAGGTTTTCGGTAAAGGCCATGTGGTACATGTGCGGCATGACGATGGCCGATGCAAAGAACACCAGCAGCAGGGTGCGCCATGGGCCTTCCTGCAGGGGGGTGTGCAGGGCGGCGAGGGCGGTCTGGTTCTGCAACAGCCAGACTTCCAGCTCGTGCGGGCCGCCGAATACGCCATACAAGGCATACAGGCCAATACCGCCCAGGGCCAGCAGCTTGATCACCGACTCGAAGGCGATGGCGAAAACCAACCCCTCATGCTTTTCGCGCGTGGCGATGTGCCGCGAGCCGAAGAAGATGGTGAACAGAATGATCAGCGTGCAAAAGGCAAAGGCCACCCGGGCCTTGACCGGCTCACCGGTAAGGATGCTGATCGAGTCGGCCACCGCCTGGATCTGCAGGGCCAGCAACGGCAGCACGCCAATCAGCATGATGATGGTGGTCAAGGCCCCGGCCCACGTGCTGCGGAAGCGGAAGGCCAGCAGGTCGGCCAGCGATGACAGCTGATAGGTGCGGGTGATCTTGAGGATCGGGTAGAGCAGCACCGGCGCCAGCAGGAATGCGCCAGACACCCCCAGGTAACAGGCAAGGAAGCCGTAGCCATACTGGTAGGCCAGGCCAACCGAGCCATAGAAGGCCCAGGCACTGGCGTAAACGCCCAGCGAAAGGGTGTAGGTAAGTGGGTGGCGAATGATCGAACGCGGGATCAGCCCGCGCTCGCTGATCCAGGCCACGCCGAACAGCACCATGAGGTACCCGGCGCTGATCAGGATCATCTGGGTCAGGCTAAAGCTCATCGGCATCTCGTTGGCTCTGCAGGATGAAGGTGACGACGATCAGGATCAGCCAGAGCAGGTAGGGGCGGTACCAGGCTCCGGTCGGTTCGATCCACCAGTCCATGATGGCCGGGGAGAACAGGTAGATCCCCACGACCAGAAGCAGGACCAAACGATAGATGTACATGCTGGCCTCGATGGTTGGGCGCTGCGGGCTTGAACTTATTATTGGCGCAAATGGCAGGGGGGATGCTAGCGGGAATCCACAGCGTTCGCCAAGGGTTTGAATTTACTGGGCTTTTGTTTTTAGGGGGGCTTTACCTGTGCCGGCCCTTTCGCGGGCATGCCCGCTCCCACAGGTAGACCACAGGCCTTGAAGGCGGCGTGGTTCCTGTGGGGGCGGGCGCGCCCGCGAAAAGGCTGGTAAAGGTTCAGCGCAAATCAGCCTCCGGCACCGTGGTCCGCTGCGCGATCGCTTCTGGCCGCCACTGCGTGCGCGCGACTGCCAGCACCTCTGCTGGCGTCGCCAACAGCAGTTCCGGATCCGTCTCCTGCCCCAGCGCCCGCAGTGCCCGCAGTAGCAGAGGAGTAGCATGCTCCGCCTGCAGTGGCGGGGAACGGTACGACTTGCCCAGCTTGTGCCCATCTGGCTGCACGATCAGCGGAATATGCAGGTAACGCGGCTGTGAGAAGCCCAGCAGTTCCTGCAGGTACAGCTGGCGCGGGGTATTGTCGAGCAGGTCGGCGCCACGCACGATGTCGGTAACACCCTGCCAGGCATCGTCCAGCACCACGGCCAACTGGTAGGCGTACAACCCGTCACGACGCTGGATGACGAAATCGCCCACCTCACGCCCCAGGTGTTGCTGGTATTCACCCTGCACACGATCGGTAAAACGGTAGATCAGCTCCGGCACCCGCAGGCGGATGGCCGCCCCTTCACGGGCATGCCCGGCGTTACGGCAAAAGCCCGGGTAAATGCCGTTGTAGCTTTCCAGTTGCTTGCGCGAGCAGGTGCAAGCGTACGCCAGGCCCATGTTGAACAGGCGGTCTACCACGGCAGCATAGGCATCGTGGCGCTGGCTCTGGAATACCACCTCGCCATCCCAGTGCAGGCCGTAACGTTCCAGCGTCTGGAGGATGGCATCGCGGGCGCCGGGCATTTCCCGGGGCGGATCGGTGTCTTCCATGCGCAGCAGCCAGCGGCCGTTGACGGCGCGGGCATCGAGCCAGGAGGCGAGGGCGGCGACCAGCGAGCCGAAGTGCAGGAAGCCGCTGGGGGTGGGGGCGAAGCGCCCGATGTAGCTGGAGTCGGTCATGGTCAGGCTGGGCATATAAATGAAACGGGGCGCATGATGCGCCCCGTTCAGGTGGAAGAAAGATCAGCCTTTGCCGACCGTTTTTTCCTTTTTCTCGGCAATTTCCTTGCAGTCGAAGCACAGGTCGGCGGTTGGGCGGGCTTCCAGGCGGCGCAAGCCGATCTCGATGCCGCACGACTCGCACCAGCCGTACTCTTCGTCCTGAATCTTCTGCAGGGTTTTATCGATTTTCTTGATCAGCTTGCGCTCGCGGTCGCGGTTGCGCAGTTCGAGGGCGAATTCCTCTTCCTGGGATGCCCGGTCTGCGGGATCTGCGAAGTTGGCTGCCTCTTCTTTCATATGGTCAACGGTCTTGTCGACGCCGACCATCAGCTCTTGCTTCCAGCCAGTGAGGATCTTGGTGAAGTGCTTGCGCATGGGCTCACCCATGTACTCCTCACCCTTGGTCTCCTGATAGGGTGCAACCCCATAAAGATTCTGGTTGGCTTTTTGCTTTTCTAGGGTGGACATGAATAGACCGCCTCTCACTCATCTGATCCAATGCGCAGGATGCTCCATCTCCGGCGACCGCCGGCCCTGCGACTGCGAGCCGCCGAACTTACCAGATAGATCGGGGGTGCGCTACCCCGCCCGATCCTGCTAATTGACACTGGCCTGAGCGGTACGTTCGGTGGTGTGCAGAGGTAGAATCTCCAGTTTAGACCCAATTGAGAGAAGGTCATGGCCCAACCCTACAGTGCGCGCAGCCGCGCCATCGAACCTTTCCACGTCATGGCGCTGCTGGCCCGGGCCAACGAGCTGCAGGCGGCCGGGCACGACGTGATCCACCTGGAAATCGGCGAGCCGGACTTCACCACGGCCGCACCCATCGTCGCTGCCGGCCAGGCCGCGCTGGCCGCCGGGCACACTCGCTATACCGCCGCACGCGGTCTGCCGGCACTGCGTGAGGCAATTGCCGGCTTTTATGGGCAGCGCTATGGCCTGAATATCGACCCGCAGCGCATCCTTGTTACCCCGGGTGGCTCCGGCGCGCTGCTGCTGGCCAGCAGCCTGCTGGTGGACCCGGGCAAGCACTGGCTGCTGGCCGATCCGGGTTACCCGTGCAATCGCCACTTCCTGCGCCTGGTCGAGGGCGGGGCCCAATTGGTACCGGTGGGCCCGGACGTTAACTACCAACTGACTGCCGAACTGGTTGAGCGCTACTGGGACAAGGACACCGTCGGCGCTCTGGTCGCTTCGCCGGCTAACCCGACTGGAACCGTGCTGGGGCGCGAAGCGTTGGCCTGCCTGGCCAAATCCACCCATGAGCGGCATGGTCATCTGGTGGTGGACGAGATCTACCACGGCCTCACCTATGGCATGGACGCGCCAAGCGTGCTGGAAGTCGACGACTCGGCCTTTGTCCTGAATAGTTTTTCCAAGTATTTCGGCATGACCGGTTGGCGCCTTGGCTGGCTGGTGGCCCCGCCCGGTGCGGTGGCCGACCTGGAGAAACTGGCGCAGAACCTGTACATCAGCGCGCCGAGCATGGCCCAGCATGCCGCGCTGGCCTGTTTCCAGCCCGAGGCGCTGGCCATTTTCGAAGAGCGCCGCGCCGAGTTCGCCCGCCGTCGCGACTACCTGCTGCCTGCCCTGCGTGAACTGGGTTTCCGCATTGCCGTCGAGCCGCAAGGCGCGTTCTACCTATATGCCGATATCAGCGCTTTTGGCGGTGACGCATTCGCATTCTGCCGACATTTCCTGGAAACCGAGCACGTGGCGTTCACGCCGGGCCTGGACTTTGGTCGCCACCTGGCCGGGCACCATGTGCGCTTCGCTTATACCCAGAGCCTGCCGCGCCTGGAAGAAGCGGTGCAGCGTATTGCCCGTGGCCTGCGGAGCTGGCAAGGCTGATGCGTTTCTCTCCGTCACTCGAGCAGGGCTGCCTGCTGCGTCGCTACAAGCGCTTTCTGGCCGATATCGAACTGGCCAGCGGCGAGCAGATGACTATCCACTGCCCGAATACCGGCTCCATGCTCAACTGTATGCGTGAAGGTGGGCAGGTGTGGTTCAGCCGCTCCAACGACCCCAGGCGCAAGCTGCCAGGGACTTGGGAAATCAGCGAAACCCCCCAGGGGCGGTTGGCCTGCGTGAATACCGGGCGGGCCAATGCATTGGTCGAAGAGGCCCTGCGCGCCGGCACTATCACTGAACTGGCTGGTTTCACTGCACTCAAGCGCGAAGTGGCCTATGGCGAGGAAGGCAGCCGTATCGACTTTCGGCTGGAGTTCGAGGGTGCTCCGGCCTATGTCGAGGTCAAGAGTGTGACGCTGGGCTACCCCGACACTGCAGTTGCGGCCTTCCCTGATGCGGTGACTCAGCGCGGTGCGAAACACCTGCGCGAGCTGGCAACGCTGGCCCGGCAGGGCGTGCGGGCCGTGCAGCTGTATTGCGTGAACCTGACCGGTATCGACGCTGTGCGCCCGGCTGAGGAAATCGATATGGCCTACGCCCAGGCGCTGCGCGCTGCAGTAGCGGACGGGGTGGAGGTGCTGGCCTATGGCACCCGGCTGGACGCCGAGGGTATCGTCATCGATCGCCGCTTGCCGGTGTTGCTTACCCCTTGAACCAGATGCCCAGGCTGTCTTCGTGGCAGCCCAGGGGCTGCAGCTGCTCACCCTCGCAGGGGCCTGCCACGCATTCGCCGCTTTCTATCAGGAACAGCGCACCGTGATGGGCGCAGTGGATGAGGCTGGCGCTGTCATCCAGAAACGCGTCCTCTGCCCAGTTCAGCGGGATGTCCCGGTGCGGGCAGCGGTTGCGGTACAGGTACACCTGGCCTTGGCGGCGTACGCCGAACAATTCGAGGCCGTCTACGCTGAAGGCGCGGCTTTGGCCCTCGGCCAGGCCGAGGGATGTACAAAGGAAGTGCATGGCAAGGATGGCTCGTGGAACATATGTTGGCTTGACGCTTCAATGCGAATAATTATCAAATTGATCGCGTTCGCTGCGCCTGGCTGTCTATGGTGCGCAGTTCCGCCGCTCGCCACAAGGCGTGTAGCCGTCTTCAGAAGGAACCCGATGATGCGCTGTCCAACTGCTTTTCTCGCTTTGTGTGCAAGCCTTGTGCTCTCTACCCAAGCCTTGGCAGCCGAGCTGCCGCAACGCTGGGTTAGCGCGGGTGGCGCCTTGAGCGAGTGGATAACCGCATTGGGGGGTGAAGCGCGCCTGGTCGGTGTGGACACTACCAGCCAGCACCCGGCCTCGTTGAAATCGTTGCCCAGTGTGGGTTATCAGCGACAGCTGTCGGCCGAAGGCATTCTCAGCCTGCGCCCGGATGTGCTGGTGGGCACCGAGGAAATGGGCCCGCCACCGGTACTGGCGCAAATCCGCAAGGCCGGCGTGCGGGTTGAGTTGTTCTCCAGCAAAGCCGAGCTGCCGGCGGTAGATGAAAACCTCAGGCACCTGGGGAAGTTGCTCGGCGCAGAGCAGCAAGCGTCCACGCTTGCAGCGGACTACCGCCAGCGGCTCGATGCGTTGCATGCCAACGTCAAGCTGGCCCAGGCCGGGCAGCAGGCTCCTGGGGTGTTGCTGCTGGTCGGCCATGCCGGGGCCAAGCCGCTGATCGCCGGGCAAGGCACTGCCGGTGACTGGCTGCTGAGCCAGGCGGGTGGGCGTAACCTGGCCGCGCACCAAGGTTACAAGAACTTCTCCAACGAAGCCTTGGCGGCGCTTGACCCGGATGTGATCGTGTTTTCCGACCGGGCGCTGGCCGATGGGCAGGCGTTGCAGGCGCTGTTGAAAGAAAACCCCGCACTGGCGGCCTCGCGGGCCGTGCGTGAGAAACGCCTGGTCTCACTGGACCCGACGCTGTTGGTCGGCGGGCTTGGGCCTCGGCTACCGGCGACCTTGCAGTCGCTGGCAGCCACCTTCTACCCCCTTGCTCAGGCCAGCTTCGCGCAATGAAACAGCGGTTCCAGCCACGTACGTTGTTCATTAGCCTGAGCCTGTTGTGCCTGTTGGCGATCTGGCTGTCACTGGCGTTGGGGCCAGTCAGCCTGCCGATGTTTGATACGCTGCGCGCTGGCCTGCGTCTGCTGGGGCTGCCTGTTTCCGAAGATGGCCTGCAGCAGGCCGAGATGATCCTTGGCCAGATCCGCCTGCCGCGCACCCTGTTGGGCTTGGCGGTGGGCGCGGTGCTGGCTCTGTCCGGGGTGGCCATGCAGGGGCTGTTCCGCAACCCGCTGGCCGACCCCGGGCTGGTAGGTGTTGCCGCCGGTGCCGCAGTGGGGGCTGCGGTTGCCATTGTTGGCGGCGCCTGGCTTGGCGGCATGCCGGATGCTTTCGCGCCTTATCTGCTGTCGTTCTGCGCTTTTGTCGGCGGGCTTGGGGTAACTGCGCTGGTCTACCGCCTGGGGCGCCGCGATGGCCAGACCAACGTTGCCACGATGCTGCTGGCTGGCGTGGCCATGACCGCGCTGGGTGGCGCGGCCGTGGGGCTGTTCTCTTACCTGGCCGATGATGCCACCTTGCGCACGCTGACATTCTGGAACCTTGGCAGCCTCAATGGCGCCAGCTATGAGCGACTGTGGCCATTGTTGCTGGTGGCGACAGGGGTTGCGGTGTGGTTGCCGCGCCGGGCCAAGGCGCTGAATGCCCTGTTGTTGGGTGAGTCTGAGGCGCGTCACCTGGGCGTTGACGTGGAGCGGCTCAAGCGTGAGCTGGTGTTCTGCACGGCACTGGGGGTTGGGGCGGCAGTGGCTGCAGCCGGGTTGATCGGCTTCATCGGCCTGGTAGTGCCGCACCTGGTACGCCTGCTGGCCGGCCCCGATCACCGTGTGGTGCTGCCAGCCTCGCTGCTGGCCGGCGGTGTGCTGATGTTGTTCGCCGACCTTGCGGCGCGGCTGCTGTTGGCGCCTGCCGAGCTGCCGATTGGTATCGTCACGGCCTTCATTGGTGCGCCGTTCTTCCTGTTCCTGCTGATGCGAGGACGCGGCTGATGTTGCAAGTAGAGGGCCTGTATCTGCGCAGGGGTAGCAATGAGGTGCTGCACGACATTCACCTGCAGTTGCCTCCGGGGCAGGTAGTGGGTGTGCTCGGCCCCAACGGCGCCGGCAAGAGCAGCCTGCTGAGTGTGCTGTGTGGTGAACTGGCGCCTGACCGCGGGCGGGTGACGCTGCAGGGCCGCCCCCTGGCCGATTGGGCTGGGCAGGAACGGGCAAGGCGCCTGGCAGTGTTGCCACAGGTGTCCAGCCTGAGTTTCTCGTTTCGGGTCGAGGAAGTGGTCGGTATGGGGCGCATGCCTCATGGCACCGGGCAGCGGCGTGATGCGGAAATTGTCGAGGCGGCGTTGCAGGCGGCAGATGCCTGGCACCTGGTGGAGCGCAGTTACCTGGCGCTTTCCGGTGGCGAGCGGCAACGGGTGCACCTGGCCCGCGTGCTGGCGCAGCTATGGCCGGGCGAGGAGGGGGCCACGTTGCTGCTCGACGAACCGACCTCGATGCTCGACCCACTGCATCAGCACACCACCCTGGAAGCCGTACGTCGTTTCGCCGACTGCGGTGCTGCAGTGTTGGTGATCCTGCATGACCTGAACCTGGCGGCGCGTTACTGTGATCGCATCCTGTTGCTGGAGCAGGGGCGTTGCCACGCGTTTGCCACACCCGACGCGGTACTGACCCCGGCGGCACTGAAGGCGGTGTACGGTATCGACGTACTGGTGCAAGCGCACCCCGAGCGCGGGCATCCGCTGATCATCACCCGTTGATTCTCAAGCCATGCACGGCCTGTGTGGAAGCGGCCTTGTCTCGCGACAGATCCGCCCCCTCGGGGAAGGCCATTCAAATTGTGGATGACATGGAGTAACTGCCGATGCGACACCCGCTGCTGTCTGGTTTCTCGCTGTGCCTGGTACTGGCGCTGGGCGGTTGTCAGGCCAGCCTGCCGCCGTTGCCCGCCTGGCAGAGTAGCGAAGGTCGCACCCACGCCGAGCTGGGTAAGATTGTCGATCTGTCCAATGAGCAGGTCATAAGCCCCGAAAAGCTGGTGCATCGCCTGGCTGTCGCCCCCCGCGTGCTTGTCGGCGAGAAGCACGACAACCCTGACCATCACGCGCTGCAGCTATGGCTGCTGCGCGCTCTTCAAAGCCAGCGTACTCAGGGCAGCCTGTTGCTGGAAATGCTGCAGCCCGAACAGCAGTCACGGGTTGACAAGCTGATGGGGCAGCCTTTGCCGGAAGACTTGCCCAAGGCGCTGGCCTGGCAGGAGGGCTGGGATTGGCAGTTGTACGGGCCGATTGTCACCGAAGCCTTGCAGCATCGGGTGACGTTGCTGGCAGCCAACCTTTCGCCCGCCGAGATGCGTCAGGCCTATCGACAACCGGCTCCGGTGCAGGGCGAAAAGTCCAATGCACCCGCGGTAAAGGCTGCCTTGCTGGAACAGGTGCGCGCCGGGCATTGCGGGATGCTGCCGGAAAGCCAGTTACCGGCGATGTTGGCCGTTCAGCAGCAGCGCGACCGGCGCATGGCCGAGCGTTTGCAGGCGGCGCCGCAACCGGCACTGTTGTTTGCCGGGGCTTACCACGTGCGCAAGGACTTGGGCATACCCTTGCATCTGGCTGACCTAGAGGCATCGGGGGAGAGCAAGGTATTGCTGCTGGCTGAGGTAGGCGAGCGAATCGAGCCTGGCGAGGCTGATTATGTGTGGTACACGGCAGCGATGCCGGAGCAGGATTATTGTGCGCAGTTGCGGCGTTGATCCTTGAAAAGCACAGGCAAAAAAAGACCCGGCAAATTGCCGGGTCAATAACCGTGATTAGCCTGATGAGGAGATAATCTGAGAGTCCGAACCAAGGTCTCTTAGCTTATCCAACCAGTCTCGCGACCAGTTGCGATAATCATAACAATTCTCATTTAGCCGTCAATCCCTTTACCCTGATTATTTTGGTTTTTCTGCGTAGGTTTTTTCGCGTCCAATTGTTGGTTGAGTGCTTCCTTGCGTTCGAGCGGCAAATCGTTCCAGTGCATGTCCAGCAGGGCGCCTTCAATGGCATACAACAGCACCTTCGATGCACGGAACCCTCGTGTTTTCACGGCCTGGTACGCACCCACAGCGCCCAGGCGGCGCAAATCCGATGCACTGTGGATGCCGGCTGCATGCAGCCACTGCGCAGAAGTCTTGCCAAGGTTCTTCAGATGCTGCAATTCATCGTTCATCGAGCCTCCTTGCGATGGCTGAACGGGAATGGGGGATAAATCGCGAGCAGGGTCAGAGAGGAGTGTAGCGGGGGTTCGGGAATACGCGGCTTTTTGCCATCGGATGATGAGCGGCCTGTGCCTGCCCTTTTGCCGGCAGGCACAGGAAGATGATGAACTTACAGGCCAGGCAATCGCTGGCGAATCTGCTCGATCACCTGGTCCATGCTGCCGGCAGTTTGGGTATCGACGCGTGTGCTGTGCACCAGCTCCTGCGCATCCAGCGCCTCACGGCCTGCCTGCTGGGCCTTGATCACCTTTAGCGTGGCATCCGACGGGTCGCTGTTTTCGGCCTGGCGCTGCTCCAGCCAACTGGCGATGACCGCCTCTGGCGCGTGGCAGTCAAGGATGAGGAACGGCACTCCGGTCTGGCTGGCAACGTCTGCCGCAGCCTGGCGCTGCTCATGCTTGAGGTAGGTGGCGTCCAGCACCACCGGGAAGCCGGCGCGCAGCACGGTCGCAGCTATCTCGTGCAGGCGCAGGTAGGTCGCAGCGCTGGCGTCCTGGTCATAGATGCCCGTGCTCAGTTGGCCGGCGTCGGCCTGTTGTTGTTCGCCGAACAGGCGCTTGCGCTCCACGTCCGAACGCACGCGCACAGCACCCAAGGCCTCGACCAGGCGCATGGCCACGTGACTTTTGCCCACCGCCGAAACGCCATGGGTGATGGCCAGCAGCCGCGACGGGATGGCACTGTAGCTTTCGGCCAGGTTGGCGTAATTGCGGTAGGTGCGCAGGGTGGTGGCACGTTGCACGCCATCAGCATCGGCCGGCATGCTGAACAGTGCGACCTTGGCCCGCACCAGCGCACGGTAGGCCTTGTAGAAGTTGAGCAGTTCCAGGCCTTCATAGTCCCCCGTCAGTTCCAGGTACTGGCTGATGAAGCGCCGGGCCAGGCATTTCAGGCCTCGGTCTTCCAGGTCCATGGCCAGGAAGGCGGTGTCGGCGTAGACGTCGGTCAGTCGGAAAGGCTCGTTGAACTCGATGCAATCGAAGATCACTACCTTGCCATCGATCAAGGTGGCGTTGCCCAGGTGGATGTCACCGTGGCACTCACGGATGAAGCCATTGGCCTTGCGCTTTTCCAGCAGGCCGTGCAGGCGCTCGAAGCTGCTGCGAGCCCAGGCCTGCAGGGCGTCGAGTTGCTGCAGATCGGCTTTGTCGCTGAGGAATGGGCGGATTTGCTCGAAGTTCTGCTCCACCGGGGCCATCACGCTGTCTGGCGTGCCCAGCGGGTGCTCCATCGGCACACGTGGGGCCTGCAGGTGAAACTCGGCAATCTGCCGGGCCATCTGGTCGATGTGCGTGGCGTTCAGCTCGCCATTGGCCTGCAGGGTGTTGAGCATCTGGCCCTGAGGGAACTGGCGCATCTTCAGCACGTACTCGATGGCTTCACCTTCGCCACCGATCTGCGGTGCGTCGACGCTACCGGTGATCGGCAGCACTTCCAGATACAGGCCTTCGGTCAGGCGCTGGTTCAGGCGCAACTCTTCGTTACAGAAATGCCGGCGCTGGTCCAGCCCGGTGAAGTCCAGGAAGCCGAAATTCATCGGTTTCTTGACCTTGTAGGCGTACTCGCCAGTGAGCAGGACCCAGGAGATATGCGTCTCGATGAGCTGAAACCCATCCACGGGGTGAGGGTACAGGGCAGGGTTCTGCAACGCAGTAATAAGAGCTTGGCTCACGGCAAATCCTTCCGGGGCAAGGGAATTCGAATGCGCCATTATGGTCAATGGTGCCGTCCCTGCCTACCGCCGGGCCGTCTGCCCAGCCTTTATAAAGTGCGTATAATCCGCCGCCATGACCCGAACCCGAAATTCCCGTACCCCTCAGAAACGCCCGACCGGCCGCTCCCGCGCCTGGCTGGGCTGGGCTTTGAAGCTCAGCCTGGTAGGCCTGGTGATAGTCGCCGGCTTCGCGGTTTACCTCGATGCCGTCGTCCAGGAAAAGTTCTCCGGCAAGCGCTGGACCATCCCGGCCAAAGTGTATGCCCGGCCGCTGGAGCTGTTCACCGGCCAGAAGTTGAGCAAGAGCGACTTCCTCACCGAGCTCGATGCCCTCGGCTACCGTCGCGAGAGCGCGGCTAACGGCCCCGGCGCTGCGTCCGTCAACGGCAATACCGTCGACCTCAATACCCGTGGCTTCCAGTTCTACGAGGGCATGGAGCCGGCGCAGTTCGTCCGCGTGCGCTTCTCTGGCGACTACGTTGCGGGCCTTTCCGGCGCCAACGGCAAGGCGCTTGACGTGGTGCGCCTGGAGCCGCTGATGATCGGCGGCATCTACCCGAAAAACCTTGAAGACCGCATCCTGATCAAGATCGATCAGGTCCCCAAGTATCTGCTCGAAACCCTGGTGGCCACGGAAGACCGCGACTTCTACAGCCACTACGGCGTGTCGCCCAAGTCCATCGCCCGGGCCATGTGGGTCAATACTTCGTCCGGTTCCATGCGCCAGGGTGGCAGTACCCTGACCCAGCAGTTGGTGAAGAACTTCTACCTCAGCAGCGAGCGCAGCCTCAGCCGCAAGCTGACCGAGGCGATGATGGCGATACTGCTCGAACTGCATTACGACAAGCGCGAAATCCTTGAGGCCTACCTCAATGAGGTGTTCGTCGGTCAAGACGGTCAACGCGCCGTGCACGGCTTTGGCCTGGCTAGCCAGTTTTTCTTCAGCCAGCCGTTGTCCGAGCTGAAACTGCATCAGATCGCCCTGCTGGTGGGCATGGTCAAAGGGCCGTCCTATTACAACCCGCGGCGTCACCCCGAGCGCGCCCTGGCGCGCCGCAACCTGGTGCTCGACCTGGTGGCCGAGCAGGGCGTGGCCAGCCAGGCAGAAGTCGATGCGGCGAAGAAAATGCCGCTGGGCGTAACCAAGCGTGGCAGCCTGGCCGACAGCTCGTTCCCGGCCTTCCTTGACCTGGTCAAGCGACAGCTACGTCAGGACTACCGCGACGAAGACTTGACCGAAGAAGGCCTGCGCATCTTTACCAGCTTCGACCCGATCCTTCAGATGAAGGCCGAAACCTCGATGAGAGAGACCTTCAAGCGCCTGTCGGGCCGCAAGGGGGCTGACGAGGTGGAAGCGGCAATGGTCGTGACCAACCCTGAGACCGGTGAAGTACAGGCGCTGATCGGTAGCCGCCAGGCAGGCTTCGCCGGCTTCAACCGGGCCATCGATGCCGTGCGGCCGATCGGCTCGCTGGTCAAGCCGTCGGTATACCTGACTGCGCTGGAGCAGCCGAGCAAATACACCCTGACCAGTTGGGTGCAGGATGAGCCATTTTCGGTCAAGGGGGCTGACGGCCAAGTCTGGCGCCCGCAAAACTATGACCGTCGCCCGCACGGCACTATCTACCTGTACCAGGGGCTGGCCAACTCGTACAACCTGTCGACCGCCAAGCTCGGCCTGGAAGTGGGCGTGCCGAACGTGATCAAGACCATTGGTCGGTTGGGGGTAAATGTTGACTGGCCAGCGTTCCCGGCCATGTTGCTGGGCGCTGGTGGCATGTCACCGATGCAGGTGGCAACCATGTATCAGACCATCGCCAACGGTGGCTTCAACACGCCGATGCGCGGTATCCGCAGCGTGCTCACCGCCGAGGGCGAGCCGCTCAAGCGCTACCCGTTCCAGATCCAGCAAACCTTCGACCCGGGTGCCATCTACCTGGTGCAGAACGCCATGCAGCGCGTAATGCGCGAAGGTACCGGGCGCTCGGTGTACAACACCTTGCCACGCTCGCTGACCTTGGCGGGCAAGACCGGTACCAGTAACGACTCGCGTGACAGCTGGTTCTCCGGCTTCAGTCAGGATCTGCTGGCCGTGGTGTGGATGGGCCGTGACGATAACGGCAAGACACCGTTTACCGGCGCCACCGGAGCCCTGCAGGTGTGGACCAGTTTCATGAAGAAGGCCGACCCGCTGCCACTGGATATGCCGCAACCGGACAACGTGGTGCAGGCCTGGATCGACCCGTACACTGGCCATGGGTCTGATGCCAGCTGTCCGGGAGCGGTGCAGATGCCGTATATTCGCGGGAGTGAGCCGCCGGCCGGCGCAACCTGTGGCGGCGAGCAGGATCCAGTCGAATCGGTAATGGACTGGGTCAAGGGCTGGATGAATTAAGCACAGGCTGCATTGATGAGGTGTGACGTGAACAAGTGGCTGTTTCCTGCCGTGACGGCGTTGGCTGTGCTCCAGGGGTGCTCCAGCGTCCCGCGTGGCAATATTCCGGTGGTCGATTCGAGCACCCGCGTGTCCAACAGCGAGCGCGTGACGGCCAACCGCTCGGCGGGTGGCTATAACACCGGCACCGCCCAGGCGCAGACGCTGCCGGAGGATTCCGGCGTCACCGTGATGATCCCGCAGGGCGCAGGTGCTTCGGGCATCCAGACGTTCCCGGCGAACAATGGCGCAGCGCCGATCACTCCAGGGCCCATCACTCCAGGCCCTGTCAGTTCGGCACCGATGACCACCAATCCCAACCCGATTGCCGATGAACCCTTCGACATTGCCGCGATGAATAACACCCCGCAAAGCGCCAGTGCGCCCACCGGTATTCCGCGCAGCGCTGCCGCCGGTGGTCTGTCGGCCGACGAGCAACTGGACGGCCCGGTGCTGGCGTTGCTGACCACTGCGCAGACGCAGCAGGGCAGTGGCGACTTCAACGGTGCCGCCTCGAGCCTGGAGCGTGCCCAGCGTATTGCTCCGCGTGAGCCGCAGGTGCTGTATCGCCTGGCCCAGGTGCGCCTCTCGCAAGGTGATGCAGCGCAGGCCGAGCAGTTGGCGCGTCGCGCTCTGACCTACGCCAACGGCCGCCCAAGCCTGCAGGCAGAGCTATGGAACACGATCGCCCAGGCGCGTGAAAAGCAGGGTGACAGCGCTGGCGCTGCGCTGGCCCGGCAAAAGGCGCGGGTCAATTCGTGATGATCGAGCAGCGCATTCTGGATATTGCCGACCACCTGCTATTGATCGAGCGTGAACTGCAGGTGCAAGGCTGGTGGGATGACGAGCCGCCAAGCGACGAGGCGCTGGCCAGTACGGTGCCGTTCGCCGTGGATACCCTCAATTTTGAGCAGTGGCTGCAATGGATCTTCCTGCCCCGCATGAAAATCATCATCGAACTGGGCCACCCGTTGCCCAATGCATCGAGCATCCTTGTCATGGCCGAAACCGTGTTTACCGACCGGCCGGAGCAAAGTCGTGAGCTACGGCGCCTGTTGGCAGCTTTTGATCAATTGATCGCTCCTTCCGCCTGATTTCTTCAGTTTTTCCTTCTAGGGCCGCAGATTGTGGCCCTTTTTATTGGAAATCTTCTTAATTCTGCTGCTGAAGCGATTTTTAGTGGTGGCAGGAATTCATCTTGGGGAAAAATTGGCAATAATTTTTCTTGACTTGTTGGCGCCGAATCACAAGAATCCAACTTCCGCTGTAGAGGGACTGCCAGAAGCAGACCCGCTAAGCAGATCATGAGGTGCACACCCGCGCCGACCTGTTACACCCCGCAACGCGTTACCTCGCGCTGGGTGGGAAACCCCCGCAACACTCTGGGGATCTCCCAATACTTGCTCAGTCAGTGCTGACGTTCGCTCATGCTCTGCTTGGCAGTAAACCTATTAAGACCCGTCCAGTGAGGGCGGTATTCTGGCGTTTTAGAGGTGAACAACGTGGAGCTTTTATCTGGCGCTGAGATGGTCGTCCGCTTCTTGCGTGACGAAGGCGTTAAGCACATCTACGGGTACCCTGGTGGTGCTCTCCTGCATGTTTACGACGCACTGTTCAAAGAACCGGAAGTGGAACACATCCTGGTTCGTCACGAGCAGGCGGCAACCCATATGGCGGACGGCTACGCTCGTGCCACCGGCAAGGCCGGTGTGGTACTGGTAACCTCCGGTCCTGGCGCGACCAATGCCATTACCGGCATTGCCACCGCCTACATGGACTCGATTCCGATGGTTATCCTGTCCGGCCAGGTGCCTAGCACCATGGTGGGCACCGATGCCTTCCAGGAAACCGACATGATCGGTATCTCGCGGCCGATCGTGAAGCACAGCTTCATGATCAAGAACCCGACCGAGATCCCTGAAATTCTGAAAAAAGCTTTTTACCTGGCGCAATCCGGTCGCCCAGGTCCAGTCGTGGTCGACATTCCAAAAGATATGACCAACCCGGCTGAAAAGTTTGAATACGTCTACCCGAAAAAGGTCAAACTGCGCTCCTACAGCCCGGCGGTCCGCGGTCACTCCGGGCAGATCCGCAAGGCTGCCGAGATGCTTCTGGCTGCCAAGCGCCCGGTTGTCTACTCCGGTGGCGGTGTGATCCTCGGCGGTGGCTCCGAAGCCCTGACTGAAATCGCCAAGTCGCTGAACCTGCCGGTCACCAATACCCTGATGGGGCTGGGTGGCTTCCCGGGTACCGACCGCCAGTTCCTCGGCATGCTTGGCATGCATGGCAGCTACACCGCCAACATGGCCATGCACAATGCCGACGTCATCTTTGCCGTCGGTGCGCGTTTCGACGACCGCGTTGTAAACGGCCCGGCCAAGTTCTGCCCGAATGCCAAGATCATCCACATCGACATCGACCCGGCGTCGATCTCGAAGATGATCAAGGCCGACGTGCCGATCGTCGGCCCGGTCGACAGCGTGCTCAGCGAAATGCTCGGCATCCTCAAGGAAATCGGCGAGCAGCCTGACAAGGCGGCGCTGGATGCCTGGTGGAAGCAGATTGACGAATGGCGTGGCAATGGCGAGTTGTTCCCTTACGACAAGGGCGATGGCAACGTCATCAAACCGCAAAAAGTCATCGAGACACTGTGCGAAGTGACCAATGGCGATGCCTTCGTCACTTCCGACGTAGGCCAGCACCAGATGTTTGCCGCGCAGTACTACCGCTTCAACAAGCCAAACCGCTGGATCAACTCCGGTGGCCTGGGCACCATGGGCTTCGGCTTCCCGGCGGCGATGGGCATCAAGCTCAACTTCCCGGATCAGGACGTGGCCTGTGTGACCGGCGAAGGCAGTATCCAGATGAACATCCAGGAGCTGTCCACCTGCATGCAATACGGCCTGCCGGTGAAGATCGTCAACCTGAACAACGGTGTGTTGGGCATGGTCCGCCAATGGCAGGACATGGCCTACAACGGTCGCCATTCGCACTCATACGTCGAGTCGCTGCCTGACTTCATCAAGCTGGCCGAGGCCTATGGCCATGTGGGTATCCGCATTACCAGCCTGAAAGACCTCAAGCCGAAGCTGGAAGAAGCGTTTGCGATGAAGGACCGTCTGGTGTTCATCGACATCGCGGTTGACCGCAGTGAGCACGTCTATCCGATGCAGATCAAGGATGGCTCGATGCGTGACATGTGGCTGAGCAAGACGGAGCGTACCTGATATGCGGCACATCATTTCCCTGCTGCTGGAAAACGAACCAGGTGCGTTGTCCCGTGTGGTCGGCCTGTTCTCCCAGCGCAACTACAACATTGAAAGCCTGACTGTAGCGCCGACCGAAGACCCGACCCTGTCGCGTCTGACGCTGACCACCGTTGGCCATGACGAAGTGATCGAACAGATCACCAAGAACCTGAACAAGCTGGTCGAAGTGGTCAAGCTTGTCGACCTGTCGGAAAGCGCTCACATCGAGCGTGAACTGATGCTGGTCAAGGTCAAGGCCACCGGTGCCCAGCGCGCCGAGATCAAGCGCACCACGGATATCTTCCGCGGCCAGATCGTCGACGTGACCGCCAGCGTGTACACCGTGCAGCTGAGCGGTACCAGCGACAAACTGGACAGCTTCATCCAGGCGATCGGCACTGCATCGATTCTGGAAACCGTGCGCAGCGGCGTTACCGGCATTGCCCGTGGCGACAAAGTGCTCAGCATCTAAATTTAAAAATTAGCGATGGCTCCGCAGGGGCCGAGATATAACCAGGGGTATTTTCATGAAAGTTTTCTACGATAAAGACTGCGACCTTTCCATCATCCAGGGTAAGAAAGTCGCCATCATCGGTTACGGCTCCCAGGGCCACGCTCAGGCGTGCAACCTGAAAGATTCCGGTGTAGACGTTACCGTCGGTCTGCGTAAAGGTTCGGCTACCGTTGCCAAGGCTGAAGCTCACGGCCTGAAAGTTGCTGATGTTGCTACCGCTGTCGCTGCGGCTGACCTGGTCATGATCCTGACCCCGGACGAATTCCAGGGCACTCTGTACAAGAACGAAATCGAGCCGAACATCAAGAAGGGCGCTACCCTGGCCTTCTCGCACGGTTTCTCGATCCACTACAACCAGGTTGTTCCGCGTGCCGACCTCGACGTGATCATGATCGCGCCGAAAGCCCCGGGCCACACCGTTCGTTCCGAGTTCGTCAAAGGCGGCGGCATCCCTGACCTGATCGCTATCTACCAGGACGCTTCCGGCAACGCCAAGAATGTCGCGCTGTCCTACGCTTCGGGCGTGGGTGGTGGCCGCACCGGCATCATCGAAACCACCTTCAAGGACGAAACCGAAACCGACCTGTTCGGTGAGCAGGCTGTTCTGTGTGGCGGTACTGTCGAACTGGTCAAAGCCGGTTTCGAAACCCTGGTCGAAGCTGGCTACGCGCCGGAAATGGCCTACTTCGAGTGCCTGCACGAGCTGAAGTTGATCGTAGACCTCATGTACGAAGGCGGCATCGCCAACATGAACTACTCGATCTCCAACAACGCCGAATACGGTGAGTACGTGACTGGTCCGGAAGTCATCAACGAAGAATCCCGCAAGGCCATGCGCAATGCTCTGAAGCGCATCCAGGACGGCGAGTACGCGAAGATGTTCATCTCCGAAGGTGCTACCAACTACCCATCGATGACCGCCAAGCGTCGCAACAACGCCGCTCACGGCATCGAAATCATCGGTGAGCAGCTGCGCTCGATGATGCCGTGGATCTCGGCTAACAAAATCGTCGACAAGACCAAGAACTAAGTCTTATCGAAAGATGAAAAACGCGGCTTTGGCCGCGTTTTTTCGTTCTGGCATCCCGCTTCTGGTATAAAGCAGACCAGTGGCTCGCTGTCAGAACCTGTTTCGCGGGCCCGTGTCGAACATTTTCCATCCTGTTGCAAGGTACCCTCCATGAGCGAACGTCCCGAAGAGCCGAACAAGCCCTCCGACGCCGAAAGCCTGCTACCTGTCGATGAGCACGTTGAAGAAGGGCATGACGCCGAAGGCCGTAAGGTGCGCCACCGCGGCATCTACCTGCTGCCCAACCTGTTTACCACCGCCAACCTGTTTGCCGGTTTCTATTCCATCATCAGCTCGATGAGCGCACAGAGCGCCCTGAGTGCCGGCGACCCGCGCGAGGCGAGCAAGTACTTCGCTTTTGCCGCTATCGCCATTTTCGTGGCCATGGTGCTCGACGGTCTGGACGGCCGCGTTGCGCGCATGACCAACACCCAGAGTGCCTTCGGTGCCGAGTATGACTCGCTATCGGATATGGTCGCCTTCGGCGTGGCCCCGGCTTTGCTGGCCTTCGGCTGGGCGCTGGGTGACATGGGCAAGGTCGGCTGGATGGTTGCATTCATCTATGTGGCCGGTGCCGCGTTGCGCCTGGCGCGTTTCAATACCCAGGTCGGTACCGCCGACAAGCGCTACTTCATCGGTCTGGCCAGCCCGGCTGCCGCCGGTGTGGTGGCGGGCACCGTATGGGCGTTCAGCGACTATGGCATTCAGGGCTCCAAGCTGTCGTTCCTGGTGGCGCTGTTGGTGGCTGCTGCTGGCATGCTGATGGTCAGCAACATCAAGTACAACAGCTTCAAGGAGCTGGACCTCAAGGGGCGCGTGCCGTTCGTGGCGATCCTGGCGGTGGTGCTGGTGTTTGCCGTCGTGTTCAGCGACCCTCCGCGTATCCTTCTGTTGATCTTCCTTGCCTATGCAGCATCGGGGCCGATCCAGTTCCTGCTGAAGGCACGCCGTCGCAAAGTGTGAAAATCACTTAACGCTGGAATAACCTCACGGCTCCATAGTCTTACTGGTACATCCGTTACTCAGTGCTATGGAGCCGTTCATGCTTATCAAGCTTCCCAGGTCTTCCGAGTGCAAGGCGTCGGAGATCACCCCCGAAGGCATTTACCTTTCCCGTCGTACCCTGCTGGGCGGCTCATTGGCTGGCTTGGCGCTAGGCGCATTACCGGGCGGGGTGGGCGCGGCGCAAGTGTCCCGTTATGCTGATGTGCAGGCTGGGGTCGCACCAGCCTGGTTCACTGAAAAGCTCGCGGCCACGCACTGGCAAGCGGTGACGGTGAAGGACGAGGCGATCACGCCATTCAAGGATGCCACTCACTACAACAACTTCTACGAGTTCGGGCCCGACAAGGGCGACCCGGCGGCCAATGCCGACAGCCTGAAGACCGAACCGTGGTCTGTTGTGGTGGATGGTGAGGTTGGCAAACCCGGACGCTATGCACTGGAGGACTTCGTCAAACCCTATCAGCTTGAGGAGCGGATCTATCGGCTGCGCTGTGTTGAGGCGTGGTCGATGGTCATTCCGTGGCTGGGGTTCCCTTTGGCTCAGGTGCTCAAGCAGGTCGAGCCTACTTCCAAGGCGCGTTATGTGCGTTTCGAAACGCTGAACGATCCGCAGCATATGCCCGGGCAGCGCTCAGGATTCGCCTTGATCGACTGGCCTTATAGAGAAGGGTTGCGCCTGGATGAGGCGATGCACCCGTTGGCAATTCTCGCGGTGGGTATGTACGGCCGGGAGCTGCCCAACCAGAACGGCGCGCCGTTGCGTCTGGTGGTGCCTTGGAAGTATGGCTTCAAGAGCATCAAGTCGATTGTGCGCATCAGCCTGGTAGCGGAGCAGCCCGGTACTACCTGGGAAGGGCTGGCGCCGGATGAATATGGCTTCTATGCCAATGTGAACCCTACAGTCGACCACCCGCGCTGGAGTCAGGCGCGCGAACGTCGCTTGCCCAGCGGACTGTTCAGTCCCAACGTGCGGGAGACCCAGATGTTCAATGGCTATGCTGATGAAGTGGCGTCGCTCTATGCCGGGCTCGATCTGCGGAAGAACTACTGATGCGTTACCCCTGGTTTCGTTTGGCCATCTTCGTCGTAGGCTGCCTGTTTCCGATGTGGTGGCTATATGAAGCAGCGATGAACCTGCTGGGGCCTGACCCCGGGAAGATCATGATGGACCGCCTTGGGCTCGGGGCGCTTACCTTCTTGCTGGTGACCTTGAGCATGACCCCTCTGCAGAAGTTGACGGGCTGGTCTGGCTGGATCGTGGTTCGCCGGCAGCTGGGGTTGTGGGTGTTCGCTTATATAGTGCTGCACATACTGGCTTACCTGTTTTTCATTCTTGGGCTGGATTGGGGGCAGTTGGCGGTGGAACTCAGCAAGCGGCCCTACATTATTGTGGGGGCGCTGGGCTTCCTGGGTTTGCTGGCGTTGGCGGTTACCTCTAACCGGTACAGCCAACGGCGGCTGGGGGCGCGGTGGAAGAAGCTGCATAGGTTGGTGTATGCGGTGCTTGGGTTGGGCTTGCTGCATTTCCTCTGGATCGTGCGTTCCGACCTTCGGGAATGGTCGATCTATGCGTTTATTGGGGCTGTGTTGATGGTGTTGCGGATACCTGCTGTTGCGCGGGCTCTTCCCAGGGTTGCCAGGAGGCAGGGTAGGGCGGTTTGAGAGGGGGTGGGGCTGCCACGGGCCTGTCTTGAGATAGCAATGGCTGTGGAGGGGGCCCGCCTTTGTTTCTCTGGTGTCTGTGAGATCGAGCGCCGCCCGCGCGGCGCATCGCGAGCTGCGCTCGCTCCTACGTTTGTTTCGGGCCAGTCACGCCTGTGATAGACGCGCGCGACCGCCTTGTTTGTACGACGCGATATCGCGCCATGCGCCAAGGCGCTCGCGCGCAAATCCCCCAGAAATAATTGGCCCGAAACAAACGTAGGAGCGAGCGCAGCTGATCGTGTCCCGGGAAGTGGTGTAACTCATCATGGTTCTGGCCGCTGAGTTCGCCGTTTAGTTGATCACGGCCGACAGCTTGGCCTGTGGATTATCGCTGACTGCCTCAAAGGCCTCCAACTGCATGTAACGCCGTTGCAGGCACCACTCGTCGTTCTGCTCCAGCAGCATCGCGCCTACCAGCCGTGTGATTGCAGGATCGTTGGGAAAGATGCCTACGACGTCGGTGCGGCGTTTGATCTCCGCGTTAAGCCGCTCCAGTGGATTGGTGCTGTGTAATTGCTGTCGGTGCGCTTTTGGAAACGCCATGTGAGCCAGCACTTCATCCTCGCAGCCGTCCATGAGTGTCGCGATCTTGGGGTATTTTTCGCGTAGCTGATCAGCGACCAAACGCCATTGCTGATGGCATTCGGCACGGCTGTCCTGGGCGAAGACTGTGCGCAGTAGGGCCGCCACCATGGTGCGCTGACCTTTGCCGACGTGGGCCATGGCATTACGCATGAAATGCACACGGCAGCGCTGCCAGGTCGCGTTGAAGACCTTGGAAACAGCCGCCTTGAGCCCTTCGTGGGCGTCGGAGATGACCAGTTTCACGCCCCGCAAGCCACGTCGCGTGAGGCTGCGCAGGAAGTCTGTCCAGAACGGCTCAGCCTCTGACGGCCCAACCCGCATGCCCAGGACTTCGCGGCCACCGTCGGTGTTCACGGCCACGGCGATTATTACGGCGACCGAGACGATGCGTCCGGCCTCCCGCACTTTGACGTAGGTGGCATCGATCCAGAGATAGGGCCAGTCGCCCTCAAGCGGGCGGTCAAGGAAGGCGTGAACGCGCTCATCGATCTCACCAGCTAGCCGTGAGACCTGGCTTTTGGAGATGCCGGTCATGCCCATGGCTTTGACCAGCTCGTCCACTGAGCGTGTTGAAACGCCTTGGATGTAGGCCTCCTGGATGACTGCCGCCATGGCTTTCTCAGCGGTGCGTCGAGGTTCAAGGAAACCAGGGAAATAGCTGCCTTGGCGCAGCTTGGGAATCTTAAGGTCGACGTCGCCTGCGCGGGTTTGCCAAAGACGATCGCGGTAGCCATTACGGCTATTTGTCCGGTCTGGGCTTTTGACATCGAAGCCCGCGCCGCACAGGCCTTCGACGTCGAACTCCATCATGCGCTGGGCAACGAACTGGATCATTTGCTTGAGCAGATCAGCGTCTGCCCCTTTCTCAACCAACTCGGTCAATGCGATAGTGGGCTTGGTCATCGTGGTTTCTCTGGTGAGTGTTTGGTCTTCGCAAACTCAACGTTAGCCAAGAACCACGATGACCATCCTCTTTCGCCCGCAGGGCGCCTTCGGCTGGTTCAGTTACACCACTTCCCGGGACACGATCGCGCAGCTCGCGATGCGCTTGTTTGTACGACGCGATATCGCGCCATGCGCCAAGGCGTTCGCGCGCAAATCCCACAGGCATAATTGGCCCGAAACAAACGTAGGAGCGAGCGCAGCTCGCGATGCGCCGCGCGGGCGGCGCTCGATCTCACAGGCGCTGAATGTGTTGCGGCGAGCACCTGGTGGCCTTGATACGGTCTTCGCCTGGAGTATTTCAAATAAATGAAATTAAAGGTTGACGCGCTTTCGAATCCCCTTATAATGCGCCCCACTTCCAGCGACATCGGAACGAAAAACTCCTTGATATTCAACGAGTTAAGTAGTTAAGGCGAAAGCTGGAGGGGGTACGATCGAATGATCGAAAGCGGTTGAAAAGGTGGTTGACAGTGCTTCTAAGTGCTGTATGATTCGCCTCCCGCTACGAGAGATCGCAGCGAGCCAAGTGTTTGAAGCTAAACGAGTTTCTCGCAAAAAACTTCAAAATAAACGCTTGACAGGTTCTGAGGAAAGCGTAGAATGCGCGCCTCGGTTGAGACGAAAAGCTCTTAACCAAACGCTCTTTAACAAATCGAATCAAGCAATTCGTGTGGGTGCTTGTGAGTATGGACTGATAGTCAAAAAGATTATCAGCATCACAAGTGGCCATGCGAGAAATCACATAGTCATTTGAGATTGCTGAGCCAAGTTTAGGGTTTCTTAAAAACCCAAGCAGTATTGAACTGAAGAGTTTGATCATGGCTCAGATTGAACGCTGGCGGCAGGCCTAACACATGCAAGTCGAGCGGATGACGGGAGCTTGCTCCTTGATTCAGCGGCGGACGGGTGAGTAATGCCTAGGAATCTGCCTGGTAGTGGGGGACAACGTTTCGAAAGGAACGCTAATACCGCATACGTCCTACGGGAGAAAGCAGGGGACCTTCGGGCCTTGCGCTATCAGATGAGCCTAGGTCGGATTAGCTAGTTGGTGGGGTAATGGCTCACCAAGGCGACGATCCGTAACTGGTCTGAGAGGATGATCAGTCACACTGGAACTGAGACACGGTCCAGACTCCTACGGGAGGCAGCAGTGGGGAATATTGGACAATGGGCGAAAGCCTGATCCAGCCATGCCGCGTGTGTGAAGAAGGTCTTCGGATTGTAAAGCACTTTAAGTTGGGAGGAAGGGCAGTAAGTTAATACCTTGCTGTTTTGACGTTACCGACAGAATAAGCACCGGCTAACTCTGTGCCAGCAGCCGCGGTAATACAGAGGGTGCAAGCGTTAATCGGAATTACTGGGCGTAAAGCGCGCGTAGGTGGTTTGTTAAGTTGGATGTGAAAGCCCCGGGCTCAACCTGGGAACTGCATCCAAAACTGGCAAGCTAGAGTACGGTAGAGGGTGGTGGAATTTCCTGTGTAGCGGTGAAATGCGTAGATATAGGAAGGAACACCAGTGGCGAAGGCGACCACCTGGACTGATACTGACACTGAGGTGCGAAAGCGTGGGGAGCAAACAGGATTAGATACCCTGGTAGTCCACGCCGTAAACGATGTCAACTAGCCGTTGGAATCCTTGAGATTTTAGTGGCGCAGCTAACGCATTAAGTTGACCGCCTGGGGAGTACGGCCGCAAGGTTAAAACTCAAATGAATTGACGGGGGCCCGCACAAGCGGTGGAGCATGTGGTTTAATTCGAAGCAACGCGAAGAACCTTACCAGGCCTTGACATGCAGAGAACTTTCCAGAGATGGATTGGTGCCTTCGGGAACTCTGACACAGGTGCTGCATGGCTGTCGTCAGCTCGTGTCGTGAGATGTTGGGTTAAGTCCCGTAACGAGCGCAACCCTTGTCCTTAGTTACCAGCACGTAATGGTGGGCACTCTAAGGAGACTGCCGGTGACAAACCGGAGGAAGGTGGGGATGACGTCAAGTCATCATGGCCCTTACGGCCTGGGCTACACACGTGCTACAATGGTCGGTACAGAGGGTTGCCAAGCCGCGAGGTGGAGCTAATCTCACAAAACCGATCGTAGTCCGGATCGCAGTCTGCAACTCGACTGCGTGAAGTCGGAATCGCTAGTAATCGCGAATCAGAATGTCGCGGTGAATACGTTCCCGGGCCTTGTACACACCGCCCGTCACACCATGGGAGTGGGTTGCACCAGAAGTAGCTAGTCTAACCTTCGGGAGGACGGTTACCACGGTGTGATTCATGACTGGGGTGAAGTCGTAACAAGGTAGCCGTAGGGGAACCTGCGGCTGGATCACCTCCTTAATCGACGACATCAGCCTGCTGATGAGCTCCCACACGAATTGCTTGATTCATTGTATAAAGACGATCAAGACCCAAAGTTTTACCCTTAGGTCTGTAGCTCAGTTGGTTAGAGCGCACCCCTGATAAGGGTGAGGTCGGCAGTTCAAATCTGCCCAGACCTACCAATTTTGGTTGGAATGTTGAGCACCCCATGCCTCTGGATAAAGAGTGGTGAGGACGGCTCTTCTGCAGTTCAAATCTGCCCAGGCCTACCAATATGCGGGGCCATAGCTCAGCTGGGAGAGCGCCTGCCTTGCACGCAGGAGGTCAGCGGTTCGATCCCGCTTGGCTCCACCACTTGCTGTACCTTGATCAAACTCAGAAATGAGCATTCGTATCGAATGTTGATTTCTGACTTTTGTCAGATCGTTCTTTAAAAATTCGGATATGTGATAGATATAGACTGAACACCAGTTTCACTGCTGGTGGATCAGGCTAAGGTAAAATTTGTGAGTTCTGCTCGAAAGAGTAACGTACGAATTTTCGGCGAATGTCGTCTTCACAGTATAACCAGATTGCTTGGGGTTATATGGTCAAGTGAAGAAGCGCATACGGTGGATGCCTTGGCAGTCAGAGGCGATGAAAGACGTGGTAGCCTGCGATAAGCTTTGGGGAGTCGGCAAACAGACTGTGATCCAGAGATCTCTGAATGGGGGAACCCACTCAGCATAAGCTGAGTATCTTGTACTGAATACATAGGTGCAAGAGGCGAACCAGGGGAACTGAAACATCTAAGTACCCTGAGGAAAAGAAATCAACCGAGATTCCCTTAGTAGTGGCGAGCGAACGGGGACCAGCCCTTAAGTTGGTTTGAGATTAGTGGAACGCTCTGGAAAGTGCGGCCATAGTGGGTGATAGCCCCGTACACGAAAATCTCTTATCAATGAAATCGAGTAGGACGGAGCACGAGAAACTTTGTCTGAATATGGGGGGACCATCCTCCAAGGCTAAATACTACTGACTGACCGATAGTGAACCAGTACCGTGAGGGAAAGGCGAAAAGAACCCCGGAGAGGGGAGTGAAATAGAACCTGAAACCGTATGCGTACAAGCAGTGGGAGCCTACTTTGTTAGGTGACTGCGTACCTTTTGTATAATGGGTCAGCGACTTATATTCAGTGGCGAGCTTAACCGAATAGGGGAGGCGTAGCGAAAGCGAGTCTTAATAGGGCGTTTAGTCGCTGGGTATAGACCCGAAACCGGGCGATCTATCCATGGGCAGGTTGAAGGTTAGGTAACACTGACTGGAGGACCGAACCGACTACCGTTGAAAAGTTAGCGGATGACCTGTGGATCGGAGTGAAAGGCTAATCAAGCTCGGAGATAGCTGGTTCTCCTCGAAAGCTATTTAGGTAGCGCCTCATGTATCACTGTAGGGGGTAGAGCACTGTTTCGGCTAGGGGGTCATCCCGACTTACCAAACCGATGCAAACTCCGAATACCTACAAGTGCCGAGCATGGGAGACACACGGCGGGTGCTAACGTCCGTCGTGAAAAGGGAAACAACCCAGACCGTCAGCTAAGGTCCCAAAGTCATGGTTAAGTGGGAAACGATGTGGGAAGGCTTAGACAGCTAGGAGGTTGGCTTAGAAGCAGCCACCCTTTAAAGAAAGCGTAATAGCTCACTAGTCGAGTCGGCCTGCGCGGAAGATGTAACGGGGCTCAAACCATGCACCGAAGCTACGGGTATCATCTTATGATGATGCGGTAGAGGAGCGTTCTGTAAGCCTGTGAAGGTGAGTTGAGAAGCTTGCTGGAGGTATCAGAAGTGCGAATGCTGACATGAGTAACGACAATGCGAGTGAAAAACTCGCACGCCGAAAGACCAAGGTTTCCTGCGCAACGTTAATCGACGCAGGGTTAGTCGGTCCCTAAGGCGAGGCTGAAAAGCGTAGTCGATGGAAAACAGGTTAATATTCCTGTACTTCCAGTTATTGCGATGGAGGGACGGAGAAGGTTAGGCCAGCCTGGCGTTGGTTGTCCAGGTTTAAGGTGGTAGGCTGAAATCTTAGGCAAATCCGGGATTTCAAGGCCGAGAGCTGATGACGAGTTGCCTTTAGGCGACGAAGTGGTTGATACCATGCTTCCAAGAAAAGCTCCTAAGCTTCAGATAACTGGGAACCGTACCCCAAACCGACACAGGTGGTTAGGTAGAGAATACCAAGGCGCTTGAGAGAACTCGGGTGAAGGAACTAGGCAAAATGGCACCGTAACTTCGGGAGAAGGTGCGCCGGCGAGGGTGAAGGACTTGCTCCGTAAGCTCATGCCGGTCGAAGATACCAGGCCGCTGCGACTGTTTATTAAAAACACAGCACTCTGCAAACACGAAAGTGGACGTATAGGGTGTGACGCCTGCCCGGTGCCGGAAGGTTAATTGATGGGGTTAGCGCAAGCGAAGCTCTTGATCGAAGCCCCGGTAAACGGCGGCCGTAACTATAACGGTCCTAAGGTAGCGAAATTCCTTGTCGGGTAAGTTCCGACCTGCACGAATGGCGTAACGATGGCGGCGCTGTCTCCACCCGAGACTCAGTGAAATTGAAATCGCTGTGAAGATGCAGTGTATCCGCGGCTAGACGGAAAGACCCCGTGAACCTTTACTATAGCTTTGCACTGGACTTTGAATTTGCTTGTGTAGGATAGGTGGGAGGCTTTGAAGTGGGGACGCCAGTTCTCATGGAGCCATCCTTGAAATACCACCCTGGCAACTTTGAGGTTCTAACTCAGGTCCGTTATCCGGATCGAGGACAGTGTATGGTGGGT
This sequence comes from Pseudomonas putida, assembly GCA_041879295.1. Classification (NCBI taxonomy): domain Bacteria; kingdom Pseudomonadati; phylum Pseudomonadota; class Gammaproteobacteria; order Pseudomonadales; family Pseudomonadaceae; genus Pseudomonas; species Pseudomonas putida. Next base: position 4,875,298 of record CP047152.1, on the reverse strand, counting down.
AGTTTGACTGGGGCGGTCTCCTCCCAAAGAGTAACGGAGGAGTACGAAGGTGCGCTCAGACCGGTCGGAAATCGGTCGTAGAGTATAAAGGCAAAAGCGCGCTTGACTGCGAGACAAACACGTCGAGCAGGTACGAAAGTAGGTCTTAGTGATCCGGTGGTTCTGTATGGAAGGGCCATCGCTCAACGGATAAAAGGTACTCCGGGGATAACAGGCTGATACCGCCCAAGAGTTCATATCGACGGCGGTGTTTGGCACCTCGATGTCGGCTCATCACATCCTGGGGCTGAAGCCGGTCCCAAGGGTATGGCTGTTCGCCATTTAAAGTGGTACGCGAGCTGGGTTTAGAACGTCGTGAGACAGTTCGGTCCCTATCTGCCGTGGACGTTTGAGATTTGAGAGGGGCTGCTCCTAGTACGAGAGGACCGGAGTGGACGAACCTCTGGTGTTCCGGTTGTCACGCCAGTGGCATTGCCGGGTAGCTATGTTCGGAAGAGATAACCGCTGAAAGCATCTAAGCGGGAAACTTGCCTCAAGATGAGATCTCACTGGGATCTTGAATCCCCTAAAGGGCCGTCGAAGACTACGACGTTGATAGGTTGGGTGTGTAAGCGCTGTGAGGCGTTGAGCTAACCAATACTAATTGCCCGTGAGGCTTGACCATATAACACCCAAGCAATCTGCTACGCAGATTGTGGTGGTGAAGACGAAAGACCCGAAAATTCGTAAGACCACAAACATCACATATCCGGATTCGCCGGGCTGTCCATCTGGACATTCTGGCTACAGAATTTCTTGACGACCATAGAGCATTGGAACCACCTGATCCCATCCCGAACTCAGTAGTGAAACGATGCATCGCCGATGGTAGTGTGGGGTTTCCCCATGTGAGAGTAGGTCATCGTCAAGATTCATTTCGCAAAACCCCTATCTGCACATGCAGGTAGGGGTTTTGTCTTTGTGGGCAAAAAAGCCTGTGCCTGCTCGAAGCCCTGCGAGCACGCCCGCTCCCGCGGCCTGATGGCATTCGGCCGTTTCATGTACGCGTGATATCGTTCCCCTCTCAGCCATCAGCGCCTCCAGAGACCTTCCGATGCTCAACACCGCCCATCTCCATCCAGGCTTCATGATCGTTCACGGCAACCGCCTCGACGACCTGCGTAGCTTGGTAGTGAGCTGGATGCGTCGCTACCCGCTGGCGCCTCTGGAAAACGAAATTGCCCTGGTGCAAAGCAACGGTATCGCCCAATGGCTCAAGCTGGCCCTGGCTGAAGATCCGCTGGAGGATGACCTGGGCGGCTGCGGCATCGCCGCTGCAATCGATGTGCAACTGCCCGGTAGCTTTATGTGGCAGCTCTATCGCAGCGTGCTGGGCCGTAGCGAAATTCCCGAAGTGTCTCTGCTCGACAAGGCACCACTGACCTGGCGCCTGATGCGCCTGTTGCCAGCACTCATCGAGCGGCCGTATTTCGAGCCACTGCGGCGCTTCCTCACCGACGACAGTGACTTGCGCAAGCGCTACCAGCTGGCCGAGCGCCTGGCCGACCTGTTCGACCAGTACCAGGTCTACCGCGCCGATTGGCTCAAGGACTGGGCCACTGGCGAGCATGTCATCAACACGGCCCGCGGCGAGCGCAAAGTCCTGCCGCCAGGCAACCGCTGGCAAGCCGAGCTGTGGCGAGCATTGCTGGAGGATGTTGGCGAGCAAGGCATGGCACAGAGCCGCGCCGGAGTACACCAACGCTTCATCGAGCGCATCAACAGCCTGGAGCAGGCGCCTGCAGGGCTGCCATCGAGGGTGATCGTGTTCGGTATCTCTTCGCTGCCGGCCCAGGCCCTGGAAGCGCTGGCAGGCCTGTCGCGTTTCAGTCAGGTTCTGTTGTGCGTACACAACCCATGCCGTCATCACTGGGCCGATATCGTTGCCGACAAGGACCTGTTGCGCCATCAGTACAAACGCCAGCAACGCAAGCAAGGCATGCCCTTGCAACTGGACGACCAGACGCTGCACCAGCATGCTCATCCGTTACTGGCAGCCTGGGGTAAACAAGGCCGCGACTACATCAACCTGCTCGACAGCTATGACGACCCGGGCAGCTACCAGGGCGTGTTCAGCGACGGCCGCATCGACCTGTTCAGCGACGGTTCGCCCACCACGCTGCTCAACGAACTGCAGGACGACATTCTGGAGTTGCGCCCGCTCGCCGAGAGCCGCGAACTGTGGCCGCCAGTCGACACCACAAAAGACCGCTCGATCCGCTTCCATATCGCGCACAGCCCGCAACGTGAAGTGGAGATCCTCCACGACCAGCTGTTGGCCCGCTTCAGCGCCGACCCTAGTTTGCGCCCGCGCGACGTGATCGTCATGCTGCCGGACATCGACACTTACGCGCCACATATCCGTGCCGTCTTCGGCCAGTTGCAGCGCAACGACCCGCGATACATCCCGTTCACCCTGACAGACCAGGGCCAGCGTGGCCGCGAGCCTTTGCTGATCGCGCTGGAGCACCTGCTCAAACTGCCTGACAGCCGCTTCGCGGTCAGCGAAGTGCTCGACCTGCTGGACGTGCCGGCAGTCCGCGCCCGCTTCGGCATCCGTGAAAACGACCTGCCCACGCTGCACCGCTGGATCGAGGGCGCTGGCATCCGTTGGGGCCTTGACGCCGAGCAGCGGGCGAGCCTGGGCTTGCCCGCCGGGCTTGAACAGAACAGTTGGCGTTTCGGCCTGCGCCGCATGTTGTTGGGTTATGCGGTGGGGGTGGGTGAGGCCTGTGATGGCATTGAACCCTACGATGAAATCGGTGGCCTGGACGCGGCACTGATCGGCCCGCTGGTCGCGTTGCTTGATGCGCTCGAAGTTGCCTGCCAGGCCTTGTCCGAGCCTGCTACCGTCAGCCAGTGGGGCGAGCGACTGCATGCCTTGCTGAACGTGTTCTTCCTCGCCGAGGACGAAGGTGATGAATTCCTGTTGATGCAGTTGCAGGATCTGCGCGACAGCTGGCTTGAAGTGTGCGAGACCGTCGGCCTGCACGACCCGCTACCGCTTACCGTGGTGCGTGAAGCCTGGCTGTCGGGCCTCGATCAAGGCAAGTTGTCGCAACGTTTCCTCGCCGGTTCGGTCAACTTCTGCACACTCATGCCCATGCGCGCCATCCCGTTCAGGGTGGTCTGCCTGCTGGGCATGAACGATGGCGACTACCCGCGTGCGCAGCAACCGCTGGACTTCGACCTGATGGCCAGCGACTATCGCCCCGGTGACCGCTCACGCCGCGAAGACGACCGTTACCTGCTGCTTGAAGCGCTACTGTCGGCACGTGACCAACTGTATGTCAGCTGGGTGGGGCGCAGTATCCGCGACAACAGCGAACGCCCGGCCTCAGTGCTGATCGGCCAGCTGCGCGATCACATTGCTGCGGGCTGGCATTTGGCCGACGCGCAGCAGGGGCAGCCCGCGAAACCGGGCGAGCAACTGTTGCACGCACTGACCCAGGAGCACCCGCTGCAGCCATTCAGCCCTCGGTACTTCCAGAAGGGCAGCCCACTGTTCAGCTATGCCCATGAATGGCAGGTGCTGCACCAGCAGGGCGAGGCAGACGAGCAGAGCGAGCCGGGCCTGCCGCCATATCAGGACGCTGAAGCCCTGAGTCTGCACCAGCTGAATGATTTCTTGCGCCACCCGGTGCGGCACTTCTTCAGCCAGCGCTTGAAGGTGTACTTTGAGGCGCTGGAAGCGCCCACCCCGGACGAAGAGCCCTTCGTCCTCGATACCCTGCAACGCTACGGCGCCAGTGAAAGCCTGCTTGGCGCCGCCTTGGCCGCACCTGACAACGCCGAACAGGCCTTGCGCGCCCAGGCCCGACGCCTGCAGGCCTGCGGCTTACTGCCACTAGCCGGTTTCGGCGAACTGCTGCAAAACGAGTTGATCGAACCGCTGCCGGACCTGCTGCAACGTCACCAGCAATTGCTGCAACGCTGGCCACAGCTGGTCGAGGGCGCTTTGCCGGTGCATTTCGAGCACGGTCAGCACCGTCTGGAAGGCTGGCTGGGCCGGGTGTTCCAGGCGGAAGACCAGAGCCTGCTCAGCATCACCACAGTACCCAACACCATCAGTGCCGGGCGCAACAACCTGAAGTGGCACCGCCTTATCGCGCCCTGGGTTACGCACCTGGCGGCCTGTGCAGCGGGCTACCCCTATAACAGTGCATTGGTAGCCAGTGACCTGACCCTGTTGCTTGCGCCGCTGCCGCAAGCACTGGCCGCGCAACTGCTGGGCGACCTGTTGGTGGCCCGTCAGGCGGCAATGAATGCGCCGTTGCCAGTCGCGGCCAAGACCGCGTTCGCCTGGTTGGCCCAAGACGATGCCGATAAAGCCATGGCCGCAGCAGCTCGTGCCTACGAAGGCGACGAACGCACCAGCTTTGGCGAACGGAGTGAAAGCATTGCCTTGGCCCGCCAGTTCCGGGACTTTGCAGCACTCACCGCTGACGAAACGTTTGAAGGCTGGTGCGAGACCTTGTACCGCCCGTTGTTCACCGCCCCTTGGCAGACCTTGGGCAACCCGGAGAAAGGCGCATGACCCAGGACCGTCCGCTGGCACTGAGTTTCCCCCTGCACGGTAGCCAGCTGATCGAGGCCAGCGCTGGCACGGGCAAGACTTTCACCATTTCGGCGCTGTACCTGCGCCTGATCCTCGGGCACGGTGGCGAGCAGGGCTTCGAGCGTGAGCTGCTGCCACCGCAGATCCTCGTGGTGACCTTCACCGACGCCGCCACCAAAGAGCTGCGCGAGCGCATCCGCGCCCGCCTGGCTGAAGCCGCACGGTTCTTCCGTGGTGAGCTGGAAGGCGCTGATCCGCTGTTGCACCAACTGCGTGACGATTACCCGCAAGAGACTTGGCCGCGCTGCGCCGGCCGGTTGGAAATCGCCGTGCAGTGGATGGACGAGGCTGCGGTATCGACCATCCATGGCTGGTGCCAGCGCATGCTGCGCGAGCATGCCTTCGACAGCGGCAGCCTGTTCACCCAGACCTTGGAAACCGACCACAGTGAGTTGTTGGGCCAGGTCATGCGCGATTACTGGCGGCGCTTCTGCTATGGGATGCAAGGTGACGCTTTGACCTGGGTACGCGGCAACTGGGGGAGCCCCGACGCCTTGCTGCCGCACATTCGCCCGCTGTTCGGCCGTGTGCGCGTCCAGCAGGATGGGCCAGAGCCCGCCGCATTGATCCAAGCGTCGCTGCAGCAACGTGGCGCGCAGTTGGCGCGGATCAAGGCGCCATGGGCGCAGTGGGCCGAGGAGCTGCGGCAAATCTGCCGCGATGCGCTGGCTGCCAAGCAGGTCGACGGCCGCAAGATGCAAGCCCGTTACTTCGAGCCCTGGTTCGACAAGCTCTGCGCTTGGGCCAGCGATGAGCAACTGGTAGAGCTCGACTTGGGCACCGGCTTTACCCGGCTGACCCCGGCGGGCATGGCCGAGGCCTGGAAGGGAGAACCTCCCGAGCACCCAGCCCTCAACGCCATGCAGCACTTGCAGCAACAATTGCAGGCCCTGGACAGCCCGGATGCCCCGCTGCTCGAGCACGCGGCCAGTTGGGTATCGGCGCGTTTCGAAGTGGAGAAGCGCCGGCGTGCAGAAATGGGCTTCGACGACATGCTCGTGCGCTTGCAGCACGCACTCGCCAGCGAGGCCGGCGAGCGCCTGGCCAGTCTGATCCGTGAGCAGTTCCCGGTAGCGCTGATCGACGAATTCCAGGACACCGACCCGGTTCAGTACGGTATTTTCGAGCGCATTTACCAGATCAGCGAAAATCGCGCAGAAACCGGCCTGTTCATGATCGGCGACCCCAAGCAGGCGATCTACGCCTTCCGGGGTGCCGACATCTACACCTACCTCGCCGCGCGACGTGCCACCAGCGGCCGCCTGCACAGCCTGGACACCAACTACCGTTCCAGCAAAGCCATGGTGGCGGCGGTCAACCAGGTGTTCCTGCAGGCCGAGGCGCGTGAAGCGGGGCGGGGTGCATTCCTGTTCCGCGAGGCCGATGACAACCCGCTGCCATTCATCGAGGTGCGCGCCAAGGGGCGTGGCGAACAGCTGCTGATTGACGGTGAAGTCAGTGCAGCCCTGCAATGCTGGCAGCTGGAAAGTGAAGAGCCAGTCTCCAGCAGCGTTTACCGCCAGCAACTGGCCGCCAGTTGCGCCAGCCATATTGTTGCCTTGCTCAATGGCGGCCAGCAGGGCACGGCGGGTTTCCAGAATGCCGAAGGCGAATTGCGCGCCTGCTTGCCCTCGGACATCGCCATCCTGGTGCGCGATGGCCATGAGGCGCAGATGGTCCGCGCCGAACTGGCCGCTCGCGAGGTGCGCAGTGTGTACCTGTCCGACAAGGACTCGGTGTTTGCCGCCCAGGAAGCCCACGACCTGCTGGTCTGGCTCAAGGCCTGCGCCGAGCCTGACTCGGAGCGCCTGCTCAAGGCTGCTCTGGCCAGCCTGACACTGGGCCTGTCGCTGGCCGCGCTGGACCGGCTTAACCAGGACGAGCGGGTCTGGGAGAGCTGGGTGATGCGTTTTCGTCTTTACCGCGACACCTGGCAGCGCCAGGGGGTGTTGCCGATGTTGCGCCACCTGCTGCATGACTTCCAGCTACCGCGCACGCTGATCCGCCGCAGTGATGGCGAGCGGGTGCTGACCAACCTGCTGCACCTGGCCGAGCTGCTGCAGCAGGCTGCTGGCGAGCTGGACGGCGAACAGGCGCTTATCCGCCACCTGGCCGAGCACCTGGCCAGTTCCGGGCAGGCCGGTGAAGAGCAGATCCTGCGCCTGGAGAGCGACGAACAGTTGGTCAAGGTGGTGACCATCCACAAATCCAAGGGCCTGGAATATCCCTTGGTCTACCTGCCATTCATCTGCACCAGCAAACCGGTGGATGGTAGCCGTCTGCCGCTGGCGTGGCATGACAGCGAAGGTAACGCCCACGTCACCCTTACACCTGACCAGGAGCAGATCGAGCGCGCTGACGACGAGCGCCTGGCCGAAGACCTGCGCCTGCTCTACGTGGCCCTGACTCGCGCCCAGCATGCTTGCTGGCTGGGTGTCGCCGACCTCAAGCGCGGTAATCAGAAGAGCTCGCAGCTGCACCGCTCGGCTTTTGGCTACCTGCTGGGGGGCGGCCTTGCCTTGGCTGGCTCGGCGCAACTGACGGACTGGTTGCAGGCTTTGGCGGCAGGTTGCCCGCACATCACTTGCCCAGGCTTGCCACAGGCGGACGAGCAGATGTATCGCATGCCACACGCCGAACGTGAACTGCTGCCAGCACGCAGGCCACGCCGTGCGGCTGCCGAGCACTGGTGGATCGCTTCCTACAGTGCCCTTCGTGTTGGTGATCAGACCCTCGGCGCCGACAGCTCGCAGGCCCAGCAACTGCTGGATGACGAGGTGGCCGATGCCCAGATGTTGCGTGAAGTCCCGGCCGACAGCGGCGATATCCATCGCTTCCCGCGGGGGCCTAACCCCGGCACCTTCCTCCATGGTTTGCTGGAGTGGGCGGGCCGTGAGGGCTTCTGCGAGGTCAGCGGCAACCCTCAACTGATCGAGCGTACCGTTGGCCAGCGCTGCAACCGCCGTGACTGGGCCGGCTGGATCCCCACCCTGAGCCACTGGATGCAACGTTTGCTGGGCGAGGCGTTGCCGCTGCCGGGCGGCGACCAGAGCGTAACCCTGGGCCAGCTGCGTCATTACCAGATCGAAATGGAGTTCTGGTTCGCCAGCCACCGGGTCGACGCAGAACAACTCGATCGCCTGGTGGCGCGTCACACCCACCCCGGTCTGGCGCGCCCGGCTGCGCAGCCGACAGTGCTCAACGGCATGTTCAAAGGGTTCATCGACCTGGCGTTCGAGCTGGACGGGCGTTACTACGTGACCGACTACAAGTCCAACTGGTTGGGTCCGGACATCCAGGCCTACGATGCCATGGCCATGGAAAAGGCGATTCTTGAGCACCGCTACGACCTGCAGTATGTGCTGTACCTGCTGGCCCTGCACCGCCAGTTGCGCGCGCGGCTGGCGGACTACGATTATGACCGCCATGTTGGCGGCGCCCTGTTCATCTTCCTGCGCGGTGCCAGCAGCAGCGGCCACGGTGTGTACCACGCCAAGCCACCGCGTGAGCTGATCGAAAGCCTCGATGCGCTGTTCCGTGGCGAGCACGCGCCGGTACAGCAGGACCTGTTTGCCGGAGTTGCGCCATGAGCCGAAGCCTTGTCGACCTGTTGCCCACCCCGTTGCACGCAGAGCACCTGCTGGCGCTGGCACCGCAGCACAACAGCGCTGACCTGCTGCAATTGCTCGACCGTTGGGTTGAGCGGGGCTGGCTACGAGCCCTGGACCGCGCATTCGTCTCGTTCCTGGAAGAGCGCGCCCCCGGCAGTGATCCCTTGCTATTGCTGGCGGCAGCGCTGGCCAGCCACCAACTTGGGCACGGGCATGTCTGCCTCGACCTGCAACAAACCTTGGCCGAGCCAGATTTCGCACTGTCGTTGCCGCCGGAAGGTGATGCCCTGATCGGCCCCTTGCTACTGCCATCGCAACTGCTGGCCAACCTTGACTTGAATGCCTGGCTTCAGCGCATCATCGCTAGCCCGCTGGTGGCCGCAGGTGATACGCCTGACCAGCAAGCGCGGCCACTGGTACGCAGTGGCGAGCGCCTTTACCTGCGCCGTTACTGGAGTTACGAACGGCGCATCGACCATGCCCTGCGCCAGCGCCTGAGTCAGGCCGAAGCACCGCCTGCAGACCTGCCAGAGCGCCTGGCGCAACTGTTCGAGGGCGGCGCGCCAGCTGGCCAGGTGGACTGGCAGAAGCTCGCCTGTGCCTTGGCCACCCGTGCCGGTTTCAGCATCATCACTGGCGGCCCCGGTACTGGCAAGACGACCACCGTGGTGCGCCTGCTGGCGTTGCTGCAGGCACCGGCAGTGGAGCAGGGCAGGCCACTGCGCATCCGTCTGGCTGCACCGACCGGCAAGGCCGCTGCGCGCCTGACCGAATCCATTGGCCAGCAAGTCGAGCGCCTGCAAGTCAGCGCCGAAGTACGCGGGCAAATCCCTACTGAAGTCAGCACCGTGCATCGCCTGCTCGGTAGCCGCCCGGGCTCGCGGCACTTCCGCCACCATGCTGGCAACCCGTTGCCGTTGGATGTGCTGGTGGTCGACGAGGCGTCGATGATCGACCTGGAAATGATGGCCAACCTGCTCGATGCCTTGCCGCCGCGGGCGCGTCTGGTGCTGCTGGGCGACAAGGACCAGTTGGCTTCGGTTGAGGCCGGCGCGGTGCTGGGTGACCTGTGCCGCGATGCTGAGGAGGGCTTTTACTCGCCGGCGACTGCAGCGTGGCTTCAGCAGATCAGTGGCGAGTCGCTGGCCGGCAGTGGCCTCAAGACCGGCGATGAGCAGCGCCACCCATTGGCGCAGCAAGTGGTGATGCTGCGGTTCTCAAGGCGTTTCGGTGAAGGCAGCGGTATCGGCCAGTTGGCCAGACTGGTCAATCGTCAGGACGCTCACGCGGCGCGCAACCTGCTGGCCACGGCGCCGGCCGACGTGCACAGCCTGGCGCTCAAGCACGAGCAGGATCGTGCTTTCGACCGCCTGCTACTCGATGGCCTGAACCGCGGGACCGATGGCCCGCAAGGCTACCGCAGCTACCTGCGCACCCTTGGCCGTTACCGGCCGGCACTTGATACCGCCTTTGACGATCCCGCCTGGGAGCAATGGGCGAGCAAGGTTTTGCGCAGTTTCGAAGATTTCCAGTTGCTGTGCGCGGTGCGCCGGGGTGCCTGGGGTGTCGAAGGCCTCAACGAGCGGGTGGCGCGGGTGCTGCACAATGCCGGTCTGATCGACAGCCAGCAGCCTTGGTACGAAGGGCGCCCGGTGCTGGTGACCCGCAACGACTACGGCCTGGGTCTGATGAACGGTGACATCGGCATTGCCCTGCGCCTGCCGGATGAGCATGGCCAGCCGCTGCTGCGTGTGGCCTTCCCGCGCAACGATGGCAATGGTGGTGTGCGGTTCGTTCTGCCGAGCCGGCTCAACGAAGTGGAAACGGTATTCGCCATGACCGTGCACAAGTCCCAGGGCTCGGAGTTCAGCCACACTGCCCTGGTGCTGCCGGATGCGCTCAACCCGGTGCTGACCAAGGAACTGGTGTACACCGGCATCACCCGGGCCAAGCACTGCTTCAGCCTGGTTGAGCCACGCCAAGGCATCTTCGAAGAAGCGGTGGCGCGCAAAGTACGGCGTATTTCCGGGTTGATGCTCGAACAGGTCTAGGGCCATGAAACCCATTACACGTGGCCGCATGTTCATACAATAAAGCGGCCATGTGCTATCGTTGCGCCGATATCGGAAGGGGCTTGAAGGGATTTCCCACATGAACGTGGCCGCAAGGCGAGTGACAAGCTGTGCGCTTTCGCTATTGCTGGCCGTCCTGTTCCTTTCTGCAGGCGCTGCCCAGGCAGACCCCGGTACAACTGCCGCCCAGGCACAGCAACGCGCCAAGGCAGTCACCCAGGTAGTACTGGGTATCTTCAGCTACGCCCGCTGGCCCGTCGAACCTTCTCCTTTGCGCCTGTGCCTGGTCGGCCCGACCGAGTACGCCGACGATCTCATCAAGGGCCATGTCCAGGAGTCTGGCCGGCCGCTGCAGGTGCGGCGCCTGCTGGCAGAAGACACCCAGGTCGCCCAGGCCTGCGATGCCATCTACATCGGCAAGCTTGACCAGGGCCAGCGGGATCGACTGTTCCAGCGTATCGGCGGCCGCCCGGTGCTGAGCATCAGCGAGGCGGATGACCCCTGCACGGTCGGCAGCCTGTTCTGCCTGCGGGTCAGCGACCAGCAGGTGGCCTTTGAAGTCAATCTCGACTCGGTGGCACGCTCTGGCGTGCACATTCACCCCAGCGTGCTGCAATTGTCGCGGCGCCGGGCGGAGCAGCCATGAAGCCGACCCGCAAGCGTACCGTGCGCCCGACCCTGCGCTCGGTGCTGGGCCGTGGCCACCTTAGCGTCGCCTTGCTTGCCGTTGGCCTGGCGGGTATCTCTCTTACCCTGCTGGGCGTGCTCGCCCTGCGTGTCTATGCCAACCATAACCTGCAGCTGATCGCCCGCTCGATCAACTACACCGTAGAAGCGGCGGTGGTGTTCGATGACAGCGCCGCCGCCAATGAATCGCTGGCGTTGATTGCCAGTACCGAAGAAGTGGCCGAGGCCAAGGTCTTCAACAACGAGGGCGAGCAACTGGCGCACTGGCAACGCGACAATACCGGCATGCTCGCGCAGCTGGAGGTGCAGGTTGCCACTGCCTTGCTGGAAGAGCCGGTCATTCTGCCGATCGTGCACCAGAACCAGCAGGTTGGGCACATCGAGCTGGCAGGCCAGGGCAGGAGCCTGTTGCTGTTCCTGTTCAGCGGCTTGGCCGGGATTCTGTTCTGTACGGTGCTCAGCGCTTTGGCTGCCCAGTATCTGTCGCGGCGCCTGCTCAGCGATATCACCCGCCCCCTGCGTGGCCTGGCCAGTGTCGCCCATGCCGCCCGCCGCGAGCGCCGCTTCGACCGGCGCGTACCAGAAGCGCCGATTGCCGAGCTCAACGAACTGGGTAACGACTTCAATGCGCTGCTGGATGAACTGGAGGTGTGGCATAGCCACCTGCAGAGCGAAAACCAGACCCTGGCCCACCAGGCCAGCCACGACAGCCTGACCGGCTTGCCCAACCGCGCCTTCTTTGAAGGGCGCCTGAGCCGCAGCGTGCAAAATGCGGCGCGCCAGCAAGACCACCTGGCAGTGCTGTTCCTCGACAGCGACCACTTCAAGCAGATCAACGACACCCTTGGCCACGCCGTGGGTGACGAGGTGTTGATCAGTGTGGCCGAACGTGTGCGCGCCCAGCTGCGCGAGCAAGACCTGGTGGCGCGCCTGGGGGGCGACGAGTTTGCCGTGCTGTTGACGCCTTTGCATTCGCGCGAGGACGCCGAACACATTGCCGAGAAGATCGTTGCCAGCATGAAGTTGCCGGTGCAACTGGACAGTGGCCGCAGTATCGCCACCTCGCTGAGCGTCGGTATTGCCTATTACCCGGATGACGGCGCTGACCCGGCCAGTCTCCTCAATGCCGCCGATGCGGCAATGTACCAGGCCAAGCGCAAACGCCGTGGCCATTGGCAAGTGGCGCAGACGGAACGGTCCGCCAACGAAATCAGGAACAGGAGTTGAACCCGTGATGCAAGCCTTACGATTCCCGCTTTGGGCCTTGTTGCTCGCCATGCTGGCGCTGACCGGTTGTCAGAGCGCACCCCCCAAGGGCCTTACCCCAGAACAGATTGCTGTGCTCAAGCGCGAAGGTTTCACCCCGACCGATGAAGGTTGGGCCTACGACTTGTCTGGCAAAGTGCTGTTCGGCAGCGATCTGGACAGCCTCAACGGCCAGAGCCAGGCGATTGTCGAGCGCATCGGCAAGGCGTTGCTCGGCGTTGGTATCCAGGGCGTGCGGGTGGACGGGCATGCCGACTCGTCGGGCAAGGCGGCATACAACCAGCAACTGTCCGAGCGCCGCGCGCAAAGCGTGACCAAGGCGCTGGTGGGGGTTGGCATGCAGGCGCAGAACATTCAGAGCCGCGGCCTGGGCAGCAGCCAGCCGGTGGCGGACAACCGCACCAGCGCCGGGCGTACCGAGAACCGTCGGGTGTCCATCGTGGTAGCGTCCTACTGATCGTTGACGCTCGGGCTGTCACATATCCCCTGTAAGCGTGGGCAACGCGGCCTGGCACCGGCTTCGCCGGTGTTCGCGGGCAAGCCCGCTCTCATCAAACAAAATGCAACCCACTGTTTTCTAAGCACTCAAGCGGCCACCAGCTGATACCCCAGTTTCCGGGCTTTGCGAAGCAAAGACCGGACCTGCCGGTCTTGGCTTCTGGTTTCGAACTCCTCAAGACCTTTTTCAACATAAGCCTGCTTCTTGGTTAAAAGGTTGTACACCAGACGTGCCAACTGATGCGCAGTGGCCTTGATGGCGCAGCTGGTATCCATTCGAGTCAGTCTGGCTCGGTGCGATGCACCAATGAAACCCTTGTCGTTACGGGCATTGGATGCAGCCTGCTTGAGTGCTTGAGCTGCTCGATTGACTATTTTTGGCCCACCACCTGCCAGTCGATGACCGCCGGAAATTCGAGTAGGGGGAGCCAGTCCCAACCAAGAGCAGAAGTGCTGTGAGGACGGAAAGCGTGATAGATCTGTACCGATCTCCCCTGCCAGCACTAATGCAGTGTCCACCCCAATGGTTGGAATTGCGGTTAGGTCCACGCCAAGAACTTTCCACAATGTCTGATGCAGTTCAGTCTGTTGGGCACCGTTTCGGTGCGGGCTCCGTAAAGGCTTATTGGATGGCTCTGGCTTGTTTTGCAGCACCGGCAACTGCTCTAACGCGGCTTTTATGGCGTCGTCACAATCAGCAATTTGCTGCTCCAGGAAGTCATAGGCAGCCAATTCCTGAGTTAGCGCATGCAAATGCTCGCGCCGCCAATTGCCATGAAGACTCCGAGCGACAGCCTCCTTGCCTGCCTTGATGCGGCGGTCGGTCAGTTCAGCCAGTTGCACTGGGTCCCGTTCACCTGCGCAGATGGCTCGCAAAATCTTCATGCCAGTTACGCCGGAAATATCACTGATGACATTGGCCAGCTGGATGTTCATTTGGCTCATGGCCTTTTGCATCCGGTTCAGCGTCTGCGCCTGGTCTTTCACTTTGGAAGCACGCTGCCTGACCAATGACCGGACGCAGCAGGTCAGATCATCGGGGCGGAATGCGCCTCTGAGCAGTCCATGAGTCATCAGCTGCCAAATCCACTGGCAATCCAGCACATCTGATTTACGGCCCGTGATTTGCCGAGTTGCTCTGGCATTGACGAGATAGACCTCAAAACCGCGCTCGCTGAGAATCTCGTAAATTGGAATCCAATAAACTCCCGTGGATTCCATGGCAACGACCTTGATCCCCAGGCTTTCAAGCCAGTTAGCCATCTTGAGCAGGTCGTCAGTAAAGGACGTGAACGACTGGACGGGATTTTCGTGCCGGGGGTCGACCGCCACGAAATGCTCTCGACCACCGACATCGATCGCCGCGCAATCGGGATGGACGACGGTAAAGCGTTGCTTGGAAGGCTTGCGCGCCATGATGAATCCTCGCAGGATAAAGGGCGCGCGGGGCACACGGTGGCGAAAGGGTTCACTCTCTCATACGTGGTCACAGCTGAATCAGCTGATGCCTACAGGGACTTCACGCCGATACCGTGCGGATCACTCTCCCACGCGGGTGTGCGGACACACACCAGTGCTGGCTACGATCTCTGTCCCGCGCACACGAACCCTAACAAAGCAAAAGGCGGCTGGCCCTACCGGGCCAACCGCCTTTTCTTTTTCAAAATGTCAGCGTCGCTGCGGATCTAAAGCCGTACACCTCATGTTTGCTGCGCGACAGCGCAGCCCGAAAGGGCTGGGTGATCTCCCACAGGGTCTGTGCTTGTCCTTGGAAATGCGCAGGCCCATCAGTCACATATCCCCTGTGGGAGCGGGCGTGCCCGCGAAGCAGGCAACGCGGTGTGTGGTACCGGCTTCGCCGGTGTTCGCGGGCAAGCCCGCTTCCACAGGGTCTGTGTCGCTCTCTGAATTGCGCAGGCCCATCAGTCCTGGGCAAAGCGTATCTCGCGGGTTTGCCCCATCAACAACGGCGCATTCGCCTCGGTCACCCCACGGATGTAATCCCACAGCAGGGTAATGCGCTTCAACTTGCGCAAGTCCTCCCGGCAGTACATCCAGAATTGCCGCGTCACCTCGATCTCCTCCGGCAACACCGTGACCAATCGCGGGTCCTGCGCGGCGAGGAAGCACGGCAATATCGCCAGCCCGCGCCCCTGCAGCGCTGCCGTGTACTGCGCGATCACGCTGGTACTGCGCAGATGCGCGCTGGCGTTGGGGATCAGGTTGGCCAGGTACAGCAGCTCGGAGCTGAACGCCAGGTCATCCACGTAACTGATGAACGGGTGTTTGGCCAAATCCCCCACCTGGCGGATCGGCGCGTGGCTGTCCAGGTAATCCTGGGTCGCGTACAGGCGCAAGCGGTAGTCGCACAGCTTGCAGCACACATAAGGTCCATGCTCGGGCCGCTCCAGGGCAATGACGATGTCCGCCTCACGCTTGGACAGGCTGATGAAGTGCGGCAGCGGCAGGATGTCTACCGAAATCGCCGGGTAGGCGTCGACGAAGTGGCTTAGCTGCGGCGTGATGAAAAAGCTGCCAAAGCCCTCCGTGCAGCCCATGCGCACATGGCCCGACAACGCCACCCCCGACCCGGACACCTGCTCGCACGCCATGTGCAGCGTGCTCTCGATCGATTCGGCATAGCCCAGCAGGCGCTGGCCCTCGGCGGTCAGCACAAAGCCGTTGGTGCGCGACTTTTCGAACAGCAAGGTGCCCAGCGCACCCTCCAGCGAGCTGATGCGTCGCGACACGGTGGTGTAGTCCACGCTCAGCCGTTTGGCAGCACTGCTGGCCTTGCGGGTGCGAGCCACTTCGAGGAAGAACTTCAAATCGTCCCAGTTGAGCGCGCTCAGGGATGTGAGGTCTTTTTGCATGATGATCCGGTTTTTTTGTGCGTTCTTGTTGGATGTTTGCACATCTATACTCGAAACAAGCCTCAGGACGCCACCTCGCGTTTGCCCGGCGCTGGCGATCTCGTCCCGACAATAATTCCAAGGAGAACGCAGATGAACGCACCGCAATCCCCTAACAGCACCAAGGTTGAGCAGGTCAAGCTGCTGATCGACGGCCAGTGGGTCGAGTCCAGAACCACCGAATGGCGTGACATCGTCAACCCGGCCACCCAAGAGGTGCTGGCGCGCGTACCGTTCGCCACCGTCGAGGAAGTCGATGCAGCCGTGGCCGCCGCGCACCGCGCATTCCAGACCTGGCGTGACACCCCGATCGGCGCGCGCATGCGCATCATGCTCAAGCTGCAGGCGCTGATCCGCGAACACACCAAACGCATTGCCCAGGTACTCAGCGCCGAGCAGGGCAAGACCCTGGCCGACGCCGAAGGTGATATCTTCCGCGGCCTGGAAGTGGTCGAGCACGCGGCGTCCATTGGCACCCTGCAGATGGGCGAATTCGCCGAGAACGTCGCCGGCGGTGTCGATACCTACACCTTGCGCCAGCCGATCGGCGTGTGCGCTGGCATCACCCCGTTCAACTTCCCGGCGATGATCCCGCTGTGGATGTTCCCCATGGCCATCGTCTGCGGCAACACCTTCGTGCTCAAACCATCCGAGCAGGATCCGCTGTCGACCATGCTTCTGGTCGAGCTGGCGCTGGAAGCCGGCGTACCGGCCGGCGTGCTGAACGTGGTGCACGGCGGCAAGCAGGTGGTGGATGCCATTTGCACCCACCAGGACATCAAGGCGATTTCCTTCGTGGGCTCTACTGAAGTCGGTACGCACGTGTACAACCTCGGCAGCCAGCATGGCAAGCGTGTGCAGTCAATGATGGGCGCCAAGAACCACGCGGTGGTGTTGCCTGATGCCAACCGCACGCAAACCATCAATGCGCTGGTCGGTGCGGCCTTCGGCGCGGCGGGCCAGCGCTGCATGGCGACCTCGGTGGCAGTGTTGGTGGGCAAGGCCCGCGAATGGTTGCCGGATATCAAGGAGGCTGCCAGCAAGCTCAAGGTCAATGCTGGCTGCGAGCCGGGCACCGACGTTGGCCCGGTGGTTTCCAAGCGGGCCAAGGAGCGTGTGCTGGGCCTGATCGAAAGCGGTATCAAGGAAGGCGCCAAGCTGGAACTCGACGGCCGTGACGTCAAGGTACCGGGCTATGAGCAAGGCAACTTCGTCGGCCCGACCCTGTTCTCGGGCGTGAAGACCGACATGCAGGTGTATACCCAGGAAATCTTCGGCCCGGTGCTGGTGACCCTGGAAGTCGACACGCTCGACGAGGCCATCGCCCTGGTCAACGCCAACCCGTTTGGCAACGGCACCGGCCTGTTCACCCAGAGCGGCGCGGCAGCACGCAAGTTCCAGAGCGAGATCGATATCGGCCAGGTCGGCATCAACATCCCGATCCCGGTACCCGTACCGTTCTTCAGCTTCACCGGCTCGCGTGGTTCCAAGCTCGGTGATCTCGGGCCGTACGGCAAGCAAGTGGTGCAGTTCTACACTCAGACCAAGACTGTCACTGCTCGCTGGTTCGATGACGACAGCGTCAACGACGGTGTGAACACCACCATTAGCCTGCGCTAAGGAGTACGTTATGCGTATCGCATTCATCGGCCTGGGCAACATGGGCGCGCCCATGGCTCGCAACCTGATCAAGGCCGGGCATCAGCTGAACCTGTTCGACCTGAACAAGGCCGTGCTGGCAGAGCTGGCAGAACTGGGCGGGCAGATCAGCCCCTCGCCCAAGGACGCGGCGGCCAACAGCGAGCTGGTGATCACCATGCTGCCGGCCGCAGCCCATGTACGTAGCGTGTATTTGAACGAGGACGGCGTACTGGCCGGCATTCGCCCTGGCACGCCGACCGTTGACTGCAGCACCATCGACCCGCAGACCGCACGTGATGTGTCCAAGGCCGCAGCGGCGAAGGGCGTGGACATGGGTGATGCGCCGGTTTCCGGTGGTACTGGCGGCGCCGCGGCGGGCACCCTGACGTTCATGGTTGGCGCCAGTACCGAGTTGTTCGCCAGCCTCAAGCCGGTACTGGAGCAGATGGGCCGCAACATTGTGCACTGCGGGGAAGTCGGTACCGGCCAGATCGCCAAGATCTGCAATAACCTGCTGTTAGGCATTTCGATGATCGGCGTATCCGAGGCCATGGCCCTGGGTAACGCGTTGGGCATCGATACCAAGGTGCTGGCCGGCATCATCAACAGTTCGACCGGGCGTTGCTGGAGCTCGGACACCTACAACCCGTGGCCGGGCATCATCGAAACCGCACCGGCATCGCGTGGCTACACCGGTGGCTTTGGCGCCGAACTCATGCTCAAGGACCTGGGGCTGGCCACCGAAGCGGCACGCCAGGCACACCAACCGGTGATTCTCGGTGCCGTGGCCCAACAGTTGTATCAGGCCATGAGTTTGCGAGGTGAGGGTGGCAAGGACTTCTCGGCCATCGTCGAGGGTTATCGCAAGAAGGATTGATGCAAGAGGTGGATTTCATCGCGGGCCAGGCGGCCTTCCCTCTGTAACTGCGCACCAGAGGGAAGGGCGTCTGCTTCGCGATTTTTTTTGTCCACGCTTACAGGTATTGCGTGGCCGTTGCAGGAGCGGGTAAACCCGCGCCTACAAGTCAGGCGAAGACGAAATACTTGCGTACAGTCTCGACCACTTCCCAGGTACCTTTCATGCCTGGCTCGATAACGAACACATCACCCGCTTTCAGGTGCTTCGGCTCTTCGCCTTCCGGGGTGATGATGCAGTAGCCATCGAGGAAGTGGCAGAACTCCCATTTATCGTAGTTGACCTCGAACTTGCCTGGGGTGCAGATCCAGGTGCCCATGATTTTGCTGCCGTCGGCCGACAGGTAGGCATTGAGGTTGACGGTGTGCGGATCGCCGCCGATGCGCTTCCACTTGGTGGCGTCCACGACCGGCGTCGGGCAGGTTTCGCGCAGGACGGTGATGAAATCGGACATGGCACAACTCCTGGTGACTGGCTGAATGACTGGTCACCATAGGCCCAACGGCCGCGCCGCAGTTGCCTGGGCTCGACGTCCAGGTGTCTGGCCGCGCTATGGCAGGCGGTTTACCTCGACAGTGATGTGCGCCAACTCTTCGTGCACGGCCAGGGCCTGGCGCACGCCGTCGGCATTCAGTGTGGCCTGGGTGGCCAGGCCAAGAATGCAGGCGTACTGGTCCCTGCCCACCCGCCAGACATGCAGGTCGGTGATACTGGCCGGCGCCGGCAATTGCGCTACCACTTCTCGGATTTCCGCCACAACTGGGGCGTCCATCTCGGCGTCCAGTAACACTCGCCCGGTATCGCGCAGCAGGCCACGGGCCCACAGCGCGACCAGCAGCGCACCGACGAGGCCCATCGCTGGGTCGAGCCAACTGGCGCCCCAGAACTTGCCGGCCAGCAAGGCAGCAATGGCCAGCACCGAAGTGGCGGCATCGGCCATCACATGCAGGTAGGCCGAGCGCAGGTTCAGGTCGTGGTGGTGATGGTGATGGTGATCGTGGCTGTGAGGGTGATGGTCATGATGATGGTCATCGCGTAGCAGCCAGGCGCAGATGAGGTTGACGGCGAGGCCCGCCACGGCAATCAAGATAGCCTCGTCATAGTGGATCTGTCCCGGCGCCAACAGCCGTTCCACCGACTGGAACGCCATCAGTCCGGCCACGCCCAGCAATAGCAGTGCGCTGGAGTAGCCGCCGAGAATTTCGATCTTCCAGGTGCCGAAGGCAAAGCGCCGGTCACCTGCATAGCGCCGAGCGGCAGCGTAGGCCAGCAAGGACAGGCCAAGTGCCAGGGCGTGGGAGCTCATGTGCCAGCCGTCGGCCAGCAGCGCCATGGAGTTGAAGTACCAGCCTCCGGCAACCTCCGCCACCATCATCACTGCGGTCAGCCAAACCGCCAGGCGGGTTTTGCGCTCAGCGCCCAGGTTGCTGGTGTGGAACTGGTGGCTGTGCTGCCAGCGGTCTGAGGTTTGTGTCGCCATGGTTTATCATGCTCCCGGAAGATCGAGACAAATACTATACCCCAGTATACCTAGCATGGTGTTAAGCCCAATGGCACATACCCTGAAGAGCAAGAAGCAGCTGTTGACCCGGGTGCGCAAGATCAAAGGCCAAGCCGCCGCCCTGGAGACGGCGCTGGATCAGGACAAGGACTGTCTGGCGATCCTGCAGCAGATCGCTGCCGTGCGCGGCGCGGTGAACGGGCTGATGGCCGAGGTGATGGAAGGGCACATCCGCGATCACCTCGTGGCGGACGGCCTGAGTGCCGAGGAACGGCAGGACGAGGCAGACAAGGTGGCGGCGTTGTTGCGTTCTTATCTGAAGTAGGGGGTCGCCGTACCCTTTCACGAATACCCCAGGGGGTATCAATACCCTCACGGTCCGAGCGGTACGCGAACGAGTTTGTGGAAGCAGTCGTGCCAGCGAAGGCTGTCAATGGGTAAAGGTGGCTACCAGTTCTGCGGCATAGCCCGGCAATGTCGCAAAATCCCGCGCGCACACCAGCAACCGGCGGTTGGCCCATGGCTCCTGCAGCGCAACCCAGTGCAACGGCAGCATGCCTTGCCAGCGCTGTACTGCCGCCAGCGGCACGACCCCGATTCCGGCCCCGCCCGCGACCATGCGGATCACCCCATCAAACCCCTCGGCACGCACCCGGACCTGCATGCGCTGCCCCTCGTGCAGCGCTTGCTCTTCCAGATACAACCCCAATGCACTGCCGGCCCCCAGGCCTACATAGCCATGGGCCAGGCTGTCGACGAAACTTGGCGCCAGCGCACTGGCCAGGGGGTGGCCCTGGGGCGTCACTAGCACCAGCGGGTCGTCTCGAAACTGCCGGGTCTGCAGGTGCTCGCTGGGGGCGGCTGTGGAAACGATACCCAGGTCGGCCATGCCTTGGGTAATTGCCTGCACGATGCGCAAACTCGGCAGCTCTTGCACATCCACGCTGACGCCCGGGTTTTCAGCCAGGTAGCTGGCCAGCAGTTCGGGCAGGTATTCGGTCAGCGCTGCGGTGTTGCACAGCAGGCGCACTTGGCCTTGCTGCCCTTGCGCGTATTGGCCCAGGTCGAATTGCAGGCGTTCGACCTGCTGCGTTATCAGCCGTGCATGCTGCAAGAGTGCCTGGCCAGCCGGCGTTGGTTGTACGCCACGGCGGTTACGTTCCAGCAAGGGAATGCCCAGCGATGCTTCCATGGCGCGAATGCGCGCACTGGCTGCCGGCAGCGACAGATGGCTGCGGCTGGCGCCGGCGGTAATGTTGCCGCACTCCAGGGTGTGCAGGAACAGCTTGAGGTCGATCAGGTCGAAATGCATGTGGCTCTGTCCTGGCAAGAGGCTGGCTGAGTATATGGCAGATTCTCACGTTGCCCGGGGTGCGCCATCATCGGCCCCATGACTACCTTGCTCGCGTTCTACCAGAACATTGGCCCGGCACTGTCGTTGCTGGTTGTACTGACCTTCCTGCTGGCTGGGGCAGTGAAGGGGGTCATTGGCCTGGGCCTGCCGACCATTGCCATGGGCCTGTTGGGCCTGGCTATGCCGCCAGCGCAGGCTGCCGCTTTGCTGATCGTGCCCTCGACCCTCACCAACCTGTGGCAGTTGGCCTGCGGCGGGCACTTGCGAGGGTTGTTGGTCCGCCTGGGGCCGATGCTGGTATTGATCTTTGTCGGCACCTTGCTGGGCAGCGCCTGGGTGGGAATCAACAGTGGCCCATGGGCTGCGCACGCGCTGGGGGGCGCCTTGCTGGTCTATGCGTTGTATGGGTTGGTCGGCTTGGGCTTGCATGTGAAACCGGCACACGAGCGCTGGCTGGGACCGCTTTGCGGGCTGGTCACGGGTGTGGTCACCGCGTCGACCGGGGTGTTCGTGATGCCAGCGGTGCCTTATCTGCAGAGCCTGGGTTTGAACCGCGAGCAGATGATCCAGGCCCTGGGCTTGTCGTTTACGGTGTCGACCCTGGCCTTGGCCCTAGGTCTGGCCGGGCAGGATGCCTTGGGTGGCCAGGCGCTAGGAGCGTCGCTGCTGATGCTGGCGCCGGCCTTGCTCGGCATGCTGGCGGGGCAGTGGCTGCGTCAGCGGATCAGCGCGCTGCTGTTCAAGCGTTGCTTTTTCATCGGCCTGGCCGCACTCGGCGGCCATCTGCTGATCAGCGGCTAGCGGACGAAGCGCTGAGCATGTCGACCCTCTGGATATCGAAATCGCGCTCCAGGTAGTCCATGCGCTTTTCGAAGAAGGCGGCCATGTGCGGGAGGGCCGAGTGCACGTCCAGCGCGGCCTTGTCGGCCCACACTTCGAAGAACACAAACAGGCTCGGGTCCTGCTGGTCGCGCAGCATGTGGTATTCGATGCAGCCGGGTTCCTGGCGGCTTGGCTCGACGTAGGGACGGAACAGGTTTTCGAACGCATCAGCCATTTCCGGGCGGGTCTTGGCTTTGAGGATAAAGGCGAACGGCTCACTCATGGGGCGCTACTCGGTGATGGGGGGTGACGCTATTCTACGGCAATAATGTATTGCTCATTCGTGACTTCTGGTCAATTGTATTTTGCCCCGTCACCGCTGTATCCCGCCCCCGCGAGCCTCTAACCTGCCGGCATCAATTTTTGATTCGGCCGTGGAGGCCAGCATGAAAAAGATCCTTCTGCTCAATGGTGGTAAACAGTTCGCTCACTCCGAAGGCCGTCTCAACGCGACCTTGCACGAAGCGGCCATCGCTCATCTGGACCGCGCCGGTTTCGATGTGCGCCAGACGTTCATCGATGGCGGCTACGATGCCCAGGAAGAGGTGGAGAAATTCCTCTGGGCCGATGTGGTGATCTATCAGATGCCCGGCTGGTGGATGGGCGCGCCGTGGACCGTTAAGAAGTACATCGACGAGGTATTCACTGCCGGCCATGGCAGCCTGTATGCCAATGATGGCCGTACCCGTTCGGACCACTCGCAAAAATACGGCAGCGGTGGTTTGGTGCACGGCAAGCAATACATGTTGTCGCTGACCTGGAACGCGCCGCAGCAGGCGTTCGATGACCCGAGCGATTTCTTTGAAGGCAAAGGGGTGGATGCCGTGTACTTCCCGTTCCACAAGGCCAACCAGTTCTTGGGTATGACCGGCCTGCCGACCTTCCTGGCGGTGGATGTGATGAAGCGCCCGGATGTGCCGGCGGCGTTGGCAGCTTATGAGGCGCATCTGGACAAGGTGTTTGGCAAGGCACAGTAATTTTATGCCTGTACGGGCCTATTCGCGGGCTTGCCCGCTCTCACAGGTATTACACAGGTTTCAAGGACTTTGCAGTACTTGTGGGAGCGGGCAAGCCCGCGAATAGGCCCGTACAGGCGCCGCTGGACTTGGCCTCGACAAGCGGTTATCTAATCCTTGCACAGACCAACCACAGGCCTAGATGTGAAAACCCGATCCGAAGAACTCCAGGTATTCGTCGCCGTCATCGACTGCGGCTCGATTTCCGCTGCTGCCGAGCAGATGGGCCAGACCCCGTCTGCCGTCAGCCGCACCCTGTCGCGCCTGGAGGGCAAGCTGGGCACCACGCTGGTCAACCGCACCACCCGGCGCATGGACCTTACCGAAGAGGGTCGTTATTTTCTTGAGCGCTCGCGGCTGATCCTGCAGCAGATGGACGAGATGGAAGAGCGTCTGTCGATGAACCGCCAGACCCCGACCGGGCGATTGCGCATCAATGCTGCGGCGCCGTTCATGCTGCATGCCATCCTGCCGTGGATCGGCGAGTTCCGCCGCCAGTACCCGGGCATCGAACTGGAACTCAACACTGACGACCTGATCATCGACCTGCTGGAGCAGAGCACCGATGTGGCGATCCGCATCGGTGAACTGGCCGACTCCAGCCTGCATGCGCGCAGCCTGGGTTGCAGTCCGGTGCAGGTGCTGGCCAGTCCGGCCTACCTGGAGCAGCACGGCACGCCAAGGCAGGTCGAGGAGCTGGCCGACCACTGTCTGCTCGGCTTCAGCCAACCTGAGTCGCTCAATCATTGGCCGCTACGCCACGCTCAGGGCGATCGCTGGAGCATCCGCCCGACGCTGGTCGCTTCCAGCGGCGAAACCCTGCGCCAGCTGGCGCTGGCCGGGGAGGGCATCGTCAGCCTGTCGCACTTCATGACCCACGAAGATATCCGTACAGGGCGCCTGCAGGTGCTGCTGAGCGAGGCCAATAATGGCTACCGTCAGCCGATCCACGCGGTGTATTACCGCAACACCCAGTTGGCGCTGCGCATCCAGTGCTTCCTGGATTTCATCCAGCGCAAGCTGGCCATGTACGCCTGCTGAGTTGCCTGAACGCGACAAATTCTGTCCACAGGCGGCGAAACTTCCGACGGTTGATTGCACAGTCGAAGCGCTTCGGCCTTACTGAGTGCTCGACAAAAACAACACCAAGGAAGTGTCATGCGCATTGTCCCTTTCCAGTACCTGGCTCTCGCAGCCGCGATCCTGAGCTGTTCCTCGGTTTACGCCGCCACGCTGGAGGGCGGCGCGGTGGCCGCCCCCGATCAATATGGTGCACAGGTGGCCGCCGATATTCTGAAAAAGGGCGGCAACGCGGTAGACGCGGCAGTGGCGACCGCCTTCACCCTGGCGGTGACTTACCCGGAGGCCGGTAACATCGGCGGTGGCGGCTTCATGACCCTGTTCGTCGATGGCAAGCCTTACTTCCTCGACTACCGCGAAGTCGCGCCCAAGGCCGCCACACGCAACATGTACCTGGACGACAAGGGCGAGGTCATCGAGAACCTCAGCCTGGTCGGGGCACGTGCCGCAGGTGTACCCGGTACGGTAATGGGCCTGTGGGAGGCGCACCAGAAGTTCGGCAAGCTGCCCTGGAGCGAGTTGCTGACCCCGGCCATCGGCTATGCGAAAAACGGCTTCAAGGTGGCAGAAAAGCAGTACCAGTACCGCAACGATGCCCAGGGTATGTTCAAGACCGCGACCAACTTCAACGATTACTTCGGCAACATGAAGGTCGGCGAGCTGTTCAAGCAGCCGGAAATGGCCCAGACCCTGGAGCGTATAGCCGACAAGGGCGTGAGCGAGTTCTATCAAGGCAAGACCGCCGATTTGCTGGTGGCGCAGATGCAGGCTGACAAAGGCCTGATTACCAAAGACGACCTTAAGGATTACAAGGCGGTATGGCGTGAACCGATGGCCGTGAGCTGGCGTGGCAATGTGGTGTATACCGCGCCGCCACCGAGCTCCGGCGGTGTGGCGCTGGCCCAGTTGCTGGGCATCAAGGAAGACCGCGCGGCCGACTTCAAAGGGGTGGCGCATAACTCGGCGCAGTACATCCACCTGTTGGCCGAGATCGAGAAGCGGGTGTTCGCCGACCGCGCCGACTACCTGGGCGACCCGGCCTTCACCAAGGTGCCGGTGGACCAGCTGGTGGCCAAGGATTACCTGGCCAAGCGCGCAGCCCAGGTCAACCCGAAGGCCATCTCCGAGACCGACAAGGTCAAGCCGGGCCTCGAACCGCACCAGACCACGCATTTCTCGATCATCGACAAGCAGGGCAACGCGGTCAGCAATACCTACACCCTCAACCTCGACTACGGCAGTGGTGTGGTGGTGAAGGGCGCCGGTTTCCTGCTCAACGACGAGATGGATGATTTCAGCGCCAAACCGGGGGCGGCGAACGCCTTTGGCGTGGTCGGCGGTGATGCCAACGCGATCGAACCGGGCAAGCGCATGCTGTCGTCGATGAGTCCCAGCCTGATGACCCGCGATGGCAAGGTCGAGCTGGTTATCGGTACCCCGGGTGGTTCACGGATCTTTACCTCGATCTTCCAGGTGATGAACAACCTGTACGACTACGGCATGCCGCTGGACAAGGCGGTGGCGGCGCAGCGCGTGCACCATCAGTTGCTGCCCAAGGACACCATCTACTTCGACAGCTATGCGCCGCTGACCGGTCCGGTAGCTGACGAGCTGAAGAAGATGGGCTATGTGCTGGAGGACCAGGGCTGGGAGATGGGTGACATCCAGGCGATTCGAGTCGATGGAGCGAAGCTTGAGACCGCTTCTGATCCACGTGGGCGTGGGGTGGGGATGATCGTCAAGTGATGCTGTGCAAGCCGTGCTGACGCATTCTCGGGTAAACCCCCTGCTACATCTGTAGGGGCGGGTTTACCCGCGAATCCAGGCGGTCGGTCAGACGCGGAACTGGCTGACCAATGTCTGCAACTGCCCACCCAACCGCGCCAGCTCCACACTCGACGCTGCCGTCTCGTCACTGGCTGCCGCGGTTTGCTCTGACACATCGCGCACATTCAGGATGCTTCGGCTGATCTCTTCAGCCACCGCACTCTGCTGCTCTGCCGCCGCAGCAATCTGCTGGTTCATCGACTGGATGCTCGATACCGTACTGGTAATGTTCTCCAGCGATGACCCGGCCTTGCGCGCCAGTTCGACGCTGCTGTCGGTCAGGGTACGGCTGCCCTCCATGGCACTCGCCACTTGCTGGGTACCGTGCTGCAGGCCGGCAATCAGCTCTTCGATCTCTTCGGTAGACTTTTGCGTGCGCTGGGCCAAGCCGCGCACTTCGTCGGCAACCACGGCAAAGCCACGGCCTGCCTCGCCGGCGCGTGCCGCCTCGATCGCCGCGTTGAGCGCCAGCAGGTTGGTCTGTTCGGCCACCGACTTGATCACGTCCATCACGCTACCAATCTTCTGGCTTTCCTGCTGCAGCAGGTTCATCGCCTCGGTAGAGCGGTGCATGTCTTCGGCCAGGCGTTCGATCTGGCCAATCGCTTCGCCTACCACGCGGTCGCCGGCCCGAGCTTCGTCATCTGCACCGGTGGCTGCATGTGAGGCCTGCTCGGCATTGCGCGCCACTTCCTGTACGGTGGCGGCCATTTCGTGCATGGCGGTGGCCACCTGGTCGGTCTCGACCTTCTGACTGTTGGCGCCCGCGCTGGTCTGTTCGGTGACTGCCGACAGCTCTTCGGCGGCGCTGGCGATCTGGGTGACGCCATCGCGGATGCCGCTGATCAGCTCGCGCAGGGTGGTGCCCATGCGCGCGATGCCTTGCTGCAGCACACCCAGTTCGTCGCGGCGGGTGACGCGCATGTGCTGGGTAAGGTCGCCGCTGGCGATCTTTTCCACGGCCGCCAGGGTGTCTTGCAAGGGGCGAGTGATCTGGCGGGTGATCAGTACCGCCGCCAGCACGCCGACCAGCAGCGCCAGCAGTGTGGCAATGGCCTGCAGGCTACGGGCCTGGGTACTCTCGATGTCACGGCGCTCTAGCTGGATCTGGTACAGCGCGTCGCTGCGCTTGACGATGTCGGCGCCCTGCACGGTCATTTCGGCGCGCGAGGTGGTGATGTTGGCAACCGCGTCGCGGAACTGGCGTACCGCGTCACGATAGGCCAGTACCGCGTTTTCGAACTGCTGCAGGCGCGCGTCTTCGCTGGGCAGCTGGCGCTTGAGGTTGTCGGTATCGGCCAGTGCTGCATCCAACTGGCGCAGCGCGGCCTGTTCGTTGGCGCTGCTGTTTTCGGCGATGTAACCACGCACATCAATACGCACCTGCAGCAGTTGCTGGCGGGCCTTGCTGATCAGTTGGTATTGGGCCAGGCGCACGCTGTCAGCCTCGGGGCGAGCCATCACTTCCTGGCTGAGCGCATCCATGGCCTGGTCGGCGAGGATGGCCGATTTGTCCATGGAAACGCGCGCCGCGCGGGTGGCGTCGTAGCCCTGGCGCATCTTGTTCAGCGACAGCTTGTAGGCGCTGATGGTTTCGCCCAGCTCACCCAGCAGCTTGACATTCTCCGGGCTTTTGAAAGTGGTGGCCAGGTAGGCCTGCTGCTTGCTGAATGC
This sequence comes from Pseudomonas putida, assembly GCA_041879295.1. Lineage (NCBI taxonomy): Bacteria > Pseudomonadati > Pseudomonadota > Gammaproteobacteria > Pseudomonadales > Pseudomonadaceae > Pseudomonas > Pseudomonas putida. The sequence goes on along the minus strand of CP047152.1, from coordinate 4,847,704 downwards.
GTCCAGCTTGGCCAGGGTGTTGGCGGCGGCGGTATCGTCGCCGTTGGCAATCATGTACTGCAGGCGCGCAATGCGCAGATTGGTGAGGTCCTTGTTCAACTGGCCGATGTCGCCCATCCAGTTGCTGCGGTCGATCAGGCTGCCCAGGCTGGTCCAGCCGGTGAGGGCCAGCAGGCCGGTGAGGACCAGCACCAGGCCAAAGCCCAGGCCGAGTTTAAGATTGACGCTGATGTTGGCGAACCAGCTGTTCATGCACGCTCTCCAGAAGTTGATTTCGCTCTCTTGATCTTCGATCGCCAGGCGTTATTGTTCTGGATGCCCGCTGATTCGTGCAGGTGTTATCGGCAATGATTGAGGAAGCTGAAACGCTTTTTCAGCAAAAACATCAGCACGCGCTTTCACTCGTTCGCTGTTGGACCGGGTATCAGAGGGTGCGCGCGCTGAAGGTATCGCAGCGGTTCACTTCACCTTCGGCAAACCCGGTCTTGAACCAGCGCACCCGCTGCGCCGAGGTGCCGTGGGTGAACGAGTCCGGCACCACGCGCCCGCGGCTTTGCTGCTGCAGGCGGTCGTCGCCAATGGCATTGGCCGCATTCAGGGCTTCCTCGACATCGCCTGGCTCCAGCCAGTTCAGGCGTTTCTGCGCCTGATAGGCCCATACGCCGGCCAGGCAGTCGGCCTGCAACTCCTGGCGCACCAACAGGCCGTTGTCGCCCTCCATGCGCTGGCCGGCGCGTCGTGCGGCATCAACCTTGGCCGAAACCCCCAGCAGTGTCTGCACATGGTGGCCGATTTCGTGGGCGATCACGTAGGCCTGGGCGAAGTCGCCAGCTGCAGCGAAGCGGGTTTCCATTTCGCGGAAGAACGACATGTCCAGATACACCCGCTGGTCCGCGGGGCAATAGAACGGCCCGACCGCTGCCGAGGCAAAACCACAGGCCGAGTTGACCTGGCCGCTGAACAGCACCAGTTTGGGGTCGCGGTATTGCTTGCCGGCTTCGGCAAAGAGCGCTTTCCAGGTGTCCTCGGTGTCGCCCAGCACAGAGGCAACGAACTCGGCTTGCTGGTCGTTAGCCGGTGGCGCCTTGCCGCCCGCACCACTGGGCGCCGTCTGCTGTTGTTGCTGCTCCATCTGGCCGGCAAGCTGGCCAAGAATCTGCAACGGGTCCTGGCCGGTGAGCCAGCCGATACCGACGATCAGCAGGATCGCCCCGAGGCCCAGCCCCTTGCCGCCGCCGAAACGCATGCCGCCGCCACTACCTTCGCCTCGGGCATCGACCACGTTGTCGCTGCGTCGGCCTTTTCGCCATTCCATGAATGCTCTCCCGAGCGTGAAACAAGAAGACAAAGATTAGTTCACGAAGGCGGTACGTGTCAGGCTGAGGTGTTGATCCATAACCATTTGGTTATGGATCAGGTGGTCGATTTCAGTATTCATCACGTACCGTCTGCCGGAAACTGCAAGTCCGCCTGCCACGCCCAGGCGTTCTCACAATTCCAAGAGAGGAAACCGGCATGCCCGCCCAGGACAACAGCCGCTTCGTGATCCGTGATCGCAACTGGCACCCTAAAGCCCTTACGCCTGACTACAAGACGTCCGTTGCCCGCTCGCCGCGCCAGGCACTGGTCAGCATTCCGCAGTCGATCAGCGAAACCACTGGTCCAGACTTTTCCCACCTGGGCTTCGGCGCCCACGACCATGATCTGCTACTGAATTTCAATAACGGTGGCCTGCCAATCGGCGAGCGCATCATCGTCGCCGGCCGTGTCGTCGACCAGTACGGCAAGCCTGTGCCGAACACCTTGGTGGAGATGTGGCAAGCCAACGCCGGCGGCCGCTATCGCCACAAGAACGACCGCTACCTGGCGCCACTGGACCCGAACTTCGGTGGTGTTGGCCGATGCCTGACCGACCGCGACGGCTACTACAGCTTCCGCACCATCAAGCCGGGCCCGTACCCATGGCGCAACGGCCCGAACGATTGGCGCCCGGCGCATATCCACTTCGCCATCAGTGGCCCGTCGATCGCTACCAAGCTGATTACTCAGTTGTATTTCGAGGGTGACCCGCTGATCCCGATGTGCCCGATCGTCAAGTCGATCGCCAACCCGCAAGCCGTGCAGCAGTTGATCGCCAAGCTCGACATGAGCAACGCCAACCCGATGGACTGCCTGGCCTACCGCTTCGACATCGTGCTGCGCGGCCAGCGCAAGACCCACTTCGAAAACTGCTGAGGACCCCGCCATGCCAATCGAACTGCTGCCGGAAACCCCTTCGCAGACTGCCGGCCCTTACGTGCACATCGGCCTGGCCCTGGAAGCCGCCGGCAATCCGACCCGCGACCAGGAAATCTGGAACTGCCTGGCCAAGCCGGACGCCCCGGGCGAGCACATTCTGCTGATCGGCCACGTATATGACGGGAACGGCCACCTGGTGCGCGATTCGTTCCTGGAAGTGTGGCAGGCCGACGCCAACGGTGAGTACCAGGATGCCTACAACCTGGAAAACGTCTTCAACAGCTTTGGCCGCACGGCTACCACTTTCGATGCCGGTGAGTGGACGCTGTACACGGTCAAGCCGGGTGTGGTGAACAACGCTGCTGGCGTGCCGATGGCACCGCACATCAACATCAGCCTGTTTGCCCGTGGCATCAACATCCACCTGCACACGCGTCTGTATTTCGATGATGAGGCCCAGGCCAACGCCAAGTGCCCGGTGCTCAACCTGATCGAGCAGCCGCAGCGGCGTGAAACCTTGATTGCCAAGCGTTGTGAAGTGGATGGGAAGACGGCATATCGCTTCGATATCCGCATTCAGGGGGAAGGGGAGACAGTCTTCTTCGACTTCTGAGGTGAAGCTTGGGGCCGCTCTGCGGCCCATTCGCGGGCAAGCCCGCTCCTACAACGATCTGCGTACACCGACGCCGATCAATGTGGGAGCGGGCTTGCCCGCGAATGGGCTGCAAAGCAGCCCCGGCGATACAACGATCAGCGCCGAACCAGCAGAACCCCGCTTTCCATATGGTGGGTATACGGGAACTGGTCAAACAATGCACAGCGCTCGATGCGGTGGGTGTCCTGCAACTGGGCAATGTTCGCTGCCAGTGTTTCCGGGTTGCACGAGATGTACAGGATGCGTTCGAAACGACGGGTCAGCTCGCAGGTATCTGGGTCCATCCCCGCACGCGGAGGGTCGACGAACACTGTACCGAACTGATAACTCTTCAGGTCGATGCCTTCCAGGCGCCGGAACGGCCGCACCTCATTCAGTGCCTGGGTCAGTTCCTCTGCCGACAAACGTACCAGCCGCACGTTATCCACAGCGTTCTCGTCGAGGTTGCTCAGTGCGGCATTGACCGATGTCTTGCTGATTTCGGTGGCCAGCACCTGGCGTACACGCGTGGCCAGCGGCAGGGTGAAGTTGCCGTTGCCGCAATACAGCTCCAGCAAGTCATCCTCACGCTCGCCAATGGCCTCGAAGGCCCAGCTGAGCATCTTCTGGTTCACTGCGCCGTTGGGCTGGGTGAACGCACCCTCCGGCTGGCGGTAACTGAACACGCGGCCAGCCACATCGAGTTTTTCCACCGCGTAGTCACGGCCGATTACCAGGCGCTTGCCCTTGGAACGGCCAATGACGCTCACGCCCAGCGCGTCAGCCAGTTGCCGGGCTTCCACTTCCCAAGCCTCGTCCAGCGGGCGGTGATAGCACATCGTGATCATTGCATCGCCAGCCAGGGTGGTGAGGAACTCTACCTGGAACAGGCGATTGCCCAGTTCTTCGCTGGCCTGCCAGGCCGCTTTCAGGCGTGGCATCAATGCATTGATGCGCTGGCTGGCAATGGGGAAATCGTCGATCAGGATTGCCTTGTGCTTCTCGCCCGGGGCGAACATGGCGTAATGGCGCTGGCCATCCTCGCGCCACAGGCGGAACTCGGCGCGCAGGCGGTAATGCTCGCGCGGTGAGTCGAAAACAGTCGGCTCCGGCGCGCCGAACGGCGCCAGCAGCTCGCGCAGCCGGGCCACTTTGGCATCCAGCTGGGTCGCGTAGGAGGAGGGGTCGAAAGCAGCACTCATGCGTTGAACCAGCCTAGCTTGATGACGAACAGGATGGAAAGGATCACCAGGGCCGGGTTCAGGTCGCGACGGCGGCCGGAAATCAGTTTGACGGCGGTCCAGGCGATGAAGCCGAAGGCGATACCATTGGCGATCGAGTAGGTCAGCGGCATGGCCAGGGCGGTCACGACAACCGGCGCGGCTTCGGTCACGTCGTCCCAGTTTATTTCTGCCAGGCCCGAGGCCATCAGCACGGCGACGAACAGCAGCGCCGGGGCCGTGGCGAAGGCCGGTACGCTACCGGCCAGCGGGGCGAAGAACAGCGCCAGCAGGAACAGCACGGCAACCACGATGGCAGTCAGGCCGGTACGGCCACCGGCGCTCACACCCGCAGCAGATTCGATGTAGCTGGTGGTGGTCGAGGTGCCCAGCAGGGAGCCGGCCATGGCGGCGGTGCTGTCGGCGATCAGGGCGCGGCCCATCTTCGGCATGTGGCCGTCCTTGCCCATCAGGCCGGCGCGCTTGGCCACGGCGATCAGGGTGCCGGAGTTGTCGAACAGGTCGACGAACAGGAACGCGAAGATCACGCTGATCAGGCCCACATCGAGGGCACCGGCGATGTCCAGCTGCAGGAAGGTGGGTGCCAGCGAAGGTGGCATCGACACGATCCCGCCGAACGGCGTGACGCCCATGGCGATCGACGCGACGGTGACGGCCAGGATGCCGATCAATACCGCGCCGCGCACCTTCAGCGACTCAAGGCCGACGATCAGGAAGAAGCCCAGCGTGGCGAGAATCACCGAGGGCTGCTTGAGGTCGCCCATGCCCACCAAAGTGGCTGGGTTATCGACGACGATGCCAGCGTTATGCAGGGCGATCAGTGCTAGGAACAGGCCGATACCGGCGGCAATCGCCGAACGCAGCGGCAGCGGAATGCTGTTCACGATCCACTCGCGAATGCGGAAGATCGACAGCAGGAAGAACATCACCGCAGACAGGAACACGGCACCCAGCGCCACCTGCCAGGTGTGGCCCATGTGCAGCACCACGGTGTAGGTGAAGAACGCGTTCAGGCCCATGCCCGGTGCCAGGGCGATCGGGTAGTTGGCAATCAGGCCCATGGTGGCGGAGCCGATGGCCGCTGCCAGGCAGGTGGCGACGAAGATCGCGCCCTTGTCCATGCCGGTCTCGCCGAGGATGCTCGGGTTGACGAACAGGATGTAGGCCATGGCCAGGAAGGTGGTGACGCCCGCGAGAATCTCGGTGCGCACGTTGGTGTTGTGTGCTCTTAGTTGAAACAGCCTTTCCAGCATGCCCGCTCCCCAAGGCGCCCCCGGCGCCATGAATGTATCGACCCCATCAGCAAAGCACAGACCGTACCGGATGCCGTGGTTTTGTGTGGGGAGGAAAAAAGCCGCGCATCATACCAGCATGCATGGCGGGGGCCTATGGCCGTTGGGGAATGGGTTTTTCTTGCTCTTCGCGGGTAAGGTCCCCTGTAGGCGGGGCATGCCCGCGAAAAGGCTGGCACAGGTAACGATCACCCGCTATGCAACCGATCCCGCTTGGCCAGGGTAGGGAACAGTTTTATCCACACCCCGGTCACCACCAAGGTGCCCACCCCGCCCAGCACCACCGCCGGCACTGTACCAAACCAGTGCGCGGTCACCCCCGATTCGAACTCGCCGAGCTGGTTCGAGGCACCGATGAACAAGCCGTTCACTGCGCTCACCCGCCCACGCATTTCATCCGGTGTCTCCAGCTGTACGAACGAACTGCGAATGACCATGCTGATCATGTCTGCCGCACCCAGTACCACCAGTACTGCCAGCGAGAACCAGAAGGAGGTCGACAGGCCGAAGGCGATGGTCGCCACGCCGAACACGCCGACCGCAGTGAACATCGTCCGCCCGACGTTGCGCTGGAACGGGAAGCGCGCCAGCCAGAGTGACATCAGCAACGCACCCACCGCTGGCGCCGAGCGCAACAGGCCAAGGCCCATCGGGCCGGTCAGCAGGATGTCCTTGGCAAATACCGGCAGCAACGCGGTGGCCCCACCCAGCAATACGGCGAACAGGTCGAGCGAGATGGCGCCGAGGATGTCGGGCCGGCTGCGAATGAAGCGGATGCCAGCCAGCAGCGACTCGATGCTGGCGCGCCCGCGCTGGGCGACCTGGCCACGCGCCTGCAGGCTCAGGGTCAGCACGCAGGCAATGGCGTACAGGGCCACCGTCGGGCCATACACCCACATGCTGCCAAAGGCATACAGGAAACCGCCCACCGCCGGCGCCACGATGGTCGCCGACTGGGTGGCCGAGGCCGACGCCGCCACTGCCCGCGGGAACAGCCCGGCCGGTACCACATTGGGCAACAGCGCCTGGGTTGCCGGCATTTCGAACGAGCGGCTGGCGCCGAGCAGGAAGGCCAGGGCAAAGATCAGTTCGCGGGTAACGTTGTCGGTGGCACTGCCCAGCGCCAGCGCCAGGGCAATCAGGCCCTGAAGGCTCTGGCACAAGGCGGCGACCTTGCGCCTGTCATAGCGGTCGGCGACATGGCCGGTGTGCAACATGAACAGCACCCGTGGGGCGAACTCGACCAGGCCGACAAGGCCCAGGTCCAGTACGTTGCCGGTCAATTGGTAGAGGTGCCAGCCGATGGCCACGGTGAGCATCTGGAAGCCGCTGGCGGTGAACACGCGAGCCAGCCAGAAGGCCAGAAAAGGACGATGGTGACGCAACAACTGCGGTGCGGAATCGGACATCGGAAACCAGGGGCCTCGGCGCAGTAGAGGGGGGGCGCAGCGTATCATCTGTTTGTAACAAACAGTTACTGTTTGCACGGCGCGGCACTTTTCTATTGTTAATCAAAGAGGGTGAGGCAACAGGTCACGCGGCAATCCACCACACGGCCCACCGGGCCATTCGGGACTATGCTTCCTAGCATTCATTGATCTGGGTCAATCGTTCCAGATCAATGAAATGGCCGTCTGGCCGGAATCCCTGCGATCGAACAGAACAATTCCAACACGCCGTACTCGACCCAGTGGGGGCAGTGGGCGACTGGGGCCACAAGCCCGGACGCCGGATTATCTGAAGAGGAAGCACCATGTTCGGAATAGAGGCCTTAGAGCTCGCCCGAATGCAGTTTGCCTTTACCGTATCGTTCCACATCCTGTTCCCGGCCATCACCATTGGCCTGGCGAGCTACCTGGCAGTCCTTGAAGGCCTCTGGCTGCGGACCCACAACCAGGTCTACCGTGACCTCTATCACTTCTGGTCGAAGATCTTCGCCGTCAACTTCGGCATGGGCGTCGTCTCCGGCCTGGTCATGGCTTACCAGTTCGGCACCAACTGGAGCCGCTTCTCCGACTTTGCCGGCGCCGTCACCGGCCCGCTGCTCACCTATGAAGTACTGACTGCGTTCTTCCTCGAGGCCGGCTTCCTGGGCGTCATGCTGTTTGGCTGGAATCGCGTCGGCCGTGGCCTGCACTTCTTCTCCACAGTCATGGTTGCGCTCGGTACATTGGTATCGACCTTCTGGATTCTTGCCTCGAACAGCTGGATGCAAACCCCGCAAGGTCACGAGATCATCGATGGTCGGGTGGTGCCGGTGGACTGGTTTGCGGTGGTGTTCAACCCCTCCTTCCCCTACCGCCTGATGCACATGGCCACTGCTGCGTTCGTTTCCACCGCGTTCTTCGTCGGTGCCTCGGCGGCCTGGCACCTGCTGCGCGGGCGTGACAACCCGGCCGTTCGCAAGATGCTGTCGATGGCCATGTGGATGGCACTGATCGTCGCCCCGATTCAGGCAGTGATCGGCGATTTCCACGGCCTCAATACACTCAAGCACCAGCCGGTAAAAATTGCCGCGATCGAAGGCCATTGGGAGAACGTGCCCGGTGAGCCGACTCCACTGATCCTGTTCGGCATTCCCGATATGAAGGCTGAGACTACCCGGTTCAAGATCGAGATCCCGGCGCTCGGCAGCCTGATCCTGACCCACAGCCTGGACAAGCAGGTGCCGGCGATGAAGGAGTTTCCGCCCGAGGACCGGCCTAACTCGACCATCGTATTCTGGTCGTTCCGGATCATGGTCGGGCTTGGTTTCCTGATGATCTTCGTCGGCCTGTGGAGCCTGTGGTTGCGCAAACGCGGCACGCTGTACAGTTCGCGACCGTTCTTGTATGTGGCGCTGTGGATGGGCCCATCCGGGCTGGTCGCGCTACTGGCCGGTTGGTTCACCACCGAAATTGGCCGCCAGCCCTGGGTGGTGTACGGCCTGATGCGCACGGCGGACGGTGTTTCCAACCACAGTTACGCCCAGCTCGGCTTCACCCTTGTGGCGTTCGTGGTGGTGTACTTCGCCCTGTTTGGCACCGGCCTTGGCTACATGATGCGCCTGGTGCGCAAAGGGCCGCAGACCGGCGAGGGTGACGAGCACACACCGGGAGGCCCAGGCCAGAAACGCACGCCGGCACGGCCTTTGTCCGCCGCCGATGATGGCCGCGAGGCCACCTCTGCCAGCCTGAACGAGGGGAACTGAACCATGGGTATCGACCTTCCACTGATCTGGGCCGTGATCATCATCTTCGGCGTCATGATGTACGTGGTGATGGACGGATTCGACCTGGGGATCGGCATGCTCTTCCCCTTCGTCAAGGGCGAGCAGGACCGTGATGTCATGATGAACACTGTCGCGCCGGTATGGGATGGCAACGAAACCTGGTTGATCCTGGGCGGTGCCGGACTGTTCGGGGCCTTCCCGATGGCCTATGCCGTGGTCCTTGAGGCCCTGTACCTGCCCCTGATCCTGATGCTGATCGGCCTGATTTTCCGAGGCGTGGCCTTCGAGTTCCGCTTCAAGGCCAAGGCCGACAAGCGGCACATCTGGGACAAGGCTTTCATCTGGGGTTCGCTGATCGCCACCTTCTTCCAGGGCGTGGCGCTTGGCGCGTTCCTGGAGGGCTTCAAGGTGGTCGACCGGCATTTTGCCGGTGGCACCCTGGACTGGCTGACACCGTTCAGCCTGTTCTGCGGGCTGGGGTTGATCGTGGCCTACACCCTGCTGGGTTGTACCTGGCTGATCATGAAGACCGAAGGGCCGCTGCAACAGAAGATGCACGATATGGCCCGGCCGCTGGCGCTGGTGCTGCTGGTGGTGATCGGTATCGTCAGTCTGTGGACGCCAATCGCCTACCCGCAGATTGCCGACCGCTGGTTCAGCATGCCCAATCTGATCTGGTTCATGCCGGTACCGCTGCTGGTGCTGGTGACGTTCTACGGGTTGCTCAAAGCGGTGGCGCGCAACGCGCACTACACGCCGTTCCTGCTCACTCTGGTATTGATCTTCCTTGGCTACAGCGGCTTGGGAATCAGCCTGTGGCCTAACATCATCCCGCCGTCGATCTCGATCTGGGATGCCGCAGCGCCACCGCAAAGCCAGGGCTTCATGCTGGTGGGTACCCTGTTCATCCTGCCGTTTATCCTCATGTATACCTTCTGGAGCTACTACGTGTTCCGCGGCAAGGTGACCCACGAAGACGGCTATCACTAGGAGGGCCGCATGATGACTGGCAAGCATGGCTTGGAAGAAAAGAAACCGCTGTGGCAGCGACTGGGTTGGCTGTTGCTGATCTGGGCGATGAGCGTGGCAGCGCTGGGTGTGGCGGCCTGGGTGATGCGGCTGTTCATGGGGGCGGCGGGATTGACCACACATTGATAAAGAGCGGCAGCGGGCTTGCCCGCGAAGCAGGCAACGCGCTAGATGGCACCGGCGTTGCCGGTGTTCGCGGGCAAGCCCGCTCCTACTTGCGGGCTTTCAGGATTACGAACTTGGGCGTAGCCGCCACCTGCTCAACGCCGCGGAACAACCGCGCCAGCTTGCTGTGATAGCCCAGGTGCCGGTTACCCACGATATACAGCGCCCCGCCTACCACCAGCGCTTCACGCGCCTGCTGGAACATGCGCCAGGCCAGGAAATCACCGACCACCTGCTGTTGGTGGAACGGCGGGTTGCACAGCACCACGTCCAGCGACTGTTTCTCCAGCCCGGCCAGGCCATCGGCCGCGACGAAGGTCGCCGGGCGCTCGCCCAACGCGGACTGCCAGTTCTCCTGTGCTGATTGCACCGCCATGTACGACTCGTCGACCAGGGTGTACTCGGCGTCCGGGTTGGCCAGGGCGCTGGCAATCGCGAGTACGCCATTGCCGCAGCCCAGGTCAGCCACCCGTGCACGGCCAAGGTCGCGTGGCAGATGAGGGAGGAATGCCCGGGTACCAATATCCAGGCCTTCACGGCAGAACACGTTGGCGTGGTTGACCAATTCCAGTGCCGGCACGTCGAGGCGGTAGCGGCTAGGGTAGGGGGACTTGGCGTGCGGCCGCTCGGCAACCGTTGCTGTCAGCAAGCGGGCCTTTTTCAGCGCCAGCGAAGCCTGTACGGGGCCGATGTACTTCTCCATCAGGTCGCCGGCCGCCCGTGGCAGGTGCTTGATCATCGCCCCGGCAATCACCTGCGCACCGGGGGCCAGCTGGCCTTGCAGGCGGATCAGTTGTTCTTCGAGCAGGGCCAGGGTCTTGGGTACACGCACCAGCACCCGGTCGAACGGGCCTTGCCAGTGTTGGCTGGCTGGTACGAACGGGACACTGTCGAATGGCAGGCCATTGCGCGCCAGGTTTTTTTCCAGGGCCAGGTGCCCCAGGTGCGAGTCACCGCTGCTGACCACCTGCAGCTGGCCCGCAAGGCTTGCGGCCAGGGCACCGAAGCTGTCATTGAGCACCAGTACCCGGCAATTGGCGTCAGGTGCCTGATCGTGTAACTGCGCAAGCAGGTACTCGTCGGCGGCATCGAAAGCCTGCAGCGGGTCGTTGGCCTGCTCCGGCTGGCGGATCAGGTCGAGTTCGGCGTAGGGGGTGGTCAACAGGGGCATGGCGTCTGGCTCGGGTACGAAACTGCCCGCTGCGGTTCGCGCCGGGCTTTGCCGGACGATTCTACAGGGCTTTGCCCAAGGTCGCAGGTTTGAAGGTCAGATCCAGCCACGCAAGGCGGCAATGGCGATGGCTCCGGCTTTGTTGGCTGCATTGGTCTTGGTGATCACGCTGCGGATATGGAAGTTGACCGTGCTTTGCGACAGCGAGAGGATGCAGGCAACATCGGCAGCGGTCTTGCCGGCGGCAGACCATTTCAGCACTTCCAGTTCACGCTCGCTCATTTTCGGTTGCGGTGGGCACAGCGCGTTCAGGTGGTGCTCGCCCAGTACCGCGTGAAGGGTGTGGCACAGCCACTGCACACTACCGGCTTTGTCGTACAGCTCGAACGCATCGATGTGGCCGTTTGGCCGAGCGACACTGATCTGGCTTTCGTTGTGCTGCTGATCGTGAAGCGACTGTGTCCAGCCGTGGCGCAGGCCATGCTGGCAGGCCATTTCGCGAAATTGCGGGGCTTCCTTGTACAGTTCATCGGTCCAGAGCACCGGTGTCGTGGAGCTGTGGCTCAGGTTCGCTGCCGGGTCCTGCTTGTAGAAGTCGTCGCGCTGGTAGCGCTCGATCCACTCACTTGGGTAGTTGCTGTAGAGGTACAGCTTTGGCGTTTGCGTAGCGATCTGAATGCGGATGTTCAGCCCAAGGTAATCCATGTCCAGGTCCCGAGCCAGATGGACTGCGATGTCGAATAGCTTTTGTGGGCTGCGTTCGCTGACGAATGCATGAAGATGTTCAGGTTTCCAGTGATACATCTGAAGCACTCCTTGATGCGCGCAGAATCCAATCCGTTTGAGTACCCGGAAGATTGTAGGAAAAGACCTACCATCCTGTTGGGAATTTTTTGTTATAGCGATCAGGAATTTCTGCGACTTTGGCCCGATTGCACTTCATGAGGCCCTACAAAGCGGTGGTTTTTATCCTGGCCACTTTAGGCGACACTGTGCACACGCCAACCCTGGAGCCCGATATGACCGCTAGCGCCGAAAAGTTCACCCGCCAGACACTGCTCGATGTTCAGCCACTGACGCCGAACCTCTTCAGCCTGCGGGTCACGCGCGATGCGGGGTTCCGCTTCCGTTCCGGCCAATTCGCCCGGCTAGGTGTGACCAAGGCCGATGGTAGCGTGGTGTGGCGCGCCTATTCCATGGTCAGCGCGCCTCATGATGAGTATCTGGATTTCTTTTCCATCGTGGTGCCAGGTGGTGAGTTCACCAGTGAGTTGAGCCGTTTGGGGGCAGGCGATACGTTGCTGATCGACCGCCAGGCGTTCGGTTTCCTCACCCTCGACCGCTTCGTCGGTGGTCGTGACCTGTGGTTGCTGGCTACCGGTACCGGCATCGCGCCCTTTATGTCGATCCTGCAGGACTTCGAAGCCTGGGAGCGCTTCGACAGCATCAAGCTGGTGTATTCAGTGCGCGAAGCCAAGGAGCTGGCCTATGTGGATGAAATTGCCGGGCTGGAACAGCGCGATTATCTGGCTGAGTACGCGGGCAAGTTGCAGTTCATTCCCGTGGTGACCCGTGAACAGCACCCGGGTGCGTTGAATCAGCGCATTACCACGTTGATCGAGAATGGCGAGCTGGAGAAGGCGGCGGGGCTTGAACTGTCACCAGAGCATTCGCGGGTGATGCTCTGCGGTAACCCGGAAATGATCGACGAAACCCGCAAGGTCCTCAAGGCGCGAGACCTGCAACTGAGCCTGAGCAAGCGGCCCGGGCAGGTAGCAGTCGAGAACTACTGGTAAGACTACTGGGGGCCGTTGTGGGGGCGGGCATGCCCGCCCCCACAACGGCCCCGGCAACTTCAAGGCAAGCGGTTCTGGTTCTGCGTCTTGAGCAAATCGCGGATCTCGGTCAGCAGCGTCTCTTCAGCCGAAGGCACAGGCGGCGTAGTCGGCGCCACGGCTTCTTCACGCTTGAGCTTGTTGATTGCTTTCACGCCCATGAAGATGGCAAAGGCCACGATCACGAAGTCGATCACGGTCTGGATGAACTTGCCATACGCCAGCATCACCGCTGGCACGTCACCTTCGGCAGCCTTCAGGGTAATGGCCAGGTCGCTGAAGTCCACGCCACCGATCAGCAGGCCCAGTGGCGGCATGATCACGTCGCCGACGAAGGACGAGACGATCTTGCCGAAGGCCGCGCCGATGATGATACCGACCGCCATGTCGACGACATTGCCTTTGACTGCGAAAGCCTTGAACTCGTTGAGCATGCCCATGTTTGGTTCCTTGTAACAAAAGGTAAGGTTAAGGCAGTGTAAGCCACTAAAACGCTTCATGCGTTGTGTTCAGGGCTACTGACTGCAGTTAGAACGAATAGTTTTGTCGCATCCCGAGGCGTTCGAGACACGTCCTGCTCGGCTATCATGGCGAATTTTTCCAGGAGACCCCACCCATGGCCAAGGCTAAGCGCTTGTATGGCTGCACCGAATGCGGCGCGACTTTCCCCAAATGGGCTGGCCAGTGCGGCGAATGCGGGGCCTGGAACACCCTGGTCGAAACCATGATCGAAAGCGGCGGCGCTGCTGCACCCAGCAGTGGCCGCGCTGGCTGGACGGGACAGCAGGCGCAGATCAAGACCCTGGCCGAAGTCAGTGTTGAGGAAATCCCGCGTTTCACGACCAGCAGCACCGAACTGGACCGCGTGCTGGGCGGCGGCCTGGTGGATGGCTCGGTGGTGCTGATCGGCGGTGACCCCGGCATCGGCAAATCGACCATTTTGCTACAGACCTTGTGCAACATCGCCGTGGGCATGCCGGCACTGTATGTCACAGGGGAGGAGTCGCAGCAGCAGGTGGCCATGCGCTCCCGGCGGCTGGGGCTACCTCAGGACCAGCTCAAGGTGATGACCGAAACCTGCATCGAGACGATCATTGCCACGGCGCGGGTCGAGAAGCCGAGGGTAATGGTGATCGACTCGATCCAGACCATTTTCACCGAGCAGTTGCAATCGGCCCCGGGCGGCGTGGCTCAGGTGCGCGAAAGCACAGCGTTGCTGGTGCGCTACGCCAAGCAAAGCGGTACGGCAATCTTTCTGGTCGGCCACGTGACCAAGGAAGGCTCGCTGGCTGGCCCGAGGGTGCTGGAGCACATGGTCGACACTGTGCTGTATTTCGAAGGTGAGTCCGATGGCCGTCTGCGCTTGCTGCGGGCGGTCAAGAACCGCTTTGGCGCGGTCAACGAACTGGGCGTGTTCGGCATGACCGATCGTGGCCTCAAGGAGGTATCGAACCCGTCGGCGATCTTCCTCAACCGTACTCAGGAAGAGGTGCCGGGTAGCGTGGTGATGGCAACCTGGGAGGGGACCCGGCCAATGCTGGTCGAGGTGCAGGCGCTGGTCGACGATAGCCATCTGGCCAACCCGCGGCGGGTGACCTTGGGCCTGGATCAGAACCGCCTGGCCATGTTGTTGGCGGTACTCCACCGTCATGGCGGCATCCCGACCCATGACCAGGATGTGTTTCTCAACGTGGTCGGCGGGGTGAAGGTGCTGGAAACGGCTTCGGACCTGGCGCTGCTGGCGGCGGTGATGTCCAGCCTGCGTAACCGGCCACTGGCCCATGGTTTGCTGGTGTTTGGCGAGATTGGCTTGTCGGGCGAGGTACGGCCGGTGCCCAGTGGCCAGGAGCGCTTGAAGGAAGCGGCCAAGCACGGCTTCAAGCGTGCCATCGTACCCAAGGGCAATGCGCCGAAAGAAGCGCCGGCGGGGTTGCAGGTGATTGCCGTTACCCGCCTGGAACAGGCGCTGGATGCATTGTTCGAATAGTGTGCAGGAGCGAGCAAGCTCGCTCCTGCAATCAGTCAGTGCTCGGCAACGGCCGTGCGCCTGACCGTTTCATTGCCATGCTCGTCCAGTTCCAGCATCGGCACTTCGTTACCCTCAGCATCGAACAGCTTGCCATCCTTGAAGTAGTCCCCATCACGCAGCGCGGAAATGTCCGAATACTGGATGGTCCGCTCGTAGGCTGCAGCGAACACTGACTGGTTTTCCGAGTTGCCGGTGGTGAAGTGGTTGAAGATCAGGTTCAGCAGGATGGCCATGATCGCCGCCGAGCTGATGCCGGAGTGGAAGATGGTCTCGAACCAGTTCGGGAAGTGGTGGTAGAAGGTCGGCGCGGCAATCGGGATCATGCCGAAGCCCAGCGAGGCCGCGACGATGATCAGGTTGACGTTGTTCTTGTAGCTGACCTTGGACAGGGTGCGGATACCGCTGGCCGCCACGGTGCCGAACAGCACGATACCGGCGCCGCCCAATACCGGGGTAGGCACGGCAGCAATCACCCGGCCCATGACTGGCAGCAGGCCGAGTACCACCAGAATCACGCCGCCGGTAGCCACCACGTAGCGGCTCTTGACCCCGGTCACCGCCACAAGGCCAACGTTCTGGGCGAACGCGCTCTGGGTGAACGAACCGAAAATCGGCGCCAGGATGCTAGATGCCATGTCGGCGCGCAGGCCGTTGCCCAGGCGCTTGGAGTCCACCTTGGTGTCGATGATCTCACCCACGGCGAGGATATCGGCCGACGTTTCCACCAGGGTCACCATGATCACGATGCACATCGAAAGGATCGCGGCGATGTGGAACTCTGGCATGCCAAAGTGGAACGGCGAGGGGAAGGCGAACATCGGGCCTTCGCTGACCTTGCTGAAATCGGTCATGCCCAATGCCCAGGCGATCAGCGTGCCGACCACCATGGCCAGCAGGATAGACAGCCGTGAGATGGTTGCGTTGCCAAGCTTGCTGAGCAGCAGCACGATGGCGAAGGTCAGCCCGGCCAGGCCGATGTTGGCCATGCTACCGAACTCCGGCGAGGCGCTGTTGCCACCCATCACCCAGCGTGCGGCAACCGGCATCAGAGTCAGGCCGATGGTGGTGATGACGATGCCGGTCACCAGCGGCGGGAAGAACTTGGTGATGCGCGAGAACACCGGCGTGATCAGAAAGCCGATCAGCGACGCTGCCATGACCGCCCCGAGCACCCCAGGCAGGCCACCGCCACCCTCGCTGCTCAGAATCGCCCCCATGGTCGCCACACCGGCGAACGACACGCCTTGTACCAGTGGCAACTGGCAACCGAAGAACGGCAGGCCAAGGGTCTGCAGCAGGGTGGCCAGGCCACCGGCAAACAGCGAGGCGGCGATCAGCATGCCGATTTCGGCACCATTCAGGCCCGCGGCCTGCCCCAGGATCAGGGGTACTGCGACGATTCCACCATACATGGTCAGCACATGCTGCAGACCATAGGCCAGGTTGGCACCAAGGCCGAGGTTTTCATCCTCGGGTCGCTTGGCGGGAGACGTGCTAGGGGACGTAGTCATGGAGCAGGCTCTCTGTTTATTGTTGTGCCGCTACTGTAGACACTTCCTACAAATGATTGCTACAAGAATTGTATACAATATTTTGATCGGAGCGCGAACAGATCCGGCCGCAGGGCGTGCTAGAACCCAATGCAGAAGGCGTACCAACTTGGCAGAAGCTGTATTAGAGGGGTGTGTACAAAGCAACGCTACCCAGGCTTAAAGCTGTCTGGGTAGACAAGAAACACCAGGCGGGAAGGCTATTAGCTAGCTAAGAGATTCCATTATTCGATGAGTTCGCGCAGCTCACGCATCATTTCGGTGCTGTCAGCCACGTTCAATTCCACAAGACGGTGCAAATGGCTCATCGAGTCGAGGTCTATGTACAGGCAGATGAAGCCCAGACGGTCCGGTTCCTCATGGCGCAGTTCGACCTGCATCTGCACGCGGGCATCGTCGCCCAGGTGAATGATGGCGTCGAAGTCCTGCGTCAGGTCGGCATCCCAATCTGCCGGGCGTTCGATGAGCAAGCCTTTGAGTGAAAGGTCCAGCAGTTTTGCAGGCCAGCAGTTCAGCCCCTGGCGCAGCTCGGTGGGGGCATCGAAGTCGATGCGTTGAAAGCGGCGGCGTTCGTCGTGATCGCTCATGGCATGGATCCTCGAATAGATCATCAGGTGTCGTCCTGACTATAGTTAGAGTTGCACGTGCATCAGGTGCTGCAATGTGGCCGCAGAGGCTCTAGAACAAAGCAAGTGTGGCAATGCCGCTTGACTGGCCCTAGACTCGGTGGGCGGTCTTTCCAATCCACCAGCTGGAAGCTAACCATGAACAACAATAATAGCCTGCTACGCCATATTCCGTGGCTGGCGCTGGCAGTCATAGGTGCCTGCGCACTGGGTGTGGTTGCCCTGCGTCGCGGCGAGGCGATCAACGCCTTGTGGATCGTGGTCGCGGCGGTGGCCATCTACCTGGTCGCCTATCGTTACTACAGCCTGTTCATCGCCACCAAGGTGATGCAACTCGACCCGCGCCGTGCCACCCCGGCGGTGCTCAACAACGACGGCCTGGACTACGTCCCGACCAACAAACACATTCTTTTCGGTCACCACTTCGCCGCCATCGCCGGCGCAGGCCCCTTGGTCGGGCCGGTGCTCGCGGCGCAAATGGGCTACCTGCCCGGTACGCTGTGGCTGATTGCCGGCGTGGTGCTGGCCGGTGCGGTGCAGGACTTCATGGTCCTGTTCATGTCTACCCGCCGCAATGGCCGCTCACTGGGCGACATGGTGCGCGAGGAGATGGGCAGAATCCCCGGTACCATCGCCCTGTTCGGCTGCTTCCTGATCATGATCATCATCCTTGCGGTGCTGGCGCTGATCGTGGTCAAGGCACTGGCCGAAAGCCCATGGGGCATGTTCACGGTGATGGCGACCATCCCGATCGCGATGTTCATGGGCATCTACATGCGCTACATCCGTCCGGGCCGTATTGGCGAAATCTCGGTCGTTGGCGTGGTACTGCTGCTGGCCTCCATCTGGCTGGGAGGCGTGATCGCTGCGGATCCGGTGTGGGGCCCGGCGTTCACGTTCACTGGCGTGCAGATCACCTGGATGCTGGTGGGCTACGGTTTTGTCGCCGCCGTGCTGCCGGTATGGCTGGTGCTGGCGCCGCGTGACTACCTGTCGACCTTCCTCAAGATCGGCACGATCCTTGGCCTGGCCATCGGTATCCTGATCATCGCGCCCGAGTTGAAAATGCCGGCGCTGACCCAGTTCACCGACGGCACGGGGCCGGTGTGGAAGGGGGCCCTGTTCCCGTTCCTGTTCATCACCATTGCCTGTGGTGCGGTGTCCGGCTTCCACGCGCTGATTTCCTCGGGGACCACGCCAAAGCTGCTGGATAACGAAACCAACGCCCGCTACATCGGCTACGGCGGCATGCTGATGGAATCGTTCGTCGCCATCATGGCCATGGTTGCGGCCTCGGTGATCGAGCCGGGCGTGTACTTTGCCATGAACAGCCCGGCTGCCGTGGTCGGTTCCGATGTTGTGTCGGTAGCGCAGACGGTCAGCAGTTGGGGCTTCCTGATTACACCTGAGCAGCTCGAAGCGGTCGCCCGTGACATTGGCGAGCACACCGTCTTGGCCCGTGCCGGCGGTGCGCCAACCCTGGCGGTCGGTATCGCGCAGATCCTTCACCAGGTGTTGCCAGGTGAAAACACCATGGCCTTCTGGTACCACTTCGCGATCCTGTTCGAGGCGCTGTTCATCCTTACCGCGGTGGACGCCGGCACCCGTGCCGGGCGCTTCATGTTGCAAGACCTGCTGGGCAGCTTCGTGCCGGCGCTCAAACGCACCGATTCGTGGGGGGCCAACCTGCTCGCCACCGCTGGCTGCGTGGCACTCTGGGGCTATCTGCTGTACCAAGGGGTAATCGACCCGCTGGGTGGCATCAACACCCTGTGGCCGCTGTTTGGTATCTCCAACCAGATGCTGGCCGGTATCGCCTTGATGCTCGGTACTGTGGTGTTGATCAAGATGAAGCGTCAGCAATACATCTGGGTCACCCTGCTGCCGGCTGTGTGGCTGTTGATCTGCACCACGGCTGCAGGCCTGATCAAGCTGTTTGACCCGAACCCGGCTGTGGGCTTCCTGGCCCTGGCCAAGAAGTACAGCACTGCGCTGGACGCCGGCCAGGTACTGGCCCCGGCCAAGGACATCGGGCAGATGCAGCACGTGATCTTCAACGCATACACCAACGCGGGCCTGACGATCTTGTTCCTGCTGGTGGTCTTCAGCATCCTGTTCTTCGCCATCAAGGTCGGCTACGTCGCCCTGGGCCGCAAGGAGCGCAGCGACAAGGAAACCCCGTTCCAGGCGCTGCCTGACGCGTAATCGAGAGGACTGCAATCATGTTCAACGACTTGGGTCGACTGGGAAAATACCTGGGGCAGGCAGCCCGCCTGATGGTCGGCATGCCCGACTACGACAACTATGTCGAACACATGCAGAAAACGCATCCGGACAAGCCGGTGATGAGCTACGAGGCGTTCTTCCGCGAACGCCAGGAAGCACGTTACGGTGGCAAATCCGGGCCCAAGTGCTGTTGAGCCTGCGGTACGTGTAAACCTGTGGGAGCCTGGGTAACCGGCTCCCACAGTCATTTCAGATTCAGGAGTATTTTTGCGTGCAGACGCCCATTCCCGTAACCGTCCTCACTGGCTTCCTCGGGGCCGGCAAGACCACCTTGCTCAGGCACATGCTAAAGGCCGAGCATGGCCTGAAGCTCGCTGTGATCGAAAACGAATTCAGCGAGGCGGGCATCGACAGCCAACTGCTGGGTGATCAGCCGGTACAGGTAATGACCTTGGCCAACGGTTGTGTATGCTGCAGCATCCATGGCGACCTGACCCGCGCTCTTTACCTGCTGCTTGAACGCCTGGATGCCGGGGAGATTGCCTTCGATCGCCTGGTGATCGAATGCACCGGCCTTGCCGACCCTGCGCCGGTAGCGCAAACGTTCTTCATCGACGAGGAGCTGCGTGAGCGCTACATCCTCGATGGCATCATCACCCTCGTCGATGCCGCGCATGCCGAACTGCACTTGACCCAGACCATTGCTCAGGCCCAGGTCGGCTTTGCCGATCGTCTGCTGCTGAGCAAGACCGACCTGGTCGAGCCAGCTGCGGTTGAAGCCCTGCGCGAACGCCTGGCCCGCATCAATAGCAGGGCTGCGATCCGAGTGGTCGAACACGGCTGCATCGACCTGGCTGAACTACTGGATGTACGCGGTTTCAACCTCAACCCTGACCTTGGGGTAAACCTGAAACCGATGTTGCGACCCGTGCTCAAGCCTGCCACCCCGGACCGCATTTCCACGATGGTGCTGCGTACCGAAGCCCCGCTGGATATCGACCGCCTTAGCAGCTTCATGAACGAGCTGCTGGAAACCCACGGCAAACAGCTGCTGCGCTACAAGGGCGTGCTGAACATTGCCGGCGAGGAGCGCAAGCTGGTGTTCCAGGGCGTGCTCAAGCTTTATGGCTTCGACTGGGACGCCGAGTGGGCCGCAGGCGAAGCGCGCGAGAGCGTGATGGTGTTCATTGCCGATGAACTGCCCGAGGCTACGATTCGGGCTGGCTTCGAGGCAATGGCTGCGGGCTGAGCCGCTGCGGTGCCTGCCCTGCGAACCACTGCGGCCATGAGCTGCGGTGGCGGGTTTCGACCTCGATGCACGGGATCAGGCGCTCGGTCAGCACAGCGGTTTGCCGCACGGCTTTGGCGGTGCGGTATTTGATGCTGTGGATGCACTCGCGGTCGCCGAACTCGCAGCGGTTCAGGGCGGTTCCGCCGCAAGGGCCATTGGCCAGGCCTTTAGGGCAGGTTTCCGGGCAGGTGTACAAGGTGTCTTCCAGGCGGCAACGGCCGCAGGTGTCGCAACCCACCAGCGGGCGCTTCACACTGCGCTCCAGCGTGTGCAGCACTTGTGCGCCAGCGCGTGTTGCCCACAGAGGCTGGCGCACTGCCCAACCGAAGGCTTTGCTCAGGCCGTTGCGCCGGCTGAACAGCAGTGAATGCATGCCATGCATCAGGTGATAGCGGGCTTTTTCCTTGAAAGAGGCATCGACCCGTGACTCGCCCAGGCGCCAGCCCGCCTGTGGCGGATGGAAGGTTACCGCTGGCAGGCCGGGCATCTGCCAGCTGGCGTGCCAGGCCGGTGTCCATTGCTCCAGGGACTGAAGCTGGGTTTGCCAGTGCTCGATACGGGCCTCCAGGGCCAGCAGCTGTTCGAGTGTGTGAACCCCTGACAGGTGCACTCCGGCGTAACCCATCAGCTTTGTACCGATAATCTGCAGGGCCAGGCGGTCAACACTGCGTGCCTGGGCAAAGGCCTTGGACTGCGCCGTCTCCGCTTCAAGCATGTCGCGCATGGAGGGCGTGACAGTGACGCCGGCCACGTGGTCGAGCATCGTCGCGCGCCCGTGGGTGAGGCTCATGAGGCAGGCCAGCATGGGCTTGGGTGAGGCCTGGCGGTACATCCAGTGTATGGCTTCCTGGTGCTTGGCGGCATCGAAGCCCAGCTGCAAGGTGAAGAAGTCAGCCCCCGCTGCCAGCTTTTTCTCGGCCTTGAAATACTGGGCGCCGCCTTCTTCCTCGTGGTACTTGAACGGGTTCAGCGCCGCGCCCAGCAGCCAGTGCGGGCAGGCCTGGCGGGCAATCTGCAGGGCGGCGACCGATTCCAGATAACGCACCGGGCGCTGGCCAGGTTCATGGCCGGGCAGGCGGTCGCCAGTCAGCAGTAACAGCTGGTCGAGGCCGGCGGCGTCCATGCGCTGCAGTTGGGCGAGCAGGTGGTGGCGTTCGCGATCCTTGCCTGAAAAATGCGGCAGGGCAGGCACCGGGTTGCTGAACGAGGCGAGGGCGTCCAGCGGTGACATGTCCAGCGGGCTGCCGACACGATCACCGATGGCCACGGTCATAGGCCAGCCGCACAGGTGCGCACGGGCCATGATCGCTTCCATGGCGGCAAAGCGTTCTGCGGAAGGTTTGGGGACGAACTCCATGACGCAGACGAAGTTCTTTTCGCGCAGGGCGGTTTTCAGCAGGCTCATGTTGGCCGGGCACCTGGTGTGGTCAGGGTGGCATTGTGCGACAGAAGGCGAGTCGGGTCATGTCCGGATGCGCAAGGTGGTGATCTGAATGAGACATGGGAGCGCGAAGTTCATGACAGCATGATCATGAAGATTTCTTGGGTTCATCTCAAATTTAATGAGTTTGTCTCAATACCCCCACCAGCTGGAGAATCCCCCTCATTCATTCAAGCATGCTGAAGGGACAAGACATGGCACTGGCACATAACCTGGGCTTTCCACACATCGGCCGTGACCGCGAGCTGCGTGCCCGCCACTGGCAGGTGCAGAAAGACGCCGGCATCGAGCTGTTGCCGGTCGGCGACTTCGCCTGGGGCAGCCACGTGCTTAGTGCTGGCGATCAGCCGTTCTTGCTGAACTGGGAACCACTGTTCGAAGAAGTGGAGCACGCCAAGGCTCTGGGTCATGCAGTCAAGCCGGTAGTGATCGGCCCCTTGACCTACCTGTGGCAGGGTCAGGCCCTGGACGGTGACTTCGACAAACTGGAGCTGCTTGACTGCCTGCTGCCCGTGTATGACCAACTCCTCAACCGCCTGGCCGCCCTGGGCGTTGAATGGGTGCAGATCGATGAGCCAATCCTCGCCCAGGACCTGCCTCAGGACTGGAAGAATGCCTATGAACGCGTCTACAACATCCTTCAACGCGCACCGTTGAAGAAACTGATCGCCACGTACTTCGGTGGCCTCGAAGGCAACCTCGGCCTGGCCGCCAACCTGCCGGTCGATGGCCTGCACGTCGACCTGGTTCAGGCGCCCGAGCAGTACCAGACCATTCTCGACCGCCTGCCTGCCTACAAGGTACTGTCGCTGGGCCTGGTCGACGGTCGCAACGCTTCGCCTTGCGATCTGGGCAAAACCTTGGGGCTGCTGCACGAGGCCCATGAGCGCCTGGGTGAGCGGCTGTGGTTGGCGCCGGCCTGTTCGTTGCTGGAAAGCCCAGTGGACCTGGCCGTGCAGAAGTGCCAGGAAGTGGCGGTGCTGGCCGCTTCGCTGGAGCAGGACCGAGTCGCGGCTTGATCAATTGCTGCCTGTGCCGTCCTCTTCGCGGGTAAACCCGCTCCTACATTGGCGTGCGTGCAATCACCGATGTGTGTCCGTCACAGATCAGTGTAGGAGCGGGTTTACCCGCGAATACGATGGCGGCTGCGACGTTGAACAGCGGGTGGAAATTGGCCAGCAGGTCCAGCCCTTTCGCGGGTAAACCCGCTCCTACAACGGCCTGCGTGCAATCACCGATGTGTGTCCGTCACAGATCAGTGTAGGAGCGGGTTTACCCGCGAATACGATGGCGGCTGCGACGTTGAACAGCGGGTGGAAATTGGCCAGCAGGTCCAGCCCTTTCGCGGGTAAACCCGCTCCTACAACGGCCTGCGTGCAATCACCGATGTGTGTCCGTCACCGATCAGTGTAGGAGCGGGTTTACCCGCGAATACGGTGGCGGCTGCAACAGTGAACGGCTGGTGGAAATTGGCCAGCAGGTCCAGCCCTTTCGCGGGTAAACCCGCTCCTACAACGGCCTGCGTGCAATCACCGATGTGTGTCCGTCACCGATCAGTGTAGGAGCGGGTTTACCCGCGAATACGATGGCGGCTGCACCAGTGAACGGCTGGCAGAAATTGGCCAGCAGGCCCGGCCCTTTCGCGGGTAAACCCGCTCCTACAACGGCCTGCGCCCGATCGCCGATGTGTGTCCATCACCGATCAGTGTAGGAGCGGGTTTATCCGCGAAGAGGCCGGGCCTGCTTGAATCAATCAGCGCTCGATGGCCAACGCCACCCCTTGCCCACCGCCAATGCACAAGGTCGCCAGGCCTTTCCGGGCATCCCGTTTGATCATTTCGTGCAGCAGGGTCACCAGCACCCTGCACCCGGAAGCACCAATCGGGTGGCCCAGGGCAATCGCCCCTCCATTGACGTTAACCCGCTCGGCATCCCATGCCAGCGCATTGCCCACGGCCAGCGCCTGGGCGGCAAAGGCTTCGTTGGCTTCGATCAGGTCCAGTTCGGCCAGTTGCCAACCGGCCTTGTCCAGGCAACGTTGGGTCGCCGAAACCGGACCGATACCCATGATCGCGGGGTCTACCCCGGCACTGGCATAGGCGGCGATCTTCGCCAGCACCGGCAGGCCCAACGCCTCGGCCTTCGCTGCGCTCATCAAAAGCACGGCGGCGGCGCCGTCGTTCAGGCTGGAGGCATTGCCTGCGGTAACGCTGCCGTCCTTCTTGAAGGCCGGGCGCAGTTTGCCCAGAGACTCGGCGGTGGTGTCCGGGCGTGGTTGCTCGTCACGGGCAAAAACCTTGGGCTCTCCCTTTTTCTGCGGCAGCACGATGGGGGTGATTTCAGCGTCGAAACGGCCGGCCTCCATCGCCGCCACTGCCTTGCGCTGCGACTCGGCAGCAAAGGCATCCTGCTGCTCACGGCTGAGGCCGTACTTGTCCACAAGATTTTCGGCAGTGATGCCCATGTGGTAGTCATTGAAGGCATCCCACAGGCCGTCCGTGATCATGCTGTCGATCAGTTGGCCATGGCCCATGCGTTGGCCGGTGCGGGCGGAGGGCATCACGTAGGGGGCAAGGCTCATGTTCTCCTGACCACCTGCAATCACCACCTCGGCATCGCCGCAGCGGATCGCCTGGGCGGCCAGGTGCAGGGCCTTAAGGCCCGAGCCGCAGACCTTGTTCAGGGTCAGGGCCGGTACGCTGAAGGGCAGGCCAGCCTTGATCGCCGCCTGGCGTGCCGGGTTCTGACCGGCACCGGCAGTGAGCACTTGGCCGAGGATGACTTCATCGACCTGCGCCGGGTCCAGCCCGGTTTGTTTCAGCAGTTGCTTGATCACGGCGGCGCCGAGGTCGACCGCAGGCACTTTGGCCAGGGCGCCCTGGAAGCTGCCGATGGCGGTACGGGTTGCGGCGACGATCACCACGTCGTTCATGTTGTTGTTCTCCGTGCAATGGGCGTAGTGCCGCCAGCATCGGCGGGTTCGGCTTATTTGTTAAGTTTGTTTTTCTTTCGGATTGATGTGAAAAACAAATCAATGGGTGGCGAAGGTTCTAACCAGCCAATCTGGATTCCGTGCAGCTGTGGGCCTCCTGCACATAAGAACTCTGGTTTTGCATCCCTCTGATCACCCCGTAATATGTGTCGGATAACCTGCGGGGGTAGTCTCACCCTCTGATCAATCGGAATCGCCCCAAGCGGCGCTTCCCCGGCATAAACCTGACGAGGTACAGACATTGGCCATCATTCATCCTAAGGTTCGCGGTTTCATCTGCACCACGACTCACCCGAAGGGCTGCGAGCTCAACGTCCGTGACCAGATCGAAGCCACCCGCAAGCTGGGCGTACGCGAGGATGGCCCGAAGAAGGTCCTGGTCATCGGTGCTTCCAGCGGCTACGGCCTGGCAGCCCGCATCACGGCGGCGTTCGGCTTCAAGGCCGACACCCTGGGCGTGTTCTTCGAAAAGCCAGGCACCGAGACCAAGGCCGGCACTGCTGGCTGGTACAACGCTGCTGCCTTCGACAAGTTCGCCAAGGCCGAGGGCCTGTACAGCAAGTCGATCAACGGTGACGCCTTCTCCGACGAAGCTCGCGCCAAGGTTATCGAGCTGATCAAGAACGAAATGGGTGGCAAGGTCGACCTGGTCATCTACTCGCTGGCGTCGCCCGTGCGCAAGCTGCCGCAGACCGGTGAAGTCATCCGCTCGGCACTCAAGCCGATCGGCCAGCCATACAAGTCGACCGCCATCGACACCAACAAGGACACCATCATCGAAGCCAGCATCGAGCCGGCCACCGAGCAGGAAATTGCCGACACCGTCACCGTCATGGGTGGCCAGGACTGGCAGCTGTGGATCGATGCGCTGGCTGGCGCCAATGTACTTGCCGAAGGCGCTCGCACCGTGGCCTTCAGCTATATCGGCAGCGATATCACCTGGCCGATCTACTGGCACGGTGCACTGGGCCAGGCCAAGCAGGACCTGGATGAAACCGCCCTGCGTCTGAACCAGAAGCTGGCCGGTGAAGTGAAAGGCGGCGCCAATGTGGCGGTGCTCAAGTCGGTGGTTACCCAGGCCAGCTCGGCCATCCCGGTGATGCCACTGTACCTGTCGATGGTCTTCAAGATCATGCAGGAGAAAGGTGTTCACGAAGGCACCCAGGACCAGCTTGACCGCATGTACCGCGACCGTATGTACCGTACCGACGGTGCGCCGGCAGAAGTCGACGAGAAGGGTCGCCTGCGTCTGGATGACTGGGAGCTGCGTGACGACGTGCAGAACGCCTGCAAGGCCCTGTGGCCACAGGTGACCACCGAGAACCTGTTCGAGCTGACCGACTACGCCGGTTACAAGAAGCAGTTCCTCAACCTGTTCGGCTTCGAGCGCGCTGACGTCAACTACGACGAAGACGTGGCCACCGATGTGAAGTTCGACTGCGTCGAGCTGTAATCGGGTAAGCCTGTACCGGCCTCTTCGCGGGCAAGCGCGCTCCCACAGGTTCTCCCCCTGCAGGAGCGGGTTCACCCGCAAAGAGGCCGGTACAGGCTACAAAATCTTTGCTAGTTTTGGCGCACAACGACAGGAAATGCGCCATGAGTAGCCTCATCCAACCCGCTACCCCATTTCGCCACCCTGCGGCCGACGGATACAGCCTCGGCGGCTTCTGCTGGCGTCACGCCCAACCTGACCCCAAGCGCCCGCTGGTGATCATCAACGCTGCCACTTCGGTACGCTGCCGCTATTACGCCCGCTTTGCCGACTACCTGTTCGCCCACGGCTGCGATGTGCTGACCTATGACTACCGTGGCATCGGCGAATCCCGGCCTGCGTCGCTGCGCGGGTTCCAGGCCTCCTGGAGCGACTGGGGCCGGCTGGATTTCGAAGCCATGCTGGCGCATGCGGCAGAGCATTTCCCAGGTCAGCCGGTGGACGTGGTAGGGCACAGTTTCGGCGGTTGTGCAGTAGGCCTGGCACCGTCGGCTGGCCAGATACGTCGGGTCGTGATGGTCGGCGCGCAGTTCGCTTACTGGCGCGACTACGCGGCCAGCCAACGCTGGCAACTGTTCGGCAAGTGGCATGTGGTCATGCCGCTGCTGACCCGGGTATTCGGCTACTTTCCCGGCAAGCGCCTGGGTTGGCTGGAGGACACGCCATCCGGCGTGGTGCTTGACTGGACCACACGTACCCCGCGTTATGAGCACCGCCCCAGCGGGCGGGCGTTGGCGGCGCTACCGTTCGCCCAGGTACGTGCGGCGACGCTGGCCATCAGTCTGACTGACGACCCTTTCGGGACCGTAGCGGCAACCGAGCGTTTATTGGGTTATCTGCAAAGTGCCGAGCGCCAGCACTTGCGCATTGCACCTGTGGATATCTCGGTCGAGGAAATTGGCCATTTCGCGTTCTTCCATGACCGGTTTCGCGAAAACCTGTGGCCGGTGGCCTTGCAGTGGTTGCGGCAGGGGAGGCTGGAAGGTGGGGGGCCTGGCACCATTATCGATTGATGGTGGGCGCTGGATCGTGGGGCCGCAAAGCGGCCCCGGCAATCTCAAGCCTTGCGCGCAAGCGGCTGCGCAGCAAACTTCACACCCGCTAGACCGTGTTTGATCAGCGCACGGATGTTGCCATGGTCGCTACCCTCAGGCGTGGCCACCACATCACGGTAGTGCTCGCCGAAGGCCAGCAGCGCTTCCTGGTCGCTCAGCCCTTCAAGCAAGGCCAGGCCCAGGGTTTTGCACGAACCTTCGTTCTGCCCTGCCGCATTCTCCACGCCGCCGTTATTGAAGGCCTGCGGCTGGTAGCTGTAATTGTCGGCAATGAACGCCAAGGTATCGGCAAATGCATGTTGGCCGCTGGCCAGGCTTGCGCGCAGGGTATTCAGATCAGTCACGAGGTTTTTCCTTTTTCGAACGCCGCTTGTTGTTCGGCGCTGGCTTCTTTCTGGTATTGGGCTTTCCACTCGGCGTAGGGCATGCCGTACACCGCTTCGCGGGCATCATCCAGGCTCAGGTCCAGCTGACGCTCGTCAGCGGCGGCCTTGTACCACTTGGACAGGCAGTTGCGGCAGAAACCGGACAGGTTCATCAGGTCGATGTTCTGTACATCGGTGCGCTTTTGCAGGTGTTCGACCAGGCGCCGGAATGCGGCGGCCTCGAGCTCGAGCTGTTGTTGTGGGGTCATGGT
Organism: Pseudomonas putida; assembly: GCA_041879295.1. Classification (NCBI taxonomy): domain Bacteria; kingdom Pseudomonadati; phylum Pseudomonadota; class Gammaproteobacteria; order Pseudomonadales; family Pseudomonadaceae; genus Pseudomonas; species Pseudomonas putida. The sequence goes on along the minus strand of CP047152.1, from coordinate 4,819,549 downwards.
CTTCTCTCAAGTCATGCGGTTCTTCAGGTGGCGGCCACCGTTGATGACCACCTGGCTGCCGGTGCTGTACTGGCTGGCGAGCAGGTACTTGACGGTCTCGATCAGCGGGCCGGCGCCGGGTTCGAATTCCAGCAGGGCCTTTTTCAGGGTTTGCTGGCGGTAGGCTTCGTCCCCCCCTTCCTTGAGGATCAGCAGCCCGGGCAGGATACCGTTCACATGCACCTTGGGCGCATATTTTTCGGCGAATGACAGCACCATGTTCTGCAGTGCGGCTTTGGTGGCGGCATAGCCGATGTGGCTTTTACTGCCGCGCGAAGAGGTTTCGTCGCAGATGTGGATGATGTCGGCCTTTTCCACCTTGGCCAGCAGGTCACCCAAGGCCAGGTTGAGGTGGTAGGGCGCTTCGACGTGCAGGCGGAACATGGTCTCGAGGTTGTCGAGGCCGTCGTCGAGCCACAGCGAGGCGTTGTGGATGATGGCGCGCAGTCCGTCGTAACGGTCGTGCAGGTGATCGATCAGCGCCTGGCGGTCGCCCGCGTGGCACAGGTCGGCCTGAAACTGCACGATGTTGGGGTGGGCTGCCTGTGGCTGGATGCTGCGGCTGGCACTGACCACCGTATGGCCGGCCTGTGCCAGTTCGAGGGCCAGGGCCAGCCCGACACGCTGGCTGGCTCCGGTAACGAGAATGGGGCTGTTCATGTTCGGGGTGGTCAACTTGTCTGTCCGTTGGTTGCCACCCAGCATACCCGAACTGTTTCCCTGTTGTATGGCCTAGCCTCAGCGGCTGCGCAAGGCGCCGGCAGTGGCCGGGGAGGCCTGCAGCCAACTGGATAGCAGGCGGGTGGACAGCGGGATGAACAGGTACACCATCACCGGCGTCAGGGCCAGGGTGCTGAGCAGTACCCGGGGCACGAGGTCGAGTGCCGTCAACCAATGGCCGAACAACAGGTTGAAGGCCAGCGAGACTGGGAAAAACGCCAGCCAGATAGCCACGGCCTGCTTCCAGCGTGGCGGTTTTTGCACCTTGTTGGTGCCAAACCAGTCGTCGATACCGCTGACACGCGCCTCTTTGGGGCGTTCGAACAGGCCGTTGCCGCGTTGTAACCATGCGCGGCGAGAGGCGGAGTGCTCCCAGGCATGCAGGGTCGGCTCGTCGCTGAAGCGGAAGATGATCTGAAATTCGTCGCCATCCCTGGGCGGGGCAAGGATGCCCGAGCCGAGGTAGCCAGGGAAGTCGGTGGCCAGCTGTTCGCCTTCGTGCAGCCAGGCCAGCAGGTCCTGGTAGCGGCCATGGGCGGCGCGGCGCGACACCATGAGGGTAACGGGTGGGGTAGACATCGTGTATCTCCTGGCAACGGGGCTGGCGGGTAGCTGGCCCTTTGGCTGTGTGGCCCGGGGTGGTGGGCGACGCAGTCGTGCATGCAAGAATCGGGCGCACATCATCGCGCAGTTGCGATCTTCGGCAAACTATCTGCTGGCAAACGGTGGCATCAACAGAACAGCACAGTCGTAGTAAGCTATACGTTCGGTTTTTTCGCACTCAGGGTATTTTGTGCAGATGAGCGAACAGGGACGTAAACCGTTGATCGATGCAAGCTTCGAGCAGCAGGAGTTATTTCCGATTCGTGAAGTGTCACGCTTGACCGGTGTCAACGCCGTGACCCTTCGTGCCTGGGAACGCCGTTATGGACTGATTCAGCCCATCCGCACCGACAGTGGTCACCGCCTGTATTCCCAGGCTGATATCAATGAAATCCGCCGTATCCTTGGGTGGCTGGAGCGCGGCGTGGCGATCAGCAAGGTCGGCAGTATTCTGGCTCGCGGCGATGCCCTCTCCGGGCAGGCTGGCGGCGCGGTGGACGCCTGCCTGCGCTGGCAAAACCAGATTCGCCTGGCGGTACAGCACTTCGACGTGGCGGGCCTGAATCGCCTTTATGACGAGGTGTTCGCGGCCAGCACCCTGGACCAGGTGTTCGCCGATGTGTTCATGCCAGTGTGGCATGACATGGTAGTCCGGCAAGGCGGCTACGGGCAGGCCAGCGAATGGCTGTTCTATGACCAGTTCCTGCGCGGTCGGGTTTTCGCCCGCTTGCAGCTGGCCCGTGTACCGTGTAACCGCACCGTGCTATTGGCGCCATTGCCGGGGCAGTGCCATGAGCTTGAGTTGCTGGTAACCAGCCTGATCCTGGGTAACGATGAAACACGCGTGATCCCGTTGGCGAACGGGCAGCCGCTGCAAGAGCTTGCGCTGGTCTGCGAACGGCTGAAGCCGGACGCCCTGGTGCTGTTTTCCCATCAATCGCCCACAGCAGAACTCGCCCGGCACTTCAAGCGCCTGGCATCGATGCTGGAATGCCCATTGTTACTGGCCGGTGAAGCGGCGGAAGCGGTACAGGACAACCTGGCTGGCAGCCCTGTAGCCTGCCTGGGCGCGCAGGGCAGTGTGATGCGCCAGCGCTTGCGGCAGTTTCTGGCCCGTCAGCTCGATACCTGAGTGTGCAGCTCGGGGTGGGCGCGGCGGTGGGCCTGGAGGATGTAGTCGCGCAGGCGTTCGATTTCTTCGGCTGGGCTTTGGCCGAGGTCGTAGGCAGCCAGGTCCGTGCCGATGCGCCGGCCCAACACACCATGCAGTTCGATCGGGGTGATGCCGCCCGGGGCGAAGCGCAGCTCGAAGCGGGCGGGTGCTGTTGGCAAATCACGGACTTCCAGCAGTACACCTTTGAAGGAAATTTCGCGTACCCACAGGCCGCTTGCCTCGTCATGGGCATCAAGCAGTGCGCTCGGCTGGTCCATCGACAGACGCCATGGGCGCAGCATGGGGCCGTCTTCGTAGATTTCCGGTGAGCCCAGCTGAAGGTGCAGGGCGTGGAACTCGTCCTCTACCAGTTGCAGCGGGAAACTGATCTGCTGGTTGTTGAACTGGGCCTGTAAGGTCACCTGCTCATTAGCCACCAACCGGGTGAGCAAGCTTTGTATGCGGCGGTCGCCATTGACCAGCAGGCTCGACATGGTGTCAGCCAGGTTCAGTTGCGGCGAGTGCTGCATATTCTGTATGAAATCCAGCTCGTCCTGGGTCAGGAGCGCGTCTGCTTGCATGATCGAACTCGGTGGTGGCGATTTCTTCAACGGAATTGACCGTGCGTGGCGAACTTGGTTCAGGCGCGTTCGTCGGGTTTCGGACGAGCGCGCAGTGCTGCCAGCTCCCGTTCCAGTTCGACCTGGCGGCTGACGTCTTTCTGGATGCCGATGAAGTAAGTGCGCTGGTCGAAGTCGCTCCTCACCGGCGTGATCGACAGCTCGTTCCAGAAGGCGCTGCCATCCTTGCGATAGTTACGCAGCACTTCGCGGCATGGGCGGCCCTCGGCCATGGCCTTGCGGATACGTGCGCGGCCAAGCTGGTCACGGTCGTCAGCCTGCAGAAACCGGCAATCCTGATAGAGAATCTCGTCACGGCTGTAGCCAGTGAGGCATTCGAAAGCGGCGTTCACGTAGATTAGGATGGTGTCGTCGCCTTCCTGTTCGGCAACCACGATGCCGTCATTGGACGCATCGACCATCGATTGCAGCAATTGCGCGTTGATCATGTCCGGGCCATAGGTGAAGGAAAACGGAAGATGGCGACTTTGGTAAGGGCGGCCTTTTGCCAGCGTTGAATGCTAGTATCCTACTTTTTCACTCAGTTTCGGAATCCTCTACTCGATGAAAGTCGCCATTATTTCCGGCTCGGTCTATGGCACCGCCGAAGAAGTCGCCCGTCACGCTGAATCGCTGCTCAAGGCGGCGGGTTTCGAGGCTTGGCATGCTGCGCGTGCCACCCTTCAGGATCTTCAGGGTTTTGCCCCCGACGCCTTGCTGGCCGTGACCTCGACCACCGGTATGGGTGAGCTGCCGGACAACCTCATGCCGCTGTACAGCACCATTCGTGACACACTGCCCGCAGCCTGGCGTGGCTTGCCTGGCGCGGTGATCGCGCTGGGCGACTCCAGTTATGGCGATACCTATTGCGGTGGTGGCGAGCAGATGCGTGAGCTGTTCGCCGAACTGGGCGTGCGCGAAGTGCAGCCAATGCTGCGCCTGGATGCGAGCGAGACGGTGACCCCGGAAGCGGATGCCGAGCCTTGGCTGGCTGAGTTGGCGAGCGCACTGAAAGCCTGAACCGGCACCTGTGCAGGCGTGTTAGCTGTGCGGCTCGCGCAACAAGGCCAACCACGCCTGCGCTGCCCGTGACAGGTAGGCGCCGCGTCGCCAGATAAACGCGATGTCCCAGCGCAAATCTTCCTGCGTATTCAACGGCACACGCACCACCCCGGGGCGCTCCAGCGCTTTTGCCACTACCCGGGGTAGCATCACCACGCCCTGGCCCGCTGCAACCAGCGCTGCCAAAAAATCCGCCTGCCCGCTGCGTCCGCCTTCCTTGGGGGTGAAACCCTGCTGCTGGCACGCCTTCAGCAGCCGGTCGTTGAGCACAAAACTGCGCTGGTACAGCAGAAAAGGTGTATCGGCCAGTTGCTCCAGGGCCACAGCGTCCAGGCCCGCCAAGGCATGGCCAGCCGGCAGCAACGCATCCAGCCGTTCGTTGCAGAAAGGCTGGTAGTCGAATGCCTCGTCGGTAGGCGTCAAACAGCCGCCCAGTTCCAGTTCGCCACTTCTGACCGCCTGTTCGATGCTGCGGCTGCCGCCTTCCAGCAGCTGGATGGCGATGTTCGGATGACGCCGCCGGTACTCGGCGAACAAGCCGGCGAACAACGTGTCGCTGCCAAGCATCGGCAAGCCCAGGCGTAGTTCGCCACGCTCCATCTGACTGAGATCGTCCAGCTCGTTGAGCAGCGCCTGGCGCTGACGCAGCAAGGCTTCGCCACGCTCCAGCACGATGCGGCCGGCAGCGGTCAAGTGCAGTTGCGAAGCCTGGCGCTCCAGCAGCGGCTGGCCCACATCTTGCTCAAGCTGGGCCACTTGCTTGCTCACGGCCGACTGGCTGATGTGCAGGGTCTGTGCCGCCTGGGTAAAACCGCCACGGTGGACCACTTCGATAAAGCTGCGCAGTTGTTTGAATTCCATGCTTAGGATTCCATTTTGGAATGGTGAGCAGTCTAACAATTCGCTTCTGGCCTAGGCAGGCAAATCATAAAATGAGGGCCTGTCGAGGAACCCCGCCATGAAACCTGCATTATTGAAAAAAGCCCTGCGCCTGCTTGTCGAGCTGGCGGTTCTCTGTGCGCTGTTCCTGCTTGGTGGCCAGATTGCCAGTTGGCTGGGCTGGCCGATCCCCGGTGGTGTGATGGGCCTGGCACTGCTGTTGATACTGTTCGCTTCGGGTGTGCTCAAACCGGCCATGCTGCAATTGGGTGCTGGCTGGCTGATGGCTGAGATGCTGTTGTTCTTCATCCCGGCGCTGATGAGCCTGCTCGACTATGGCTCACTGATCCGTGATGAGGGCTGGCGCATCTTGCTGGTGATCGCCGTGAGCACGCTGATGGTGATGATAGTGACCGCCATGACCGTTGAGCTGGTGTGCCGCTGGAGGTTGCGCCATGAGCCTTGAACCCATGCCGCTGTTCTGGTTGGCCTTGACCTTGCTGGCTTACCTGGGCAGCCGCTGGTTGTACCGGCGTAGCAAACGCTACCTGCTGTCACCGTTGATCCTGGTGCCGGTGTTGCTGTTGGCTGTGGCCGTGCCACTGCATACAGCCTATGCCGAGTATGCGCGCAACACCCACTGGTTGATGAGCGTGCTCGGCCCGGTGACCGTAGCCTTCGCGGTGCCGATCTGGCAGCAGCGGGCCATGCTGGCGCGCCACTGGCCGGCCTTGATGGTGGGCATGGTCGCTGGCAGCAGTGCCTCGATCGCCAGCTCCTGGGGGCTGGCGCACCTGTTGGCGCTGGACAGCGCAACCAGCCTGTCGCTGGTGCCGCGCTCGATCACCACGCCATTTGCCATGCCCTTGGCCCACGACCTGGGTGGGGTGCCAGAACTGACCGCGGTGTTCGTGATGTTCACCGGCGTGCTCGGTGCCATGTTCGGCGGTGTGCTGTTGCGTTGGTTGCCGCTGCGTACGCCGCTGGCACGAGGTGCGCTGTTCGGTGTTGGCGCGCATGGTGCCGGGGTTAGCCGGGCGCAGGAAGTGGGCCGTGAGGAAGGCTCGGTGGCCGGTCTGGTGATGGTCCTGACCGGGCTACTCAACCTGTTCGCGGCCCCCTTGTTGGCCTTGCTCCTCTGACCGTTCGTGCCACTGACTCGCTCAGTCATCAAGCTGGCTGGCAACGCAAGTTCCAGCCAATGGGCTGCTGGCTAGACTTTGCCTCGACATAGAGAGCACATGTAAGTGCCGAGGTGACATGCAATGAACGCAGCCTTGCCCTATTCCGCCAACACCACAACACCGGGACCCTTCTGATGCCTATGGCCGAGATTCCATTGTGCGTCTGGCGTACCCGGGCACAGAGTTTCATCTTCCGGGGCCAGAGCATCCGCTACTGGACCGCAGGGCAAGGAGAGCCTCTGCTTCTGTTACACGGTTTCCCCACCGCCAGTTGGGACTGGCACTACCTGTGGGGCCCTCTGAGCCAACGTTTCCGGGTGATCGCTTGCGACATGCTTGGCTTTGGTGATTCGGACAAGCCCGTCGATCACACTTACAGCCTGATGGAGCAGGCAGACCTGCAGCAGGCATTGCTTGCCCATCTGCAGGTCGCGCAGCCAGTGCATCTGTTGGCCCACGACTACGGCGGCAGCGTGGCTCAGGAACTGCTGGCGCGACACCATGAGCAGCGTGCCGACATTGGCAGCTGTGTGTTCCTCAACAGCGGGCTGTTCCCCGAAAGCTGCCGCATGCTACTGATCCAGAAGTTGCTGCTCAGCCGGTTTGGCTGGCTGGTCGGGCGCTCGTTCGGGCGTGACGACCTGGTGCGCAATGTGATGCAGGTCTACGGCCCCTGCACCCATCCCAGTGAAAGCGCGCTGGATGACTTCTGGAGCCTGATCGCTGCCAACCGGGGCACGCGCATCCTGCACAAGCTGGTGGGCTACATGCCGGAGCGCAGGTTGCACCGCGAACGCTGGGTAGGGGCGATGCAACGTAAAGGCGTGCCGCTGCGCTTGATCAATGGCATTGTCGACCCGCTTTCCGGCGCGCACATGCTTGAGCGCTACCGGCAACTGGTGCCGGAGCCGGACACCGTGCAGTTACTGGGCATTGGCCATTACCCGCATACGGAAGCGCCAGTGCAGGTACTGCGCCACTACCTGGCCTTTCGTGAGCGGCCGCTGAGCTATTACCCGCCGAAAGTGGCGTGGTCATGACGAGGCCTTTGCGCTGATGAGAGTGACAGCCACCTGACGGGCAGGATGCATTTTCAGACATCAAAAAAAAGGCCGCTGCAAGCCGCAGCGGCCAATCGAGACGTCAGATCAAGGAGCTTCAAAATCTACGTCGGTGAACCTAGCAGGCTTGAAAGGCGGGGGGGAGAGCCCTTCAAGCCGGCCAGTGAGTTAAGAATAAGCGCTTGATCCGTCTGGAAAAATAGCTTCTGTCGACATTCACCTTTACGTTTCGGGCAACAGTGCCAAGTGCTGGGTAAGCTTCCCTGCGCTATTGCCTTTCTCATCCGTTCACTCGAACAGAACCCGGACGCACCTGCGGATTTTCTGATCTACAGCCTGGCCAGCGGTTGCTGGTTCGATACTGAACGCGCGCGCGCTGCCCGTGAACTCGTCCCTGCCTTTGCTGAAAGCAGACCATCATCAAAGGGCACCCCACATATTACACCTTTTCCGGCTTTGCCCGCATTACTTCGGCTACCGGCCAGGATATCTCGCACCTGGTGGAGTGGGAGATCGTACTGGCCGGCATCCTCAGCGTGCCGTTTCCGCTGGCGGCCATGGCCGTCGGGCTGTTCTGTGCGGCCAGGTCCTGCGTTACCGGGGCCATCGCGTGGAGCGATGGCTACCGTTCGGCCGCCTTGCTGTCGTTCGCGGCGGGGGGGGCAGGAACGGTGGCTTCCACGGGGGGCTTGGTACGGCTCGGTGCCGCGCAGAAATACATCACCGTGCTTTCCCGGGCAGAGGTGTCGCAGCCCACGGCCTTCTCGCGTGTGATCGGGCGGCTATGCGATGACTACGGCGATTTGGTGAGCGAGGTGGCGCCCGCCCTTTATGACGGTTTCTCTCAGGAACTGCTCTGGCTGGTCGAGGAGGAAACGCTAGACGTCGAAGCGCAGTGTGGGTTGCCCGCGTAACCCATGCGCCAGCTCACGGTTCGTGCGGCCGTGAGCAGGCGCTGCGCCGCCGGCCCATGTTCATCGGCATGGAAGATCGACGTCGGCCCGACCACGGTCATCACCGCGGCGATCTGCCCCATGGCGTTGAATACCGGCGCCGACAGCGCATCCACCCCCGGCATCAGCAGGCCATGCACATGGTGCAGGCCCTGTTCGCGGATGCCGGCCAGCAGTGTGTGGTAGTCACTGGCGGTTTGTTGCAAAGCGGCCAGTTCCCTGTCGCGCAGTTCCTGGGTTTCTCGCTCGGGCAGGTAAGCGGCGAATACCAGCCCGGTGGACGAGCTGAGCAACGGCAGCACCGAACCGATCTGGGTCACCACGGTGACCGCGCGCACGGCAGGTTCAATGCTTACCACCGTGGCCCCCTGGTTGCCCCACACGGCGATGAAGCAACTTTCGTTGAGTTCATCTCGCAACTGCGACAACGGCATCCCCGCCACCTTGAGTACATCGATGCTGCCCAGCGCCGCCAGCCCCACCCGCAATGCTTCACGCCCCAGCCCGTAATGGTTGGTGGCCGCATCCTGTTCGGCAAAACCACTGGCAATCAGCGCCTGCAGGTAGCGATGCACTTTGCTCGCAGGCATCTGCACGTGTTCGGCCAGGCGCGATAGTGAAGTCGAGGGTGAGAGTTCGGCGAGGGCCTTGAGGATGTCGGTGCCGACTTCCGCCGAGCGGACCTTCTGCTTGCCGGTGTCGGTGGGGGAGTTGGCTTTGGCCATGGGAGGGGAGGTTCCGGATTTATCGTGTCGCCTTTATAGCTTGACGCCTTGAGCGGAGCAAATTACGTTATTCGTAATCTGATTACGATAAAAACAAAATCCGGAGGCATCGATGAACCGCGACACGTCGCCCGACCTTCACTACCTGAGCGGCTTCGGCAACGAATTCGCCAGCGAAGCATTGCCTGGGGCGCTGCCTGTCGGGCAGAACTCCCCGCAGAAGGCCCCGTATGGCCTGTATGCCGAGCTGCTGTCGGGCACGGCGTTCACCATGACCCGTAGCGAGCTGCGCCGTACCTGGCTATACCGCATTCGGCCTTCTGCCTTGCACCCACGCTTCGAGCGCCTGGCGCGCCAGCCGCTCGGCGGGCCCCTGGGTAGCATCAACCCCAACCGCCTGCGCTGGAGCCCGCAGCCGATTGCTGCTGAACCGACCGATTTCATCGAAGGTTGGCTGCCCATGGCTGCCAACGCCGCCGCGGAAAAACCGGCTGGCGTGAGCATCTACATCTACTGCGCCAACCGGTCCATGGAACGGGTGTTCTTCAACGCCGACGGTGAGCTGCTATTGGTGCCGGAACAGGGCCGCCTGCGCATCGCCACCGAACTGGGCCTGATGGAGGTCGAACCGCTGGAAATTGCGGTGATCCCACGTGGCATGAAGTTCCGCGTCGAACTGCTCGACGGCCAGGCACGTGGCTATATCGCGGAAAACCACGGTGCGCCGCTGCGCCTGCCGGACCTGGGCCCGATCGGCAGCAACGGCCTGGCCAACCCCCGCGACTTCCTCACGCCCGTGGCCCGCTACGAAGAAGCCGAAGGCCCGGTGCAACTGGTACAGAAGTTCCTGGGGGAACACTGGGCCTGCGAGCTGCAGCACTCGCCTCTGGACGTTGTGGCCTGGCATGGCAGCAACGTGCCGTACAAGTATGACCTGCGCCGCTTCAACACCATCGGCACGGTCAGCTTCGACCACCCGGATCCCTCGATCTTCACTGTGCTCACCTCGCCCACCAGCGTGCATGGCATGGCCAACATGGACTTCGTGATTTTCCCGCCACGCTGGATGGTGGCCGAGAACACCTTCCGTCCGCCATGGTTCCACCGCAACCTGATGAACGAGTTCATGGGCCTGATCAATGGCGCCTACGACGCCAAGGCCGAGGGCTTCCTGCCGGGTGGTGCCTCGTTGCACGGGGTGATGAGTGCCCATGGCCCCGACGCCGAAACCTGTGAAAAGGCCATTGCCGCCGATCTGGCGCCGCACAAGATCGACAACACCATGGCCTTCATGTTCGAGACCAGCCAGGTGTTGCGCCCGAGCCTGCAAGCCCTTGAGTGCCCGCAATTGCAGGCCGACTACGATAGTTGCTGGGCGACCTTGCCGAGCACCTTCAACCCGAACCGGAGATAACCCATGAACCACACTGCCAATGCCCGTAGTTGGGTCGAGCACGCCAACGGGCACAGCGACTTCCCGCTGCAGAACCTGCCATTGGGCATCTTCAGCCGGCCGGGTGAAGCCAGGCGCTGCGGCGTGGCGATCGGCGACGCGATCCTCGACCTGGAGGCGGTGCTGGCCGCTGGTCTGTTCGATGGGGCGGCCAAGGCCGCCGTTGAAGCCACCCGCGGCGGGTCTTTGAACGCATTCTTCGCTTTGGGCCGCAATGCCCGCGTAGCCCTGCGCGAGCGTTTGCAGGTGCTGCTTGGTGAGCACAGCGAACACCAGGCGGCCTTGAATCCGGCGTTGTTCCCGGCCAGCGACTGCCAGTTGCATGTGCCGGCGCAGATCGGTGACTACACCGATTTCTACGTTGGCATCGAGCATGCGAAGAACGTGGGTAAGCTGTTCCGCCCCGACAACCCACTGTTGCCCAACTACAAGTACGTGCCGATCGGTTATCACGGCCGCGCCTCCACCATCCGCCCGTCCGGCACCGACGTACGCCGGCCCAAGGGCCAGACCCTGCCGGCCGGGCACACCGAGCCGAGCTTCGGCCCTTGCGCTCGCCTGGACTACGAGCTGGAGCTGGGTATCTGGATTGGCCAGGGCAATGACATGGGCCAGGCAATTCCGATAGGCGATGCCGCCGAGCACGTAGCCGGCCTGTGCCTGCTCAACGACTGGTCGGCGCGCGATATCCAGGCTTGGGAATACCAGCCACTGGGGCCGTTCCTGTCCAAGAGCTTCATCACCACCATTTCGCCCTGGGTCGTCACCGCCGAAGCGTTGGAGCCGTTCCGCTGCGCCCAGCCGGCCCGCCCGGAAGGCGACCCCCAGCCACTGTCGTACCTGCTGGATAAGCGCGACCAGGCCAGCGGTGCATTCGATATCGAACTCGAAGTGCTGCTGCTGACCGAGCGCATGCGCGAGCAGGGCATTGCCCCGCACCGCCTGACCCTGAGCAATACCCGCAGCATGTACTGGACCGTGGCGCAGCTGGTGGCGCACCATAGCGTCAACGGCTGCCAGTTGCAGCCGGGTGACCTGTTCGGTTCGGGCACGCTGTCGGGCGCCACGCCGGGTTCGTTCGGTAGCCTGCTGGAGATCACCGAAGGCGGCAAACTGCCGGTCGAGCTGGCCAGCGGCGAGGTGCGTAAATTCCTCGAAGACGGCGACGAAATCATCCTGCGTGCCCGCTGCACACGTGACGGCGTGGCCAGCATCGGTTTCGGTGAATGCCGCGGCACGGTCATCGCAGCCAACTGAGGAGGCAGGGGTATGGAGCTGTACACCTATTACCGTTCCACCTCGTCCTACCGGGTGCGCATTGCCCTGGCACTGAAGGGGCTGGCTTACCAGTCCCTGCCGGTCAACCTGCTGCAGGGTGAGCAGCGCGGCGAGGGCTATGTAGCCGTCAACCCGCAGGGCCGCGTACCGGCCTTGCGCACCGACGGTGGTGAGGTGCTGGTGCAGTCGCCGGCGATCATCGAGTACCTGGAAGAGGTTTATCCACAGCCTGCGTTGCTGCCAGCCACAGCCGAGGCACGGGCCAAGGTACGGGGTGTGGCGGCCATCATTGGCTGCGACATTCATCCGCTGCACAACGTCAGCGTACTCAACCGGCTGCGCCAGGCCGGTCAGGACGAGGGGCAGGTCAACCAGTGGATCGGCCACTGGATCAGCCAAGGGCTCGCGGCAGTGGAGCAACTGATTGGCGATCACGGTTTCTGCTTTGGTGAAACACCTGGGTTGGCGGATGTGTATCTGATCCCGCAGTTGTACGCGGCCGAACGCTTCAACATCGACCTCGGCAGCTTTCCACGCATCCTGCGGGTTGCCGCACTGGCGGCCGCGCACCCGGCGTTCGCCAAGGCCCACCCCGCCCAGCAGCCGGACAGCCCGGCTCAGTGAAGTGAGCGGTTCGCCGCCGGAAGCTTGCCGATTCGCTCGGACAGCTTCAGGCGCTGGACCGGGTCTTCCGTCAGTAGCAACGCATGCTCCAGGTCGAAGCGTTCGGCCTGCGGGCAATCCAGATGATGGTAGAGCGAGGCGCGGGTCATGTAGTCGCTCACCTGCACCGGGCCCAACAGCATGATCCGCTCTGCATCGATCAACGCCGCCAAGTGGTTGTCGTTACTGATGTGCAGCTGGCGCAGGTTGCGTGACAGGCGTTGCAGCATTTGCAGCGGGCTGGCGCTGCGCAGGTGCTCTGCTGTCAGCGCCTGGTGCGGGCCGAACTGGCGCGCCAGCAACTCTCGGCAGTCGCTGGGGTATAGGCGCCGGCCGCCGCAGGGGTCGAGCAGGTGGTCTGCACCCGGCACGCGCAGCAGGAAATGGCCAGGGAAGCCCACACCCTCCAGCGGTATGGACAGGCGCCTGGCCAGTTCCAGAGCGAGGATGGCCAGTGTCAGGGGTTGGCCCCGGCGGCGCTGCAGTACCTTGTCCATCATTGCTGCATGCGGGCGCAAGGGGTGGTATTCATCTTGCTGAAAGCCCAGCGCATTGAGCTGGCGCAGCAGTGGCTGGGCCAGTTCGCATAGTGGAAGCATCGGCAGGTTGGCGCTTATCTCGCGCTGCAGGTCGTGCAGCGCAGCAAGGCTGGCCGCGGGCTCGACACCAGGGTCGTGCTCGGCGGCAATCCACAATGCGGCTTCCAGCAGGTCGACAGGCTCGCGTTCCAGGCAGGCCAGGCAGGCTTGACGTGGCTTCATGGGGCATCTCCACACACGCTTGAGTATTAGCCGTGGCGCGCGGTTTCGTCCAGTGGTCCGGCGGCGGCGTCAACGCCGAGGCCGTGCCTATACTGGAAGGAGCACCTCGTAGGGGAGCCGGTCGATGTTCGCGCTGATGCAAAGCACCCGTACCCAGTCACTGCACTTGTTCAATGACCCGCCTACGGGCCTGAAAGCCGTTGTGGCAATCCACAGTGAGCAGTTGGGCCCGGCCATGGGTGGGTGCCGTTACCTGCCTTACGCCGATGACGAAAGCGCCATGACCGACGCTATTCGCCTGGCTCAGGGCATGAGCTACAAGGCAGCACTGGCCGGCTTGCCGATGGGGGGTGGCAAAGCGGTGATCATGCGCAACCCCCATGTGGAAAACCGCGCCGCGCTGTTCGAAGCCTTTGGCCGCTTCATCGATACCTTGAATGGGCGCTTCATCATTGCCGTGGACAGTGGCACCTCCACCTTGGACATGGACTGCATTGCCCACAGCACTCCCTATGTGACCAGCACCACTGCCTCGGGCGACCCATCGCCGCATGCGGCGATGGGGGTATTCGCAGGCATACGTGCCACTACCTCGTTCCGGCTGGGCAGCGATGACCTAAGAGGCTTGCGGGTAGCGGTGCAGGGGTTGGGCAATGTCGGTTATGCACTGGCGGAGCAATTGCATGCGGTGGGCGCGGAACTGCTGGTCAGCGACCTGGACCCGGGGCGGGTGCGGCTGGCGATGGAGCAGTTCGATGCCAAACCGGTGACCAACGATGCGTTGATCAGTACCCCTTGCGATATTTTTGCACCCTGCGGCGTGGGCCCGGTACTGAACGGGCAGAGTGTGATGCAACTGCGTTGTGCGGCAGTGGCGGGGGCAGCCAACAACCAGCTGACTACCTTGCAGGTGGCAGACCAACTGGAGTCGCGCGGCATATTGTATGCACCTGACTACGTGATCAATGCCGGTGGGCTGATCTATGTGGCACTCACCCACCGTGGCGAAGACCAGCGCACAATTACTGCGCACCTGGCGCGGATCCCTTCACGGCTGACTGAAGTGTTTGGCCATGCGCAGGCGGAAAAGCGTTCGCCGGCAAGGGTGGCGCAGATGTTGGCGGAGCGGTTGTTATATGGCTGAAGTTGATGATGGTGTTGCTGACCACTTCGCGGGCAAACCCGCTCCCGCACCTTCAGATCACTCGGCAGCAGCATCCTCAAGCAACTCGGCCAACGCATCCGGCTGGCTTTTGAACGCCCGGGCGAACACGTCACGGTTCTTTGCCATGTAGATACCGGCTTCCTCGACCTGCTGCTCAGTCAGCGACGGCACCGCCTTGTGCAGTACTTCTGCCAGGCGCTCGGCCAGTTCGAGCATTTTGTCGTGACGGTCTGCTTCGGCCTTATCCATGAACAAGCGCTCCGGGTCGCGGCTGCTGCGGTACACCACTTCGACGGCCATTCATCACCTCTATGCCTTTTTGCTGGTTGTGTTGCGATTTACTGTATCTATATACAGTAATGGCAATGCTGGTTGGTGCGCAAGCAGAAATTGTAGCGTGGTATAGACCGGGCGAATGCGGTGGCGGCTGCGACGGTGAATGGCGGGGGGATATTGGCCGGCAGGTCCGGCCTATTCGCGGGTGAACCCGCTCCTACGGGGGCGTTAACGGCTGGATTTTGCGTCAGGCACGTGATCGCAAGGAAAGCAGTCTGGCTCAAGGCATGCGCTGTAGATGTAGATGCTTTGTTGGCGGTCAAGCTTTTCTGTGGGGGGCTACGGCCGATTGTGTCAGGGCGGCAAGGCGCCTGCCTTGGTTTTTGCGGTGTTGCGTAGATCGAGCGCCGCCCGCGCGGCGCATCGCGAGCAAGCTCGCTCCTACATTTGTTTCGGGCCAATTATTCCTGGCGCAGACGCGCACGTCCCCTTGGCGCTCACCTCGATATCGTGGGGGACAAACAGGGCGGTCGCGCGCGTAGGCACAGGCGATACTGGCCCGAAACAAATGTAGGAGCGAGCTTGCTCGCGATGCGCCGCGCGGGCGGCGCTCGATCTCACAGGCGCTGAAACTGCTGCGGCAAACACATAGAGGCCTTCACCAAACCTGAAGCGAAATCCTCACGGCTTCATACCCAACTCGGCATCATCCATCAGCGCCTTGGCCATGGCACTCAGATAATGGGCCGCCCAGATCATCATGGGCCTCTCCTCCATCAGGCCTGTGATGGTCAACTCCCGCACATAGCCCATCAATTCCGACGACTGCTCGCGGGCGTCCCTGCAGGGGATGCCGGGCTCGATGCGGAACAGTGGATGGGTGCTGTTTTCGCCTTGATAGAAAGTGGTCTTGCCGACGGTGAATTGGGTGTCTTCTGTTGTCATTGTTCAATCCCCTGAAGTTTCTCTAGTGCCTGGGCCGACCCTTTCGCGGGCATGCCCGCTCCCACAGGCTCCCACAGGTACTGTGCAAGTCTTCAAGACTGTGGTGATCCTGTGGGAGCCCGCGAAGAGGCCGGCCCTCCCGGCGCATTAACCAGCCTTAGTGCGAAGTCCTGTGCTCAGCGGGCATCTGCACCTGAACCAGTGCCGACTCAAGCAGAGCCCGCAGCGCCTCCAGTTCATGCATCGAGGTCATCATCAGGATCGAAACCGGTGACTTGGGCTGAAGCAGCAACGCCTGATGCACCACGGTAGCTGCGCACAACGCGTAGTCGGTGGCCTGGATCAGGGTGTCTTCGAGGGAATGGGGGTATGGGGTGGATCGGGAACTATTTTCAGCATGGTGAAGGCCTGTTCAAAGTTGGGGCCACCACCTCCTGCTGTCAAACAATGAGGCGGCAGCTGTACATGGGTTGACAGACCGGTGAACAGAACCAAAAGCCGGCGCACACGAGGTGCCCCATGACAGCTGCCATAAAGGCAAAGCCATGTGGTTAGTTCAGGGCGGCCTGTCAAAGCCGATCGCTGACTGGCAGCGACGACCCCAGACTAGTGCGCATGCCCGAACGCCACAATGGCAGGGAGTATCTTTGGGAAATGCCCTACAAGGAAGGGGCTAAATCTGATTTTTCCCCAAGCACGGCCGTGCATTTCTGCAATGCGCCATGCCTCAAGGTGCCTTGCGGCAATCGGTCGCCTTCCAAGACAGGGGCTTGGCCCTTTAACTGCATGGCACAAGCGTCACATCAGCGACGCATCATCCTTAAAGACGTATCGGGGAATGGAACATCGTGAACATCAAATGGGCAGAAAAACTGCGCAAGGGCCTGCACGGCTCGGCCGACTCGCTGGGCAACCTGTGCGTTGAGGCGTTCCATTACCTGGCGCTGTTCGGCATTGGCGCCATCACCGCCTACGCGGCAGTCGTGACGTTCCTGGACATGCTGGGCAAGGGCGGGATCAGTGTCGATGACATCCTGCTGTTGTTCATCTACCTGGAGCTGGGGGCGATGGTGGGGATCTACTTCAAGACCAACCACATGCCGATCCGCTTCCTGCTGTACGTGGCAATCACCGCGCTCACTCGCCTGCTGATCGGCGATGTTTCGCACCACAAGGCACCGGACGAAGGGCTGCTGTACCTGTGCGGCGGCATCCTGCTGCTGGCGTTCTCGATCCTGGTGGTGCGCTACGCTTCGTACCGCTACCCCTCGACCAAGGTGCTGGACGCCAATGGCAAGGCAGTGGAGGAGGGCAAGTAGCCCTCAGTTGGCCAGGTCCAGGGGCATGGAAATGCCACCAGGACGTGGGTAGCTTCGATTTCTATTACCGAGGCTTCTGAAAATCGACAGAGCGCGCGTCACCCCAAAGTGCCGCGCCCCGTTCCCAAAGCCCGGAGATTCTCTGGCTTGTGGCTTTTTAATATCGCGCCAGGTGGCGTGTAACCCACAAGGTCCAAGGCCTGCACACGGTTGACACCGTGACCCACAAGCCTATTTACTCGGCAGCTCTCAAGGATGGCAACCTAGCACGTGGATTGAAACCTGACGTGCGTTTTCAGGGAGATGCTGATGATCAGGGCAGGTCATGACGCTGTCGCGAGCCTGTCCGAACTTGGCGAACAGGGGTTATCCTTCATGTTCGAAGCGGCCAGGTTCGGCGACGAGATATCGCACACCAGCGCGCTGGGGGGGCGTCCTGATCGGGGCCGCCCTGGGGATTACGCTGGTGGCCACGGTGGCGATCGCCACGTTAAAGCCACTGACCAGGGCCGCGAAGTCCCGTTCGTGACCCTGCAACCGGGGTATCGCATCTACCAACCCTGTTCTTCTTCGGCGAAGTGTCAGACACCGACACCGAATTGCGCCGTAACGTATCGAGAACGTCCTCGGCCACTTTCTGCTCTTCAGCCGCATGCCCGACGGCACGCTGACCGACATCAGCGCTACCGGTGGCACCCGTGTGCACCTGCACTGCGACAACCCGCTGGGTCGCCTGACCAACCTCAAGCACGTGGTGAACAACGAAGCGGTGGAAACGCTCACCCAATACCGCTACGACGAACACGGCCAGCTATTCAGCGTTCCGCGAGAGAAAGCCTGAAAATAATACGTTTGTAGTGGATGCGATCACTGGGAGGCCTTTGTGAGTGGTTCCAATTATTACGTTTTGCGCTACAACCCACAGGAAAGTGGCTGTCCAATCGTGTTGTCAGGTTTTTTTAATTGTAATGAATTTGAATGGGATCCGTTTGAGTCAAATCCGCTGGAATTAAATATAGCGAAACAATATGTTTTGCAATTGTCCGGGCTAGAAATGGAGTTGTCGGATCTGGAGTTTGATTACTACAGCATCGGTGATACTTTTGTTTCCAGGGAATTTTTAGCGGTTTGCGATAAGGTTGGAGGGAAGTATAAGGCTATTCCCTTGCAAATAACCTATAAGGAGCAGTGTAGGCAAGGGGACTTTTTCATTTTTCTTCCTGGTGAAAGTTTAGCGGCTATGGATAAGGTTGAGTCGGTGTTCGAAACATCCAAGGATCTGGAAACCGGTCTCGAAATTGAAAGTAACATTTATACGGGGGGTATGAATATTGATGCTATAAGTAGGTTTGTGGTTTCCCCGGAGCTGCAGTCGGATATTTTTAGATGCCAAGAAACCTTGGAATTGTTTTGTAGTGAGAGGTTCAAGTCAGCGGCAACTGGCTTGAAGGGTGTTTCGTTTGAAAAAGTTGATGATAATTATTCGTATGATACATGGGCTGAATTGAGCGATATTTGAAGGTTGTAAGGGTCTTATGCAAGGGGCTAGGGGGACTCCGAACAATTACTCAGTAATCCGCAATAAACCACGTGCTGACCTGCTCGAATGACTTCCATAGGAGCTGACCTAGGGTAGTGCACTGGACTGTGAATACGACCCGCTCAACTACCTGACAGATCATGTGCGCCTACCGGATGGGCGCCTGAACTAACTGAACTTGGATGGCCGACGAGGTGTTTTAACTCAACGTCCAGATGTTATGGCTGCTGATGTTAACGGGAAGTTCATGATCGGACTTGTATCCAATGCAGGTATGGGCAAAGAGCTTCCTGCGCTTACATCGCGTAATGAAACGGCAATGAGTAACTTGCCTCTTGGTAAGCAAAACGAGATCTTGGTGTCAGAGCATCCATATAGTGCCTCTGATATGAAGGATATGTTTGATGATTTTATTACTGGAATATGGGTCATTTTATGTCCATTTCGTTAGCTTTGTACGGTATTGAGGGCGTCACCCCTAGACTGGCTCTGAAATTTGCCAAACACTATTTTGCTTGTCTGCATTTGTCGATAACGGGTGCGGCTTATCTTAAATACTTGAACGATGGGGATCATGTCGGTGACCATGATTTAGTAATGGTAGAAATAGCCGAGCTCGAAGAGAAAATAAACAACGGTATTGCTACGGCTTTTAGGGTATACAACGAGGCAGCAGGTGCTATCCCATGGTCTGCATCCTTCGGTTACACTACGAATGATTTTGGCGGCTTTTATCATTTTGATGGTCAGTGCTCTGGTGATCTTATTGAATTAAAGGGCATGATAAGTTTTATTAA
Organism: Pseudomonas putida; assembly: GCA_041879295.1. Taxonomy (NCBI): domain Bacteria; kingdom Pseudomonadati; phylum Pseudomonadota; class Gammaproteobacteria; order Pseudomonadales; family Pseudomonadaceae; genus Pseudomonas; species Pseudomonas putida. Next base: position 4,800,353 of record CP047152.1, on the reverse strand, counting down.
AGACGTGTGTGCTGATATTGCTGTGCCGTATGGGATGATCTATAAGTGCGAAAAAGTAAGTAAAGCATTTAGTTATGCGGCTGGCAATAATATGGTCACGATGTATTCGTATGAAAATTCGTCGGCGTTCAAGAAGGAAGTTCCCGGCAGATTTCAGGGGCGAGAGCGCTATAAAGAGCATCTATTGCGAATGGTCTATCCCGTTAACGTAATAAGTAATAAGCATTTAGAGATCGACGTTGGGGGCGTGGTGCTGAAAGACTGGATTGGTGAGAGTGTGGGGCGAGGAAAACTCGAAGCTTTAACTTCTTCTACGTGGTTGTGGTATGTAGAGGCTGATCAGCTTGAAGACGTAAATAAGTCTCTGGGTGAGGCAGGTATTCTAATTTCGTGGAAAAAAATGGAAGGCAGAAAGCGGTTTTGAGTTATGTAGAGTAAAGTTTGGTGGCTGCTATTTCGGCGTGATGTCGTAGGTGCAGTTGCTCCTGCTTTCTGTAAAGGTATGTTTCAATAATGTGTCATGAGCGGGTGATCGTTAAAAATGGAAGGAGCGATTGCGGGGCTGTAGTCGCCCCAATTTACCGATATACCACATCGATGATTATCGAAGTGAACTTCAAATCCAAGTACTTATAGTGCAATGACGACGCACAGATCGAGCGTTTTTGATCGTTGTGACAGACGCGCTTGACCAGCCCGCGTCGCTGGAACGCAAGCCGGACGGTGAATTAGAAGCGTATTGAATGGTTCATGCGGATAAATATTGGAGAGTGCAATGAGTGATATTGAAATTGCGCTGAAAGAGCTGAGCGCCGTACATGCCAAGTATAATCTTTCTGGGCGGTTTTTTGCGTCGAATGATGTATCTGTTCGCTGGCCTGCAGAACTTCCACACTCTACTGAACTTGATGTTTTTTATAATGGGTACGAGCCGGACGGGGTTAAAATCGAGACTGGCCTTACGCCTCTGAAACTATTTGACATGGTAGCGCTAAGACAGGCACAGATTGGGGTAGTTATGCGCCGTTGGCGCGGATTGATCAAGTTGAATACCACGCAGCATCTTGGAAGTGGGACCGTTGAATCATATAGTGGTACGGTAGCTAAGTTGAAGCTTGATAATGAAAATGCTCGCGGTAAATAACTTGGTGACAAAGGAGCCCTGCACGATGCAATATTTTACGTCCTTAGGTATCGGTGAGTTATGAGTTCAGAGGATCGGTTGTATTTTGAAAGTGTTTTGCAAGAAGAGCTAAGGGGCGTTGCCTCAAAGTTTGATGGTGTGGTGGCGTCAAAGAATAAGCTGAAATTTAAATATAATAAAAAGAATGTGGCTGAGCTGTTCTTGGATTATCTCGCGCGCGTAGATTCTTATGTGCTTGCTGGGATAGTTTTTGGAGGGGAGCTCTTTGAGTACGCGTCAAAATTCACGCCTCCTTACAAAAGTAATTTATTAAGTGATGGCTGTTTTTCTTTCATCTCGTCAGGTGAGCAGAGTAAACGGTTCAGTGGTGAGTTTGGAGGAGCGATAAGGACGCCGGCTCCTGTTTTGGCGGGTGAAGTTTGTACTCATATCCGGCTTGTTCTGGAGGAGTTCTATGTCCCCCAAATGTTAGCCGCTATCGTGCCGACAGATAGGACTATAAGTGACGTTGTCTTGTCACCAGGTGACTACTCGTATCCCGCTGTATTGATACATTGTGCTGCTAAGTTGGGTGGGTTGGCTGGGAATGAGGTTAAAATAAAAGAGGCGATGTCCTCAAAGAAGATTGTAAAGTGCAAGGCCTACGATGTCCCGTTGCTCGGCGGGCTTTTGTAATGCTTTTGTAGCGGCTTTTTGAGGATGACTGGCTGCGCATTTAGGTATTAATGCAGGAAATTGACTTAGAGAGGGTGGGCTTGGATGAGAATTGGCTCTTTGGATGATCTGAAGTGCAAGATTCAGCAAGATAGTTTTTTTGAAGATGTTGTATCAAGTGTGAATGATTGGAATGAAGCATTAGATAGGCGTGATGACGATGTCTTCGACTCCGTATGGAACGATGCATTTGAGGAATTAAAAAACCTTGAGTACTCATCTGAAAGCGATGAAAAGGCTGTAAGTGAGATTCGAGAGTATGTCTTTAAGAAAATATATGAGTTGGTTCGTAGTCCGGATGTCGCAGGATATATTTCGGATGACATAGGGTTGGTGGCTGAGTCGATATCTAAGTCATGCAGTATTGAATGGGTGGGAAAGTTATTTGATATTTATTGCGCTGGAGAATTTCCTAATTAACGAGTTTTTGAGGCTTTGCGCGTTTTTTTCGTTGAACATCGGAGTGTGGAGGAGCAGGCTAGCGTGATTCTGGTTAGATGATATTTTCGTGCTTTCCGAGTTGTTGCCTGCCTTTTATGGTGGGGCGTCGCCTGGGCAGAAGGCCTGCTACTTTCATACGGATCAGATTGGTACACCGTTGGAGCTGACGGACAGTGATGGTAAGTTCGTTTGGCAAGCGACTTATTGGCCATGGGGGGCATGTTAATGAAGCTGATTGAGCCTGTTGATAATTATCCTGAAAAATATTGGCTTTCCTATGATCATGTATTCAGCATAGATCACCTGAGTTTTCAAGAGTGTAAATTAATTTCGGGCTCTGATTTGCCGGTTCAGCTTTCACTCAAGAAAAAAGTCAGCTTGAGCGCATTTAGGAAGTATGACTATCTTTTCAGTGATGGGCCGGACATTATAACGTCTGACCTTGTCAATATTTTTCTTGGCATGGGGCTTGAAGATGAGATTCAGTTTGTCCCTGCACGTGTTGTGATCAATGGCGATGTGCATAATGATTATTATGCAGTGAATTATTTGGCATCAGAAAGCGCTTTTGATATGGAAGAGTGCATTTATAAGCCGTTAATAAAGTCATTGCCTGGCGGGCCTAAAAAATTCAGTAGGATCGTTCTGCAGGATATCGAACCAACTCATTCGATTTTTCGCGCGCTGGAAAGCATGTCACGCATTGTCGTGTCGAATCGGGTAGCTGAGTCACTTCAGGGTAAGTCTGTGATTGGTATTTGTTTTGTTGAAGGTCGGGATGATATGTGAGTTTGTGTTTTCTAAGGGCATTTTCGGATGTATTAAGGGGCTTGACGTATGGTGACTGTAGAGGATGTACGCGTTTGGGTGAATGATAGAGCATGCGGTGACTTGTTGAGTTTTGTGGCTAAAAAATGCCGTTAAATTTTTAATATGATTCGGTTTCTGATGTTGTTTTGCAGTTTGATGCTAATAAGCTGAATTTGGCGAAGCTGGAGTGGGCCTGTGAATCGCCCCTGGTTTCGTAGACACCTCCAAGCCTCATAATGAGGCCCAAATAGGAGGTGCCATGAGTCGTCAGCGTTACCCCGAAGAATTCAAGATCGAAGCGGTCAAGCAAGTGACCGAGAAAGGCAAACCTGTCGCCGATGTCGCCCAGCGCCTGGGCATGTCCGTGCACAGTCTTTACGCCTGGATCAAGGTCTACAGCAAGCCCCAAGAGCAGCGTCAGCAAGACGACGATCAGCAGGCCGAACTGCGCAAGCTACGCGCTGAACTCAAGCGCGTGACGGAAGAGCGAGACATCTTAAAAAAGGCCGCCGCGTACTTTGCCAAGGAGTGCGGCTGAAGTACGCCTTCATCAAGAAGCACTCGACTGATTACCCGGTGCGGCGCCTTTGCCAAACCCTCAAGGTGCACCCCAGCGGCTATTACGCCTGGCTGGCCGAGCCTCAATCTGCCCGAGCAAAAGAAGATCAACGTCTGCTTGGCTTGATCAAACACGCTTGGCTGGAAAGCGGAGGTGTATACGGCTACCGCAAAATTCACGATGACCTGCGTGAGCTGGGAGAGGAATGCGGCCGAAATCGAGTCAGGCGCTTGATGCAGGCGGAGGGGCTGCGTTCTCAAACGGGCTATCGGCGGCGTCCAGGGTTCTATGGTGGAAAACCAACAGTGGCCTCGCCCAACCACCTCGCGCGGCAGTTCAAGGTAAGTGAGCCGAACAAGGTCTGGGTGACAGATATCACTTACATCCGCACCTATGAAGGGTGGCTCTACCTCGCGGTAGTGCTGGATTTGTTCTCACGCCAAGTAATTGGTTGGTCAATGAAGCCAAGGATGTGCAGCGACCTGGCTATCGACGCGATGTTGATGGCTGTTTGGCGACGCAAGCCTCAGCAGCAAGTTATGATTCACTCAGATCAAGGTAGTCAGTTCAGTAGCTCGGATTGGAAAAGCTTTTTGAAGGCCAACAATGTAATCAGCAGCATGAGCCGGCGGGGAAACTGCCACGACAATGCCGTAGCCGAGAGCTTTTTCCAGCTTTTGAAGCGAGAGCGAATCCGACGAAAGATCTACACAACCCGTGAAGAAGCCCGAAGTGATATTTTCGATTACATCGAGATGTTCTATAACCCTAAACGCCGACACAGCAGTGCTATGCAGCTGTCTCCAGTAGAGTATGAGAAACGCTATTTCCTGAGCTTGGAGAGTGTCTAGAAAACCAGGGGCGATTCACTGCTTGGCCACTGTCGCTCGAGAGGCCAAGGCAAACTATTAGAGAAAATGCTTGGCATCATCAGGAAAATATGAAGACGATACCGGAAGCGCCTAGAAAAACACAATAGGCTTACGTTGTCGGGTGGTGTTAAAAATATGAAATGAAGCTGTTAATAGGATAGAAAAATGCCTGTAGTTTACAAAGCTGGTTTGACTGATGCTGAGATAAACTCACTTGAGGCAGCAGTTAATGTTGCCTTGCCTGTTGCGTATAGAAATATATTGGCACGCATGAATGGTTTTTATTTGACTGAGCCTGACTTTGGGCAGTTGCCGTTGAAGTCTGTTCAAGACGGGCGCGTGAGTTTTGATCGTCTGTTTGGGGTTATACCTGGAGAGGAATGTAATGATCTTATTAGCTTTAATCATGAGTTCATTTCTGAGCTGGCATTTGTTGATGGCGTTTTGGCGATTGGGGAAGATGGGGGAGGGAATCCTTACGTGATTGTTACTGAGTCCGGGCGAGAAGGGGTTTATTATTGGGATAGGACCCACTTTCATGACTCTGACTCTATTAATAAATATGATATAGCGGAGCAAGGTGATAGCGGTCACCTTTATAAAGTGGCACAAGGTATTGATGAGTTTTATTCTTTGATTTTAGCGTCGCTGCCCGATGAGGTTGAAATGGTGGAAGAAAATTGAGGCGGGTGGTGATGGAGTGGCACGTTGACCCACAATGTGACATTGATATAAATGATAAGCGTAATGGGATTTGGCTACCGGATACAACCGCTGCGGCTCACAAAGGTACGGGCGTGCTCGGCAAAGGATATAAGTAATATATATTTGATAAGCTTTCCGTAACCAATGGCCGAAAGGGGTTCCTGAACGCATTTTTCGAGCGTAAGCAGTCGCTGTTTGAGGGTGTTTCATTTAAAACGATTAGGTAGATCTATGCTGATAGAAGATTTGAAGCGTTTTAAAGATGAGGTTGTCAAGAAAGCTGAGGACGCTTCCTTTGTTTTGGCTTCTGATACGAATTGTGCCAATGCTTCGAGTGTTAAGTGGTCGAAAGGGGGCGGTATTTCTTTTATTCCTTATGAGTTGGAAATGTCGGGTATAAAACCCAGCAGGCTGTCCGCAAAGGAGCCTGTAAGTAAAAAAAATATAAACAAATATTATTATGTGGAGGGGCAGTTAAATAAGGTAGATGTCTACAATGCAAAGGGTGAGATCCATGGGTTCGAATATTTTTTCTATGATGATAGGCGAGCGTATTCACTTAAAATTAATCGGCACGGCGAACGTTTGTGGCTCAAGGTAATTGATATAGAGCAAGGGGAGGTACGTAAAGCTTGCAGGATTGATTTTGACTCGGAATTTTGGACGCTAGGTTACGAGTGGAGTGAAGGGCGTCTCCAGGAGATTCTGACGTTTTCGTCTAACAGTTTGCCTGGCATCAAGATATATCCAGTTTTTGAGGAAAATAATCTTGTTGGCTTATTTACTTTGCGTGGTGAAGAGAGAATATATGTTTATGATGAGCGGTAAGTTCTAGGTCGCTAAATCGTGACGGCTAATGTTCGGTAATCACGGGTTCGGGATAAGTGTCGGGGTGTTTTTGTAATAATGATGCAGCCCGTTATTTGATCAGTTATGAGGTTGGGGTGACCTGATAATATGGGGGTGATTCATGAGTATCGAGTTTTCTGTGGTTGCAGATACGGCGACTTTAGCGATATTTGATTTGAAGGCAATTCGCCATAGAGTGAGTGATTCATTTGATTGGTGGAGTATTCAAAGTGATGAAATTTCTGAGATGAATGAGGGTAATATCGCTTTTTTAAATTTAGGTGAGGATGGTAGGTATAAAGTGAAAGTTGAAGACAGTCTATTAGATCCGAGCGGGGGGATTTACTTGAAGGTTCCTTCCGGGCGAGTGTTCGTAGGTGCAGGGGAAGATACTTCCGGAGGGGGGCTGGAGCCTGATGGCTCGAGTACAATACAAGGCGAGTTTCTTAGTCTCGAAGCAGGTAGCTATTATATGAGTTACAAGGTCGAGAGTGGAGTGATCTGCTTGGCTTTCTCGTCCAGTAGCAAGTTTAGTAATGATCTTGCAGATTCGATAAGGCTTGCTATTTAGTTCCTGAAGTGGTTTGAGGTTTTTGGGTTTTAGGAAAGTGCTCTTTAACAGCTGGGATATGAGTAGTTGACGAAAGACGTCAGCCTGGCTCAAAGGTTGGCGGGAGTTGCATAATTATTTGTTGAATTGGTTCATAAAACAAATTAAATCCGCATGAGCAGGTTTACCTGGTGTGCACCGAAGCGGTGGAAACGCTCACCCAGTACCGCTACCCCTCAACCAAGGTGCTGGACGCCAACGGCAAGGCAGTGGAGAAGGGCAAATAGCCCTCATTTGGCAACCAAATGGCGCGGTTCGTGGCGGGCGTCACGGGTCAGCGCGGCCAGCACTTGCAGGGGGTTCTGGCTGAGTTCGATCGCAAGGCCCAGGCGGATGCTGTCGATCACCCGCTGCAGGCGCACCGGGTCGTTGCGTTGGGCCTGGGTGATGAGGCGCTTGGCGACCACGCCGGCGTCGTCGGACAGGGTCAGCATGATGCTGCCGTCAAGGTTGGTAATGCTCAGGTTCACCCGGTATTCGGGGGCGAATGCAGCACTGATTCGTTCGAATGGGTTATTCATGGTCTTGCTTCTGCGTTGAGTGAATGCAGAGGTTGACCGGGACGTTCGCACGTTGGTTCAGCGCCATTGATCGGCACAAACGAAAACGCCCGGCTCCAGGCCGGGCGTTTTGCTATGCCGATCAGGCGTCTGGGTCACTCAGTTCCAAGGCGCCGCGCTTGCTGCGCAGCTTGCCGTAGAAGTGCTCCAGCGCGTGATTGAGCTTGGTGGCGGCACCGTCGACTGCCTGGTCCAGAGAACTGGCGGTGTGGGTCACGGAAATCGGTTGGTGGCCTTTCGGGCGAGCCTCCATCTGGCAGCGTTTGTCATGCGGTCCGGGCTTGACGCCGTTCTCGTCGCGCAGGTGAACCTCGATGCGGGTGAGGTCTTCTTCGTAACGTTCCAGCGAGTTCTGCAGTGTGCTGCGGACCCACTGGTCGAGCCGGGCGTTACCGTCGAAATCGTTGCTGCTGTTGACCTGGATTTGCATGATTCAATCCTTATTCAGCTTGCTCGCATGGAGACGCGCCTAGGCCCTTGAGACCCTTGGAATTTCTGCGCCTCTTGACTCTAAGGTCAGGCAAGCGCGAGACGAATTCAAGCCCTTTTGGAAAATAAATTTCTTGTTGCAGATTGGCGGACTGCGACGCGCCGCTATCGCGGTCAAGCAGGTAGATAGTCCTGAGCTTTGATTATGAGAATTGAAATCATTATTATTGTAATCTCGAAAACGCCCGGACCCCGTCATGACGCGCAAAATCGCCGGCCTCCCGCTCAGCTATCGCCTGGCCGTGACATCCCGTAGCTTCGCCGCGCTGCTGGGCGGTTATCTGCTGGCGTCCCTCGCGAGCGTCTGTATTGCCTTGCTGGCCCCACTGCCAAAGGTCGATGCCACGCTCATCGGCCTGCTGCTGTCGTTCGTCTTCTACCTGCTGGCGTTCATCTGGTGTTTTGCCTGCCGCAGCGCCTTTCGCGCCTGGTTGGGCGTATTGGCGCCAAGCCTGCTGCTGAGCGTGATCAGCGGCGTTGCCTACTGGATGAAAAACGCATGAAAGAAGGCTTCCGCCAGGCCATGGCCTGGCTGCACACCTGGACTGGCCTGATCTTCGGCTGGCTGTTGTTCGCCATCTTCCTTACCGGCACGCTGTCGTACTTCAAGGAAGAAATCACTCATTGGTCACAGCCTGAAGTACGCAGCCATGCTTTGGACCCGATCAATAGCCTGGCAGTCGCTCAACGTTACCTGCAGGACAATGCAGGGCATTCGAGTACCTGGTTCATTCGCATGCCGAACGAACGGGAGGCCGCCTTGAGTGTGGGCTACCGCGACCCCAGTGGCGGCCCGCGTGGCTTCGTCAGAAAAACCCTCGATACCCAGACCGGCCAGCCGGTGGAAGCACGTGACAGCCGCGGTGGTGAGTTCTTCTACCGCTTCCACTTCCAGCTTCAGATGCCTTACCCGGTTGGCCGTTGGCTATCGACGTTCTGCGCGTTCATCATGCTGCTGGGGTTGGTCACCGGCATCATTACCCACAAGAAGATCTTCAAGGAGTTCTTCACCTTCCGCCCTGGCAAGGGGCAGCGCTCCTGGCTGGACGGGCACAACGCCATCGGCGTGCTGGTGCTGCCGTTCCACCTGATGATCAGCTACAGCAGCCTGGTGCTGTTCATGTACATGGTGATGCCGGCGGGCATCATGGCCAGCTACGGCAGTGACACCGGCAAATACTTCAATGACCTGTTTGGCCGCAATGATGCGCCCAAGGCGGCCCAGGTGGCCACGCCGCTGGTAGCGCTGCCGAGCCTTTACGGCAAGGTGCAGGAGCTGCAGCCGGGGGCGCGTATCGGCAACATCCAGGTGCAGAACCCGGGCGACAGCAATGCCCGCGTCACCTTCACGCAATCGGCAGCCGACCACGTGGCTTATCGGCGTAGCGCCAACTGGACATTCGATGGGGCCAGTGGTGCGCTGTTGAGCCAGGGCAAGCCAGAGAGCGGGCTAATGATGACCGCCTTCAGTTTCGCCGGCCTGCACATGGGTAACTTCGCCGGGCCTTGGCTGCGCTGGCTGTATTTCTTCTTTGGCGTGGCCGGTACTGCGGTGATTGGTACCGGGTTGGTCATGTGGTTGGGCAAGCGCCAGCTTAAGCACGCCAAGAGCGGAGCTGTGCCAGGTGAGCTGCGCCTGGTCGAAGTGCTCAATATGGCCAGCATGAGCGGCTTGTTGCTGGCGGTGGCGAGCTTCTTCTGGGCCAACCGCCTGGTGCCCATGGCTGTCGAAGGTCGGGCCGACTGGGAGGTGAATGCTTTCTTCATCGCCTGGGGCCTGTCGCTGGTGCACGCCGTGCTGCGTAGCGGGCGCAAGGCCTGGGGCGAGCAACTGGCGCTGGGTGCGCTGGCCTTCGCCCTGCTGCCGTTGCTCAATGGCCTGACGACGGACCGGGGCTTGAACCATTCGGTACTGGAGGGCGACTGGGCCATGGCCGGCTTCGACCTGACAGCCCTGGGGACCGGCCTGTTTCTGGCTTGGCTGGCCCGCAAGATGCTGGCCAGCCCCACGCCTGTAGCCAAGCGCGCGGCGCGTACGACAAAAAAGCCGAGCATTGAAACGGTGGGGGTGAGCTGATGCTGGGTAACGCACTGATCGCCTTTGCAGGCTTCGTTGCGCTGTGCCTGGCGATGGAAAAGCACTTCAGCGACTTGCTCGGGCGCAAGCCGCACCCCCGCCACTTGCACCTGTTGCGTGTTGCAGGTTGGCTGCTGTTGATGCTGTCGCTGGTGTTCAGCGTGCACCAGCGTGGCTGGGCCCTCGGCTTGGTGGAGTGGACCGCGGTGATGATGGCCGGGGTAACTCTGTGGGTGTTCGGCCTGCCGTACCAGCCTCGTCTGCTGCTGGGCCTGGCCGCCGTCAGCGTGGTGCTGGGCCCGATGCTCGCCGTGCTTGCCGTGTGACCCCCGTGAGCGAGCCAAGGGATATCATCGAGCCTGACGCTGACAGCGCAGGCGGGCGTGCACGTTTCGTCCAGGTGTTCCAGGCCCAGCGTGCGCGTATGGAGGCGTTGGTAAGTCGTCGGGTCGGCTGCCGCGCCACCGCTTCGGACTTGGTCCAGGAGTTGTTCCTGCGTTTCTGGCGTCGCCCCGAGGTCAAGGTCGAGTCGCTGGACACTTACCTGCTGCGTTGCGCTGGCAACCTGGCCATAGACCACCTGCGCAGCGAGAGTAGCCGCGAACGCGTGGCCGAAGCGGCTGTGCCGGTGAGCGAGGCGAGCCTGGCCCAGGCCCCTGAGCAGGCCGTGGAGGTCGACCACGACTTGCAGCGTATCGAGGCCACCTTGCGTGCCTTGCCCGAGCGCACCCGGCAGATCTTCCTGCTCAACCGCATTCACGGCTGCAAGTACAGCGAGATCGCCAAAGCCATGCAGCTGTCACAGAGCGCCGTGGAAAAGCATATGATGCGCGCCCTTGAAGCGTGCAAGGCGAGTGTTGCCGAGCCCGCGTCCACCCCACGCCGGCCAGGGAGCGCCCGTCGATGAGCCGTTTACCGCCGATCACTGAGGCGCAGTTTCAGGCCGCCCTGCAATGGCTCAGCCGGATCAACGAGCAACCCGGGCAAGCCGAAGGGGCGGCATTCAAGCGCTGGTTGCTGGCCGACCCCGCGCACCGCGCAGCTTATGAACAGGCCCAGGTGCTGTGGCAGAAAAGCGCCGCCCCGGCGGCGCGGCTGGCGGACGAAGAACAGGACGCCCTGCAGCGCTACCTCGATGCCATGGCCAGACCACCGGCGCGTGGCGGCTGGCGGCGGGTGGCACGGCTGGCGTTGGCAGCCTGCCTGGTGCTGGCAGTGGGCGTCGCAGGTGGTTGGCACCCGGGGTACTGGTTGCAGGACCTGCAGGCGGACTACAGCAGTGCCGGGCAGATCCGCCAGGTGACCTTGGCCGATCAGTCGCAGGTGACGCTTGATGCAGGTAGCGCCATTGCGGTCGATTTCGCCCAGGGTGAGCGCCGTGTGCGGTTGCTGCATGGTGCGGCGTTCTTCGAGGTTACCCATACCGGTGAGCCGTTCCTGGTGGAAGCTGCCGGCGGTGAAGTGCGGGTGCTCGGCACCCAGTTCGAGGTGCGTGCGCAGGGCGAGGGTGCCCAGGTGACGGTGCGCAGTGGGCGTGTGGGCGTCAGCCCCGCGCAGGGCACTTTGGTGCGAGAACTGACAGCCAACCAGCAGGTGACCTACCGCGCAGGCAGGGTAGGCGACACCTTGGCGGTGGACAGTGACAACCGCCTGGCCTGGCGCCAGGGGTGGCTGAACTATTACCAGGTACCGCTGGCGCAGGTGATCGAAGACCTTGGGCGTTATTACCCAGGGCGCATCCTGTTGCTCGATGGTGACCTGGGGCAGCGCAAGGTCAGCGGCAGCTTCCCGGTGGCCGAGCCGCTGCTGGCGCTGGATTCGCTGGGCAAGGTGATGGGTTTCTCACGGCAGACCGTGTTGGGGCGTTTGACCCTGGTTCGGTAGTTGCCTGTGCCAGCCTCTTCACGGGTAAACCCGCCCCTACAGCGTTGCGCGCCCCCTGTAGGAGCGGGTTTACCCGCGAAGAGGCCGGCACAGCAAAAATATTTCCAGGCACAGGTGAGGTAACAGCACGTGGTATCCGTGTAATGAGTGAAAGTGCGATTGATTCGCAATAATCACCCCTCACAGGTCAGCGTCCATGAAGTTCTCCCCGCGTTGCGTCCCTCTCTGGTTCGGCCTTGCTGCGCTCCCGGCCTTCGCTGTCGCCCCCTTGGCAAGCGCGGCCGAGCAGCTGCAGGCCTATACCTTCGCCCAGCCGGCCCAACCCTTGGCCCAGGCTCTGAACGCCTTCAGCCGTACCGCTGGCCAGAGCGTGGTCTACACCCTCGAGCTGCCGGGCGTGCAAGCGCCGGCGCTGAATGGTCGGTTCAGCGCCGAGCAGGCGCTGCAACAACTGCTGGGCAATGCTGGGCTGGCCTGGCGCCGCGTCGACGCACGTACCTTGACGCTCGAACCTGCAGACACCTCCGGAGCCCTCAACCTGCAGGCCACCACCGTGACCTCGCAACTGGACGACTACAGCTATCAGCCACCGGCCAGCGCTTCGATCATGCGCGGGCAGGGACCGAGCCAGGACATCCCTCAGGCAATCAACGTGGTACCGGCCCAGGTCATCCGCGACCAGGCCCCGCGCAACCTCGATGACGCCCTGGCCAACGTCAGCGGCATTACCCAGGGCAACAACTTCGGCGGCACATCCGACACGGTGATGAAACGTGGCTTCGGCGACAACCGCGACGGCTCGATCATGCGCGATGGCATGCCCGTGGTGCAGGGTCGCAACCTCAATGCCAGCACCGAGCGGGTCGAAGTGCTCAAGGGGCCTGCCTCGCTGCTGTACGGTATCCAGGACCCGGGTGGGGTCATCAACGTGGTCAGCAAGCGTCCGCAGTTGCAGCAGTACAACGCCCTGACCGTGCGCGGCTCGACCTATGGCAGCGGCAAGAACGGCAGTGGTGGCGGGCTCGACAGCACGGGCGCACTGGGCGACAGCAACTTCGCCTACCGCCTGATCGTCGACCACGAAGACGAAGACTACTGGCGCAACTACGGCGTGCACCGCGAATCGCTGGTGGCGCCGTCGCTGGCCTGGCTGGGCGAAGACACCCAGGTGGTGCTGGCCTACGAGCACCGTGAATTTCTCTACCCCTTCGACCGTGGCACCGCGTTCGGCAACAACGGCCACCCGCTGAATATCCCCGCCACACGCCGACTGGACGAGCCGTTCAACGACATGGAAGGGCGCTCCGACCTGTATCGCCTGGAAGTCGACCATCAACTGGCCGATGACTGGAAGCTGCACTTCGGCTACAGCTTCAATCGTGAGACCTACGATGCCAGCCAGGTTCGCGTGACCGGCGTCAACGAAACCCAAGGCACGCTGACACGCAGCATCGACGGCACCCACAATGCCATGAGCCGTGACCAGTTCGTGACCCTGAGCCTCAATGGCAATGTCGAGCTGGCGGGGATGCAGCATGACCTGCTGTTCGGCATCGACCATGAAGACCGCAAGATCTTTCGCGGTGACCTGATCCGCCAGACACCGCAGTCCACGTTCAGTTATCTGGACCCGGTCTACGGACAGGAAGTGGAGGGTTCCAACGTACGCGCCAGCGACAGCGACCAGACCGACAAGCTGCGCACCGATGCGCTGTTCGTGCAGGACGCGCTGCACCTCGATGACCACTGGATCCTTGTAGCAGGAACCCGCTTCCAGCAGTACGACCAGTACGCTGGCCGCGGTCGCCCGTTCAAGGCCAATACCGACAGCAGTGGCCAGGCCTGGGTACCTCACGCCGGTATCGTTTACAAAGTCGACGACCAGCTCTCGTTCTATGGCAGCTACAGCGAGTCGTTCAAGCCCAACTCGACCATCGCGCCGCTGACCGGCAATGTTGTGCTCGACGCCTCGGTGGCACCTGAGGAGGGCAAGGCGTGGGAGCTGGGCGCCAAGCTCGACATGCCGGGCCGTATCACGGGCACCCTGGCGTTGTTCGATATCACCAAACGCAATGTGCTGGTTTCGAATATTGACGCCATTACCCGCGAGACGGTCTACAGCAATGCGGGTGAGGTCAGTTCACGCGGTGTGGAGCTCGACGTGACCGGCCAGCTCAGCGAGCGCTGGAGCCTGATCGGCAGCTATGCATTGACCGATGCCAAGGTAACCAAGGACCCTGATCTTCAGGGCAACCGCCTGCAGAACGTGGCCCGGCACAGTGGCTCGCTGTCGGCGGTGTATGACTTTGGCAGCCTGTTCGGGGGGGACCGGCTGCGCTTCGGTGCCGGGGCACGTTATGTAGGCGAGCGTTCGGGTAACTCGACCAACACCTTCGACCTGCCAAGCTATACCGTTGCCGATGCGTTTGCCACCTACGAGACCCAACTCGACGAACACAACGTGCGCCTGCAATTGAACGTGAAGAACCTGTTCGACAAGGTGTATTACAGCTCGGCGGTGAACCAGTACTTTGTGGCGGTCGGCGATGCGCGGCAGGTAAGTTTGTCGAGCACCTTCGAGTTCTAGGTCATCGGGGGCCGCAGAGCGGACCCGGTTTCAGATGACAAAGGCGCTGCGGTATTCGCCAGGTGTGGCACCCAGGGCCTGCCGAAACCGGTTGCTGAAATGGCTGGCACTGGCAAACCCGCACAACAAGGCAATCTCCCCCAGGGGTAACACGCCCAGCCGCAACAGCTGGCATGCCCGGTGCAGCCGCCGGGCCAGCAGATACTGGTGCGGCGGGAGCCCAAAGCTGGCGCGGAACATGCGCGCGAAGTGGTATTCGGACAAGTTGCAGCGCAGCGCCAGCTCGCCCAGGGTGATGGGCTGGTCCAGGTGTGCCTCGATGTAGTCTGCCAGTTGCCGGCGCAGGTTTGGCGCCAGCCCGCCTTTCAGGCGCAGGCCGTGGCGCAACCCGACCTGGCTGAGCAGCGCATGGTCAACGATCTCGTGCGCCAGGCTGCTGGCCAGCAGGCGCTCGCCGGGTTCGCCCCAATCCAGCTGGATCAATTGACGAAAGCGTGCAGCCTGCTGCGGGTCGTCCAGAAAGGTTGCTTCCTGCAATTGCAGTTCGCGCGGTTCCCGGTCGAGCAGACGCACACAGCCCAAGGCGAACTGCGCCTCGCTGACATACAGGTGCGCCAGGCGGATCGCGCCATTGACGACCCAGTTCGATTCCTGCCCGGCCGGCATCACGCACAGCTTGTCGGGTGCACCTTTGTCGGCCGGGCGCTGGCGGCGGAAAGTGCCGGTGCCGTCGGCGATGTAGCACGACAGGGTGTGATGGCTGGGTGCCTGGTAGTCGCGGGCATCGTCACGGTTGCTCCACAACGCCGCCGCCAGGCCGTCGCCCAGGTGTGCGCTCAGCTCCAGCCTGGCGTGGGGCGAGGCATGCATGGCGTTGAACACTTGCAACTGGTTGAGTGGCGTCATTGGCGGGTCCTCTTGCCAGCCATCCTACTGTGCACTGGAGCGAGTGACATCTACCGGTGCAAGAAAAGCGCAAGTTTATGCAAGCAGCCAGAGGCCGATCGAAAGAACACTGGTGATCCCTGTAGGAGCGGGTTTACCCGCGAAGCGCCGGGCACCGATCTCCAAAGGCCCAAGGAACTGCCGCCATGAACCTGTCACTCTATCTGCTCACCGTCCTGATCTGGGGCACCACCTGGATCGCCCTGAAACTCCAGCTAGGCGTGGTCGCGATCCCGGTGTCGATCGTCTACCGCTTCGCCCTGGCTGGCCTGATCCTGTTTGCTTTCCTGTTGTTGACCCGTCGGCTGCAACCCATGAACCGCCGGGGCCACCAGATCTGCCTGGCCCAGGGCCTGTGCCTGTTCTGCGTCAACTTCATCTGCTTCCTCAGCGCCAGCCAGTGGATCGCCAGCGGCCTGATCGCGGTGGTGTTCTCAACCGCCACACTGTGGAACGCGCTTAACGCCCGAATTTTCTTCGGCCAGAAAATCGCCACCAATGTACTTGCCGGTGGTGCCTTGGGCCTGCTTGGCCTGGGCCTGCTGTTCTGGCCGGAGCTCTCGCATCACGCAGCCAGCCGCGAAACCCTGTACGGCCTTGGCTTGGCCCTGTTGGGCACGCTGTGCTTCTCGGCCGGCAACATGCTGTCGAGCATGCAGCAGAAGGCCGGGCTCAAGCCGATGACTACCAATGCCTGGGGCATGGTCTATGGGGCGGTGATGCTGGCGGTGTTCTGTGTGGTCAGCGGCGTGCCGTTCAGCATGGAGTGGAATGCGCGCTACATCGGTTCGCTGCTGTACCTGGTGGTGCCGGGGTCGGTGATTGCCTTCACTGCCTACCTGACCCTAGTCGGGCGTATGGGGCCGGAGCGGGCAGCTTACTGCACGGTACTGTTCCCCTTGGTGGCGTTGAATGTGTCGGCGGTGGCAGAGGGTTACCAGTGGACGGCGCCGGCCTTGCTCGGCTTGGTGGCGGTGATGGCGGGGAATGTGCTGGTGTTTCGCAAGCCCCGGGCCAGGGGGGCTGAGGGTGTTGTGGTCGCCAAATAGGTGATGGGTTGCCTGGGCCGGCCCTTTCGCGGGTAAACCCGCTCCTACAGGGCAGTGCGCACCGTTTGGAGCGGGTTTACCCGCGAAGAGGCCAGCACAGGCACTCCAAAACGGTCAGCCCTTCCACACCTGCGGGTTCACCAGGTCCCGCGGCCGCTCGCCCAGCAGCGCCGCACGCAGGTTGTCGATCGCCCGGTTGGCCATGGCCTCACGGGTCTCGGCAGTGGCCGAGCCAATGTGCGGCAAGGTCAGCGCGTTGGGCAGCTTGAACAGCGGCGAATCGCTCAGTGGTTCTTTCTCGTACACGTCCAGGCCTGCGCCGCGAATGGTGCCGTCCTGTAGCGCCTCGATCAGCGCTGCTTCATCCACCACCGGCCCACGGGCAATGTTGATCAGGAACGCACTCGGCTTCATCAGCTTCAGCTCTCGGCTGCTGATCAGTTTGCGGGTGGCTTCGGACAATGGCACCACGATGACCACGAAGTCGGCTTCGGCCAGCAACTGATCCAGGCTGCGGAACTGCGCGCCCAGCTCCTGCTCCAGCGCGGTCTTGCGGCTGTTGCCGCTGTACAGGATCGGCATGTTGAAGCCGAAGCGGCCACGGCGTGCCACTGCTGCACCAATGTTGCCCATGCCGACAATACCCAGGGTCTTGCCATGCACATCACTGCCGAAGTGGGCCGGGCCTACGGTGGCCTGCCAGTTGCCGGCCTTGGTCCAGGCATCCAGCTCGGCGGTGCGGCGGGCGCAGCCCATGATCAGCGAGAAGCCCAGGTCGGCGGTGCTTTCGGTCAGCACGTCAGGCGTGTTGGTCAGTGCGATGCCGCGCTCGTTGAAGTAGTCGAGGTCGTAGTTGTCATAGCCGACCGACACGCTGGACACCACCTCCAGCCTGGCCGCACCCTCAAGCTGGACGCGGCCGAGCTTGCGGCCAACGCCAATCAGGCCATGGGCTTCGGGCAGGGCTTCGTTGAACTGGGCGCTGATGTCGCCGAGCTTGGGGTTGGGCAGGATCACGTTGAAGTCTTGCTGCAGGCGTTCGGCCATGGCCGGGGTGATTCGGCTGAAGGCCAGGACGGTCTTTTTCATCGGGCAACTTCTCTGCAAGGCGGGGTTGGGCTGTGCTGGCCCCTTCGCGGGCAAGCCCGCACCTGCAGGGGGCGCGGTGCCTTGCAGGAGCGGGCTTGCCCGCGAAAGGGGCGGAACAGGCGAAATCAATGGTTAGCAACCTACCATTGTCCGCCCCCGCAATGCAGCAGCTTTTTAGTTGGCGATCAGCACCTGATGGGTTTTCAGGTCTGCCTCATGCGCGGCAAGAATCTCTGGCAGCGAGTTGCGCAGGTACTCTACCCAGGTCTTGATCTTGGCATCCAGATACTGCCGCGATGGATAGATGGCATACAGGTTCAGCTCCTGCAGGCGATATTCGGGCAGCACCCTTACCAGGCTACCGTCCCGCAGGCCCTCGATAGCCGAATAGATCGGCAGCACGCCTACGCCCATGCCACTGCGGATCGCAGTCTTCATGGCATCGGCGGTGTTCACCATGAACGGCGAACTGGTGATGTTGACCATCTCTTGGCCTTCCGGGCCATCGAACAGCCATTTCTCCAGCGGTATGACCGGGCTGACCATGCGCAGGCAGGCGTGCTTGAGTAGGTCGGCAGGCTTGTGCGCCACGCCATGCTGGGCGATGTAGGCGGGCGAGGCACAGACAATGCTGTAGGTGATGCCCAGGCGCTGCGAAACGAACCCTGAGTCGGGCAGTTCGGTGGCCAGCACGATGGAGACGTCGTAACCCTCGTCGAGCAGGTCGGGCACGCGGTTGGCCATGGTCAGGTCGAAGGTCACGTCCGGGTGCGTTTCGCGGTAGCGGGCGATGGCATCGACCACAAAGTGCTGGCCGACCCCGGTCATCGAATGCACCTTCAACTGCCCGGCCGGGCGCGCATGGGCGTCGCTGGCTTCGGCCTCGGCTTCTTCGACGTAGGTAAGAATCTGTTCGCAACGCATCAGGTAGCGCTTGCCGGCTTCGGTCAGCGCAATGCGGCGGGTGGTACGGTTGAGCAGCCTTGTTTGCAGATGGGCTTCCAGGTTGGAGACCGCCCGCGACACGTTCGCGGTGGTCGTATCCAGTTGCGCCGCAGCGGCAGTGAAGCTGCCTAATTGGGCTACGCAACTGAAAGCACGCATGTTTTGCAGGGTGTCCATGGGTCACTCTCGAGGTAGAGGACAAAATTGTGTCACGAAGTAACCTAGAAAAGAGAAAAAGTTGCCTTCGACCAAAGGCGGATTATCGCCGTTTTGGTAACAAAGATTCGCAGGAATCTGCGCTTATCGCCAGTGCTGCCGCCCCCTAGAATTGCTCGGCCTCTTCACTTCTTCCTCGGGAAATCGCAGCTGTGCCGCGTCGCATCATCAGAACGCTCAAGGCGTTCAGTGCCTGTGCCCTTGCCCTCACCTTGAGTGGCTGTATCGGAACCTGGGGCATCGCCCCGCAAAGCAAGACGCTGCAAGCCAATACCTTGACCACCGACGCGGCCATTCGCGAAGCCGCGACCGACGCTCACTGGCCCGACCAGCAGTGGTGGCGCGCTTATGGTGACCCACAGCTGGACCGCTGGATTACCCTGGCCGTTGCCGGTAGCCCAAGCCTGGCCATGGCCGCAGCGCGGGTGCGCGAAGCCAAGGCCATGGCTGGCGTGGTCGAGTCGGCTGAAAAGCTCCAGGCCAACGGCCAAGCTACGCTCAAGCGCCACAACTGGCCGGAAGATCAGTTCTATGGCCCTGGCGCGCTGTCCGGTGCCAACACCTGGGACAACAACGCTGCCATCGGCTTTAGCTACGCCCTCGACTTGTGGGGCCGTGAACGCAATGCCAGCGAGCAGGCCGTGGACCAGGCGCACATGAGCGTGGCCGAAGCCCGCCAGGCGCAACTGGAGTTGCAGAACAATGTGGTGCGTGCCTACATCCAGCTCAGCCTGCATTTTGCCCAGCGCGATATCGTCAAGGCCGAACTGGAACAGCAGGAGCAGATCCTGGCCCTGGCCAAGCGTCGCCTGGATGCCGGTATCGGCACGCATTTCGAAGTCAGCCAGGCCGAAGCGCCGCTGCCGGAAACCCACCGCCAGCTCGACAGCCTCGACGAAGAAATTGCCCTGACCCGCAACCAACTCGCGGCGCTGGCCGGCAAGGGGCCGGGGGAAGGTGCGCAGTTGCAGCGCCCGGCCCTGGTCTTGGCTGCGCCGCTGAAACTGCCTTCGAGCCTGCCCGCCGAACTGGTCGGCCAGCGGCCTGATGTGGTTGCCAGCCGCTGGCAGGTGGCTGCCCAGGCGCGTGGCATCGACGTCGCTCACGCCGGTTTCTTCCCCAACGTCGACCTGGTCGGCAGCCTGGGCTTCATGGCCACCGGCGGTGGCCCGCTGGAATTCCTCACCGGGCGCAAGTTCAACTACAACGTCGGCCCGGCCATCAGCTTGCCGATCTTTGACGGTGGGCGCCTGCGCTCGCAGTTGGGGGTGGCCTCGGCCGGTTACGACGTAGCCGTGGCGCGCTACAACCAGACGGTGGTCGGCGCACTGAAGAACATCTCCGACCAGTTGATCCGTCGCGAGTCGATGAAAGAGCAGTCGCACTTCGCGGCAGAATCGGTCGCCGCCGCGCAGAAAACCTATGACATTGCCATGGTCGCGTTCCAGCGTGGCCTCACCGACTATCTGAACGTGCTCAACGCCCAGACCTTGCTGTTCCGCCAGCAGCAGGTGCAGCAGCAGGTGCAGGCCGCCCGCCTGATTGCCCATGCCGAGCTGGTCACCGCCCTGGGTGGTGGCCTGCAGGCCGGTCAGGATGCGCCGAAAGAGGAACGCCAGGCCGCACCGAAAACCCCGGCCACCCTGGCCATTTTCGACAAGAAGCCGGATAACGCCGAATGAGCACTTCCAGTTTGCCCGTGCGCTGGCTGCAAAGCCTGGAATGGCGCCGGGGCTTCTTTGCCTGGGCACGCACCGACGGTGTGACCTGGGTGTACATCTTCAAGGTGCTGGCCGCTGCGTTCATCACCTTGTGGCTGGCCATGCGCCTTGAGCTGCCGCAACCGCGTACAGCGATGATCACTGTTTTCATCGTCATGCAGCCGCAAAGCGGGCATGTGTTCGCGAAAAGCTTCTACCGGGTGCTCGGTACCTTGGCGGGTTCGGCGATGATGGTGGCGCTGATCGCCATCTTCCCGCAGAACACCGAGCTGTTTCTGCCCAGCCTGGCCCTGTGGGTGGGCCTGTGCTCGGCCGGTGCCATGCGCTACCGCACCTTCCGCGCCTATGGTTTCGTGCTGGCTGGCTACACCGCAGCGATGATCGGCCTGCCGGTGCTGCAACACCCCGACCAGGCGTTCATGGCAGCGGTATGGCGGGCGCTGGAAATCGCCCTGGGTATTCTGGTGTCGACCTTCGTCAGTGCCGCGATCCTGCCGCAGTCGGCCAGTGCCGCAATGCGTAACGCCCTGTACCAGCGCTTTGGCGTGTTTGCCGGGGTGGTGGTGGAGGCCCTGCGTGGTGATAGCCAAAAGGACCGCTTCGAGAGCAGCAACGTGCGCTTCGTGGCAGAAGCAGTAGGCCTTGAGAGCCTGCGCAACGTCACCGCTTTCGAAGACCCGCACATGCGCCGTCGCAGTGGTCGGCTGGTGCGCATGAACAGCGAGTTCATGGCCATCACCACGCGCTTCAATGCCTTGCACCGCTTGCTGGAGCGCCTGCGTGCCCGTGGCCCGCTGCAGATCGTCAGTGCCATCGAACCGGGCCTGAACACCTTGGTGGAGTTGCTGCAGCCCTATGTGGGCCGGGCGTTGACTGACGCCGATGCGCTGCGCCTGACCCTGGAGCTGGCCGCCTACAAGGAAGGCCTGCAGGCCCAGGTGCGGGGGCTGCGGGCTGAGTACCTGGCAACGGACCCCAGCGAGTCCGACCTGCTTGATTTCCATACCGCGTTCGAACTGCTGTACCGCTTCGTAGACGAGATGTTGAGCTACGCCGAAACCCATGCCTCGCTGGCCGCGCACAAGCACGAACGCGAGCAGTGGGATGAGCCCTACGTGGCGCAGACCAGCTGGCTAGTATCGCTGGCGGCCGGTGTGCGGGCCTCGGCAGTGCTGTTGCTGCTGGGCAGTTACTGGCTGCTCAGCGATTGGCCCAGCGGTGCCATGATGACCCTGATCGCCACGGTCACCGTATGCCTTTCGGCAGCGTCACCCAACCCTAAGCGCATGTCGTTCCAGATGGCTTGCGGCACGGCCATCGGCGCTTTTGTCGGCTTCTTCGAAACCTTCTTCGTGTTCCCCTGGATCGACGGTTTTCCGCTGCTGTGCATGGTACTGGCGCCCGTGTTCATGCTGGGCGCGTTTCTTTCGTCGCGCCCTGCCTATGCCGGTTATGGCATCGGCCTACTGGTGTTCTTCGCGATTGGCTCGGTTCCGAACAACCTCACCGTTTATGACCCGTACACCTTCATAAACGACTACATCGGCATGGTGATTGGCATGTTCGTCTGTGCCGCCGCCGGGGCGATCATCCTGCCGCCCAACAGCCGCTGGCTGTGGAGCCGCCTTGAGCAGGCGTTGCGCGAGCAGGTGCTGTTCGCCATCAGCGGCCGCCTGCGCGGCCTGGGCTCGGCCTTCGAAAGCCGCACCCGCGACCTGCTGCACCAGGCCTATGGCCTGGCGGCCGGCAAGCCGCAGGTGCAGAGCCAGCTGATGGGCTGGATGTTCACCGTGCTGGAGATCGGCCACGCCGTCATCGAGCTGCGCAAGGAGCAAGCACGCGCCCCGGTGCACCCGGCCTATGCCGAGTCGCAGCCGTGGCGCCAGGCAATCCGTGTCATGGGCCGTGCACTGACCCGGCTGTTCCTGCAGCCCAGCGCCAGCAACCACGAACGCGCACTGGTGGCAGTGGACCACGCCATCTCCCGCGTGCAGGCCACCGACGAGCCATTCGCCCGGCACTTCGACACCTCGGTGCTGCGCCGCGTGCAAAGCTACCTGCACTTCATCCGTACTTCCCTGCTGGACCCACAGTCGCCACTGGCACCGGCGAAAGGACTGCACCATGCCCCGTGAAATCGCCTTCCATGGTGTGTACATGCCCACCATGACCTTGATGTTCCTGTTTGCCC
Source organism: Pseudomonas putida (assembly GCA_041879295.1). Taxonomy (NCBI): domain Bacteria; kingdom Pseudomonadati; phylum Pseudomonadota; class Gammaproteobacteria; order Pseudomonadales; family Pseudomonadaceae; genus Pseudomonas; species Pseudomonas putida. Next base: position 4,777,896 of record CP047152.1, on the reverse strand, counting down.
TGGGCCTGGCCTGGGGCCTGGACCGGTTCATTGCCAGCCATGATGGCTACCGCTTCTTCTGGCACCCGGCGCTACTGCGCCTGAGCCTGTTCGTCTGCTTGTTCGGCGCCATGGCGCTGACTGTCTACTGGTGAGAATCCTTCGATGAAAAAGTTCTTCAGCCTGATCGCCACCCTCCTGGTGCTGGTCGCTGCCGTGGCCATCGGTCGCCAGTTGTGGCTGCACTACATGACCACGCCCTGGACCCGTGATGGCCGTGTGCGTGCCGACATCATCAACGTCGCTGCCGACGTGCCCGGCTATGTGGTGGATGTACCGGTCAAGGACAACCAGCGGGTGAAGAAGGGCGACCTGCTGATCCAGATCGACCCTGAGCACTATCAGTTGGCGGTCGACCAGGCCAAGGCGCTGGTCGCTTCGCGCAAGGCCACCTGGGAAATGCGCAAGGTCAATGCCAAGCGCCGTGCCGACATGGACAACCTGGTGATCTCCAAGGAGAACCGCGACGACGCCAGCAACATCGCCAACTCCGCCCAGGCTGACTACCAGCAGGCCCTGGCCGAACTGGCTGCTGCCGAACTGAACCTCAAGCGCACCCACATCGTGGCCACGGTGGACGGCTACGTGACCAACCTGAATATCCACAAGGGCGACTATGCGCGTACCGGCGAAGCAGTGATGGCGGTGGTCGACGAGAATTCGTTCTGGGTTTACGGGTTCTTCGAGGAGACCAAGCTGCCGCATGTGAAGGTGGGGGACCAGGCCGAATTGCAGATGATGAGCGGCGAGCGCCTCAATGGGCATGTGGAGAGCATTGCCCGCGGCATCTACGACCGTGACAACCCACAGAGCCGCGAGCTGATCGCCGACGTGAACCCGACCTTCAACTGGGTGCGGCTGGCACAGCGGGTGCCGGTGCGCATTCACATCGATGACGTGCCGGAAGGGTTTTTGCTGGCGGCGGGGACGACCTGTACTGTGGTGGTGAAGCCGAGTTCGCCTTGAGATGCAGGTCGCCAGGCTGATCGAGCGCCGCCCGCGCGGTGCTCGATCCTACCGGCGACACATCCCTCAGTTCATGCACTCGCCGGTCCCACCAACACCGGCACTTTGACCCGATCAATCACCTTCGCGCTGATCGAGGGGTCGAGCAACCGCCCCAGCCGCGACAGGTGTCGGTGGCCCATGATGATCAGCTCGCAGCGCAGTTCCTGCGCTTTGGCGATAATCGCTTCAACCGGCAGCCCGGCCACCATGCAGCCCTGGCTGGCGAAGCCGGCTTGCTGCAGTTCGCGCACGGCCTCGGCTACGGCGTGGTCGGCATGTTGCTGTTCCACGCAGGCGGCGGGGTATTCTTCCAGTTCCTCGGCGGTGTAGGGCGCGGGTTGCTCGTGCACCGCGAAGGTGGAATCGATGGCCAGCAGCACGTGCAGTTCGTGCTCGCCCGGGCGGCAGTAGCGGCGGGCGAGGGTAAGCAGGGCGGCGGATGCGGGGGAGGCGTCGATGGCGATCAGGACGGGGCTGGGCATGCGGGATCCTTGATGTATTTGGGGGCTTGGGCGGCCTTTTCGCGGGTAAACCCGCTCCTACAGGCCAACGCAACACCTGAACCAAGGAGCCGGTTTACCTGCGAAAGGACCGAACCTGCCATGCAGCATTTTTGACCTAATCCTTCCCTGAATAAATGGTGCACCACGCACAAGCGCATTGCGTCCGGTGCAATCCATCAACCTGATACCATCGCATTCCCCACAGCTGTAACGGAAAACGGCCATGCAACTTCCGGACATGAACCTGCTTGTCGCCCTCGATGCCTTGCTCGACGAGGGCAGCGTGGTTGGCGCGGCGCAACGCATGAACCTGAGCCCGGCAGCCATGAGTCGGACCTTGGGGCGTATCCGTGAAGCACTGGGTGACCCGATCCTGGTGCGGGCCGGCCGTGGCCTGGTGCCGACGCCGCGTGCACTGGCCCTGCGCGAGCAGGTGCATGGCCTGGTGGAGCAGGCCGGGCAGGTATTTCGCAGTCGCGACGATGTCGACCTGGTGAACCTGGACCGTGCCTTCAACATCCGCACCAATGACCTGTTCATCGCCCTTTATGGGGCTCAGTTGTTGCGCATGATGCTGGCCCAGGCACCGCATACGGTGCTGCGTTTTGTGCCGGAGGGCAGCGGCGACGATGATGCGGTGCTGCGCAATGGGCAAATCGACTTGATCATCAGCTCAGCCATTGAACTGGGCCCCGAAATCAAGGTTCAGAGCCTGTTCAACACCTACTTCGTGGGCTTGGCGCGGGAAGGGCACCCGGTTTTCGATGACGAGATAACCCCTGAGCGCTTCGCCGCCTACCCGCACATCAGCGTGTCACGCCGTGGCCGCGCCAATGGGCCTATCGACGTGGCGCTGGCCAATTACAAGGTGGAGCGCCGGGTGGCCCTGATCACGACGAGTTTTCACTCCGCGATGTTTTCGCTGCCGGACTCAGACCTGATCTTGCCGATACCCGCCAATATCCTGAACAGTGTGAACCGGCTGAAACTGCCATTGCGGTCTTTCGAGATCCCCGTGCCACTGGAAAAGGTCAACGTCATGCAGGCGTGGCACCCGCGGTTCGATAATGACCCGGCCCATCGCTGGCTGCGGCAGACGTTGAAAGCGTGCGGCAGGATGGACCCTTAAGGCGTGTGGCACGTGCGCATCCGCTACCCGATTGCGTTTGACGCAATATAAAACTGCCGACAAGTCAGTTTTCGTAAGCATTCGACCTTCTTAGACTTGCTCCAGTCGCAAATTTGTTGCCGGAGATGTCTGTCCATGAGTTCCCTGTCCGTCCCGTCTGCCGCCACTGCCGCCGCCCTCGCGCCGGCTGCCCCCGCGCAGGCTGCGTTCGGCCTGCAGGTCGTGGTCGGGTTGTTCGGTGTGTTGCTGGCTGTGCTTTGCGCCGGCCTCAACGAGTCGGTAACCAAGATTTCCCTGGCCGATATCCGCGGCGCCATGGGCATCGGAGCCGACGAAGGGGCCTGGCTGCTGGCGGCATACAGCGCCGCTTCGGTATCGGCCATGGCTTTCGCGCCGTGGCTGGCCACGACCTTCTCGCTGCGGCGCTTCACCATGAGCGCTGTCGGCCTGTTCGCCGTGCTTGGCTTGCTGCAACCTTTCGCCCCCAACCTGCACAGCTTGATGTTGCTGCGCATACTGCAGGGCTTTGCCGCTGGCGCGTTACCGCCGATGCTGATGAGCGTGGCCCTGCGCTTTTTGCCGCCAGGCATCAAGGTCTATGGCTTGGCCTGCTACGCCCTGACCGCCACCTTTGGCCCCAACCTCGGCACGCCACTGGCGGGGCTATGGACCGAATACGTCGGTTGGCAATGGGCGTTCTGGCAGATCATCCTGCCCTCGCTGCTGGCCATTTTCTGCGTAGGCTGGGGGCTGCCGCAGGACCCGCTGCGCCTGGAGCGTTTCAAACAGTTCGACTGGCGGGGCGTACTGCTGGGCCTGCCCGCCATCAGTTGCACTGTGCTGGGCCTGTCGCTGGGCGACCGCTGGGGTTGGTTCGATTCGCCGCTGATCTGCTGGCTGCTGGGCGGTGGCCTGCTGTTGCTGGTGTTGTTCATGTACAACGAGTGGTCCGAGCCGTTGCCATTCTTCCAGTTGCGCTTGTTGCCGCGGCGCAACTTGAGTTTCGCCCTGGTGACCCTGGCCGGTGTACTGGTCGTGCTCTCGGGTGTGGGCAGCATCCCGTCGGCCTACCTTGCGCAGATCCAGGGCTACCGCCCGGCGCAGACCAGCCCGTTGATGATGCTGGTGGCCATGCCGCAACTGATCGCCCTGCCGCTGACAGCGGCACTGTGCAACATCCGCGCAGTGGACTGCCGCTGGGTGCTGGGCATTGGCCTGGCGATGCTGGCGGCGTCCTGTGTTGGCAGCAGCCTGCTGACCAGCGAGTGGATCCGTGGCGACTTCTACCCGTTCTACCTGCTGCAGGTGTTCGGCCAGCCGATGGCAGTGCTGCCGTTGCTGATGCTGTCCACCAATGGCATGACCCCGCAGGAAGGCCCGTTCGCCTCCAGCTGGTTCAACACCGTCAAGGGCCTGGCCGCCGTGATCGCCGGTGGCCTGCTGGAGGTTCTTGGCACCCTGCGCCGGCATTTTCATTCCAATCACCTGGTAGACAGCTTGGGCAACGCCCCGTTGATCGACGGTAACGCTGCTGGCTTGGCCAAGCGTATTCACGACCAGGCGCAGGTATTGACCTCGGCCGACCTCTATCTGGTGCTGGCCTGTATCGCCGTGGCCCTGATCTGCCTGATTCCTTTCGTGCCTACCCGGGTCTATCCGCCGCGTGCGGTGGCTTGAACCCTGGATGATGTCGAGAACTATTGAAATGACCAACAACCGCAAAACCCTTTTTATCGGCTCGGTGCTGGCCGTTGCCGTCCTGGCCGGCATCGTCGGCCCCTGGATCTTTGGCAGCGACCACCGCCAGAGCACCAATGACGCCTATGTGACCGCTGACTACACCGTGGTCGCGCCCAAAGTCACCGGTTTCATCAAGCAAGTGCTGGTGGAAGACAATCAGCAGGTCACGGCTGGCCAGTTGCTGGCGACCATCGACGCCCGTGACTACCAGGCCGCGCTGGATGCTGCGCAGGCGCAGTTGCTGGTAGCCCAGGCACAAAGCGCCGATGCCCGCGCCACGCTTGAACGCCAGGATGCGCTGATTGCCCAGGCCGAAGCGGCAGTGAAGGCGGCCCAGGCTGAGGTGGCGTTCGCCGACCATGAAGTCAAGCGCTACAGCCGCCTTGCCGAGCAGGGCGCGGGTACCGTGCAGAACGCCCAGCAGGCGCGCAGCGCTGTCGATCAAGCCCGAGCTCGCCTGGCCAACGCTCAAGCTGCGCGGGTCGCGGCGCGCAAGCAGGTAGACATCCTCACGGCTCAAGTGGCCAGCGCCGATGGCCAGCTCAAGCGTGCCGAAGCAGGCCTGGAAAAGGCCCAGCTCGATCTGTCCTACACCCGCATCACAGCGCCGGTGGACGGTATGGTCGGCGAACGCGCCCTGCGCGTGGGGGCCTACGTCAACCCGGGTGCCCGCCTGCTGTCGGTGGTGCCGTTGCAGCAGGCCTATGTGGTCGGCAACTTCCAGGAAACCCAGCTGACCCACGTTCAGCCGGGTCAGCCGGTGAGCATCAGCGTCGACACCTTCTCCGGCGAAACGCTGCACGGCCATGTGCAGAGCATTGCCCCGGCTACCGGCGTAACCTTCGCCGCAGTCAAGCCAGACAACGCCACCGGCAACTTCACCAAGGTGGTGCAACGCATTCCGGTCAAGATCGTTCTCGATGATGGCCAGCCACTGCTCACCCGCTTGCGTGTGGGCATGTCGGTAGAAGCAACCATCGACACCCGTGGCGACAAGCTGGACGGCAAAGAGGTGAGCGCGCGATGAAGCCGGGATTACGCTTGAGCCCGTTGCTGCTGGCCGTGCTGCTGGCCGGCTGCACCATGGGCCCGGACTTCCTGCGCCCAGATAGCCAGGCCCCGCAGCAGTGGGCGCCATTGCAAGGCGAGGCGGCAGCCAGCCAGCCGCAGGCCGAACCGCTGGAGCTGCGCTGGTGGGAAACCTTCCACGATGCAAAGCTTAGTGCCTTGATCCAGCGCGTTGCCGAGCGCAACCTCGACTTGCAGATGGCCAGCGCGCGCCTGCTGCAAAGCCGTGCGCTGCGCAGTACCTTGGCTGCCGACGAAGTACCGTCGGTGGACGTGAACGCCGGTTACAGCCGCGCTCGTAACAGCGCCGATGGCTTGAGCGATCCGTCCGGCAGGGCCGGGAAAGAAGCCTTCAACCTCTGGCAGGGTGACCTGGTGGCCGGTTGGGAACTGGACCTGTGGGGCCGTGTGCGGCGTCAGGTCGAGGCTGCCGATGCCACGGTCGAAGTGGCCGAGAATGACCGCCGCGGTGTGCTGGTGGCACTGCTTTCGGAAACCGCCGGCAATTACATCCAGCTGCGTGCCGTGCAACACACCCTCGATGTGACGCAGGACAACCTCAGGGTCGCCCGGCACAGCCTGAAGCTGTCCCAGGACCGCCAGGCCGAAGGTGTTGCCACGCGCCTGGATGTGGCCCAGGCCAGCGCCCAGGTCGCGTCTATCGAGTCGCGCCTGCCAAGCCTGGAAGCGCGGCGTGATGACCTGATCAATGCCCTCAGCCTGCTTGCTGCCGAGCCGCCGCGCAACCTCCAGGCCGAATTGCTGCAAGGCGGCGAGCTGCCCGCGCCGCAGCAGAAGTTTGCCATCGGCTTGCCGTCCGAACTGGCCGAGCGCCGCCCGGACATCCGCCAGGCCGAGGCCCGCCTGCATGCCGCCACCGCCAGCATTGGCGTGGCCAAGGCGGATTTCTACCCGAGCATCCGCCTGTCGGGCAGTGTCGGCTTCCAGGCCATGCAGCTGTCGGATTTCGGTGGCTGGGATTCGCGCCGGTTTGCCTTCGGTCCGCAGTTGTCGCTGCCAGTCTTCGAAGGCGGCCGGCTCAAGGGCACCCTGCAACTGCGCGAGGCGCAACAGCAGGAAGCCGCGCTGAACTATCGAAAGGTAGTGCTGGGGGCCTGGCATGAAATTGACGATGTGCTGCGCCTGTACAACGCCAGTCAGTTGCGCCGTGATCACCTTGCCGAGGCCGTGCGGCAAAACCGTATCGCCCTGGAAACCGCCCAGCGCCAGTATGTGGAAGGGGCGGTGGACTTTCTCAATGTGCTGACGGTACAAGGCGCGCTGCTGGCCAGCGAGGAGCAATGGATCGACAGCTCGGCAGCGGTGTCGCAGGCGCTGGTGGGGCTGTACAAGGCGCTGGGTGGAGGCTGGCAGGCGTTTGATGGGCCGCCGCAGAATGCTCACGGTTAGAGAGGAGGCATGGATTCTGCGGGGGACAGGCAGCCGAACACTCAGAGCGGGCGCAGCAGGCCAAAGCGCTTGCGCAGTGCCCAGTCCAGCAACCGCCGCGGCAGCAACCGGGCCATCAGCGGCAAGGCGGTACTGCCATTCCCCAGCCGCACCCGTGCTGGCGCCGGCGACTTGCCGACGGCTGCCAGCACGCCTTGGGCAAATACCGCCGCTGAAGTTGGCTTGTCCTGCGATGCCCGCGCCCGCGCCTGCACATGCTCACGCAAAGGCCACCACGGCGAGTCCATCGCCAGCACTAGCTCGGCCTGGCGCTGGGCATTGCTGGCGAACTGCGAGGCTATTGCGCCCGGCTGTACTTCCATCACCTGCACACCGAACGGTGCCAGTTCCAGGCGCAAGGCATCGCTCAGGGCATGCACAGCCGCTTTCGAGGCGCAGTAAGCGCCGGCGAATGGCGTGACCAGCACGCCCGATACACTGCCGATATTCACCACCAGGCCGCGTGAGCGGCGTAGCAGCGGGAACAGTGCCCGGGTAACGCCGACCACGGCGAAAACGTTGGTTTCGAACTGCTGGCGCAGGGCGTCGACGCCACCATCGAGCAGTGGCCCCATGGCGCCGTAGCCGGCGTTGTTGATCAGGATATCGAGGGTTTCCAGTTCCTCTGCCAGGCGGGCCAGCGCCTCGCCGTCGTTTACATCCAGCTGCCGGGCCGTGTAGCCGGCGGCACTCAGTTGCTCGACATCCTCAGGCTTGCGGGCGGTGGCCCAGACATGGTGGCCGGCATCGCGGAAAGCGTCGGCCAGGGCGCGGCCGATGCCGCTGGAACAACCGGTGATCAGGACGGTGGGCATGGTTGGGGCCTGTTGTCATGGAGGAAACACATCAATTGGCAAACGTACCTTGCAGGTGCTCTGCCCGGAACTCCAGGGTCTGCGGCCGATAGCCGGAACGCAGCGGCGGCAATGGCAGGCAGTCTTGCCACTCGGCCCCCGGCTGCAATTCACCTGGCCCTCGGTATCGCGGTGCATTGTAGGTGTTCTCGGCCAGGTTCACGGTATCGCCCGGTGCGTACGCTGCCACGCGCCAGCGCAGTTCGGTCAGCGGCACGTCGTTGCCGTTCTTCATGCGTACCAGCAGGGCACGGTCGGCGGGACAGTGTTCGGGGGCGTAGGTCAGGCGCAGGGCCAGGTGTGCCAGTCGGCTGCTTTCGCGGCTGTCTTGCCAGACGACGAACGAAGCCACCAGGCCCAGGCCACACACGGCCGCCAGGGAGATGGGGAGAGCCTTGGCTGGGTAACGCAACAACAACACCAGCCAGGTGAGGACCAGCAGGGCACCGATCAGCATCGCGTAATCGCCTCATTCGCGCGCAGGGAGGGCTACAGCCTATCTAAAACCCAGCGGTCAGGTAACCGGTGAGCACCTATGCCAGAAGCCAGACCTGGCATTGCTGCGAGTAGTGGAAAGGGTACATCCATTCTAGATTCCGCCATGCCTATTCAGAAGGAGCAAGGCCATGAGTCAGACAGCGATTGAGCAAAAGCCTGTGCAAGAAATGAAAAAAGCGCCTGCCAAGGGCAAAGTGACGGCAGTCATCAGCCTGGCGGGTCAAAGGGAGGATTTCGTTTCAGAGGGCGTGGACTACGGGAACGCTGAACAATCAGCGTGGTTGTATGCGTACAAGGGGCAGGCCGACGATGCGGACGTCTACATCGACTTCGACCTGGCATTGCAAGAGGGCGTGCGGGATGTCGTTATCGATGATGAGGCGAACCGGGCTCTTGTCCACAAGCGCGGCACAACCTATGGCGGCTATGCGAAATCCGGGCATATCCGGAAACTTGAGATGACCGCCACAAGCATCAGGGCAGAATCCTTCGAATTTGAAGGGGAGGATGATTTGCAGCGACCTTTCAGGGTGGTGGGTGGCCCGTTCGACATCTACGTCATAGCTCCGACCCTTGAATGAGCAGGCTCGCCCCTGGTCAACCCAGGGGCGAGTCAGCATTTACTGCGCGATGGTCTTCACCGAAACGCCGCGCTCGATGGGGGTGGAGGTGCGCCCGTACACATCCTCGAAGCGTTCGATGTCATCTTCGCCCAGGTAGCTGCCGGACTGCACTTCGATGATCTCCAGCGGGATCTTGCCCGGGTTACGCAAACGGTGCACCGAAGCGATCGGGATATAGGTCGACTGGTTTTCGGTCAGCAGGAACACATTCTCGTCGCAGGTCACCTCGGCGGTACCGGACACCACGATCCAGTGCTCGGCGCGGTGATGGTGCATCTGCAGCGACAGGCTGGCGCCCGGCTTGACGGTGATGTGCTTGACCTGGAAGCGGCCGCCCATGTCCACCGAGTCGTACGAGCCCCACGGGCGATACACTTCCAGGTGGTTCTGGGTTTCCGTGCGGCCCTGTTCGTCGAGGGTCTTGACCATCTGCTTGACGCCTTGGACCTTGTCCTTGTGGGCAATCATCATGGCATCCTTGGTCTCGACCACCACGATGTTCTCCAGGCCGATCACCGACACCAGTTTGCCGTTGCCGTGGATCATGCAGTTGTGGCTGTCTTGCACCACCACGTCGCCTTTGGTGACGTTGCCGTTGTCGTCTTTCTCGTGCACTTCCCACAGCGACGACCAGCAGCCGACGTCGCTCCAGCCGGCCGACATCGGCACCACGCAGGCACGCTGGGTCTTTTCCATTACCGCGTAGTCGATGGAGTTGTCCGGGCAGCAGGCGAAGGTGGCTTCGTCGATGCTCAGCACATCGCCGTCTTCCTCGCTACGCTCCAGGGCCAGCACGCAAGTGTCGTAGATGTCGACATCGTGCTTTTTCAGTTCCTCAAGGAAGCGGCTGGCGCGGAACAGGAACATGCCGCTGTTCCAGAAATAGCCACCGGCCTGGACGAACTCGGCGGCGCGTTTTTCATCGGGCTTCTCGACGAACTGCGCAACCCGCGCCACGCCCTCGGGCAGCAGCGCGTCCTGGCTGGAGCGGATGTAGCCATAGCCGGTTTCCGGCTTGGTCGCCGGCACGCCGAACAGCACCATCTCGCCACGCTCGGCGGCCACGGTGGCCAAGGCCAGTGCACGTTGCAGGGCCTTCTGGTCATCGATCACATGATCGGCAGGCAGCACCAGCATCAGCTCGTCGCGGCCTTCGTTGACCAGCTTCATGGCAGCCATGGCCACGGCCGGCGCGGTGTTGCGGCCGAACGGTTCCATGAGGATGCCCTGGGTTTCCAGCTTCAGTGCGGCCAGCTGCTCCTGGACGATGAACTTGTGGTCCTTGTTACAGACCACGATCGGGGTGTCCATGCCCTCGAATACAAGGCGCTCGATGGTTTGCTGGAACAGCGTGTGTTCACCGGTCAGGGCCAGGAACTGTTTGGGGAACTGTTTGCGCGACAGAGGCCACAGACGGGAACCGCTACCACCAGAAAGAATTACCGGGATCATCATGTTTCTCCAATAGTCGTTGAGAGGCAGGGGAATCAGTTGCTAGCCACGGGGCGAGTTACCCACACCGGCGACAAGGCGTTGCCGGAACCCGTTACGTACAGCACTGCGGCTTCGCCGCGCTCCAGGGCGACGGGTTTTACGTCACCCACTTTCTTGTCTCCTTGGTACAGCGCCAGGTTGACTTTGACCGGGTTGATTTCACGTTCGCCACGGCCGTTGGCGGCCACTGGTTTGACCACTTCGGTCTTGCCGTCTGCGGTTTTCAGGGTCAGTTGCTGGTCGCTCAGGTTCTGTACGCGCACCAGAGCTTTCTGCTTGTTCTTGAACGGTGGTTCTTCGATCAGTTTCGGGTTGCCGTTGTTGCTGTTGACCAGCGTGTAGTACTTGTCCGAGGCCAGCTTGACCGGCACGCTCTTGCCGCCGACCTGGGCGGTGTAGTCGCCACCTGGCAGGAAGCTGAAGTCGCTGCTGGCCTGGGCACCAACCTGTTTGATCTGGGTGTTGCCGACCGATGCTGCGGCCGGTGCACTGGTGGCGTTGTACAGGCGTACGAAGGTCGAGCCTTTCGGCGCGCTAGGGCCATAAAGCGCGGCGTCGGCACCGGCAAAGGCCTGCATCGAGGCAAGGGAAAGGCCGGCCGCGAGGGTGAGGGCTTTGGCAATGGAAGTCTTGGTAGTCATGTGCGTTTCCTCTCTATCAGTCAGTGGTCTGTCCGGGTGGACGACAAGGCCAGGTTTTGTTCGGATTTACGGGAGTTTTTCAGCTGCGCGATCCACTGCGGATCGAAGCTGCTGAGGTCGTTTTTCATTGGCAGATAACGTTCGGGGAATTCCCACACCACCACTTGTGGTGCGGCGTTTTTGAAGGCATCGCTTTGCAGGTACTTGAGCATCGGCAGCAGTGGGCCATGGCCGTCTTCGGCGTAGTTGGCGACGTCACTGCGCAGGGCCTGCTGCAGCGCGCCGAGGAAGTTCCAGTGCGGGTTGGCGCTGTAGCTGGTGCCTACCAGTGCAACCGGGATCTGCTTGTCGGCGAACAACGCGTCGCCGGCGTCACCCTCGGTGTCGACTGGGCGAGTGGTGCGTTGCTGCAGGTTGTCCGGGGTCGGCAGCAGGTTGCTGAACAACGGGTCCAGTGGCAGGAAGTTGGTCAGGTCGCCTTTGTAGGGGGCGGTGTTGCCGGCTTCGGTGATGAAGGCTTGTGGGGCGCCGTTGAGCAGGCTCTGGCGGCTGACCGCTTCGGCCAGTGTTTGCGCCGCCACTTCGGCACCCATAGGCGTCCAGTGGGTATCGGTACGCAGGAACACCTGGCCACGGGCCTTGGCCTGCTCCATCGGTGCCATCAGGTCCGGTGCGAACACGTTGGCCTGGCGTGCCTGGGCATGGAACTGGTTATACAGGTCGTCATGCAGGCTGGCAGGCTGCTCTTTGCCCAGGTACTCGGCGTAGACCCGCGCCTTGGCCGGCACGATCGCCAGCACCAGCTGGCTACCGTGTTGCTGCAGGGTGTCGCGTACGCCACGGATCAGGGCCAGGTTTTCCTGCATCAATTGCTCGGCACCGGCGGTGGGCTTGAACTCTTCGTCGCTGAACAACCACTGGTCGCGGCCCAGTACCACACCCGGGCGGCCTTCGTTGAACAGCTTGAAGTCCATTGCCGCCCACAGGTTGGTGCCCAGGCGCTTGATCGGGAATTCGGCGTCGTAGTGGGTCTCGGCGGCTTTGGCCAGCTTGCCGTTGAGCAGGGTCATCTGCTCGGTGCGCTGGAAATTCTGCAGGCCACCGGTGGACCAGGCGCCCATGCCGACCAGCAGGCCGAGGAACGACAGGGAGTAGGTGATGCGTAATGTCCGGGTCATGGTCATCAACCTCAGAACTGGAAGTAAAGGAACGGCGAGTAGCTTTGTGCCGAAAGCTTGAGGATCGAGGCGACGAACAGCAGCAGGATCAGTGCGCGGGTCATCACCCGGGTCCAGTCCAGGCCTATCGAGCCGTCAGCGTTGACCTGCACCGGGGTCGCCGTGGGCGTCGGTCTGGCATTGCGGTAGAAGTCACGCAGGCCGAAGAACGCCAGGGTGAGGTAGGCGATGACCAGGGTGGCCACCTGCAGACCGGTGAGCTGGGCACGGTTGAGCTCCGACAGCTGCCAGTCGCCGAAGCTGAACATGGCGCCGTACATGCGGGCGGCCACATGCAGGTTTTCGGCGCGGAAGATCACCCAGCCGACCACCACCAACAGGAAGGTGAAGGCCCACTTCACTGGGTTGAAGCGCTGCGGGTTGGTGTCGATGCCCAGCGCGCGCTCGATGGCCAGCCACATGCCGTGCCACGCGCCCCAGATGATGTAGGTGAAGTTCGCACCGTGCCACAGGCCGCCCAGCAGCATGGTCAGGAACAGGTTTCGGTAGGTATTGAAGGTGCCTTTGCGGTTGCCGCCCAAGGTGATGTACAGGTAGTCGCGCAGCCAGGTCGACAGGCTGATATGCCAGCGCCGCCAGAACTCGGTGATCGACTGGCTGATATAGGGCTGCTTGAAGTTTTCCATGAAACGGAAGCCCATCATCAGGCCCAGGCCGATAGCCATGTCGCTGTAGCCGCTGAAGTCGAAGTACAGCTGCGCGGTGTAGGCCAGGGCGCCGAGCCAGGCATCACCGGTGGTGGGGTTTTGCAGGGCGAAGCAGTGATCGGCGACCACGGCCAGGGTGTCGGCGATGAACACTTTCTTGATGAAGCCCTGCATGAAACGGGTGCAGCCTTCGGAAAACTTGTCCAGGGTGTGGGTACGGTTGTTGAACTGGTCGACCAGGTCCTTGAAACGCAGCACGGGGCCTGCGATCAGGTGCGGGAAGATCGCCACGAAGGCTGCGAAGTCGATCAGGTTGCGGGTAGCTGGGGTGTCGCCGCGGTATACGTCGATGATGTAGCTGATCGACTCGAAGATGTAGAACGAGATACCGATCGGCAGCAGCACGTGGGTCAGAATGAATGGCTCCAGGCCAAACGAGGTCATGATCGCGTTCAGGCTGTCGACGCCGAAGTTGGCGTACTTGAAGTAGCCGAGGATCGCCAGGTCGACACCCACGCCGAGCAGCAGCCAGCGCTGTGCCGGCTTGGTGCGCACACCGGCGGCACCGACTTTCAGGCCGATCCAGTAGTTCCACAGGGTGACCCCGGCAAACAGTGCCAGGAAATCCACCCGCCACCAGGCATAGAAGATGTAGCTGGCGATCAGCAGCAGCAGGTTGCGATAACGTTGCCCGCTCAAGTAGTACAGGCCGAGGAAGATCGGCAAGAACAGGAACAGGAACACGTTGGACGAGAAGACCATCCCGGTTCTCCTAATTTGTTCACAGCATCCAGGGCAAAGCGCCCCCCAAACCCCCCACAAAAAGGTGGGAGATACCTAGTCCCCTGTAGGAGCGGGTTCACCCGCGAAAGGGCCGGGCCTGCCATCTGCGGTGCCCTGTGCCGGCCTCTTCGCGGGTAAACCCGCTCCTACAGGGATGGTGTTACTTTTTACGCTCTGCACTCGGGTCGTAGACCCGGGTCAGGTCGCCGCCCAGCCGGAAGCTGTTGAACGGCTGCATGTCGTGCTTGCGCTCAAGTGTGTCGCCAACGCAGTGGTACAGCGCACACCAGGGCTCGAGCCAGGAATACTTGCTGTCGACCTTGAGGTCGGTCATGTCCTGTTTCTTGCCCGCACGCGCCTTGAAGTGGCTGGGATCGCGGGCGCCGGCCAGCACGCCTTCACCCAGGCGCTGCAAGGCGAAGTTGTTCTCGGCGCGCAGGTCGACGCCATTGGCCTGGGCGAAGCTGGCAATCATCGCCAGCGGCGGCAAGGCGTAGTTGTGATAGGCCAGCGCGCGCTGCTTGCGCTTGATTTCGTTGGGCAGGAAGCCCTGGTCATCCACCTGGTTGGCGCCCACCTTGTATTCCTTCACGGCCCAGTCGAACAGGTCGCGCCGGTCGGTGGCGACGGCGGTAGCCATGACCGACCAGGCCGCCCAGTAGCTGTGGTTGTTGATCTTCTCCAGCGGCAGGTTGCTCCAGTCACGCACAGTCTGCTCGGCCAGGCGGGTAAGCCATTTTTCGATCAGGTCGGCCTCGGCCTGGTGTGCGGCCAGCGGCTGCGAGTTGGAGAATTTCAGGCGCAGCCACGAACCGCTCATGCTGCCCAGCGCCCATTTGCGCATCGACTTGCCGGTATGGTTGTAGTCGGTGGACAGCAATGCACCGGCGCGTGCCCAGGTGCCCAGCCACGTCAGGGTGCAGTCGAGTTGCGCCGGGCGGCCGTCGCGCATGTACTGGCCGACCATCTTGCTCACGCCTTTCTCAAGCGTGGTGATGTCTTCGGTCGACTTGCGGAAGGCTTTTTCCGAGGCCACGTTGAGCGTTGCCCGTGCCTTGTCCGAGCCTTCGTACTTGCTGCGAAACTGCAGCGCACCGGTGTATGGCTTGGGCGCCGCTTCGCAGCGGAAATTGCCATCGCCGGTCTTGAGTTTTTCGATCCCCTCGTAGTAACCCTGCGGCGGTACCAGCGCGGCGTGCGCGGCACCGCCAAACAAGGCCAACGCGAGCAGGGCGGGGCTGGAAATACGCTTGATGATGGTCATGGGTCGCCTCACTGGCCGGCCTGCGCGGTTTGCGCAGGCACGGCGAAGTTGTTGCGTTTGCAGAGCTTGGCCTCGACCTTCTGGGTGCCGCTTTCCGGCCCCTGTACCTCGAACGCCAGCAGGCGCTGACTGGCCCAGTCCTCGTCTTCGCGCATCTGGAAGACGAAGCGGCCGTCGGTGTCGGAGGTTTCAGGCTTTTCCAGCTTGATGTCCTCGTGACGGCCGTTGAGGTACCACAGGGTGGCCTGCAACACCTTCACCGAGGGGTCTTCGAACTTGACGTCCATCTGCAGGTCGCGGTTGATCAGGTCTTTGATCACGCCGCCCTTGCCGTTGACCATCAGCTCGTTCTTGCCCGGCTTGAGGGTGGTGCTGGCGCTCATCAGGGCTGGGCGGTCGTCGCAGCCGTCGTCGAGCAGGCCAAGGATTTGCCGCCAGATGGTTTCCTGGTTCAGGCGGTACAGCGGGGAGAATTCCCAGATGAGGATCTTCGGCGGGTTCTTCTGGAATTCCTCGCTGCCCAGGTACTCGATCATCGAGCCTTCCAGGCCACCGCCTGGGAAGGCGACGTTGAGCACGTCGGCGCCAATGTATTGCTCGAGGAAACCCGAGAAGTTGTAGTTCTTGCCACTGTGGCTGGTACCGACCAGGGTGATCTGCGCGTTGCCGCTGTCACCGAACAGGTCGTCGCCGCCGCTCGAGCCTTTCGGCTCGGTGGCGAACTGGTCCATGTACTGGACGGCGTAGCTGGTACCGCACAGTTGGCCGGCAACGTTGTGCAGGGTGCCGGTCTTGCCCATGCGCCCGGACTTCTTCGTCTCGAATTCCTTGCGCGGGATGCCTTCGAAGGCTGGCATCTTGTGCACGGTGTCGGCCACGATCTTCGCCGCGCGCTCGGCACCGTACGGCGTCCAGTGCTGGTCGCCACGGAAGTAGAAATCCTTGCCCTGGTCGGCGGCGGCCAGTTGCTCGTTGGTCAGTGGTGACAGGTCGGGCACGTTGTAGCCCATGCTGGCAAAGCGCTTGAGCATGGCCTGGTAGTTACCCAGGGCCTTCTGATAGTCGAAGGCAGCTTTTTCGGCCGGGTTGAGCATGTTGCGGTTCACCAGGCCACGGGTCGGCTGGTACACCACCACCAGTTCCACACCACGCTTCTTGAACGCGTCGTGCACTTGTTGCAGGCGTTTGTAGCCGGCCGGGGTGGTATTGAACTCGGTGCGCAGGTCTTCGCGAGTCCGGAACAGCCAGTCGCCCTGTGCCTGCACCAGCGTGGTGAAATTTTGCTGATAGCGGGTGGTGTAGCGGCTGGCATCGTGCGCTTCAGGGCACAACTGGCAGCAGGGCTCGGCTTTGAAGGTCGGGGCCTTGACGTCTTCGGCGCGTACGCCTTGGCTGATTGCCAGAAGGGCGGCGGACAGGCCCAGCAGTTTCATCAGGTGTGGAGTCATGGTCTGGGCTTCCTTAATCGATCATTTCGGTCTGGCGTTCGACCGGGTCGATCAGCACAGCCTTCTGCTGGCGTACCAGCAAGTCGAGGATTTCGTCCTGGCGCTCGCCCAGCACACCATTGAGGCTGATGCCGCTGGCCTTGCGCGGGGCGAGCATGGACACCTTGTACAGCTCGACCGACAGCGGCGAGTCGATCGACAGCGGGCCGGAGCCGTTGGCCGACAGCTCGCCACCCACCACGATCAGCGACACCTTGGTGTCGAACGGGTCGAGGGCGATGTCGCGGTCGGTGTCGGACAGGTCCTTGATGTGGCCGTATACGCCAACCAGGCCGTTGGCCATGGCGATGTTTTCGTACAGGCGGATGTTCACGCTGTTACGCACGCGGATGCCGTGGCGGCGGTTGTTGACCAGCTTGTTGCCCCAGATCAGATTGTCGCCGCTTTCGTACAGGGTGATGCCGTCGGTGTGGTTGCGGTAGATCTCGTTGTAGGCCACCAGGTTGTTGACGCTGTTACGGTCGATCACCACGCCCGAGAGCTTGTTGTCGTAGCTCTTGTTGTTGATGATCCAGCTGTCGTTGACCTCACGCGAGACGATGATGCCGTGCTTCTTCTTGGTGCCGTACACGGTGTTGCCGGCGATGATCAGGCGGTGCGAACGGTCGTGTGGGTCGATGCCATAGACGATGTTGTCGCGGTAGGTGCTGTCCTTGACCACGAAGTCCTGCGTTTCGTAGCAGTAGAAGCCGTACCACATGTCGCTGAACTCAGAACCGATGATCCAGCCGGTGGGTTCCGGGCGGCCCATGCGCTTGGCCATGTTCGGCGTGTACTGCGAGATGCTAACGCCATACGACTTGGACTTGGCGTAGCCGAAGCTGGCCATCTTCGTGTTGACGATGTAGGTCTCGGTACCGCCCCACGACAGCAGGAACGGGCGGAACTCCTTGGGCGAGCGGAAGGTCGCCGGGCCATTGTCCTTTTCCCGCCAGCCGGTCACCTGGGTGTCGGTTACGAACAGCTTGCCGTCATTGACCAGAAATGCGCCGCCCTCCTGGGACAGGCGCAGCTGTTTGACCTTGCCGTCGATCTCGAGGATGCCCTTTTGCCCGACCACGATCGGCAGGCGAGCCAGGTAAACCCCAGGCTCGACTTCGCTGAAGTACTGTTTGGGCACCTTCTTGCTCAACTCGGTCAGGTCGACATGGCCGTCATCGATGAAGATGGCCTGCGGGATGCCGTGCTGGCGCTGCACCCACTCGGCGGCCTTGTTGTCGCCGCCGACGAACTCCTTGAGGGTGTCCTCCTGGAACATACGGCGCAGGCTGACCCTGCCCTTGTGGCGGCGGTCGATTTTCTTCTGCACCGCCTCGGCCGTGAAACCGGTAAGGTCGGGCAGCTTTGGCGGGTCCATCTGCAGTGGCTCGATCGGTGCGCTGGCCACCGTGTAGGTCTTGGCCTGCTGCAGCTCCTTGGCGATCACCTGGGGCTCTGCGGCAGTGGCCAGGCCGCTTGCCAGCAGCAAGGCACTGGCCAACAGGCTGTGACGTAAGTGCGGGTGAAGGTTCATCACGGTCAGTCCCCTACCGGCCTCAGAAGCGCCAGATGACGTCGACGAAGGCGCGGTGCATGTAAGAGTCCGCTTCCTTGCCGTAGGCGTCGCCCGGCTTGAATACACCGGCACGCAGGCGCACCAGGGCTGACGGCTCGTCGATTGCCTGGCTCATCGAAGCCGGTAGCAGGCCTTGCTTGAAGTACTTGGTCACGACCACGTCCATTTCCTGGCCAAGGTCCTTCTCGCCGTCGACCAGCTGACGGTTCACGCCGTTGTCGTCGACCACCGCGTTGATGCCGCTGGAGCCGATGTTCTGGTTACCGTCGACCCGCCAGAACTTGTGGTAGATCAGGCTCGCGTCGTAGTCGTCGCGCAGCTGCCACGAAGCGAACAGGGTGGCTGCCTGCAGGTTGCCCAGTTCGCCGCGGAACGCTTCGCCGAAGCGGTGCACGCGCGAGCGGGTGCCGGTGAAATTGGAGCGGTTGCTCTCCAGGCCGGTCTGCTCGAAGTTGTTCGAGCCGTCATCGCCACCACCACCGCTACCACGGGCATAGGCCGCGCCGACCTGCCATTGCGGGTCCAGGCGCAGGCGGATACCGAGGTCGGTTGCCCAGGCGTTGACGTCACCGCTCTGCTTGCCGGTGGCGACCTGGTCGTCACCCACCTGCTGGGTGCTCAGCTTGTCGCGGTCACCGGTCAGCCAGGTGACGCTGCCCCAGTAATTCACGGTGTGGTCGTTGCGCCAGTTGTAGGCGTCGCTGTTTGCCTCAAGGCCCAGCCAGGTGAGGTCGCCGGTACGGGTCTTGTCCAGGGCGTCGACGGTTTCGCCGGGGTTCTTCAGGCTGCCGTTGTCGTGCGTATGGTGTGCCCGCACGCCGACCCAGTGGCCAGGCGTCCACTGAGTGGCGACGTTGCCGTAGAGGTGGGTGCGGTCCTTGTCTTCCGGGGCCAGCTCGGTGAGGTCGGTGCGGTATTCGCTGAAGCGCTGGGCCACGCCCAGGTCGGCCTTGAGCAGGGTGGTGTCGAAGGTCCAGTTCAGCGCTTCGATGTTGGTATCGCGCCACATGCCATCGTCGCTGCGCAGGCGCTGGCGACCGAAGCGCAGTTGCTCGCCGGGGTAGGCGGTGAGACCGCTGTAGCCGATCCAGAACTCGCGCATGGCCAGGTAGCTTTTGTCTGGTTGACGGCTGTCGTCGCCGGTTTCAGTGCTGGTGCCGTCGCCGTTCTGGCGCAAGGTGTCGGTTTCGATGGTGTCGGTCGCAGCGACCGCCTGGCCCATGGCGTAGGCGCTCCAGTTTCCGCGCTCACCGTACACCCACGGGCGCAGATCCAGGCCCAGGCCGTTGACATCGCCGCCAGAGCGGGTGCCCAGGTCTCGATCGTCTTCCGATTGCCCGGTGATTTTCACGTCCAGGCCGAAGTTTTTCTCGGCGGTCATTTCCGCCAGGGTCGGGCAGGACCACAGCAGGGCGAAGCTCAGGCCGATGCCGGCTTTCACGAAGGGATTGAGCGTCATAGCGAGTCCTCACCGTCTACTTCTTTTTCGTCGTCTTGCAGGGCTTCGAGGGCCAGGGTGCTATTCGCGCCCTGCGCCATGCTGCCGCGTGCACGCTTTTCCTGGTCCAGCAGTTGCTGGGCCTGGTTGCGCTCGTCAGGTGTCAGTTGCTGGTCAAGCTTCTGCAGCAGTTCCGCTGATTGCGGCGTCGGGTTGGCCTGCGACAGCTGGGCAAACACCCAGGCGTTGCCTGGTTGCGGGCGAATGCCATGGCCCTCGCTGAATAGCTGGGCCAGGGCATAATCGGCGCTGTTCTGCCCGCCACGGGCGGAGGCCAGCAGGTGGTCGACGGCCTTCTGCGGCTCGACGTTGCCCAGGTAGCCGCGGCGGTAAAGCTGGCCCAGGTAGTAATGGGCGCTGATCTCACCGGCTTCGGCAGCGGCTTGCAGGTGCTGCTCGGCTTTGTGAGCGTCGGCAGGCAGGGTTTTGCCTTCGTAGTACAGACGGCCCAGCAGCAGTTCGGCGCGTGGCTGTTCAGCTGCGCGGCCTTTGTCGATGTAGGCCATCAACTGGTCGGTGTCGCCCAGTTCGGGGAAGTCGTATACCAGCTGTGCCAGGCTGACCCAGGACACCGGGTTGGCCGGGGCTACTTGCTCGAGCAGGTCCTTGGCGGTTTTTTCGTCGGTCTGGCCGAGGCTGCGATCAGCCAACACCCGGGCCACGCTGTCGACCCGGGTGGCCGGTACGGCGCCACGGGCATAGGCGGATTTCAGCTGGCCGAGCAGGGCGGCTTGCTGGTCGGCCTGGCCACGCATCTGGTACACAGTGGCCAGTTCGACGTAGCAGATGTCGGTGGTGTTCAGCGCGGCCTTGCAGATTTTCTCCACCTCGCCCAGGTGCTGGTCGTAGGTGCCCTGGGTACGGTACAGCAACACCTGGGCCAGGCCTGCTTCCGGGTTGCCGGCGGCGCGCCACTGGTCGATCTGCTGCTGCGCGTTGACCTTGGGGAAACTCTGCGGGTAGCTGAGGTAGAGCATTGCCAGCGGAATCAGGGTATTGCTTTGGCCCTGTTTCGCGGCCTGCTTGAGCAGGGTTTCAGCTTCCTCACGTTCGGCCTGGGTGCTGTCAGGCTTGGCCACCAGCAAGCGGCCAAGGCGCGCCTGGGCGCGTGGCGACGTGGCGGCCGCAGCGCGATAGGTGGCCTCGGCTTCCTTGATTTGCGATGGGTCGCGGGTGGCCACCTTGATGTCCGCAAGGCCGACTTGCGCTTCGCTGTAGCCCAGGTCGGCCAGCGCCTTGTAGTTGCGCTCTGCCAATGCCGTGTCACCGCGCTTCAGGGCCTCGTTGGCCAGGCGCTGGTCGGGCAGGCCGGCACAGCCGGCCAAAGTGATGGCGGCGGCCAGTGCACACAATCCCAGGTTCACGCGGACCCTGTGGGAGCGGGCAAGCCCGCGAATTGGCATGGCCGACGATGCTGTCCCTGCTGGCCTCTTCGCGGGTATGCCCGCTCCCACAGGATAGGTGTTGGTATCAGAGATCATCGTCCGTCCCTCACAGGCCACGGGCCACGGCTTTGTCGATCAGCCAGTTCAGCGACGGGCCACGGTCGCTGTTGACCGACGCCGGGCGGCCTGCCAGTTCGGCGGGCAGGCTGCTGTCCGGCTTGATCTGCACGCGGATGTCGGAGGACAGGTCTTCGCTGTTGAGGCTGGTGCTGCTGACGATCTGACCGGTGCGCACTTCGTCTTCGCCGGCCACCTGGAAGTTGACCCGGGTGCCCGGCTTGACCTCGTCGAACTGGCGGTAGCTGAAGCGCGCCTCGATCATCGGGTTGGTGGTGCGTGGGATCAGCTGGAAGATCGGCTGGCCCTTGGCTGCGTACTGGCCGTCGTCTACCAACTGGCGCGCGACCACGCAGTCGCAGGGGCTGGTGAGGGTGCCGGACAGCTGCTTGCCGAACAGCTCCTCGATCTTTGCCGGCTCCAGCTGTGCGTCTTCAAGGTTGCCCTTGAGCATGTCCAGCATGCTGGTGGTGAAGCTGGCCAGTGGCGCGCCCTTGACGATCTGCCCACCGCTTTCGACCAGGCTGCTCACGGTACCGTCGCGCGGCATGGTGACGTTGGTGGTCGGCACTGCGACCACACCGGCTTCGGCGTGGCTGACGAAGTACATGCCGTACAACGATTTGGCGACGAAGCCGAAGGCCGCAACGCCGACCACGAACACGCCCAGTGTGACGGTGACTGCCTTGAGGCGGCCGAAGGCGCTCAGGCCTGACCCACCATCCTTCTGCTTGCGCGCCTTGGTGAAGTTGTCGCGCTGCAGGGTGCTGAGTACGTCGCCGATGCTGATCAGCTCACCCGACAGGTGGCTGGTGATGATGTGCCGCAACGTGGCGATGTCACGTGGCTCAAGGTTCTGGAACTGCGCACCGATACGGCCATTGTCCGGGTTGTACGAGCGCACCTGGAACTCGATGTCGATGGACAGGCCCAGGTTGTCGACCACGAACTGCAGGCGCCCGCGCAGCACATCGCCCACCGACTGCGGTTGCTTGGCGTGGAAGCTCAGGCCGCCGGCAGATAGGTCTTCGACCTTGACTTCGTGGACCTGGCGCTGGGCGTCCAGGAACCGCAGCTTGGCGGGAATGCGTACCCGGGCGTGTTGGCGCTGGGCTTCGGACTCATGCACGACATTGACGTTCACGGCGGTATTCATGGTGGTTTGTTCCTGTTAGATCCGATCCGGGTTGGGCTCACACGACCATGAACAGCACAGCAACGAAGATGCTGGCAGCCGAGAAGGTCATGGTCCGCGAGGACCAGGTGTTGAACCATTGTTGAAAGCTGGCGAGGTCACGCTTGAGGGCAGTGGGCTGACGCGTCCACGACTGCTTGTCGAGGCGGAAGAACACATAGATCTTCATCAGCGCGCCGATGATCTGGTTGTAATAGAGAATCAGCGGGTAGGCCGGGCCTACGCTGTGGCCGGAGCACAGCAGCATGATGGTGAGGATCAGGCGGGTAATGCCGATCCACAGCAGGTACACCAGCAGGAAGGCCATACCGAACTTGAGGCTGGCGATCACCGCCACGGTCAGGCCCAGCAGGCTGGTCCACATCGACACGCGCTGGTCGAACAGCACGATGCTGGTGAACAGGCCCAGGCGACGCAGGCCAAGGCCCAGTGCCCGTGAGTTCTGCCGCAGGTTGTTGCCGTACCAGCGGTACATCAGCTTGCGGCTGGCCTTGAGGAAACTTTTTTCCGGCGGGTGCTCGACCGTGTTGATGGCGGCGTCCGGCACGTAGAAGGTGTCGTAGCCCAGGCGCATCAGGCTGAACCAGCTGGATTTGTCGTCCCCGGTAAGGAACTTGAAGCGGCCCAGGCGCCAGTGCATCAGCGAATCGCTTTCGACGTCGGCGATGAACTCGGGGTTGGTCACCACGCTGGCGCGGAACATCGACATGCGCCCGGTCATGGTCAGTACGCGCTTGGACAGGGCCATCGAGCACATGTTGATGTGGCGCTGGGCGAAGCGCAGCTTGTGCCACTCGCTCATGATGTAGCCGCCGCGCACTTCGCAGAATTCATTGGTGGTCAGGCCGCCCACATTGGGGAACAACTTGAACCAGGGTACGGTCTTGCGCACCACACCGTCGGCCAGCACGGTGTCACCGTCGATCACCGCCACTACGGCGTTCTCGTCCGGCAGCATGCGCGAGATGGCGCGGAAACCGTAGGCCAGGCCATCGCGCTTGCCGGTGCCGGCGATTCGCACGATGTCCAGCTTCACATGGGCCGGCGGGTTGTACTTGGCCCACAGGCTCTTCACCAGCAGTTCATCGGACATTTCCACCAGCGAGCAGACCACGGTGGTGGGGAAGCCACAGTTGATCGCCTCGCGAATCACCGAGCTGTACACCTGGGCGGTGGTCAGCGCTTCGATACGGAAGCTGGTGACCATCAGGTAGACATGCGACGGGTCGGTGGCATTGCCCATTTTCTGCACCTTGCGGCGCAGGTACGGGTACACGCCGTAGAGGAAGATCATGCCGCGGATGAAATGGGTGGCGCCCATGGAGTAGCGCCAGATGCCGACTGCGCCGACCAGGAAGATGAAGTGCTTCGACTGCGAGTCGAAGATATCAGCTGGCAGGGCCAGGGCGATCAGCATGAGCAGGCTCATGTAGAGCAGCCACCCGGCGCACTGCAACAGCACTGTCTGGAGCCTTTGCATGTTCAGCATCCGTCGAGAATTCGGGAAAGGGGGCAGCGAGGGGGCGGCTCTTGTCGAGTGCCTCATCGCTGCCCGGCCGGGCACTTACCAGCAGATGCCTTCGGTACGGTTGGTGGTGCAGGTCGGTTTGTTCATGAACCCGACCAGGTCGATCACCTGCTTGCCGGCTGGCGCTTGCAGGGCCAGCGCACGGAACTGCTCGTCACGGTTGCCGAGGACGATGATGTCGGCGTTGTCGATCACCTGCTGCAAGTTGGCGTTGAGCAGCGACGACACATGGGGGATCTTCGACTCGATGTAGTCCTTGTTGGCGCCGTGGACGCGGGCGTACTGGACGTTCTCGTCGTAGATGTCCAGCTGGTAGCCCTTGCCGATCAAGCGTTCGGCCAGTTCCACCAGCGGGCTTTCGCGCAGGTCGTCGGTGCCGGCCTTGAAGCTCAGGCCCAGCAGGGCGACCTTGCGCTTGTCGTGGGCTTCGATCAGCTCGAAGGCGTTCTGCACCTGCGATTCGTTGCTGCGCATCAGCGAGTCGAGCAGCGGTGCTCGGACATCGAGGCTGGCGGCGCGATAGGTGAGGGCGCGTACGTCCTTGGGCAGGCACGAGCCACCGAAGGCGAAGCCTGGGCGCATGTAGTACTGGGACAGGTTGAGGACCTTGTCCTGGCAGACCACGTCCATCACTTCACGGCCATCGACGCCCACGGCCTTGGCGATGTTGCCGATTTCGTTGGCGAAGGTGACCTTGGTGGCGTGCCATACGTTGCAGGTGTACTTGATCATCTCGGCCACCTCGATCGGCTTGCGGATCACCGGGGCATCGAGTTCTTCGTACAGGGCCTGGAGGATGTCACCGCTGGCGCTGTCCAGTTCGCCGATGACCGTCATCGGTGGCTGGTCGTAGTCCTTGATCGCGGTGCTTTCACGCAGGAATTCCGGGTTGACCGCCACACCGAAGTCGACGCCAGCCTTCTTGCCCGAGCAATCTTCGAGGATCGGGATGACCACGTTCTTGACGGTGCCAGGCAGCACGGTGCTGCGCACCACGATGGTGTGACGGCGGGTGGTGTCACGCAGCACGTAGCCGATTTCGCGGCACACCGACTCGATGTACTCCAGGCCCAGGTCGCCGTTTTTCTTGCTGGGGGTACCCACGCAGATCATCGACACGTCGCTGGCGCGGATGGCTTCGGCGAAGTCGGTAGTGCCGCGCAGGCGGCCATTGGCGATGCCCTGTTGCAGCAGTGCTTCCAGGCCAGGTTCGACGATGGGCGACTTGCCCTGGTTGATCAGGTCGATCTTGGTGCTGGACACGTCCACACCGATCACTTCATGGCCACGCGCCGTCAGGCAGCCTGCACAGACTGCACCCACATAACCCAAACCAAAGATGCTGATACGCATCGCTATCACCTCATGTGTTTATCACGCCGACACCTCCGAAGAGAGCCGGGCTGGGTTGATTAACAACAGTTTTCGGGCGCACGGATCCATGGCGAATGCACACTTCGCCGAGCGCAGGCAAAATAAATCCGGAGCGCAAAAAGTTATGCACTCAAAGTTGGCACTCGATAGCCATTAATTAAAAAACGTGCCCTGAAATGCAGCCGTCTTTATTGCAATGCGCTACTTGGCGCGTTGCTGTGCTTGTTTTTTCAAGTGGATAAATCCTTTGAAATCAACCACTAGGACGATTTTTAAGGGGCGCGTCTCTCCTGCATGGACAAGGTCTTCGGGGGTTTCCGTAATACCTGTCGAATTTCTCATGGCGGGCAGTGGATACCCGCCGCTGTCATCTGTAAGTCATCTCTCACAGCCCGTAGGCAGGAAAATCGTTACGGCACTATGAGCGATTGGCTTCGGCAGAAGTTCCTGAGCCAGTTTCACTCGAATGAAAGATTTCTAAATATTTATTCAGTTGCGGACAATTTCAAATTGATAGCACGCGGGTGTTTCACCCCCGTGTATCAAGGACGTAACTGTTGCGAGATATTTTTATGCCAGCATCTGAAATTTTTTTTCAGAATTCGTCAAAAAAGGTATGAACGGTCTTATGGCGTTTGGCGATAAAGGGATGCGCGTCGAATTTTTGGCGTCGAATTCGTGGCGTGATGGCGGTTTGCAGCGTGCCCTGTTGCAGGGCAGAGGGGATCACGGCAACTGACCTCTTCGCAGCTTTAGCCGCGAAGAGGGCGTGGCAGGCTCACTCCGCGGGGTGATCGCGCAGGAACACCAAATGGTCCGGCTTGGACTGCTCGGCACTGTAGTAGTAACCCTGAGCATCGAACTGCTTGAGCTGTTCCGGGGTGCTGATGCGCTGCTGGATGACGAAGCGGCTCATCATGCCGCGGGCTTTCTTGGCGTAGAAGCTGATGATCTTGTACTGGCCGTTTTTCTGGTCCTTGAAGTCGACGTTGATCACCCGGGCCTTCAGTGCACTGCGTTTCACTGCACTGAAATACTCGTTACTGGCCAGGTTCAACAGCACGTCATCGCCTTGGTCGGCCAGGGCCTGGTTCAGCCATTCGCTGATGCGCGTGCCCCAGAAGGCGTACAGGTCCTTGCCGCGGGCGTTGGCCAGCTTGGTGCCCATCTCCAGGCGGTAGGGCTGCATCAGGTCGAGCGGGCGCAGCAGGCCATAAAGGCCCGAGAGCATGCGCAGGTGGCCCTGAGCGTAGCTGAAATCGTCTTCAGTCAGGCTCTCGGCATCGAGGCCGGTGTACACGTCACCCTTGAACGCCAGCAGCGCCTGCTTGGCGTTGGCCGGGGTGAAGTCTGGGGTCCAGCTGCCAAAGCGCGCAGCATTCAGGCCGGCGAGCTTGTCGGACAGGTGCATCAGCTCGCTGATCTGCGCCGGCGACAGTTCGCGCAACTGCTGGATCAGGGCCTGGGATTCATCCAGGTACTGGGGCAGGGTGAAACGCTCGGTCACTGGCGGGGTGTCGTAGTCGAGGGTCTTGGCGGGGGAAATCACCGTCAGCATCGGGTCGGCTCCTGGCATCGTTGGCCGAGGATTCTACGGGGTGGGCGGTACAAGTCCAAACTATGGCGACGATAGTCACAGACCATGGTCGGTGCAGGCGCTATAGTTCGCGTTTTGCCGTTGCGGAGCCTTCCACTGTGCGCATTGCTTCTGCTTTGCTGGCCTGCCTGCTGAGCCTGGCCGTGCAAGCCGCCCCTTCACCCCAGGTCAGCCTGGACCGCAGCCTGTGGCCCGAACAGCTGGACAGCCCGGCGCTGTTCGATGTGGCCTCTCGGGCAGAAATCCTTTCGTTCGCCCAAGTACTGCACGAAAGTGAGTTGCTGGATGACGCGACCCTGGCGGCCCGGCTGGGGCTGCGGCAGATCAACCTGCAGAAGGTGCGCCAGGTTCGGGCGCGCATGTGGCTGCGGTTGTGGGAGGGTTATCAACAGGCTCAGCGCAGTTGTGAGCAGGATGCCTCATTTTGCTACCCGGTTACGTCCATGGCGGAGTTACGCACACAAGCGGCAACGTTCGCCACCGATGTCGGTGCGTTCTATACCGGTTGGGTCGAGCCTAGCCACCAGTTCCATGTACGTTACCTGGACGAGCAACTGCGCAAGGCGGCGTTGCTGCCGCAGACCAGCAGTGAAATTGAGCGGTTGTCTTCGCGCGAGCGCAAGGGTGACGAACTGAACGACCGCATGTTCCTGCTGACCTTTGTCGGCGGGCCCGGCCCCGAGGGGGGCAGTACGGATCTACTCACCGACTACCTGCGCCGGCAAAAGCTCGAAGGCACGTTCTTCACGCTCGGTAACCGTTTGCAGCAACGTCGTGATGGCGCCTCGGTACACGCCTTGCGCCAGCTCTATGGCGGGCAGTGCGTGGGCATCCAGGGGTGGGAATACCGCTCCCATGCGCAGTGGATCGACTGGCAGGATTCGCTGCGGCGCAGCCAGGCGCGGGTGCAGGCTGATCTGCCCGAGCAGTATGTACCGCTGTTCAGCCCACCTTATGGCCAGCGCCGGGCTGACGGCGAGGCGTTCATGGCCCGCCAGCAGTTGCGGGTATCGTTGTGGGACATCGATGCCCAGGATGACGGTGTATTGAGCGCAGAGGCGTCCGCGCAGCGCGTATTGACCCTGATGCTGTTGTGGCGCAAGGGTGTGATCCAGTTTCATGACAGCCTTCCCAAGGCGCAGCCGGCGGTGGAATGGCTGCTGCGCAATACCGCGCAAAGCGGTATCGGCTGGGAGGATTGCCGCGAATACGGATACCGCGAATAGAGGGTATGACTTTTGAGCGTAGTCCCCTCTGACGCTGGCGCCAAGGCCTCTTCGTCAATCGGAAAAATAAACTTCAAAAATACGTAAAAGTGCTTTTTTCGGTCATGGTTTTTGCGGTATGAAGAAACCAGACAGCCGATTCCTGCAGCACAGGTGGCGTCATCCGGGCTCACCTGGCCAGGTTCGCTTCCCGCCCGTAACAACGCGGATACGGGGACAGCGGCAGTCACTCTGCGGCGTAACAGACCACGCCGTGTGGCTTCGACATAAGGTGACCGAGTATGGATGACCAAGGACGCAACCCTTCCTCCAGCAAGCCAATCCTGTATGTGCTCGATACCAACGTCCTGATTCACGACCCTAACGCGTTACTGAACTTCGAGGAGCACCATGTCGCCATCCCGATGACGGTGCTGGAGGAACTCGACAAGCTCAAGACCGGCAAACAGAGCATCGCCGCCGAATGCCGCCAGGCCATCCGCCTGATAGACCAGACCCTCGGTGACGCTTCGCCCAGCGATGTCGAGCAGGGCGTGCCGATCCAGCGCAACAAGAGTGGCCCCAAGGGGTTCCTGTCCATCCTGATGACCCCGCGCAACGAGCCGAACAAGCTGCTGCCGGAAAACCTCAACGACAACATCATCATCAACCAGTTGCTCGAAGTTCGGGCCCGGCGCACCGACCTGGATGTCGTGCTGGTCACCAAAGACATCAACATGCGCCTGAAGGCGCGCGCTTGCGGTATAGCGGCTGAGGACTACAGCACCGACCAACTGGTCGATGACGTGTCCCTTTTGTCCAAGGGCTACCATTCGGTCACCGGCTCGTTCTGGGACCGCGTGAGCAAGGTCGATACCCGTCAGGAGCGTGGCCGCACCTGGCATCGGGTGCAGATGATCGACAACCTGCCAGCCGTGCACGTCAACGAGTTCATCATCGATGAGCAGGGCTTCGTCGGATGGATCAAGGGCATCCGTGACGACGAACTGCTACTGCTCGACCTGCACCAGGAACCGTTGCTGCATCAGGAAGCCTGGGGCCTGAAACCACGCGACATTCACCAAAGCCTGGCACTGTTCGCCCTGCTGGACCCGGATATCCACCTGGTGAACCTGACCGGCGCCGCCGGCTCCGGTAAAACCATCCTGGCGCTGGCTGCGGCCATCGAGCAAACCATGGTCAGCAAGCGCTACCGGCGCATCATCGCCACCCGCAGCGTGCAGGGGCTGGACCAGGAGATTGGCTTCCTGCCGGGCACCGAAGCAGAGAAGATGGAGCCGTGGCTGGGCGCCATCACCGACAACCTCGAAGCTTTGCACATGGATGACGAAAGCACCCATGGCAGCGTCGAATACATCCTCGAGCGCGTGCCGCTGCAGTTCAAATCGCTGAACTACATCCGTGGCCGTAGCTTCCAGCAGAGCCTGATCCTGATTGACGAGTGCCAGAACCTGACGCCGCACCAGATGAAAACCATCATCACCCGTGCCGGCTCCGGGTCCAAGGTGGTCTGCCTGGGCAACCTCGCGCAGATCGACACCCCCTACCTGTCCGCGACCAGCTCGGGGCTGACCTACCTGACCGAGCGCTTCAAGGACTTCCCAAATGGCGTGCACATCACCCTGCAGGGCGTGCCTCGCTCGGTGCTGGCCGAGTACGCTGAGTCGCATTTGTAAACCATGTAGCCGGGCAGATTACTGCCCGGCCTCTTCACGGGCACGCCCGCTCACAGGATGTCCACTTGAATCGAGATCGTGGAGCGCCTGTAGGAGCGGGCGTGCCCGTGAAGAGGCCAAACCTGGCGACACATATCTCTGCTCAAACCTGACCCACAGGTTTACACTGCGAACTCCCTTCACAGGAGCAGAGCAGTGCTGACACATCTTGATTCCCAGGGGCGGGCCAACATGGTCGACGTCACTGAAAAGGCCGTGACCGAGCGCGAGGCTACCGCCGAGGCGCGGGTGCGCATGTTGCCGCAGACCTTGCAGATGATCGTCGACGGTGAACACCCCAAGGGTGACGTGTTCGCCGTGGCGCGCATTGCCGGGATACAGGCGGCGAAAAAAACCAGCGACCTGATTCCGCTGTGCCACCCGCTGATGCTCACCAGCGTCAAGGTCGAGCTCAGCGCCGAGGGACAGGATGCCGTGCGCATCGTCGCCCGCTGCAAGCTGGCCGGGCAGACCGGCGTGGAGATGGAGGCGCTGACCGCCGCCAGTGTGGCCGCGCTGACGATCTATGACATGTGCAAGGCTGTGGATAAAGGTATGGTCATCGAGCAGGTGCGCCTGCTGGAAAAACTCGGTGGCAAGAGTGGCCATTACAAGGTGGAGGCGTGATGAAGGTCAAGGTGATGTACTTCGCCCGTTACCGCGAACTGTTGGGCGTGGATGCCGAGCGGGTGGAGGGGGCGTTCAAGGTGCTTGATGATGTGCGCCAGGTCTTGGTAGCCAAGGGCGGGCAGTACGAAGTGCTGGCCGAGCAGAACCTGATGTGCGCGCGCAACGAAGAGCTGTGCAAGCTCGATGAACCGCTGGAAGAGGGCGATGAAGTGGCGTTCTTCCCGCCGGTGACCGGAGGCTGAATATGGCTGTGCGAGTACAGGAAGGCGCGTTCGACCCCGGGGCCGAGACCAATGCCATGCATGCGGCCAATGTGGGCGTGGGCGCGGTGGTCGGTTTTGTCGGCTATGTGCGGGATTTCAACGATGGCCGCGAAGTGGCGGGGATGTTCCTCGAGCACTATCCGGGCATGACCGAAAAGGCCCTGGCCAAGATCGTGGTCGAGGCCGAGCAGCGTTGGCCGCTGTTGAAGGTAGAGGTGCTGCACCGCATCGGTGCGCTGGAGCCGGGCGAACCGATTGTGTTCGTGGGGGTAGCCAGTGCCCATCGACAGGCGGCGTTCGATGCCTGCAACTTCATCATGGACTACCTGAAAACCCGGGCGCCGTTCTGGAAGAAGGAGAATACCCAGGAAGGGCCAAGGTGGGTGGAGGGGAAACAGAGTGACCAGGATGCGGCGCAGCGCTGGTAATCAAGGCGCCACCGATCGCCTGTAGGAGCGGGTTTACCCGCGAAGGGGCCGGGCCTGCTGGCCAATCTCCACCCGCCGTTCACCGTTGCCGCCACTACCGTATTCGCGGGTAAACCCGCTCCTACAGGGGGCCTTGTGTCGCGAAAGGGCCGCGTAGCGGCCCCCGACAATCTGCGCATCAAAGCCGAAATCCCGGGGCCGCTGTGCGGCCCAATCGCGACACAAGGCCGCTCCCACAGGGGGCGTGTAGCCCGCTGAAGGTCAGTGATGCTTGCGCGGCACCGGCTTGAGCAGTTCATCCGGCGGCATCTCGCACTTGATCTTGCGCCCCAGCAGCGCTTCGATCGCCGGCAGCTGATACGAGTCATCCTCACCGGCAAAGCTGATCGATACACCACTGGTGCCGGCACGGCCGGTACGGCCAATGCGGTGCACGTAGTCGTCAGGGTCTTCCGGCAGTGTGAAGTTGATCACGTGGCTGATGCCATCGATATGGATCCCGCGCCCGGCCACGTCGGTGGCCACCAGCACGGTGATGCGCCCTTCGCGGAAGCTCTCCAGCGTGCGGATGCGCTTGTGCTGCGGCACGTCGCCCGACAGCTGGGCGGCATTGATGCCGTCGCGTACCAGCTTCTCCTCGATGCGCCGCACTTCGTCCTTGCGGTTGGCGAACACCATCACCCGTTCCCACTTGTTCTGGGTCACCAGGTTGTACAGCAGTTTGTACTTGTCGCTGCCGGCCACCGCATACACGTGTTGCTCGACCGTTTCGCTGGCCACGTTCTCCGGCTCGATCTCGACGATGGCCGGGTTGGTGGTCCACTGCTTGGCCAGGTTCATCACATCGTCGGTGAAGGTGGCGGAGAACAGCAGGGTCTGGCGCTCGCTTTTCGGCGGTGTCTGACGAATGATTTGGCGGACCTGGGGGATGAAACCCATGTCGAGCATGCGGTCGGCTTCGTCAAGCACCATCACCTCGACCATGTCCAGGTGCACTTCGCCGCGCTGGTTGAAGTCCAGCAGGCGGCCCGGGGTAGCCACCAGGATATCGCAGTGGCGCGCTTCCAGGGCTTTGAGCTGCTTGTCGAAGTCCATGCCACCGACGAAGCTCATCACGTTCAGGCCGGTGTACTTGGTCAGGGCAGCGGCGTCCTTGGCGATCTGCACCACCAGCTCGCGGGTGGGCGCGATGATCAGCGCGCGCGGTTCGCCCATGTAGCGCTCTTTAGGCGGTGGCGTCTGCTGCAACTGGGAAATGATCGAGATCAGGAAGGCGGCCGTCTTGCCGGTACCCGTCTGGGCCCGGCCGATGGCGTCCTGGCCACGCAGGGTGTAACCCAGGACCTGCGCCTGGATCGGCGTGCAGTACGGGAAGCCCAGGTCGTGGATGGCGTGCATCAGCTCGTTGGACAGCTTGAAGTCGTGGAAGCGGGTTTTGCCTTCCTGTGGCTCGACCACAAAGTCTTCGGGCTTCCACAGGCTGGCCTGTGGCTTGGGCTTGCGTTCGCGGCGCGGTTTGTCCTTGGCCGGTTGTTCGGCAGGTAGCGTAGCGGCGGCAGGTGGCTCAGCCTTGGGGGCGGGGTTGGCATGTGTTGCGGCCGGTATTGCCGCGGGCCGGGCTTCCGGCGTCACGCTGGCAGCAGGAGCGGCGGCTTGCGGCGCGGCCTCTCCCTTGCCGAATATTTTTCTGAGTGCTTTGAGCACGGTCGTCTCATCAACTGATTAAGGAATGTACGCCGGGCAGTGTAATGCAAGATCCGGGCGCGGCGTAGCGGAATACGCCCACAACTACAAGCGAGGCAACCTATTGCAGCTGCTTGCTCAGCCAGTCGTGGATATCGTTCAGCTCTTCGACCACCACTTCGTGTTCCATCGGGTATTCGTACCAGCGGGCAGCGACGCCCCAGATGTTCAGGTACTCGAATGCGGTGCGGCCCATGGACGGGATTACCACTGGGTCATGCACGCCATGCAGGCACAGGGCCGGGGTTCGTTGCTGGCAGGCACTCAACTGGTGCTGGTCATTGAAAGTGGGGGCATAGGTGGACAGGGCGATCACTCCGCCCAGTGCCTCCTGCCACTTTATATAGGCAGTGTGCAGCACCACCGCGCCGCCCTGGGAGAAGCCGGCCAGGAAGATCCGCGACAGGTTGATGCCTTTGGCCTGCTCGGCCTTGATCAGTGCGACCACCTGCTCGGCAGACTCTTCCAGCTGCGCTTCGTCGATGGCGCGGGCCGGGGTCATGGCCTTTATGTCATACCAGCTGGGCATGGCATAGCCGCCGTTGATGGTCACGGGGCGGGTGGGTGCCTGGGGCATGATGAAGCGTGTGCTGAGCAAGCGCTCCTGCATGAATTCGGCCACAGGTAGGAAGTCGTAACGGTCGGCCCCCAGACCGTGCAACCAGATCACACAGGCGTCAGCGGTTTTCTGTGGTTCGAGAATCAGCGGGTTGGTCATGACTGCTCCGAAAGTGTGCGGGTCTTGTTATGGCGTGCGTGAAAAGTAGGCACCGGGAATGATTGTCGGAAAAAGAATGTCGCAACGATACAACTTTTCCTACTTGACGAGCGCTTAAACGCTACAGCGCGACAATCTGGTACGCGCTTTGCAGTTCAACCTGTGATGCAAAGGGCAGGCCGTGACGGTAACACCCTCTGCACGCGAAGGCTGTCACAGAACAGTCCATTGCGCCAATTGACCCAATAACAAGCCAATACGGGTCGGATACGCCTCAAAAGGGTGCGGTGCAATTCCGGCTCGATACAACAAGAGCGATTTGGAGGTTGTGAATGAAGATGTTGAAAACCACCCTGGCAGTCCTGACCGCTGCCGCCGCGCTGGGCGCCGTGAGCAATGCCCAGGCCGGCGCCACCTATGATGCGGTCAAGAAGAAGGGCTTCGTCCAGTGTGGCGTGAGCGACGGTCTTCCAGGCTTCTCGGTACCTGATGCGAAGGGCAAGATCGTCGGCATCGACGCCGATGTCTGCCGCGCCGTGGCCGCCGCCGTATTCGGCGATGCCACCAAGGTCAAGTTCAGCCAGCTCAACGCCAAGGAACGCTTCACTGCCCTGCAATCGGGCGAGGTCGATGTGCTGTCGCGTAACACCACCTGGACCAGCTCGCGCGATGCCGGCATGGGTCTGGTATTCACGGGTGTCACCTACTATGACGGCGTTGGCTTCCTGGTCAACAAGAAGCTCGGCGTTTCCAGCGCCAAAGAGCTCGATGGCGCGACCATCTGCATCCAGGCCGGTACCACCACCGAGCTGAACGTCTCGGACTTCTTCCGCGCCAATGGCCTGAAGTACACCCCGATTACCTTCGACACCTCTGACGAGAGCGCCAAATCGCTGGAGTCTGGCCGTTGCGACGTGCTGACTTCGGACAAATCGCAGCTGTTCGCCCAGCGCTCCAAACTGGCCGCGCCGACCGAATACGTGGTGTTGCCGGAAACCATCTCCAAGGAACCGCTGGGCCCGGTAGTGCGCAAAGGCGACGAGGATTGGTTCAGCATCGTCAAGTGGACCTTGTTCGCCATGCTCAACGCCGAAGAGGCGGGCATCACCTCCAAGAACGTCGAGGCCGAAGCCAAGTCCACCAAGAACCCGGATGTCGCCCGACTGCTGGGTGCGGATGGCGAGTACGGCAAGGACCTCAAGCTGCCCAAAGACTGGGTAGTGCAGATCGTCAAGCAAGTGGGTAACTATGGCGAAGTGTTCGAGAAGAACCTGGGCCAGAGCACTAACCTGAAGATCGACCGTGGCATGAACGCCCTGTGGAACAACGGCGGCATCCAGTACGCGCCTCCAGTGCGCTGATGGCTGCACCCTGCGGCGGCATTCGGCCGCCGCAGGTTGTTCGGAACCCTACTTTCCGGGGCATTTCATGCAAAATCGAATCGGCGCACAAAAGGGGCTATCCCTGAATGATCCGCGTGTGCGCGCGTGGCTGTTCCAGATTCTCACGATCGTCTTCGTGGTCGGTCTGGGCTGGTACCTGTTCCACAACACGCAGACCAACCTTCAACACCGGGGCATCACCTCGGGCTTCGAGTTCCTCGACCGCAGTGCCGGCTTCGGTATCGCCCAGCACCTGATCCCCTATGTGGAATCCGACAGTTATGCGCGGGTGTTCGTCATCGGCCTGCTCAATACGCTGTTGGTGACCTTCATCGGCATCATTCTGGCGACGATACTGGGCTTCATCATCGGTGTGGCTCGCCTGTCACCGAACTGGATGATCAACAAACTGGCGACCGTGTATGTGGAAACCTTCCGCAACATTCCGCCGTTGTTGCAGATCCTGTTCTGGTACTTCGCCGTGTTCCTGACTCTGCCGGGACCGCGGGGCAGCATCAACTTCGATGACAAGTTCTTCATCAGCAACCGTGGCTTGAACATGCCTGGCGCGACCATGGCTGATGGCTTCTGGCCATTTGTGGTGGCCTTGGCAATAGCCATTGCCGCTATAGCCGTGATGGTGCGCTACGCCAACAAGCGCTTCAACGAAACTGGTGTGCCGTTCCACAAGTTCTGGGCAGGGCTGTTGCTGTTCATCGCCATCCCGAGCCTGAGCGTGCTGTTGTTCGGCAGCCCGGTAACCTGGGATATGCCGCAGCTCAAGGGCTTCAACTTCGTCGGGGGCTGGGTGCTGATCCCAGAGCTGCTGGCGCTGACCTTGGCGCTGACTATCTATACGGCAGCCTTCATCGCCGAAATCGTGCGTTCCGGCATCCGTTCGGTCAGCCATGGCCAGACCGAAGCGGCTCGCTCGTTGGGCCTGCGCGAGGGCCCGACCCTGCGCAAGGTGATTATCCCCCAGGCACTGCGGGTGATCATTCCGCCGCTGACCAGCCAGTACCTGAACCTGGCGAAGAACTCGTCGCTGGCGGCCGGTATCGGCTATCCGGAGATGGTCTCGCTGTTCGCCGGTACCGTGCTCAACCAGACCGGACAAGCCATCGAGGTGATCGCCATCACCATGAGCGTCTATCTCGCCATCAGCATCAGCATTTCGCTGCTGATGAACTGGTACAACAAGCGCATTGCGCTGATCGAGCGATGAGGATACGCCCGTGAATGCCCATGTTTTCAAACCTGACATGCCGCCACCGGTGAAAACCGTCGGCGTGCTCGCATGGATGCGCACCAATCTGTTCTCCAACTGGCTCAACACGCTGCTGACCTTGTTCGCGATCTACCTGATATGGCTGATTGTGCCGCCATTGCTACAGTGGGCGTTGCTCGACGCCAACTGGGTCGGCACCACCCGTGCCGATTGCACCAAGGAGGGCGCCTGCTGGGTGTTCGTGCAGCAGCGCTTCGGCCAGTTCATGTACGGCTACTACCCCACCGAGCTGCGCTGGCGCGTGGACCTGACCGTGTGGCTTGCAGTCATCGGCGCCGCGCCATTGTTCATCAAGCGTTTCCCGCGCAAGGCCATCTACGGCCTGGCCTTCCTGGTGCTGTACCCGGTGTTGGCCTACACCCTGCTGCATGGGGGGTATCTGGGCCTGCAAAACGTACCCACCAGCCAGTGGGGCGGGCTGATGCTGACCCTGGTGATCGCTACCGTGGGCATTGTCGGCGCCTTGCCTTTGGGCATCCTGCTGGCCCTGGGCCGGCGTTCGAGGATGCCGGCCGTGAAGGTGGTGTGTGTGACCTTCATCGAGTTCTGGCGCGGCGTACCGCTGATCACCGTGTTGTTCATGTCGTCGGTGATGTTGCCGCTGTTCCTGCCCGAAGGCATGAGCTTCGACAAGCTGCTGCGGGCGATGATCGGTGTAATCCTGTTCCAGTCGGCGTACATCGCCGAGGTGGTGCGTGGCGGCCTGCAGGCCATCCCCAAGGGTCAGTACGAAGCCGCCGCGGCCATGGGCCTTGGCTACTGGCGCTCGATGGGGCTGGTGATCCTGCCGCAGGCGCTGAAGCTTGTGATTCCCGGCATCGTCAACACCTTCATTGCCCTGTTCAAGGACACCAGCCTGGTGATCATCATCGGCCTGTTCGACCTGCTGAACAGCGTCAAGCAAGCAGCCGCAGACCCGGCCTGGCTGGGCATGGCCACCGAGGGCTACGTGTTCGCCGCCCTGGTGTTCTGGATTTTCTGTTTCGGTATGTCCCGCTACTCCATGCATCTGGAGCGCAAGCTGGACACTGGCCACAAGCGTTAGGAGTTTCGAAATGAGTGAAGCGATCAAGCAGCCTGCTGGCCCCGAAGGCATCATCCAGATGCAGGGTGTGAACAAGTGGTATGGCCAGTTCCATGTGCTCAAGGACATCAACCTGAACGTGCGCCAGGGCGAACGCATCGTGCTGTGCGGGCCATCCGGCTCGGGCAAGTCCACCACCATCCGCTGCCTTAACCGTCTGGAAGAGCACCAGCAAGGGCGTATCGTGGTCGATGGCGTGGAGCTGACCAACGACCTCAAGCAGATCGAGGCCATCCGCCGCGAGGTGGGCATGGTGTTCCAGCACTTCAACCTGTTCCCGCACCTGAGCATTCTGGAGAACTGCACCCTGGCGCCAATGTGGGTGCGCAAGATGCCACGGCGCAAGGCCGAGGAAATTGCCATGCACTACCTGGAGCGTGTGCGGATTCCGGAGCAGGCACACAAGTACCCCGGGCAGTTGTCCGGCGGCCAGCAGCAGCGTGTGGCCATCGCCCGCGCGTTGTGCATGAAGCCCAAGATCATGCTGTTCGACGAGCCGACGTCGGCACTGGACCCGGAAATGGTCAAGGAAGTACTCGATACCATGGTGGGCCTGGCCGAGGATGGCATGACCATGCTCTGTGTGACCCACGAAATGGGCTTTGCCCGTACCGTGGCGAACCGGGTTATCTTCATGGACAAGGGCGAGATTGTGGAGCAGGCCGCGCCGGATGATTTCTTCGACCGGCCGCGCAGTGACCGGACCAAGTTGTTCCTCAGCCAGATCCTCCACTGATGCTGTTTGGGCTGCGCGGCAGCCCTTCGCGGGCGTGCCCGCTCCCACATGTTTAGCGTTGGCTTTGGAGCCTACTTAAATCCTGTGGGAGCGGGCGTGCCCGCGAAGGGCCGCAACGCAGCCCCGGCTTTATTTATTTTCCTGGCTGGCAGCCGGCGCCGGCGGCGGCCGCAGCCCCACCTCGGCGATCAGTTTCAACGGCTGCCCGTTGCGCATCACCTCAATGGTGATCTTCTCGTTGGGCTTGATCCGCGCTACCTGGTTCATCGACTTGCGCCCGTCTCCGGCCGGCTCGCCATTGATGCTCAGGATCACGTCACCCAGTTGCAGCCCGGCCTTGGCGGCTGGCCCTTCGCGGAAGATGCCCGCCACCACGATGCCTGGGCGGTCCTTCATGCCGAACGACTCTGCCAGCTCCTGGCTCAGTGGCTGTACTTCGATGCCCAGCCAGCCACGTATCACCTGGCCATGTTCGACGATCGACTTCATCACCTCCAGTGCCAGCTTTACCGGGATGGCGAAGCCGATGCCCTGCGAGCCGCCGGACTTGGAGAAGATCGCGGTATTGATGCCGATCAGGTTGCCATTGGCATCCACCAGCGCACCACCGGAGTTGCCTGGGTTGATCGCCGCGTCGGTCTGGATGAAGTCTTCGTAGTTGTTAAGCCCCAGCTGATTGCGGCCAGTGGCGCTGATGATGCCCATGGTCACAGTCTGGCCGACGCCGAACGGGTTGCCGATGGCCAGCGACACGTCGCCGATGCGAATGTTGTCGGAACGGCCGATGGTGATTGCCGGCAGGTTCTTCAAGTCGATCTTCAGCACCGCAAGGTCGGTTTCCGGGTCGCTGCCGATCACGCGGGCCAAAGTCTCGCGGCCATCCTTCAGGGCGACGACGATCTGGTCGGCGCCGCTGGTGACATGGTTGTTGGTCAGCAGGTAGCCCTCAGGGCTCATGATTACCGCCGAGCCCAGGCTTGATTCCCAGCGGCGCTGTTTGGGCAGGTTGTCACCGAAGAAGCGGCGGAACTGCGGGTCCTCGAACAGCGGGTGGGCGCTTTTGTTCACCACCTTGGTGGTGTACAGGTTGGCCACCGCCGGGGCGGCCAGGGTCACGGCGTCGGCGTACGACACCGGACCTTGCATGATCCGCGTGGTCTGTGGCGCTTGCTGCAGGTTGACGTCCTGGCTGGGCAGCCCGACCCATTGCGGAAAACGCTGGATGATCAGCATGGCGATCAGTATGCCGGTAAGCAGGGGCCAGCCGAAGTAACGCAAAGCCTTGAACATGAACGAATCCTGGAAAGAGCAGGGGCCAGCGGCCTGGCAGTGGGG
This sequence comes from Pseudomonas putida, assembly GCA_041879295.1. Classification (NCBI taxonomy): domain Bacteria; kingdom Pseudomonadati; phylum Pseudomonadota; class Gammaproteobacteria; order Pseudomonadales; family Pseudomonadaceae; genus Pseudomonas; species Pseudomonas putida. The sequence goes on along the minus strand of CP047152.1, from coordinate 4,738,613 downwards.
CATGAGCGCGCGCGATCATACACCGGTTCCCCCAGTGACGGCGACGGCCCATAATGGCCGGCATTATACGGGCGTTCGTCAGGCGTTGCGCCCGAGAAAAGCGCAGTTTTCGAGGAGATTTTCATGGCCGTTGCTCTAAGTACCCTGGTCGAGGAAGCCGAGCGTTATCTGGGCAGTGCGAAGATCCAGGATTATTGCCCAAATGGCCTGCAGGTCGAAGGCCGGCCGCAGGTTAGCCGTATTGTCAGTGGTGTTACCGCCAGCCAGGCATTGCTGGATGCCGCGGTCGAGGCCGAGGCCGATCTGGTGCTGGTGCACCATGGTTATTTCTGGAAGGGCGAGAACCCGTGCATCACCGGCATTCGCCAGCGTCGCCTGAAGACCTTGCTGAATAACGATATCAGTCTGCTGGCGTTTCACCTGCCCTTGGACGTGCACCCGGAAGTCGGCAACAACGTGCAACTGGCGCGGCAACTGGAGATCACTGTCGAAGGGCCACTTGACCCGGAAAACCCCAAAGTGGTCGGGCTGATCGGTTCGCTGGCCGAATCCATGACCGCGCGCGATTTTGCCCGTCGGGTTCAAGGCGTGCTGGGGCGTGAGCCGTTGCTGGTCGAAGGCAACGACATGATCCGCCGGGTGGGCTGGTGCACCGGCGGCGGGCAGGGCTATATCGACACGGCGATTGCCGCCGGGGTGGACCTGTACCTGACCGGTGAGGCGTCCGAGCAGACCTACCACAGTGCGCGCGAGAATGGCGTCAGCTTCATTGCCGCCGGGCACCATGCCACCGAGCGCTATGGCGTGCAGGCGCTGGGCGATTACCTGGCACGACGGTTCGCGGTGGAGCACCTGTTCATCGATTGCCCTAATCCCATCTGATAGCGGTGTCGCCCTCTTCGCGGCAAACCCGTTCCTACACGGGCCTGTAGGAGCGGATTCACCCGCGAAGAGGCCGGCCCTGCCAGCCCAAACCCCCAGTCATATCGTTAGATTTTTTCGATCTAGCCAGCCTCCTAAATAGAAGCAGCCGCTGTGATAAAGTGGCTCGCTCGAACACGGCCCGCAGGCCGTCCATAAGATCGTTTTTCGTGAGTAGCCATGGTCGACAAACTGACGCACTTGAAACAGCTGGAGGCGGAGAGCATCCACATCATCCGCGAGGTGGCCGCCGAGTTCGACAACCCGGTGATGCTGTACTCGATCGGCAAGGACTCCGCCGTGATGCTGCACCTGGCGCGCAAGGCCTTCTTCCCGGGCAAGCTGCCGTTCCCGGTGATGCACGTCGACACCCAGTGGAAATTCCAGGAGATGTACAGCTTCCGCGACAAGATGGTCGAGGAAATGGGCCTGGAGCTGATCACCCACGTCAACCCCGAGGGTGTGGCGCAGGGTATCAACCCGTTCACCCATGGCAGCTCCAAGCATACCGACATCATGAAGACCCAGGGCCTGAAGCAGGCGTTGGACAAGCATGGTTTCGACGCTGCCTTCGGTGGCGCGCGCCGCGACGAAGAGAAGTCGCGGGCCAAGGAGCGTGTGTATTCGTTCCGTGACAGCAAGCACCGCTGGGACCCGAAGAACCAGCGCCCCGAGCTGTGGAACGTGTACAACGGCAAGGTCAACAAGGGTGAGTCGATCCGTGTCTTCCCGTTGTCGAACTGGACCGAACTGGACATCTGGCAGTACATCTACCTTGAAGGCATCCCGATCGTGCCGCTGTACTTCGCTGCCGAGCGTGAAGTCATCGAGAAGAACGGCACCCTGATCATGATCGACGACGAGCGCATCCTCGAGCACCTCTCCGAGGAAGAAAAAGCCCGCATCGTCAAGAAGAAGGTGCGTTTCCGTACCCTCGGCTGCTACCCGCTGACGGGCGCTGTCGAATCGGAAGCCGAGACCCTGACGGACATCATTCAGGAAATGCTCCTGACCCGTACGTCCGAACGCCAGGGCCGTGTCATCGATCACGATGGCGCCGGCTCCATGGAAGACAAGAAACGCCAAGGCTACTTCTAATTTCAGGGTTACTCCATGTCGCACCAATCTGATCTGATCAGCGAGGACATCCTCGCCTACCTGGCCCAGCATGAGCGCAAGGAACTGCTGCGCTTTCTGACTTGCGGCAACGTTGACGACGGCAAGAGCACCCTGATCGGGCGCCTGCTGCACGATTCGAAGATGATCTACGAGGACCACCTCGAGGCCATCACCCGTGATTCGAAGAAAGTCGGCACCACCGGCGAAGAAGTCGACCTGGCGCTGCTGGTAGATGGCCTGCAGGCCGAGCGCGAGCAGGGCATCACCATCGATGTCGCCTACCGCTACTTCTCCACCGCCAAGCGCAAGTTCATCATCGCCGACACCCCGGGCCACGAGCAGTACACCCGCAACATGGCTACCGGTGCGTCCACCTGCGACCTGGCGATCATCTTGGTCGATGCCCGCTACGGTGTGCAGACCCAGACCCGTCGCCACAGCTACATCGCGTCGTTGCTGGGCATCAAGCACATCGTGGTCGCGGTCAACAAGATGGACCTGAAGGGCTTCGATGAAGGCGTCTTCGAGTCGATCAAGGCCGACTACCTGAAGTTTGCCGAAGCCATCAACCTGACCCCGAGCAGCCTGCACTTCGTGCCGATGTCGGCGCTCAAGGGTGACAACGTGGTCAACCACAGCGAGCAATCGCCGTGGTACGCCGGCCCGACGCTGATGGAAATCCTCGAAACCGTCGAGGTTTCGGCCGACCGCAACTTCACCGACCTGCGTTTCCCGGTGCAGTACGTCAACCGTCCCAACCTGAACTTCCGCGGCTTCGCTGGCACCATTGCCAGCGGCGTGGTGCACAAAGGTGACGAGATTGTCGTGCTGCCGTCGGGCAAGAGCAGCCGGGTCAAGTCCATCGTCACCTACGAAGGTGAACTGGAAAACGCCGGCCCAGGCCAGGCCGTGACCCTGACCATGGAAGACGAGATCGACATCTCCCGTGGCGACCTGCTGGTACATGCCGACAACGTCCCGCCGGTAACTGACCACTTCGACGCCATGCTGGTGTGGATGGCCGAGGAGCCGATGCTCCCGGGCAAGAAATACGACATCAAGCGTGCCACCAGCTACGTACCAGGCTCGATTGCCAGCATCACCCACAAGGTCGATGTGAACACCCTGGAGCAGGGCGCTGCCAGCGCGCTGCAGCTGAACGAGATCGGCCGCGTCAAGGTTGCCCTGGACACCTCGATTGCCCTGGACGGTTACGACAGCAACCGCACCACCGGTGCGTTCATCGTCATCGACCGCCTGACCAATGGCACCGTTGGCGCCGGCATGATCATCGCCCCGCCCGTGTTGCCACACGGCAGCACCGGCCATCATGGCAAGCAGGCCCACGTGTCCACCGAAGAGCGCGCCCTGCGCTTCGGCCAGCAGCCAGCCACCGTGCTGTTCAGCGGCCTGTCGGGTGCTGGCAAGAGCACCTTGGCTTATGCCGTGGAGCGCAAGCTGTTCGACATGGGCCGCGCGGTGTACGTGCTCGACGGCCAGAACCTGCGTCACGACCTGAACAAGGGCCTGCCACAGGACCGCGCCGGCCGCACCGAGAACTGGCGCCGCGCCGCCCACGTGGCGCGCCAGTTCAACGAAGCCGGCATGCTGACCCTGGCTGCGTTCGTGGCCCCGGATGCCGAAGGCCGCGAACAGGCCAAGGCGCTGATCGGCAAGGAGCGCCTGGTGACCGTTTACGTCCAGGCCTCGCCGCTGGTCTGCCGCGAGCGTGACCCGCAAGGCCTGTACGCTGCCGGTGGCGACAACATCCCGGGCGAGAGCTTCCCGTTCGATGTGCCGCTGGATGCTGATCTTGTGATCGACACCCAGGCCACCAGCGTGGACGAAGGCGTGAAACAGGTGCTGGACGTGCTGCGTCAGCGTGGCGCGATCTAAGCGCTAGCCTGCAAGGAGAACCCCGCTTCGGCGGGGTTTTTTGTCTCGCGTTCAGGATCCTTCCCACTGTTCGGAAAGATCTGTCCTATATATGTTTCTCCGACACCGGTATCACCCGCCTTTCCTTGACTGCTTTGTACGAAAAACTCGAATAGATCTCCTTCACCCCCGGCAACCGCTGCAGCACCTCCCGGGTAAATTCCCCAAACGACTCCAGGTCCCGTGCCAGGATCTCCAGCAGAAAGTCATAGCGCCCGGAGATGTTGTGGCAGGCGACGATTTCGGGAATTTCCATCAGCCGCTGTTCGAACGCCAGCGCCATGTCCTTGGTGTGCGAGTCCATCATGATGCTGACGAATGCGGTCACGCCAAACCCCAGCGACTTGGGCGAGAGGATGGCCTGGTAGCCGGTGATGTAGCCGTTTTCTTCCAGCAGCTTGACCCGTCGCCAGCAGGGCGAGGTGGTCAGTGCCACCTGATCGGCGAGTTCGGCAACGGTGAGGCGGGCGTTGTCCTGCAAGGCGGCGAGCAGGGCACGGTCGGTGCGGTCGAGGCTTGAAGGCATATTTTGCCCTCCTGGTCCGGTGATTATTGTTTTTGTTCCAGAAAGCACGCCTATGTGTAGGCTATTTTGGAAAAAATTGGGCGGCTCGGTGGCATAAGCTTACAACAAACCACAAGAGGCCGTTGCCATGCGCGACTCCCACGACAACACCGGTTTTTCCACGCGGGCCATTCACCATGGCTACGACCCGCTGTCCCACGGTGGCGCCTTGGTGCCGCCGGTGTACCAGACGGCCACCTATGCCTTCCCCACTGTTGAGTACGGCGCTGCCTGCTTCGCCGGAGAGGAGGCGGGGCACTTCTACAGCCGCATCTCCAACCCCACGCTGGCCTTGCTGGAGCAGCGCATGGCTTCGCTTGAGGGCGGTGAGGCGGGCTTGGCGTTGGCATCAGGGATGGGTGCGATTACCTCAACCATCTGGACCCTGCTACGGCCTGGCGATGAGCTGATTGTGGGGCGCACCTTGTATGGCTGCACCTTCGCTTTTCTGCACCACGGTATTGGTGAGTTCGGCGTCAAAGTACGCCATGTCGATCTCAACGATGCCAAGGCTCTGAAGGCGGCGATAAACAGCAAAACGCGGATGATCTACTTCGAAACACCGGCCAACCCCAATATGCAGCTTGTGGACATTGAGGCGGTTGTCGAGGCGGTGCGGGGGCATGATGTGCATGTTGTGGTCGATAACACCTACTGTACGCCGTACCTGCAGCGGCCACTGGAGCTGGGGGCGGACCTGGTGGTGCACTCGGCAACCAAGTACCTCAGTGGCCACGGTGATATCACTGCGGGTTTGGTGGTGGGGCGCAAGGCGTTGGTCGATCGCATTCGCCTGGAAGGGCTGAAGGATATGACCGGGGCGGTGCTGTCACCGCATGACGCGGCGTTGCTGATGCGCGGTATCAAGACCCTGGCCCTGCGAATGGACCGGCATTGCGCCAATGCTCAGAAGGTGGCCGAATTTCTGGCTCGGCAGCCGCAGGTGGAATTGATTCATTACCCGGGGCTACCGTCTTTTGCCCAGTACGCGTTGGCCCAGCGACAGATGCGTTTGCCTGGGGGGATGATTGCGTTTGAGCTCAAGGGTGGCATTGAGGCGGGGCGGCGCTTCATGAATGCGCTGCAGCTCTTTGCCCGGGCGGTGAGCCTGGGAGATGCCGAGTCGCTGGCGCAGCATCCGGCGAGTATGACGCATTCTAGCTACACGCCGCAGGAGCGGGCGCATCATGGGATATCGGAGGGGTTGGTGCGTCTGTCGGTGGGGCTGGAGGATGTGGAGGACCTGCTGGCAGATGTCGAACAGGCATTGCAGGCCTGCTGTTAGGTTGCCTGCACTGGCCCCTTCGCGGGCACGCCCGCTCCCACAGGTATTCCACAAGTTTCACATGCTGTGGTGTACCTGTGGGAGCGGGCGTGCCCGCGAAGGGGCCAGTGAATCCAGCCCACAAAAAAGGCCTCTTGCGAGGCCTTTTGCATGTTCAGCAGATCAACGCTTGAGCCCGTAGCTCTCATCCAGCATGCCCGGCGAGTTGGGCGCTTTCGGCGCATAGTCGCGCGGCACTTCGGCGGTGTCTTTAGGCGGGGTCAGGCGGTCACGTGGGCCTTGCGGCGCATCGGAGTGCAGTGCAGCCAGCAGGCGTTGGCGAGTGACGTCATCGAGGGCCAGGCTGTTGGCGCCTTCAGCCAGGTGATCCTGTACGTCCTGATAGCTCTGGGTCAGTTTCTTGACCAGCATGGCGGTGCTGTTGAAGTGGGTGACCACTTCGTTCTGGTAGCTGTCGAAGCGCTTCTGGATGTCATCCAGTTGACGCTGGGTGTTGCTCGGCGCCGCGTTGGGCAGCAGGCGGGCAACAATGAAACCGACTGCCACACCGATGACCAAGGCCAGGGTTGGCAACAACCAAACAAGGAGCGAGAGTTCCACGAGTCCTTCCTCTATAAACGGCTTTGCTTTACGTTAACGGCTCAGACCTGCGCTGTATACCGCGAGCGATCGCAAATCAGAACAGAATTTCACACCTAGACGAATCGACCCTTCCCGAGGTCACGGAGTAGTGCCTTGCTTGTCCGCGAAACCCCCTTGTTCATCGATGGCCCTTGCGGCCAGCTTGAAGCTTTGTACCTCGACGTGGCGCAAGCCCGTGGCGCGGTGCTGATCTGCCATCCTAACCCGGTCCAGGGCGGCACCATGCTCAACAAGGTTGTCTCGACCCTGCAGCGCACCGCACGTGATGCCGGTTATGTGACCCTGCGTTTCAACTACCGTGGCGTCGGCCAGAGTGCTGGCAGCCATGACATGGGCGCTGGCGAAGTGGCCGATGCCGAGGCCGCTGCAGCATGGCTGCGTGCCAGGCACCCCGGGCTACCGCTGGTGCTGATGGGCTTTTCGTTCGGTGGTTTCGTTGCCACCAGCCTGGCCGGGCGCCTTGAAACAGCAGGTGTCGAGTTGCAGCACCTGTTCATGATCGCCCCGGCGGTCATGCGCCTGACCGCCGAATTCCCGCTGCCGCAGCGCTGCCCGATCACCGTGGTGCAGCCGGACGCCGACGAAGTCGTCGCGCCGCAGCTGGTTTACGAATGGTCCGACAGCCTGTCGCGTCCCCATGGGCTGCTGAAAGTGGCAGAATGCGGACACTTCTTCCATGGCAAGCTGACCGATCTGAAGGATCTGCTGCTGCCGCGCCTTTCGAACTGAGCCAAGCCTGAATAAGCGAACACCCATGACCACGCGCATTCTTACCGGTATCACCACCACCGGCACTCCGCACCTGGGCAACTACGCCGGCGCCATCCGCCCGGCGATCCGTGCCAGCCAGCAGCCCGGTGTCGACTCGTTCTACTTCCTGGCCGACTACCATGCCCTGATCAAGTGCGACGACCCGCTGCGCATCCAGCGTTCGCGCCTGGAAATCGCCGCCACCTGGCTGGCCGGTGGCCTGGACCCGGACAAGGTGACCTTCTATCGCCAGTCCGATATCCCGGAAATTCCCGAACTGACCTGGCTGCTGACCTGCGTTGCTGCCAAAGGCCTGCTGAACCGTGCGCATGCCTACAAGGCCTCGGTGGACAAGAACGTCGAGAACGGCGAAGACCCGGACGCCGGCGTGACCATGGGCCTGTTCAGCTACCCGGTGCTGATGGCCGCCGATATCCTGATGTTCAACGCCAACAAGGTGCCGGTCGGTCGTGACCAGATCCAGCACGTGGAAATGGCCCGCGACATCGGCCAGCGCTTCAACCACCTGTTCGGCCAGGGCAAGGACTTCTTCGCCTTGCCGGAGGCGGTGATCGAGGAAAGCGTGGCGACCCTGCCGGGCCTGGATGGGCGCAAAATGTCCAAAAGCTATGACAACACCATCCCGTTGTTCACCAGCGCCAAGGACATGAAAGACGCCATCTCGCGCATCGTCACCGATTCGCGTGCGCCAGGTGAGGCGAAAGACCCGGACAACGCGCACCTGTTCACCCTGTACCAGGCCTTCTCGACGCCTGAGCAATGCGCCGGGTTCCGCGAAGAGCTGCTGCAGGGCCTGGGCTGGGGCGATGCCAAGCAGCGCCTGTTCCAGCTGCTGGACGGCCAGCTGGCCGAGAAGCGCGAGTACTATCACCAGCTGATCGCCCGGCCGGCGGACCTGGAAGACATCCTGCTGGCCGGCGCCGCCAAGGCCCGCAAGATCGCCACGCCGTTCCTCGAGCAGCTGCGCGAGGCCGTTGGCTTGCGTTCGTTCCGCAGCAGCGTGCAGGCCAGCACCGAGGTGAAGAAGAAGGCTGCCAAGAGCGCACGCTTCGTCAGCTTCCGTGACGAAGACGGCAGCTTCCGTTTCCGCCTGCTGGCCGCCGACGGTGAGCAACTGCTGCTGTCGCGCAGCTTCGCCGACGGCAAAAGTGCTGGCGCCGTGAGCAAGCAGTTGCAGCAGGGTGGCGAGGCCGATGTCCGCGTCGAAGGCCTGAGCTTCGGCCTGTGGCTCGATGGCGAGCAGGTCGCCGAAGGGCCGCAGTTCGAAAGCGCCGAAGCTCGTGATGCCGCCATTCAGAGCCTGAACGAAGCTTTGGCGCCACAGCAGGACTGAGGCTGGCAAACGGTGGGAGCGGGCGTGCCCGCGAAACAGGTGCCGCGGTGCATGGCACCGGCTTTGCCGGTGTTCGCGGGCACGCCCGCTCCCACAGACTGATTGCCATTAAGCGGGCCTGTCGCTACAGTGACGGCCCGTTTTTTGTTGCCTCGCTAACGAATCATGACTCCCTTAGAACGCTATCAAGCAGATCTGAAACGTCCCGACTTCTTCCATGACGCGGCGCAGGAAACTGCGGTGCGTCACCTCCAGCGCCTGTACGACGACCTGGTGCACGCGCAGAACAACAAGCCGGGCGTGTTCGGCAAGCTGTTCGGCAAGAAGGGGCAGACCCCGGTCAAGGGCCTGTACTTCTGGGGTGGGGTAGGGCGAGGCAAGACCTACCTGGTTGATACCTTCTACGAAGCGCTGCCGTTCAAGCAGAAGATGCGTACGCACTTCCACCGCTTCATGAAGCGTGTGCACGAGGAAATGAAAACCCTCAAGGGCGAGAAGAACCCGCTGACCATCATCGCCAAGCGCTTCAGCGAAGAAGCCAAGGTGATCTGCTTCGACGAATTCTTCGTGTCGGACATTACCGACGCCATGATCCTCGGCACCTTGATGGAAGAGCTGTTCAAGAATGGCGTGTCGCTGGTGGCCACCTCCAACATCGTGCCGGACGGCCTGTACAAGGATGGCCTGCAGCGTGCGCGCTTCCTGCCGGCCATCGCCATGATCAAGCAGTACACCGACGTGGTGAACGTCGATAGCGGGGTCGACTACCGTCTGCGTCACCTGGAGCAGGCTGAACTGTTCCACTTCCCGCTCGATGACGCGGCGCACCAGAGCATGCGCGCCAGCTTCAAGGCGCTCACTCCTGAGTGCACCCAGGCGATCGAAAACGACGTGCTGATGATCGAGAACCGCCCGATCAATGCCCTGCGTACTTGCGACGACGTCGCCTGGTTTGACTTCCGCGCCCTGTGCGACGGGCCGCGTAGCCAGAACGACTACATTGAGCTGGGCAAGATCTTCCACGCCGTATTGCTCAGCAACGTGGAGCAGATGGGTGTCACCACCGACGACATCGCCCGTCGTTTCATCAACATGGTGGACGAGTTCTACGATCGCAACGTCAAGCTGATCATCTCGGCCGAGGTGGAGTTGAAGGACCTGTATACCGGTGGGCGTCTGAGCTTCGAGTTCCAGCGTACCCTGAGCCGGTTGCTGGAGATGCAGTCGCACGAATTCCTGGCGCGCGCGCACAAGCCTTAACGGCAGCGGCAAGCTTCAGGCGGCAAGGAACATTCAGGGCAACGCGCCATCCGCCCTGGTTTTCCTTGTCGCTTCAAGCGCGAAACCTGCCGCTCTGGAGGCCTCTCAGGCTTCCTGCATGAACTGCTGCCGATACTGGTTCGGCGACAACTCGGTGTGCTGGCGGAACAGCCGCGCAAAGAAACTGGCATCGTCATACCCCACCTCGTAACTGATGGTCTTGATGCTTTTGCGCGTACTCGACAACAACCCCTTGGCTGTTTCGATGCGTAGCCGTTGCAGGTAGTGCAGGGGCTTGTCACCTGTTGCGCCCTGGAAGCGGCGCATGAAGTTGCGGATGCTCATGCCGTGGTTGCGGGCCACATCCTCGAAGCGGAACTTGTCGGCGAAGTGCTCCTCCAGCCAGTGCTGGATCTGCAGGATGATCAGGTCCTGGTGCAGCTTCTGCCCGCCAAAGCCCATGCGCCCCGGGGTGTAGTTGCGTTGTACTTCGTAGAGGATATCGCGGGACACCGCACGGGCCACGTTGGCGCCGCAGAAGCGTTCGATCAGGTAGATGTACAGGTCGCAGGCTGAAGTTGCACCGCCGGCGCAATAGATATTGTCGGCATCGGTCAGGTGCTTGTCCTGGTTCAGGCGGATCTGCGGGAAGCGTTCGGCAAAGCTGTTGAAGAAGCGCCAGTAGGTGGTCGCCTCCTTGCCATCGAGCAGGCCGGATTCGGCCAGCCAGAACACACCACTGGCCTCGGCGCACAGCACCGCGCCACGCGCGTGCTGTTCACGCAGCCACGGCAGCACCTGAGGATAACGTTGCAGCAGGTTGTCGAAATCATCCCAGTAGGCCGGGAGGATGATCACATCAGCGTCGTCCAGGCCGCCGTCAACCGGTAACTGCACATTGCTGAAGCTGTCCACGGGCTGGCTGTCGGGGCTCACCAGGCGGATTTCGAACATGGGCTGCAAGCCCAGGCCCAGCTGCTTGCTGTAGCGCAGACTAGCGAGGTGGAAGAAGTCCTTGGCCTGCATCAAGGTCGAAGCGAACACCTTGTCAATGGCCAGGATGCTGACGCGCCGCAGCGACGCTGAGGGTTGGGTAAACATCATTGTCATTGTTCTTATAGGGTAGAGTGGTCAATCACCGGCTGGATCGTCTTATTTTTTGGCGATTGTGTCTACCCCATGGAACAGCGGCGCGCAGTGTTTGGCTCAAGGCGCCGGGTTGGGTTGTTCCTGATGAATGGCTTCGATCGCTGTCAGCAGATCGGCGCTCAGGTTCAGTTCAAGGCTGGCCAGGTTGCTGTCCAACTGCTCCAGGCTGGTGGCGCCAATGATGTTGCTGGTCACGAACGGCTGTCGGGTGACGAACGCCAGGGCCATTTGCGCCGGGTCCAGGCCGTGCTCGCGGGCCAGCTGCACGTAGCGGCTGCAGGCCGCCACGGTCTGTGGGTTGGAGTAACGGGCAAAGCGGCTGAACAGGGTCAGGCGTGCATTGTCCGGCCGTGCGCCGTTCTCGTACTTGCCAGAAAGCATGCCGAATGCCAGCGGCGAATAGGCCAGCAAGCCACATTGCTCGCGTATGGCCACTTCTGCCAGGCCCACCTCGAAGCTGCGGTTGAGCAGGTTGTACGGGTTCTGGATCGATACCGCCCGCGGCCAGCCATGGCTCTCGGCCAGTTGCAGGAATTTCATGGTGCCCCACGGCGTTTCGTTGGACAGGCCGATATGACGGATCTTGCCCGCACGTACCTGCTCGTCGAGCACCTGGAGGGTTTCTTCCAGTGGGGTGAAGTGATCCTGCGGCAGGTGCTGGTAGCCCAGCTTGCCGAAGAAGTTGGTGCTGCGCTCTGGCCAGTGCAACTGGTACAGGTCAATCCGGTCGGTCTGCAGGCGCTTCAGGCTTTCGTCCAGCGCCGCGACGATGTGCTGACGGTTGTGCTTGAGCTGCCCGTCGCGGATATGGCTGATGCCGTTGCCCGGGCCTGCAACCTTGCTGGCCAGGATCCACGCGTCGCGGTCGCCATGTTCACGGAACCAGTTGCCGATGATGCGCTCGGTGGCTGCGTAGGTTTCCGGGCGTGGAGGGACCGGGTACATCTCGGCGGTGTCGATGAAGTTGACCCCGGCGGCCTTGGCCCGGGCAATTTGTGCGAAGGCCTCGGCCTGGATGTTCTGCTCGCCCCAGGTCATGGTGCCCAGGCACAGGGCGCTGACGTTGAGATCGGTACGGCCGAGCTGGCGGTATTCCATCGGTTAGTCACTCCTTGGCAATAGATGCTCATCAAAGCAGGTTGAAATTTTTCGCGCAATCTGGATAATTCAGCACCTCTCCGCGTGGCGGAAGTGATGCACCATCACGCAGGAAGAACCCCGTCGAACATTGGCGTGCCCGACCCGAGCCCCCAAAAGCGTCTGTGTTCGGCTGCGCGCTTGCCCTTGGCAAGCTGTGCACTATCCAGTAAGATTCGCCGTCTATTTTTCGCTGGGCGGCCTCTGAGGCTTTAGAGAATGAAAACTTTTACTGCTAAACCGGAAACAGTAAAGCGCGAGTGGTTCGTAGTCGACGCCGCTGGCCAGACCCTGGGTCGTCTGGCTACCGAAATCGCTACCCGTCTGCGTGGCAAACACAAACCAGAATACACCCCTCACGTTGACACCGGCGACTACATCGTCGTTATCAACGCCGAGCAGGTTCGTGTGACTGGTGCCAAGTCTTCCGACAAAATGTACTACTCCCACTCCGGTTTCCCAGGCGGTATCAAGGAAATCAACTTCGAGAAGTTGATCGCCAAGGCCCCTGAGCGTGTTATCGAAACTGCGGTCAAGGGCATGCTGCCTAAGAACCCGCTGGGTCGCGACATGTACCGCAAGCTGAAAGTGTACGCGGGTGCTGCTCACCCACACACTGCTCAGCAGCCTCAAGAACTGAAGATCTAACGGGATAGTTCATTATGTCGGCGACTCAAAATTACGGCACTGGCCGTCGCAAGACCGCAACCGCTCGCGTATTCCTGCGTCCGGGTACTGGTAACATTTCCATCAACAACCGTTCTCTGGACGTGTTCTTCGGTCGCGAAACCGCTCGCATGGTTGTTCGCCAGCCGCTCGAGCTGACTGAATCCGTTGAGAAATTCGACATCTACGTCACCGTTTCCGGTGGTGGTGTCAGCGGTCAAGCCGGTGCGATCCGTCACGGTATCACCCGCGCTCTGATGGAATACGACGAAACCCTGCGTGGCGCTCTGCGTCGTGCTGGCTACGTCACCCGCGACGCTCGTGAAGTTGAGCGTAAGAAAGTGGGTCTGCGTAAAGCGCGTAAGCGTCCTCAGTACTCCAAGCGTTAATACCGCTTCGGCAGTCGAAAAAAGCCCGGTTCCTTGGAACCGGGCTTTTTTTTTAGGCTTGAACTAACCTGTCAGCAGTCAGTGGCCGCTTGTCGCATAGACGCAGATCAAGCAAAGCGCGGGTTGTCGCCCTTGCCGGGGTAATCACCTTGTCAGTGTGTGGATTTGTTTCTTACCATGGCGGCCAATTTTTAGTGCCATTGACACAACCTAAGTACAGGCCAGGTCCAACTGGCCAAGCAAGCTGATGGGAGAGGACTGAATGAGCAATGACGGCGTCAACGCAGGCCGGCGCCGCTTCCTCGTAGCCGCGACATCCGTGGTCGGGGCAGCGGGGGCAGTGGGGGCTGCGGTACCGTTCGTGGGGTCATGGTTTCCCAGTGCCAAGGCGAAAGCCGCAGGTGCACCGGTGAAGGTCAACGTCGCCAAGGTCGAGGCAGGGCAGCAGATGGTGGCCGAGTGGCGTGGCCAGCCCGTATTCATCGTGCGGCGAACTGAGGAAATCCTTGGCAATCTGAAAAAAATCACGGCTGACCTGTCCGATCCCGAGTCCAAGGCCTCGGTACAGCCGGCGTACGTCGACCCTGAGGTTCGCTCGATCAAGCCGGAAATTCTCATTCTCGTCGGCCTGTGCACGCACCTGGGCTGTTCGCCCCTCTTTCGGCCGGAAGTGGCACCCGCTGACCTCGGGCCGAAATGGGTAGGTGGTTATTTCTGCCCGTGCCACGGCTCCCGCTATGACCTGGCTGGTCGTGTCTACAAGTCCCAGCCGGCGCCTCTCAACCTGCCCGTGCCACCGCACTCTTATGAGTCGGACGAGATCATCGTCATTGGCGTCGACCAGGAGAAAGCATGATGAGCAAGTTCATGGACTGGATTGATGCTCGCTTCCCCGCCACCAAGATGTGGGAAGACCACCTGAGCAAGTATTACGCACCCAAGAACTTCAACTTCCTGTACTTCTTTGGCTCGCTGGCATTGCTGGTGCTGGTCAACCAGATCGTGACCGGCGTGTGGCTGACCATGAGCTTCACGCCCTCGGCGGAAGAGGCGTTTGCCTCGGTCGAGTACATCATGCGTGACGTGGAATACGGCTGGATCCTGCGCTACCTGCACTCCACGGGTGCGTCAGCGTTCTTCATCGTGGTCTACCTGCACATGTTCCGCGGCCTGCTCTACGGCTCTTATCAGAAGCCGCGCGAGCTGGTCTGGCTGTTCGGTATGCTGATCTATCTGGCGCTGATGGCTGAAGCGTTCATGGGCTACCTGCTGCCATGGGGGCAAATGTCGTACTGGGGCGCCCAGGTGATCATTTCGCTGTTCGGTGCCATTCCGGTGATCGGTGGTGACCTTACTCAGTGGATCCGCGGTGACTACCTGATCTCGGGTATTACCCTGAACCGCTTCTTCGCCCTGCACGTGGTTGCCCTGCCAATCGTGATTCTTGGCCTGGTGGTGCTGCACATCCTCGCCCTGCACGAAGTGGGTTCGAACAACCCTGATGGTGTCGACATCAAGAAGAAAAAGGACGAAAACGGTATTCCGCTGGATGGCATTCCGTTCCACCCGTACTACACCGTCAAGGACATTGTCGGCGTGGTGGTTTTCCTCTTCGTGTTCTGCGCCGTGGTGTTCTTCTTCCCTGAAATGGGCGGTTACTTCCTGGAGAAACCGAACTTCGAGCAGGCCAACGCTTTCAAGACGCCAGCGCACATCGCGCCGGTGTGGTACTTCACACCGTTCTACGCAATCCTGCGCGCGGTGCCTGACAAGTTGATGGGCGTCATTGCCATGGGTGCGGCCATCGCCGTGCTGTTCGTGCTGCCCTGGCTCGACCGCAGCCCGGTACGTTCCATGCGTTACAAGGGTTGGATCAGCAAGGCCTTCCTGCTGGTGTTCTGCGTGGCCTTCGTCATCCTCGGTGTGCTGGGCGTACTGGCACCGACACCTGGGCGTACCTTGTTGTCGCAGGTGTGCACGGTGCTGTACTTCGCCTACTTCCTGCTGATGCCGTTCTATACAAGGCTCGAGAAGACCAAACCGGTTCCGGAAAGGGTGACTGGCTGATGAAAAAGTTGATTGCAGTATTGTTGCTGGCAGTGATGCCTGCCTTTTCCTTCGCTGCCGAAGAGGGCATGGAGCTGGACAAGGTCGATATCGACCTGACTGACAAAGCCGCCATGCAGGACGGTGCGCGCACCTTCGCCAACTATTGCATGGGTTGCCACAGTGCCAAGTTCCAGCGTTACGAGCGGGTGGCTGATGACCTGGGCATCCCGCATGAACTGATGCTCGAGAAGCTGGTGTTCACGGGTGCCAAGATTGGTGACCACATGCAGATCGGCATGAAGCCCAGCGATGCCAAGACCTGGTTCGGTGCCGCGCCGCCCGACCTGACCCTGGTGGCCCGCGTACGCGGTACCGACTGGCTTTACACCTACCTGCGCAGCTTCTATGAGGATCCATCGCGCCCTTACGGGGTGAACAACAAGGTGTTCCCGAACGTCGGCATGCCTAACGTGCTGGTTGGTCTGCAAGGCAATCAGGTGGTAGGTTGCAAGCAGGTGCAGACTGTGGTCGATGGCAAGAAGCAATTCGACCCGTTGACCGGCAGCCCGTTGACCCATGAAGCTTGCGATCAGCTGACCATTACGCCGAATTCCGGTACCCTGACGACCGAGCAGTTCGACGAGAAGGTCAAGAACCTTGTGACCTTCCTGGCCTATTCGGCCAACCCAGTCAAGCTGGAAAGCCAGCGCATCGGTACCTATGTGCTGCTGTACCTGGCTTTCTTCTTCGTATTCGCCTACTTGCTCAAGCGTGAATACTGGAAGGACGTGCACTGATCACGCAGTAGTTTCTGGTTGTTGAACGCGCCCGGGGTGGCCTAGCAGTATTGCCAGGCCACCCCGGGCGCGTTTTCATTTAAAGTTGCACAAGCATCCGTGCGAGGAGCCGCTACATGGGCGCAACCAACAGGTTAGCCTGCTATTCCGATCCCGCTGATCACTATTCTCATCGGGTGCGCCTGGTTCTGGCCGAGAAGGGCGTCAGCGTGCAGTTTATCGATGTCGATCCCGCCCGCCTGCCGCCGAAGCTGGCCGAGGTCAATCCTTACGGCAGCGTGCCGACCTTGGTCGACCGTGACCTGGCGTTGTATGAATCGACCGTGGTAATGGAATACCTTGAGGAACGTTACCCGCACCCGCCGCTGATGCCGGTATACCCGGTTGCGCGTGGCAACAGCCGTCTGCTGATGCACCGCATCCAGCGCGACTGGTGTGCCTTGGCTGATACCGTGCTTGACCCGCGTAGCAGTGAAGCTGCCCGAACCGAGGCGCGCAAGGCCTTGCGCGAAAGCCTGACCGGGGTCTCGCCGTTGTTCAGCGAGTTCGCCTGCTTCATGAGTGATGAGCAAAGCCTGGTCGATTGCTGTCTATTACCCATACTCTGGCGTTTGCCGGTGTTGGGTATCGAGTTGCCGCGGCAAGCCAAGCCGCTGCTGGATTACATGGAGCGCCAGTTCGCCCGCGAGCCTTTCCAGGCGAGCCTGTCCTCCGTAGAACGTGAAATGCGCAAGCTTTAAGGAGCCGTTGATGAACTCCAGTCGCCCCTATCTGGTTCGAGCACTGTACGAGTGGATCGTCGACAACGATTGCACACCCCATATGCTGGTCAATGCCGAATTCCCGAAAGTTCAGGTGCCGGATGGTTTCGCCAGTGATGGCCAGATCGTCTTGAATATCTCGCCAAGTGCCGTGCGCAGCCTGCACATGGACAATGACGCGGTCAGCTTTGAGGGGCGCTTCAGTGGCGTGGCTCACTCGCTGTTCGTGCCGGTTGGTGCCATCCTGGGTATCTACGCCCGCGAAAATGGCCAGGGTATGGTCTTCGAGCTGGAGCCGTCTTCGATGGATGGCGACGAGCTGGAAGACGATGATGTGCAGCCGGATGACGATGGCCCGCCAGACGATGGAGGGCAGCCGCCGCGTCCGAGTGGTCGGCCAAGCCTGAAAGTGGTCAAGTAACAAAAAAGGCGATCCAGAAGGATCGCCTTTTTGCTGGCAGTGAGTTTTCTGGCGCCTGTGAGCCCGGGCGTCGCCCGCGTGGCGCATCGCGCGCAGCCGCCTTGGTAGCAGGACGCAATATCGAGTCATGCGCCAAGGCGTTCGCGTGCAGATCCCACAGGGTTAATTGGCCCGAAACAAACGTAGGAGCGAGCGCCAGCTCGCGATGCGCCGCGCGGGCGGCGCCCGCTCTCACAGGCGCTATAAATCTCAACGCAGACCAATCAGTCGATGTACTCAAACAGCTTGACGATCTTCTGCACCCCCGACACGCCCTGCACTACGGCAGTGGCCGAGTTGGCTTCTTGGCGGGTGACCAGGCCAAGCAGGTAGACGATGCCGTTTTCGGTAATCACCTTGATGCGCGAGCTGGGCACGGCACTGTCAGTCAGCATCTGGGTCTTGATCTTGGTAGTCAGCCAGGCGTCGTTGTTGCGCGCCAGAATGGAGGAAGGCTGCATCACTTGCAGCTCGTTGTGCACTCTCTTGACTCGCTGTACCTGGCTGGCGGTTTGCTCAGCGAGGCTCTTGAGGTCGGCGCGCGGGGTCTGGCCGGCCAGCAGGACGATGCCGTTGTAGCTGCTGACAACGATGTGCGAGCCCTTGTCCAGGTCTGGGCTGGCCTTGGAAATGTTCACGGCGGCCTTGGTTTCGATCAGCGAGTCGTCGATCTTGCTGCCAATGGTGCGCGTGCCGCGATCGTCCTCGATCGGCGAATTGCGGGTAGAGGTGAGTACCGAGCTGCAACCAGTGACGCTCAGGCACAGGGTCAGGGCCATCAGGCCGAGGCGCATAGGGGTCATTCTTCACTCCCGAACAGTTGGCTGTCGATCAGATCGCAAAGGCAGTGGATCGCCAGCAGGTGGACTTCCTGGATGCGCGCAGTAACTGTCGAAGGCACGCGGATTTCCACGTCCTCGGGCAGCAGCAGCGAAGCCATGCCGCCGCCGTCGCGACCAGTCAATGCTACGACAATCATTTCACGGTCATGCGCGGCCTGGATCGCCTGGATCACGTTGGCCGAATTGCCGCTGGTGGAGATCGCCAGCAGAACGTCACCGGGCTGGCCCAGGGCGCGGATCTGCTTGGAAAAGACTTCGTTGTAGCTGTAGTCGTTGGCGATCGAGGTCAGGGTCGAGCTGTCAGTGGTCAGCGCGATGGCTGGCAGGCTGGGACGCTCGCGCTCGAAGCGGTTGAGCAGCTCCGATGAAAAGTGCTGGGCATCGCCGGCCGAGCCGCCGTTGCCGCAGGCGAGCATCTTGCCCTCGTTGAGCAGCGCATTGACCATGACCAGGCTGGCCTGCTCGATGTGCGGTGCCAGGATGTCCATTGCCTGTTGCTTGGTTTCGATGCTGGCCTCGAACAGCCGGCGAATTCGGGATTGCATGTCCATCTGGTGACCTTAAATGGGGCGGTGGCCTTTGCTACGCGCAACTACGACCAGCCCGCGATACATAGAGCAAAAAAAACGAAGTGGGTTCAGCATTCGAAGGCGTTTTTCAGCCATTGAAGCGGTCTGCCTGCATGGTGGCTGCCCTGCAGGGCGACTACGTCGAAGCGGCAGGGGTGGTTGCCCCAGTGGGGCTCCTTCTGCAGGAACAGGCTGGCGGCGAGCACCAACCGTTTCTGCTTGCGCCAGTCGATACTGTCGAGGGCGCCTCCGAAGCCCGCGTGCAACCGGTAGCGGACTTCGACGAATACTACTGTATCGGCGTCGAGCATGACCAGATCAAGCTCGCCGCCTTTGCATCGCCAGTTACGCACCAGCAACTGCAGCCCTTGCCCCTGAAGGTACTCAAGGGCTTGGGTTTCTGCCGCTTGCCCGGCACGGGTAGGCGATGCTGCGACCATCAACGCACGGTGTCAGGCAGGCGCTTGACCTGGCCGCCGGTAAACTCGGCCCATGGCAACTGGCGCTCGACGCGCTGGTTGGCATTGATGCTCAGGCTGCCCGAAAGCCCCAGGATGCGGTTGTCCGGAAGCGCTTTCAGTTGGCCAAGGCGCGGCGCCAGGCTGTAGGCATCGACGCCCATGGCGTACAGGCGGCCGAGGCTGCCAGCGGCTTGCGGCCACTGCTGTACAACCTGTTGACGCAGACTGTTGCTGGTGTCGAGCAGCCACGGTGTTTCGCAGAAGCGGATGCCGTTCATGTCATTGTACTGGTTGACGTCACCGCTGGCGCTGTACAGGTTCGAGGTGGCATAGACCGGCACGTCACCGGCGTACTGGAAGTTCAGGGTCGGCTTGATCTGCTGCGCCTGTTGCGGGGTCGAGGCGAGGAAGATGAAGTCGATGTCCTGGCGGCGCGACGGTTGTGCCGCGATGCTGCCGCCCACCGTGCTTTGCAGGCTCTTGGCGCGGCCTTCGCTTTGGCGCAACTGGAACAGGTCGGCAATCTGTTGGGCCAGGGCGACCGGCTGAGCGATACGCTCGGCGGCGAGCAGGGTTCCGCCATTGCCTTCCCAGTCCTGGCGGAAGGCGGCCAGGACACGGTCACCCCATTCGCCGCTCGGTACCAGGGCTACGGCGCGGACCATGCCGTCGGCGCGGGCGCGGCGGGAGACTTCACGGGCTTCGTCTTCGGCAGCCAGGCCGAACTGGAACAGTTGCGGCGGGGCCTTCTGGCCGGCGTCGGCGTAGTTCAGGGCCAGTGTGGTGATCGGCAGTTGCGGTTTGGCGGCCAGCTGCTTGACCAGCGGCTTTTCCAGCGGGCCAATGACCAGTTGCACGCCGGCGGCCTGCGCTTGGCGATAGAACTCGTCCAGCGAGCCGATGCGCGAGCTGTCGAATACCTGCACGGCAGGTGCCGGCTGGCCGGTCTGCTGAGCTTGGAAGTGGGCGGCCATGAAGCCATCGCGCAGGGCGCGGGCAACGCCGGCCAGTGGGCCTTCCTGAGGCAGCAGCAGGGCGATCTTGGTCAGCGGCTGGCTGGCCAGTTCCTTGAGCTTGATCAGGGCCTGCGGCAGTTGCTGAGCGGCAGGGTGGTCCGGATGCTGTTTGACCCAGGTCTCGATGGCCGCTTGCTGCTGCTCCAGGGTGCCGGCGCTTTTCACGGCGAACGCCAGGCTGGTCCAGCCTGCCAGGGCCTGATCGTTGGTCGGTTGCTGCAGTTGCTCTGCAGGCAGCGAGGCGATCAGGGCCCAGATGGCGTCATTGTTGGCGCTGGCGGCCTGGCCGCTGAGCAGTGGCGCCAGCAGTATGCGCTGTTGTGCGGCAGCCAGGGCCTGGCCATCGGCTTCGAGCGCGGCGGCGTGCACGGTGTAGGTACGCGCTTGCAGCTCTGGCGGCAGCTCGGCAAGGCGCTGCAGGCTGGGGTGGGCCAGGGCGGTCAGCGCTGCTTTGGGCTGGTTGCGGCTCATGGCCAGTTCAGCCGCTAGGGTGCTGGCGAACACTTGCTGGGCCGGCTTGAGCGTGTCCAGCGGGACCTGCTCGAGAATGCGTGCGGCGCGTGGGAAGTCCTTCTGCTTGAAGGCCAGGTCGGCCGCGCTCAGGCGCAGCAGGGCGGCGTCTTCTGCAGACTTGCTGGAGGCGGCCTTTTCAAGCAGTTGCTCGATGCTGGCGTCCGGGGTGCGTGGCAGTTCGCCCAGGCTGGATGAGGGCGAGCTGGCGCAGGCTGCCAGCAGGGCGGCGAGGCAGAGGGCTGTGAGCAGCCGCAGGCAAGCGATCATGTAAAGGTCCTGTTACTCGATCAAGTTGGCCGACAATTGTACCCAAGCACTGGCCGGGGCGCGATGTTGCTGTGTCGATCCTTCACTATAGGTGGCTTGTTCCTGATCGCCGGCGAAGTTCTTTACGCCCTGTTGCAGGCGCTCGGGCTACAATGGCGCCTTTGATCCGAATGACAGGTGTGCGCAGTGACTGATGTGGCAGGGGCTTCGAAATCCACGGTGGGGACGCTTTATGTGGTGGCAACCCCCATCGGCAACCTCGACGACATGAGCGCCCGGGCGCTGAAAGTGCTGGCGGACGTGGCCCTGATCGCCGCCGAAGACACCCGTCATTCGATCCGCCTGCTGCAACACTTTGGCATCGACACGCCGTTGGCCGCTTGTCATGAGCACAACGAGCGCGACGAAGGCGGGCGTTTTCTCTCCAAACTGCTGGCGGGTGAAAATGTGGCATTGGTCTCCGATGCCGGCACACCTCTGATTTCCGACCCAGGCTACCACCTGGTGCGTCAGGCGCGTGCCGCAGGGGTGAGCGTGGTGCCGGTGCCTGGCGCCTGTGCCTTGATCGCCGCACTATCGGCGGCAGGCCTGCCGTCGGACCGCTTCATCTTCGAAGGCTTCCTGCCGGCCAAGCAGGCAGGGCGCCGGGCGCGCCTGGAGCAAGTGAGGGAAGAGCCGCGCACGTTGATCTTCTATGAAGCCCCGCATCGAATCCTGGAGTGTCTTGAAGACATGGAGGCGGTATTTGGTGGCGATCGCCCGGCGTTGCTGGCGCGCGAACTGACCAAGACCTTCGAGACCCTCAAGGGCTTGCCGCTGGCTGAGTTGCGGGCTTTCGTAGCTGGCGACAGCAACCAGCAGCGCGGTGAATGCGTGGTGCTGGTCGGCGGTTGGAGCGCGCCGGAGGGCGAGCAGGCCATCAGTGCCGAAGCTCAGCGAGTGCTCGACCTGCTATTGGCGGAGTTGCCACTGAAGCGGGCCGCGGCGCTTGCAGCGGAAATTACCGGGGTGCGCAAGAACCTGTTGTATCAACTTGCCCTGGAAAAGCAGAAAGCTGAGTAGTGGCAGTTTGACATAGATGTCGGTATCGCTTGTTCTTGCGCGCGCGTGCCGGTAACCTTGGCGGCGGAGAGTCGATCGGACAGTCGCTGCCTGTTTTTGTTCCGCAACTTTTTGTTGTGTGAGCAGCAGGGGGAGGAAAGTCCGGGCTCCATAGGGCAGAGTGCCAGGTAACGCCTGGGAGGCGTGAGCCTACGGAAAGTGCCACAGAAAATAACCGCCTAAGCACTTCGGTGCCGGTAAGGGTGAAAAGGTGCGGTAAGAGCGCACCGCACGGCTGGCAACAGTTCGTGGCTAGGTAAACCCCACTCGGAGCAAGACCAAATAGGGTTCCATCAGGCGTGGCCCGCGTCGGAACCGGGTAGGTTGCTAGAGGCGTCCAGTGATGGCCGTCGTAGAGGAATGACTGTCCTCGACAAAACCCGGCTTACAGATCGACTCTCCACCTTTCTTCCCCTGCTTGAATCGATAGCAGAACCCCTCTGGTAATACCGAAAAAATCTTACTCTTAATAAATTACTTTAACTTCGAACTCCATTTGCTTGCGTGGGTTTGATTTTTCTCGTGTTTTTTTCTCTCTGGCAGTCCTTCCACATTCTGTTGTTGCGCTAAATCTCGGTCCTGTAAGGCTTTTCCTTATGAACGTGCCTTGACGGTGCTGCGGGCGGATTCCTATAGTGTGCGCAAGTGGCAGAAAGTGGGATGAAGTGGGTTTTCTGGCACAAAAAAGCTAACATTGTGGGGAATCACAGCCGTGTTCCGCGGAGCCAACGCCGTCAGCCTCGATGCCAAGGGCCGTCTCGCCATGCCGAGCCGGTACCGTGACGAGCTCGACTCACGTTGCAATGGCCAACTGATCGTGACCATTGACGCCGTAGACCCCTGCTTGTGTGTTTATCCCCTCGATGAGTGGGAACAGATAGAAGCCAAGTTGCGTGCCTTGCCATCGTTGCGTGAGGAAAACCGCCGCCTGCAGCGTTTGCTGATCGGTAATGCGGTTGACCTGGAGCTCGATGGCAGCGGGCGTTTCCTGGTGCCGCCCCGCCTGCGTGAGTACGCCAAGCTCGACAAGAAGGCGATGCTGGTGGGGCAACTGAACAAATTCCAGCTGTGGGATGAAGATGCCTGGAACGTGGTTTCGGCAGCCGACCTTGCAGCTATTCAACAACCGGGCGCCATGCCCGACGAATTGCGTGACCTGATCCTGTGACCATAGATAGCGGCTTCAACCACATTACCGTCCTGCTCGACGAAGCTGTCGAGGCATTGGCCCTGCGCCCCGACGGTTGCTATCTGGACGGCACTTTCGGCCGTGGCGGACACAGTCGTCTGATCCTCAGCAAGCTCGGGCCGCAAGGGCGGCTCTTGGGCTTCGACAAAGATCCACAGGCGATTGCCACGGGGCAAGCGCTGGCGGCCGAAGACGGCCGCTTTGTCATTGTGCAGCGCAGTTTTGCCGAACTGGGCACGGAAGTGGCAGCGCGCGGCCTGCACGGCAAGGTCAGTGGTGTATTGCTGGACCTGGGCGTGTCCTCCCCGCAGCTGGATGACCCAGAGCGTGGCTTCAGCTTCCTCAATGATGGCCCGCTGGACATGCGCATGAACCCGGACCAAGGCATCAGTGCCGCCGAGTTCATCGCCACTGCGCCTGTGGAAGAAATCGCCCGGGTCTTCAAGGAGTACGGTGAGGAACGCTTTGCCGGGCGCATGGCGCGTGCAGTGGTCGAGCGCCGCGAAAAACAGCCCTTCACCCGTACCGCCGACCTGGCGGAGGTGCTCAAAGTGGCCAACCCGGCCTGGGAAAAGGGCAAGAATCCGGCTACCCGTGCCTTCCAGGGCCTTCGTATTCACGTCAACAACGAGCTGGGTGATCTGGAGGCTGGCCTTGAGGCTGCGCTGGATGCGCTCGAAGTCGGTGGTCGCTTGGCGGTCATCAGTTTCCACTCGCTGGAAGATCGTATCGTCAAGCTGTTCATGCGCAAGCTGGTGAAGGGGGAGGCCGACAACCTGCCGCGGAACCTGCCGGTTCAGCACAAGGTCTTCGAGCCGAAAATCAAGCTCATCGGCAAGGCCCAGTTCGCTTCCGAGGCCGAGCTCAAGGCCAACCCACGCTCGCGTAGCGCCGTAATGCGCGTGGCGGAGAAGCTGCGGTGAGCAGGCTATTTGCCAAACCCTTGCCAGGCGGAAGCTTCCTGATGCTTCTGCTGTTCATCAGCGTACTGGTTTCGGCCATTGCCGTGTCCTACAGTGCGCACTGGAACCGTCAGCTGCTCAACACCCTGTACGGTGAATTGAACGAGCGCGACAAGGCTCAGGCCGAATGGGGCCGGTTGATTCTTGAGCAGAGTACCTGGACCGCTGCCAGTCGCATCGAGAGCCTGGCCTCCGAGCAATTGAACATGCGCGTGCCGTCAGCTGACGAAGTCCGGATGGTGGCGCCATGATGAAGCTCGAAGGCGCACTCTACCCGTGGCGCTTCCGTGTAGTGATCGGCTTGCTGGCGATCATGGTCGGTGCCATTTGCTGGCGCATCATCGACCTGCAGGTAGTTGACCGTGACTTCCTCAAGGGCCAGGGCGATGCGCGCAGCCTGCGTCACATCCCCATCCCGGCGCACCGCGGTTTGATTACTGACCGCAACGGTGAGCCATTGGCCGTGAGCACCCCGGTCACCACCTTGTGGGCCAACCCCAAAGAGATGCAGGCCTCCAAGGAGCGTTGGCCGCAATTGGCCGCAGCGCTGGGGCAAAACCCGCAGCAGTTGACCGAGCGCCTGACCCAGCAGGCCAACAAAGAGTTCATCTACCTGGTCCGGGGTCTGACCCCCGAGCAAGGCCAGCACGTGCTCGACCTCAAAGTGCCGGGTGTGTATGGCCTGGAAGAATTCCGCCGCTTCTATCCGGCCGGTGATGTGACTGCGCATATGGTCGGCTTTACCGACCTCGATGACCACGGTCGCGAAGGGGTGGAGCTGGCCTATGACGAGTGGCTGGCCGGTGTGCCCGGCAAGCGCCAGGTAATCAAGGACCGGCGCGGCCGGCTGATCAAGGACATTCAGGTAACCAAGAACGCCAAGGCCGGGAAGACCTTGGCGTTGTCCATAGACCTGCGCCTGCAGTACCTGGCTACCCGCGAGCTGCGCAACGCCATTGCCGAGCAGGACGCCAAGGCCGGCAGTCTGGTGATCATGGACGTCAAGACCGGTGAGGTCCTGGCCATGGTCAACCAGCCGACCTACAACCCCAACAACCGCCGTAGCATGTTCCCGTCGGCCATGCGTAACCGGGCGATCATCGACGTGTTCGAGCCGGGCTCCACGGTCAAGCCGATCTCCATGAGTGCAGCGCTGCAGAGCGGCCGCTGGAAGCCGAGCGACAAGGTCGAGGTTTACCCTGGCAGCCTTCAGATCGGTCGTTACACCATCAGGGATGTGTCGCGCAGCGAGGGTCCGATTCTTGATTTGACCGGCATCCTGATCAACTCCAGTAACGTTGGCATGAGCAAGATCGCCTTCGACATCGGCGGCGAGGCCATCTACCGGGTCATGTCCCAGGTCGGCCTGGGCCAGTACACCGGCCTTGGCTTCCCGGGCGAGCGTGTCGGCAACCTGCCCAACCACCGTGAGTGGCGCAAGGCCGAGACCGCGACCCTGTCCTATGGCTACGGCGTATCGGTCACCGCCCTGCAGCTGGTGCATGCCTACGCGGCGCTGGCCAACGACGGCAAGATGGTGCCGCTGTCGATCATCAAGCTAGACAAGACACCAGAAGCGGTGCAGGCCATCCCGAAAGAAGTCGCCGAAACCGTTCAGGGCATGCTGCAGCAGGTGATCGAAGCCCCGCGCGGCGTCTTCCGTGCCCAGGTGCCGTTCTATCACGTGGCCGGCAAGTCCGGCACCGCGCGTAAGGCCACCGTGGGTGCCAAGGGGTACACCGAAAACGCCTACCGCTCGCTGTTCGCCGGCTTCGGGCCAATGAGTGACCCGCGCTACGCCATCGTCGTGGTCATCGACGAGCCGAGAAAGGGGGGGTACTTCGGTGGCCTGGTTTCGGCACCTGTATTCAGCAAGGTCATGTCCGGCACCCTGCGCCTGATGAACGTGCCGCCAGACAACCTGCCGCCACCTGCACCCGCGGTGCAATCGCAAGTCAATGCAGCAGCCGCCAAGGGAGGGCGTGGATGATGACAATGCCATTAAGCAAACTTTTCGCCCACGCCAGCCGTGATCCGTTGATTCGTGAGCTGACCCTGGACAGCCGCAGTGTGCGCCCGGGTGACTTGTTCCTGGCCGTACCGGGCGCCAAGGTCGATGGTCGCGAGCATATTGCCGACGCCCTGGCCCGTGGCGCTGCCGCCGTGGCCTATGAAGAGCAGGGTGCCAACGTGCTGCCGCTGACCGATGTGCCGCTGATTCCGGTCAAAGGGCTGATCGCTCAGTTGTCAGATATCGCCGGGCGCTTCTATGGTGAACCGAGCCGCCAGTTGAATCTGGTCGGCGTGACCGGCACCAACGGCAAGACAAGCGTTACCCAGCTGGTAGCCCAGGCGCTCGACCTGCTTGGCCAGCGCTGCGGCCTGATTGGCACCCTGGGTACTGGCTTCTTCGGCGAGTTGCAGAGCGGTCGCCTGACCACGCCCGACCCGATTGCCGTGCAATCAACCCTCAACGACCTCAAGAAAGGCGGCGCCAAGGCCGTGGCCATGGAAGTGTCTTCCCATGCCCTGGAGCAAGGCCGTGTTGCCGCACTGGAATTCGACATCGCGGTAATGACCAACCTGTCCCGCGACCACCTCGACTATCACGGCAGCATGGAAGCCTATGAGGCCGCCAAGGCCAAGCTGTTCGCCTGGCCGAGCCTGCGTTGCCAGGTGGTCAACCTGGATGACGCCTTTGGTCGTCGTCTGGCCGCCGACTTTGCGCGCCGCCCGAGTGTCGACCATATCGAAACCCGACTGCTGAGCTACAGCCTGGAACGCCCTGAGGCCTCGCTGTTCTGTCGCGAAGCCGTGTTCAGTGACGATGGCGTGCGCGCCACAATCGTCACTGCCCAAGGTGAGCGTATCTTGCGCAGTCAACTACTGGGCCGCTTCAACCTGAGCAACATGCTTGCCGCTGTGGCGACCCTGCTGGCGCTGGACTATGCGCTGGACGAGATCCTCAAGGTCACGCCGCAACTGCAGGGCCCGGTAGGTCGTATGCAGCGCCTGGGTGGCGGCGACAAACCGCTGGTGGTGGTCGACTACGCGCACACACCGGATGCACTTGAAAAAGTACTCGAGGCGCTGCGCCCGCACGCTCGTGGCAAGCTGTTGTGCCTGTTCGGCTGCGGCGGTGACCGTGATCGCGGCAAGCGCCCGCTGATGGCCGAAGTGGCCGAGCGCCTGGCTGACCGCGTACTGGTCACCGACGACAACCCGCGTACTGAAGACCCGTTGCGCATCTTCGATGATATCCGCCCCGGTTTCGCCAGGCCTGACGACGTCGAGTTCGTCGCCGGCCGTGGCGAAGCCATTGCGCACCTGATCGCCACTGCCGCTGCCAACGATGTGATCGTGCTGGCTGGTAAGGGGCACGAGGATTATCAGGAGATCAATGGCGAGCGCCATGATTTCTCCGATTTGACCGAAGCCGAAAAGGCACTTGCAGCCTGGGAGGCTCCACATGCTTAAGCCGCTGTCACTCAGCCAGCTGACCACTGCCCTGAATGGTCAACACATCGGTGCCGACGCCACGTTTACCGGTGTCAGCATCGATAGCCGCAGTGTCAGCGCCGGGCAACTGTTCGTCGCCCTGGCCGGCCCGCGTTTCGATGGCCATGACTACTTGGCAGACGTGAAAGCCAAAGGCGCAGTAGCTGCCCTGGTCGAGCGTGAAGTGGCCGGTGTCGACCTGCCGCAGTTGCTGGTCAAGGATTGCCGGGCAGCACTGGGTCAGCTCGGCGCCCTGAACCGCGCCGCTTTCGACAAGCCTGTAGTGGCCATTACCGGTTCCAGCGGCAAGACCACGGTCAAGGAAATGCTCGCCAGTATCCTGCGCACCCGTGGCCTGGTTCACGCCACCCGCGGCAACTTGAACAATGACCTCGGGGCGCCGCTGACACTGCTGGAGATCGCCCCGGAGCACAGCGCGGCAGTGATCGAGCTGGGCGCCTCGCGCATTGGCGAAATCCGCTACACCGTAGGCCTGACACAACCGCAGGTGGTCATCATCAATAACGCCGGTACTGCCCACGTTGGCGAGTTCGGCGGCCCGGACAAGATCGTCGAAGCCAAGGGCGAAATTCTCGAAGGCCTGGGCGAGGGCGGTATTGCCATCCTCAACCTGGACGACAAAGCTTTTGACATCTGGAAGGCGCGTGCCGGTACGCACAAAGTCGTCAGTTTCGCACGCAGCAACCCGAAGGCCGATTTCCACGCTTCAGACATTGGTCGCGATGCCCGCGGCTGCCCGTCGTTCACCCTGCATGGCGCCACGGAAACGGTAGCCGTACAACTCAATGTGCTGGGTGAACACAACGTCAGCAACGCCCTGGCCGCCGCCGCCGCTGCACATGCCGTTGGTCTGAGCCTGAGCGGCATTGCCGCAGGCCTGGCGGCCGTGCAACCGGTCAAGGGGCGCACCGTGGCGCAGATCGCGCCGAACGGGGTACGGGTTATCGACGACAGTTACAACGCAAATCCCACCTCTATGTGCGCAGCCATTGATATACTCGCCGGCTTTTCCGGGCGCACCGTTCTGGTGCTTGGGGATATCGGCGAATTGGGGCAATGGGCGGAAGAAGGCCACCGTCAGGTGGGTGACTACGCGCGTGGCAAGGTCGACGCCCTGTACGCAGTGGGTTCCAACATGACACATGCGGTCAAGGCGTTCGGCGCCAATGGCCGCCATTTCGCTACTCAAGCTGAGCTGATCGATGCGGTTAGCGCCGAGAATGCCAGTGACACCACTATCTTGATCAAGGGCTCGCGCAGCGCTGCGATGGAAAACGTCGTGGCGGCATTGTGCGGTGCCAGCGGGGAGAAACATTAATGCTGCTGCTGTTGGCCGAGTATCTGCAACAGTTCCACAAAGGCTTCGCGGTCTTTCAGTACCTGTCCCTGCGCGGGATTCTTGGTGTACTGACCGCGTTGTCCCTGGCGCTGTGGCTGGGCCCCTGGATGATCCGTACCCTGCAAATTCGCCAGATCGGCCAGGCCGTGCGTAACGACGGCCCGCAATCGCACCTGTCCAAGTCCGGTACCCCGACCATGGGCGGTGCGCTGATTCTGTCGGCCATTGCCATCAGCACCTTGCTGTGGGCCGACCTGAGCAACCGCTATGTATGGGTTGTGCTGATCGTCACCCTGGCGTTCGGTGCCATTGGCTGGGTCGATGACTACCGCAAGGTGATCGAAAAGAACTCCCGTGGTCTTCCGAGCCGCTGGAAGTACTTCTGGCAGTCGGTGTTCGGCCTGGCGGCGGCGGTGTTCCTGTACAAGACCGCGCCAACCAGCGTCGAGACCACGCTGATCCTGCCGTTCATCAAGGATGTCACCATTCCGCTGGGCGTTGGCTTCGTCGTACTGACCTACTTCGTCATTGTCGGTTCGAGCAACGCGGTCAACCTCACTGATGGCCTCGACGGCCTGGCAATCATGCCGACGGTGATGGTCGGCGGCGCGCTGGGCATCTTCTGCTACCTGTCGGGTAACGTGAAGTTCGCCGAGTACCTGCTGATCCCCTACGTGCCGGGCTCGGGCGAGCTGATCGTGTTCTGCGGCGCGCTGATCGGTGCCGGCCTGGGCTTCCTGTGGTTCAACACTTACCCGGCGCAAGTGTTCATGGGTGACGTCGGCGCGCTGGCGCTGGGCGCCGCGCTGGGCACCATTGCCGTCATCGTGCGCCAGGAAATCGTGCTGTTCATCATGGGCGGCATCTTCGTGGTGGAAACCCTGTCGGTGGTGATACAGGTCGCCTCCTTCAAGCTGACCGGCAAGCGCGTGTTCCGCATGGCGCCGATCCACCACCACTTTGAACTCAAGGGCTGGCCAGAGCCTCGGGTGATCGTCCGATTCTGGATCATCACTGTAATCCTGGTGTTGATTGGCCTTGCAACCCTGAAATTGAGGTAGATGAGCGTGTCTTTGATCGCTTCCGACCAATTCCGCATCGTTGTCGGCCTCGGCAAGAGCGGCATGTCCCTGGT
Organism: Pseudomonas putida; assembly: GCA_041879295.1. Lineage (NCBI taxonomy): Bacteria > Pseudomonadati > Pseudomonadota > Gammaproteobacteria > Pseudomonadales > Pseudomonadaceae > Pseudomonas > Pseudomonas putida. Next base: position 4,708,461 of record CP047152.1, on the reverse strand, counting down.
TCGCTTCCTGGCGAGCCGGGGCATTGCCTTTGCGGTCGCCGATACCCGCGAGCAACCGCCGGAACTGGAAACCCTGCGCCGTGATTACCCGCAGGTGGAAGTGCGCTGTGGTGAGCTGGACGTGGACTTCCTGTGCCGCGCCAACGAGTTGTATGTGAGCCCCGGTCTGGCCTTGGCCACGCCGGCCTTGCAGCAGGCGGCCGCGCGAGGGGTGAAGCTGTCTGGCGACATCGAGCTGTTTGCTCGCCATGCCAAGGCGCCGATCATTGCCATCAGCGGTTCCAACGCCAAGAGCACCGTCACAACGCTGGTCGGTGAAATGGCCGCCAAGGCCGGTAAACGTGTGGCCGTGGGCGGTAACCTCGGTACTCCGGCGCTCGACCTGCTGGCCGATGACATCGAGCTGTACGTGCTGGAGCTTTCCAGCTTCCAGCTGGAAACCACTGACCAGCTCAACGCCGAAGTGGCGACCGTTCTGAACATCAGCGAAGACCACATGGACCGCTATAGCGGCCTTCCGGCCTACCACCTGGCCAAGCACCGGATCTTCCGCGGGGCCAGGCAGGTGGTGGTGAACCGTCAGGATGCCCTCAGCCGGCCATTGCCTGTGGAAGGCCGCCCATGCTGGACCTTTGGCCTCAGCCAGCCGGACTTCAAGGCCTTCGGCCTGCGCGAAGTGGGCGGTGAAAAATACCTGGCGTTCGAGTTCCAGGCACTGATGCCGGCGCGTGAACTGAAGGTTCGTGGCGCCCACAACCAGAGCAACGCCCTGGCGGCACTGGCCTTGGGCCATGCTGCCGGTCTGCCGTTCGAGCCGATGCTCGAGGCCCTGCGCGAGTTTGGTGGCCTGGCCCACCGTTGCCAGTGGGTGCGCGAGCGTAACGGCGTCAACTGGTACGACGACTCCAAGGCCACCAACGTCGGTGCTGCCCTGGCCGCCATTGAAGGCTTGGGCGCCGATATCGAAGGCAAGCTGGTGCTAATCGCGGGTGGTGATGGCAAAGGTGCCGAGTTCACTGCGTTGCGCGAACCGGTCAAGCGTTACTGCCGCGCCGTGGTGTTGCTTGGCCGTGATGCCGAGCGCCTGGCCGAGGCCTTGGGCGATGCCGTGCCGCTGGTTCGGGTCAAGACCCTTGACGATGCCGTGCAGCGATGCGCCGAGCTGGCCCAGGACGGCGATGCCGTGCTGCTGTCGCCTGCATGCGCCAGCCTCGACATGTTCAAGAACTTCGAGGAGCGTGGACGCCTGTTCGCCCAGGCAGCGGGAGGTCTTGCATGATCTTCGGCATCTTCAAACCCTATCCGTCGCCGCTGATCAGCGGCCGTGGCGTCGACCTGGACTTCCCGATGCTCGCCGGTTGCCTGGCCTTGCTGGGCCTGGGCCTGGTGATGATCACTTCGGCATCCTCGGAAGTGGCTGCTGTACAGTCGGGCAACCCGCTGTATCACATGTTCCGCCACCTGGTGTACGTGTTCCTTGGCCTGGTGGCCTGTGGTGCGACCCTGCTGGTGCCGATCGCCACTTGGCAGCGCATGGGTTTCATGATGCTGATTGGTGCCTTCGGCCTGCTGGTACTGGTACTGGTGCCGGGCATCGGCCGTGAAGTCAACGGCTCCATGCGCTGGATCGGTTTCAGCTTCTTCAACGTGCAGCCTTCAGAAATCGCCAAGGTGTTCGTGGTCATCTACCTGGCCGGCTACCTGGTACGCCGACAGACTGAGGTGCGCGAAACCTGGATGGGCTTCTTCAAGCCGTTCATCGTGCTGCTGCCCATGGCCGCCTTGCTGCTGATGGAGCCGGACTTTGGCGCCACCGTGGTGATGATGGGCGCGGCGGCGGCCATGTTGTTTCTGGGTGGGGTGGGGCTGTTCCGCTTCAGCCTGATGGTGGCGCTGGCGGTGCTGGCGGTATTTGTCCTGGTACAGGCGCAGCCGTACCGGATGGCGCGCCTTATTACGTTCACCGACCCCTGGGCCGACCAGTTCGGTTCGGGCTACCAGCTGACCCAGGCACTGATTGCCTTCGGCCGTGGCGAGTGGCTGGGTGTTGGTCTGGGCAACAGCGTGCAGAAGCAGTTCTACCTGCCTGAAGCGCACACCGACTTCGTGTTCTCGGTACTGGCGGAAGAACTGGGCGTGGTCGGCTCGCTGGTGACCGTAGCACTGTTCGTGTTCGTTACCGTGCGCGCCCTGTACATCGGCCTGTGGGCCGAGAAAGCCAAACAGTTCTTTGCCGCCTACATGGCGTTCGGCCTGGCTTTCCTGTGGATTGGCCAGTTCCTGATCAACATCGGTGTGAACGTCGGCCTGCTGCCGACCAAGGGCCTGACCCTGCCGTTTCTCAGTTACGGGGGGAGTTCGCTGGTGATCTGTTGCGCCTGCGTAGGGCTGTTGCTGCGCATCGAGTGGGAGAGCCGCACGCACCTGGGCAGTGAGGAGCACGAATTTAGCGAAAGCGATTTTGCCGAGGAGACCAGTCATGGCCGCTGAAGGCAAAAATGTACTGATCATGGCCGGCGGTACCGGGGGGCACGTATTCCCGGCGCTGGCCTGCGCCCGTGAGTTCCAGAAGCGCGGTTACAGCGTGCACTGGCTGGGTACCCCGCGTGGCATTGAGAACGAGCTGGTGCCACAGGCGGGTTTGCCACTGCATCTGATCCAGGTCAGCGGTTTGCGCGGCAAAGGCAAGCTGTCGTTGCTCAAGGCACCGTTCACGTTGGTCAAGGCCGTGCTGCAGGCACGGCGCATCATTCGCCAGCTCAAGCCCGTATGTGTCCTGGGCTTTGGCGGCTATGTGACCGGCCCCGGCGGCGTGGCCGCGCGGCTGTGCGGCGTGCCACTGGTGATCCATGAGCAGAACGCCAGGGCCGGTACCGCCAATCGGTTGCTGGTGCCACTCTCGGCGCGGGTCTGCGAAGCTTTCCCGAACACCTTCGAGGCCAGCGACAAACGTCGCACCACCGGTAACCCGGTGCGCCCGGAGCTCTTCATGGAGGAGCAACGCGCGCCCTTGGGCGAGCGCCGTGCACGCCTGTTGGTACTGGGTGGCAGCCTGGGTGCGGAACCATTGAACAAATTGTTGCCTAAGGCCCTGTCCGAAGTGCCCGCCGCGCTGCGGCCAGAGGTATTCCACCAGGCCGGCAAGCAACACGCGCCGATCACCGCCGAGCGTTATCACGAGGCGGGCGTCGCGGCTCAGGTAGAGCCTTTCATCAAAGATATGGCCCAGGCTTATGGCTGGGCCGACCTGGTGGTGTGCCGGGCCGGTGCCCTGACTGTCAGCGAACTGGCGGCAGCAGGCCTGCCTTCGATGCTGGTGCCTTTGCCCCATGCGATCGACGATCACCAGACCCACAACGCCCAATATCTGGCCCGCGAAGGCGCTGCCTTCCTGATGCCACAAGCGACAACTGGCGCAGCGCAACTCGCTGAACGCCTGAACGAGGTGCTGATGCAACCCGAGAAACTCAACGTCATGGCAGGCACCGCACGGCGCCTGGCCAAACCTGCTGCAACCAGCACCGTGGTCGATATCTGCCTGGAGGTGGCCCATGGTTGAGAGCCAGAAAGCCATGCCCCAGCCGAAGATGGGCCGTATTCGCCGCATTCACTTCGTCGGCATCGGCGGCGTGGGTATGTGCGGTATTGCCGAAGTGTTGCTGAACCTGGGCTATGAAGTGTCCGGTTCGGACCTTAAAGCCTCGCCAGTTACCGAGCGCCTGGAGTCCTTCGGCGCTGAGATCTTCGTCGGCCACCGCGCCGAGAACGCCGCCACCGCCGATGTGCTGGTGGTATCCAGCGCCATCAACCCGGCCAACCCGGAAGTTGCCACCGCCCTCGAGCGACGCATTCCGGTGGTGCCGCGTGCCGAGATGCTCGCCGAGCTGATGCGTTACCGCCATGGCGTGGCCGTTGCCGGTACTCACGGCAAGACCACCACGACCAGCCTGCTGGCTTCGGTGTTCGCCGCCGGTGGCCTGGACCCGACCTTCGTCATCGGTGGCCGCCTTACCGCTGCCGGTACCAATGCGCAGCTGGGCACCAGCCGCTACCTGATCGCCGAAGCAGACGAAAGCGATGCCAGCTTCCTGCACCTGCAGCCGATGGTGGCGGTGGTCACCAACATCGATGCCGACCACATGGCGACCTACGAAGGTGACTTCAACAAGCTGAAGAAAACCTTCGTCGAGTTCCTGCACAACCTGCCGTTCTATGGCCTGGCGGTGATGTGCCTGGACGACCCGGTGGTTCGCGAGATCCTGCCGCAGGTGAAGCGCCCGACCGTGACCTATGGCTTCAGCGAAGAGGCCGACATCCGCGCCATCAATGTGCGTCAGCAGGGCATGCAGACCCACTTCACCGTGCTGCGCCGTGATCGCGAGCCGTTGGAGGTTTCGGTGAACATGCCCGGCAACCACAACGTGCTCAACGCCCTGGCCACCATTGCCATCGCCACTGACGAAGGCATTACTGACGAGGCCATCATCCAGGGCCTGTCCGGCTTCCAGGGTGTCGGCCGTCGCTTCCAGGTGTACGGCGAGCTGCCGGTCGAAGGCGGCAGTGTGATGCTGGTCGACGACTATGGCCATCACCCGACCGAAGTGGCGGCGGTAATCAAGGCTGTGCGCGGTGGCTGGCCAAGCCGCCGCCTGGTGATCGTCTACCAGCCGCACCGCTACAGCCGCACCCGCGACCTGTACGACGATTTCGTCCAGGTGCTGGGTGATGCCAACGTGCTGCTGCTGATGGAGGTCTACCCGGCCGGCGAAGAGCCGATCCCCGGTGCCGACAGCCGTCAGCTGTGCCACAGCATCCGCCAGCGCGGCAAGCTGGACCCGATCTACATCGAGCGCGGCGCCGAGCTGGCACCGCTGGTCAAGCCACTGCTGCGCGCTGGCGACATCCTGATCTGCCAGGGTGCCGGTGATGTCGGCGGCCTGGCCCCGCAGTTGATGAAAAGCCCGCTGTTCGCAGGCGCCAAGCAGGAGAAGTCGAAATGACCAGCGCCTACGACAAGCTGCACTCGACCCTGGACGTCAAGGCGTTCGGACGCGTCGCCGTGCTGTACGGTGGCAAGAGCGCCGAGCGTGAAGTGTCGCTGAAATCCGGCGCCGCAGTGATAGATGCGCTGAGCACTGCCGGCGTCGACGTGGTCGCCATCGACGTCGGTGATGACCTGCTCGCACGCCTGCAAAGCGAGAAGATCGACCGCGCCTTCATCATTCTTCACGGCCGTGGCGGTGAAGACGGGAGCATGCAAGGCTTGCTGGAGTGCCTGGGCATCCCTTACACCGGCAGCGGCATCCTGGCTTCGGCGCTGGCGATGGACAAGCTGCGCACCAAGCAGGTGTGGCAGAGCCTGGGCATTCCCACACCACGCCACGCGGTGCTGGCGAGCGAAAGCGATTGTTTGCAGGCCAGTACGGAACTGGGCTTCCCGCTTATCGTCAAACCCGCCCATGAAGGCTCTAGCATCGGCATGGCCAAGGTGAACAGCGCCCAGGAACTGGTCGCCGCCTGGCAGGACGCCGCCAAATACGATTCCCAGGTACTGGTGGAGCAGTGGATCCACGGCCCGGAGTTCACCATCGCGGTACTGCGCGGCCAGGTGCTGCCGCCGATCGCCTTGGGTACGCCGCATGTGTTCTACGACTACGACGCCAAGTACATCGCCAACGACACCCAGTACCGCATCCCCTGCGGGCTGGATAGCGTCAAGGAACAAGAGCTGATCGACCTGACCGCGCGCGCCTGCAATGCCATTGGCATTGAGGGCTGGGGGCGGCTGGACGTGATGCAGGACGAGCAGGGCCGGTTCTGGCTGCTCGAAGTCAACACTGCACCGGGCATGACAGATCATAGCCTGGTGCCCATGGCGGCCCGCGCGGCTGGCCTGGACTTCCAGCAACTGGTGCTGGCAATCCTGGCCGAAAGCGTGGCGACGCGAGGCTAATAACCATGCAAGGCGCGATGATACGTCAGCAGCAACCCGTTACCGGCCGTAGCAAGCCGGTGCCGCGTGGTGCCAGCCGGCTGGTGGCCGACGAGCCCGTATCGGGGCGCCTGCCCAGGCCAAGCCTGGGCGGCCTCAAGCGCTTGCTGTGGCCGGTGTTGCTGGTGGCGGCCGGCTTTGGTGCCTACGAGGGCGCCGTTCGCCTGATGCCTTACGCCGACCGCCCGATCACCAAGATCGATGTGCAGGGCGACCTCAGCTACATCAGTCAGCAGTCGGTGCAGCAGCGTATCGCGCCCTATGTGGCGGCGAGCTTCTTCAGCGTCGACCTTCCGGCGATGCGGGCCGAGCTGGAGCAGATGCCGTGGATCGCCCACGCCGAAGTGCGCCGGGTATGGCCCGACGAGGTGGTAATCCGCCTTGAAGAACAGCTGCCGGTGGCACGCTGGGGTGATGCAGCCCTGCTCAACAACCAGGGTCAGGCTTTCGCCCCGCGCGAGCTGGCCAATTATGAGCATTTGCCGCAGCTGGCCGGGCCGCAGCGTGCTCAGCAACAAGTCATGCAGCAGTATCAGGTATTGAGCCAGATGCTGCGCCCCCTGGGCTTTTCCATCGCTCGCCTGGAGCTGCGCGAGCGAGGCAGCTGGTTCCTGACCACCGGTGCGAGCAGTGCCGGGCCAGGCATCGAGTTGCTGCTGGGGCGCGATCATCTGGTGGAGAAGATGCGCCGTTTCATTGCCATTTACGACAAGACACTCAAAGACCAGATCACCACTATCGCCCGCATTGATCTGCGTTATTCCAACGGACTTGCCGTTGGTTGGCGGGAACCGATTGCACCGACGACGGCCCAACCCGCCGTTGCGAAGAATTAGAGAGAGACAGGACCATGGCAAACGCGCATAGCGGCAAAATGATCGTCGGGCTGGACATTGGCACCTCCAAGGTGGTGGCGCTGGTGGGCGAAGTGGGCGAAGACGGCACCCTGGAAATCGTCGGGATCGGCACTCATCCGTCCCGTGGCCTGAAAAAAGGCGTGGTGGTGAACATCGAGTCCACCGTGCAGTCGATCCAGCGCGCCGTGGAAGAGGCGCAACTGATGGCCGGCTGCCGTATCCACTCGGCGTTCGTCGGTGTGGCCGGTAATCACATCCGCAGCCTGAACTCCCACGGCATTGTCGCCATCCGTGACCGCGAGGTCAGCCTGGCCGACCTGGAGCGCGTACTCGACGCCGCCCAGGCCGTGGCGATTCCGGCGGACCAGCGCGTGCTGCACACCTTGCCGCAGGACTACGTGATCGACAACCAGGAAGGCGTGCGCGAGCCGCTGGGCATGTCTGGCGTGCGCCTGGAAGCCAAGGTTCACGTGGTCACTTGCGCAGTCAACGCCGCCCAGAACATCGAGAAGTGTGTGCGCCGCTGCGGCCTGGAAATCGACGACATCATCCTCGAACAGCTGGCTTCGGCCTACTCGGTACTGACCGATGATGAAAAAGAGCTGGGCGTGTGCCTGGTGGACATCGGTGGTGGCACCACCGACATCGCCATCTTCACCGAGGGCGCCATCCGCCACACGGCGGTCATCCCGATTGCTGGCGACCAGGTGACCAACGACATCGCCATGGCCCTGCGTACCCCGACCCAGTACGCCGAAGAAATCAAGATCCGCTACGCCTGTGCCCTGGCCAAACTGGCTGGCGCGGGCGAGACCATCAAGGTGCCGAGCGTGGGCGATCGCCCACCGCGCGAGCTGTCGCGCCAGGCCCTGGCCGAGGTGGTGGAGCCACGTTACGACGAGCTCTTCACCCTGATCCAGGCCGAACTGCGCCGCAGCGGCTACGAAGACCTGGTGCCCGCCGGCATCGTCCTCACCGGTGGCACCGCGAAGATGGAAGGTGCCGTGGAACTGGCCGAGGAAATCTTCCACATGCCGGTACGCCTGGGCGTGCCGCACAGCGTTCGGGGGCTGAGCGACGTGGTGCGCAACCCGATCTATTCCACTGGTGTGGGCTTGCTCACCTACGGCCTGCTCAAGCAGTCCGAGGACTTGGCCCTGACCGGTAACAGCAACAGCAGCAGCAACAGCTATGGCGATGAACCGAAGGCCCCAGTGCTTGAACGCTTCAAGAAGTGGGTCCAGGGCAACTTCTAAGTTTCAAAGCAGTAGTGGTAGGCGCAACAACTAGAGAACTGTAAGGAGAGGGAAAATGTTCGAGCTCGTAGACAACGTCCCGCAAAGCCCGGTCATCAAGGTGATCGGCGTTGGTGGTGGTGGCGGCAACGCCGTCAATCACATGGTCAAGAGCAGCATCGAAGGCGTGGAATTCATCTGCGCCAACACCGATGCCCAGGCGCTGAAAAACATTGGCGCGCGCACCATCCTGCAATTGGGCACTGGCGTGACCAAGGGCCTGGGTGCCGGTGCCAATCCGGAGGTCGGCCGTCAGGCCGCGCTGGAAGACCGTGAGCGCATCGCTGAAGTGCTGCAGGGCACCAACATGGTGTTCATCACCACCGGCATGGGTGGCGGTACCGGTACCGGTGCTGCGCCAATCATTGCCGAAGTGGCCAAGGAAATGGGTATCCTCACCGTTGCAGTGGTGACTCGTCCGTTCCCGTTCGAAGGCCGCAAGCGCATGCAGATCGCCGATGAAGGCATCCGCATGCTGGCTGAAAGCGTCGACTCGTTGATCACCATCCCCAACGAGAAGCTGCTGACCATCCTGGGCAAGGATGCCAGCCTGCTGTCCGCCTTCGCCAAGGCTGACGATGTACTGGCTGGTGCCGTACGCGGTATCTCCGACATCATCAAGCGCCCCGGCATGATCAACGTCGACTTCGCCGACGTGCGTACCGTGATGGGTGAAATGGGCATGGCCATGATGGGTACTGGCTGCGCCAGCGGCCCGAACCGTGCGCGCGAAGCCACCGAGGCAGCTATCCGTAACCCGCTGCTGGAAGACGTCAACCTGCAGGGCGCCCGCGGTATCCTGGTGAACATCACCGCAGGCCCGGACCTGTCGCTGGGTGAGTACTCCGACGTGGGTAGCATCATCGAAGCCTTCGCCTCCGACCACGCGATGGTCAAGGTCGGCACCGTGATCGACCCGGACATGCGCGACGAATTGCACGTGACCGTGGTGGCCACTGGTCTGGGCGCACGCATCGAGAAGCCTGTGAAGGTGGTCGACAATACCCTGCAGACTGCCCAGCAGGCATACGAGGCGTCCAATCCTGCGCCGGTGCGCCAGGAGCAGCCAGCGGTCAACTACCGTGACCTGGAGCGCCCGACCGTCATGCGCAACCAGGCGCATGCAGGTGCTGCCGCAGCCGCTAAACTGAACCCTCAGGATGACCTGGACTACCTCGATATCCCGGCATTTCTGCGTCGTCAGGCTGATTAATGGAATTTATCAGGGGTATAAAGGTGATTGGTATTCATCAAAGGTTGGGTCTGTTATCATCCCCAGCCTTTGTTGATACCTGTTCGCAATTTGCGCTGAAGCGGCCAATGCCATGATTAAACAACGCACCCTGAAGAATACCATCCGTGCCACAGGTGTCGGTCTGCACTCCGGGGAGAAGGTTTACCTGACCCTCAAGCCTGCACCTGTTGACACCGGCATCGTCTTCCGCCGCGCCGACCTCGACCCTGTGGTCGAAATCCCTGCGCGTGCGGCCAACGTCGGCGAGACAACCATGTCGACGACGTTGGTCAACGGTGACGTCAAGGTCGATACGGTCGAGCACCTGCTCTCCGCCATGGCGGGCCTGGGCATCGATAACGCCTACGTCGAGCTCTCCGCCTCGGAAGTGCCGATCATGGATGGCAGCGCCGGTCCTTTTGTATTCCTGATTCAGTCTGCCGGCCTGGAAGAACAGGACGCAGCCAAGAAGTTCATCCGCATCCTGCGTGAGGTAACCGTGGAAGAGGGCGACAAGCGCGCCACGTTCCTGCCTTTCGAAGGTTTCAAGGTGAGCTTCGAGATCGATTTCGATCACCCGGTGCTTCGCAACCGGACCCAGAGCGCCAGCGTCGACTTTTCCAGCACCTCGTTCGTGAAGGAAGTCAGCCGCGCGCGTACTTTTGGCTTCATGCGTGACATCGAGTACCTGCGCAAGCACAACCTTGCGTTGGGTGGCAGTGTCGAGAACGCCATCGTGGTCGATGAGGACGGCGTGCTCAACGAAGACGGCCTTCGTTACGAAGACGAATTCGTCAAGCACAAGATCCTCGACGCCATCGGCGATCTGTACCTGCTGGGCAACAGCTTGATCGGCGAGTTCAAGGGCTTCAAGTCCGGCCACGCGCTGAACAACCAGCTGTTGCGCAAGCTGATTGCTGAAACCGATGCCTGGGAAGTGGTCACTTTCGAAGATGCCAGTACGGCACCGATCTCGTACATGCGCCCTGTTGCGGCCGTGTAAGTTCGAACACTCTCTAGTTCATTAAGGCCACCTTCGGGTGGCCTTTTTTATGGCTTGTCCTGAGCGTGGGCGGCCAAGCGTTCCAGTGCTGCGCGCAGTTTGGGGTCGGTAATGCCCTCGGCGGTGTCGCGCAGGCTCTCGGCCGCGCTGTTCGAAAGCTCGGCAGCATGCCCACCACGCTTGGCCGGCACCAGCGGCGGCTGCACTTTGTACAGGATGCGCCTGAGGTTGCCGAATGCTTCCATGGCCTGCAGTGCCGCCAGCAAACGCTTCTGCTGGTAGCGCAGGCGGGTTGCCCAATGGCCGTCGGTTACCACCAGCAACAAAGTGCCATCGCGCCAGGACGCCACATGGCAGTGCTCGCGGGCGGCCGGTTGCAACTGGCTTTCCAGCAGGCGCTGCAAATGCTCCAGGCGCTCGGCCTGGTTCAGCAGCAGGCGCAGCGGGCGCACCTGGCGCAACAGGGCGGAGGGCGGCTGGGCGGGGGAAGGTTTATAGGCCATGGGGGTACGCGTGAGGTGACGTGGGCACAGTCTAACATCTCCGTTGCCTGTGCCGGCCTCTTCGCGGGTGAACCCGCTCCTACCAGGGTTATCGATATCTTGTAGGAGCGGGTTCACCCGCGAAGAGGCCGGCACAGGCAGCCAAAGACAAGACTGGTTCTCGATAGCTTTCATGTTGCCAAGCCTTGAACTCAGTGAAAATGCCCCTATCTAAAACAGGCCCCTGCCAAAACGCTGTATCAGCATCGTGGAAAACCACCACTTTCCTCACCATCGTTTCCGGGTAGAATGCTCGTTCGCATGCGGCCTATGGGCTGCACGGGCGACTCATGGGGCCGCCCTCCATCCCTACGTGTGGAAGATCCTGCCGATATGTTTGCGCCTTTGTTAAAAAAACTTTTTGGAAGCAAGAACGAGCGTGAAGTCAAACGCATGCTCAAGACGGTGAGTATCGTCAATGCCTTCGAAGAGAAGATGGTGGCCCTCTCCGACGAGCAACTGCGGGGCAAGACCGTAGAGTTCAAGGAGCGCCTGGCCAAAGGCGAGACACTGGACCAATTGCTGCCCGAAGCCTTCGCCGTGGCCCGAGAGGCCGGTAAGCGCGTAATGGGCATGCGCCATTTCGATGTGCAGTTGATCGGCGGCATGACCCTGCACGAGGGTATGATCGCAGAAATGCGCACCGGTGAAGGCAAGACCTTGGTCGGTACCCTGGCCGTTTACCTCAATGCATTGTCCGGCAAGGGCGTGCACGTGGTCACCGTCAACGACTATCTGGCGCGCCGTGACGCCAACTGGATGCGCCCGCTGTACGAATTCCTCGGTCTGTCGGTCGGTATCGTCTCGGCCTTCCAGCCGCCGGAAGAAAAGCGCGCCGCCTATGCCGCCGACATCACCTACGGCACCAACAACGAATTCGGTTTCGACTACCTGCGCGACAACATGGCGTTCAGCCAGGACGAGAAGTTCCAGCGTGAACTGAACTTCGCCGTGATCGACGAAGTCGACTCCATCCTCATCGACGAAGCGCGTACCCCGCTGATCATTTCCGGTCAGGCCGAGGACAGCTCCAAGCTGTACATCGAGATCAACCGCCTGATCCCGCGCCTCACCCAGCACATCGAAGAGGTCGAAGGCCAGGTCACCCAGGAAGGCCACTTCACCATCGACGAGAAGAGTCGCCAGGTGGAACTGAACGAAGCCGGCCACCAGTTCATCGAAGAGATGCTGGCCCAGGCGGGCCTGCTCGCCGAAGGCGAGAGCCTGTACTCCGCGCACAACCTGGGCTTGCTGACACACGTCTACGCCGGTCTTCGTGCACACAAGTTGTTCCACCGCAACGTCGAGTACATCGTTCAGGACGGCCAGGTCCTGCTGATTGACGAACACACCGGCCGTACCATGCCAGGTCGTCGTCTCTCCGAGGGCCTGCACCAGGCCATCGAAGCAAAAGAGAACCTGAACATCCAGGCCGAGAGCCAGACCCTGGCTTCGACCACGTTCCAGAACTATTTCCGCCTGTACACCAAGCTGTCCGGCATGACCGGTACCGCCGACACCGAAGCGTTCGAGTTCCAGTCGATCTACGGCCTGAACGTGATGGTCATTCCGCCGAACAAGCCACTGGCGCGTAAGGACTACAACGACCTGGTGTACCTGACCGCTGACGAGAAATACGCCGCGATCATCGCCGACATCAAGGAAAGCATGAAGCTGGGCCGCCCGGTGCTGGTGGGTACCGCGACCATTGAAACTTCCGAGCACATGTCCAACCTCCTGAAAAAGGAAGGTATCGACCACAAGGTGCTCAACGCCAAGTATCACGAGAAGGAAGCCGAGATTATTGCGCAGGCAGGCGCGCCCGGTGCACTGACCATCGCCACCAACATGGCTGGCCGTGGTACCGATATCCTGCTGGGCGGTAACTGGGAAGCCGAAGTGGCTGCCCTGGAAAACCCGACCGCCGAGCAGATCGCCCAGATCAAGGCCGACTGGCAGAAGCGTCACCAGCAAGTGATCGAAACGGGTGGCCTGCATGTAATCGCTTCCGAGCGCCACGAATCGCGCCGTATCGACAACCAGCTGCGTGGCCGCTCCGGTCGTCAGGGCGACCCGGGCTCCAGCCGCTTCTACCTGTCGCTGGAAGACAGCCTGATGCGCATCTTCGCCTCTGACCGGGTGAAGAACTTCATGAAGGCACTGGGCATGCAGTCGGGCGAGGCCATCGAGCACCGCATGGTCACCAACGCTATCGAGAAAGCCCAACGCAAGGTCGAAGGCCGCAACTTCGACATTCGTAAGCAATTGCTCGAATATGACGACGTCGCCAACGAACAGCGCAAGGTGATCTACCACATGCGCAACAGCTTGCTGGCCGCCGAGAACATTGGTGACACCATCGTCGAATTCCGCAAGGAAGTACTGGACGCTACCATCAGCCAGCACATTCCGCCGCAGTCGCTGCCAGAGCAGTGGGACGTTGCCGGCCTGGAGGCTTCGCTGGCCAGCGATTTCGCCATCAAGTTGCCAATCCAGCAATGGCTCGACGAGGACGATCACCTCTACGAAGAGACCTTGCGCGAGAAGCTGCTGAGCGAGATCACCGCTGCCTACACCGAGAAGGAAGACCAGGCTGGTCTCGAAGCCCTGCGAACCTTCGAGAAGCAGATTCTGCTGCGCGTGCTGGACGACCTGTGGAAAGACCACCTGTCGACCATGGACCACCTGCGTCACGGTATTCACCTGCGTGGTTATGCGCAGAAGAACCCGAAGCAGGAGTACAAGCGCGAGTCGTTCAGCCTGTTCCAGGAACTGCTGGAGTCGATCAAGCGCGACACCATCCGTGTGCTGTCGCACGTACAGGTTCGCCGCGAAGACCCAGCCGAAGAAGAAGCCCGCCTGCGCCGCGAGGCCGAAGAGCTGGCTAGCCGCATGCAATTCCAGCACGCCGCTGTATCGGGCCTGGAAAGTGAGCAACTGAGCGAGGAGGGGGCCGAAGTAGCGGTAGCCTCGGCGCCAGTACGCAATGACCAGAAGCTGGGCCGCAACGAGCCGTGCTGGTGCGGCTCGGGCAAGAAGTTCAAGCATTGCCATGGTCAGATCGAGTGATCTGAACCGTACGTTGTACAAGCCTGGGGCCGCTTTGCGGCCCTTTCGCGACACAAGGCCGCTCCCACAGGTACCGCGCTCGTCCATCAACGGGCGCGATCCTTGTGGGAGCGGCCTTGTGTCGCGATGGGGCGCGAAGCGGCCCCTTTTTCGAAATCATCGTTTTTTCTAGGAGCGCTCTAATGGCTGTTGGTCTTGGTCCTTTGCCCACCCTGCACCCGGTTCCGGGTTTTGAACTCGGTATCGCTTCTGCCGGTATCAAGCGCCCGGGGCGCAAGGATGTGGTGGTCATGCGCTGTGCCGAAGGCTCCAGCGTGGCGGGTGTGTTCACCCTCAACGCCTTCTGCGCCGCGCCGGTGATCCTGTCCAAGCAGCGTGTACAGGGCACCGTGCGCTACCTGCTGACCAACACAGGTAACGCCAACGCCGGCACCGGCGCGCCGGGCCTGGCCGCCGCCGAGCGTACCTGCGCCAAGCTGGCCGAACTGGCTGGCGTACCGGCCGAGTCGGTACTGCCGTTTTCCACCGGCGTGATCGGTGAGCCGCTGCCGGTCGAGAAGATCGAAGGCGCGCTGCAGGCGGCGCTCGACAACCTGTCGGAAAACAACTGGGCTGAGGCCGCTACCGGCATCATGACCACCGACACCCTGCCCAAGGGGGCCAGCCGCCAGTTCCAGCACGATGGCGTGACCGTTACCGTCACCGGCATCAGCAAGGGGGCAGGCATGATCCGCCCGAACATGGCGACCATGCTGGGTTACATCGCCACCGACGCCAAGGTGGCGCCAAAGGTACTCAAGGACCTGATGCTCGACGGCGCCAACAAGTCGTTCAATCGCATCACTATCGATGGTGACACCTCGACCAACGATTGCTGCATGCTGATCGCTACCGGCAAGGCCGACCTGCCGGAAGTGACCGAAGCCAGCGGCGCGCTCTTCGAAGCGCTGAAAAAGGCCGTGTTCGAGGTGTGCATGGAAGTGGCCCAGGCCATCGTCCGTGACGGCGAAGGCGCGACCAAGTTCGTGACAGTGCAGGTCAACGGTGGTGGCAACCACCAGGAGTGCCTGGACGTCGGTTACGCCGTGGCCCACTCGCCGCTGATCAAGACCGCGCTGTTCGCCTCCGACCCGAACTGGGGCCGCATCCTCGCCGCGGTTGGCCGTGCCGGTGTGCCGGAACTGGATGTGAGCCTGATCGACGTTTACCTGGACAACGTTTGCATTGCGAGCCAAGGCGGCCGCAGCCCGAGCTATACCGAGGCGCAGGGTTCGGCAGTGATGGCCCAGGAAGAGATCACCATCCGTATCGAGCTGGGCCGTGGCCAGTGCAGCGAAACCATCTGGACGACCGACCTGTCCCACGAGTACGTGAAGATCAACGCCGAGTACCGTACCTGATCTACTGATCCGAAAGCCTCTTCGCGGGCACGCCCGCTCCCACAGGTGTTGCAATGCCTGCAGGAGCGGTGCGGTCCCTGTAGGAGCGGGCTTGCCCGCGAAAGGCCGCGCAGCGGCCTGCGGGTTTTGCAATACAAACCTGATGGAGCCGAACCATGAGCTATCACCTGATCATCGGCGACAAGCTGTACTCCTCCTGGTCGCTGCGTGGCGCCTTGGCCCTCGAGCTGGCTGGCATGCCCTACGAAGAAACCCTGATCAAGCTGAACCAGCCTGATACCCGCCAGCGCATCCTCGCTTTCTCCTCCACCGGCAAGGTACCGCTGCTCAAGACCGAGCACGGTGTGATCGCGGACTCGCTGGCCATTGCCGAATACCTCAACGAACGCCACCCCGAAGCCCAGATGTGGCCTGCCGATGTGGCGGCGCGAGCCCAGGCCCGTTCGGCCTGTGCGCAGATGCATAGCGGCTTTTTTGCCCTGCGCGGCGCCATGCCGTTCGACTTGTCGCGCGACCAGGCGCTGGACAACGTGCCGCTGGACGTGCAAATCGACATCGACCGTATCGTTGCGCTGTGGTCCGAATGCCGTCTGGTGGCCAAGGACAGCGGCCCGTTCCTGTTCGGCAAGGCAAGCCTGGCCGATGCCTTCTTTGCCCCGGTGGCCGTGCGCCTGCGCACCTACCGCGTAGAAGTCCCCGCTGAGGCGGCAGCCTACATCGAGACCATTTATCAGTGGCCAGCCTTCCAGGCATGGCAACAGGCAGGCCTGGAGGAGCGTGAAGCGTGAAACGGATTCATGTAGTAGCGGCCGTCATTCGCGGTGCTGATGGCCGTATTCTGATCGCACGTCGTGCCGATACCCAGCACCAGGGCGGCTTGTGGGAGTTTCCCGGTGGCAAGGTGGAGGAAGGCGAGAGCGTCGAAGCGGCGCTTGCCCGCGAGTTGCGCGAGGAGCTGGGCATTGAGGTAACCCGGTCGCGTGCGCTGATCAAGGTCAGCC
Organism: Pseudomonas putida; assembly: GCA_041879295.1. Taxonomy (NCBI): domain Bacteria; kingdom Pseudomonadati; phylum Pseudomonadota; class Gammaproteobacteria; order Pseudomonadales; family Pseudomonadaceae; genus Pseudomonas; species Pseudomonas putida. The sequence goes on along the minus strand of CP047152.1, from coordinate 4,692,068 downwards.
ATGACTACCCGGACAAGCAGGTGCTGCTGGATGTGCGCGAGGTCGAAGCGTTCACTGGCGAACCCCATGGTGCCGAAGGCCAGCCGCTGGAGTGGGTTGCCCCGCGCGATTTGCCGCAGTACGAATTCCCCGAGGCCAACAAGCCGATCGTCGCCGCTGCGCGCCTGCCGGACCAGTACCTGATCACCCCGGATGGCCTGGAGGTGCCGCAGCTGCTCAAGGGCATCCAGAAGGCGGTGGCCAACGGCATTCGCCTTATCCAGTTGCGTGCTCCGGACATGTACGACCCCAAGTACCGCGACGTGGCGGTGGATGCGGTCGGGCTGTGTGCGGGCAAGGCGCAGTTGATGCTTAAAGGGCCACTGGAATGGCTGGGTGATTTCCCAGCGGCAGGTTGGCACCTGACGGCCGCGCAACTGCGCAAGTACGCTGCCAGGGGCCGGCCGTTCCCCAAGGAACGCTGGTTGGCCGCGTCCTGCCACAGTGCCGAGGAGCTGGCGCTGGCTGAGCAGATGGGCGTGGACTTTGTCACCCTGTCGCCAGTGCAGGCAACCCAGACTCATCCGGATGCGGTGCCGCTGGGCTGGGATGAGGCGCAGCGCGTGATTGCCGGGTTCAACAAACCGGTGTATCTGCTGGGTGGGGTAGGGCCGAGTGAGCGCGAGCAGGCTTGGGAAGCGGGTGCACAGGGTGTGGCCGGCATCCGGGCGTTCTGGCCCGAGGTTTGAGTCCCCTGTAACAGGGGCCGCTGCGGGGCCCATTCGCGGGCAAGCCCGCGAATGGGCTGCAAAGCAGCCCCAGAAGTATCAGCCTTGGGGTTTCTCGGCGGGCTGCCACAAAACCTCAGCCACCCCTTGGCGCCGCCCGATGATCCGCGCCGCCACGAACAATAGATCGGAAAGCCGGTTGATATATGTCATCCCAACGCCTTCCAGCGGCTCCATGGCATTCAACTGCTGGCACCGGCGCTCTGCACTGCGCGCCAGGCTGCGGCACACATGCGCCTGCGCCACCAGCGCCGAACCACTGGGCAGAATGAAGTTCTTCAGCGGCCCCAGCTCTTCGTTCCACACATCGATGGCCGCCTCCAGGCGTTCCACTTCCGCCAGGTTCAACGCCTGGTAACTGGGCATCGCCAGCTCGCCACCCAGGTCGAACAAGCGGTGCTGACACGGCGCCAGCACCTCGGTCACTTCATTCAGCCCGTGCTCGGCAAGCCCCGCCAGCAGCAACCCCAACTGGCTGTTCAGGCTGTCCACCTCGCCAATCGCTTCGATCCGCGGGTGGTCCTTGGGCACCCGACGGCCGTCGCCGAGGCCGGTTTCGCCTTTGTCGCCGGTGCGGGTATAGATCTTCGAAAGGCGGTAGCCCATGTCATTGCTCCGTTCTGGCCGGCACCGCCGCTGCCGGCTGGCTGAGGGGCAGGCGCAGGGTAAAGCAGGTGCCTTGGCCTGGCGTGGATTGCACTTCCATCTGCCCCTTGTGGTTGTTGGTGATGATGAAGTACGAGACTGACAGGCCCAGCCCGGTGCCCTGGCCGATTTCCTTGGTGGTGAAGAACGGCTCGAAGGTGCGCTTGCGCACTGCCTCGGGCATGCCGACGCCATTGTCCTCGACCTGGATTTCCGCCCACGGCGGGTTCAGCCGGGTGCGCAGTGTGATGCGCCCGGGCTCGCTGGGTTGCGGGCGCTGGTGGATGGCTTGGGCCGCATTCTTCAGCAAGTTGAGCAGTACTTGTTCCAGCTCGTTGGCGGTGCAGGGCACCGGCCCCAGGTTGGGGTCGAACTGGCGCACGATGGCTTGACCCTTGAAGTCGAAGCCGATGGCCAGGTCGAAGTCATTGCCGGCAATTTCAAGGGCCTGATCGATCAGTGCCGGCAGCTCACATGGCACCAGTTGGCGGTCGCTGCGGCGGCTGAAGCTGAGCATGTGGGTGACGATCTTCGCCGCCCGGGCTCCGGCCTGCTGAATGCCGTCGAGCAGTTGCGGCACCTCGCGGCTGTCCAGATAGCGGTTGATCGTGGCCAGGTCGATGCCCAGCTCTTCGGCCTGTTCCTGGTTGCGCGGCAGGTCGGACGACAGGCGCCGGCGAATGTTCTGCACGTTGTGCAGGATAGCGCCCAGCGGGTTGTTGATTTCATGCGCCATGCCGGCAGCCAGGCCACCGACCGAGAGCATTTTTTCCGACTGCACCATCATCTCTTCCAATGACAGACGCTGGGTGATGTCGTCGATACGAATGACCACGCCGCGCCCACCGCCGCCGGTCAGTGGGTAGAAGGTCAGGGCGTAGTGGCGTAGGTCGTCGCCCTTGGGCCAGGTTACCCGCTCGATCTTCGCCACTCGATGTTTTTCCACGGTCTCCTTCAGCTGCGGGAGGAACGGCTTCAGCGGTTCGAAAGCAATGAACACGGGCTGGTTAAGTGCCTCGTCCAGTGGCGTGCCGGAAAGCACCGTGGCTTCGTGGTTCCATTGGGTCACGTAAAGCTGTTCGTCGAGGGCAATCAGCGCCGAGGGCATCGAGTCGATGATGCTGTTGAGGTAGTTCTGGAAACCGGTGAGTTTTTTCTCGATCTTGCTGCGTACCTGCACTTCCAGTTCCAGCTTGCGGTTGGTGTGGCGGGTTTCCTCAGCAAGGCCCTGAGCCTGGTCGTAGGCGCTCTGGAATTCATCGCGGGCGCTCTTGAGCTGCTGCTCGCGGGCCTCGATGCGCGACAGCATGGTGTTGAAGGCCTCGGCCAGGCTGCCGATTTCATCGTCGTTGCCGCGCTGGGCGCGCAAGGCGTAGCTCTCTTCACGGGTAACCTGGCGGCTGAGTTCCTCAAGCTGGTTGATCGGTTGTGTGATCAGGCGCTTGATCTGCCGGGCGATGACGATCCATAGCAGGACACTGAATACCAGGATACCCAGGCTGGCGCTGAGTGTGCCGGTGTAGAAGGCCATGGGCAGTTCGCTGCTGGCTACCAGCAGCAAGTGTGCCGGTGGGTTGGCATCGCGGGGGATGCGGATCAACTGAGTGCTGCGAAACTCCATCAGGCGCCAGCCGTCGATGTTTCGAAAACGCTTGGGCAGGGCCAGCGGCTCACCATGCTGCAACTGCGCCAGCATCTGCCCATCGCCACCGTAGACGGCGGCGGCACGCAGCGGTGTGTAATTGTCCAGTTCCTTGAGCAGGGCACGGGCGGTGTCCGGGGTGTCGCCGGCGCGGGCTGCAAGCTGTGGATTGGCCACCAGCCGGCCGATGGTCTGCAACGCCTGCGGCGCCATGCTTTCCTGGGTAATCCAGTAGGCGGCGCTGATGAAGGTGAGGTTGGCCACCAGCAAGATGGTCACCAGCAGTACCAGCAGGGCCGCCAGTAGCTTCTGCCCGACCGGGAGGTTTTCCAGGCGTTGGCGCAAGGTCATGGGCAAGGCAATGTCCGTATCCGGTTGAAGGGCCGCGTCAGTCGCAGGGCAAACCACGCACGCGCAGGTTTTCGACCAAGCGCTGCAGCAGGTGTTCCAGCTGCGGCAGCTGCAGGCCATGACGTGTGGCCGCGCGGCAAGCATGGCCGAGCAGGTAGTGCAACTCGGTGCGCCGTCCTGCATGCACGTCCTGGTACATGGAAGAATAGTTGCCTGCGGTGGCGAGGATTACCCGCTGCACTTCTTCGTCCAGCCCCTCGGCTGCTTGCGGCTGGCCGCAACGGTGCAGCAGCCGGGCCAGCTCGACGCACAGGGCCTGAACTTCACCCAGGTGCCCCAGCAGCCCGCCATTCTGGCAATCGTGAAGCACGGTCAGCGGGTTGATGGCGCAATTGAGCGCCAGCTTGCGCCACAGGCGGGTGAGTATGTCCACTGTCCATTCAGCAGGGATACCGGCTTCGTGCAGGTCATCGAACCAGGCGGGGATCATGGGGTTACGTGGGTCGCCCAGCCAGTTGAAGCCATGGCCGGCAAAACGCACCTGCCAGTCCCCCTCGCGGAAGGCGCCTTCGGTGCTGGAGACGAAGATGCAGCGAGCGTGCGGCACAACGTCGGCGACTTCATCCTGGCTGCCCAGGCCATTCTGCAACAGCAGCACTTCCGCGCTCTCGGCCAGCCGCGGCGCTACACCGGCAATCGCCGGGGCTGCGTCATAGGCTTTGCAGGCCACCAGCAGGCGGTGGATCGGGCCTTGCGCCTGGGCGGTTTCGGCAGGTATGGCGTAGTGCCGTGTTTGCTCTTGCTCGACCAAGGTCAGGCCGCCAGCCTGCTGATAAGCCTGCAACCGTTGCCCGTCACGCAGGATCAGGCGCACAGCCTTGCCTGCGCGTGCCAGGCGGCAGGCCCACAGACTGCCCAGGCTACCGGCGCCGAGAATATGCCAGGTGCTGCTCATATGCGTTTCGCAACCCGTTATAATGAGCCCGCATTTTAACCTTCAAACCCAGCGCGCTCCATCTTCAGCCTGAGCGCGCTTTTATTTTGGGAGAACAACCATGCCTTCGTTCGACGTGGTATCGGAACTGGACAAGCACGAAGTGCAGAACGCGGTCGACAACGCCATCAAGGAACTGGACCGCCGCTACGACCTCAAGGGCAAAGGCACCTTCGAGTTCAAGGACAAAGAGCAGACCGTGATGCTCACCGCCGAGGAAGAGTTCCAGCTCGAGGCGATGCTGGAGATCCTGCGCCTGGCGCTGGTCAAGCGCAAGATCGACGTGAAGTGCCTGGAAACCAAGGACCCGTACGCCTCCGGCAAGGAAAAGAAACAGGAAGCCAAGTTCCGCGAAGGCATCGACAAGGACCTGGCGAAAAAGATCGTTGCCACCATCAAGGATGGCAAGTTGAAAGTACAGGCCGCCATCCAGGGTGAGCAGGTACGGGTAACCGGCAAGAAGCGTGACGACCTGCAGGAAGCCATTGCCCTGCTGCGCACCAAGGAATTCGACATGCCGCTGCAGTTCAACAACTTCCGCGACTGATGTGGGGTCGCCCGGAACCCCGATGGCCAAATGATGTCCATGGGGGCCGGGGTTGCGTAATAACACGCGCGGCCTGTTCTACCGTGTACTTGCCGCTCGGCATCAGGAGATGAATATGGATTTGAACGCTGAGGTCGATCAGCTCGTCCGCCAATCCCAGACGTGGATCCCTTTGATCATGGAATACGGCAGCCGTGTGCTGCTGGCACTGCTGACCCTGGCGGTTGGCTGGTGGATCATCAACAAGGTCAGCGCCCGCCTCGGCAAGCTGGTTGGCCTGCGCAACGCCGACCTGGCGCTGCAGGGCTTCATCAGCTCTCTGGCGAACATCGTGCTGAAGGTGCTGCTATTGGTCAGCGTGGCCTCGATGATCGGCATCGAGACCACCTCGTTCGTCGCAGCCATCGGTGCCGCAGGCCTGGCCATCGGCCTGGCCTTGCAGGGCAGCCTGGCGAACTTCGCCGGTGGTGTGCTGATTCTGATGTTCCGCCCGTTCCGTATCGGTGACTGGATCGAGGCGCAGGGCGTTGCCGGCACCGTCGACAGTATCCAGATCTTCCACACCGTGCTCCGCACCGCTGACAACAAGACAGTCATCATGCCCAATGGCAGCCTGTCCAACGGCATCATTACCAACACCAATCGCCAGCCGACGCGCAAGGTGGTGTTCGATGTGGGCGTTGACTACGAGGCCGACCTGCAGACTGCCCGCAATGTGTTGCTGGAGCTGGCAAAGGACCCACGTGTTCTGCAAGACCCGGCACCGCAGGCGGTCGTGTCGACGCTGGGCGACAGCTCGATCACCGTATCGCTGCGCTTGTGGACCAAGACCTCCGATTACTGGGACGTGATGTTCATGCTCAACGAGTATGCGCGTGACCGGTTGAAGGCCGAAGGGATCGACATTCCGTTTCCGCAGCGGGTTATTCGCGTGGTGCAGGAGACTGCAACGCAGTAAGACCGCGTCAAAGCCGGGGCCGCAAAGCGGCCCCGACTTTTTTCCTGCCCTGATTACACTTGTTCACAGCAATTTCCGACCATTTCTGGCATATAGCCTGACCCCGCCTGCCACACCCGATACGCCATCATGAAACCACTGCTGTATATCACCCCTCTGCGCGCCTTGCTGTTCGGCCTGACGCTGGCCCTGTTCGAGCTACTGACCTACCTGGCCAGCGACGCGGTCATGCCGGCCATGCCGATTGTGGTCGGCGACCTCGACGCCAGCCCTGAGTACATTCCCCATGCCCTCAACCTTTACCTGCTGGGGGGCGTGGTACTGCAATGGCTGATCGGCCCGCTGGCCGACCGCTATGGACGGCGCCCGCTGCTGCTGGTCGGCTGCGCGTTCTTTGGCTTGGCGTGCCTGGCGACTTTCTGGGTCCAGGACATCGGCCTGTTCAACCTGTTGCGCCTGTTGCAGGGCATTGGCCTGGGTTTTGTGGTCACTGTCAGCTACCCGGCCCTGAACGAGGCTTTCAGCGAGGCTGATGCCGTACGCATGATGGCCCTGCTGGCCAACATCGCCTTGCTGTCGCCCCTGCTCGGGCCGCTGGTGGGCACCTTGCTGCTGCAATGGCTGGACTGGCGCTGGCTGTTCGTGGCGTTCGCCATCGGCGCAGTGCAGGCCTGGCTGCTGTTGTATCGCCTGATGCCGGAAACCCTGGGTGTGGAACGCCGTGACGGCTCGCGGCTGGCGTTCACGCCGATTCACCTGCTGCCACTGTTGGCGGGCTATGGCCAGTTGCTGGCCAACCGCCGCTTCGTTGCAGGGAGCGCCGCCCTTGGGTTGGTCGGTTTACCGCTGATTGGCTGGATCGGTCTGTCGCCGGTGCTGCTGATTCATGATGAGGGGTTGAGTACCCTGGAGTATGCGTTGTGGCAGTTGCCTGTGTTTGGCGGGTTGATCCTCGGTAACCTGATCATCAACCGTATTGCTGATCGCTACCCGCTGCCAGCCTTGGTGCGTGGTGCGCTCTGGCCATACCTGGCCGGCCTGTGCCTGATGGTGCTGGCGACCTGGTACTGGCCCAGCGTGACCAGTGTGGTGGCCGGCATGTCGCTGTACGCGCTGGGGTTAGGCGTGGCCAATGCGGTGCTGTACCGCATGACGCTGTTCTCCAGTGAACAGAGCAAGGGGCTGGTTTCGGCCATGCTGGGGATGATCACCATTGCCTTGCTTGGGCTCGGCGGGGCGCTGCTGGCGATGATTGGCGCTGGTGCCAGCTTGCTGCATTTTGCCCTGGCGGCGGGCGTAGCAGGGGCGTTGGCGCTGTGGCCGCTGTGGTTTGTGGTGGGTGGGCGGCCCGGGGAAGGGGCTGTAGCTCGATAATCGGTATTGCCTGTGCCGGCCTCTTCGCGGGTAAACCCGCTCCTACAAGGCAACGCGGCCCGGCCTCTTCGCGGGTAAACCCGTTCCTACAAGGCGACGCGGCCCGGCCTCTGCGCGGGTAAACCCGCTCTTACAAGGCAACGCGGCCCGGCCTCTTCGCGGGTGAACCCGTTCCTACAAGGCGACGCGGCCCGGTGTAGGAGCGGGTTCACCCGCGAAGAGGCCTGCACAGGCAACACAAACCTTCAGGGCCGCTCAGCTGCGGAGTGTTCCTCCGCCACCGGGGTTCCCCGCCCGGCTTCCTGATGCCACTGCAGGGCGATCAGGATCAGCGTAGGCACACCCAGCAAAGCAGTGATCAGGAAGAAGTCGTGGTAGCCGAACTTCTCCACAATAACGCCCGAATACCCGCCGATCAGCCGCGGCAACAGCAGCATGATCGAACTGAGCAGTGCGTACTGGGTCGCCGAGAACTTCAGATTGGTCAGGCTTGACAGGTAGGCCACAAAGGCCGAAGTAGCCATGCCGGAGCTGAAGTTGTCCAGTGAGATGGTCACCACCAGCATTTCCAGGTTCGGACCCATGTCAGCCAGCATCAGGAACAGGATGTTGGTGCCGGCAGAGGCTACGCCGCCGATGAACAGGATGGGCATGATGCCGAAACGTACGATCAGCAGGCCCCCAACTCCGGCGCCGACCAGGGTCATGATCAGACCGAAGATCTTGCTGACGCTGGCAATCTGGTCCTTGGTGAAGCCCATGTCGATATAGAACACGTTGGCCATCACCCCCATCACCGTGTCCGACATGCGATAGGTGGCGATCAGGCCTAGCAGCAGCAGAGCCTGCCAGCGGTAGCGGGTGATGAAGTCGTTGATCGGGGTCAGCACGGGGGCCAGGCCGCGACGACCGAGGCTCGACAGGCAGGCCCAGGACAGCAGCACGTACAGGATCAGGCGCAGGAAGGCGCGGTCTTCCAGCAGCAGGTCGAGCGGCGTGGCATCACCGGAGATCACGCTGGACCAGCCGGTGTTGAACATCTGGGTGAAGCTGGCCGGTACCGAGACCAGCAGGATGATCAGCACGAACACCGAGGCCATCTGGTGCACCAGCCCGTAGCGCGCTGCCGACAACTGGGTGCGCATGGGCACTGGCGGTTCGCGCATGACCAAGGTGGTGAACAGGGCGGGCAGCATCATCACCCCGAACATCACGTACGTGCCGGCCCACGCCTTGTGCAGGTAGCTGAAGCCGGTAGAGCCGAACCACTCGGCGAAGAACAGGGCACCGGCCGTGGCAAGCAAGGCAGCCACCCGGTAGCCGGCCATGTAGCTGGCAGCGAGCGCGGCCTGGCGCTGGTCGTCAGCGATTTCCAGGCGGTAGGCGTCGACAGCGATGTCCTGGGTAGCCGAGGCGAAGGCCACCAGTACGGCCATGGCAATCAGCCAGGAGAGGTGTTGTTGCGGGTCGCACAGGCTCATGCCGACCAGCCCGATCACCACCAGCGCTTGCGACAACAGCAGCCACGAGCGCCGGCGCCCGAGGCCGCCAAGCAACGGCAGGCGCCATTGGTCGAGCAGCGGTGACCAGACCCACTTGAAGGCGTAGGCCAAGCCAATCAGGCTGGCATAACCGATGGTTTCACGGGCAACGCCGGCTTCGCGCAACCATACCGACAGGGTCGAGAACACCAGCATGTACGGCAGGCCGGCGGCGAAACCGAGTAGCAAAAGTACCAAGGTTGACGGGCTGGCATAGGCAGCAAGCGCAGCGCGCCAGGTTTTACGGGGCATGGGCCAACATCTGCCTCAAGTTTTCGAAAACAAAGCGCGCACTCTAACCGCTGTGCTCCATTGGGCGCCAGCCATGGCGCGTCATATCCACACGATTGTTGCTTACATTCACACCTTCCCCGCGTAACCGCGCCCTTTGCTCATCGCCTGACGGGGTACCCAGCGCCAGGCTCAGCCGGCCACCCGCGCCGAGCACCCGATGCCAAGGCAGACGAGTGTCTGCAGGCAACTGCCCCAGAGTGCGCCCAACCCAGCGCGCCGCACGGCCAAGCCCAGCCAGCTCGGCCAGTTGGCCATAGCTCACCACCTTGCCAGGTGGCACTTGGCCAAGTACGGAATACAGCGCCGTTCGTCGGCCCTCGGCCGAATCAAGGGCGTGCTCATATCCATCAGACATCTCGCCCGCCTTGGGCTGCAGATGAAACCGGACCGGTGGTCCGGCAAATGAGAGTTGAACTCAACGGCATGCTCCCGGTCTGTCCTTGCTCTGGTCGTGGGTATCTGGATAATGCCCGGCTTTTTCGTCAAATCGAACCTTAGTCCGCAAACAAAGCCTGTTTATGAATTCTAGATCCTTGTTGTGCCTTCTTGCTGTTTCCCTGTGCGCCTCTCCGGTGTTCGCCGACACTGTGTGGATGAAGAACGGTGACCGGCTGAGTGGCAAGATCAAGGTCTTCGACGGCGGCAAGCTGCTGCTGGAAACCCCTTATGGCGGGTCAATCGCCCTGGACTGGAAACAGGTCCAGACGCTGGAAAGCGATCAGGAGATGCTGGTCAAGCAGGACGCCTACAGCGGAGAGAAAGCCAAGTCGCTCAAGGCCGCCGAGCCAGGCAAGGTGACCTTGGCCAATGGCGATTCACCGAAGACGGTGGAGCTGGCCAGCATCGAGCAGATCATGAAGCCCAAGCCGTTGGTCGAGGATTTCGTGTGGAAAGGCAATGTCGACGTGGCGCTGGACTACAAGCGCGCCGAGAACGACACCGACGATTACGACGTGGGCTTCAAGACCACTGCCCGCCATGGCCGCTGGCGGCACAACGCCGAGGGTGAGTACAACCGCGAGACCAAGGACGACGTTACCACCACCGACAACTGGAGCGCCGAGTACGCTCTGGACCGCTTCATGACCGAGAAGTGGTTCTGGCAGGGGCGTGCGGAATACAAGCGCGATCACATCGAAGACCTGGCCCGCCAGCGCACCGTGGGTACCGGCCCGGGTTACCAGTTCTGGGACGATGAACTGGGCGCGTTCTCGCTGGGCTCACTGATCAACCGTACTGACTTCGAGTATCAGGACGGCGGCAAGGATAATTTCTATTCTGCGGCCGTGAAGTGGGATTACACCCGATACCTGATCGGCAAGAACGTGCAGCTGTTCACCAACGGCGAGTTCGCCAAGCCGCTGGGTGGCGTGGCCGACTACTCGCTGGATGCCGAGGTTGGCCTGCGCTACAAGGTCACCGAGTGGGCCTCGCTCAACCTCAAGGCGGAGAAGGATATCATCACCGGCACGCGTGAAAGTGACCTGGACAAGACACGCTATACCGCGGGCTTTGGCGTTACCTGGTAAGGCATCAGGATGCAGGTCAGTGGCACAGGCAGCTGATAATGCTTATCTTGTCCCCAACCCGTCCGCCAGGAGCTGCCTTCAAGTGAGTACCAACGCCATCCGCCCCGCCCGGGAACTGCTGCTCAAGGAATATCGAGGCGTGCTTTCGACCCATTCCAGGTCGATGCCTGGCTACCCCTTTGGTTCGGTCGTGCCGTACTGCCTGGACGCCCAGGGCAACCCGCTGATCCTGATCAGCCGCATTGCCCAGCACACCCACAACCTGCTGAAGGACCCCAAGTGTTCGCTGTTGGTGGGTGAGCGCGAGGCTGAGGATGTGCAGGCGGTAGGGCGCCTGACGGTGATGGCCGAAGCGCACAAGCTGGTCGACGAGGCCGTCATCGAGGCCGCCGCCGAACGCTATTACCGCTATTTCCCGGACGCGGCCAACTACCACAAGGCCCACGACTTCGATTTCTGGGTGCTGCAACCGGTGCGCCACCGCTACATCGGCGGCTTCGGTGCGATCCACTGGCTGGACCATGTGACCTTGGCCAACCCGTTCGCCGGCAAGGCCGAGGGGAGCATGATCGAACACATGAACAGCGATCACGCCAGTGCCATTGCCCACTACGTCGAATTGACCGGGTTGCCACGGCACGTACCGGCGCAGTTGGTCGGGGTAGACAGCGAAGGCATGCACCTGCGCATCGGCCAGGCCGTGCACTGGTTGCCTTTCCCCACTACTTGCAACACGCCGACACAAGTCCGCGAGGCCTTGGTTTTGCTGGCTCGCGCTGACAAATGGCCGGTTGTGATGCAAACCGAGGGTTGAAATCCGGAGCGCAGGCATCCATCTGAGGTCTTATTGGAAGGTTATCTTCCGTCGAGGAACCCTTGATGCGTGCTTTTCTACTGCTGTTTCTGATTTTTCCTGTGCTGGAGCTGTTCGTCTTCGTGAAGGTCAGCGCGGCAATCGGTTTCTTTCCGGCGTTGCTGCTGATCATCGCCGGCTCCGCCTTGGGCGTACTGGTCATGCGGGTGGCCGGCCTGGCGACTGCATTGCGCGCCCGTGAAAGCCTGCAGCGCGGTGAATTGCCCGCCGAGGACATGTTCCAGGGCATGATGCTGGCCGTGGGTGGTGGCCTGTTGCTGCTGCCAGGCTTCATCAGCGACGTGTTGGGTGTGCTGTGCCTGCTGCCGTTCACCCGTCGCCTGGCTGCGCGCAAGATGCGCGAGCGTGCCGAGGCCCAGGCCATGCGCCAGCGTGCATTCCAGGACGACCCCTTCCAGGCGCAGCCGCGTGATGGCGGCCACCGCCCGAACGTGATCGAAGGCGAGTACGAGCGCCGCGACAAGTAAAAAGGACCGGGGCCGCACAAGCGGCCCCGGTTTTTTTTGGCCTGATGAAAATTTTTCTATCTCGAGCCTTGTAATTGGATGTGGCGGCCTCATGTATGTGGTCACCGCAAGGTTTCTGGTGGCAACACCAGACATTACACAGGTGGTTCGCTCACAGCGGGCCACCCCCGGCAACGCCGGACAGCATCAAAACCGCCGGTGTCGAACCGGCCGATGAAAACCACAATTTGGGAGAGATCGACAATGAAACTTCGTCCTCTGCATGACCGCGTAGTCATCCGTCGCAGCGAAGAAGAATCGAAAACCGCTGGCGGTATCGTCCTGCCGGGTTCGGCCGCTGAAAAACCAAACCGCGGCGAAGTTGTAGCCGTCGGCACCGGTCGCGTTCTGGACAACGGCGAAGTTCGCGCGCTGGCCGTGAAAGTGGGTGACAAAGTGGTTTTCGGCCCGTACTCGGGCAGCAACACCGTGAAAGTCGATGGCGAAGACCTGCTGGTCATGGCCGAGAACGAAATCCTCGCCGTTGTCGAAGGCTGATTTCCCCCCGACTTCCCGTTACTCCAAAGTTTTTCAAGGATTAAACGATCATGGCTGCTAAAGACGTAAAATTTGGTGATTCCGCTCGTAAGAAAATGCTGGTTGGTGTCAACGTTCTGGCTGACGCGGTAAAAGCGACCCTCGGCCCGAAAGGCCGTAACGTGGTACTGGCCAAGAGCTTCGGCGCGCCGACCATCACCAAGGACGGCGTTTCCGTCGCCAAAGAAATCGAGCTGAAAGACGCTTTCGAAAACATGGGCGCCCAGCTGGTCAAGGAAGTTGCTTCCAAGGCCAACGACGCTGCCGGTGACGGCACCACCACCGCTACCGTTCTGGCTCAGGCCATCGTCAACGAAGGCCTGAAAGCCGTCGCTGCCGGCATGAACCCGATGGACCTGAAGCGCGGTATCGACAAGGCCACTGCTGCCGTTGTTGCCGAGCTGAAGAACCTGTCCAAGCCATGCGCCGACTCCAAGGCCATCGCCCAGGTTGGTACCATCTCTGCCAACTCCGACAACTCCATCGGTGAAATCATCGCCGAAGCCATGGAAAAAGTCGGTAAAGAAGGCGTGATCACCGTTGAAGAAGGCTCGGGCCTGGAAAACGAACTGTCCGTCGTAGAAGGCATGCAGTTCGACCGTGGCTACCTGTCGCCGTACTTCGTCAACAAGCCGGACACCATGGTTGCCGAGCTGGAAAGCCCGCTGCTGCTGCTGGTCGACAAGAAAATCTCCAACATCCGTGAGCTGCTGCCAGTTCTGGAAGCCGTTGCCAAGGCCGGCCGCCCACTGCTGATCGTTGCCGAGGACGTTGAAGGTGAAGCGCTGGCTACCCTGGTAGTCAACAACATGCGCGGCATCGTCAAGGTTGCTGCAGTCAAGGCTCCGGGCTTCGGCGATCGCCGCAAGGCCATGCTGCAGGACATCGCCGTCCTGACTGGCGGCCAGGTCATCTCCGAAGAAATCGGCCTGTCCCTGGAAACCGCTACCCTGGAGCACCTGGGTAACGCCAAGCGCGTCATCCTGTCCAAGGAAAACACCACCATCATCGACGGTGCTGGTGCTGACACCGAGATCGAAGCACGCGTCAAGCAGATCCGTGCCCAGATCGAAGAAACTTCCTCGGACTACGACCGTGAGAAGCTGCAAGAGCGTCTGGCCAAGCTGGCTGGCGGTGTTGCCGTGATCAAGGTGGGTGCTGGCACTGAAGTTGAAATGAAAGAGAAGAAAGCCCGCGTTGAAGACGCCCTGCACGCTACCCGTGCAGCCGTTGAAGAAGGCGTGGTGCCTGGCGGTGGTGTTGCCCTGGTTCGCGCCCTGGCAGCCATCGTCGACCTGAAAGGCGACAACGAAGACCAGAACGTCGGTATCGCGCTGCTGCGTCGCGCTGTTGAATCCCCGCTGCGCCAGATCACAGCCAACGCCGGTGATGAGCCAAGCGTGGTTGCTGACAAGGTCAAGCAAGGTTCGGGCAACTACGGCTACAACGCTGCTACCGGTGAATACGGCGACATGATCGAGATGGGCATCCTGGACCCAGCCAAGGTTACTCGCTCGGCGCTGCAAGCTGCTGCTTCGATCGGCGGTCTGATGATCACCACCGAAGCCATGGTTGCCGACCTGCCGGAAGACAAGCCAGCTGCTGGCATGCCTGATATGGGCGGTATGGGTGGCATGGGCGGCATGATGTAGTGCGACGAGAGTCGCTATAGGTAGAAGCACCTAGCGGGCTACATCTTAGGTGATCACCGGTTGAACCGGTGATCACTTTCCCGCAGAAACAGCTTAAAAAACCCGAAGTCCGGGCGTCAAAACCCGGATTTCCGGCACTCACAAGGTGCTTAGAATTCGGCGTAATGTCGCCTATATATCGTGATTTTCTCTCTGGAAATCATCAGAACGATATGCGTACTGAGCTTGCAGATTTTGAATCACTGCGAGGGAGGTATGGGAAATCGTGTCCAAAGAGCTGGCCTGCTCCTATCTATAGGGCGCAAGCCATAGCTGTCATTGTCTCACCCGGAAACCGCAAGGTAGAGGGGCGCGAGACCTTTTGTTCAGCCAAAAGTAGCCTAGGGATAGTGCGTCGCTGGTAACGGCGGGGTGCGAAGCTTCCTGACAATGTAGTCCCATGATTCTGTGGTGTGTGGTCGCCGCGAGGCACCATGCAGACCCTGCGAGCAACACGCGGGTGAGACGCTAGGCTGGTTGGTATGGCCAACGTAAGTGAACTGCTGATAAACACCGTCAACCGCATGGAGCCAAAGTTGCTGATAGGCTTTGACCAAAATGGTGCATGACTGGTTGTCCCTTTTACATCTGGGGGCACGCTGACATTGAGTCATCGGTGAATAGGCAGGGCCTAACCCATCCTTGTGACGGTTATGGAACTCGGTAAGCCCGTATTTTCGCCATTGGCCTGTATGGCAAGGCAGGTCGACCGTGAGGAAGACTGTTGAAAATGCGGGTAGAGGATGTCGGAAAAAGCGAATGCCTCCCTGTAATGGGGTTGGATAAGGGCTCTGCCCTGACTGGAAACGGTGCTGACTTCCGACTGGTCTTTGATCGCGAGAAGGCCTGTAAAGCCATCAAGAACAGACGTTTGTCGGTTTGACCGGCTGCGTCTAACTCATAGAAATCCCTTGCGGGGCAGTGTACTCACTCCCCCACAAGGGCGACGTGCGTCTACTGCCCTCTGGGGAAATCTTCTCTGGAGGAAAAGCAAGATGAGTGCGTCTGAAATAGAAGTACCTGCGTCCTCCCATCTGGCCATCAGTTGGCATTCGATAGACTGGGAAACAGGTCATCGACAGGTGCGAGGGCTACAGGTACGGATCGCGAAGGCAGCCAAGAATCAGCAATGGCGGCAGGTGAAAACCTTGCAGCGTATGCTGGTTCGCTCGTTTGCCGCCAAGGTATTGGCGGTTAAACGGGTCACTGAAAACCGGGGTCGCAGGACTCCCGGCGTCGATGGGGAAACCTGGAGCACGCCTGAAAGCAAATGGAAGGCAGTTTTTCGGTTAGAGCGCAGGGGCTACAAGCCCCGGCCACTGCGGCGGATTTACATTCCCAAAGCAAATGGCCAGCGTAGACCGCTGGGGATTCCGACGATGCTGGATCGAGCGATGCAGGCGTTATACCTGCTGGCACTTGAACCGGTGTCTGAGACCACAGCCGACCGAAATTCCTATGGCTTTCGCCCTCACCGTTCCACGGCAGATGCAATCGAGCAATTGTTCGTCAATCTCGGTCGCAAGCATTCTGCGCAGTGGGTCATGGAGGGCGATATAAAGGGATGTTTCGACAACATCAGTCACGACTGGCTGATCACTAACGTCCCGATGGACAAAGTGGTTCTAAGGAAATGGCTGAAAGCGGGATATTTGGAATCCGGTCGATTGAATCCGACAGGGGCGGGAACTCCGCAAGGAGGGATCATCTCGCCCGTATTGGCCAACCTGGCCCTTGATGGACTGGAAAAGGAGCTCGAATCTCGGTTCGGGCAGCGTAATACCAAAGCCAGCTACAAGACCAAGGTCAACTATGTGCGATACGCAGATGATTTCGTCATCACCGGCATCTCGAAAGAGCTGCTGGAAAACGAGGTGAAGCCACTCGTCGAAGCCTTCATGGCCGAGCGGGGGTTGAGCCTTGCGGTGGAGAAAACGTTGTTCACGCATGTATCGGATGGGTTCGATTTCCTCGGTCAGAATATTCGCAAGTACGGTGACAAGCTGCTGATAAAGCCAGCCCACAAGAACGTGAAAGCATTTCTGGCCAAGGTTAAGGCGTTGGTTGAAGCGAACAAAGCGGCACCGGCCAGCCTGTTGATCAAGCAGCTCAATCCAGTTATTCGGGGTTGGGCCAATTATCATCGGCCGATTGTCGCCAAGCAGACCTTCAACTACGTGGATTACAGGATCTGGAAATTGCTATGGCGATGGTGCAGGCGGCGACATCTGAATCGCTGCAAACGTTGGATCAAGGAAAAATACTTCAAGCGCGTGGGAACACGTAGTTGGGTATTCTCCGGGCTACACCCCAGCGGCAAACTGCTCCACTTGTTGTACGCCAGCGATACGCCGATCAAGCGGCACACCAAGATCAAGGCGGAGGCTAACCCATACGCCCCAGAGGACGAGATGTACTTCGAGCAACGGCTGGAATATGCGTGGCGAAGCTCGGACGAGGGGAAGCGGAAGACGCTGACGCTGTGGCTTGGCCAGAGCAAGCGCTGCCCGATGTGCAAGCAGTTGATTACGTTCGAAAGCGGGTGGAACATTCACCATGTTATCGAGCGGCACAAGGGCGGATGCGACGAGCTGGGCAATCTGGTGTTGTTGCATCCCAACTGTCATCGACAGTTACACAGTGCGGCACCGGCTCTTTCAACTGAGAAAGGGCTTACAAAGGCTTGAGCTGTATGCGGGGAAACTCGCACGTACAGTTCTTAGGGGAGGGACGGTCAGTAATGGCCGTTTCTTACCCGACAGCCAGCCTTACCCCCTGCACCATCAAAAAGCCCCGGTTCGCGAGAACCGGGGCTTTTTGTTGTTCCTGTCGGGGCCTCTTCACAGCACAAGGCTGCTCTTGAGCCTTGTGCTGTGAAAAGAGTGGATCAACCGACCAGCGGATCACCGACGTGCAGGATCTTCATGCCGTTGGTGCCACCGATGGTGTGGTAGCTGTCACCCTTGGTCAGGATCACCCAGTCACCTTGCTCCACCAGGCCACGTTTGAGCAGCTCGTCGACCGCTGCCTGGCTCACCTTGTCGGCCGGCAGCGCGGCCGGGTCGAAGGCAATCGGGTACACACCACGGAACATCGAGGCGCGCGCCTGGGTAGCGCGACGCGGCGACAGGGCGAAGATCGGTACATGCGAACGCAGGCGCGACATGATCAGCGGGGTGTAGCCGCTTTCGGTCAGGGCGATGATCGCCTTTACGCCCGGGAAGTGGTTGGCAGTGTACATGGCCGCCAAGGCGATGCTTTCGTCGCAGCGCTCGAAGGTGGTGTGCAGGCGATGGCTGGACTTCTGGCTGGTCGGGTGCTTTTCGGCACCCAGGCAGATGCGTGCCATGGCCTGGACCGCTTCGATCGGGTAGGAACCGGCGGCGCTTTCGGCCGACAGCATCACCGCATCGGTATTGTCCAGCACGGCGTTGGCCACGTCGGACACTTCAGCGCGGGTCGGCATCGGGTTCTGGATCATCGACTCCATCATCTGGGTCGCCACGATCACTGCCTTGTTGTTGCGGCGGGCGTGCTGGATGATCTTCTTCTGGATGGCGATCAGCTCGGCGTCGCCGATTTCCACGCCCAGGTCACCACGGGCAACCATCACCGCGTCGGAGGCGGCGATCAGCTTGTCGAGGGTCTCGTCATCGGCAACTGCTTCGGCGCGTTCGATCTTGGCCACCAGCCAGGCGCTGCCGCCGGCTTCGTCACGCAACTTGCGCGCGTATTCCATGTCGCTGGCGTCACGCGGGAAGGACACGGCCAGGTAGTCCAGGTCCATTTCCGCAGCCAGCTTGATGTCGGCCTTGTCCTTTTCGGTCAGGGCCGGTGCGGTCAGGCCACCCCCTTTACGGTTGATGCCTTTGTGGTCCGACAGCGGGCCACCGATGATCACCACGCAGTGCAGGGCGTCTGCAGTGGCGGTTTCGACGCGCATGACCACGCGGCCATCGTCGAGCAGCAGTTCGTCACCAACGCCGCAGTCCTTGACCAGGTCGGGGTAGTCGATACCGACGATGTCCTGGTTGCCTTCGGTCAGCGGGTGGGCGGTGGAGAAGGTGAACTTGTCACCGATCTTCAGTTCGATGCGCTTGTTGGCGAACTTGGCGATGCGGATCTTCGGACCCTGCAGGTCGCCCAGCAGTGCAACATGGCGGCCGTTCTTGGCGGCGATGTCACGAATCAGGCGCGCGCGGGCCTTGTGCTCGTCCGGCGTGCCGTGGGAGAAGTTCAGACGTGCCACGTCCAGGCCGGCGAGGATCAGTTGTTCGATCACTTCCGGCGAGTTGCTGGCGGGGCCAAGGGTGGCGACGATTTTGGTGCGGCGGATGCTCATGCACAGACTCCTATAGTGAAGCGCAGCGAAAGGCTACTCCTGAATCTCGCTGTAGTCATTGTTCCGTTGCACTACCTACGCCCAGGGCAGGGTGGCATTTGAACGGGGCAGGGTATCCTTGCAAAAGGGTGTGAAGATTTGCAGGCAAACGCCGATACATTGGCATCAAAGGAGATCCCCATGCGAGCCCTGATCGTTTTAGCCCTGGCCGCCAGCACCGTCGGCTGCACCCGCTGGTCCATGGACCACCACCTGAACAATGCCTACCGCGCCTACGACCGCGGCGATTGCGCGCGGGTCATGCTCGAACTGTCGCAGGTTGATCGCACCAGCCGTGCCCGGCCGTTCATCCACCCCGAAGTGTCATTGCTGCGCGGCCAGTGCCTGGAGCGCCAGGCGTTGTACGTGGATGCGGCGCAGACCTATCAGTACCTGATCCAGCAGTACCCGGGCAACGAGTATGCCTATCGCGCCCAGGCGCGCCTGCAGACCCTGGAAAAACTCGGCCATTTGCGCGGTGCGGAAACAGCCGTGGCCAACCCGGTGACGAGCGTACCTTGGCGCTAACACAAAGGTGTGGTTAATTTCACGAGATTTGCTGCGCGTGCTGCGCTAATCTGTAACTCAGTTGTTACAACAACCGCCAGTACTTTGTATTCCTGGCATCAGGTACGGAATACACTCGCGATCATGTTCAACAAGCGCCACATCGAACGTCATCAGCTACCTTGTGTCCTCAAGGTATTCAACCGCTTTACCGGTCAGGAGATCGGTCAGCTAGGCAATGCCTCTGAAAATGGGCTGATGGTCATCAGCCAGCTACCTGTGTTGGTCGGGCCCGATTACGAGCTGCAACTGCGTATGCCCCTGCCTGGCGGCGGGCACCAGTTCGTCAACCTCACTGCCAGTTGCCTGTGGTGCCGTGAGGACCAGACACCTGGGCATTACGATTCGGGCTTCATGCTGCTGCAGTCTCCGCGCGAGTACGATGATTTCGTTCGTTCATTGCGCGACTATTTCAGTTTCCGCCCCGCCAACGCGCCCGTCTGAACGTTCATTTTTCAGAATCGCGCTAGAATCGGGTCGACCTCGATACAGGACGACCCCGTGACCTCCAGCATTTTCTGGCACGACTATGAAACCACCGGCATCAACCCGCGCTGCGATCGGCCGCTGCAGGTGGCCGGCGTGCGCACTGACTTCGACCTCAACGAGATCGACGAGCCGATCAGTCTCTATTGCCGGCCGTCGGACGATATCCTGCCGCACCCGGCGGCCTGCCTGGTGACTGGCATCACGCCGCAACTGCTGGCGGAGCAGGGCTTGTGCGAAGCCGAGTTCATGACCCGTGTGCATGCCCAACTGGCGCAACCGGGCACCTGTGGTGCCGGCTACAACACCCTGCGCTTCGACGATGAGGTGACCCGCTACAGCCTTTACCGCAACTTTTTCGATCCGTACGCCCGTGAATGGCAGGGAGGCAATAGCCGCTGGGACCTGATCGATATTGTGCGTACCGCCTATGCCCTGCGCCCGGAGGGTATTCAATGGCCACAACAGGACGGGCGCACCAGTCTGCGTCTTGAACTGCTGAGCAAGGCCAATGGCATTGACCATGGGCATGCCCACGAAGCGCTTTCCGACGTGCGGGCAACCATTGCCTTGGCCCGCCTGATTCGGCAGAAACAACCCAAGTTGTATGACTGGCTGTTTCAGCTGCGCAGCAAGCATAAAGTGATGGAGCAGATCCGTTTGTTGCAGCCACTGGTGCATATATCCGGACGTTTTTCGGCGGCGCGCAATTACCTGGGTGTCGTATTGCCACTGGCCTGGCACCCGCGTAATCGCAATGCACTGATTGTCTGCGACCTGCATCAGGAAACCCTACCGTTACTACGGGAAAGTGCTGAAGTTTTGCGTCAGCGTTTGTACACCCGGCATGATGAATTGGCTGAAGGTGAATTGCCGGTACCGCTCAAATTGGTGCAGATCAATCGTTGCCCGGTAGTGGCGCCGCTGTCGGTATTGCGCCCGGTCGATCAACAACGATTGGGCCTGGACTTGACGTTGTTACAATCGCGCGGCGAACAATTGGCCAATCAACAGGCGCAATGGCAAGAAAAGCTGGAGCACATCTATGGCAAGGACGAGTTCGCCCCGAGTGAGGACCCGGAACAGCAGTTGTATGAGGGTTTTATAGGTGACCGCGACCGGCGCTTATGCGAGCAAGTTCGTGCGCTGGAACCGGCGCAGTTGAGCCTTGGCCACTGGATGTTCGATGATCCGCGTTTGCCGGAGCTGTTGTTCCGCTACCGGGCACGTAACTTCCCTGAAACCTTGACCGGCGAAGAGCGGCAACGTTGGTATGGCTTCTGCCAGCAACGCCTGAGCGACCCGCAGTGGGGCGCGCCGAATACCTTGGGCGACTTCGAACAGGCACGCCAGCAAGCCTGGGAGGGCGCCGACGAGGCGGGCAGGCGGGTGTTGGAGGCCTGGCAAATGCATGCTCGACAATTGCAGGAAAACTATTCAATCGGCTGATGGCAGGTAAACAAAAACGCCGGCAGTGTGCCGGCGTTTTTGTTGTGCGAAGCAAGAGGCGTATGCGGATAATCAGTCCAGCAGGGTTGCCCAGCTTTCAACCACATCGCCGCCCCAAGTGGCTTTCCACTCTTTCAGGGTCTTGTGGTTGCCGCCTTTGGTTTCGATCACTTCACCGTTGTGCGGGTTCTTGTATTGCTTGACCTTGCGTGCGCGCTTGGTGGCGGTAGTCTTGACCGAACCACGAGGTGCCTTGCTCAGTTTCGACTCTGGGTCGAGCAGGGCAATCACGTCGCGCAGCGACTTGGAGTATTCGCCCATCAGTGTGCGCAGTTTGCCTTCGAACTCCAGTTCTTTCTTCAGCTTGTCATCCTGCGACAGATTGGCCAGGCGGGCCTGAAGTTCCTTGATGGCTTCTTCGGTAGCGCGGTACTCGTTGATCAGGGACATGGAGTGTTCCTTAATGCGTGTTCAGAAATGTGTGGGCCAATAATAGACAGGCAATACTCGCAAGTAAACATAAGAATGGGCAATTAACTGTTAATTAAGCTGTGACAGCATTTCTCTACGTGAACAAATTTTTACATACGGCCCAGACGATTCGTCATGTCTGTCAGACAGAGCCCCTGCTGCGTTTTCGCGCCTGCATATGCCATCGTGGCAGCGATCAATACTGCGTTTTTTCTGGCGGGCCGCTAGAATAGGCGCCTTTGCGAAGTTCTGGAGTCTCATTCATGCGCACCTATCGTCTGGTGATCGCCTGCCCCGACCGTGTAGGCATCGTGGCGAAAGTCAGTAATTTCCTGGCCTTGTACAATGGCTGGATCAACGAAGCCAGCCACCACTCCGATGAGCAGAGCGGTTGGTTCTTCATGCGTCATGAAATCCGCGCTGAATCGCTGCCGTTCGGTATCGAAGCTTTCCGTGAAGCGTTTGCGCCGATCGCCGAAGAGTTCTCCATGACCTGGCGCATTACCGACTCGGCTCAGAAAAAACGCGTGGTATTGATGGCCAGCCGTGAGTCGCACTGCCTGGCAGACTTGCTGCACCGCTGGCACACCGATGAGCTGGACTGCGAGATCCCTTGCGTGATTTCCAACCACAACGACCTGCGCAGCATGGTCGAGTGGCACGGTATTCCGTTCTTCCATGTTCCGGTCGACCCCAAGGACAAGGCCCCGGCCTTTGCCGAAGTGTCGCGCCTGGTGCAGGAGCATGCCGCCGACGTCGTGGTACTGGCCCGCTACATGCAGATCCTGCCGCCACAACTGTGCCGGGACTATGCCGAGAAGGTGATCAACATCCATCACAGCTTCCTGCCGTCGTTCGTCGGCGCCAAGCCTTACCATCAGGCCGCCCTGCGGGGCGTGAAGCTGATTGGCGCGACTTGCCACTACGTCACCGAAGAGCTGGACGCCGGCCCGATCATCGAACAGGATGTGGTACGTGTCAGCCATGCTGACAGCATCGAGGACATGGTCCGCTTTGGCCGTGATGTGGAGAAGATGGTGCTGGCCCGTGGCCTGCGTTATCACCTGGAAGACCGCGTGCTGGTGCATGGTAACAAGACTGTGGTGTTCGACTGACACCACTTGATTTGCTGTGAGATTCTGGGCTGCGGTGCAGCCCTGTCGCGACAGGGGTGCACAGCGCCCCGGCAATCTTGGGTGAAACGCCAATGGCCAGGCAACGCAACAACCCCGCCGCCTCACCTCCACCGACCCTTGGCGAAGGCTGCCTGGCCCGCTACGACCCTGAAGCCCTGGATGACACGGATGGCACCGAATTCCCCGGCGCCGCCGAGCTCTGGCAACAGCTCAACCCGCCTGACGCCGCCAGCGCTCCAGCAGCGGACGCCCAAGCAGGCACACAAACACCGGCCCACCAGCCAGCAGATAAAAGTAGTAAGTAACCGCCCGCCATATCAGGATTGCCGCAGCCGCGGTCGAACTGCCCACCAATGGCGTCAACAGGCTGGCCGACGTCAGCTCGGCGGCCCCGGCTCCGCCAGGCAGCAGGCTGAATTGGCCGGCGCTGAGCGACAGCATCTGCACCAGGAAGCTGGGAATCCACTGCAGGTCCACCCCCAAGCCCCGCAGCACCAGGTACAACACGCTGTAGCGCAGCCCCCAGTGGGCGCAAGTCAGGGTGAATACCAGGCTCAACGTGCGCTTGGGCAGGCGCCAGGTCTGCGCCAGTGCTGCGACGAAGTGCAGCAGTTTGCGCGCCCAGCGGCGTTTGCGCGGCTGACCCATCCCCATGCGCTGCAGCAACCTGCCGTTCATGCGCATTATCGGACGCCGATAGCGCGACAGCCCGATCACCCCGGCCAACGCTGTGCACAGCAGTAACGCACTGCCCAGCAACATGCTTTCCTGGCTGTGGCCCAGGCTGTGGAACAGCGCGTAGCCGGCAATCGCCAGCATTGCGCAGAAGAAGAACACCAGGTCGTTCAACTGGTCCATGGCAAAAACGGCGCCGCTGCGTGCCGGGCTGATGCGGTCTCGCGCCAGCAGGGCCATCAGGGTCAGCGGCCCACCACTGCCGCCAGGGGTGGTGCAGATGGCAAATTCAGTGGCCATGACCACGCCCAGGCTGCGAGCATGGCTCAACTGTTTTGCCTGCTCACCCAGCAACAGGCGCAGGCGCAGCGCATTGATGACCCAGCACAACAGAATCATGCCTAGCAGCATGAGCAGCAGGTGCGGGTCGAACCGGCTCAGTCGCGGCAGCAGCTCGCTACCACCCAGCAACGCTGGCACCAGCGCTGCACCCAGCAATGCCAGCGCCAACCAGGCCCAACGCTTCATGCTGCCCCCTGGCGCTCCAGCCAGGCAGATTTGGTCAATGGTTCGCGACCATCCTTCAACAGTTTCTCCAGTGTTCGCAGCCAATAATCACGGGATGAGCGATGGCGCATGTCTACAGGGTGCAACCCCATGCGTATTGTGCTTGCGCCCCGCCAGCGCTGGCATTGCCAGTCGCACAGCGTGTGGGACAGTTTGCGACGCCATGCGCTTCGGGCGCTCCAGACCAGGCCTGGCGCATCAATGGCCGTAAAGTCCGGCAAACGGTACAAATGCTGCGGTGTGCTGGTGTATTTCAGTGGCAGGCTGCACAGCGCTTGCCGCGTGCCTTGGCTCATGAGCCAGGCAGGTGCGACAAACCCTGCCACAGGCCACCCTTGGCCCTCGAACAGTGCCAGGCCCTCCTGTAGGCGGGTAAGTGCTTCGCTCTCATCAAGGCTGTAGAACTCGCCTTCATGTGTATAGATGCGCCGCATGAAGTAGTCGACGGGGTTGCGCGGTGCGGGTCCTTCGTCTGCATGGGCATAGCCGTGAAGCGCCAGTTCGTCGCCTTTGGCCAGGCGTGCGTCCAGAAGGCGGCAGAACGTAGGTGCCCGGTGCAGCGGATTACGCCGATGGAAGTCCGGGACCACCAGCCATGTCATTGGCACGTTGCCCAGCGCGTCCACGGCCTCTACGAACGGTTCATAGTCCGGCCAGGTTTCCGGGGCAACATCATGCAGCACCAGCATGAGGCTGCGCTGGCTCGCGGAGGGCTCAAGCATGGGCGCGCACCTGTGGCTGGTGGCCGAGCACGGCCTGGTAGTGCTGCAGCAGGCCAGCCACCACGTTATCCCACGAATAATGATGCTCTACATGGTGACGGGCCTGCACACCGAGCTCGCGTATACCTGCCTCGAACGCCTCGCGCACGGCCGACGCCATCGCCCGACCATCGTTGGGCGCGCACAGGCGGCCACACTGTTCGTTGATGATTTCAGGGAAGGCACCGGCGCGCACGGCCACCACGGGCGTGGCGCTGGCCATCGCTTCGAGAATGACCAGGCCGAATGTTTCCTGGTCGCCAGCATGTACCAACAAGTCGGCGCTGGCCATCAGCCGGGCCACCTCTGCAGCCGGGCAGAAGTGATCGATGACGCTGACGTTGTGCGGCACGTTGGCCGGCATGCTCGAGCCTACCAGTAACAGGTGGTAGGGGTCGCCGAGTTGCCGCATGCAGTCAAGCAGTACCGGTAGGTTCTTTTCCCGCGAGCCTCGGCCGGCATAGATCAACAGGCGGCTGGTATCGGCAATGCCCAGTTCGGCACGTACATGTGGGTCGCGCCGGGCGGGGTGGAAAGTGGCAAGGTCAACGCCCAGCGGCTGCACATGGACATCGCGCACGCCCAAACGGCGTAATTTTTCGGCCATCACCTGGCTGGGGGCCAGTACCCGGTCAAAATTGCCGTATAACTTGCTGACGTAGGCCTCGACATTGGGGGCGAACCAGTTGCCCATGCGGTTGCTGACCAGTAACGGCAGGTCGGAATGGTAGAAGCCGATCACTGGCACGTCGAGCTGGCGCCGTGCTTCCAGCGCCGCCCAGGCGGTCAGGTAGGGGTCGCCAACTTCGATCAGGTCGGGCTTGAGCATGCGCAGTGTGTTGCACCAGGGGGCCAGGCGTACCGGAAAGCGGTAGCCTTTGCCAAACGGCAAGGGCGGCGCAGGTACCTGATAGATACCATCGGCGTGTTGGGCACTGGCCCCAGGAATCAACAGGCTATGGCGTACGCCGTGAATGGCGTCGAGACGGTGATGTTTGGCATCAAGATAGGTACGTACGCCACCGCTGGCCGGGGCGTAGAACATGGTGATGTCGGCGATGTGCACGATCAGCATCCCTCCGGGATCGTCTTCGGGTCTGTCATCCGGCGTTGAATTGCCGGCGATGACACGCCTAAAGGTGGACCTATCAGAAGGATAGTTTGTTCGATCAGTTTGAGAGGGGGCGCAATGCCTGGAGCAGCACAAAGGCTGCGCCAGGCGAAGGTGTAGCAGCTATCAGATACGGAAGCTGCCCACCAGATGCTTCAGGCGGCCAGCCTGTTGCTCGAGGTCGGAGCACGCGCGCAGGGTCGCTTGCAGGTTCTCCACGCCTTCCTGGTTGAGCATGTTGATCTCGCTGATGTCCATGTTGATCGCCTCGACCACGGCGGTCTGCTCTTCGGTGGCAGTGGCCACTGACTGGTTCATGCCGTCAATTTCGCCAATGCGCACGGTTACGCTGTCCAGTCGCTCGCCCGCCTGGTTGGCGATCTGCATGCTGTCCTGGCTGTGGCGCTGGCTCTGGTCCATGGTATCGACCGACTCGCGGGCCCCGACCTGCAGCTCTTCGATCATGGTCTGCACTTGCTGCGCCGATTCCTGGGTGCGGTGCGCCAGGTTGCGCACCTCGTCGGCGACCACGGCAAAGCCACGCCCGGCCTCACCGGCGCGGGCCGCTTCGATGGCGGCGTTTAGTGCCAGCAGGTTGGTCTGCTGGGAAATGCTGGTGATCACTTCGAGGATCTGGCCGATATTCACGGTCTTGCTGTTCAGTGTTTCGATGTGCGCGCTGGACGTGACGATCAGGTCGGACAGGCGGTTCATTGCGGCAATGTTGCGCTCGACCACTTGCTGGCCTTCTTCGGCCAGCAGGCGCGCGGAGCTTGCGTGCTGCGAAGCCTGGGCGGCGTTGCCGGCAATTTCCTGGGCAGCTGCTCCCAGTTCGTTGATGGCGGCTGCGACACTGTTGGTGCGGTTGGACTGCTCATCGGAGTTGGTCATCGACGAGTTCGAAGCACTGATCACCCGCAGGGCCACTTCGTTGACCTGCTCGGTGGCCGAAGACACTTCGCGAATGCTGCTGTGAATACGTTCGACGAAGCGGTTGAAGGCGTTGCCGAGGACACCGAATTCGTCGTGGTTGTGGATATGCAGGCGCTTGGTCAGGTCGCCTTCACCTTCGGCAATGTCTTCCATGGCGCGGGTCATGGTGTGCAGCGGCTGCATCAACACGCGGATCAGCAGGCCGAGCAGGCCGATGATGATCACCACCGCCACTAGCGTGGCGATCACCGCAGAGGTGCGGAAGGTGCTGAGCATCGAGAAGGCCTTGTCCTTGTCCACCGACAGGCCGATGTACCAGTTTGCCGACGGCAGGCCGGTAATTGGGCTGAAGGTCAGCAGGCGAGTCTGGCCATCGCTTTGCACTTCGGTCAGCTCACCGGTCAGTTTCGGCGTGTGCTGCGGGAACAGGTCAGACAGCGACTTCATGACCAGGTCTTTATCCGGGTGCACCAGGATCTTGCCCTGGTCGTTGACCAGGAAGGCGTATCCCATGCCGCCGAAGTTCAGCGAGTTGATGATCTGCACCAGGCCGTCCAGGGCCAGGTCGCCGCCGACCACGCCAACGCTGCTGGAGACCTTGTTGAGGATGCCTATGACCATCTTGTTGGTGGTCATGTCGATGTACGGTTCGGTCAGGGTCGCGCCGCTGGCGTTCATGCCGTCCTTGTACCAAGGGCGGGTGCGCGGGTCGTAGCCGTCGGGCATCTTCGCGTCCGGGCGCACGCTGAAACTGCCGTCGACCTTGCCCAGGTAGACCGTGAGGAAGCTGGAGGTCAGCGCATTCTGACCCATCAGGGTTTCGGCGCTGGCTGGGTTCTGGGCAATGTTCTGCGCCAGGTTTTCCACCAGTTTTATCCGGCCCTCGAACAGGTTGCGAATGTTGGTCGACGTGGAGGCGCCCATTTCAGCCAGGTAGTTTTCCAGGTCCTCGCGGATCGCATTACGCTGGAGGTAATCGTTGTAGAGGGTGAAAAGGCTGAAGGCGAGTATCACGATCAGTGATGCCGCCAAAAGAATCTTGTGGCTGAAACGAAGGCTTTTGTTCATGGGCGTAATCGGTTCCGCTAAGGTTCTATATCAGGCGTTCGCACGAGTGGAGCCGTAGGTTGTGCAACATCCCGAGAAGTCCCTTTTCGGTTGTTCCTCTCTATTAAGGCGAATATCACCCACAGGTATCGGCCGAATTAAGCTAAAGCTTGAGCAGAGGATTAAAAAGATGTCGGAATTTTCGACCATCGTTGTAGGTGCGGGCCCGGATGGCCAGCCAGTCGGTCAAGCAATGCGCCTGGCCAACCGGCACGGTCTGGTGGCTGGCGCAACGGGTACTGGCAAGACCGTCACTCTGCAGCATCTGGCGGAGGTGTTCAGCGACGCGGGGGTGGCGGTGTTCGCCGCCGATGTCAAAGGCGACCTTTGTGGTTTGGGCGCTGCCGGTGCGCCGCAAGGCAAGGTGGCTGAGCGCATCGCTGGCATGCCGTGGCTGGGGCATACGCCCCGGGCCTATCCGGTGAGCCTATGGGATATCGCCGGGCAGTCTGGCCACCCGCTGCGCACCACCCTCAGTGAAATGGGGCCGCTGCTGCTGGGCAATTTGCTGGAACTGACCGACAGTCAGCAGGCGGCGTTGTACGCAGCATTCAAGGTGGCCGACCGCGAAGGCCTGCTGCTGCTGGACCTCAAAGACCTCAAGGCCCTGCTGGCGCATCTGAAGGATAACCCGCAGCTGCTCGGCGAAGACAGCGCGCTAATGACCACGGCTTCTACCCAGGCCTTGCTGCGCCGGCTCGCTACCTTGGAGCAGCAGGGCGCCGAGGCACTGTTCGGCGAGCCGGCATTGCAGCTGGAGGACCTGCTGCGCCCTGATCCGGATGGTCGTGGGCGTATCCACCTGCTCGATGCCAGCCGATTGGTGCACGAGGCTCCCAAGGTGTACGCGACGTTCCTGTTGTGGCTGCTGGCCGAATTGTTCGAGCAGTTGCCCGAGCGCGGTGATGCTGACAAGCCGGTGCTGGCGCTGTTCTTCGATGAAGCACACTTGTTGTTCAACGGCACGCCCAAGGCGTTGCAGGAGCGGCTTGAGCAAGTGGTCCGGCTGATCCGCTCCAAGGGGGTGGGTGTCTATTTCGTTACCCAGTCGCCGGGGGACTTGCCCGACGCGGTGCTGGCCCAGTTGGGCTTGCGCATTCAGCACGGCTTGCGGGCGTTCACGGCCAAGGAGCAGAAGTCGCTGCGGGCGGTAGCCGATGGTTTCCGCCCCAACCCGGCGTTCGATACCCTGGCAGTGCTGACCGAACTGGGTATTGGCGAAGCGCTGGTGGGTACGTTGGAAGAAAAGGGCACGCCGGCCATCGTGCAGAGGGTGCTGGTTGCACCGCCGCAGTCGCGTATTGGGCCACTGAGTGCGGTTGAGCGCAGTGCGCTGATTGCCGCTTCGCCATTGGCTGGGCGCTATGACAAGCCGGTGGACCGTGAATCTGCCTATGAAATGCTGACCCAGCGCAAGGGCGAACCGGTAGAGCCGGCGCCACAACCGAAGGCGGATGAAGAGAGCTTTGCCGACAAGGCTGGCGAGTTCTTGCAGAGTGCAGCGGGGCAGGCGATCAAGTCGGCAGTGCGCCAGGCAGCTAACCAGTTGGGGCGGCAGTTGGTGCGCGGGTTGATGGGGTCGTTGTTAGGGAGCAAGAAAAGGTAGTCTTCCTGCGCAGGCCCATACCCTCGGTAGCACAAGGCTGCCCCGGCAAAGAACAGGGCAGCACAGGAATGACGGCTATGAAAAAGGCGCCCGGGGGCGCCTTCATTCATTGCGGTGTCACTCAGCCAATGGCTTTGGACGCCAGCCAGAACAGGCCGGCCGCCAGGCCCATCGAGGCAGGCAGGGTCAGGACCCATGCCAGCAGGATGGTCTTCACAGTGCCGCCTTGCAGGCCACTTTTGTTGGCGACCATGGTGCCGGCCACGCCGGATGACAGCACATGGGTGGTCGACACCGGCAGGGCGAATACGTTGGCCATGCCGATGGCGCAGGCTGCAGTGATCTGTGCCGACATGCCTTGGGCATAGGTCATGCCTTGTTTGCCGATCTTCTCGCCTACGGTCAACACTACGCGCTTCCAGCCAACCATGGTGCCCAGGCCAAGGGCCAGGGCGACGGCCACGATCACCCAGAACGGGGCGTATTCGGTAGTGGCGGTGAGGTCTTTGCGCAGCTTTTCAAGGTCGGATTTTTCACGGGCGTCCAGGCCTGGCAGCTTGCCAACCTTCTTCGCGGTGTCATCCAGGCACAACAGGTAGCGGCGTACTTCAACGCGCTTATCGGCGTCGAGGCTGTGGTAGTCCGTCACGCCTTTCAGCGAGGTCTGCAGCGCAGCAATGGTCGGTTCGGTCTGCTGAGGGTTGCAGCTGAACTGCTCCGGCAGGTCGCTGGCCTTGGCCTTGCCCAGTGCCAGGAACTCGCCCAGGGTGGCGGCGTTACGCTGGTAGAACTGGCTCATGTGCAGGGTAGCGTCGCGCGTACGCTCGATCTGGTAGGTGGTGCTGTTCAGGTCGAGTACGAATTTGGCCGGCACAATACCGATCAGCACCAGCATGATCAGGCCGATGCCTTTCTGGCCGTCGTTGGAGCCGTGCACGAAGCTCACACCCATGGCGGAAACCACCAGGACCAGACGGTTCCAGAAGGGCGGGTGCTTTTTGTCGTCGAGCTTGCGGCGTTGTTCCGGCGTTTTGTGCATCTTCGACAGCGGGCGCCACCATTTCAGGCCGATCAGCACCAGCGCAGCAACGGCGAAGCCGGCCATTGGCGAGACCACCAGTGACATGGCGATATCGATCGCTTTCTGCCAGTTGACACCGTCGCCCAGCGGAATGTCGTTGATCAGGGCGTTGGCCAGGCCGACACCGAGAATGGAGCCGATCAGCGTATGCGAACTGGAGGCGGGAATGCCAAAGTACCAAGTGCCCAGGTTCCAGGTGATGGCCGCGGCCAGCAACGAGAAGACCATGGCCAGGCCATGTCCGGTGTTCACATTGATCAGCAGCTCTACCGGCAACAGGTGCACGATGGCATAGGCCACCCCTACACCGCCGAGCAGAACGCCAAGGAAGTTGAACACGCCGGAGAAGAACACGGCGAGGTGCGGTGGCATGGCTTTGGTATAGATGACGGTAGCTACCGCGTTGGCGGTGTCATGAAAGCCATTGATGAACTCGAAGGCGAGTACGAAGGTCAAGGCGAGCAGTAGGCTCACCAATACCCAGGCATCCAGTCCGCTGAATAAATCGATCATGAAGGTTGTCTGGCGGGTCATAGGGGGGCGGGATTATGCCAGAAAACCTTGGCAATCGATGCACCTGCAACAGACAGATGACAGTCTTCATGGTGCAAGCATGTCGTGCAGAGGGGGGCGTTCAGTGGGGTAAATTGCGGCTAAAAGTCGAAAATCATGGCGAAAAATGGCCTAAATGTTGTGAAATGTCCATTTCTCAAAATTTCAAACGGCCGTATGAAATTTGTGTAATTCCATTTCATCATCGGCCAGACAGTAAAGATCGACCTCGCCCGGGTTGACCGGGCGACGACGCGCAGAGGACCCCCGAGGCTCAGGGATTGTCGCTGCGCAGTTCTTTTTCGATGCGTTCCAGTTCCTGGCTGAAGGCCTGGTCGCGAACGCTGGCACGCTTGCGCCAAGGTTTGCGTTCCGGATCCGGTTGTGCGGCGTAGGTGGTGACTTCGCCACCATAAACTTCCTTGTAACGTTCAGCCTGGCGCTCGAGTTCCGCGCGCAGTTCATCTTTCGTCACATGCAGTACCTGAAATAAGTGTAATGACTGTTGTCATGCATTGTGCCACATGCATATTGCCTTGCTGGCCGCAACGGCTTGTTAAAGCGGAAGGTTCCATCACCACGGTAAGCGGAGGGCCTGCGCAGTCGATTATAGCAACCGATAATTCGCCGAACATCGTTATTTACTCAGCACTGACATCATCTGGCGCAAGTAGCAGGATCTGTTCACCAACAGTTTGGACCTTTCGTACAAGTTTGAAAGGAATGAAGGATAGAAGTTCGCTGCAATGTCAGGGCGGGCCGTAACGAAAAACGGCCTCGCCGAAAGGCGAGGCCGTTGCCTGGGGACTTCTTACGGTGGGTACCTGACCAGTCTCTCCAAAGAAGCCACAAGTGGCAGAGGAAAGGTATAAGCAAACGTGTCGGCGGTCAATTGCGATTATCGGCCGTTTGTTCGATAATCGCACGAACCGGTGTTTTTTTTGAGGTGTGCGATGAGTGACGAAACCCTGGACAACGATTCCGGCAATACGGAGGTGGCGCGACCTGCTTCGGCTGCCATGGCGCCGCCGATCGTGGCTTCCCCGGCCAAGCGCATCCAGGCCTTTACCGGTGACCCTGACTTCATGACCTCTCTGGCACGTGGCCTGGCCGTGATCCAGGCCTTCCAGGAGCGCAAGCGGCACCTGACCATCGCCCAGATCAGCCACCGTACCGAAATCCCTCGCGCAGCGGTGCGCCGCTGCCTGCACACGCTGATCAAGCTGGGTTACGCCACCACTGACGGGCGTACCTATTCGCTGCTGCCCAAAGTGTTGACGCTGGGGCATGCTTACCTGTCGTCCACACCACTGGCAATTTCTGCCCAGCCGTACCTGGATCGCATCAGCGACCAGTTACATGAGGCGGCCAACATGGCCACCCTTGAAGGTGACGACATTCTTTATATAGCCCGTTCGGCCACGGTCGAGCGGCTGATCTCGGTCGATCTGTCAGTGGGCGGGCGCCTGCCGGCCTATTGCACGTCGATGGGCCGCATTCTGCTGGCGGCCATGGACGACACCAGCCTGCGTGAGTACCTGGAACGTGCCGACCTCAAGGCGCGCACCAGCCGTACCCTGAATGACCCTGAATCGTTGTTCGCCTGCATCCAGCAGGTGCGCGCCCAGGGCTGGTGCGTGGTCGACCAGGAATTGGAACAGGGGCTGCGATCGATTGCGGTGCCGGTGTATGACGCTTCGGGGCAGGTATTGGCTGCGTTGAATGTAAGTACCCATGTCGGGCGGGTGACCCGCAGTGAGCTGGAGCAGCGGTTCTTGCCGATTTTGCTGGCGGCCAGCCGGGACCTTTGCCATCAGTTGTTCGGTTGAGTCCGCAGGGAGCACTTTGCGGCCCCGGATCGGAACAGGCAAAACCGTTTCTTGTGCGATAAACGCACAGTGTCGTGCCGAGTGAATTGCTTCACCTCGGCACGCTGATTAATGTCTCTCGCAACGGTCGGCCAGCCGACCGAACAAGAAAAACATAAGAGGCACTTACTCATGAATACTGTCACCTCGCTGCTGCGGCCGCACCCGCATGCAGTAACGTTATATCCAGGCTGACCCAGGCCATTTACCCCAATCATCGCCCTTGTACCGGTTACCCGTGTGCAACGGCCTGACTGTGCCCTACATTCTGGATAACAATAATGAACCAAGCGCAAACCAACGTCGGCAAAAGCCTCGACGTTCAATCTTTCATCAATCAGCAGCCGCTATCCCGGTATCAGTGGCGGGTTGTGCTGCTGTGCTTCCTGATCGTCTTCCTCGATGGCCTGGACACCGCTGCCATGGGTTTCATCGCCCCGGCACTGTCGCAAGAGTGGGGGATCGACCGCGCGAGCCTTGGGCCGGTCATGAGTGCTGCATTGATCGGCATGGTATTCGGCGCGCTGGGGTCCGGGCCGCTGGCTGACCGTTTCGGCCGCAAAGGCGTGCTGGTGGGGGCGGTGCTGGTGTTCGGTGGCTTCAGTCTGGCCTCGGCCTATGCCTCCAACGTCGACCAGTTGCTGGTGCTGCGCTTTCTGACTGGTCTGGGGCTGGGGGCTGGCATGCCCAACGCCACCACGCTGTTGTCCGAATACACCCCGGAGCGCCTCAAGTCGCTGCTGGTGACCAGCATGTTCTGTGGCTTCAACCTGGGCATGGCCGGTGGTGGCTTCATTTCCGCCAAGATGATCCCGGCCTACGGCTGGCACAGCCTGCTGGTCATCGGTGGCGTGCTGCCGTTGCTGCTGGCGCTGGTACTGATGGTCTGGCTGCCGGAGTCGGCGCGGTTCCTGGTGGTGCGCAACCGCGGCACCGACAAGGTGCGCAAGACCTTGTCGCCAATCGCGCCGCAAGTGGTGGCCGAGGCCGGTAGTTTCAGTGTGCCGGAGCAAAAGGCGGTGGCTGCACGCAACGTGTTTGCGGTGATCTTTTCTGGCACCTACGGCCTGGGCACCGTGCTGCTGTGGCTGACCTATTTCATGGGCCTGGTGATCGTCTACCTCCTGACCAGCTGGCTGCCAACCCTGATGCGTGACAGCGGCGCGAGCATGGAGCAGGCCGCGTTCATCGGCGCGCTGTTCCAGTTTGGTGGAGTGCTAAGCGCAGTCGGCGTGGGTTGGGCCATGGACCGTTTCAATCCGCACAAGGTGATCGGCATTTTCTATCTGCTGGCCGGGGTGTTCGCCTACGCAGTGGGGCAGAGCCTGGGTAACATCACCGTGCTAGCCACGCTGGTACTCGTCGCCGGTATGTGTGTGAACGGTGCGCAGTCGGCAATGCCATCGCTGGCGGCCCGCTTCTATCCCACCCAGGGCCGGGCCACAGGTGTATCGTGGATGCTGGGTATTGGCCGCTTTGGTGCGATTCTAGGGGCCTGGAGTGGCGCAACGCTGTTGGGCCTGGGCTGGAACTTCGAGCAGGTGCTGACGGCCTTGCTCGTACCGGCGGCGCTGGCGACCGTGGGTGTGGTCGTCAAGGGGCTGGTCAGCCACTCCGACGCAACCTGAGGGCGAGGGCCGCGTCGCGGCCCATTCGCAGCACAAGGCTGCTCCGGCAGGAGCGGTGTTGTGCTGCGATCAGGGCGCACAACTGCCTGGTGGTGGGGGAATAGTTGTAGAACAAATGGTTCGATAATCGCACGAATAGTCGATTATCGGATTGTAAGGTACCCACCAGTCTCCTTAATCTGGGTTTATCGAAGCACCCTGACCAGGAGCCTCCAAATGCCACGCGCAGACCATTTCCGAATCCACCCAAATCGAGCTGTCCACCATGTGTGACCTCGACGCCCGTACCGCCGCGGCCCATGGCCAGCTGGCAGGAGAAGCCTGATGCACGACGTATTCATCTGTGACGCCATCCGTACCCCCATCGGCCGCTTCGGCGGCGCCCTGGCCAGCGTGCGGGCCGACGACCTGGCAGCGGTGCCGCTGAAGGCGCTGGTAGAGCGCAACCCAGGCGTGCAGTGGGACCAGGTAGACGAAGTGTTCTTCGGCTGCGCCAACCAGGCCGGTGAAGACAACCGCAACGTGGCCCGCATGGCACTGCTGCTGGCCGGCCTGCCGGAAAGCATCCCGGGTGTCACCCTGAACCGCCTGTGTGCGTCGGGCATGGATGCCATCGGCACTGCTTTCCGCGCCATCGCCAGCGGCGAGATGGAACTGGTGATTGCCGGTGGCGTCGAGTCGATGTCGCGCGCCCCGTTCGTCATGGGCAAGGCTGAAAGCGCCTATTCGCGCAACATGAAGCTGGAAGACACCACCATTGGCTGGCGTTTCATCAACCCGCTGATGAAGAGCCAGTATGGTGTGGATTCCATGCCGGAAACCGCCGACAACGTGGCTGATGACTATCAGGTTTCGCGTGCTGACCAGGACGCGTTCGCCCTGCGCAGTCAGCAAAAGGCTGCTGCTGCGCAGGCTGCCGGCTTCTTCGCCGAAGAAATTGTGCCGGTGCGTATCGCTCACAAGAAGGGCGAAATCATCGTCGAACGTGACGAACACCTGCGCCCGGAAACCACTCTGGAGGCGCTGACCAAGCTCAAACCGGTCAACGGTCCGGACAAGACGGTCACCGCCGGCAACGCCTCGGGCGTGAACGACGGTGCCGCGGCGATGATCCTGGCCTCGGCCGCTGCGGTGAAGAAGCACGGCCTGACCCCGCGCGCCCGCGTTTTGGGCATGGCCAGCGGCGGCGTTGCTCCACGTGTCATGGGCATTGGCCCGGTGCCGGCGGTGCGCAAGCTGACTGAGCGTCTGGGGGTGGCGGTAAGTGATTTCGACGTGATCGAGCTTAACGAGGCGTTTGCCAGCCAAGGCCTGGCAGTGCTGCGTGAGCTGGGTGTCGCTGACGATGCGCCACAGGTAAACCCTAATGGCGGCGCCATTGCCCTGGGCCACCCGCTGGGCATGAGCGGTGCGCGCCTGGTGCTGACTGCGCTGCACCAGCTGGAGAAGAGTGGTGGGCGTAAAGGCCTGGCGACCATGTGTGTGGGCGTTGGCCAAGGTCTGGCACTGGCCATCGAGCGGGTTTGACCTGTACCGGCCTCTTCGCGGGCAAGCCAGCTCCCACAGGGATCCACGCAATCACCTGTGGGAGCGGGCTTGCCCGCGAAGAGGCCTGTCCTGTGAGACATAAGGCCAATTGCCAGCCAGATAGCGGAACGAGTGTGTTACCAGGTATGTCTAGATTTACCTAGTACCCTCCAGGAGTAAAACCGTCATGACTTCAACCTATTACACTGGCGAAGAACGCAGCAAGCGCATCTTCGCTATCGTCGGTGCCTCGTCAGGCAACCTGGTGGAATGGTTCGACTTCTACGTCTACGCCTTCTGTGCGATCTACTTCGCCCCGGCCTTCTTCCCCTCGGACGATCCCACCGTGCAGTTGTTGAACACGGCTGGTGTATTCGCCGCAGGTTTCCTGATGCGCCCAATCGGTGGCTGGATCTTCGGCCGCCTCGCCGACCGCCATGGTCGCAAGAATTCCCTGATGATCTCGGTGCTGATGATGTGCTTCGGCTCCCTGATGATCGCTTGCCTGCCCACCTATGCCAGCATCGGCACCTGGGCACCGGCGCTGCTATTGCTGGCTCGCCTGATCCAGGGCCTGTCGGTTGGGGGCGAATACGGCACCACGGCCACTTACATGAGTGAAGTGGCCCTGCGTGGGCAGCGCGGCTTCTTTGCTTCGTTCCAGTACGTCACCCTGATTGGCGGCCAGTTGCTGGCGGTACTGGTCGTGGTGATCCTGCAACAGCTGCTGACTGAAGATGAACTGCGGGCCTGGGGCTGGCGCATTCCTTTCGTGGTGGGGGCCATCGCCGCCCTGATCTCGTTGATGCTGCGCCGTTCGCTGCACGAGACCAGTAGCGCCGAAGCCCGCAATGACAAGGATGCAGGTTCGATCGGTGGCCTGTTCCGCAATCACGCAGCGGCGTTCATCACAGTATTGGGTTACACCGCTGGTGGCTCGCTGATTTTCTATACTTTCACCACTTATATGCAGAAATACCTGGTCAACACTGCGGGCATGACAGCCAAGAACGCCAGCTACGTGATGACCGGAGCATTGTTCCTGTTCATGGTGGTACAGCCGTTCTTCGGCATGCTGTCCGACCGTATCGGTCGGCGCAATTCGATGCTGCTGTTCGGCGCGCTCGGTACCTTGTTCACCGTGCCGCTGCTGATGGCACTGAAAACCGTGACCAGCCCGCTCATGGCCTTCGTGCTGATCAGCCTGGCCCTGTGTATCGTCAGTTTCTACA
The DNA here is from genome assembly GCA_041879295.1 of Pseudomonas putida. Taxonomy (NCBI): domain Bacteria; kingdom Pseudomonadati; phylum Pseudomonadota; class Gammaproteobacteria; order Pseudomonadales; family Pseudomonadaceae; genus Pseudomonas; species Pseudomonas putida. The sequence goes on along the minus strand of CP047152.1, from coordinate 4,654,680 downwards.
CCTCGATCAGCGGCCTGGTGAAAGCCGAAATGTTCCCGCCACAGGTGCGTGCACTGGGGGTGGGCCTGGCCTATGCGGTGGCCAACGCAGCATTCGGCGGTTCGGCCGAATATGTGGCCCTGGGTCTGAAAACCCTGGGGATGGAAAACACTTTCTACTGGTACGTGACGGCGATGATGGCGATTGCTTTCCTGTTCAGCCTGCGCCTGCCGAAGCAGGCGGTGTATCTGCACCATGATGATTAAGGACGCTGCATGAGCAACCAACTGTTCGACGCCTATTTCACCGCGCCGGCCATGCGCGAGATTTTCTCCGACCGTGGCCGCCTGCAGGGCATGCTGGATTTCGAAGCAGCGCTTGCCCGTGCCGAAGCCTCTACCGGTTTGGTCCCGCACGCCGCGGTGGCGGCCATCGAGGCGGCATGCCAGGCCGAGCGCTATGACGTCGGCGCACTGGCCAATGCCATTGCGATCGCTGGCAACTCGGCAATTCCGTTGGTGAAAGCGTTGGGCAAAGTGATCGCCACTGGCGTACCTGAAGCTGAGCGCTATGTGCACCTTGGGGCGACCAGCCAGGATGCGATGGACACCGGTCTGGTTCTGCAGTTGCGCGATGCCCTGGACTTGATCGAGGCTGACCTTGGCAAGCTGGCTGATACCCTGTCGCAGCAGGCGTTGAAGCATGCCGATACGCCATTGGTGGGGCGTACCTGGTTGCAGCATGCTACCCCGGTGACCCTGGGCATGAAGCTGGCCGGTGTACTGGGTGCTTTGACCCGCCACCGTCAGCGCCTGCATGAACTGCGCCCGCGCCTGCTGGTCCTGCAGTTCGGCGGAGCCTCGGGCAGCCTGGCGGCCTTGGGCAGCAAGGCGATGCCGGTGGCCGAAGCGCTGGCCGAACAGCTCAAACTGTCCCTGCCCGAACAGCCCTGGCACACCCAGCGTGACCGCCTGGTGGAGTTTGCCTCGGTACTGGGCCTGGTTGCCGGCAGCCTGGGCAAGTTCGGCCGCGATATCAGCTTGCTGATGCAAACCGAGGCGGGGGAGGTGTTTGAGCCTTCTGCGCCGGGCAAGGGTGGGTCTTCGACCATGCCACACAAGCGCAACCCGGTGGGTGCTGCCGTGTTGATCGGTGCCGCAACCCGCGTGCCGGGCCTGCTGTCGACGCTGTTCGCGGCCATGCCCCAGGAGCACGAACGCAGCCTGGGCCTATGGCATGCCGAGTGGGAAACCTTGCCGGATATCTGCTGCCTGGTCTCTGGCGCCCTGCGCCAGGCTCAAATGATTGCCGAGGGTATGGAGGTGGATGCCGCGCGCATGCGCCATAACCTCGACCTGACACAAGGCCTGGTGCTGGCCGAAGCGGTGAGCATTGTCCTTGCCCAGCGCCTGGGGCGCGACCGTGCCCACCACCTGCTGGAACAATGCTGCCAGCGCGCGGTAGCCGAACAACGGCACCTGCGTGCCGTGCTGGGTGACGAACCGCAGGTCAGCGCCGAGCTGTCTGGCGAAGAACTCGATCGCCTGCTCGACCCTGCCCATTACCTGGGCCAGGCCCGCGTCTGGGTGGCGCGCGCCGTGTCCGAACATCAACGTTTCACTGCCTGAAGGAGACCGCTGTGGCGCACTTGCAACTGGCCGATGGCGTTTTGAATTATCAGATCGATGGCCCGGAAGACGCCCCGGTGCTGGTCCTGTCCAACTCGCTGGGTACCGACCTGGGCATGTGGGACACCCAGATTCCGTTGTGGAGCCAGCACTTCAGGGTGCTGCGTTACGACACCCGCGGTCACGGTGCATCGCTGGTCACTGAAGGCCCTTACAGCATCGAACAGCTGGGCCGCGACGTGCTGGCCCTGCTCGACGGGCTGGACATCCAGAAGGCTCACTTCGTCGGCCTGTCGATGGGCGGGCTGATCGGCCAGTGGCTGGGCATCAATGCAGGTGAGCGCCTGCGCAGCCTGACCCTGTGCAACACGGCCGCTAAGATCGCCAACGACGAGGTATGGAACACCCGTATCGACACTGTGCTCAAAGGTGGCCAGCAGGCCATGGTCGACCTGCGCGATGCCTCCATCGCCCGCTGGTTCACCCCAGGTTTTGCCCAGGCACAGCCGGAGCAGGCTCAGCGTATCTGTCAGATGCTGGCGCAAACCAGCCCGCAAGGCTATGCCGGCAACTGCGCAGCGGTACGTGACGCTGATTATCGTGAGCAACTGGGCCGCATCCAGGTGCCTGCGCTGATCGTTGCCGGTACTGAAGACGTAGTGACCACCCCTGAGCATGGCCGCTTCATGCAGGCCGGTATCCAAGGTGCCGAGTACGTCGACTTCCCGGCTGCGCACCTGTCCAATGTCGAGATTGGCGAGGCCTTCAGCCGCCGCGTGCTCGATTTCCTGCTGGCTCACTGAGGACAATGCCATGGACGAGAAACAACGTTACGACGCTGGCATGCAAGTGCGCCGCGCAGTGCTGGGCGATGCCCACGTGGACCGCAGCCTGGAGAAACTCAACGACTTCAATGGCGAGTTTCAGGAAATGATCACCCGCCACGCCTGGGGTGACATCTGGACCCGCCCGGGGCTGCCGCGCCATACCCGCAGCCTGATCACCATCGCCATGCTGATCGGCATGAACCGCAACGACGAACTGAAGCTTCACCTGCGCGCCGCAGCCAATAACGGCGTGACCCGCGACGAGATCAAGGAAGTGCTGATGCAGAGCGCGATCTACTGCGGCATTCCGGCGGCCAATGCCACGTTCCACTTGGCTGAGTCGGTGTGGGATGAGCTTGGCGTAGAGTCGCGCCAGTAAATCGTGTTCGCGGGCAAGCTCCCTGCCACAGGTCCTGCATAACCCTGCAGACCTGTGGCCGGGAGCTTGCCCGCGATGGCCCTTAAACCGATGCCTTTTTCTCCCGCATGGCAACCGGGCCGGCGTTGGTTTCTACGGCATGCTTCAGCGTCGGGCACAGGCCCAACATGAACGCAGCTTCGGCCACCACGAACAGTGGCCCGATGATCAGGCCACTCAGGTCGTCGACAAATGCCGGCTTGCGGCCTTCGTAGTAATGGCCGATGAACTGGATGACCCAGCCCACCACGAACGCCCCCAGCCCGGCGCCGAGCCATAGTGTTGTCGACTGCACTGCCAGCACCTCACCGACCCACAGGCACAGCCCCAGCAACAGCCCCATCACCAGCCCGAAGCGCAGGTCCAGGCGCAGGTAGAACCACACCGACGCCGCCGCTGCCACCAGGGCAGGGGACAGCCACATGCCAGCCATCTCCCAGCCTGGGCGTGAAAGCAGGATGGTGACTGCCAGTACGATCATGGGAATACCGACGAAGTGGGTGGCGATGTTGCGCGGGTCGCGGTGGTAGTTGGCGTATTGGCTCAGGTGGTCGACGAGGGTTTTCATTGTTGTGCCTCCCTGTTCTGCTTGGTTTCACCTGTACCCGATAGTGATCAGGATAGTCCGCCGTCACCACCATCATCAGCTCAGCGAATGGTGGCAGTTCGCACTGGCAAATTCATGGCAGGGCTTTATTCAGCTGCAGCAAATCGTACCCCCGAAGAAGGTGCATGAATGTTTATAGCGTTAGGTCACTTGAGGGGGAGACTGGCCTCTTCGCGAGTTTATCCGCGAAGAGGCCATCTGATTCACAGAAGATTCAGCGGATAACTCACAATCAAGCGGTTCTCATCGAACGCGTTGGTGCTGAAGTCGCGACGCATGGTCGAGTTGCGCCATTTCACCGACAGGTCCTTGAAACTGCCCGACTGCACCACATAGGCCAGCTCTGTTTCCCGTGCCCATTCCTTGCCATCGTCCACGCTGCCCACGGTGACGTTTTCACCCTTGATATAGCGGTTCATCAGGGTCAGGCCGGGTACGCCGACGGTGGCGAAGTTGAAGTCATGGCGAACCTGCCAGGAACGCTCCTTGGCATTGTCGAAGCTTGAATTGTAGCTGTCGTTGGCCAGGGTACCGCCACTGGTGCCATTGACCCGCATCCAGGCATCGTCGCCGCTGACCTTCTGCAGGCCAACGTAAAAGGTGTGGCCTTGGTAGCGCGCCGAAAGCAAGGCGGAGGCGGTGCGGTTGTCCAGCTTGCCGGCCCGTTCGGCACCATCTTCCTTGCCGATGAAGTAGCCCAGGTTGGCGCCCAGCGTCCAGTCGCCCAGCGGCTGGCTGTGCGTCAGGTTGAGGTACTGCTGGCGGTAGATGTCCTTGAGCTGGGCATCCCACAGGCCGATCATGGTGCGCTTGTCGTTGAAGCTGTACTCACCGCCGCCGAAATTGAAACGGTCGGAGGTGAAGGCAGCTTTGCCGTTGAGCGACATGTCTTCCATGCTGGCATCGTTGCGCGGGCTGTTGCCGCGGAACTGGCCGGCATACAGGGTCAGACCGGCGATTTCCCTGGAGGTCAGTTGACCACCGCGGAAGGTTTGCGGCAACGAGCGACCATCGTCTGAACGCAGGATTGGCAGTACTGGCATCCATTCACCGACTTTCAGCTCGGTTTCGGACAGCTTGGCTTTCAGCGCCACACCCAGCCTGCCGAAGTCATCGGCCGGGCGCCCGTCGTCATGCACAGGTAGCAAGTGAGTGTTGGTGGTGCCTCTGCCGCCGTCGAGCTTGACCGAGTAGAGCCCCAGTACGTCCACGCCGAAGCCGACCGTGCCCTGGGTGAAACCGGAACGGGCATCGAGGATGAAACTTTGCGTCCATTCCTCGGCCTTGCCCTGTGGGTGGGCCGGGTCAACGAAGTTGCGGTTGATGTAGAAGTTGCGCAGGTTGAGGGTGGCCTTGGCGTCCTCGATGAAACCGCCTTCGTTGGCGGCGAACACGGGGAGGGCGCAGGACATGGCCAACAGGCCGGGCAGCAGCTGGCGTGCGGGTAGCGAAATGCTCATCTGTCGTGGATCTCTTGTTTTTATGGTCGAGCTGTTGCACTGCAGGATCAGGCCTGCAGGTGCGGGTCTTTTTGATGAACTTGGGCAACGTTGCGTGGAGGGGATGGTGCGGGGTTGTGCGGGGGTGAGGCAATTCGCCGCAAACGGAACGGGGCGATAATCGAACGGAATGTTCTGGTTGGTTAATAAGTCTCCTGTGCTGGCCTCTTCGCGGGTAAACCCGCTCCTACAACGGCTTGCGCCCAACCACCGATATGTGTCCACCACACGATCTGTGTAGGAGCGGGTTCACCCGCGAATACGGTGGTGGCTGCGACGGTGAATCACCGGGGGATATTGGCCGGCACAGGCAGTAAAAAAGCAAAGCCCACCGCTAAGGGTGGGCTTGTGCTGTAACAAGGCCGATCAGCCTTTCGGTGTTTCCACCGAAGCCTGCTGGTTTTCCTGCCCGGTCTGCTCGTACCAGCCACCGCCGAGCGCCTTGTACAGGTTGACTTCGCTGGTCAGCTGCGACAGGCGGTCTCCGATCAGAGCTTGCTGGGCACTGAACAGGTTGCGTTGGGCATCGAGGAAGGTCAGGTTGCTGTCAATCCCGATGCGGTAACGGCGTTCGGCCAGGCGGTAGTAGTCCTGGTTTGCCTGCACCAGGTCACGCTGGGCCTGCAACTGCTCGTCGAAGGTCTTGCGCGCCGCCAAGCCATCGGAGACTTCCTGGAAGGCGGTCTGGATGGTTTTTTCGTACTTGGCGACGTTGATGTCCTTCTGGATCTTCGAGTAGTCCAGGCTGGCTTTCAAGCTGCCGGCGTTGAAGATCGGCAGGTTGATCTGCGGCTGGAACAGCCAGGTGCCCTGGCCGCCCGAGAACAGGTGGCCCATGTCGGGGCTCAGGCTGCCGGCGTTGGCGGTCAGGCTGATGCTTGGGAAGAACGCTGCGCGGGCTGCGCCAATGTTGGCGTTGGCGGCCTTGAGCAGGTGCTCGGCTTCCTGGATGTCCGGGCGACGCTGGAGGATATCCGATGGCAGCCCGGCGGGTACTTCGGCCAGTTGGTCGTCATCGAGCGCCAGCGGCTTGGCCAGGTCGGCAGGAATGCCGGTACCCAGCAGCACAGTCAGGCTGTTGACGTCCTGGGCGACCAGGCGCTGGTACTGCGAGTACTTGACCCGGGCGCCTTCCACGGCGGTGCGCGCCTGGCTGACGTCCAGGGCCGAGGCCACGCCGACTTCATTACTGCGACGGGTGAGGTTGTAGCTTTCCTCGTAGGTCTTCAGCGTTTCTTCGGTCAGCTTGAACAGGGCCTGGTCGGCCTGCCAGGTGTAGTAGGCGTTTGCCACGCTGGCTACCAGGGCGATTTGCGTGGAACGACGCGCCTGCTCGCTGGAGAGGTAGGTTTCCAGGGCCTGCTCGGTCAGGCTGCGCACACGGCCGAACAGGTCCAGCTCGTAGGCGCTGACACCCAAAGTGGCCGAGTACTGGCTGGTGATGCCAGATTCGCCTGTTTGCGACATGTTCGCCGGGACACGCTGGCGGCTGCCGCTGCCGGTGGCCGAAACCGCCGGGAACAGGTCGGCGCGCTGAATGCGGTATTGCGCACGATAGGCGTCGAGGTTCAGCGCCGCGACCCGCAGGTCGCGGTTATTGACCAGCGAGGTCTGGATCAGCTGTTGCAGCGCCGGGTCGTGGAAGAACTGGCGCCAGCCCTGTTCAGCAGCGGCAACATCCGCCGATTGCGTCGGCGAATAGGCAGGGCCTTGCGGCCACTGCGCAGCCACCGGCGCCTCCGGGGTCTGGTAATCAGGGATCAGCGAGCAGCCGCCAAGAATGAAAGCGGTTACCGCCAGGGACAACAAAGACTTGGTCATTGCCCAGCCTCATAACGTGGATTTTCAGGGGTGACGTCTTTTTCCGGCTCTTTGCTGCCGAACAGTGACGACACTGCGACGAAGAACAGTGGTACCCAGAAGATAGCCAGCACGGTCGCACTGATCATGCCGCCGATCACGCCAGTACCGATGGCGTGCTGGCTGCCGGCGCCAGCGCCGCTGGCGATCGTCAACGGTACCACGCCCAGGATGAACGCCAGCGAGGTCATGATGATCGGGCGAAGACGCATGCGGCACGCTTCGATCGCTGAGTCGTACAGGCTACGGCCTTGTTCGTGCAGCTCCTTGGCGAACTCGACGATCAGAATGGCGTTTTTCGCCGCAAGACCGATGGTGGTCAACAGGCCAACCAGGAAGTACACGTCGTTGGACAGGCCGCGCAGGCTGGTGGCGATCAGTGCACCGATGATACCCAGCGGTACTACCAGCACCACAGCGATCGGGATCGACCAGCTTTCGTACAGGGCTGCCAGGCACAGGAACACGAACAGTACCGAGAGGGCGAACAGCGCCGGCATCTGCGAGCCGGAGAGTTTTTCCTCGTAGGACATGCCGGTCCAGGAGAAGCCGATACCGCTTGGCAGCTCGCCAGCAATGCGCTCGACCTCGGCCATGGCTTCACCGGTACTGTAGCCAGGCGCCGGTGCACCGAGGATTTCCATCGCTTCGACACCGTTGTAACGCGACAGCTTTGGCGAGCCGTAGGTCCATTCGCCTTTGGCGAAGGAGGAGAACGGCACCATCTCGCCTGCGCCGTTGCGCACGTACCATTTTTGCAGGTCTTCCGGGCTCATCCGCGCGCTTGGTTCGCCCTGGATGTACACCTTCTTGACCCGGCCACGGTCGATGAAGTCGTTGACGTAGCTGGCGCCCAGCGCAATCGACAGGGTGTTGTTGATGTCGGCAATGGTCACGCCCAAGGCGCTGGCACGTTCGTCATCAATGGTCAGCTGGTACTGCGGTTCATCGTTCAGGCCGTTCGGTCGCACGGCGCTGAGGATCTTGCTCTGCGCGGCTTTGGCCAGGAACTGGTTGCGCGCCTCCATCAACTTCTCGTGGCCGACACCGCCGCGGTCCTGAAGGAACACGTCGAAGCCGGTGGCGTTACCCAGTTCAAGCACCGCTGGCGGGGCGAAGGCGAACACCATTGCATCACGGAAGGTGAAGAAGTGCTGCTGGGCACGCTGTGCCAGCGCGAACACGCTGTTCTCCTTCGAGCGCTCATCCCATGGTTTGAGCATGATGAATGCCATGCCCGAGCTCTGGCCGCGGCCTGCGAAGTTGAAACCGTTGACGGTGAATACCGACGATACGGTATCGGCTTCGTCCTTGAGCAGGTATTCACGCATCTGATCGACCACGGCCTGCGTGCGTTCGGCACTGGAGCCGGCCGGGGTCTGCACCTGGGCGAAGAGTACGCCCTGGTCTTCTTCCGGGAGGAACGCGGTAGGGATGCGGGCGAACAGCCAGATCATGCCGACCACGATCAGTGCATAGGCCAGCAGGAATGGCACCTTGTTGCGCAGGATGGTGCCGACACTGCGCTCGTAGCCATTGACGCTGCGGTCGAAGTTGCGGTTGAACCAGCCGAAGAACCCGCCTTTGGCGGTGTGGTGCTCGCCCTTCTTCAGCGGCTTGAGCATGGTTGCGCAAAGCGCCGGGGTGAAGATAAGCGCAACCAGCACCGACAGACCCATGGCCGAGACGATGGTGATGGAGAACTGCCGGTAGATGACACCCGTGGAACCGCCGAAGAACGCCATGGGCAGCAGTACCGCCGAGAGCACCAGGGCGATACCCACAAGGGCGCCCTGGATCTGTTCCATCGAGCGCTTGGTCGCTTCCTTGGGTGGCAAGCCTTCCTCGGACATTACCCGCTCGACGTTCTCCACCACGACGATGGCGTCGTCCACCAGCAAGCCGATGGCCAATACCATGGCGAACATGGTCAGGGTGTTGATGCTGAAGCCTGCAGCGGCAAGGATGCCGAAGGTACCCAGCAATACGACCGGTACGGTCATGGTGGTGATGATGGTGGCGCGGAAGTTCTGCAGGAACAGGTACATCACCAGGAACACCAGAACCACGGCTTCGATCAGGGTGTGGATCACGCCGCTGATCGATTCGGTGACCACTGGGGTGGTGTCATACGGGAATACCGCCTTGACCCCCGGCGGGAAGAACGGTTCCAGGCTTTTGATGGTCTCGCGCAGTGCCTTGGCGGTGTCCAGGGCGTTGGCGCCGGTTGCCAGTTTTACCGCCAGGCCGGAGGCCGGCTTGCCGTTGAACTGGGCGCTGACTGCGTAGTTTTCACCCCCCAGGCCCACTTGGGCGACGTCACCCAGACGCACCTGTGAACCGTCTTTATTGACCTTGAGCAGAATGTTCTCGAACTGCTCGGCGGTTTGCAGGCGGGTCTTGCCGATGATGGTGGCGTTAAGCTGGGTGCCCGGCAGGGCTGGCAGGCCGCCGAGCTGGCCGGAAGACACCTGCACGTTCTGGGCGGCGACAGCTGTCTTGACGTCGACCGGGGTCAGCTGGAACTTGTTCAGCTTGGCCGGATCGAGCCAGATACGCATGGCGTACTGCGCACCGAACACCTGGAAGTCACCCACACCCGCAGTACGCGAGATCGGGTCCTGCATGTTCGAGACGATGTAGTTGGCCAGGTCGTCCTTGGTCATGCTGCCGTCTTCGGAGACCAGGCCGATCACCAGCAGGAAGTTCTTCACTGCTTTGGTGACGCGGATACCTTGTTGCTGCACTTCCTGCGGCAGCAGCGGGGTAGCCAGGTTCAGCTTGTTCTGTACCTGTACCTGCGCGGTGTCGGGGTTGGTACCCTGTTCGAAGGTGGCGGTAATGGTCATGCTGCCGTCGGAGTTACTTTCCGACGACACATAACGCAGGTTGTCGATACCGTTGAGCTGCTGCTCGATCACCTGCACCACGGTGTCCTGCACGGTTTGCGCCGAGGCGCCCGGGTAGGTCACGGCGATGGCGATGGCCGGCGGCGCGATACTGGGGTACTGGTTGATCGGCAGCTTCAGGATCGACAAGGCCCCGACCAGCATGATCACCAAGGCGATCACCCAGGCGAAGATCGGGCGATCGATAAAGAACTTCGACATGGTTTACTCCGCTTTGGCGTCTGCTTTTGCCGCGCTGGCCTGATCAGGGCCGGCCGGCTTCTTGACGTTGGTGGCTTCGCTGACCTTCACCTCAACGCCTGGGCGCACGTACTGCAGCCCTTCGGTGATCAGGCGGTCACCCGGGTTGAGGCCTTCCTCGATCAGCCAGTCGCTACCCAAGGTGCGGCTGGCCTTGAGCTGGCGCAGTTCGACCTTGTTCTCCTGGTTGACCACCAGGGCGGTTGGTGCGCCCTTGAGGTCGCGGGTCACGCCTTGTTGCGGTGCCAGGATGGCGTTGGCGTTGACACCGGCCTTGAGCCGCGCATGCACGAACATGCCTGGCAGCAGGGTGTGATCGGGGTTGGGGAACAGGGCGCGCAGGGTCACCGAGCCTGTGGTCTCGTCCACCGCGACTTCGGAGAACTCCAGGCGGCCTTCCTGTTTGAACAGGCTGCCGTCTTCCAATACCAGCTGAACCGAGGCGGCGTTGTCGCCGGCCTTCTTCAACTGGCCGCTTTCCAGGTCACGGCGCAGCTTGAGCAGCTCGGCGGTGGACTGGGTAACGTCGACATAAATAGGGTCGAGCTGCTGGATGGTGGCCATGGCATCGGTCTGACCATTGCTCACCAGTGCACCTTCGGTAACCGAAGAACGGCCGATACGGCCGCTGATCGGCGCCAGAACCTTGGTGTAGCGCAGGTCGATCTGTGCGCTCTTGAGCGCAGCCTCGGCCTGCAATCGTTTGGCATTGGCGTCGTCATATTCCTGTTTGGAGACGGCCTGCTCGTCAATCAGTTGCTTGTAGCGTTCGGCCAGCGAGCGTGTAGCCAGCAGGTTGGCCTTGGCATTGGCCAGGGTGGCTTCGTATACGGCAGGGTCGATCTGATACAGCTGCTGGCCTTCCTTGACCTCACTGCCTTCCTTGAACAGGCGTTTGAGGATGATGCCGTTGACCTGCGGGCGCACTTCGGCGACGCGGTAGGCACTGGTACGCCCCGGCAATTCCGAGGTGAGGGTGAAGGCTTGCGGCTGGATGGTCACGACGCCGACCTGAGGAGCCTGCGCCGCTGGCGCTGCTTCTTCTTTCTTACAGCCACTGAGCAAGGTTGCCAGGGCGACGGCGGAAACCAGAGCGGTAACGGCTGGCTTGAATTGCATGAGGATCCTCGGGTCGCTGGAGCAGGGAGACGCTCAAGAGTAATGGAAGAGATCTTGATCTGGAAAAAATGCTATCCGGTGGATAAATAGCTTGCTAAGGAATATACTTACATTCATGGTTGTTTGTAAATACTGCTGAGCTGTACTCCGGTACTGCCTCAGCGCTTGATTAGTTCATCCGAGAGGCCCCCAGCAGAGGTTCCCCGGAGCGTTCCCCGCACGCGCTGCGCGTTCGGGCCAGATGAGGTTGTACTGCCATGGTCCGTCGAACCAAAGAAGAAGCCCAGGAAACCCGCGCCCAGATCATCGAGGCGGCGGAAAAGGCCTTCTACAAGCGCGGGGTTGCGCGAACCACCCTGGCCGACATCGCCGAACTGGCGGGTGTGACGCGGGGGGCGATCTACTGGCACTTCAACAACAAGGCCGAGCTGGTGCAGGCGTTGCTCGACAGCCTGCACGAGACCCATGACCATTTGGCGCGCGCGAGCGAAAGCGAGGATGAAGTCGACCCGCTTGGCTGCATGCGCAAGCTGCTGTTGCAGGTGTTCAACGAGCTGGTGCTCGATGCCCGAACCCGCCGTATCAATGAAATCCTGCATCACAAGTGCGAGTTCACCGATGACATGTGTGAAATTCGCCAGCAGCGCCAGGGTGCGGTGCTGGATTGCCACAAGGGCATCACCCTGGCGCTGGCCAATGCCGTGCGCCGGGGCCAGTTGCCTGGCGAGCTGGATGTCGAGCGCGCGGCGGTGGCCATGTTTGCCTATGTCGATGGCCTGATCGGGCGCTGGCTCTTGCTGCCTGACAGTGTCGATCTGTTGGGTGATGTCGAAAAATGGGTCGACACCGGGCTGGATATGCTGCGCTTGAGCCCGGCTCTGCGCAAATGACACTTTGTTAAGGATTGTGAGGGAGTGTTTCCCCTTTGTGTTAAGGGGGGATTAAGGGCGCGGCCGCACTACGGCTGTTCACAGCACAAGGCGGCTCTTGCAGCGACTGCGTAGCCTTCAGCGGCCGCGCAATTGCCGGTCGGGCAAAGCCAATGCCGCAAACAGCCCCAGCACCGCGACAAGTGCACTCCCCATCAGCAACTGCCTGAACGTGTCCAGCAACCGCCCCTGAGTCACCAGGTCCACCTCCGCGGCCTTCAAGCTCCCCAGCAACGGATTACCCGACAGTTCGAAACCACCCTGATGCAGCAGTGCCAGCAACAGGCTGGACATGCACGCCACGCCCATGGCTCCGCCCAGCGAGCGGAACAGGTTGGTGGTGCTGGTGGCCACGCCGATGTCCTTGCTGGCCACCGCGCTTTGTGTGCCCACCAGCGAGGTCGGAAATTGCAGCCCGCAGGCAATACCGGTAAGCAGCATGAACAGCGCACCGAGCAACGCTGATTGCGGCGGAGTCAGTGCCATCGCGAAAATGGCCACTGGCATCAGCAGTGCACCGGCCAGGATCTGCGGCTTGTAGCGCCCGGTCCGGCTGGTCATGCGGCCTCCTGTGAAGGCGCCCATGGGCAGCCCCATGGCCAGCGGCAGCAGGTGCAGGGCGGCGCTGTCGGCACCTGCGCCGGTGATGCCTTGGTAACGCAAGGGCATGAGCATGGTCAGGGAAATGGACTGGAAACTGGCGAAGAAGATCACTGCCCAGCACAGCACCGCCACCCGGTTGCTGAACAGGCTGAGCGGCAGCAGCGGCTCTGTGCAGCGGCGTTCGTGGGCGATGAAAAGCGTCAGGCCCAGCAGGGCGCAGCCGAACAGCGCCAGCACGGCCGGGTCGGCCCAGGCGTGGCCCTGGCCCACCAAGGTGATGCCCAGTAGCAGGCTGCCAAGGCCAAGGATCAACAGCACGGCGCCAAGGTAGTCTACCTGTGCCTCGCGACGCTGCAGCGGCATGCCACTGAGGGCTCGGTGTATGGACCACAAGGCGACCAGCCCCAGCGGCAGGTTGATCCAGAACACCCAGCGCCACGACAGGTACTCGGTCAACCAGCCGCCCAGCACTGGCCCGGCCACGCTGGCCGCGGCGTACATGCTGCTGAAGTAGCCCTGGTAGCGGCCGCGTTCGCGTGGGGGCACGAAGTCGCCAATGATTGCCTGGCTCACCGAGACCATGCCGCCTGCGCCAATACCCTGCAGTACCCGGGCCAGCAACAGTTGCTGCATGTCCTGGGCCATTGCACAGGCAATGGAAGCCAGGGTGAACAGGCTGATGCCGGTGAGGATCATCCGGCGCCGGCCGTAAAGGTCGCCCAGTTTGCCGTAGATCGGCACAGCCACGGTCATTGCCACCATGTACCCGGAAATGACCCAGGCCAGCATGCCGACATCGCTGAACTGTGCCGAGATGGCGGGCAGTGAGACGGCGACGATGGTCTGGTCCAGAGCGCCAAGGAAGATGGCCAGCATGAGGGCGGTGAGCACGTTGCGCAGGGAGGTAGGGGGCAGGGCGGCGGTCACGGGAATACCTTGTTTTGTCTACGGCAGCCCCTTGGCGGGCAAGCCTGCTCTCAGAGAAGCCCCCGAATTGTACCCTGAGTTAGGTAGCTTCCTATGTACTATCTGCATCCCCTATGCAAGATCGGCATTGGCGCATTCATCCAGCGAGGCATGGCTGCGTGATATCGTTGGTATGCCACAGAGGCTGAAATTCGGGGCTTGCACCAGCTTGGTGCAACATTTTGCCGCAGGTTTTTCAGTACGCTGTCTCCCACACCTTTTATTCCTCTGCCTGCATGTCGAGCATGACCGCCCAGATGGCGACGGTTGGAACAGGTCAGGTAGACCCGATTACAGGGGTCGGTAGTTACCGTTCAAATTTCAACTTTTTTGCGGAGTGATCATGCCCAAGGCTTCCCACCAAGATCTGCGTTTTGCCTTCCGCGAGCTGCTCGCTTCAGGTTCCTGTTTCCACACTGCCTCGGTGTTCGACCCGATGTCGGCACGCATTGCCGCAGACCTGGGCTTCGAAGTCGGTATCCTCGGCGGTTCGGTCGCTTCGTTGCAGGTGCTGGCTGCTCCGGACTTTGCTCTGATCACCCTCAGCGAGTTCGTCGAGCAGGCCACCCGCATTGGTCGGGTCGCGCAACTGCCGGTACTGGCGGACGCCGACCACGGCTATGGCAACGCACTGAACGTGATGCGTACGGTGATCGAACTGGAGCGCGCCGGTGTGGCCGCACTGACCATCGAGGACACCCTTCTGCCCGCCCAGTTCGGGCGCAAGTCCACCGACCTGATTCCGGTCGATGAGGGTGTTGGCAAGATCCGTGCGGCGCTGGAGGCACGGGTCGACTCGTCCCTGTCGATCATTGCCCGAACCAACGCGGGCGTACTCAGCACCGAAGAAATCATCGTGCGTACGCAGAGCTACCAGAAAGCGGGCGCTGATGGCATTTGCATGGTCGGGGTCAAAGACTTCGAGCAGCTCGAGCAGATTGCCGAGCACCTGACGGTGCCGCTGATGCTGGTCACCTATGGCAACCCGAACCTGCGCGATGACGAACGCCTGGCGCGTCTGGGCGTGCGCATCGTAGTCGATGGCCATGCGGCTTACTTTGCCGCAATCAAGGCCACTTACGACTGCCTGCGGCTGCAGCGTGGTCGGCAGAACAAGTCGGAAAACCTCAGTGCCACCGAGCTGTCGCACACCTACACCCAGCCTGAAGACTACATTCGCTGGGCCAAGGAATACATGAGCGTCGAGGAGTGATCGGCAGAGCGCCGTCCATTCAACGGACGGCGCTCAAGTTTGCACTCCACAGTCGGCCATTGAGTCGCCTGCTTCGCGGGCATGCCCGCTCCCACTGGGACCGCGCAGATCCCAAGGCATGTGCATACCTGTGGGCGACCCCGAGAAAGGGCTGTCACAGGCTGGCCTGGCCCTCCAGCCAGTCCAGTAGTTCGAGCAACCCCGGCGGCAAGCTTCTGGCCTGGCTCACCAGGTAATACCCCTTGCCCGTCAGCACCTTCAGCGCAAACGGCATGCACAACCGCCCACCGCGCAGGTCATCGCCAATCAGCGACCAGTCACCGATCGCCACCCCTGTGCCCTGCGAAGCCATGGCCATCGCCATGTCCAGTGTCTCGAAATGCTGTTTGGGTCCATGTGTGGCCAGCGTCACTCCAGCCGCCTGCAACCACAACCGCCAGTCGTGTTCATCTCGCGAGGGGTGCAGCAGCATGTGCCTGGCCAGGTCTTCCACCTGCTGCAACGGCACTGGCCCTTCACGCAGTGATGGAGCGCACACTGGGGTCAGTTGCTCATCGAACAGTTTGCGCACATGTAGCCCGTGGTTTGGTGCATTGCCATAGACCACCGCTGCATCGAAGCCCTCGCGACGCAAATCCACCCCGTGCTGCACGGTCGTGGTCAGCTCCACCGGTACGTCCGGGCGCAGTGCCTGCCATTCCATCAGGCGCGGTAGCAGCCAACGCATCACGCAGGTGGGTGCCTTGAGCTGCAAGGTAGTGCTGTGCTCACCCACTTCGCGCACCCCCTGTTCGATCAGCGCGAACACCTGCTGCACCCGCGGCAGCCAGTCCAGGCCTTCACGGGTCAGGCTCAACCCGCGGGCCTCGCGCTTGAACAGGGCATAACCCAGGTGTTCTTCGAGAGCTGCAATCTGGCGGCTGACAGCGCCTTGGGTGATGTGCAACTGCTGCCCTGCGCGGGTGAAGTTGCAGTGCTGGGCGGTGACCAGAAATGTGTGCAGGGCAGGCAGGGGCGGGAGGCGTTTCATTGCAGTAAGCCATGATCACAGGACATGGCTAGTATGTGTTTTTTTACATTGTGGCGATAGCCGTGGCTTGGGTCCAATAAGGGCATACCCCAACAAGATTCATGGTGATCCCTGATGGCAACCTGCGGCGAAGTACTGGTCAAACTCCTTGAAGGCTATGGCGTCGATCATGTCTTCGGCATTCCCGGTGTACATACCGTGGAGCTCTATCGTGGCCTGGCGGGCTCTTCCATTCGCCACATCACCCCACGTCATGAGCAAGGTGCCGGGTTCATGGCTGACGGCTATGCGCGCACCCGCGGCAAACCCGGGGTGTGCTTCATTATTACCGGCCCGGGCATGACCAATATCACCACTGCCATGGGCCAGGCCTATGCCGACTCGATCCCGATGCTGGTGATTTCCAGCGTGCAGTCCCGTGACCAGTTGGGCGGTGGCCGTGGCAAGCTGCACGAGCTGCCCAACCAAGCGGCGCTGGTATCGGGTGTGGCGGCGTTTTCCCACACCTTGATGAGTGCAGCCGACTTGCCGCAGGTGCTGGCCCGGGCATTTGCCGTGTTCGACAGTGCCCGGCCACGCCCGGTGCATATCGAAATCCCGCTCGATGTGCTGGTTGAACCGGCCGACTTCCTGCTGCCGGGACGCCCTGTACGGGGTAGTCGGGCAGGGGCTGCACCTCAGGCCGTGGCGCAGATGGCTGAGCGACTGGCCAGTGCACGTCGGCCGCTGATTCTGGCCGGTGGCGGGGCGTTGGCTGCGGGCGCTGCGCTGGCACGCCTGGCCGAACACCTTCAGGCCCCGGTGGCGCTGACCATCAATGCCAAAGGCTTGCTGCCTGCCAGCCACCCATTGCAGATCGGCTCGACCCAGTCGTTACCGGCCACACGGGCGCTGGTGGCCGAGGCTGACGTGGTGCTGGCGATCGGCACCGAACTGGCCGAAACCGATTATGACGTGACCTTCAAGGGAGGCTTCGAGATCCCGGGCAGTCTGCTGCGCATTGACATCGACCCGGACCAGACCGTGCGCAATTATCTGCCGGAGCTGGCGCTGGTAGCCGATGCCGAGCTGGCTGCCGAAGCGCTGCTCGGTGCCCTGCAAGCCCAGCCGCAGCCAGTGCACGAAAGCACTTGGGGCGTGGCCCGCGTGGCCAATCTGCGCAAGGTCCTGGCGGCAGACTGGGACCAGCCCACCCTGAGCCAGACGCGTTTGCTGAGCGCCATACTGGAGCGCCTGCCGAATGCGATTCTGGTGGGCGACTCGACCCAACCTGTGTACACCGGCAACCTGACACTCGACATGGAGCAGCCACGCCGCTGGTTCAACGCCTCGACCGGCTACGGTACCTTGGGTTACGCGTTGCCAGCAGCCATGGGCGCTTGGTTGGGCAGTGCCGAGCAGGCCGTCGAACGCGCCCCGGCGGTGTGCCTGATTGGTGATGGTGGTTTGCAGTTCACCCTGCCGGAACTGGCCAGTGCAGTGGAGGCGCAGGTCCCGCTGATCGTACTGCTGTGGAATAACCAGGGGTACGAGGAAATCAAGAAATACATGGTCAATCGGGCGATCGAGCCGGTCGGGGTGGATATCCATACCCCGGATTTCATCGGCGTGGCGCGGGCGTTGGGCGCGGCAGCAGAGAACGTGGCCGATATCGCCCAATTGCAGACGGCGCTCGGGCAAGCGGTGGAGCGCAAGGGGCCGACCTTGATTCAGGTGGACCAGAATCAGTGGCAGGCCGCGGTGTTGGGTTGAAGCATTGCGATTGCTTGTATCGGCCTCTCGCGCCTGCAGGCAGCGCGCAATTTTCGCATCTGTGCAAAAACCTGTAGGAGCGGGTTTACCCGCGAAAGCGCCGCTGCAGGCGAATGTCGAGCTTCAGACCGCAGTAGCCCTCAACCGAGCCACATCGCGAATCGGCGGCGCGCCGTAAAGCCGGCTGTATTCACGGCTGAATTGCGACGGGCTTTCATAACCCACCCGATAAGCCGCCACCGCCGCCTCCAGCCCGTCGTTCAACATCAGCCGCCGCGCTTCCTGCAGGCGTAGTTGCTTCTGGTACTGAAGCGGGCTCATCGAGGTCACGGCCTTGAAGCGGTGGTGCAAGGTCGAGGTACTGAGGTTGACTTCACGGGCCAGGTCCTCGATCCGCAGCGGCTGTTGGTAGTTGTTGTTGAGCCAGGTGATGGCCTGGCACACCCGGTGGGTCTGGCTGTTGGCCAAGGCAATTTCATACAGCCGGTAACCCTGCGGACCACGCAGCAGGCGGTAGAGAATCTCGCGGCGGAACAGCGGCGCCAGCATTGCGATGTCGCGGGGGGTGTCCAGCAGGCGCAGTAGCCGCAGCAGGGCATCGAGTAATGCGGCATCTGTCCTTTCCACATACAAACCACGGCCGGAAGGTCGATTGGGTACCAGCATCGGCCCGCTCTCGGCGATCAGCTGGCTGATCTCGGCTGGGTCCAGGTCCATGCGCAGGCCCAGGCTTGGGTTCTCGGGGCTGGCATCCAGCCTCACGGCACTGAGTGGCAAGGTCACCGAAACGACCATGTAATGCAGTGGGTCGTAGGCGTACTGCTCGTCACCCAGGAACAGGCTTTTGCTGCCCTGGGCAAGGATGCACAGGGCAGGTTGCGCCAGGGTGGGTACAGAACGCACATTTTCGGTGTGACGCACCAGGTACAGGTCATCGATGGCCGATGCTGGGCCATAGGGCTCGCCCGCGTGGCGGTTGATCAGTTCGGCCAGCTCCAGGCGCTGCAGTTCCAGGGTCGGTTCGGTGGACGTGGCGGTGGTCATGATGGCTTTCCTCTGCTGACCGACGCAGCATAGGTTTGGGCAAAGACGGGCGCTAGTCGAAAGCTGCACGCCGATTGCCTGATCCTGCCGTGCTGCAGGATCAGGCAATCGGCGTGCAGTAATGGCCTAACGCGCCGCGCGGGTGAGCGCCTAACCTTGGCAGCCTGGCTTTTCCGTCCGCCTGCTTCAAGGAGATTGTGCAATGACCCTTAAACAACCGGTCACCCACCTTGCTTTCATCCGTGCCAGCAGCGGGCGCTCGGCAGAGCTGGGCGCGCGCCTGCGTGACATGCTTGAGCCTTCGCTGCGTACACCGGGTTGCCTGAGTTTTACCGTGCAGCGTTCGCAGGCTGATGCTGACCTGTGGTTGCTCAGCGGAAGCTGGCAGGACCAGCAGGCGATGAGTGGTTACTTTGCTTCGCCGACACTGGAGGTGTTTGGTGAGCTGGTGCAGGCCCAGGTGGTCAGCAGCCTGGACTTGCATACCTTCGATTGAGTGTTGATGAGGTAAAGTGACGCCTTTTTTCAATCACGCGGACAGCAATATGGCACGTAGGGAATTCACTCATTTCGAAGCGGTATCGGCGATGGTGCCGGTGGAAGGTGGCGGCTACAACGCCGCCATCGCGGTCAAAGCCTTGGGCATGGGCGGCGCGCCGCGCTTTCACAAGGTTCTCGACGGGCAGGTGTTCAAGGGCGCCGTGGCCGCCGACGAAGCGGCCACCGCTGAGCTGCAACGCCTGCAGGGCGTCAGCGAAGAGGGTGAGCTGGTCTGGTGATCAGGCCGGCGGCCGGGCCATCTTGAACAGGTTGCCCAGCTCGAAATAGTCCGCCGGGCCACCCCCCCGCAGGATAGGCTCGGCGGCAGCGGTATCGTAGATGCCGTTGTTCAGCAGGTGCTCGGCAATGTGCACCGCCACCACTTCCCCAAGGATCAGCCAGCTGGGCACCTGTTCCTGGTCGGCCCGCTTGAGCTGGACGATCTGGCTGACCTTGCACTCGAAGGCTACCGGCGTTTCACCCACGCGCGGCACCTTGACGATGCTCGAGGGTGCGGCAGTGAGGCCGCTCAATTCGAATTCGTTTACTTCGGCAGCAACCGGTGCGCAGCTCAGGTTCATTTGCTCGGCCAGAGGGCGGGTGGCCAGGTTCCAGACGAACTCACCGGTCTGCTCGATGTTGTTCAGGCTGTCTTTGCGCCCGACGCTGCAGAAACCGATGATCGGCGGGATGTAGTTGAACGCATTGAAGAAGCTGTAAGGCGCCAGGTTCAGGCGGCCTTCGCGGTCCTGAGAGGAGATCCAGCCGATAGGGCGGGGACCGACGATGGCATTGAACGGGTCGTGCGGCAGGCCGTGGCCTTTGGCGGGTTCGTAGTAATACATCTGTGCTGGGCTTGTTGGCCCTACCTCCTGGTGGACAAGGTGCCTAGTGTGCCAAGCCTGAGCTCGCCTGCAAATGATCAAGCCCGGCCGAAGCCGGGCTGGGTGCTCGCAATCAGGTATCAGCTGATGCGGTGCGCGTTGGTGCGGTTGAAGCCATCTTCGGCAAAGTGCTGGCCGCCGGTGCGGTCGAAACCGTCTTCGGCGAAGCGTTGGCCGTTGGTGCGATCGAAGCCGTCTTCGGCGAAGCGCTGGCCGTTGGTGCGATCGAAGCCGTCTTCGGCGAAGCGTTGGCCGTTGGTGCGATCGAAGCCGTCTTCGGCGAAGCGTTGGCCGTTGGTGCGATCGAAGCCGTCTTCGGCGAAGCGCTGGCCGTTGGTGCGATCGAAGCCGTCTTCGGCGAAGCGTTGGCCGTTGGTGCGATCGAAGCCGTCTTCAGCGTAGCTGGCGGGCTGGGTTTGAGCCGCGGCAAAGGTGTGAGCGTCGGTCCGGTCGAAGCCATCTTCGGCGAAGGCGCCAGCTGCGAAAACCGAGAGGGCCAGGGTCAGGATCAGTTTATTTTTCATGGTCGTTGCTCCAGGGGTTTGTGAGTTGTTTGTTTCTATGGGTTTAATCCTACGCCGAATAATTTGATTAAAAAGCGCAAAAAACAGCGCTTAATAATCTATTTGTTCGATGTTTTTAGCCGAGTATGTCGTGCTTCAGGCCGCAAGCCTGGCTTGGGAGCGTTCGCGCGGGCGCCAACGTTCTGCCAGCCATTGCAGCTTGATAAGGTGGAATTAATAGGGCGTTAAGAAGGAAAGGTCTGAATAGAAAAGGGGCGCTCCATGCAATGGAGCGCCCCTTTCAGTATTGCCAGGCCAGCGTTACTCAGTGGTAATCCGCGAGTGCTGCTTGGTGTCCTTCATGGTCGCGTAAACCAGCAGCGAGCAGGCGATACAGGCGGTGACGTACCAGTAAAAGCCGCTCTCCATCCCAGCGCTCTTGAACCACAGGGCCACGTATTCGGCGGTGCCACCGAAGATCGACACGGTCAGGGCATACGGCAGGCCCACGCCCAGGGCGCGAATCTCGGTAGGGAACAGCTCGGCTTTGACCACGGCGTTGATCGAGGTATAGCCGCTTACGATGATCAGCGCTGCCATGATCAGGAAGAACGCCCCCCACCAGCTCTGGATGGTGTGCAGGGTGCTGAGGATTGGGACGGTGAACAGGGTGCCGAGCACACCGAAGGCGATCAGGATCGGACGGCGGCCGATCTTGTCGGACAGACCACCGATCACCGGCTGCAGGCACATGAACAGGAACAGCGTGGCGGCCGAGATGGTGGTCGAGTCACTGATGCTCATACCTACGGAGTTGACCAGGTACTTCTGCATGTAGGTGGTGTAGGTGTAGAAGGCCAGGGTACCGCCCATGGTCAGACCGACGACGGTCATCAGCTCCTTGGGGTGACGCAGCAGCGTGCGCATCAGGCTTTCCTTGGCCTTTTCCTTCTTGGTGAACGAGGCGGTTTCTTCCATGCCGCGACGCAGGTACAGGGCCACCACGGCGCACAGCGCACCGATCACGAACGGCACGCGCCAGCCCCAGGCGTACAATTGCTCGGTGGTCAGGGTCTGTTGCAGGACGATCAGCACCGCCAGGGCGATGAGCTGGCCGGAGATCAGGGTCACGTACTGGAAGCTGGAGAAGAAACCACGGCGCTCCTTGCTGGCCATTTCGCTGAGGTAGGTGGCCGAGGTGCCGTATTCACCACCCACCGACAGGCCTTGCAGCAGGCGTGCGATGACCAGCAGGACTGGCGCGGCGACGCCGATGGTTTCATAACCGGGGGTCAGGGCGATGACCAGCGAGCCCGCGCACATGAGCAGTACCGACGCCATCAGCGCGGCCTTGCGGCCCTTGCGGTCGGCGTACAGGCCCATCAGCCAGCCACCGATCGGGCGCATGAGGAAGCCCACGGCGAAGATCGCGGCGGTATTGAGCAGTTGTGCGGTGGAGTCGCCGGCCGGGAAGAAAGCCTTGGCGAAGTACAGCGAGAATGCGGCGTAGACGTACCAGTCGTACCATTCGACCATGTTGCCGATGGACCCGCTGAAAATCGACTTCAAGCGGCTGGCGGTGGTTTTTTCTGCGGCAGGCGCGGTGGCCGCCCCGGCGGGCAGGGAGGTGGCGTTATCCATCAGGGATACCTTCTCGTTGTTTTTGTGGAGCGCGCCGTGGCGCAGCTTGCCAAGGCAATTGCAGAAGGTGTGCCAAATGGGTGCAGGCTGATTCATTTGAGGGCGTCAAATATCCCAAGCCGGCACAGTAGTGGGGGTTGCGCCGCCCTTTGCAGGTGCGGGCCTGACCGCGAAGGGCTGCAAAGCAGTCTGAAATCTCGACGAGATGAGCGGTTTTTCGCCTACCCGGTCCTGGTCATGAGCGGATTTCCGCTTATGCCTGCCCAATAAAATCCTCGCGCACCAGCCCATGCCGTTGCATCTTCTCGTTAAGCGTGCGCCGCGGTAGTTGCAAAGCCTCCATCACCGACTTGATCTCGCCCCCATGCTGACGCAAGGCCGCACGCAGGCATTGCGCCTCGAATGCTTCCATCTGCTCGCCCAGCGACTGCCCGGCAGGTGCCACCTCGATGTTTGGCGAACCCAGCCCCAGCGCATGCCGCTCCGCCGCATTGGCCAGCTCACGCACGTTGCCAGGCCAGTCATGTGACAGCAGCTGCGCCAGCTGTGCACCCGATAGCGGAGGGGCCGCGCGACCAAGCTTTTCACCGGCAGCGCGGGCAAAGTGTTCGAACAGCAGCGGAATGTCCTCTCGCCGCTCGCGCAGCGGTGCCAGGCGCAATTCGGCGACGTTCAGGCGGTAGGCCAGGTCTTCTCGGAAGCGCCCGGCACGCGCCTCCTCGAGCAGGTCGGGCTTGGTCGCAGCAATGATGCGCAGGTCGACGCTGATGCTCTGGTTGGCCCCCAGGCGCTCCAACTTCTGCTCCTGAATCACCCGCAACAGCTTGGCCTGTTGGGCCAGTGGCATGCTCTCGATTTCGTCGAGGAACACGGTGCCACCGTTGGCATACTCCAGCTTGCCGATCCGTTTACCCTGGGCGCCCGTGAAGGCGCCGCTCTCATGGCCGAACAGTTCGGCCTCGAACAACGACTCGGGGATGGCCGCGCAGTTAAGGGCTACAAAGGGCTTGGCGGCACGGGGGCCAAAGTCGTGCAGACAGCGGGCCACCCGCTCCTTGCCACTGCCGGTTTCACCGCGGATCAGCACGTTTACCGGCAGGCTGGCCAGGTCCAGGACTTGCCGGCGCAGCTGTTGCAGGCCCTGGGACATGCCCAGCAGCGTGACTTCCAGGCGTGACTTGAGGTCGGCCTGCTCGTGGAGCCGGCGGTTCTCCAGCACCAGCTGGCGCTTTTCCAGGGCGCGACGCAGGCTGCCCAGCAAGTCTTGCGGCGTGAAGGGTTTTTCCAGGAAGTCATAGGCCCCGCTGCGCATGGCTTCTACCGCCATCGGTACATCACCGTGACCGGTCAGCAAAATCACGGGCAGGTCGGGGTCGTTCGCTTGCAGGCGTTCGAGCAATTGCAGGCCATCCATACCCGGCATGCGTACATCGCTGATGATCACCCCAGGGAAGTGCTGCGGCAGGTGCGCCAGGCACTCTTCGGCGCGAGCGAACAACTGCACGCTGAAGCCGGACAGGCTCAGCCATTGCTCTACAGCAGTGCGGATACTGGCTTCATCATCGACGACGATCACCGAATTCAACATACAGGCTCCAGGTCACGGGGCAGGGTAAGGCTCAGGCGCGCGCCGCCAGGCAGGTTTTCGGCCCGCAACTGGCCGCCGGCCTCATGGACGATGCCGTAAGAGATGGCCAGGCCCAGCCCTAGCCCTTCCCCCACCGGTTTGGTGGTGAAGAACGGGTCGAAGACCTTGGCCAGGTCGGCTTCGGCAATGCCGCCACCCGAGTCGAGCACACTCAGGCGCCATAGCTCCCCGTCGGGTTCGATGCGGATCTCCAGGCGTTTGTAACGCTTGTCGATCATGGCGTCGAGTGCGTTGTGCAGGAGGTTTATCAGCACCTGCTCCAGGCGGATGGCATCGCCGCGTACCCAGGCCGGGCGTGCCAGGTACAGAGCCACCTCCACTTCCTCGCTGCGAATGCGCGCTTCCAGCAGGTGCAAGGCCTGGTCGACCACGGTTGCCAGGTCAAGGCGTTCGCGCAGGCCCATCGGACTGTTGCGGGCAAAGGTTTTCAGGTGGCTGGTAAGTGCTGCCATGCGCGTGAGCATCTGTTCCAGCGGCTCCAGCGCTTGCCGCGCTTCGTCATGGCGACCATGGTCAAGCAGCAGGCGCAGGGTTTCCAGTTGCATACGTTGGGTGGTCAGCGGCTGGTTGATTTCATGGGCCATGGCCGCTGACATTTGCCCGAGTGCGGCCAGTTTGGCTGATTGCACCAGGCCTTCCTGGGCAGTGCGCAGCTCGCGGGTGCGCTCCTCGACCTGGCGTTTGAGTTCTTGCCGGCTGCGCTGGCGCAGGCGTGCCAGGCGCAGGCGTTGACTGACGAAAAGGGCGGCGAACACCAGGCTCAGCCAGACGGCGGCGGCGCCAAGGGCTGCATTACGGCCGTCTGCAGCGACCTGCGGTTTGCGCAGCAGGTGCAAGGTCCAGTTTTCGCCTTCCAGCGGCAGGCTTTCCCACAAGTACTCGGTGCTACCCTCGGGGCCTTGCACGCGGCTAAGGGTGCTGTAGGGGGCAAACCGCGTCAGTACCTGATGCTGTAGCGGCACCAGCGGTTGCTTGTCGTACTGACGGGTTTCGGCCAGCTCGGCTCGGTCGGCGCCACTGAGCGGCTGAAGCTCGCGGTAGCGCCAGCCATCCTGGTTTGCGATGAACGTAATGCCGCGGGCGTCGCTGACCAGCAGGATATCGTTGCCCTGTCGCCATTCGCGTTCCAGCTCGGGGAATTCCAGCTTCACCACCATGGCACCAAGGAATCGGCCGTGCTCGTCGTTCACCGCGCTGGCGAGGAAGTAGCCCGGCACGCCACTGGTCACGCCCACGGCATAGAAGCGGCCACTGCCCTGGCTGCGGGTTTGCTTGAAGTAGGGACGGAAACCGTAGTTGGAGCCGACGTAGCTGCTGGGCAGCCGCCAATTGCTGGCGGCAATGGCCAGGCCGGTGCGGTCGAGCAGTTCGAGGGTGGAGGAATTGGCGGCGCCATTGATACGTTCGAGCTTGTGGTTCAGGGCGTTCTGAACGCCTTCGTCGACCGGGCCGCGCAAGGCTGCGATCAGTTCCGGGTCGAGCGCCAGCACGGCGGGGAGGGCACGGTAGCGGTCGATCAGGGTGTGCAGTGCGTTGGCGTACAGGCCCAGTTGCTGGCTGGCACGCTTGGCGTCGTCTTCCATGGCCTGGCGCTTGGCCTGGTGCATGGCCCAGCCGGCGCTGAGTGCGGTACCCAGCACGATCAGCAGGGTGATCAGCCCCAGACGCAGGGCGCGAAAGGAAAAGGGCATTGGGGGCGGATCCGGTGTTGGGGTATCGGGGCCGGCCTCTTCGCGGGTAAACCGCTCCTACAGGTACTCTGCAGCACCTGTAGGCGCGGGTTTACCCGCGAAGAGGCCGGAACAGGCGGCCTTTTTCAGTCAAAGCAATTCAAAGCTCTGCTGCTGCACCGCCTGGGAATCCAGACCTACCTGGACATTGAACTCCCCTGGTTCGGCAACCCGCTGCAACTGGCCATTGTAGAACTTCAGGTCGTCCTCGCTGATGCGGAAGGTCAACGTGCGGGTTTCGCCCGGTTCAAGCATCAGCTTCTGGAAGTTTTTCAGCTCTTTCACCGGGCGGCTCATCGACGCCGACACATCCTGCAGGTACAACTGCACCACCGTCTCGCCTGCAACCTTGCCGGTGTTCTTGACCGTTACCTTGGCTTCCAGCGTATCGCCGCGCTTGAGATCCTTGCCCGACAGGTTCAGGCCCGACAGCTCGAAGCTGCTGTAGCTCAAGCCATAGCCGAACGGGTAAAGCGGCCCGTTGGGTTCTTCGAAGTATTGCGAGGTGTAGTTGCCCGGCTTGCCCGGCGTGAACGGCCGGCCGATGCGGGTGTGGTTGTAGTACATCGGGATCTGGCCCACAGACCGTGGGAAGGTAATGGCCAGCTTGCCGGAGGGGTTGTAGTCGCCAAACAGCACGTCGGCGATGGCATTGCCGCCTTCGGTGCCGGCGAACCATGTTTCCAGGATGGCGTCGGCCTGCTCGCGCTCCCAGCTGATCGACAGCGGCCGGCCGTTCATCAACACCAGCACCAGCGGTTTGCCGGTGGCCTTGAGCGCCTTGATCAGCTCGCGCTGGCTGGCCGGGATCTCCAGGGTGGTACGGCTTGACGACTCGTGGGACATGCCGCGGGACTCGCCGACCACGGCGACCACGACGTCGGATTGCTTCGCCGCCTTGACTGCTTCATCGATCAGCACGGCAGGCGGGCGTGGGTCGTCGACGATTTCCGGGGCATCGAAGTTGAGGAAGTTCAGGTAGTCGAGTATCGCCTTGTCACCCGTGACGTTGGAGCCTTTGGCGTAGACCAGCTTGGCCTTGCCTTCCACGGCGCGGCGCAAGCCTTCGCGCACGGTCACCGAGTGGACGGGTTTACCGTCGGCGGCCCAGCTGCCCATCATGTCGATCGGGGCATCCGCCAGCGGGCCGACCACGGCAATGGTGCCGGCCTTTTTCAGCGGCAGGGTCTGGTTGCGGTTTTCCAGCAGCACCAGGCTGCGGCGTGCCACGTCACGCGCAGCTTCGCGGTGCAGGCGGTCGTTGCTGTAGTAGTCTTTCAGGTCGGTTTCAGCCTTGCCGATACGCACGTATGGGTCTTTGAACAGGCCCATGTCGTACTTGGCGCCAAGCACCTCACGCACCGCCTGGTCCAGTTCGCGCTGGGTCACCTCGCCGGACTTCAGCAGGCCCGGTAGCTCTTCGCCGTACAGGGTATCGTTCATGCTCATGTCGATGCCGGCCTTGATCGCCAGCTTGGCGGCTTCACGGCCATCACGGGCGACGCCGTGGCGAATCAGTTCCTGGATGGCACCGTGGTCGCTGATGGTCACGCCCTTGAAGCCCCACTCCTTGCGCAGCAGGTCGTTCATCAGCCAGGTGTTGGAGGTGGCCGGTACGCCGTTGATCGAGTTCAGCGCGACCATCACGCCACCGGCACCTGCATCGAGCGCGGCGCGATAGGGTGGCAGGTAGTCGTTGTACATTTTCGGCAGGCTCATATCGACCGTGTTGTAGTCGCGCCCGCCTTCCACGGCGCCATACAAGGCGAAATGCTTGACGATGGCCATGATGCTGTCGGGGTTGGCCGGGCTGCTGCCCTGGAACGAGCGCACCATTACCTGGCCGATTTTCGAGGTCAGGTAGGTGTCTTCGCCGAAACCTTCACTGGTGCGGCCCCAGCGCGGGTCACGGGCGATATCCACCATTGGCGCGAACGTCATGTCCAGGGCGTCGGCCGAGGCTTCGATCGCGGCGGTGCGGCCGACCTTGGCGACGGCCTCCATGTCCCAGGTAGCGGCCATGCCCAGGCCGATCGGGAAGATGGTGCGCTCGCCGTGGACGGTATCGTAGGCGAAGAACATCGGGATCTTCAGGCGGCTGCGCATGGCCGCGTCCTGCATTGGCCGGTTTTCGGGGGCAGTGCGTGAGTTGAAGGTGCCGCCGATGCGGCCGGCGGCGATCTCCTCGCGGATCTTGTCGCGGGGCATTTCCGGGCCGATGCTGATCAGGCGCAACTGGCCGATTTTTTCGGCTTCGGTCATCTGGCTGATCAGATGCTCGATGAATGCCTGCTTGTCCTGCAGGGGCGGGGCGGAGGGGGCGGCGAGGGCCGCCTGACTGGCAAGGCCCATGGCCAGGCCCAGCAAAGACAGTTTCATCATCAATTCCGTTATGGGGCCGCTGCCGTATCCACGGTGATAGGTGCGCGACCGAAGTTTTCAGGCGGCTATTGTTGTACGATTTGCGGGCAATTCTTCCAGCGGCGGATTATGCCTGAATATGTCGCCTGCGGATGAAGCCCCGAATGCCGGGATAACAACTATAAGAACGCTCAAGAGACCGACGGCATGACCCCCTTCGACGAATACCATCAGCGGCAGATTGCCGAAGCCATTGCCCGTGCCGAACGGCGTACCGATGCCGAACTGGTGACGGTGCTGGCCCGCCGAGCAGACGATTATGCCTATTGGCCGTTGCTCTGGGCCGCCGTGCTGGCGCTGGCCGTACCCGGTCTGTTGCACTGGCTGCTGGCTTGGCCCAGCGTGCGCGGTGTGCTGATGGGCAACGTGCTGTTGTTCGTCGGCCTGTGCCTGCTTCTGCGCAACCCGCGCCTGGCCGATTGGTTGATCCCCCGTGCCTTGCGCC
Source organism: Pseudomonas putida (assembly GCA_041879295.1). NCBI lineage: Bacteria > Pseudomonadati > Pseudomonadota > Gammaproteobacteria > Pseudomonadales > Pseudomonadaceae > Pseudomonas > Pseudomonas putida. The sequence goes on along the minus strand of CP047152.1, from coordinate 4,626,245 downwards.
GCTGGCGCGCCTCGCGCCTGGCCCGCCAGCAGTTTCGCGAGCAGAACCTGCAGCGCACAGCAGGCGCTACGGGCGTGCTGATTTTTGTCAGCGAGGCGGAGCGGCATGTGGAAATACTGGTCGATCGGGGTATTGAACACTGCCTGGATGCCGAAGCCCGCGCGGCCATCGGTGCCCGCTTTGCCGAGCAGGTGCGCCAGGGGCGAACGTTCCAGGGCTTTGTCGAGTGCATCGAGGCGTGTGGCGAGCTGCTTAGCCAGCACGTGCCGCCAACCCATGCCCGCAACGAATTGCCCAACCGTTTGGTGATTCTCGACTGAAGGAGCACCAGCGTTTCTGGAGAGCGCTCCCACAGGGTGCTTGGGGCACGTTAGAATAGGCGTTCCGCTACCCAAGGCTCCCTTTTTCATGTCCGCCAGTACTTCTGCCTCTTGCGCGCCGGATGCGCGCGCTCAGTTTCTCGACCTGCTGAACGCCGCCCTGCACGGCGAAACCCTGGTCAAGCTGGTGCTGGCGCGCCATGTCGGTGCCGACCAGACCTTGCAACGGATCATTGCCAAGCCGCTGCAGGTCAAGGGCCAGCCGTGCCTGTCGCTGGTCTACCGCCACCAGACCCGCGACATCACCCGCAACCTGCCGCTGGACCAGGCCCAGGTGCTGGTTGCCGAGTTGCTGCCGGACAGCTTCCGCAATGCTCACCTGTTCGATGCTGACGGCGAAGTGCAGCTGACCTTCAGCAAGAAGGGCAAACCGATGCTCCAGCGCCACGGTGCCCAGGCGCCGCGTGTGGCCGACGCGGGCAGCGGGCATGACCGCGAGAAGAAGCGTTATCTGGAACTGTCGCGGCCATTTCTGCGCGACCTCGGTGTGACCGACGCACAAGGCGCACTGATCCCGTCCATGTCGCGCAAGTGGAAGCAGATCAACAAATTCATCGAGGTCTTCGATCACGCCCTCGCCAATGCACCGGTGTCGGCGGAACAGGCGCTGCGGGTGGCCGACTTCGGTTCGGGCAAGGGCTACCTGACCTTTGCCATGCACGATTACCTGCGCAACAGCCTGGGCCGCGACGCACAGGTGACTGGCGTGGAACTGCGCCAGGACATGGTCGACCTGTGCAACACCGCAGCCGCACGCCTGGACCACCCGGGCCTGGAGTTCCAGTGTGGTGATGTACGCAGCGTGGTGCCTGAGGCCATCGAGGTGATGATCGCCTTGCATGCCTGTGACATCGCCACCGACTACGCCATCCACACCGGCATCCGCTGCAACGCCGCAATCATCATGTGCTCGCCGTGCTGCCACAAACAGATCCGCCCGCAACTGCACAGCCCGGGGTTGCTGCAACCCATGCTGCAGTACGGCCTGCACCTGGGCCAGCAGGCCGAAATGCTCACCGACAGCCTGCGCGCGCTGTATCTGGAAGCCTGTGGCTATGAAACCAAGGTGTTCGAGTTCATCTCGCTGGAGCACACCAACAAGAACAAGATGATTCTTGCGGTGAAGCGGCGCCAGGCGGGGGATAACGGGGCGTTGCTGGAGAAAATTGCCCAGCTCAAGGCGTTCTATGGGGTGCAGGAGCATTGCCTGGAAACATTGTTGCGCGCGGATGGATTGCTTTGATGGTCATCTTTGCGTGAATGTTGGCGCGCCCCAGGCTCTTGCAGTTTCATGCTTTTTACATGTCATTAAATGCCGCTATCGATATGCCTGATATGATGATCAGGATTGAGATGGACTTCCTCAGGATGCCAGAGGGTGCGATATCTTCGCTAATGAAGTTCGGAAAGAACCGGGTGGCGATGATTCCAAAAATAAGTACAAGCACAGGGTGAATACTAACAACGACTGAGACCAAGGCCGCGCCGCCGCCTACTGCCAATGCGGCCATGAAAAATACGTAGCCTCCTACATCGAATAGATTGGTGGCGGCGAAAATGCTAAATTGCCTGGCGTTAAGAACTTTCAGGTCCTGAATTATTAGCCTTCTCCAGGCAGGGTTAAGCAGCAGTAGAAGCCCACCGAATGCATACCCTGAAAAGTTGAAAAGCAGAACGAACTCAAGGTTTTTGCTTTTTAGTATTTCGTCGGAAATGATGGTTGATATAGCGCCAAAAAATGCGGATACAAATACCATCGCAACATGCCTTCTTTCTCCTAGCCCAAGAATTGTTTTTTTTGACAGGCAGAGCGATAAAATACCCCCGGTGATCAAGAAAAATCCTAAAAACTGCTCGTGCGTGGGGAAAGCGTGAAATATTAATATGGATGCCGCCAGAACAAATAGTGGCTCTGACTGATGGATAGGTATCACTACCGAAACATCCATGTCCTCCAGGGAGTAGCTATATGCGAAATACTGAAGGAATATAGCAAGCCCAGAAAGTATATTAAGGCTGGCGAATAGGGGGTCGATTTCAGAGACATCAAGAAAAGTAAGTATGGCTGCGGCAAAAAATATATTACCTATGCTGAGAAGAAAAATAAAGGGTATATAATTTGATGTTATATGTTCAATGGCGAATTTGTCTAGTATGTTGGATAGGCTCCATAGTAATGGTGCCATTAGAGATAAGTATATCCAAGTCATGGGTGACGCTCCAGGGCACCGATGATCGTGCTTTTGCTATGTTGTAATAGTTCATGGGAAAAATCGTCAGTGTTATGATCAAAAAGGAATGTATTGTTGTAGGTGAATGATTGTGAGGTTTCATGTGCCAAAATGTTGTCCAGTATAGTTGGCGCCTCCTTTAATCTTGATGAGTGGCGAAGCTTCAAGATTGTTATTGTGTTTCCATAGTGTGCAGCTTCATCCCTAGCGGCGTTACGTATCCAGGTTGACAGACATGAAGGTCCCAAGCTATCAAAAAAATCAAAGTCTTGCTTGTAGGCTCTTGTGCTTGTTATTTCATCGAATGCAATAGAGAGCAGAATGGTGAATTCATCAGTCAGAAATTTTTCAATGGCCCCAAAGTCTGGCTCTCTGGCATTCAGCTGGCGTTCGATGAGCTCTTCGCTTTGTCCGTAAAGAACGCTGTTTATCTTGCGCAGGCCTCTGTAGTGGTTTTGTTCGTCGAGATGCCAAAGGCATGTAAACTCCAGGAATTCATCGCTTAGATTAAGGTCTTTACGTTTCAGGAGATAGAGAAGAAAGTGCTTCGAATCGAACTCGGAACTCATGTCGTGCCATAAATTTTCTTGGCGACGCTTGATGTCTTTCTTGTTTTTGGTAATGGTAGCAGGTGAAAGTTCTTTCAATAGTTCGACTGATGACCAGTCATGGCACTTCAGGCCGATTGCCGTCTTTATATAGCCCATGTTTGTACGTCCTGTACGTGTTCAAGGAATTTCTCAAACTGCCATGAGAGGTAGGTTGAGGGATAAAGGCTATCCTTTGCGTTGTAATCAGGTGACCAGTTTGTGTATGCGCCGACCAGCTCTCCCAAATAGGGTTGTGCAATGCCGAGTATGAACTGGAAATCGATTTCCTCCGCCTCCACAATTCCATGTCTTGGGTTTTCTAAGGCCCATCTGATGCCAGCTATTACACCTGCAACTACTTGTAAGGTGGTGGCAGAACTTTGGGGATTCAAAGCTTGAGCTGCACAGTTTTTAAGGGCAGAGCCGTACCAATATGCATTCTTCTCATGTCCCATCAAGAGAACGCCGAGATAGTCAGCGGGGGTGTGGGTCAATGACAGTAAGTGAAGATATCTGGTCGCCAAACTCATCAGAGAGTATGGGGAGAAGTGCGGTTGCAGTCGCTCCGTACCCTATAATTATAAATTTCATCGGGTGACTTCCTGTTATTTTATCTGTTGATGAATCAGGTCAAGGCCCGGCGCGATGGTGCGCGGTACATATAAGACGCACTTGATAGAATCATCAGACGTATGAGCGGTCAAGATTTTTTGCAGGTGCAGTTGCATTTTAAAGTAAGTACTACGGAGCGATCCTAATGGCTTGTAGGATATTTCTGGTCTTGCTCGGAGTTTGGAAGTTGGTATTCTGATTGCATCCCTCTGCGTCCTGGCAATTTTGCGCGCCAGTTAAGGCGTGTGGTCGATAACGGCTTGGGCAGCAAAGCGGTGATAGTTGCGCCAAATGCTGGGAAGGAGAAGTAGCGATGGAATATGGGTTAACGCTCAAGTATCAGTTGAGCGAAAAAGTAGGCACCGATGCGATATTGGAACATCTGGCCGAAGGCAGGTGTAGTTTGCGCTGGTCGGTTTAGGACAGCCAATTCGATTGGCGCTAGTATTTATCCGCGAATCTACCTCTGCGAAAGAAGCGATCAAGAGCGCGCTGAAAGGCGTTTGCAGTGTTGTGACCAGCGCTCGTCTCATCGAAGCGACATCTGGTCTCTTAGGCTCTGTACGAAAGTCTTGGGGCGCAGGTCAGGCAAGGCGAAAACAACCGAGGAAGCGGAGTGTACTGGAGTACATGAGCATTCCAAGGCTGTTTTCAACGCAGGATGAACAAGTATAAAGGCTTTTCGTACAGAGCCTAAGGCAACTACTGGCTTGCTCAGGGCACCTTGGAGCTGGCTCGCAGAGCGTTGCTGTAAATGTCTCAAGTGCGTATGAGCGAGTGTTTGGTGCTTGTGACTCAACCTATTGAGCTTCTGCTCAAGCCCCTCGTTCAAGGCTGGACGGCACTTCGACAGCCAATGCTGCCTGCCCCAGCGGATGGGTGCTGGCATCGAAGAAATGCAGCGTCGTCCCCGGCAAATCCCCGAAACGATCTGCAAAATGCTGCTTCTGATTAATCACCGACGCCTCGCCCAGCGGCCGAATGGCAATGGACAGCTGTTGCGGACGTGCTTGGCGCACAGCGTCGAGCAGGTGCCGGTCACTGCTGTCCAGGTGCTGCCCGAACAGGCATAGCCCCTGGCTTTCCCCTGCCAGCTGCCCCAGGCACCAGCTCAGATAGTCCGAGTTGCGGATGGCGCGCAGTTTCTCGTCGCTGCGGTCTTCGTTGACGAACAGCGGTACTTCACCCGGGATGTTCACGGCAAACCCATCGAGCAGTTCGGCACTTTCAGCGCTGCGCTGGCGGGTGGTGCCGTCGGGCAGCTTGAGCAAGTGCAGGCCGCCATGCAGGTGCATCACCCGGGTACCTTCGCTGCCGGTGCGTCGCACGTCGAAATAGCCCTGTTCGTCGAACAGCTCGGCGAAGCCATTCGGGGCGTGCTGCACGGCCCATGGCAGCAGCAGGTCGTAGTTGCTGGTGTAGACGCTTCGATAGCTGCGCAGCGCCTGATTGAGGGTTGCCAAGGTGGCCGGCGGCAGCAGTTGCCAGGGCAGATGCACCGTACGCACGGCGTGGATCAACGCTTCCTTGATCGAGTAGTAGCGGTTCAGCGGTGCGGTGGAGTTGATGGCCAGGGCGGCATTGGTACGCACCGTGGTGTTGAGGGCGCTGAGCACCGGCTCGAACAGTTCCGTGGCCAAGGACTTGAACAGTGCCTGGTCGCTGACCGCCAGGCCTTTCTTGCGGCCTGCGCGTTGCGCTTGCTCGAACAGCGAGAAGTAGCCGAACGGCTTCCATACTGCGCGGCTGGCGCCATTGCCCAGCAGCAGGGCGTCGCAGGGGTGGCGGGCGGCGAGTTCTGGCCAGGGGGTAAGGGTGGCATCGAGTGCGGGCATGCTGGATCCGTTGGGTGGTGCGGGAACGGGGGCGACTTTAGCATGTCGTGCGAGGTGTGCGAGGGTTGGTGTCAAGGCGATGGTCTTGTGTTGTCTGTGCTGGCCCTTTCGCGGGTGAACCCGCTCCTACAGGTCCATGTAGGAGCGGGTTTACCCGCGAAAGGGCCAGCAAGGCGCAGCACGTTGAACAGGACGAAAGCCGCTCAGCCCTGTTCGGTCACTTGCACACTGCGGTTTCGGTTGCGCCACACGCGGTACGCGCGAATTCCCGCGCGTACCGAGCCGAATAGCAGTTTGTCTTCCATGTCCCGCGCCATCCCCGAGCGCACCAGCATGCGCAGGAAAGTACCGCGGGCGCGGGCGATGGCGAAGAAGATGCCTTGGGCCGCCAGGGTGTCACGCACTTCGCGTAGGGCGGCGATGCCGCTGACATCGATGCTGGTGACCGCTTCGGCATCGAACAGCACGGCTTTAGGCTGGTCCTGGCTTTGCACGGCTTCCAGCAGGCGCATCTTGAAGTAGTCGGCATTGAAGAACAGGATGGCGTCGTCGAAGCGGTACACCACCAGGCCAGGCACGGTGCGGGCGTCCTTGAACTTGCGGATGTCCACCTGGCCTTCGGTGCCCGGCAGCCAGCCCAGTACGGCATCGGTGGGCTGGTAGATGCTGTAAAGCAGGCGCAGGATCGCCAGGGTTACGGCAAACACGATGCCGGGCAGCACGCCCAGGCCCAGTACGCCCGCCGTGGTCAGCAGGCACAGCCAGAACTCGAAGCGGCTAAGACGCCGGATGTGCCCCAGCGACTTGATGTCGATCAGCCCCCAGCCAGCCATCAGCAACACTGCGCCCAGTGCAGCCTGCGGGATCCACGCCATGGGTGCGGTGAAAAACAGCAGGATCAGGGCGATCACCAGTGCAGCGATGATGCCCACCAACTGGCTTTTGCCTCCGACCATGTCGTTGACTGCAGTGCGTGAGTCGGCGCCGCTGATGGCAAAGCCCTGGGAAACCCCGGCCGCCAGGTTGCTCACGCCCAGCGCGACGAATTCGTGGTTGGCGTTGATCGCATAGCCATGCCGGGCGGCAAAGCTGCGTGCGGTAAGCATGGCGCTACAGAAGCTGACGGTAGCGATACCCAGGGCGTCGCGCAGCAGGCTCTTCATTTCCGCCAGGTTGCTGTGTGGCCAGGCCAGTTGCGGGATGCCTGCAGGTACTGGCCCAAGGACGGCAACGCCGAAGCGGTCGAGGCCGAACAGGCCAACCAGCAGCATGAACAGCGCCACTACCGTGAGGGCTGCGGGCAGGCGCGGGTAGCGCCGTGGCAGCCAGATGAGCAGGCCCAGGGCGACCAGACCGATGATCAATGTGACCCAGTGAATTTCCCCCAGGCGCTGGAAGAAGTTGATCAGGCTGAGGATGAAGCCGTCGCCCTCGATCTTGAAGCCCACCACCTTGGACAGCTGCCCGGCGATCAGGCTCAGGCCGATACCGTTGAGGTAGCCGATCAGGATCGGCCGCGAGAAAAAGCTGGCGATGAACCCGGCTCGCGCCAGGCCGGCGGCAATCAGCATCACGCCGACCAGCACGGTGACGATCACCGACAGTTCAGCGATGCGCTGTGGGTCGCCCATGGCCAGCGGTGCCACGGCACCGGCGATCATCGCGCAGGTGGCGGCGTCGGGGCCGACCATCAGCTGGCGCGAGCTACCGATCAGCGCGTAGACCATCATCGGTAGCACACAGGCGTACAGGCCATATTGCGGCGGCAGCCCGACGATCTGCGCATAGGCAATGGCAATGGGAATCTGGATCGCGGCTACCGACAGGCCGGCTTGCAGGTCGGCGTGGAACCATTCACGGCGGTAGTGCAGCAGATTGGCAAGGCCCGGTAGCCAGTGGGAGAGAAACATGCGTTGTCCTTTCGAATGGTTTCACGAATCCATTGAGCATATCCGCCACAAGCCGTTTCGCTTGCACGCACTGAGGCCCGATGCGCATTGAAGCGGATCGGCGGGTAAATGGCCATGGGCCAGATCACGGGAAGGGGAAAAACGAAAAAAGGAGCCAAGGCTCCTTTTGACTGCGATGACGTTGCTGGAACGCCATGCGGGAATGCGATGTGGAGCGGGTAGAGGGAATCGAACCCTCAACTAAAGCTTGGGAAGCTTTCGTTTTGCCACTAAACTATACCCGCATCTGAGCTGGACTTTTTACCAGAACCTTCAGCGAATTAGAAGCCCAAGTTATAAAAAAGCTTGTCGGCGCCTGTGGCCTGCGGGTATTTGCTACAAGGCGCCGAGCCGCTCAGATGGCAAATGCATGCTGCCCCTGTTGCACAGGTTGGTAACGTTGGCGGGGTTCACGCACGGTTGGCTTGAGGAACCCCAGCATGACACTGCGGGTGTTCTCGCAGGCGGTCTTGTTCTCCATGTCCAGGAAGTGGCCCGCGTCGCGGATCACGCTGAACTGGCTTCTGCCCACATGCTTGCTGAACTGCCGCGCATCCTCGACGGTGGTGTATTCGTCGCGTTCGCCGTTGATGAACAGTACCGGAATGTTGATATTGCGCGCGCCTTGCAGCGCACGTTCCAGGTCGTGCTCCAGCACCTGGTTGATGTGGAAGTGCATCTGTGCGTACTCGTGGCTGTCCAGGCTGCTCACATGGCGATAGTTGAAGCGCTTGAACAGCGACGGCAAGTGCTTGCCGATGGTGTCATTGACCAGGTTGCCGACCTGATAACGGTCGCAGGCGGCCAGGTACTGGCAGCCACGGTCCAGATAGTCGCGCATCGGCTCGTTGATCACTGGCGAGAACGAACTCACCACTGCCTTCTTCACGTACCGCGGCTGGTGCGCCAGCGCCAGCAGCGTGCTTGCGCCACCCCACGAAAAAGACATCACGTGGTCTGCCTGGAAGTGCTCGATCAGCTCAAGGAGGATATGCGCCTCGGTCTCCTTGCTGATCAGCCGTTCCTGACGGTTGTGCGGCTTGGACTTGCCTGAATACGGCTGGTCGAACAGAACCACGTTGAACTGTGGGTGCAGGTTACGTACCGTCTGGGCGAACGAGGCCGTGGTGGCCAGCGAGCCGTTGATCAGGATGATCGTGTTTTCGGCCGCATCCGCGCGATAGAACTCCGTGTAAACCCGATACTGACCTTGGATATCAAGTACAGCGATTTCTGGCCTCATGTCATCGACTCCTGGCGCAAAAAGGGTATTCGCGTCACCTAGGGTGCACGTGCTTTATGACAGGTAGGCATTTGCCTGAAGATAAAACCGGGGGCCCTGTGTCGATCCTTGGCACTTGCGTCGACGGTATTGTTTTTGGCGGGCAATTTGCCGTGCCCCAAGGCATCTAGGCCTTGGGTGGCCGGCAAAAAGTGTCATCGACCGCGGGTGTGACTTGGTAGTCACATGCAGACTGACGATTTGGATTCAAGCAGTGGGTTGGGGATCGCGCAAGTGCCGTTCGGTAAGTAATGTGACTTTTGTCGCTGAGCGGTCGTATGACGAGCCGGGCTGTCTGTTGCGGCCTAGACGGTGGCTATCTCATGCGCCGTCAGTTCACGATACTCCCCCGGCGCCAACCCCGGATCCAGCCGGATCGCCCCCATGCTTTCCCGATGCAGCCCCACCACCTTGTTGTTGAAATGCCCGAACATGCGCTTGACCTGGTGATAACGCCCCTCGACGATCGACAGCCGGGCCTGGCGGGGGCTGAGGATGTCCAGCTGGGCAGGCTGGGTGGTCAGGTTTTCGAAGGCGAAATAGAAACCCTCGCGAAACTTGGCCACATAGTGCTCGCCAATCTCGTCCTCGGTGTCCACCAGATAATGCTTGGGCAGCTTGGTAGCAGGCTGGGTTAGGCGCCTTGACCACTGGCCATCATTGGTCAGGATCATCAGCCCGGTGGTGTTGAAGTCCAGGCGCCCGGCGATGTGCAGGTCATCTCGCAACACCGTTGGCAGCAGGTCGAGAACGGTACGGTGTTGCGCATCGTGGGTGGCGCTTACGCAGCCGGTAGGCTTGTACAGCATCAGGTAGCGGGCCGGGCGGCCGGCCTGCAGCAGTTGCTCGTCCAGCTCTACGCGGCTGAACTCACGGACTTCGGTCAGCGGGTCGCTGACGATCTGGCCGTCCACCCGCACGCGGCGTTGCACCAGCATCAGGCGAACTTGCTGGCGGTTGTAGCTGGGCAGGTTGGCGAGGAAACGGTCAAGGCGCATGGTAACGATCAGTGGGCAGCGGATGGACGGAGCTGTTCTTCAACGGCGGCGCAGCGCGGGCACAGACAGGCCTTGTTGCGCAGTTCGTCGGGCAGGGCCTGGAGCACGGCCGGGTCGATGGTCACGCTGTAGCACCAACAAGCCTGGGTGGCGCGGCGTGGGTCGGCCAGGCTGCACTGGTTGAGGGCACCGCAAGCGGGGCAGAGTTGCTGGTCATTCATGGCGTGTTTCACTGCAGACGCGGTTGCGGCCAGCCTGCTTGGCACGATAAAGCGCGCGGTCGGCGCGGGTCAGCAGGGCGTGCAGGGTATCCCCCGGTTGCAGGCTGCTCAGGCCGATGCTGGTGGTCAGCCGCAGCGGCTGGTCGTCGTAACTGAAGGTCAGCTGCTCGGTGCGTCGGCGGATCTTTTCCGCCACCTCGATGGCCTGGCGGCCTTCAGCTTCGCGCAGTAGCACGATGAATTCCTCGCCGCCCCAGCGGCACAGTATATCTGACTGACGCAGGCTGCCTTGCAGCACATTGGCGAATTGGCGTAGCACTTCGTCACCTGCCAGGTGGCCGTGGGTGTCGTTCAGCGCCTTGAAGTGGTCCAGGTCGATCAGCAAGGCCACCAGTGGGCTGCTGTCGCGCCGGGCTTCTCGCAGCGCCTGGGCGGCGAGCAGGTCGAAGCTGCGCCGGTTGTGCAGGCCGGTGAGGCTGTCGAGTGTGGCCAAGGCTTCGGTGCTGGCCTGGTGGCGGCGGACCATGGCATGCACCAGTGCCAGCACCACCAGGGTGATCATCGTACAGATCGCCAGATTCAGGTACAAAGCGTGGCGAATGCGGTCGAGGATGCCGGTTTCGCGTTTGTCCACCAACAGGTACCAGTCCAGTTCGGGCAGGTGGCGCACGTTGAGAAAGTGGCTGTGGTTTTCGCTGTCATGGTACTCGTGGCTGCCTTCACCTGGCACCAACTGCTCGGCCAGCATGTCTTTCAGCTCAGGGTTGTCGCTGAGTCGCTGGCCGACTTGCAAACCATGCGGGCCGCCCTCGGAGCCGGTCAGCAGCACCTTGCCTTTGGCATCCGTGAATAGCACCGCACGCTGGTAGCGGCGTTGGTACTGATCGATCAGCTTGACCACCGACGATACGCTCAGCCCTACGCCTGCAGCGCCGATGAAGCGTTGCTGGTAGTCGTGCACCTTGTAGTTGATGAACACGGTCAGGCTGTCCTGGTTGGCCATGTCCAGATCGACGTTGATCTCATAAGGGGCCTTGAGTTCACGCAGGCGGAAATACCAGGCATCACGCCAGGTACCTGGTTCGACATGCTTGAGTACACCTTTGGCCTGGTAGTAGGTCAGCGTGCGATCGGACACGAAAAAGGACGTGAAGATGTCCTGCTTGCCCGTGACCTCGCCCAGGTAGCGGGTCATTCGTTCGGTATCCTGCTCGCCGGACAGCACCCAGTCGCGCAGGAAGGTGTCCTGGGCCATCATCGAGGCGATCAGCACCGGGCGGATCAGGTCTTTCTGGATTTCCGAGTAGACAGTGTCGGAGGTCAGCGGCAATTCGGTATTGATGATGCCGTCGCGGATGGCGCTGCGCGAGGAGAAGTAGCTGAGCAGCGAAGTAGCCAGGAAGCCGCAGGCCAGTAACACGAGCAGGGTAACGATCAGCGAGCGCTGCGAGAACAGAGCGGAACGTAAGGGCATGATCTTCCCGTGATGTGTGCCAAGCCGCTTATTCTAGTGAGATGGCCGACAAATGACTGCAAGTTTTTCAGGGTTATTTCACCTGTATCAAGTTATTGCAGGAATGGCACTGCACCTGCGCGCCACTGTCTTATTCAGTGTCGATTAACGTATCTCGTGTCGACGCTCGCCAGCGCCGCTGCTCGGGCACTCCAGCGGTCCAGGAGGCCGCCATGTCCTATCGAATCCTGTTGGTCACCCTGCTGGGGCTGATGACTTCCGCCTGCGCCCCGTACTACGAGCGCGGGGGCTATTACCGTTCGGACTACTACTCCACCGACCGCTATGTGGCGCCGGGGTATTACCGCCATGACCGCTACTATGTGGCGCCAGCCCCGCGCTACTACTATCAGCCTGCCCCCCGTTACTACCGTGGGGCGGCCCCTGCACCCCACTACCGGCCATATGCGCAGCCAGGGATGAACCAGTGGCATGGCAACCCGCGCCATGACTATGGCAATCGCCAGCGGCAAGACTACAGGCAGGACCGGGATCGCCATGACTATCGCAATGGCAGCCAGCGTTACCGGCAGGGCGATCGGCACTCCAATCGGCAGGTGGACGACCGCGGCCGCTGGGACGGGCGGCGCGGGCAGGGACGAGGAGGAAACTGGCAGCGCTAGGTGAGTGGAGGCGGGGGCTGAAAAGCAGCCCCCGGATCAGCAAGCTAACCCACATCCGCCAATGGGTGCCGCCCTTCCCATGCCTTGGCAAAATGCGCCTCGACTACCGCCGCCGGCACTTGCGCCACATCAGGCCAGTGCCAGCGCGGCTGATTGTCTTTGTCCACCAGGCGAGCGCGCACACCTTCACTGAATTCAGGGTGGCGGCAACAGTTCAGGCTCATGCTGTATTCCATCTGGAACACTTGCGCCAATGACAGGTACCGCGCCCTGCGGATCTGCTCCCAGACCAGATGCGCCGTCAGCGGGCAACCCTCATGCAGGCGTTGACCGGCATCTGCCAGCAATGGGTCGTCATGCTGCTTGAGCCTTTCCAGCGCGCGCCAGGCTGAGGCAGCATCAGCCACGTCGAGTAACTGATCGATCTCTTGCCGTCGCGGCAACCACTGGGCATCAGGCAGCTCGGCGCAGGCACGATGCTGCTCGGCCTTGAGCAGGCTATTCAGTTGTATGGCGGTCTGCTCCTGCCAGTTGAGTTGCAGCAACTCCTCGATCAAGGCTTCTTGCTGGTGCTCGCCCAGAAAGCGGTCAGCCAGGCCCAGGTCAATGGCATCGCGGGCGTTGATCGGTGCACCTGTCAGGCCGAAGAACAAACCCAGCTTGCCCGGCAGCCGGGTCAGGAACCAGCTGGCGCCTACGTCAGGGTAAAGGCCGATGCTGATTTCCGGCATGGCCAGCCGGCTGCTGGGTGTGACGATGCGTACGTTGGCGCCTTGCAGCAGCCCCATGCCGCCACCCAGGACATGCCCATGACCCCAGCACAATAACGGTTTGGGGTAGGTGTGCAGGGCAAAGTCCAGGCGATATTCGGCGGCGAAGAAGGAGGCCGCCAACGGCGGGACACTGCCGGGGTGGTCGCGGCAGGCTTGCACCAGCGCACGTACATCGCCGCCTGCGCAAAAGGCTTTTGCCCCGTTGCCGCGCAGCAGCACGCAGACGATACCCGGGTCGCGGGCCCAGGCATGCAGTTGTTCGCCCAGCACCTCGATCATCGGCAGGTTCAGGGCATTGAGCGCCTTGGGTGCATCCAGGGTGGCGATGCCGATGCGGGCGCCATCGACGCCGGTGAGTACCTCGCAGTGAATGGTCATGGACTACCTCTCGCAAGTCATCGCTCAAGTATGGCTTGCCTGGCCGATCATGCCGGTCGTCGGTCGGATCGTTTGACAAGCGCGAAGGGCTTACCTAGTGTCGCGCCATTGTTTATGGAAGGCCCCATGACTGAAGACGATCGCATCAAACTCGAACCCAGCTGGAAGGCCGCATTGCGCGGTGAATTCGACCAGCCTTACATGCACCAGCTGCGCGAGTTCCTGCGTGGCGAGTACGCTGCCGGCAAGGAGATCTACCCGCCAGGGCCGCTGATCTTCAATGCGCTCAATTCGACACCGCTGGATCAGGTGAAGGTGGTCATCCTCGGTCAGGACCCGTACCACGGGCCGGGACAGGCACATGGCTTGTGCTTCTCGGTGCAACCGGGCGTGGCCACGCCGCCGTCGCTGGTCAATATCTACAAGGAGCTGCAGCGCGACCTGAACATCCCGATCCCCAGCCACGGCTACCTCCAGAGCTGGGCGGAACAAGGCGTTCTATTGCTCAACACGACCATGACCGTCGAGCGCGCCAATGCCGCGTCGCATGCCAAGAAAGGCTGGGAATTGTTTACCGACCGGATCATCCAGGTGGTCAGTGAGCAATGCCCGAACGTGGTATTCCTGCTATGGGGGGCTCATGCGCAGAGCAAGCAGAAGCTGATCGACGGTACCAAGCACCTGGTCTTGAAGTCGGTCCATCCTTCACCGCTGTCGGCGTATCGCGGGTTCATCGGCTGCGGGCATTTCAGTCGTGCCAACAGCTTCCTCGAGCAGCGGGGGCTCGGGCCCATCAACTGGGCACTGCCCCCACTGTGAGAAACCGCGGGTGGGGTACGCAATCGCTCAGGGCGTCATGCTGATGCGCGGCTCGCTGCGCTGGCCAATTGCAATACCCTGCTCATGGTTCTGGCGCACATACTCCACCAAGGCTTCAAGGTCGGTGATGCCGGTGTCCTGGCGTCGCCTTCCTTCTTTGAAAGTGGCCAAGCCACCGCCACCATCGGCCAGGAAAAGGTTGCTGACGACGCGATAATGGGTCAACGGCTCAACGGGTTTGCCGTGAAGACGCACACTCCCCTCGACGACACGGCTGCCGACAGGCCGTGAACCATCCCACTCATAATGAAAACCCTTCGATACTTGCAGCGGATTGAAACTGCCCCTGTTCCATTGAAGGTTGAGCAGTTCGGTAATCTGCCTGCCTGTCAGTTCCTGAACTATCAGAGGGTTATTGAACGGTTGTACGGCGAATAATTGTTCGTAGGTCAGGTCGCTATCGGCAGGTTGTATCAGGTCACTTCGCAGCCCACCCAGGTTGAGAAAGGCAACCTGTGTCTGAAACGCTTGGGTCATGGCCAATTGGGCATCCGTGACCAGGTTCCCCAAGGTTGTTTCACCGGCGGCATTTTCTTCGCGGTCAAGTTCTGCCGTCGAGATGCGTCCTATGGGTTCGAGCAGTTTTTCCCCGGACCGCTGGCGCACTTCCTCCAGCAAACTCGTCAACTTGGCATTCGGCAGGTAGTTCTGTGGGTCAGCAGGAATATTGCGGGCGGTGATGTTCGTGACGTGATGGGTGCCTGGCGTCACCTGCAACTTCAACTGAGTCAGGAAGTGGCCGTATTTGCCAGCCTGAGTGATGCTCAGATCACCCACCTTGCATTGATAGCTGGCATGCGAGTGACCGCTGATGACGGCATCTACCGCAGGATCCAGCCGCTTCGCCACGTCGACGATCGCCCCCCCCAGCTGACTGCAATCCTTCGTGTCGAACGGCTCGGCGGTATCCCCTCCCTGGTGCATGACCGCAATGATTGCATTGACACCTTTGGCTTTGAGCTCCGGAATTACGTCATTGATGGCTTGCGCTTCATCTGTGGCCTTGAGCCCTGCGAATGCTCTGGCCGAAACCACTTTTTCCATGTTGCGCGGTACTGCACCGACGAACGCTATCTTGACCCCTTTTACCTGTTGAATGTGATAGGCCGGTAACAAGCGTTTGCCCGTAGTGGTATCGATCAGGTTGGACGCTATGTAAGGGAAGCCACTTCCTGGATAGTTGCCGCGAAACTTGCAAGCCTTTTCAGGGCGCGTTGACTCGCATCCTCCGTGGATCTGTCGAAGAAACTCGGCCTTGCCTGCATCCAGTTCGTGGTTCCCGGATGCGCTGACGATCATGCCCATCGCGTTCAAGGCCTCAAGCACAGGCTCGTCAGCCCAGAGCGCAGAAATGGCGGGGCTGCCCCCTATCAAGTCGCCAGCGCCGATGAACAGCAGATCGGGGTCCTGCGTTCGCAGTTCATCGAGCATGGCGCCGAGTGTGGCGATGCCGCCGTAGGTCAGGCGGGTAGCGCCTTGTGCGCCGGCGTAGTCTTGGGGGTTGGGTTCCAGGTAGCCGTGAAGATCATTGATAGCCACGACGTTGATCTGGACGGGGGCAGGTGACTCTGCGGCAAGACTGCCTGCGCTAAAGGCAAGGCATGCCCAGGCAATAGCCGAGCGATAGTTGCAAGAAAGAAGGACTTTCATCTTTACCTCTTGAATGCCGGGAAGTGTGGGTTTGCTGGCGATCAGGGCAGCAATCCGACTCTATTCACCCGGGCATTGAGCAAGTGGTAACTATCTATCTTCAGGGTGCTTGCAGCTTGAATGCCTGTTGTCCCACAACCGGAAAAGCGGTTCTGCAAGAAACAACACCAGAATCAGGCGCATTACCTGCAGCGCCGTAACCAGTGGCACCGACAACTGCAACGTTTCGGCCGTGAGGCTCATTTCGGCAATCCCGCCAGGCATCATCCCCAGTGTCAGCGAACGCAAGTCCAGTGCAGTCATCATGCTCAGCACCCACGCAGCAGTGGCGGCAATCGCCATGCACAACACCGTGGCCATCAAGGTGCGCCCCAGGAACGACGGTGCGCGGCGGAAAAACGCGCGGTTGAAATGGCAGGCCAGGCCGCTGCCGATGAGCCACTGGCCGATCTGGCTGGCGCCATTGGGCAGGGCGATCTGCAGGTTGCCGGCCAGGCTGACCGTAGCTGCTACCAGCAATGGCCCGAACAACCATGGGTTGGGCTGACGCAAGCGCTGCCAGAGCAAGGCAACGGCAACGCCCAGGGGCGCAATCAGCGCCAGCCAGCCCCAGCTCACGCTACCGGTGTGGTTCAGTGGTACACCGTCACCCAGCAAGAACTTGAACAGCACCGGCACGCACAGCACCACTGCCAGCACACGCAAGCTCTGCGCTGCCGCCACCTGGCTGAGCACCGCGCCATTGCGCGCCCCAAGGTTGACCATTTCTCCCGAACCGCCTGGCATGCTGGCAAAGAACGCTGTGGCACGGTCTTCGCCGGTTTGCCGCAGCAGCCATACGCTGATCACGCTGGACAGGGTGGTGAACAACGCCCCGAAGAAGATCAGCGCGAAATGGCTGGCTACTTGCTCAATCACCGCTGGTGTGAAGTGCAGGCCGATGCCGATGCCGATGATCCACTGCCCACATTTGCGGCCGTTGGGGATTTCCGAAAGTTGCCAGGGCGTCAGGCAGCGCACCAGGATGATCGCCAGCAATGAACCGACCATCCATGGCAAAGGCCAGCCGACCTTGCTGGCGGCAAAACCGCCAGCAAGGCCGACCAGCCCGGTCGCGACGAACAATGGCAACGACCGATCAGGCATCGGCCAAGGCCCGGCGCTGCAGGCTGCGTTTGCGCCAGATGCGCAGCAGCGGCAGGGCGAGCATTGCCACTACCAGCGCCCAGATACCCATGCTGATCGGGCTCGACCAGAGGATGCCCAGTTCACCATTGGAGATCGACAGCGCCCGACGCAGGTTCTGCTCCATCAGCCCGCCGAGGATGAAGCCCAGCAGAATCGGCGACAGAGGGAAGTCCAGTTTGCGCATGATGTAGCCCATGATGCCGATGCCGACCATGAGGAACAGGTCGAAGGTAGTGGCATGCACGGCGTAAACGCCGATCGCGGTGATGATGGCGATCACCGGCACCAGCGCCCAGTTTGGCACGGCGAGGATACGGGTGAAGATGCGGATCATCGGGATGTTGAGGATCACCAGCATGATGTTGGCGACGAACAGCGAGGCAATCAGGCCCCAGACGATATCTGGCTGCTGCTCGAACAGCAGTGGGCCAGGGGTGATGTTGTACAGGGTCAGGGCGCCGATCATCACCGCCGTGGTGCCGGAGCCGGGTACGCCCAAGGTCAGCATCGGTACCAGGGCGCCACAGCAGGACGCACCAATGGCAGTTTCTGGCGCTGCCAGGCCACGGGCATCGCCCTTGCCGAACTTGCCGCTTTCACCCGCCAGGCGCTTCTCGGTCATGTAGGCCACGGCGCTGGCCAGCGTTGCGCCGGCGCCGGGTAGAACACCCATGATGAAACCGAGCAGGCCGCAACGGATGTTGACCAGGAACACCGAGGCCGCTTCCTTGAAGTTGAACAGCATGCGGCCGGTAGCCTTGACTGCCTGGTGGCCATGGTGGGTCTTTTCCAGCAGCAGGAGGATTTCGCTGATGGAGAACAGGCCCAGCACGAGCACCACGAACTGAATGCCGTCGGCCAGGTGCACGCTGTCACCGGTGAAACGGTACACGCCGCTGTTGGCGTCGATGCCGACCGCCGACAGGAACAGGCCGATGAGTGCGGCAATGAAGGTTTTCAGTGGTTTGTCACCGGCCATTCCACCCAGCGCGACGATGGCGAACACCATCAGCACAAAATACTCCGCAGGGCCGAAGGCGATGGCCCATTTCGCCAGCAGCGGGGCGAACAGCACCATGCCGCAGGTGGCGATGAAGGCGCCGATGAACGAACTCCAGGCCGACAGCGACAGGGCAACACCGGCCAGACCCTGGCGGGCCATCGGGTAACCATCGAGGGTGGTCATGACGGTCGAGGCTTCGCCCGGGATGTTCAGCAGGATCGAGCTGATACGCCCGCCATATTCGCAGCCCAGGTACACCGCAGCCAGCAGGATCAGCGCCGATTCCGGCGGCAGGCCGAGGGCAAAGGCGATGGGGATCAGCAGGGCCACGCCATTGATCGGGCCCAGGCCCGGCAGCAGGCCGACCACGGTACCGATCAAGGTGCCGGAGAGGGCGGTGACCAGGTTGTAGGGGGACAGGGCAATGCCGAAGCCCTGGCCCAGGTAGCTCAAGGTATCCATGTGTCAGTTCTCCAGTACGCTCAGCAGGCCAAGGGGCAGGGGCACGTCCATCACGCGGTCGAACAGCCAGTAGAGGAAGATGCTCATGCCGACCACCACGATGGCGCTGCGCAGCCCGCGGCCACCGTACAGGCAGGCCATGGGCAGGCCGACCAGGACAGCGCTGAGGATGAAGCCGAGGGCTTCGAAGGTGGCGGCGAAGACGAGCAGCAGGCCGACACAGGCGGCGATCTTGATCAGGGTCTCGCGATCGAGTTCCGGTTCGTCGTCCTTGCGCACGATGGGCGTTGGGCGGAATACCAGGTACAGCAGCCCCAGCCCCATCAGGCCGAGCACCAGCAACGGGTAAGCGCGCGGGCCCACCGGTTCATAGGAAAATGCAGCCTGGTAGGGCCAGGCCATGACGGCCAGGGCGGCACACACCGCAAGCAGGGCCAGGGCGAAAATGCGTTGAAGGATCATTGGGGAATCCTCGATTGTGGGCGCGGGTAGACCCGCACCCACAAGGGCTATGAAAGGTCGTGGAAGGCTTACTGGATCAGGCCGAATTCCTTGGCCAGTGCCTTGTAGTCAGCCACTTGCTTCTTCACATAGCCGTCCAGCTCTTCGCCGGTCATGGCGAACGGGAACAGCTCGCGCTGGTCTCGCAGCTTGGCGAAGTCCTCTGAGGCCAGCATCTTGTCGAACGAGGCCTTCCACCAGGCGTAATCCTCATCGCTCACCTTTGGCCCCAGGTAGAAACCACGCACCACCGGCCAGACGATGTCGTAGCCCTGTTCCTTGGCCGTCGGGATGTCTTTCATTTCCGGCTCGTCCAGGCGATTTTCCGAGAACACTGCGAGGAGGCGCATGTTGCCGCTCTGGATGTGCGGCATGGAGTCGGAAATGTCGGTAGAGCCGACCTGGATGTGACCACCCAGCAGTGCCGTGGCGATTTCGCCACCGCCTTCCAGGGCCACGTAGCGCAGGTCGCGCGGGTTTATGCCAGCGGCCTTGGCGATCAACGCGGTCTGCATCCAGTCCTGGCTGCCGACGGTACCGCCGGAACCGATCACGACCTTGCTCGGGTCTTTCTTCAGCGCGGCGACCAGATCATCAAGGGTCTTGTAGGGCGAGTCGCTCTTCACCGCGATGGCACCGTAGCTGGTGCCGACGGCAGCCAGCCATTTCACCGCGTTTTCGTCGAAACGGCCGAACTTGCCCTGGGCCAGGTTAAGCAGCGAGCCGCTGGACCAGGCCACCAGCGTGCCGGCGTCTGCCGGGCGCTGGGCGACCACGGCGTTGTAGGCGACCGCGCCGACACCGCCGGGCATGTAGGTGACGCGCATTGGCTTGCTGAGGATATTTTCTTGTACCAGTGCGCTTTGCACCAGCTTGCAGGTCAGGTCGAAGCCACCACCGGGTGAGGCGGGTGCGATGCATTCGGGGCGTTTCGGTTCTGCAGCGAGGGCGTTGCCGGCCAACAGCAGGCAGCCGGTAGCGAGGACGAGGCGGCGCAGTGAAAAGGTCATCGTCGATCTCCGTGAGCGTTGTTGTTATCGGATTACCGCTATGGGGTTACCACAGCGCCACGCTGTAGCTGACCAACAGCCTCACTTCATCCGCGTCACGGGCGAAGTTGGAGCGGAAGGTAGCGTTGCGCAGGCGCACGGCGACGTTCTTCAACGGGCCGCTTTGTACCACGTACTTCAGTTCGGTGTTGCGTTCCCACTCTTTGCCTTCGCCACCGGCAGCCCGGCTGACGTTGTCACCGCTGACATAACGGGTCATGAAGGTCAGGCCCGGTACGCCGAGCGCGGCGAAGTTGTAGTCGTAGCGCGCCTGCCAGGAGCGTTCGTCGGCCCCGGCGAAGTCGTTGATCTGGACGAAGTTGACCAGGTACGGGTTGGCGCCATCCACATACGGGAAGGCGCTTTCGCCAGACAACTGCTGCCAGGCAGCGCTGACCTTGTGCCCGCCCAGGGCATAGCTGAGCATGCCGTTGAAGGTGGTGTTGTCGATGTTGCCGGCCTTGGCTGCGCCAGCGTCGTCACTCATGGCAAGGCGCAGGTCGGCACCCAAGGTGCCCGGGCCCCATGGTTGGGTGGCGACCATGCCGATGAAGTGCTGGCGGTAAATATCGTCGAGCTGGGCGAAGTGGTAGCTGCCGGTGATGCGGTCGGTGAACTGGTAGTCGAGCCCGCCCAGAGCCAGGTTGTCAGCGTTGAAAGAGCCACCGAAGCGGCCGTTCTTGTTGTTCAGCGCCAGGTCTTCCCAGTTGGTGTCGTTGCGGTCCTTGGCCTTGTCTATGCGGCCACCGGTGAAGGTCAGGCCCTTGATCTCCTTGGAGGTGAGCAGGCCGCCCTCGAAGGTTTGCGGCAGGATACGCCCATCGTTGGGCTGCAGCGTCGGCAGTTCGGGGATCAGGGAGCCGATCTTGAGTTCAGTCTGGGAGATCTTCACCTTGCCGGTCAGGCCCAGCTTGGAGTATTCGTCGGCAGCCTTGCCGTCATCGTGGGTCGGCAGCAGGCCGCTGTTGGCACGGTCCGGGCTGGAGTCGAGCTTGATGCCGAGCATGCCCAATGCGTCCAGGCCAAAGCCCACGGTGCCATCGGTGTAGCCAGACTCGAAATTGAGCATGAAGCCCTGGGCCCATTCATCGCGCTTGGATTGCTGCGCGCTGGTGCCGTCGCGGAAGTCGCGATTGAAGTACATGTTGCGGGTTTCGAAGGTGGCCGTGCTGTCTTCGAAGAAGGCGGCCTGGCTCATCGGGGCGACACCGGCAAGCGCGAGGGCGCTGGCGATGGCCGAGGGGCGTGCGATAAAGGAACGGGTAGGCGCGAACGCCTGCGGCTGCGATGACAGCATCGTCGAGGACTCCGTTTATTGTTCTTATTCGTTGCACCTTGCTGGTGCTTTTTTCGGCGCGAAGGGCGACCGTGGTGCGATGCTAGGCAACGAACCTTTCGCTAACCTTTCAGCGTGAAAGGTTTGTCACGAGGGGCTTCACAGGCGTGATGACAGCGGTACACTCCGCGCCACCGTCCCACCCGAGCAGGGAGAACCCGATGCGTGTGCTGCTGGTCGAAGACCACCTGCAACTGGCCGAAAGCGTGGCCCAGGCCTTGAAAAGCCATGGCCTGACCGTAGATGTGCTGCATGACGGCGTGGCGGCCGACTTGGCGCTGGCCAGTGAGGAATACGCCGTGGCCGTGCTGGATGTCGGCCTGCCGCGCATGGACGGCTTTGAGGTGTTGGCGCGCTTGCGAGGTCGTGGCAAGACCTTGCCAGTGCTGATGCTGACTGCGCGCAGCGACGTCAAGGACCGGGTCCATGGCCTGAACCTGGGCGCCGACGATTATCTGGCCAAGCCGTTTGAGCTGACCGAGCTGGAGGCGCGGGTCAAGGCCTTGCTGCGCCGCAGTGTGCTCGGTGGCGAGCGCCAGCAACGTTGTGGGCCGTTGGTGTATGACCTGGACACCCGGCGCTTCACCCTCGGTGACGACAACCTGGCGCTGACTTCGCGCGAGCAGAGTGTGCTGGAAGCGCTGATCGCTCGTCCTGGCCGAGTGATGAGCAAGGAGCAGTTGGCTGCCCAGGTGTTTGGCCTGGACGAAGAAGCCAGCCCTGATGCCATCGAAATCTACATTCACCGGCTGCGCAAGAAGCTCGACGGGCACCCTGTGGCCATCGTCACTTTCCGCGGTCTGGGCTATTTGCTTGAGCACCGCGATGCGTGACAACGGCAGCCTGCGCGGGCGCTTGCTGGGTAATTTGGCACTGTTGCTGGTGGTGCTGATGCTGGCCAGCGGCCTTAGCGCCTACTGGAATGGCCGCGAGGCCGCCGACACCGCTTACGACCGCACCCTGCTGGCTTCGGCGAGGACCATCGCCGCGGGCCTGTCGCAGCGCGATGGTTCGTTGAGCGCGGATGTGCCTTACGTGGCGCTGGACACGTTCGCCTATGACAGTGCGGGGCGCATTTACTATCAGGTGCTGGATATCAAGCAAAGGCTGATTTCTGGCTATGAGAACCTGCCGCCACCGCCGCCTGGCACACCGCGCACCGATGACTATCCGGCATTGGCACGGTTCTACAACGCCACTTACCTTGGTCAGGACGTTCGTGTGGTCAGCCTGCTGAAGCCGGTAAGCGAGCCGAACATGAACGGCATGGCAGAAATCCGCGTAGCCGAAACCGAGGAAGCGCGGGTGCGTATGGCCCGAGGGTTGATGGCCGATACCCTGCTGCGCCTGGGCATGCTGGCACTGGGGGCGTTGGTGATGGTGTGGTTTGCCGTGAGTGCCGCGTTGCGGCCGTTGGAGCGCCTGCGCACAGCAGTGGAAGAACGCCAGCCGGACGACTTGCGAGCGTTGCCGGTGGTACAGGTACAGCGTGAGCTGAGCCCGCTGGTGCGTGCCTTGAACCACTTTACCGAGCGCTTGCGCGGCCAGTTCGAGCGCCAGGCGCAGTTCATTGCCGACGCGGCCCACGAACTGCGAACGCCGCTGGCGGCGTTGAAGGCACGTGTCGAGCTGGGCTTGCGCTCGGCCGAGCCACAGGAGTGGCGGCAGACCTTGGAGTCTGCAGCCCAGGGTACCGACAGGCTGACTCACCTGGCCAACCAGTTGTTGTCGTTGGCGCGGGTCGAGAATGGCGCACGGGCAATCGCCGAAGGCGGTGCGCAGCGTCTGGATTTGAGCCAGTTGGCCCGCGAGCTGGGCATGGCCATGGCGCCTTTGGCGCACAAGCGCGGGGTGGCGCTGGCGCTGGAGGCCGAGGCGCCGGTATGGCTGAAAGGGGAGCCGACGTTGCTCAACGAGTTGTTGAGCAACCTGGTGGACAATGCCTTGGCGCATACGCCAGCGGGTGGCAATGTGATTTTGCGGGTAAAGGCGCCGGCAGTGCTGGAAGTGGAAGACGACGGGCCAGGTATTCCCGAGGCCGAGCGCGAGCGTGTGTTCGAACGGTTCTACCGGCGAAGCGCGCAGGGCAGTGGGTTAGGGCTGGCGATCGTTGGCGAGATCTGTCGGGCGCACCTGGCGCAGGTGAGCCTGCATGATGGTGAGAAGGGCGGGTTGCGGGTACGGGTGAGTTTTATAGCGGATTGATGGCTTGCCTGTGTCGACCCTTTCGCGGTTCACCGCGAAAAGGCCCTGGCAGGCTGTTACAGCTCAGCGCAACATGCTCCGCGCTTCCAGCAGTTCATCGACCTCCAGCTCGGTGCCAAACGGCAGCCCCAGATGGCGGTAAGCCGGTAGCGCAGCCAATGGCCGGTGGCGCCCGCGCTGGCTGATGCAGCGGGCGATCTGCACGATGTCGATGTAATCGATCTTGTCCGTCTGGCGGTCCAGGTCATGAACCTGGCTTGGCAGGTGGACCAACTGCTCCGGAAACTCCCAGGCCTTGAGGATCTTGTCCCCCAGCACGGGCTGGAGTTGCTCGATCACGTAATGCAGGCAAACCGGGTCGGACAACAGTTCGTTGTGCTCTTCGGCATAGATGAGTACCGGCAGCGCGCCAATCTGGTTGACCAGCCCACCCAAGGTGGCCTGGTCAGGCTTGAGAGGTGTAAAGCGGCGGCAGATTTCGTAGCTGATGCCCGCCACTTCCAGGCTACTGGCCCAGATATCGCGCAGTTTCTGCTCGACTGCCGGCGAGCGGGCATGGAAAATCTGCTCGATCACCAGGCCGATGGCCAGGTTGCAGCTGTAGTTGATGCCTAGTCGCGTGATGGCGGTGTGCAGGTCGGTAACCTCGACCGCAGCACGCAGCAGTGGGCTGTTGACGACCTTGATCAGGCGCGCTGAAAGGGCCGCGTCGCGACCGATCACCTTGCTCAGGGCCGCTACGCTGATCTCGCTGTCTTCCGCTGCTTCGCGGATGCTCAAGGCAACTTCGGGCAGGGTGGGCAGGACCAGGTCATCCTTTTCGATGGCGTCGAGCAATTGTGCTTGAACCAACTCGGCCAGCTTGTTCATGGGCATGTCTACCGCAGTGGTGGTGCGGCCCCGCCACAGGGGTGGGGCAGGCTGGTCAGCGCTGGATTTCCCGGTCGCGGTCCAGTTCGTAAGGCAGGGTCAGTACCTGCAGGCGCGGGCCTTCGAGGCTGCCCAGGTGCAGGTTGCCGTCTTCCACTGCCTCGGCGCTGAGCACGGCAAGCAGTTCGCAGCCCGCGCCGTTGCCGGCAGCAATGACCACTTCACCGACTGACGAACCATGGGTGGGCGAGAAAATCTCGGCGCCCGGGGCAGGAATGGCCTGCTGGTCCAGTGCCAGGCGGTACTGGCGGCGTTTGAGTTTTCCCAGGTACTGCATGCGGGCGACGATTTCCTGGCCGGTGTAACAGCCTTTCTTGAAGCTGACGCCGTCGACGGCCTGCAGGTTGATCATCTGCGGGATGAACAGCTCACGGGTCGGGCCCATGACCTGGCCGATACCTGCACGAATCTGCCCCAGCAGCCAGTCGTTGATACCCCCTTCGGGCAGCGCTGCGGCAAGGGCCTGGCGTACAGGCTCTGCGTTCGCCGCCGGCACCCACAGTTCAACACGGCCAGCGGATGCGGTGATGGCGATCAGCCCATCATGGCGCACGGTGCTACCGGCGGCTGCGGGCACGACAAGCCCCAGCGCCTGCAGAACAGAGTCGCCACCTTGCAGGCCGAAGCGTGCCCAAGCGGTGCTTTCGTCGGTCAGCGTGGCCTTGGAGAACACGGCGTACTTTTTCAGGTCGGCCAGTTGCGCGTCAAGCAATTCGCTGGCCATGGCCAGCAGGTAGCCGTTGCCTTCGGGCACTATGCGGAAGCTCGACTGCATGCGCCCCTTGACCATGCAGCGGGCGCCGAGGCTGGCGTATTCCTGGCTGAGATAGTTGATGTTGCAGGTCAGCTGGCCTTGCAGGAACTTGCCTGCATCGGAGCCGCGGACGGCGAGGATGCCCTCGTGGGACAGGGGGCAGAAGAAAGCGGAATCGGCCATGGGTCATCGCGGTGGCTAAAGACTGGCGGCCATCATAGAACGCCGGTAACAAAATAGGTAGGTGACTAGACCAACGCCCGGTGTCGCTTCGCGCGCCTGGCTGTATACTGGCGGCCCATTCGAGGAGGGCCCCATGGTCGAACAAACTGAACTCAACCGGCTTTTCTGGCACAGCCGCCGCGGCATGCTGGAACTGGACGTACTGCTGGTGCCTTTCACCCAGGAAGTCTACCCCACCCTCAATGAGACCGACCGTGAACTGTACGTGCGTCTCTTGAGCTGCGAGGATCAGGACATGTTCGGCTGGTTCATGGAGCGCACCGAGTCCGAAGACCCGGAACTGCAGCGCATGGTCCGCATCATTCTGGACCGTGTCCAGCCCAAGTGAATGCTTCGAGTGCCGCTGGCAAGGCTCGCGCCTGCTGCTGGCGGCCTACCTGGCTTGTCAGGTACTGGCGTGGCTTGCCGTGTGGGCGAGCCCGCTGCCCGGGTGGTTGGCCATTTCGGTTGTCACCGCCTGCACGGCCCACGCTGGCTGGGCCATTCCCCGACGTATCCTGCTGACCCATGACCAGGCTGTTGTCGGCCTGCGCCGTGATGTGCGGGGCTGGCAGGTGTTCAGCCGTGCCTGCGGGTGGCAGTCAGTGTGCTTGTGCCGGGATAGCCTGGCTTTGCCTGGGCTGGTGGTGTTGCGCTTTGAGCGGGCGGGGCGGTGGTTGGGGCAGAGCCAGTGCGTACCGGGGGATGCGCTGGGGCCGGATGAGCATCGGCGATTGCGGGTGCGGTTG
Source organism: Pseudomonas putida (assembly GCA_041879295.1). Taxonomy (NCBI): domain Bacteria; kingdom Pseudomonadati; phylum Pseudomonadota; class Gammaproteobacteria; order Pseudomonadales; family Pseudomonadaceae; genus Pseudomonas; species Pseudomonas putida. Next base: position 4,599,932 of record CP047152.1, on the reverse strand, counting down.
AAGTTCAGCCGGCGGCGCTGGGCCGCGGTGGGCCGGGCATAGATCAAGGCCGGGTCGGATTCTTCGCGGGCTCGCCCGCTTCCACAGGTACTGCGCAAAACTGCAAGGCAGTTAACCCTTTGTGGGAGCGGGCGAGCCCGCGAAGGCCGCGACGCCGTTTCAGAGCGGGCTAAGGATGGTGTCCTTGGCCTCGTCCAGCATCCCCGGATAATCCAGTGTGTAATGCAACCCACGGCTTTCCTTGCGCTGCATGGCGGACAGGATCATCAGTTCGGCCACCTGCGCCAGGTTGCGCAACTCGATCAGGTCACGGCTGACCTTGTAGTTGCTGTAGAACTCGTCGATTTCATCCAGCAGCAGACGAATGCGGTGCTGGGCCCGCTGCAGGCGCTTGCTGGTGCGTACGATGCCGACGTAGTCCCACATGAAGCGCCGCAGTTCGTCCCAGTTGTGCGCAATGATCACGTCCTCGTCCGAGTCGGTCACCTGGCTGGCGTCCCAGCCGGGCAGGGCCTTGGGCATGGCCACTTGCTCCAGGTGCGCCTGGATGTCGGCAGCGGCGGCGCGACCATATACAAAACATTCCAGCAGCGAGTTGCTGGCCATGCGGTTGGCGCCGTGCAGGCCGGTGAAACTGGTTTCGCCGATGGCATACAAGCCAGGCACGTCGGTGTGGCCGCAATCGTCGACCATCACTCCGCCGCAGGTGTAATGCGCCGCTGGCACCACCGGGATCGGCTGACGGGTGATATCGATGCCAAAGGCCAGGCAGCGCTCGTACACGGTGGGGAAGTGGCTCTTGATGAAGTCCGCAGGCTTGTGAGTGATGTCCAGGTATACGCAGTCCACGCCCAGGCGCTTCATCTCGTGGTCGATGGCGCGGGCCACGATGTCCCGTGGGGCCAGCTCTTCGCGTGGGTCGAAGCGCGGCATGAAGCGTTCGCCGTTGGGCAGGCGCAGCAGGGCGCCCTCGCCGCGCAGGGCTTCGGTGATCAGGAAACTCTTGGCCTGCGGGTGATACAGGCAGGTGGGGTGGAACTGGTTGAATTCCAGGTTCGCCACCCGGCAGCCGGCCCGCCAGGCCATGGCGATACCGTCGCCGCAGGCGCCATCGGGGTTGCTGGTATAGAGGTAGACCTTGGCCGCACCGCCAGTGGCCAGCACGGTGAAGCGCGCGCCGAAAGTGTCTACCTCGCCGGTATTGCGGTCGAGCACGTAGGCGCCCAGGCAGCGTTGGCCGGGTAGCCCCAGGCGGCGCTCAGTGATCAGGTCGACCGCCACCCGCTGCTCCAGCAGCTGGATGTTCGGGCGCTGGCGAGCCTGTTCCAGCAGCGTGGTGAAAATTGCTGCGCCGGTAGCGTCGGCGGCGTGGATGATGCGCCGGTGACTGTGGCCACCTTCACGGGTGAGGTGGAACTCGAAGCCGCCATCGTCGACGCTATAGTGCTCATCGCGGGTGAAGGGTACGCCTTGCTCGATCAGCCACTGGATCGCTTCGCGGCTGTGCTCGACGGTAAAGCGCACTGCATCTTCATGGCACAGCCCGCCGCCGGCATTGAGGGTGTCCTCGACATGCGACTGCACAGTATCGGTATTGTCCAGTACGGCAGCGACGCCGCCCTGGGCCCAGAAGGTCGAGCCGTTCGCCAGGTCGCCCTTGCTCAACACGGCTACGCGAAGGTGGCTGGGGAGGTTAAGTGCCAGGCTGAGACCGGCGGCACCGCTGCCGATCACCAGGACATCATGTTGGAATTGTTGGCTCATGTCGGGACACTAGTAATCTTTGGGAGGGGCACGGCACAATGGTCACGCGCGGATGGCATTGTGAAACTATCGTTAAACGTGTCGGGATGCCTTTATAGCAGCCCCGGGTGGCCAATTTCCATGCTACTTGCCAGGTTGCGACAACCTTTGTGGGAACTTTCCGACATGGCCGGAAATCCTATGAAGGCTGCCCGTACGCCACAATTTGCCGCGGCGACGCAGGGCGGCAGGCCTTTCCGGGCTTTACCCCTGCGTATTTGAAACCTGATTATCGACGTTGCCGGCTGTGACCGCGCCGCGTCTTCCGTGCAAGCCGACAAAGGGCTGCAGGAAACTTGCTTGGAGGGGAGAACTTTTGCGCAAAGCCCGAGTCTATGGTTGCAAGCCTGAACGATGGCTGATGCAACGCTCCTTCGAGTTCACTGAGGAGTGTTCATGCTAACCCAGGAAGAGGATCAGCAGCTTGTCGAGCGCGTGCAGCGCGGCGACAGGCGAGCTTTCGATCTGTTGGTGCTGAAGTATCAGCACAAGATTCTCGGGTTGATCGTGCGGTTTGTTCACGATACCCACGAGGCCCAGGATGTAGCACAGGAAGCCTTCATCAAGGCCTACCGTGCGCTTGGCAACTTCCGCGGCGACAGTGCGTTTTATACGTGGCTGTACCGCATCGCCATCAACACGGCGAAGAACTACCTGGTGTCCCGTGGAAGACGGCCGCCAGACAGTGATGTGAGCTCCGAGGACGCGGAGTTTTACGACGGCGATCATGGCCTCAAGGATCTCGAGTCCCCAGAGCGCTCGTTGTTGCGGGATGAAATCGAAGGCACTGTCCATCGCACCATCCAGCAACTGCCCGAAGACCTGCGTACGGCATTGACGCTGCGCGAGTTCGACGGTCTGAGTTACGAAGACATTGCCAGTGTCATGCAATGTCCGGTGGGTACCGTGCGCTCTCGAATCTTCCGCGCTCGGGAGGCCATAGATAAAGCCCTGCAGCCGTTGTTGCAGGAAACCTGAGACAGCGGCGACAGCGCCAAGAGAGGAACCGCCATGAGTCGTGAAGCTTTGCAGGAATCGCTGTCCGCGGTGATGGATAACGAAGCGGATGAACTGGAATTACGTCGGGTGTTGAACGCCGTCGACGAAGCCGAAACCCGTGCCACCTGGTCGCGTTACCAGGTTGCCCGTGCAGCCATGCACAAGGAACTGCTGCTGCCTAACCTGGATATCGCCTCGGCGGTTTCTGCTGCGCTGGCTGACGAAGCCGTGCCAGCCAAGGTCAAGAAAGGCCCTTGGCGCAGCATTGGCCGTCTGGCGGTAGCTGCCTCGGTTACCGTGGCGGTGCTGGCGGGTGTGCGTATGTACAACCAGGACGAGATCACTGGGGCCGAGCTTGCTGCCCAGCAGCCTGTCCAGCAAGGCCTGAGTGTGCCACAAACGCAAGGCCCGGCCGTTTTGGCAGGCTATAGTGAGAGCAGTGAGCAACCGACCGGGCCAATGGCCAATGGTGTGCTGCAGAACCAGGCCGGCTGGGATCAGCGTCTGCCAGGCTACCTGCGCCAGCATGCTCAGGAATCTGCGCTCAAGGGCACTGAAACCGCATTGCCATATGCCCGCGCCGCCAGCCTGGAAAACCGTTAAGTAAGGAGGATCATGCGCGCGCTACCTCTCCTGTCGCTGCTGATAGGCAGCTGCATGACGGTGCCAGCATTGGCGGCCAACTCTTCGCCCGAGGCGAGTGAGTGGTTGAACAGGCTGGCACAGGCCGAGCAAAAACAGAGCTATCAAGGGTCGTTCGTCTACGAACGCAATGGCAGTTTCTCCTCCCACGACATCTGGCACAGGGTCGAGGGCGGCAAAGTCAGCGAGCGGCTGTTGCAGCTTGATGGCGCCGCCCAGGAAATCGTGCGCGTGGATGGCAAGGTGGAGTGCGTCAGCGGGGCCTTGGCCAGCGGAGTCGTGGCGCCGTCGGATACCGCACCGCGTGTGCTTGATCCGCTGAAACTGATGGGCTGGTACGATTTGAGTGTGGCAGGCAAGTCGCGGGTCGCCGGGCGTGATGCCGTGATCATTACGCTCACTCCACGCGACCAGCACCGTTATGCTTTCGAATTGCATCTGGACCGCCACTCGGGCTTGCCGCTGCGTTCGTTGATGCTCAACGACAAGGGGCAGTTGCTGGAACGCTTCCAGATGACCCGTCTCGATACCGATGACATCCCCAGCGACGCAGACCTGCGCCCAGGTGCTGCCTGCAAGCCTGTGCAGCATGTGGCGGCCGGTAGCAATGATACCGCTGCGGGTTGGCGTTCGGACTGGCTGCCACCCGGTTTCGAGCTGGTCAACAGCTCGGTGCGCCGCGATCCCAAGCGCAACAGTTCGGTCAGCAGCCTGATGTATGACGACGGCCTGGCGCGTTTTTCGGTATTCATCGAGCAAGTGAGCGATGATGGCAGCACCGACATGCGCACCCAGTTAGGCCCGACCTCGGCAGTCTCGCGTCGCCTGAATACACCCAAGGGCAAAGTGATGGTGACCGTGGTTGGCGAAATTCCGCTGGGTACGGCAGAACGCGTCGCCCTGTCGATGCGCCCCCAGGATGCCCAGGCGCGCCAGTAATGGCGCGCTTTTGCATGCCGAGCCAAGTCGGATGGGCATACGCCTGAAATGAAATTAAAGCATTGTCATTTGCAATCCATCGGCAAATTTTCTATAGGTCAGGCTTTGAAGAGCCTGGCCTTTTCTGCTTTGTGCAGGGGTCTTTCCAAACTACCGCTCGTTGTGACGGGAGTCGTATGTCAATACCACGCTTGAAATCCTACCTAATGATGTTCGCTGCTGTGCTGATGCTCGGCCAGGTACTCACCGCCCAGGCCGAGGAAGCCCTGCCGGACTTCACCACCCTGGTCGAGCAGGCTTCGCCGGCGGTTGTCAACATCAGTACCAAACAGAAGCTGCCTGAGCGCCGAATGGCGGCAGGCCAGATGCCGGACCTGGAAGGCCTGCCGCCGATGTTCCGCGAATTCTTCGAGCGCAACATGCCCCAGCAGCCGCGCTCGCCGCGCGGCGACCGCCAGCGTGAGGCGCAGTCGTTGGGCTCGGGCTTCATCATTTCCAGTGATGGCTATGTGCTCACCAATAACCATGTGGTGGCCGATGCCGATGAGATCATCGTCCGCCTGTCGGACCGCAGCGAGCTGAAGGCCAAGCTGGTTGGCACCGACCCGCGCACCGACGTTGCGCTGCTGAAGGTCGACGGCAAGAACCTGCCGACCGTGAAGCTGGGTGATTCCGAAAAGCTCAAGGTGGGCGAGTGGGTACTGGCCATCGGTTCGCCGTTCGGCTTCGACCATTCGGTGACCAAAGGTATTGTCAGCGCCAAGGGCCGGACCCTGCCCAATGACACCTACGTGCCGTTCATCCAGACCGACGTTGCCATCAACCCGGGTAACTCCGGCGGCCCGCTGTTCAACATGAAAGGCGAAGTGGTGGGTATCAACTCGCAAATCTTCACCCGTTCTGGCGGTTTCATGGGCCTGTCGTTCGCCATCCCGATCGATGTAGCGATCGATGTCTCCAACCAGCTGAAGAAAGACGGCAAGGTCAGCCGCGGCTGGCTGGGCGTGGTGATTCAGGAGGTCAACAAGGACCTGGCCGAATCGTTCGGCCTGGACAAGCCGGCGGGTGCCCTGGTAGCCCAGGTGTTGGAAGACGGCCCGGCGGCCAAAGGCGGCCTGCAGGTGGGGGACGTGATCCTCAGCATGAACGGCCAGCCAATCGTCATGTCGGCCGATCTGCCACACCTGGTTGGTAGCCTCAAGGATGGCGAGAAGGCCAAGCTGGAAATCATCCGCAACGGCAAACGCCAGACCCTGAACATCAGCGTTGGCGCACTGCCGGACGACGATGTCGACATCGGCACCGGTGCCGACGGCAGCGCCGAGCGCAGCAGCAACCGCCTGGGTGTATCGGTCGCCGACCTGACCGCCGAGCAGAAAAAATCTCTGGAGCTCAAAGGTGGCGTGGTCATCAAGGAAGTGCAGGATGGTCCGGCAGCCATGATCGGCTTGCGCCCGGGTGATGTCATCAGCCATCTGAACAACCAGGCCATCGGTTCGGCCAAGGAATTCACCGAAATCGCCAAGGAACTGCCGAAGAACCGTTCTGTGTCGATGCGCGTGCTGCGTCAGGGGCGTGCCAGCTTCATCACCTTCAAGCTTGCTGAATAAGCGGTTTCGCAAGGCGAAAGGGCAGCTTCGGCTGCCCTTTTTCATGAATCTTCACAATTGCGGGAATGATTGCTGTGTACAGTCGGACAGAGGAATCTCCCATAACCCAGCAGCTTAAGGTACAATTCCCGGCTATTTTTCGGCGGGCGTCCGGCTCGCAGCCTTTTCGAGTGTTGACCCGTGAGTGATTTGAGTCATATCCGCAATTTCTCCATCATCGCCCACATCGACCATGGCAAGTCGACGCTGGCTGACCGTTTCATCCAGATGTGCGGCGGCCTGACGGCGCGCGAGATGGAAGCCCAGGTGCTCGATTCCATGGACCTGGAGCGTGAGCGCGGTATCACCATCAAGGCCCACAGCGTCACGCTTCACTACAAGGCGCAGGACGGCAAGATCTACCAGCTGAACTTCATCGATACCCCCGGCCACGTCGACTTCACCTACGAAGTCTCGCGCTCGCTGGCGGCCTGTGAAGGTGCACTGCTGGTTGTCGACGCCGGCCAGGGCGTGGAAGCCCAGTCCGTAGCCAACTGCTACACCGCCATCGAGCAGGGCCTGGAAGTCATGCCGGTCCTGAACAAGATGGACCTGCCACAGGCCGACCCGGACCGCGTCAAGGACGAGATCGAGAAGATCATCGGTATCGACGCCACCGACGCCGTAGCCTGCAGCGCCAAGAGCGGCATGGGCGTGGACGAGGTGCTCGAGCGCTTGGTGCACACCATCCCCGCGCCAGAAGGTGAGATCGATGCACCGCTGCAAGCGCTGATCATCGACTCCTGGTTCGACAATTACCTGGGTGTGGTCTCGCTGGTGCGCGTGCGCCAGGGCCGCGTCAAGAAAGGCGACAAGATCCTGGTCAAGTCCACCGGCAAGGTGCACCTGGTCGACAGCGTCGGTGTCTTCACCCCGAAACACACCCAGACTGCTGATCTGAAAGCCGGCGAAGTAGGCTTCATCATCGCCAGCATCAAGGACATTCACGGCGCCCCGGTTGGCGACACCCTGACCCTGTCCTCGACCCCTGAGGTCGAAGTGCTGCCCGGCTTCAAGAAGATTCAGCCGCAGGTCTACGCCGGCCTGTTCCCGGTCAGCTCCGACGACTTCGAGGATTTCCGCGACGCTCTGCAGAAGCTGACCCTGAACGACTCCTCGCTGCAGTACATGCCGGAAAGCTCCGACGCGCTGGGCTTTGGCTTCCGTTGCGGTTTCCTGGGCATGTTGCACATGGAGATCATCCAGGAGCGCCTGGAGCGCGAGTACGATCTGGACCTGATCACCACCGCTCCAAGCGTAATCTACGAGCTGGAGTTGAAAACCGGCGAAACCATCGTCGTCGACAACCCGTCCAAGCTGCCGGACGTCTCGGCGGTAGCCGACTTCCGCGAGCCGATCGTCACCGCGACCATCCTCGTTCCGCAGGAGCACCTGGGCAACGTCATCACCCTGTGCATCGAGAAGCGTGGCGTACAGCGCGACATGCAGTTCCTCGGTAGCCAGGTGCAGGTGCGTTACGACATGCCGATGAACGAAGTGGTGCTCGACTTCTTCGATCGCCTCAAATCCACCAGCCGCGGCTATGCTTCGCTGGACTATCATTTCGATCGCTACCAGTCGGCCAACCTGGTCAAACTGGACGTACTGATCAACGGCGACAAGGTTGATGCCCTGGCATTGATCGTGCACCGCGACAACGCGGCCTATAAAGGCCGTGCGTTGACCGAGAAGATGAAGGAACTGATCCCTCGGCAGATGTTTGACGTAGCGATCCAGGCAGCCATTGGCGGCCAGATCATTGCGCGGACAACCGTCAAGGCGCTCAGAAAGAACGTACTGGCCAAGTGCTACGGTGGTGACGTCAGCCGTAAGAAGAAGCTGCTGGAGAAGCAGAAGGCCGGTAAGAAACGCATGAAACAGGTGGGCAACGTGGAAATTCCACAAGAAGCCTTCCTCGCCGTGCTCAGGTTGGATAGCTAGGTCCTATGTCGCTAAATTTCCCGCTGTTGCTAGTCATCGCCGTCTTCATCTGCGGTCTGCTTGGCTTGATCGACCTGCTGTTCCTGGCCCCGCGCCGGCGTGCGGCAATCGCCAACTATCAGGGCAGCGTCAGCCAGCCCGAGATGGCGGTGGTCGAACGGCTGAACAAGGAGCCGTTGCTGGTCGAGTATGGCAAGTCGTTCTTCCCGGTACTGTTCATCGTGCTGGTGCTGCGTTCGTTCCTGGTCGAGCCGTTCCAGATCCCCTCGGGATCGATGAAGCCGACCCTGGAAGTGGGCGACTTCATCCTGGTGAACAAGTTCTCGTACGGCATTCGTCTGCCGGTGATCGACAAGAAGGTCATCGCGGTCGGTGACCCGCAACGCGGGGATGTGATGGTGTTCCGCTACCCGAGCGACCCGAATGTCAACTACATCAAGCGTGTGGTTGGCCTGCCGGGCGACGTAGTTCGCTACACCAACGACAAGCGGCTGTTCGTCAACGGCCAGCCCGTTGCCGAACAACTGGTGGGCAGCGAGCCGGGTACCCTGGGCAGCGCTCAGCTGTACAAGGAAAAGCTCGGCGAGACCGAGCACCTGATCCGCAAGGAAATGAGCCGTTATCGCATGCCGCCGGACCAGCAGTGGACCGTGCCTGCGGGCCATTACTTCATGATGGGCGACAACCGCGACAACTCCAACGATAGCCGCTTCTGGGATGACCCGAACATTCCCAAGGAACTGCACGGCATGGTTCCGGACCGGAACATTGTCGGCAAGGCTTTTGCGGTGTGGATGAGCTGGCCAGAGCCCAAACTCAGCCACTTGCCCAACCTGTCGCGGGTTGGCCTGATCCATTGATACCCATCGGCGCTGTCCAGCAGACAGCGCCGAATGCTTTTCTGACATAGGCTGTGTTCTCAGGGATCGGGAGATTCGCCGCAAATCGATCGGCGGACCACAGCCAAACAGTCTTTCAGGATGTTGATTTGAACAACGCGTTGAACAACGATCGGGTGGCCGCATGAGTGCTTCCCTTGCCGGTCTGGAGCGAAAGCTCGGTTACACCTTCAAGAACCAGGACCAGATGCTCCTGGCACTGACCCATCGCAGTTACGCCGGGCGCAACAATGAGCGCCTGGAGTTCCTCGGTGACGCCATTCTCAACTTCGTTGCCGGTGAAGCGCTGTTCGAGCGTTTTCCCCAGGCTCGCGAAGGCCAGTTGTCGCGGCTGCGTGCACGGTTGGTCAAGGGTGAGACCCTGGCCCGTCTGGCCCGTGGTTTTGACCTGGGCGATTACCTGCGCCTGGGCTCCGGAGAACTCAAGAGCGGCGGCTTTCGTCGCGAGTCGATCCTGGCTGACGCCCTGGAGGCACTGATTGGTGCCATCTACCTGGACGCTGACATGGACACTGCCCGCGAGCGCATCCTGGCCTGGCTGGCCGATGAGTTTGAAGGCCTGACGCTGGTCGACACCAATAAAGATCCGAAAACCCGCCTGCAAGAGTTCCTGCAGTCGCGCAGCTGTGAGCTGCCGCGTTACGAAGTAGTGGATATCCAGGGTGAACCACACTGCCGAACCTTCTTCGTCGAATGCGAAGTGGTACTGCTGAACAACAAGAGCCGTGGTCAGGGCGTTAGCCGGCGTATTGCCGAGCAAGTCGCCGCCGCGTCTGCACTGATCGCCCTGGGCGTGGAGAATGGCAATGACTGATAGCAACCCGACCCGCTGCGGCTATGTAGCCATTGTCGGCCGCCCCAACGTCGGCAAGTCGACCCTGCTCAACCACATTCTCGGTCAGAAACTCGCGATTACCTCGCGCAAGCCCCAGACCACCCGTCACAACATGCTCGGCATCAAGACCGAAGGTGATGTGCAGGCGATCTATGTCGATACCCCGGGGATGCACAAAGCCAACGACAAGGCGCTGAACCGCTACATGAACCGCAACGCCTCGGCGGCCCTCAAGGACGTCGACGTGGTTATCTTCGTGGTCGACCGTACCAAGTGGACCGACGAGGACCAACTGGTTCTGGAGCGCGTGCAGTATGTGACCGGCCCGCTGATCATCGCGGTCAACAAGACCGACCGCATGGAAGAGAAAGCCGAGCTGATCCCGCACCTGCAGTGGCTCCAAGAGCAATTGCCGAACGCCGAGGTGATGCCGATTTCCGCGCAGCAGGGGCACAACCTTGAAGCGCTGGAAGCACAGATCGCCAAGCACCTGCCCGAGAACGATCATTTCTTCCCCGAAGACCAGATCACCGACCGCAGCAGCCGCTTCCTCGCCGCTGAACTGGTACGCGAGAAGATCATGCGCCAGTTGGGTGCGGAGCTGCCGTACCAGATCACCGTCGAAATCGAGGAATTCAAGCAGCAGGGCCATGTGCTGCACATTCACGCGCTGATCCTGGTCGAGCGCGACGGCCAGAAGAAAATCATCATTGGTGACAAGGGCGAGCGCATCAAGCGCATCGGTTCCGAGGCGCGCAAGGACATGGAAGTGCTGTTCGATTCCAAGGTCATGCTCAACCTGTGGGTCAAGGTCAAAGGCGGCTGGTCCGATGACGAGCGCGCCCTGCGTTCGCTGGGCTACGGCGACCTGTAATTACCTGACTGGTCGGTTATTCCTGTGGGAGCGGGCTTGCCCGCGAATGCGATAGTGGGTTCACTGACGCTTTCGCGGGCACGCCCGCTCCCACACGTACATCAGGCCCCAGAGATAGTGCATGGACCAACCCACCCCCCAGCCAGCCTACGTACTGCATAGCCGTGCCTACAAGGAAACCAGCGCGCTGGTAGACTTCTTCACCCCGCAGGGCTGCATGCGTGCCGTGCTGCGCCGCGCGCGGGGCAAGGGCGGCAGCCTGGTGCGACCGTTCGTGTCGCTGGAGGTGGAGCTGCGTGGTCGCGGCGAGCTGAAGAATGTCGGCCGTATGGACAGTACCGGCATCGCCGCCTGGCTACACGGCGATGCCCTGTTCAGCGGGTTGTACCTCAATGAACTGCTGATGCGCCTGCTGCCTGCCGAAGCGCCGTTCCCGGCGCTGTTCGAGCACTACACCTTGACCTTGCAGGCACTGAGTGCCGGGCGCCCGCTGGAGCCCCTGCTGCGCTCGTTCGAATGGCGGCTGCTGGACGAACTCGGTTATGCGTTTTCCTTGCACCATGACGTCAACGAGCAGCCCATTGCCACCGATGGCCTGTACCGCTTGCGCGTTGACGCCGGCCTGGAGCGGGTAGAGCTGGCGCAGCCCGGCCTGTTCCGTGGCACCGAACTGCTGGCTATGGCCCAAACCGATTGGGACGCCCCCGGCGCCTTGCTTGCCGCGAAGCGGCTGATGCGCCAGGCACTGGCAGTTCATCTGGGTGCAAAACCGCTGGTCAGCCGGGAACTGTTTCGCAAGCGCTGATCTGGACGTATGCTGTTGGGCTCAATCTTCAGGAGAGCCTTTCGTGACTCACAGCAACCGCATGCTTCTTGGCGTAAACATCGACCACGTGGCGACCCTGCGCCAGGCCCGTGGCACGCGCTACCCTGACCCGGTCAAGGCAGCCCTGGACGCCGAGGAAGCAGGCGCCGATGGCATCACCGTGCACCTGCGTGAAGACCGCCGGCACATCCAGGAGCGTGATGTCATGCTGCTCAAGGATGTGCTGCAAACCCGCATGAACTTCGAGATGGGCGTCACCGAAGAGATGATGGCCTTTGCCGAGAAGATTCGCCCGGCGCACATCTGCCTGGTTCCCGAAACCCGTCAGGAGCTGACCACCGAAGGTGGCCTGGATGTGGCAGGGCAGGAAGCGCGGATCAAGGCTGCAGTGGAACGGCTGGCGCGTACCGGTGCCGAGGTGTCGCTGTTCATCGACGCCGACGAGCGGCAGATCGAGGCCTCGCGTCGGGTTGGCGCACCGGCCATCGAGCTTCACACCGGCCGTTATGCCGATGCAGAAACTCCCACCGAAGTGGCTGAAGAGCTCAAGCGCATCGTCGATGGTGTGGCGTTTGGCGTGGGGCAGGGGCTGATCGTCAATGCGGGTCACGGGCTGCACTACCACAACGTCGAGGCGGTGGCGGCGATCAAGGGTATCAATGAACTGAACATTGGCCATGCACTGGTGGCGCATGCCCTGTTTGTCGGCTTCAAGGCTGCTGTGGCTGAAATGAAGGCGCTGATCGTGGCAGCTTCGCGCTGATTGTTGGTCGCCTGTACCGGCCTCTTCGCGGGCAAGCCCGCGAAGAGGCCGGTACAGGCGGCCGATCACTCGGCAGGAAACACCAAGGTAAACCGGGTAGGCCCCAGGGGGCAGCTGCTGACCTCGACCCGCCCGCCATGCAACTGCATGATCGACTTCACGATCGCCAACCCCAGCCCGGTTCCGCCCTCCAGCCGCGAACGCCCCGAACCTACCCGGTAAAACCGCTCGAACAAGCGCGACTGTTGCTCTGCCGCCACACCCGGCCCCTGGTTCTCCACGGATAGCCGTACTTCGCTGCCCGAGCGTTCGATGCACAGAGCTACGGGTTTACCCTCTGGACTGTGCCGTATGGCGTTGCTCAACAGGTTCGACAGTGCCCGCTGAAACATCAGCCGGTCTCCCTGCGCTGTTCCCCAGCCCTGAACGCTTATCTCAATCTCTTTCAGCTCGGCACTGTAGGCAAACAGCTCGACAACCCGCGCTGCCTCGTCGGCCAGCGTCAAGGGTTTCAATGCGATCTGCGTATGCGGCTGGCTGACCTGGGCAAGAAACAGCATGTCGTTGATGATGCGGTTGAGCCGGGTCAGCTCTTCGATGCTGTCTTCCAGCACTTCCCGATAGTTGGCGTTGTCCCGCTCACGGGCCAGTGTCACCTGCGCCTTGCCCATCAGGTTGCCCAACGGTGTACGCAGTTCATGGGCCAGGTCGTCAGAGAACTGCGACAGCTGCATGACACCTTGGTCGAGTCGATCGAGCATCACGTTGATACTGCCGGCCAGTTCCGCCAGTTCCTGCGGCAGGGAGGTAGCGGGCAGGCGATGCTGCAGGTCCTGGGCCGACACCTGCCCGGCAATGCGCCGGAAGTGCCGCAACGGTTTCAGGCCGCGTTGCATCAGCCACCATGCCCCTGCACCGATCAAAACCAGTAGCAGTGGCAATGCGAGTAACGTGGAGTGCAGATAGGCCTGTAGCAGGGCGTTGTCGTCGGCGCGGTTGAGCGACATCATCACCTTGACGGGGGTGTTGTCGCGCAGACGCATCAGCCGGGTAACGGTGAGAATCTGGTTACCGCCGCTGTCACGCCAGGCGTGAAAGGCCAGGCGCGCATCGGTGTGCAGTTCACCGACCCGCGATTCCAGGGCCGGGCCGAGGCTGAGCAGGTGGGGGTGACGGCCGTCGAGAGCCAGCACACTGAGGCTCAGGTTGTCATGCCCCATCACCAGGTCCAGCAGTGGGTGGGCGCGGCTGCCCAGGTCCTCGCTGCGCAGATCCACACGCAGGTTGTGCTCGACCTGAAGCATCTTGCGCGCCAAATCCTTGCGCGCGCGGCTGTCCAGTTCGTGATCCAGGGCAAACACGGCCAGGCAGGCCAGCAGCAGCACCAATGCGGCGCCCATCAATGTCACGCTCAGGCCCAGGCGTAACGACAGGCTGGCGTTTTTCAAAGGCGAGCCTCAAGTACGTAGCCCACACCACGCAGGGTATGGATCAGCTTGTTGTCGAACGGGTCGTCGATCTTCGCCCGCAGGCGCCGGATCGAGACCTCGACCACGTTGGTGTCGCAGTCGAAGTTCATGTCCCACACCAGTGAGATGATCTGCGTGCGCGACAACACTTCGCCAGTCTGGCGCATTAGCAGGTGCAGCAGGGCGAACTCCTTGGCGGTCAGGTCGATGCGTTGCCCGGCGCGGTAGGCGCGGTGGCGGCCGGGGTCCAGTTCCAGATCAGCGACGCGCAGGGTGCTGGGTTGCAGTTGCTGGTCGTTGCGGCGCAGCAGGCTGCGGATGCGGGCCAGTAACTCAGGGAACTCAAAAGGCTTGAGCAGGTAGTCATCCGCGCCCAGGTCCAGGCCTCTTACCCGATCGGCCAAGCGACCGTGGGCGGTAAGCATCATGATGCGCGTGGCCGATTCGGCACGTAGCCGCTGCAGCACGGTCCAGCCATCGATTTCGGGCAAGTTGACGTCGAGGATGACCAGGTCATAGGCCTGTTGGCGGGCCAGGTGCAGGCCGTCGGTGCCTGTGCGGGCGCAGTCGACCACGTAACCGTTTTCGCGCAGGCCTTGTTGCAGGTAGTCGGCGGTACGCAGCTCGTCCTCGATGATCAGTAGGCGCATTGGGGGCTCGGTGTGTTGAAAGGGGGCGATTCTTGACCCTGTAGTGACATCAGGGTCAAGGGCCCCATGTTACGGCATGAAAAAAGGCCAGCGTTGCAGATAACGAATTTGTAATTCTGCTGTTATCTGGCGGTCTGTTCGGGCCTCTTCGCGGATAAACCCGTTCCTGTAGGAGCGGGTTTACCCGCGAAGAGGCCCGAACAGTCCACACAAGGCCACATTGCAGGACTGTAATCCCCGCCTCACCTTGCCGTTAGCCAGCCCTCGCTAGGATGGCCGTGTCCGATCGGTTATTACGAGGCAAACACGATGAACCTGACCAAATACCTGCTGTTGGCCACCCTTGCCCTGGGCAGCGCCAGTGTTTATGCCGAGGGCGGTGCGGAGCGCTCCAGGCAGTTCTGGCAAGCCTTCCGCGAAGACCAGCAGCGACTGCATGGCGACAAGCAACAGGCTGCTGCCGAGCGCGAGCGCAAGGCGCAAGAGAAGGCGCGTGAGGTGGCCAAGGATTGAGCTAACAACACCTGCGCCGCGACGGCTCCTCGCCGCAGGTGTATTCAGGCGCCCATGCGGGCGCCTTTTTTATTTGCGCGCCAGCAGGGTGGCGCGGCGTGGGGCTGGCAGGCCTTCGACGGTCTTGCTGTGGTCGTTCGGGTCGAGGAAGTCGCTCAGCGACTGGTAGCGCATCCATTCGGTGCTGCGCTGTTCCTCGACGCTGGTCACGCTAACGTCGACGCAGCGCACATCGCTGAAGCCGGCACGGCGCAGCCAGCGGGCCAGCGCCGGTACCGACGGCAGGTACCAGACATTGCGCATCTGTGCGTAGCGGTCCTCAGGCACCAGCACCTGGTTTTCGTCGCCCTCGATAACCAGCGTTTCCAGCACCAGCTCGCCACCTTTGACCAGGCAGTCCTTGAGCGCCAGCAAGTGCTCGATGGGCGAGCGGCGGTGATAGAACACGCCCATGGAGAACACGGTATCGAAACCTTCCAGGTTGGCGGGCAGGTCTTCCAGGGCGAACGGCAGGTGCCAGGCCGGCAACTCCGGCAGGTATTGCTGCACGGCCTGGAACTGGCAGAAGAACAGCCAGTTGGGATCGACGCCAATTACCATGTCCGCGCCGGCACCGAGCATGCGCCACTGGTAGTAGCCATTGCCACAGCCCACGTCGAGTACGCGTTTGCCCTTGAGGTCCAGGTGCGGGCCGACCCGCGACCACTTCCAGTCCGAACGCCATTCGGTGTCAACGTGCACGCCAAACAGGTCGAACGGCCCTTTGCGCCAGGGCGACAGGCCCATCAATGCCTGGCGCATCTGCGCGCGGGTGGCGTCGTCGCAGTCGCAATCCAGACGCAACCCGTTGACCAGGTCGATTTCACTGGGTTGCAGGGCGGGCAGGGCTTCCAGCGCCCCGCGCCAGCGGTCGAGGTCACCGTGGCCCTTTTCCAGCTTGGCGTCCAGTTGCGCTTGCAGGCCTTGCGACCAGGAAGCCAGAGGCGTGCCCGCCAGGCGGCGGACGAGGGGAGACAGATCGATCATGGCAGGGCTATCAACGAGGCGAAGTTAAGGCATTGGAACCAAGGCACCACTTTCGAGAAGCCGGCTGCGCGCAGGCGTTCCTGGTGGGCTTCGAGTGTATCGGGCTTCATCACGTTCTCGATGGCGCTGCGCTTCTGGGCGATCTCCAGTTCGCTGTAGCCATTGGCCCGTTTGAAATCCAGGTGCAGCTCATTGAGCAGGTCCTGCTCTTGCTCATCGGCGAAGCGCAGCTTCTCCGAGAGAATCAGCGCGCCGCCGGGCAGCAGCGCCTGGCGGATTCGCCCGAGCAGTTCAAGGCGCTGGTCAGGGGCGATGAACTGCAGGGTGAAGTTCATCGCCACGACCGAGGCGGGCTCGAAGGGCAGGGCAAGGATATCGGCCTCCAGCACGTGCACCGGCAGCAACTCCTGGAACATCGAATCTTGTGCAGTGAGGTACTGGCGGCAGCGCTCGACCATGGCGGCGGAGTTATCCACCGCGATTACCCTGCAGCCGTCGCTGCGTACATGGCGACGCAGCGACTGGGTAACGGCACCCAGCGATGCGCCCAGATCGTACAGCGCGGTGCCTGGCTGGGCGAACCGAGCGGCCAGTACGCCGAGGTTCTCGACGATGGTTGGGTAACCGGGTACCGAGCGCTTGATCATGTCCGGGAACACACGCACGACGTCTTCGTTGAAGACGAAGTCGGGCACCTGCTCCAAGGGTTGGGAGAAAAGGCGGTCGGGTTGTTTGCTCACGGCGAATCCAGGCGGCTGGTGATAGGCAGGGGGCGCATTCTAGCCAAACCGCAGCCTGGATGCATGGTTGGCTGACCAGCGCTTTGCGTTCAATTGACCCGAATGGCGCAATCGAAGGTCTGCACCGGGCGCACTTCCGGGGCCCAGGGTTGCTGGTAGACCAATACCAGGTTCCCTTCGCCAGTCGCGCGGGCCTGGAAGCGCCAGGTTGACATGCCCGAGCTGCCGACGATGCCGGTGTCTTCAGGCGCGCTGTAAACCTCGGGGCCAAGGCTTTGCAACACGTTGGGCGCCGGGTTCTGTACCAGCCAGCGATAGCCGGTGGTGGGGTTGCTGGGCAAGGTAAGCGTGAGGATCTGGCCGACCTGCAGGCGCTTGGGGCATTCGCTTTCGGCGTCCAGGTCAACGGGCTGCGACGGTTGTTGCGCGCAAGCAGCAAGCAGGGCAAAGCTCAGGGGAACGAGCAGACGAGGAGAGGTCATGGTGGCTCCGAAGGCTGGCGATGGCCTGAGGATAACCGATGATCGAGGAAATTTGTGTTGCCTGTGCCGGCCCTTTCGCGGGCAAGCCCGCCCCTGCAAGGGTTCGCTATCCCTGTAGGAGCGGGCTTGCCCGCGAAGAGGCCGGTGCAGGCTAGAACAGCACTTTGGCCACGTCGGCAAAGCGCTTGGCGAAGTGCACTGTCAGGCCTTCGCGCAGGTACTCCGGCAGTTCTTCGAAGTCGCCGCGGTTAGGCTCCGGCAGGATCAGTTCGAAAATCTTCTGCCGCCGCGCCGCAATCACCTTCTCGCGCACGCCGCCAATCGGCAGTACCTGGCCAGTGAGGGTGAGCTCGCCAGTCATGGCGACACCTTTTTTGGCAGGCTGGTCGCGGGCCAGTGAAAGCAAAGCGCTGGCCATTGTGATGCCGGCACTCGGGCCGTCCTTGGGCGTGGCGCCTTCGGGTACGTGCAAGTGGATGAACGCTTCGTTGAAGAAACCTGTATCCCCGCCAAATTGCTTGAGGTTGGAACTGATATAGCTGTAGGCAATTTCGGCAGACTCCTTCATCACGTCACCCAGCTTGCCGGTCAGCTTGAAGCCGCGGTTGTGGGTGTGGATGCGGGTTGCCTCGATCGGCAGCGTGGCACCGCCCATGCTGGTCCAGGCCAGGCCGGTGATCACGCCTTTGCCTGCCAGAACCTGTTCGCTGCGGAACACCGGCATGCCGAGAGCGGTTTCCAGGTCTTTGGTACCGATCTTCAGCTTGGCTTCGGGGTTATCCAGCAGCTTGACCACAGCCTTGCGCACCAGTTTGCCCAGTTGCTTCTCCAACTGGCGCACGCCGGCTTCGCGGGCATAGCCGTCGATCACCAGGCGCAGTGCGCTGTCGCTGATGCTGAGGCTGGTCTTGGAAACACCGGCCTTTTCCAGCTGTTTGGGCCACAGGTGGCGCTTGGCGATGGTCAGTTTTTCTTCGGTGATATAGCCGGACAGGCGGATCACTTCCATGCGGTCGAGCAACGGCCCGGGTATTGAATCAAGGGTGTTGGCAGTGCACACGAACAGCACCTTGGACAAGTCCAGGCGCAGGTCGAGGTAGTGGTCGAGGAAGTCGACGTTCTGCTCGGGGTCGAGGGTTTCCAGCAACGCTGATGCCGGGTCACCTTGGTAGCTCTGGCCCATCTTGTCGATTTCGTCGAGCATGATCACCGGGTTCATCACTTCGACATCTTTCAGGGCCTGCACCAGCTTGCCGGGCTGGGCGCCGATGTAGGTGCGGCGGTGGCCCTTGATCTCGGCTTCGTCACGCATGCCGCCGACGCTGAAGCGGTAGAACGGCCGGCCGAGCGATTCGGCGATGGACTTGCCGATGCTGGTCTTGCCCACCCCGGGCGGGCCCACCAACAGCACGATCGAGCCGCTGATCTCGCCTTTCCAGGCGCCCACGGCGAGGAACTCAAGGATGCGCTCCTTGATGTCGTCGAGGCCGGAATGGTACTGGTCGAGGACTTTGCGCGCATGCTTGAGGTCGAGTTTGTCTTTGCCGTACACGCCCCAGGGCAGGGCGGTGGCCCATTCCAGATAATTGCGGGTGACGGCGTATTCGGGCGAACCGGTTTCCAGAATGGCCAGTTTGCCCATCTCTTCATCGATGCGCTTGCGTGCCTGCGGTGGCAGGGTCTTGCCTTCCAGGCGCTGTTCGAACTGTTCGAGGTCGGCGCTGCGGTCGTCCTTGGTAAGCCCCAGCTCCTGCTGGATGACCTTGAGTTGTTCCTTCAGGAAGAATTCGCGCTGGTGCTCGCCGATCTGCCGGTTGACCTCGGCCGATATCTCGTTCTGCAAGCGCGCGACTTCCACCTCTTTGCGCAGCATTGGCAGTACCTTTTCCATGCGTTTGAGCATGGGCACGCAGTCGAGCACTTCCTGCAACTGGTTGCCGGTTGCCGAGGTGAGCGCGGCGGCGAAGTCGGTGAGCGGCGAAGGGTCGTTGGGGCTGAAGCGGTTGAGGTAGTTCTTCAGCTCTTCGCTGTACAGCGGGTTGAGCGGCAGCAGCTCTTTGATCGCGTTGATCAGTGCCATGCCGTAGGCTTTGACCTCGTCGGTCGGCTCTGCGGGCTGGCGCGGGTATTCGACTTCGACCAGGTAGGGCGGGCGGTGGTGCTTGAGCCAGTTGCGGATACGCACCCGGGACAGGCCCTGGGCGACGAACTGCAATTTGCCGTTTTCGCGGCTGGCATGGTGCACCTTGACCAGCGTGCCGTACTGCGGCAATGCCGAGGTGTCGAAGTGGCGGTGGTCTTCTGGCGGGGTGTCCATGAAGAACAGCGCCAGGCAGTGGTCCGGTGACTTGGCCACCAGGTCGAGCGTTTCGGCCCAGGGTTCTTCATTGACGATGACCGGCAGTACCTGGGCCGGGAAGAACGGGCGGTTGTGGATCGGGATGACGTAGACCTTGTCCGGCAGCTGCTGACCGGGCAGGGCGAGGGCGTGGCCGGCTTCGGCCTGGAGGGTGTGTTCGACTTCGCTGTGTTCGTCAGGGTGTTCGGGGAAATCCTGCTGGTCGCTCATGGGGCACCTGCGTGAATGACTATGGTGCTTAGATGGGGCGGGGAGGGATGGGTTTCAATGGTTCGGGCGCAGCCTTGTGTCGCGATTGGGCTGCGCAGCAGCCCCAGAATCCATCCAGCATTCTAGATCGTTGGGGCAGCTGCGCGACCCAATCGCGACACAAGGCCGCTCCCACAGGGCTGAGCCTGCGGGAGCGGTGTAGCTTACTCAGCTAATTTGTAAGCGATGATGTAATCGCCCATCTTGGTGCCCAGCGAGCCATGGCCGCCGGCAGTCACCAGCACGTACTGCTTGCCGTCCTTGCCGGTGTAGCTCATCGGCGTGGCCTGGCCACCCGCTGGCAGGCGCGCTTTCCACAACTCCTTGCCGTTGTTCACGTCATAGGCGCGCAGGTACTGGTCGAGCGTGCCGCTAAGGAAGCCGACGCCACCGGCGGTAACGATCGAGCCGCCCATGCTCGGCACGCCAACCGGCAGGCCGATCGGTAGCGGGGTGCTGTCGCGGGTGGTGCCGTTCTTGTGTTTCCACACCACCTTGTTGGTGAACAGGTCGATGGCGGCGACGTAACCCCAGGCGGGTGCCTGGCACGGTACGCCGAGCGGCGACATGAACGGGTGCATGGTCACTGCATACGGTGCGCCGGTGTTCGGCTGCACGCCGCTGGTCTCGCTTTCGCGCTTGCTGCCTTCGGCAACCTGCTCACGCGGGACCATCTTCGACACGAACGCCATGTAGTTGGGCGAAGTGAACAGCAGCTGGCGCACCGGGTCGACCGACACGCTGCCCCAGTTGAATACACCGACATTGCCTGGGTAGACCAACGAGCCTTGCTCGGATGGCGGGGTGTACTGGCCTTCGTAGCGCAGCTCGCGGAACTGGATGCGGCACAGCATCTGGTCGAAAGGCGTGGCGCCCCACATGGCCTGTTCGGTCAGCTCTGGGCCGAGCAGGTTGAGGTCGGAGCGGGCCTGGGTTGGCGAGGTGTGGTCGCCTTCCACTGCACCTTGTGGGGTGGGGATCTCGCGGATCGGCACGATTGGCGTACCGTCGCGGCGGTCGAGCACGTACAGGCTGCCTTGCTTGGTCGGTACGATGATCGCCGGTTTCACGCCATCGTCGGTTTTCAGGTGGACCAGGGTCGGCTGGCTGCCGACGTCCATGTCCCACAGGTCGTGGTGGGTGAACTGGTAGTTCCAGCGTGCCTTGCCGGTGGCCAGGTCAAGGGCGACCACGCCGGCGCTGTACTTCTCGGCGCCTGGGGTGCGGTCGGCGCCCCACTGGTCCGGGGTCTGGTTGCCCAGCGGCAGGTAGATCATGCCAAGGTCTTCGTCGACGCTGGCGATCGACCACATGTTGGCCGAGTTGCGGCTGTACATTTTGCCGGCAGCCAATGGCTTGGTGTCGTCCGGGTTGTTGCTGTCCCAGTTCCACACCAGGTGGCCGTCGTGCACATCGTAGGCGCGGATCACCCCGGACGGCTCATTGGTCGACTCGTTATCGGTGACGTGGCCACCGATGATCACCAGGTCACGGGTAATCGCAGCAGGCGAGGTGGAGTAATAGCCGCCGGCGGTGAACGGGCCAATGCCGGTGGTGAGGTCGATCACGCCCTGGTTGGCGAAGCCTTCGCAGACCTTGCCGTTGTCGGCGTTGATGGCGATCAGGCGGGCATCCGCGGTAGGCAGGTAGAGGCGACGCGGGCAGGCTTGGGCCACGGCCTGGCCTGCGTCGGTAATTTTCGGCGCCGGGCTGCCGTCGCGGCTGACGTAGCGGTTTTCGTCATAGTACGAGACGCCACGGCACGTCATGTGGGCAAAGCCCTTGAAGGTGCCGGTCGGGCTCTTGACCTGCGGGTCGTAGCGCCAGATTTCCGCGCCAGTGTCCGGGTCCAGCGCCAGCAGGCGGCTGTGCGCGGTGCAGGCGTAGAGCATGCCGTTGACCTTGAGCGGGGTGTTCTGGTTGGTCAGCTCCACCGGGTCGTTTTCGGTTGGCAGATCACCGGTGCGAATGCGCCAGGCTTCTTCCAGGCGGTAGGCGTTCTGCGGGGTGATCTGGCGCAGCGGCGAGTAGCGGTCGCCATGCTCGGTACGGCCATAGGCCTGCCATTCGCCGTCGGGCATGGCGGGGGCGGCGCTGGCCATTTCGCTGCTGTCGCGGCCCAGTTCGCCAAACACTTCACCGGGATGGGTGAACTGGCTGCCCAGCGCGCAAGCGCCCGAAGCGACCACTGCGACGCCGAGCAGTGCAGTATTGGCTTTGCTGGCCGGGCCGATCAGCGGGCGACGGGCCCACGGCAGCAGCAACACCACGCCGATGGCGAACCAGATGGCCAGCCGCGGCACCAGTTGCCACCAGTCCAGGCCTACTTCGAGCAGGGCCCAAACGGTGCTCCCCAGCAGCACCAGGCCATACAGGCCCAGGGCGATCCGGCGTTGGGCCAGCAGCAGGATGCCCGACAGGGCAAAGCCGATACCGGCGATCAGGTAGTAAAGTGATCCGCCTAGCTGGCTCAGCTTGATACCGCCGGCCAGCAGGGCCAGGCCCATCAGCAACAGCAGCGCGCCAACCAGGCGCGGTAGCCAGCGGCTTCCTTGGTTCGCACCTTCAGTGCTCATCGTAGGTTCTCCGTCAGGTCAAAAAAGGGGTTAGAAACTGCTCTGGATCTTCAGGCCGCCGATCAGGGCGCCATCGACCTGCGACACCCCGCCCGGGTGGCGGATGTACTGCAGGTTGGGGCGTACCGTGAGCCAGTCGGCCAAATGGATGCCGTAGTACAGCTCGGCGCTGTACTCGGTGTCCTGCACTGGCAGGAAGCCTGGGTTGTCGTAGTCGTAGAGGCCGGCGGCCTGGTTGGCCAGGCGGGCGTTCTTGCGATAGGCAGGGTTGACGTGCACGCGGGCCAGGGCGAAACCGATGTCGTCCTTGGCGCGGGCATTGAAGGGCCCTTTGTATACCAGTCCTGCCTGCACATAGTTGTCGATGGCATTGGTCTTTTTGTCATGCACCGTGGCGTTGGCGAACACGCTCAAGCCGCGCGACTGGTCGGACGCCAGCGAGGTGACCTGCTGCTGGGCGCCGATCCACAAGCCGTGCTTGCTCGAGCTGCTGCGGTAGGCGGCGCCGCTGAGGGCGGCCGGCTGACCGTTGCTGTCCTTGAGAACATCTTGTGCCTTGGCATTACTGTAGTAGTAGCCGGCACGATATTCCCCTTTCAAACCTTGGATACGTGGGGTCCATACCAGTTCGAACGGCATTACCGCACCTTGGGTGCCGCTGCCGCTGAGCTTGAAACCATTGCCAGATTCGAGGTTGGAAGGGTTCTGCTCGAAGACGCCGACTTGTGCGTACAGCTCTGGGGAAAGGTTGTAGCGCACGCGCAGGGCCCACTGGCTGACTGGCCAGTTGTACCAGATGCCACCCACCCAGTTGCCCACCTGCGAGCCGCAGAAGGCCAGGTTCTGGAAGTCGCAAGGGAAGCTGTTGAAGTCTTCGCCTTCACCGAAGCGGCCGAATTTCACATCCAGCGCACCATCGAAGTACTTCTGCTTGATCCACATCTGCGTCAGCCGCCAGGTTTCGCCTCGGCCCCAGACTTCCTGGGCGGAGGTGAAGCCGCCGACACGCGGGTCGTTGATGCGGTCGTTGCTGATGTTGTCGCCGTGGCGCTCGGTGATGGTCAGCTGGAGTTCGGTGTCGTGCCAGCCGAGGATCTTGTCCAGGTCCAGGTGGCTGCCAAAGGTGAACTGGTCACTGTAGCGCGCGGTGCGGTCGTGGTCGTAGCCGCCGTGCAGGTTGCTGCCCATCTCGCCGGTGTAACCAAGGGTGAAGTCGTAGCCTTTTTCCAGCAGTTCGCTGCGGGTTCCATCCCAGTCGCCGAGCATCCACGGAGAGTCGCTGGCGAACATTTCGCTGGCGCTGGCGGGGGTTGCCAAGGCACTGAGGGCGAGGCCGATGTAACAGGTTTTAGGCAGTTGGAGCATGAGATAGCGCTATCTTTTGATTATTGAAAAAACGGCAAGCGCATCGAAGGGCGGGCCCCTCAATGGATATGGCGACAAGAGTGTTCGATGAAGCGTTTCAGCTTGCGGCGGGGAGGATATAGGGGAAGCTGTAAGAAAAAAAGACAAATTGTCGCAGATGATTGTTGCTGAACGGGCAACAGTCGAGGTCGGTAGGGGAGTGGGCAGCCGGTGAACCCGGCACAGAGATCGCATAAGGGCTGACAGGTGTTGGCCACAAGATTTGCAGCGCCTGGGGGATCGAGCGCCGCCCGCGCGGCGCGCATCGCGAGCTGGCGCTCGCTCCTACGTTTGTTTCGGGCCAGTAACGCCTGTGCCAGGCGCGCGCGACCGCCTTGTTCGTACGACGCGATATCGAGCCATGCGCCAAAGCGTTCGCGTGCATATCCCGCAGGAATGATTGGCCCGAAACAAACGTAGGAGCGAGCGCCAGCTCGCGATGCGCGCCGCGCGGGCGGCGCTCGATCTCACAGGCGCTGAAGATGCTGTGACGAGCACTTGGCAACCCTGATGCAATCGCCAGGAACCATAGAATCTCCCACACCCATCTTCGTCGCGTCTGGTTCAGAAGGTCGTACGCAACCCCACTTCCACACTGCGCCCCGGCGCCGGCGCGATATCGCGCAGGATCGAACTGGCATAGCGCACGGTCTGGTCGGTCAGGTTTTCGCCGCGCACAAACGCCAGCCACTGGCTCTGGCCAACGTCGAAGCGGTAGCCAACGCTGGCCCCCAGCGTGGTGTAGCCATCGGTACTGGTTTCGTTGGCGGGTTTGCGGTGCTGCGATGCTGCATGTTGCACATCTACTCGCGCCTGCCAGCGGTCCAGCTCCCAGACCAGGCCGCTGTTCAGGCGCAGCGGCGCGATACGGGGCAGTGGCTCGCCACTGTCGAGGTTCTTGGCCCGGGTATAGTCACCGGACAACTCCAGTGCGAAGCTGCCGTAACGGTTTTCGGCCAGTTGCCAGCGGTCCTGGGCCTCGATGCCATAGAAGCGCGCTCGCACGCCTTGGTACTGGTATTCCGGGAAGCCCTCATGATCATGATCGTGATCGTGGTCATCCTCGTCATGGTCATGCCCGCCCTCGCGGGTGTTGCCGGTACCGATCAGGCCGATGTAGTTGCGGAAGTGGTTGTAGAACACCCCGACACTGCCTTTATGGGTGCCATTGTCGAAGCGTAGCGCCAGGTCGGCGGAAATGGCCTTTTCCTTGTTCAAACTGGCGTCGCCGACTTCAAAGGCGCCGGTGGCCACGTGCGCGCCATTGGCGTACAGCTCGTAAAAGGTCGGGGCACGCTCGGTGTAGCCGAGGTTGGCCGCCAGCGACCAGATGGGGTCGAGCTGGTACACCGCGCCTGAAGACAGGCTGAAGGCGTTGAAGCTGCTGGCGCTGTCTGCGTCGACGAAGTTCTCGTTGCCCTTGGCGTCAGGATCTACGCGGGTGTGCTCCATGCGCGCACCCAGGCTCAGGTTCAGGCGCTCGCTGGCTTGCCACTGCTCGAGCATGAACAGTGCCACGCTGTCGGTATCAGTATGCGGGACGAAGGCTTCCTCGCCGAGGGCCGAGAACTCGTTACGGCTGACTTGTGCCCCAATGATCCCTTCCACTGGTCCGAGTGGTTGGTGGCGGGCTTCAATACGCGCTTCGTAGCCTTTGTTCTTGAAGGTGGTATGGACTTCGCCTTCTTCGATTTCTTTGTGCTCGTAGTCGGTGTAACCGGCATCTACCTTGACTGAGCTGAACGGGCCGTCGAGGTCGCGCAATTCGGAGGCGAAGGCGTAGTGGTCCTGTTTCATGTCCAGGCGCACGCCGGACTCGGCCACCGAGCCATAGTTGCTGTCGTAGCCGCTGTACGAGAGGCCGGCGTAGCCGTGGTCCCAGTGGTAGGCACCACCGATTGCGCCGCCGTCCTGGCGACCGTCGCTGTTTTCCAGGCGGTGTTTGCTGCCGGGCTCGTCGGCATCGCGCACTTTGGCGCTGCGGGCGTAGCCAGGGATGCGCAGATCGTTGAACTGGCGGCTGTTGGCATCCAGGTGCAGGGCGAAGGCACCGTTACCGGCCTCCAGCTTGCCGGCACTGCTGCGGGTGGTGTCGGCGCCGCCGTAACGCAGTTCACCGGCACCGTGGATGCCCTCGATGGGCGAGTCCGGGATGCGGTTGTCGAAGGTGTTGACCACGCCGCCGATGGCGTTACCGCCATACAGCAAGGCGGCCGGGCCACGGACGATTTCGACGCGATCGACCGTTACCGGGTCCAGGGGCACGGCGTGGTCATAGGACAGCGACGAGGCATCCAGGGCGCCGACGCCATTGCGCAGGATGCGGATACGGTCGCCATCCAGGCCGCGGATCACCGGGCGGCTGGCGCCAGGGCCAAACCAGGTAGAAGCGACGCCGGGCTGCTTGTTCAGGGTTTCACCCAGGCTGCCGTGCTGTTGTTGCAGCAGGTTCTCGCCTTCGAGCACGGTGCTGGGGGCGGCCAGTTGGCGGTTACCCAACGGGTTGGCGGTGATGACCTGTGGTTCGAGCTCTACGGCCTGGCTGGGGGATGCAGCCAGCCAGAGTGCGACGGCAAGGGGGGAGAGGCGAAGCGGTGTGTACAGCATGGGGATGGGGCGTTCCTTGGCAGATGCTTTTTAGTGTTACAACATAACATAACTATTTCATCACAGAGGTTTTGTCTCTGACCAGCGATTTTTCTGTCGACTCGACTGATCCCTCCCACCACTACACTCGTGTAAGGTGCGCATCTTTCCTACGGAGCACAGCATGAGCACGGCCCAACACAACGCGCTGCACGGCAAGACCCTTGAACAGATCCTCACCGAGCTGGTGGCGCATTACCAATGGCCTGGCCTGGCCGAGCGTATCGATGTGCGCTGCTTCAAGAGCAACCCGACCATCAAGTCGAGCCTGACGTTCCTGCGCAAAACACCATGGGCGCGGGAAAAGGTCGAACAGTTGTACGTGAAGCTGCAGCGCCAGGCCTGACATGTCGCGTCGCCCTTGGCTGACCGGTATGGCTGTGCTGGGCTGGTTCGGCCTTGCCGTGCAGGTGAACCTGGTGCTGCTGGCGCGTTGGCAGGAACAGGCCAGCCTGATTGGCGGCCTGATCAATGTGTTCGGCTACTTCACCGTGCTGACCAATACCCTGGTGGCGACGGTGCTCAGCTATGCCGCGTTCGGTCGGGAAGGTCGTGGCAAACGCTTTTTCCTGTCGCCTTCAGTCAGCACTGCTGTGGCCGCCAGTATCGTACTGGTGGCGCTGGCCTACAGCGTGCTGCTGCGTCATTTGTGGCAACCACAGGGTTGGCAATGGCTGGCGGACGAGTTGCTGCACGACGTAATGCCGGTGCTGTATGCCTTGTATTGGTGGTGCGAGGTGCCCAAGGGCAGTTTGCGGCTATGGCATTTGCTGGTGTGGGCGCTGTACCCGGCGGTCTACTTTGGTTATGCGCTGTGGCGGGGGAGCGAGATTGGCGTGTATGCCTATCCGTTTATCGATGTGGCGAGCCTGGGGTATGGGCAGGTGATGCTCAATGCGCTCGGGGTGCTGGCGGGTTTCTGGGGGATAGGGCTGGTGTTGCTTGGGCTGGATCGGTGGCGGGGGCTGCACAGGCTGGCTTGACCTGTGCCGGCCTCTTCGCGGGCAAGCCCGCTCCCGCAGAGAATTCACAAGCCCAGGGGCTGTGGTAATCGCTGTGGAAGCGGGAGACTCGCGGCCTGGGTGTCAGCAGCAGGGCACAAGACTTCTGATATCCCCAAATGGCCTGGGCCGCGATGGCGTCTTAGTGCTTCTTCCCTTGCATGCTCGAAACCCATTGCTCGCTGCGACTATGCCCACTGGTCCTCAACACGCCCAGGTCCAGCGCATTTTCGCCATCCGCCGCCATTTTGCTTTTGGCTATCTCGGCGATTGCCGTGCCCAGGTCCACCGGTGAGTTCGACGCATCCAGCGACAGATCACGGCGATAGTCATTACCGCTCAGCGTTTCCTGGGTGACCGAGTTGGCGTCGAGCCTCACGTCACCCTTGGCCGACTGCAAGCGTGCCCCCACCAGATGAGCGTTGCCACCGACCTGCAGGTCGATGCCGTCGCTGCTTTTCAGCGTGGTCTGACGCGTCACGTTGTCGCGCTGTGCATGCGACACGTCGAGGCTGACGGTTGGCGAGAACCCTGGGTCTGCCTTGCTCAGGGCCGAACCGGCCGTTTTCTCGACCTTGCCTCCCAGCGGGCCAGCCACCGATTTGGCCGCGTTGACATAGCCCTGCGGGTTTTTCTCCTGGCTCAGCCTGACATCGCCCTTCACGCTCAGGGTGTCGACGCTGTCCTTGAGGCTGGCGATGCGCAGGTCACCGTCGATTGTGCCGCCAATATGCCCTGCATCCAGGGTGGCACTCTCGATGCGGGTATCGCCACGGCTTTGCAGGTTGATGCGCTCGGCGCGCAGGTCACTGGTATTCCAGGTGAGGTTGTCGCGCTTGTCGAGCTCAACCTTGAGCCGGCCATGCAAGCCGCGGGTGTCCAGCGCGCCCTTGGCCATGTTGAAACCGGCGCCGGCCGAGATGTCGAGGTCGTCGCGTCGCTCCTGACTGGAAGAGGCTTCAACCAGCATGCCGCCATTCGAGGCGTCGAGGGTTATCTGTTCGGCCGAGGCCTGCAGGCCTTGCAGGTGCAGGGCGATGTCCTCGCGGGCGCTGCTGCTCAGGGTCAGTGTGCCGTTGCTGGCAAACTGGGCATCGACCGCCTGCCGTGCTTGTTCGTCTTGCTTGCCGTGGCTGAAGTGGCCGCCGATGGCTCCCCCCTTGGTCTGGCCCGCCTTGGCCGCCAGCTCCATGCCTCCACCCAGGTTGCTGCCTGCGGCTTGCTGGGTATTGCTGGCCGCCTTGACCTGCAACTGGCCGCCACTTTGCACCTGTATGTCGGCGGCCTTGGCCTCGCGGCTACCAATGCGCGTGCCTTCGAGCAACAGGTCGCCTGTGCTGGTCAGCGTTATCTCGCCCTTGGCGTCGATTTGTGCCACTTGTGCCTTGCCCTGCGTGCTCAGCTTTTGGCCATGGTCCAGATACCCCCGGCCATCGACACCGGTGCTGCCCGGGCGGTTGCCGACTTTGGCCCAGGCATTGCCATCGAGCTGGCGTGACTGTTGTTCGGCCTGGTCGGTCGCCTGGGGTAAGGCCAGCGACCCGGCACTGTGCATGACCACGCTGCCTTCACCGCCATCGATGCGGGCCCCTTCGTAGCGGCCATCGCTGCCCAGCTGTACCTGGATACCCTGTTGCCCGTAAAGGCTGCCGGGTACGGCGGTACTGGCAATATCCTTTTTATCCAGCGACCCTCCTTTGCCGGCGGCGCGTACATTCAAGTCCTCGCCGGTGCTGGTGTCCAGGCGCGCGTCGCCACCATAGGCCAGGCGTTGAACGGTGGTTTCCTGGGTATTTTCGGCGGCGCTCACCTGGTGCTGCTGCGCTTCGATTTTCAGCGAGCCGGCATTGGCCCGCCAGGCTGTGCCCTGGTCGGCCAGTGTGTCAGCCTTGACCTCGACCTTTGCTGCGGACAACTCGCTGACCTGAGCAATGCCACGGCGCTGGTTTTCCAGGCGCTTGAGGTGTTCAACCGTCATGTCGGCCCCCACGCTGGGCGGCGCCATGGCGTCTTCGGGCGAGGCTTGCTGGAAGCGCGGGGCTTCCTCACCCAGCACCAGGCGCTCGATAGGGCGGGTCAGGTCGCGGTATTCGATGCTGGCGCCCAGGCTACCCGACCAGTCGTCACGGCTTTGTTCATGTTCATGGGTATCCTGCACCGCACGGTTGTCGATGCGTTCGGCGTTCACCTGCAGGGTGTTGCCGGCCTCGACGTGCGCGGCCTCGGTGAGCAGTGCATCACTGCGCAATTTCAGATCGCCGCTGGCCTGCAACGCGCTGCGCTGCACCTTGCTTTCGCGTTCGGCTTGCACCCCGCGGTTGTGATGGCCTTCGAACAAACTGCCCAGGCGGTCGATGCCACCGGTTACCGTCAGCCCGCCACCACTTTCGGTGGTGCTGGTGGCTGTGTCACGGTCATTGCGGGTCGCCCCCAGTGTCACTTCCCGCGCCTGCACATCGAGGTCGCCGACAGTGGCTTGGGCCTTGCTGCCGTTGACCTGCAGGTGCGCGCCGCTGCTCATGCCCACCGAGGCGCCTTTGAGCTCACTGGCAACCTGGGTGGTCGCGCGCTGCTTGGCGGTGGTGGTAACGACCTCATAGGCCACGCCAGCCGCGTACTGGCGGGACTCCGGCTTGCCATCCTCGGCTTCCTGGGTCTGTCTGGCGCTGGCCGTGAAACCGCGTTGTTGGTCGCGGGTTTCGCGTTCATCGACCGATTGCGCACTGCCAATCAGCAGGTCGCCTTTGGCTTCGACTTGCAGATGCTTGCCTGCTTCGACCTTGGCGCCCTGGATGCGCATCTCTTCGGCGCTGGCCAGGCGCAGGTTGCTGGTCGAGCTGACGTCGCTGACCAGTACCTGCTGTTTGCGGTCCGTGCTTTCGTGCTTGCTGCCGATCAGGCCGAACAGCTTACTGTCGCTGGTGCGCTGGGTGGAGGTCGTGCTGCCATGGTCTGCCTCGATGGCCAGCGAACCGTTATCGCTGTAGAGCACCGCGTCCTGTTTGCCGAACACGGTGCTGCCTTTGATGGCAACCTGGTCGGCTCTCACTGTGAGCTCGCCATCGCTGGTTACCGTGCTGCCCGCGACGACCTGGCCCTTGGTGTCGTTACCTTTTCGATCGCCAAAGAATGTACCGGATACCAGGTCGCCTCGGTAGTCGCGTTGGGTACCGTGTTCCTGCAAGGTGGTGGTGCCGATGTCTGCCTGTTTTGCCTGGATAGCCAGATCGCCGCGGCTGTGCAGGCTGCTGCCCTGCACGTTGAGGTTGTCGCTTGCCTTTATCGACATGTGCCCGGCGCTCAGGGTACTGCCCTTTGCGGTTTCCTTGAGCTGGTCGCTATCGCTGTCACCGCGCCATAAGTCCTTGCGATGACGCACCTGCTGTTCGATGCGCTTGCTGTCGATGCCGGCGATGATGTCCAGGCCGGCACCGCTGTCTAGCGTCAGCTCGTTACCGGCGTCCAGCTTCGCTGCGGTCATGCGCATGTCGTCGCCGGACTGCAACAGCACGCTGTCGGTGCCCAGCAATTGACTGCCCTGTTGCTGCTGGTGGGTGGTGGTGGTTTTGCTGTTGTAGGTTTCGCGGGTGACGAACCAGAACTTCTTGTTCCAGCTGTCACTGTCGTGCTTGATGTGCTCGATTGTCTTGGCGTCCAGTGTGAGCTTCTTGCCCGCCCGTGCTTCGATTCGCTGGGCCTGGCCGTCGACCGTTTCAAGCATCAGGTCATCGGCAGCGGTGAGTTTCAGTAGGCCACGCTCGCTGCGCAGCTCGGTCGGGCGGTCGCCAGTGCCGCTGACATGCAGGCCCCCGGCCGAGCTGATGTCGACCCCCTCGGCGCCCAGAATCTGTGAGGCCCCCACACGCACACCCGCGCCTTCGGCAGTACTTACCACACGGATACGCCCGGCGCGCATGGCGCCGAACAGGCTGGCGTCAATGCTCGAAGAGGGGCTGGGCAGGTGTTCGACCACCTCGCCGTTGCGGCTGTCGATACGGTTGCGGCCGACGGTGATGTCGAGCGTTTCGCGGGCCATGAGCAGGCCTTTGCTGTCTACGCGCGGTGCGATCAGTTCGAGCGCGCCACCGGCATTGTCCTGACCACGCTCCAATACCTGCAGGGTGCCGCTGGCAGTGAGCGTATCGAGGTACCTGAGCTGCTGCTCCTCGAATTGTGGGGTGCCCACCACGAAGCCCGCGCGGGTGGTGTTGATGAAACTGCCGCCGTTGAGGGTGATGCCATTGGGGTTGGCCAGGATGTAGTCGGCCGGGCGCCCGAAGATTTCCTGTGGCCCCTCGATCAGCGAGGCGTTGCGGCTGACCACTTCGTTAAGAATGGTCGAGGCGGCCTGGCCCTGAAACTGCGGGTTGGCCGCCAGGGCACCGGCCAGTTGCGATTGCCCGGCTGCGGTGGCGTTGTTCAGCACCAGGCCTGGGGTGCCAACGTTGTAGTCGATGAACTGGTTATGTGACAGCCCCCTGGCGTTGGGCGGCACGATGTCGATGACCGGTACCCCGTGGCCGTTGTGGATGACCGGGGTACCCCCGGGGCCGCTGGCTGCTTCCAGCCCGGTCTGAGCCAGTGCGGCACTGGGCCCGAACACAGCGAAGAAGATTGCCCAGCGCAAGGTATCCGGGCGAACAGGCGGTAACTGCGAGAGTGTTTGCATTTTCTCGTTCTCTTTGTTGTGGGTGAATCAGATGTTCAGGGTCCAGTCCAGTACCCAGAAGCCGGGCTCCAGCCGCGGGCGGGGCAGGTCGCTGGTGTACAGGGCGCGTTGGTAGTCCAGGCGCAGGCGGCTGCCGGGCAGGCTCAGTTCCAACCCTGCGGCGGCCCCGGCCAGGCGCTGCGACGGTTTGCCTTCGGCGGTACGAACCCAGCCCTGGTCCAGGCCGATGTAGGGGCGTATTTCGAAGGGGTGGGCCCAGGTCAGTGGCAGCGCTTGGCTGAACGTATTGCGCCAGACAGCGCTGCTGGCACCGGAGTAAGTGCGCAGACGAAAGCCGCGGACAGCCGAATCGTCGCTGACCAGCAGTTGTTCGACGGCAGGCAACGGGTCGCGGCTGTACTGCAGGGCCAGCTCGCTCTGCCAGCGCCAAGGTTTGGGTGCCGGGCCCTGACGCAGGTGCAGCAGGTTGGCGCGGTATTTGCGAAAGTCCGGGCGCAGGCGTTGAGCACCCAACGGCGAACGGTCGGCACCCAATGCGTCAATGCCTTGGGCAACGCCGAAGTAGCCGTTCCACAAGCCACTTTCGAGCCACAGCAGGTTGATGCCGGCCTCTACCGTGGTCAGCGTCGGGCTCTGCTGGACGATAACCGCGCCAGCGGTGCGGTTGACCAGTTGTTTGCGGTCCAGTCGGGCGCTGGCGCTGAGCATGCCTTGCTGGTTGCGCCACAATACCCGCTCGATACTCAGGCCCTGATAGCTGCTGCTGCCGTCGGCAGCCTTGTCGCTGTAGGGGAGGGGGGCTTGATAACTTAGCTGGCTGGCGCTGAGGGCAAAGGTCCAGGCGCCGTAGGGGATGCTGTAGTACAGCGATATGCCTTGGCTTTGGCCGGGCGTATCGAGCACCGTGCTGGTCAACGACAGGCGCAGCTCATCATTGAGGCCAAGCGGGCTGTCCAGGCCAACGCCGAGGGAGATGCGGTGGCGGCCGGTCAGCTCGCTGCCACGGTTGTCGAAGCGGCTGTCCAGGTGCCAGCGTGAACCAACCTTGCCTGGCTGCACGACCACGCGGGTGCCGCCCTGCAGTTCGCCGGGCAGCAAGGTGGCGCCCAGTTCATAGGCGCGTAGGCGGTTGAGCTGGTCCAGGCCTTGCTCAAGGTCGGGCAGGTACAGTGGCTGCCCAAGCAGGCCTGGGAAGGCATTGGAGAGAGACAGGGGCAGGTCGGGGCCTGCCAGTTCGATGGTTTCGACAAAGCCTTCGACAATGACGATGTCCAACGGCATGCCCTCTGCTGGGGGCTGCCGCAGGTAGGGGCGGCTGGTTGGGTAGCCGGCTTGTACATAACGTTGGGTGATGGCTTTGAGCAGCCGGTTGATGTCGGCGATGCCCATGCAGGCAGGTGTGAAAGCACGGAGGGTCGGCGCCAGTGCCGAGTTCGAAAGCCGGTGCATGCCCGCCACGCGCACGCCATCGACTGCCCAGCAGCGATCGTCGTGCGGGCGGCGGGAAGTGGTGGTGTTGGTCGCTTCAACCGGGGCGGGTATACGCTGCCAGCGTTCCAGCCGCTGCTGTTGCTCCAGCTGCCGCAGCCCCTGCTGTTGATCGCGCAGCTGCTGGCTGGCAGGGTCGTCGGCCAGCACCTGGGGAATGGACAGCAAGCCAGAAAGGCAACCGGCCGACAGCCAATGGGCAATGCGGTGAATCAGGCACGGCATTGAAGCACCCCGCAAATGATGTACGGTTTTCGTACTCGTCTGCGTGGATGCTAAAAATTAAGTCACCCGCCTGGATGCAGTACCCTGCCTAAGCACCTGTAAGGCAGGTTCTCGCAAAACGGTGGGAAGGTTCCTACAACCGTTACCGGAAGGCCCTATATCAAGGCCGGATCTCGATCAGCGTTCCATCCCGCACCAAATTCCATACTTCCTGCATGTCGCGGTTGCGCATGGCAATGCAACCATCCGTCCAGTCCAGGGTATGGAAGTACCATTCCGGGTACTCATCGTTGATCGGCGTGCCGTGAATCATGATCATGCTGCCGGCATTCACCCCTGCCCGGGTCGCGCGGGCGGCATCGCTGATGTTCGGGTAATTGATGTGCATGGCCAGGTTGAAGCGGTCGCTTTGCTTGCGCCAGTCCAGCCAGTACAAGCCCTCAGGGGTTTTCTTGTCGCCTTCGCGTTCCTTGGCGCCCTTGGGCTGCTTGCCCAGCGAGATGCGGTAGGTTTTCAGCGGCTCGCCACGGCTGATCAGCTGCAAGCGGCGCTCGGACTTGATCACCAGCACCTTGTCGATCAACGGTTGCATGGCTTGCTGCGAAGGCGATGGGGTTTGCGCTGCCGGCGCGGGCTTGCGGATGATGGTTTCGGTGAAGGCCGCCTGGGACACCGAGGTAACGCAAAGGCAGAAAAGGGCAAGCAACCAGCGCATGTAACAGTATCCCTGAAGGCTTTTAGGTGTGTGGCGAAACGTTCATCGGCGGCAGGTATTCATGGCCAATGGGGTAGTGCTGGCCGATGCGGTCGCGATAGTAGCATTCTAGTGTGCGAGTGACGGTGCGGAAAGCCAGCTCGTCCCACGGTATCTCATGTTCTTCGAACAGGCGCACCTCCAGGCTTTCGACCCCGACGGCAAAGTCCAGGTCCGCCAACTCGGCGCGGAAGAACACATGCACCTGGCTGATGTGTGGTAGATCGAACAGCTGATACAGGGACGTCGGCCCGACCCGGGCGCAGGCTTCCTCGACGGTTTCGCGACGTGCGGCCTGGTCGAGGGTTTCGCCGTTTTCCATGAAACCGGCGGGCAGGGTCCAGAAGCCCCGGCGCGGTTCGATGGCGCGGCGGCACAGCAACACCTGGCTGCCCCAGGTTGGCAGCACGCCGGCCACGATGTTGGGGTTCTGATAGTGGATGGTCTGGCAAGAGCCGCAGACGTACCGCAGGCGGCTGTCGCCCTCGGGGATCTGCTGAGTGACCGGTTGGCCGCACGCGCTGCAGAATTTCATGTGTGGTTCCTTATGTTCAAGGCTATCTTGGCGCGGCCACCGTGCCGCCGCAAGCGCTGGGGCTTGGGTGCTTCACGGCTTTGGTGCATCATGCAACACAGGACCTGGATACGAGCGTGCGCAATGCTGGACGAGCTACTTCGCCGAATGAGCAACCACCAACCCGCATCACTGGAAACCGACAGACGGTTCCCCGAAGCGGCGGTCCTCTTGCCCATTACCCGCAGCGAAGCGCCCGAGCTGGTCTTGACCCTGCGCGCCAAGGGGCTGTCTACCCACGGTGGTGAAGTGGCCTTTCCCGGTGGCCGTCGGGACCCGGAAGACCCGGACCTGGTGTTTACTGCCCTGCGCGAGGCTGAAGAAGAAATCGGCCTGCCTCCTGGCCTGGTGGAGGTGATTGGCCCGCTCAGCCCGCTGATTTCGCTACATGGCCTGAAAGTGACGCCATTCGTCGGGCTTATTCCCGACTTCGTCGAATATCGCGCCAATGATGCCGAGATTGCGGCAGTGTTCACCGTGCCGCTGGAGTTTTTCCGCCAGGACCCGCGCGACCATACCCACCGTATCGATTACCAGGGCCGTAGCTGGTTCGTGCCAAGCTATCGTTATGGCGAATACAAGATCTGGGGTTTGTCGGCGATCATGATCGTCGAGCTGGTCAACCTGCTGTTCGATGCCGGTATCAGCCTGCATCAGCCGCCGGAGCGTTACATCGAAAATTGAGCGGGGCCTACCCCGCCGTCTGCGTCGCAGCCTGAGGAGCAAGCATGAAATATCGCCTGGGCGACCTGCGGGTCGAGAGCCACCCCACCAGTTGGGCCGCACCCAACGCCACGCTCATTGGCCGCGTGCGCCTGCAAGCCAATGCCAGTGTGTGGTTTGGGGCGGTGTTGCGCGGGGATAACGAGCTGATCGATATCGGCGAAGGCAGCAACGTGCAGGATGGCACGGTGATGCACACTGACATGGGCTCGCCCCTGACGTTGGGCAAGGGCGTAACCGTCGGCCACAACGCCATGTTGCATGGCTGCACGGTGGGCGACTTCAGCCTGGTCGGTATCAACGCCGTAATCCTCAATGGTGCGCGCATCGGCAAACACTGCATCATCGGCGCCAACGCACTGATTGCCGAGGGCAAGGAAATCCCGGATGGTTCGCTGGTGATGGGCTCGCCGGGCAAGGTGGTACGCGAACTGACCGAGCAGCAGAAGCGCATGCTTGAAGCCAGTGCCGCACATTACGTGCACAATGCCCAGCGCTATGCGCGGGATCTGGTGGTTGATGATGAGTGAAGTGGTCGAGCGGCCGGTGGCTTCGCCGTGTGTGAGTATTTGTGCGCTGGACGAGCAGGATATCTGCACCGGCTGCCAGCGTACCGTGGCGGAGATTGGTCGCTGGGGGCGGATGGACAATGATGAGCGTCGGGCGGTGCTCAAGCGTTGCCATGAACGGGCGGTAGAAGCCGGCCTCATTTTGCAGGCCTGACGCGAACCTGTGGGGGCGGGCGTGCCGGCGAACACCGGCGAAGCCGGAGCCATGCACCGCAGTGGCAGCTTCGCGGGCATGCCCGCTCCCACAGGTACAGCGTCAGCCTTTCGGGCCTCACAACATCTGTGGGAGCGGGTTTACCCGCGAACGGCCCAGCGGTAATCTGTACGGCTTGCCCACAGACTGCCCGCCATGTTCTATCTGATTGCCTACATCAGCAGCGTAGTGCTGATCAACTACGCCTTCTCAAGTGCCCCGCACCTGGACATCATCTGGTCCGCCTGGGGCGGCCTGGTGTTTATCCTGCGTGACATGGTGCAGACCCGCTTCGGTCATGGCGCCCTGTTCGCCATGCTGGTGGCTCTGGTGCTGTCCTATGTCACTTCGGAGCCTGCGATCGCGCTGGCCAGCGCCAGCGCATTTTTCATCTCCGAGCTGATCGACTGGCTGGTGTTCAGCATCACCCGTCGGCCCCTGCGCGACCGCCTGTGGCTCAGCTCGGCGTTGAGCATCCCGGTGGATACCTTCATTTTCTTCGGCATGATCGGCGCTCTGACCCCGGTAGTGATCGGCACCGCGATGGCCTCGAAGTTCGCCGGTGTAACGGCGGTGTGGCTGGCCATGGCATTTCGCGCACGGCGGGCCGCCGTCGCCGGTTGATGGTGTAGAATAGCGGTCCTTTTTCAGCGGGTGGCGCCTAGTCTGGCGCGGCCCCGGATGCCTTCGAGGACCTGAAATGACCCGTATCGGAACCCCATTGTCGCCTACCGCGACCCGTGTACTGCTCTGCGGCTGTGGCGAGCTGGGCAAGGAAGTGGTAATCGAGCTGCAGCGCCTGGGCGTCGAAGTAATCGCCGTCGACCGTTACGCCAATGCTCCGGCAATGCAGGTGGCGCACCGCAGCCATGTGATCAACATGCTTGATGGCGTTGCCCTGCGCGCGGTAATCGAAGCCGAGAAGCCGCACTACATCGTTCCGGAAATCGAAGCCATCGCCACCGCCACCCTGGTCGAGCTGGAAAACGAAGGTTTTACCGTGGTGCCGACCGCCCGCGCCACCCAGTTGACCATGAACCGCGAAGGCATCCGCCGCCTGGCTGCCGAAGAGCTGGACCTGCCAACCTCGCCGTACCACTTCGCCGACACCTATGAAGACTACGCCAAGGCCGTAGCCGACCTGGGTTACCCGTGCGTGGTCAAACCGGTGATGAGCTCGTCGGGCAAGGGCCAGAGCCTGCTGCGCAGCGATGCTGACCTGCAGAAGTCGTGGGACTATGCCCAGGAAGGCGGTCGCGCTGGCAAGGGTCGGGTGATCGTCGAGGGTTTCATCGACTTCGAATATGAAATCACCCTGCTGACCGTGCGCCACGTGGGCGGCACCACCTTCCTCGAGCCCGTCGGCCACCGTCAGGAGAAGGGCGATTACCAGGAGTCCTGGCAGCCACAGGCCATGAGCCCGAAGGCGCTGGCCGAATCGCAGCGCGTGGCCAAGGCGGTCACCGATGCCCTCGGCGGTCGCGGCCTGTTTGGTGTGGAGCTGTTCGTGAAGGGCGACCAGGTGTGGTTCAGCGAAGTGTCGCCGCGCCCGCATGACACGGGGCTGGTCACCCTGATTTCCCAGGACCTGTCGCAATTCGCCCTGCATGCCCGCGCCATTCTCGGCCTGCCGATTCCGGTGGTGCGTCAGTTCGGTCCGTCGGCCTCGGCAGTGATCTTGCCCGAAGGCCAGTCCCAACAGACCAGCTTCGCCAACCTGGGCGCAGCGCTGAGCGAGCCGGATACCGCCATTCGCCTGTTCGGCAAGCCGGAAATCAACGGTACCCGTCGCATGGGTGTGTGCCTGGCGCGTGACGAATCGGTCGAACTGGCGCGGGTCAAGGCGACGCGTGCAGCTCAGGCGGTCAAGGTCGAGTTCTGATCCGAGAGTGCTGGGGCCGCAAAGCGGCCCCAGTCGCTTACAGCGCGGTATTGCGCGTCTCTTTCAGGCACAGCACGGCAATCAGGCTGATCACCGCCGCCACCGACACATAACCCCCCACCCAGCTCAACCCGCCCATGCTCACCAGCTTCTGGGCAAAGAACGGAGCCGCCGAGGCGCCGACGATACCGCCCAGGTTATACGCCGCCGAGGCCCCGGTATAACGTACGTGAGTCGGGAACAGCTCTGGCAGCAGTGCCCCCATCGGCGCAAAGGTCACGCCCATCAGGAACAGCTCGATGGCCAGGAACAGCGCCACGCCCGTGGTCGATCCCGAGGTCAGCAGTGGCTCCATGGTAAAGCCCGAAGCTATCGCCAGCAGGCCGCCGACGATCAGTACCGGCTTACGCCCGTAACGGTCACTGAGCCAGGCTGACAACGGTGTGGCCAGTGCCATGAACACCACCGCGAAGCACAGCAGGCCAAGGAACGTTTCGCGGCTGTAGCCCAGTGTGGTCACGCCGTAGCTCAGCGAGAACACCGTGGAAATGTAGAACAGCGCATAGCACACCACCATGGCCGCAGCGCCCAGCAGGGTTGGCAGCCAGTATTTCGAGAACAGGTCGACCACCGGCATTTTCACCCGCTCGTGGCGGGCAACGGCCTTGGCGAACACCGGGCTCTCTTCGAGCTTCAGGCGCACGTACAGGCCAACCAGTACCAGGGCGGCGCTGAGCAGGAACGGAATACGCCAGCCCCACTCGCGGAACTGCTCGTCGCTGAGCACCAGCGCCAGGGTCAGGAACAGGCCGTTGGCAGCCAGGAAGCCGATTGAAGGGCCCAACTGCGGGAACATGCCAAACCAGGCACGTTTGCCTTCCGGAGCGTTCTCGGTAGCCAGCAAGGCCGCGCCACCCCATTCGCCACCCAGGCCCAGGCCTTGGCCAAAACGCAGCAGGCAGAGAATGATCGGCGCCCACACGCCAATGCTGTCATAGCCCGGCAGCACGCCAATGGCGGTAGTGGATACGCCCATCAGCAGCAGCGAGGCGACCAGCGTCGACTTGCGGCCGATGCGGTCGCCAAAATGGCCGAACAACGCCGAGCCCAGTGGGCGGGCGAGGAAGGCGATACCGAAGGTGAGGAAGGCGGCCAGCATTTGCGCGGTGCCCGACCCGGACGGGAAGAACACCGGGCCGATCACCAAGGCGGCGGCGGTGGCGTAGACGTAGAAATCATAGAACTCGATGGCCGTGCCGATGAAGCTGGCGGTGGCTACCCGCGCAGGCGAGTTGACTGGCGCGGCGGGTGCTTGGGCGTAAGTGCTGCTTGTCATTGAATAGGTCCCTGACAGTCTGGTCCGGCTCCATGGGCTTGGCCCGCGATGGCATGCCATGTAAATGGCACGGTTACGCGGACGCCGGAGCGTATTGTTGTGTGCGCCCGACTGACGATAGCCCAAGGGGGGGTAGGGGCGGGGCGGGTACTGTTCGGGGGTGTTGACGCAGGACCGCAAGGCATATCAGTGGAGCGGACTGGCCGTGGAGCGCCGGGTGCGGGTAGCAGGCGTGACGGCGGGGCTGGGTAAGCGCGACCCGAGTATAGCTATCGGGTCACGGTCCACACCAGTACCTTGCTGGCGCAATTGTCCTCTGTTTCAAGGATTTCCAGGCGATAACGGCCTATCTTCAGGCAAACAGCGCTTTCCGGGATGCTTTCCAGCGCTTCGGTAACCAGCCCGTTGAGGGTTTTCGGCCCGCCGTCGCAGGGCAGGTGCCAGCCCAGGGTGCGGTTGATTTCGCGTAACGAAGCGGTGCCATCGATGACGAAGGTGCCATCGGGCTGCGGGTGCACATGCGGGTTGTCCAGGCTCTGTTCGTCCTCGAACTCACCGACGATCTCTTCGAGAATGTCTTCCAGGGTGACGATACCCAGTACTTCGCCGTACTCGTCCACGACCACGCCCAAGCGGCGTTGCTGCTTGTGGAAGTTCAACAACTGCATTTGCAGGGGCGTGCTTTCCGGTACGAAATAGGGTTCGTAGCAGGCGCCGTGCAGCGCTTCGAGGG
This sequence comes from Pseudomonas putida, assembly GCA_041879295.1. Classification (NCBI taxonomy): domain Bacteria; kingdom Pseudomonadati; phylum Pseudomonadota; class Gammaproteobacteria; order Pseudomonadales; family Pseudomonadaceae; genus Pseudomonas; species Pseudomonas putida. The sequence continues at coordinate 4,559,501 of CP047152.1, read as the reverse complement.
TCAGCTCGGCCTTGGGCAGCAGGTGACTGATCAGCTTGGTGTTGAGAATCGCTTCGACTTGGTTGATGTCGTTGTGGTAGACCGGCAGGCGGGTGTGGCGGCTGGCGATCAGTTGCTCGATGATGCGTTCGATCGGCTCGTCGAGGTTGATACCATCCACTTCGTTGCGCGGCACCAGGATGTCGTTGACGGTGATCTTGTCCAGCGACTGCAGGCCGTCGAGCATGCCATGGCGAGGCGCTTCGTGCTGTTCATCCTCATCGAAGTCGTCGGCATCCTGCGCGTGCAGGGCCACCGCCGTGGGCTGTGCCCGGAACGGGCGCAGAATCAGCTTGGCGGCGCCGTCCAGCAGGCAGGCCAGTGGCTGCAGCAGGGCGAGGGGCACTTTCAGCAGGCTGGCACCAAGGCTCACGAACGCCTGCGGGTTACGCCGGGCCAGGCGTCGTGGCAGGTATTCGGCAAACACCAGCAAGGCGAGGGTGGCGGCCATGCCAGCCAGCCAGAAGCCGTGCTCGCCACTCTGGCGCTGGCCGACCAGGCAGGCCAGCCCCAGTACCAGCAGCTTGCCCAGGCTGGCGCACAGCACCAAGGCCTGGGCTGGCAGCACGGGCTGGCCGTCTTCGCCGGCGCGCAGTGCGCCATTGAGCTGCAGGCGGGCAGCATCCACAGCGGTGAACAGCGCTGACCACAAAAGGGCCAGTGCCAGAGTGCCGAATAGCGGTGCGTACGGCAGGGTGTTCATGGGCGGCCGTCAGATATGCAAGATGAATTCGCGAACCAGCTTGCTGCCAAAATAGGCCAGCATCAGCAGGCAGAAACCGGCCAGCGTCCAGCGGATGGCCATGTGGCCCCGCCAGCCCAGGCGGGTGCGGCCCCACAGCAGCACACTGAACACCACCCAGGCGACACAGGCCAGCAAGGTCTTGTGCACCAGGTGCTGGGCGAACAGGTTGTCGAGGAACAGCCAGCCGGAGATCAGCGACAGCGACAGCAGGCACCAGCCGGCCCAGAGGAAGCCGAACAGCAGGCTTTCCATGGTTTGCAGCGGCGGGAAGTTGCGGATCAGCCCGGACGGGTGCTTGTTCTTCAACTGGTGGTCCTGCAGCAGCAGCAGCAGCGACTGGAACACCGCGATGGTGAACAGCCCGTAGGCCAGGATCGACAGCAGGATATGCGCAAGGATGCCGGGTTCTTCGTTGATCAGCGGTACCGTACCGGGTGGCGCGAACTGGGCCATCAGCGCGGTCACCGCACCCAGCGGGAACAGCAGCACCAGCAGGTTTTCCACGGGTATGCGCAGGCAGGCCAGCAGGGTCAGGGAGATGACTGCCACGGCGATCAGGCTGGCGGCGCTGAAGAAGTCCAGGCTCAGGCCCAGCGGGGTGATCAGCTGGAAGAACAGCGCACCGGCCTGGGCCAGGACCGCGATGACACCCAGCAGGCCAAGCAGGCGCTTGTCGGCCTTGCGGCCCTGAGACAGGTATGAGCCCTGGTAGATGGCCGCCGCTATATATAAGCCGGCAGCGATCAGGTTGGGGATGAGGCTTGGAGAGGAGACCATAAGTCCTGGGTGGCGAGCCTTAAAGAGACGGAGTTTGGCATAGATTCTGCCGCTCTAGGAAGACTGAAGGGTTGTGTCAGGGCATTCGCGGGCACGCCCGCTCCCACAGGTATGGCGCAGGCCTGCAAGCAGTGAGGATCCTGTGGGAGCGGGCGCGCCCGCGAAGAGGCCAGCACAGGCACCGAATATCTACCAAGGTGTGCGTCGCCGCTGCACTTCGCTATAATCGCCGCCTTGCTGTGCCCGGCGGGTGTGTATTTCCCCCCTGGCACCTGACAAACCTCGGCTTTACTGGGCCTGAAAGGATCACCATGTTCGAAAACCTGACCGACCGCCTGTCACAGACGCTGCGCCATGTCACCGGCAAGGCCAAGCTGACCGAAGACAATATCAAGGAAACGCTGCGCGAAGTGCGCATGGCCCTGCTCGAGGCCGACGTTGCCCTGCCGGTAGTCAAGGATTTCGTCAACAGCGTCAAGGATCGTGCAGTCGGTACCGAGGTGTCGCGCAGCCTGACCCCGGGCCAGGCCTTCGTGAAGATCGTCCAGGCCGAGCTGGAAAGCCTGATGGGCGCGGCCAACGAAGACCTCGCACTGAACGCCGCCCCACCTGCTGTCGTGCTGATGGCGGGCCTGCAGGGCGCCGGTAAGACCACCACCGCCGGCAAGCTGGCGCGCTTCCTTAAAGAGCGCAAGAAAAAGAGTGTGATGGTGGTGTCTGCCGACGTTTATCGCCCGGCGGCGATCAAACAGTTGGAAACACTGGCCAACGATATTGGCGTCACCTTCTTCCCGTCCGATATCAGCCAGAAACCGGTGGCCATCGCCGAGGCCGCCATCCGTGAAGCCAAGCTGAAGTTCATCGACGTGGTCATCGTCGACACCGCCGGCCGTCTGCACATCGACGCCGACATGATGGACGAGATCAAGGCGCTGCACGCGGCCGTCAAACCGATCGAGACGCTGTTCGTGGTCGACGCCATGACCGGCCAGGACGCTGCCAACACCGCCAAGGCGTTTGGCGAGGCGCTGCCGCTGACCGGTGTGGTACTGACCAAGGTCGACGGTGATGCCCGTGGCGGTGCCGCGCTGTCGGTACGTGCAATCACCGGCAAGCCGATCAAGTTCATCGGTATGGGTGAGAAGACCGAGGCCCTCGAGCCGTTCCACCCCGACCGCGTCGCTTCGCGCATCCTCGGCATGGGCGACGTGCTCAGTCTGATCGAGCAGGCCGAGCAGACCATCGACAAGGCCAAGGCCGACAAGCTGGCCAAGAAGCTGAAGAAGGGCAAGGGCTTCGACCTCGAAGACTTCCGCGACCAGTTGCAGCAAATGAAGAACATGGGCGGCCTCGGCGGCCTGATGGACAAGCTGCCGAGCATCGGCGGGGTCAACCTGTCGCAAATGGGCAACGCCCAGGGCGCGGCCGAAAAGCAGTTCAAGCAGATGGAAGCGATCATCAACTCCATGACCCCGGCCGAGCGCCGCGACCCTGACCTGATCAGCGGTTCGCGCAAGCGCCGTATTGCGTTGGGTTCCGGTACCCAGGTGCAGGATATCGGCCGGCTGATCAAGCAGCACAAGCAGATGCAGAAGATGATGAAGAAGTTTTCTGCCAAAGGCGGCATGGCCAAGATGATGCGCGGCCTCGGTGGGATGCTGCCAGGTGGCGGCATGCCGAAGCTGTAACCCCTGATTCGGGTGCCTGCCTTTTATCGGACAAGCGCCCAGAACCCCCGCTGTAGCGGGGCAACGGCCGCGTATTTCGCGGCGCAACCGGCAAATCTGGACGGCAGGGCGAGGCCTTGCCGAAAAAGTCATTTGCAAATGTCCGTGTATTCCCCGAGAATATGCGGCCTTTTGGGCACCCGTGTGCCTATTTGGCATTCAGATTTGCAGTACCAGCTGCTGTATCAACTGCAGCACCGACTATAGGAACGATGTTCACATGGTAACCATTCGTCTGGCCCGTGGCGGCTCGAAAAAGCGCCCATTCTACCACCTGACCGTGACCAACTCGCGTAACGCCCGTGACGGCCGTTTCGTTGAGCGCGTAGGTTTCTTCAACCCGATCGCTGCTGGCGCCGAAGTCAAGCTGTCGGTCAACCAAGAGCGCGTCACCTACTGGCTGAGCCAGGGTGCACAGCCGTCTGAGCGTGTTGCTCAGCTGCTGAAGGAAGCTGCCAAGGCCGCTGCCTGAATAGTATGAACGCGACGCCAGAAAAGGCTGACGACCTCATCGTCGTTGGCAAGATTTTTTCGGTTCACGGCGTTCGCGGCGAGGTGAAGGTGTATTCCTTTACCGATCCGATTGAAAACCTGTTGGATTATCCACGCTGGACGCTTCGGCACGAAGGCAAGGTAAAGCAGGTCGAACTGGTCAGCGGTCGTGGCTCCCAAAAGGGCCTGGTCGTGAAACTGAAAGGTCTCGAGGATCGCGATGAAGCCCGTCTTCTGAGCGGTTACGAAATCTGCATCCCGCGGAGCCTTTTGCCCAACCTGGCTGCCGACGAGTACTACTGGTACCAGTTGGTGGGTCTGAAGGTCATCAACCAGGACGAACAACTGTTCGGCAAGGTCGATCACCTGTTGGAGACCGGTGCGAACGATGTAATGGTGGTCAAGCCCTGCGCAGGCAGCCTGGATGATCGCGAGCGTCTGTTGCCCTATACAGAGCAATGTGTGCCGGCAATCGACCTGGAAGCAGGCGTGATGCGGGTCGAATGGGACGCGGACTTCTAAACGATGGGTAACCTTCGCGTAGACGTCATCACGTTGTTCCCCGAGATGTTCTCGGCCATCACGGAGTACGGCATTACCAGCCGCGCGGTGAAACAAGGGTTGCTTCAGGTGACTTGCTGGAACCCGCGGGACTACACCACAGATCGTCACCACACGGTAGATGATCGGCCGTTTGGCGGTGGTCCGGGCATGGTGATGAAAATCAAGCCTCTGGAAGACGCCTTGGTTAGCGCCAGGCAGGCGACCGGAGCAGCGGCGAAGGTGATCTACCTTTCGCCACAAGGCCGCAAGCTGACTCAGCAGGCGGTCAAAGGCCTGGCCGAACAGGAATCGTTGATCCTGATCGCCGGTCGTTATGAAGGCATCGACGAGCGCTTTATCGAGGCTCATGTCGATGAGGAGTGGTCGATTGGTGACTATGTGCTTTCCGGTGGCGAGCTGCCGGCCATGGTACTGATCGATGCGGTTACGCGGCTGCTGCCCGGAGCTTTAGGGCATGTGGACTCGGCGGAAGAAGATTCTTTCACCGACGGTCTGCTCGATTGCCCGCACTACACCCGGCCTGAGGTGTATGCGGATCAGCGTGTTCCCGACGTGTTGCTAAGTGGCAACCATGCACATATCCGGCGTTGGAGGATGAAGCAGTCCCTTGGTAGGACCTTCGAACGACGCGCCGATCTTCTGGAAAGTCGCTCGCTTTCTGGAGAAGAGAAGAAGCTGCTCGAGGAATATCTCCACGAGCGGGACGATAGTTAAACGTATCGATGGTGGATCGCGTATCCATCTTAGGAGCACAGCATGACCAACAAGATCATCCAGCAGCTCGAAGCCGAGCAGATGAGCAAGGAAATCCCGACCTTCGCACCAGGCGACACCGTTGTCGTTCAGGTTAAAGTGAAGGAAGGTGAGCGTTCCCGTCTGCAGGCGTTCGAAGGCGTCGTTATCGCCAAGCGTAACCGCGGTCTGAACAGCGCCTTCACCGTGCGCAAGATCTCCAGCGGCGTTGGCGTAGAGCGTACCTTCCAGACCTACAGCCCGCAAATCGACAGCCTGGCCGTGAAACGTCGTGGTGACGTGCGTAAAGCCAAGCTGTACTACCTGCGCGACCTGTCCGGCAAAGCCGCTCGCATCAAGGAAAAACTGTCCTGAGTACAGTTTGCCCGGTGGCCGAGGCCGCCTAGCGAGAAAGAAGCAGCCTTCGGGCTGCTTTTTTGCGTTTTGAACCCCCGAAAATGTGATTGCCATGACTACCCGAGACCAGGAAATCCAGCGCCGCACCGAACTGTCGGTTACCCGCGTGACCAAGGCGGTGTTCCCCAATACCACCAACCACCACAACACCCTGTTCGGCGGCACCGCCCTGGCCTGGATGGACGAAGTGTCGTTCATCGCTGCCACGCGTTTCTGCCGCCTGCCGTTGGTGACCGTGTCTACCGACCGCATCGATTTCAAGCACCCGATTCCGGCGGGCTCGATCGTCGAGCTGGTGGGTACGGTGATCAAGGTCGGCAATACCAGCTTGCAGGTGCAGGTGGATGTGTTTGTCGAGAACATGTACCTGGATGGCCGTGACCGTGCGATCCATGGGGTGTTCAGCTTCGTCGCCATCGACGAGGACAAGCGCCCGGTGCCCGTGCTGCCAGGCGCCTGAGTGTCACGGCTCCGGTGCTGGCTCGATCAATGCCACCAGGGTCCAGCCCGGTTGTGGCTGTAACGGGTTATCAGGGCTGGCTACATGAACCCAGCCATGGTCATCGCGTGCGAACAGCAAGTGTGCACGCTCGCCATGCAGCGCCTGGTAGGCGTCCCAGCCAAAGCCTTCGGTCAGGGTGGTGCTATACAACTCGGCGCCCTGATGCATGCGGTTGGCCAGTTGCAAATAGGTCATCGGCTTGGCCCCCAATAGATGCCCGCGGTGCTCTTCGGCCGCCCGATGTTTGTCGCTGCGTTGTTTCTCCAGGCCACTGGCTAGCACGAATAGCCGGTTGTGCCCGAAATCATGACGGAACCTGGCGCAGGCCAATGCATTGATTTCGCCGGCAGGAGAGAGGCCCAGCAAGTGCCCGAGGCCGACCAGGTCCAGATGGGCGTCGGCATGCTGCGAGGCCGGGTTGCCAAAATAGGTCGTGAGCCCGTCCATGCGCGCGGCGCGGATGTTTTCCCAACTGGAGTCCGTCAGCAAAACCCGGCAGCCCAATTGCTGAAGGGTTTTGGCGATGGCCCGGGCCGGCTCGTTGGCACCGACGATGAGAAACCCGCTGGGGGCCGGTTCGGCGACCTTGAGCAAGCGTGCCAGCGGCCTGGCCGTGGCGCTTTGCAGTACCACCGTGCCGATGATTACCGCGAAGGTCAACGGTACCAGCAGCAAGGCATCCTGGTGGCCGGCCTGGTCCAGGCGGATGGCAAAAATGGCTGAAACGGCTGCGGCAACGATACCGCGTGGAGCAATCCAGGCCAGCAGCGCGCGCTCCCGCCAGTTGAGTGTCGAGCCCAGTGTGGCCAGCCAGACGCTGAGGGGGCGTGCCAGCAACTGGATCACCAGCAACAGTGCCAGCACGGCAGGGCCAAGGCCTAGCAGGGCATGCAGGTCAAGGCGTGCAGCCAGCAGGATGAACAGACCGGAAATCAGCAGCACACTGAGGTTTTCCTTGAAGTGCAGGATCTGTCGCACATCAACCCCGCGCATGTTGGCCAGCCACATTCCCATCACGGTGACCGCCAGCAGCCCCGACTCGTGCACGATCTGGTTGGCGGCGATGAAAATACCCAGTACCGCCGCCAGTGACGCGAGGTTGTGCAGGTATTCTGGTAGCCACTGTTCGCGCATGATTTGCCCCAGCAGCCAGCCCCCAGCCGCGCCCAGGGCGGTACCGCAGAAGATCACGCCGGCGAAGGTAACAAGGCTCTGGCTCAGGCCGTTACCCTCGGCGCTGGCGATGATGAAGCTGTATACCACCACGGCGAGCAGCGCGCCGATCGGGTCGATCATGATCCCTTCCCAGCGCAGGATATTCGCGATCGCTGCCTTTGGCCGCACCACGCGTAGCATGGGCACGATCACCGTTGGGCCGGTCACGAGGGTCAGGGTGCCGAAGAGAATCGCCAGCGGCCAGTCGAACCCGAGAAGCCAGTGGGTTGCCAGTGCAATCACCAGCCAGGTGACCAGTGCGCCCACCGTGACCAGGCGATGCACCACACTGCCGATCTCGCGCCACTGCGACAGGTGCAGGGTCAGGCTGCCTTCGAACAGAATCAGCGCTACCGCCAGCGACACCAGCGGCATCAGCAATGGGCCGAACAGCGCCTCGGGGTCGAGCCATCCCAGCGCTGGACCGGCAAGGATCCCGGCCAACAGCAGGAACAGAATTGCCGGCAGCTTCAGGCGCCAGGCCAGCCACTGGCAGGCGAGCGCCGCTGCGCCGATGCCGCCCACACTCAGAAGGATCTGCTGTTCGTTCATGCGGGCTCCCTATGCCGGCGTTGTTATGAAAGACTAAGCGCCATTTCGTCGTTTGCCACCGAGATTTCATGCCCGCCCTCGACCACCCCCTGATCGACCAGTTCCTTGACGCCCTTTGGCTGGAAAAAGGCCTGTCCGACAACACCCGCGTGTCCTACCGTAGCGACCTGGCCCTGTTCAATGGCTGGTTGCAGGAGCACTCGGTATCGTTGCCAGACGCCGGCCGCGACCTGATCCTCGATCACCTGGCCTGGCGCCTGGACCAGGGCTACAAGCCACGTTCCACGGCGCGTTTCCTGTCCGGCCTGCGCGGCTTCTTCCGTTATCTGCTGCGTGAAAAGCTGGTGGCCATTGACCCGACCCTGCAGGTCGATATGCCGCAATTGGGCAAGCCGCTGCCCAAGTCGCTGTCCGAAGCTGACGTCGAAGCCTTGCTGCAGGCTCCGGACCTGGGCGAAGCCATTGGCCAGCGCGACCGTGCCATGCTCGAAGTGCTCTACGCTTGCGGTCTTCGGGTCACCGAACTGGTCAGCCTGACCCTCGATCAGGTCAACCTGCGCCAAGGTGTGCTGCGGGTAATGGGCAAGGGCAGCAAGGAGCGCCTGGTGCCCATGGGCGAAGAAGCTGTGGTGTGGCTGGAACGCTACCAGCGCAATGGCCGCGCCGAACTGCTCAACGGCCGGCCCAGCGACGTGCTGTTCCCCAGCCAGCGCGGCGAGCAGATGACGCGCCAGACCTTCTGGCACCGTATCAAGCACCACGCACGGGTTGCCGGCATCGACAAGCCGCTGTCGCCGCACACCCTGCGGCATGCCTTTGCCACCCACCTGCTCAACCACGGTGCCGACTTGCGTGTGGTGCAGATGCTGCTGGGCCACAGTGACCTTTCGACCACGCAGATCTATACCCACGTCGCCAAGGCCCGTCTGCAGCAGTTGCACGCCCAGCACCACCCACGTGGATGAATGTTTTTCATGTTCCGCCGACCGGTCCTTGCGACCTCCTTCACGGGCAGCGTGATGTGGTAGGCTTGGGCGGTTTGCACCAAGGGCCGCACGGTCACCGCGTATTTTCCGCAGGTGGCGCCCTCCGGCCCCTGTCCGCCTTCAGGAGTTCCCATGCGCGTGACCCAGTTTTTCGCCGCCGCCGCGTTGGCGCTGGCCAGTACCTTTGCCGTTGCTGCGGCAACCGATGGCAACGCCGGTGCCGAGCAGGCCATCCGTAAATCGTTGCAGAACCTCGAGCTGGAAGTGCCCGTGGAAAGCGTGGCCAGCAGTCCGCTCAACGGCCTGTATGAAGTCAAGTTGCAGGGCGGCCGCGTGCTGTATGCCAGCGCCGATGGCCAGTTCGTGATGCAGGGCTACCTGTTCCAGATCCAGGACGGCAAGCCGGTCAACCTCACCGAAAAAGCCGAACGCCAAGGTATTGCCAAGCTCATCAACGGCATTCCAGCCGCCGAGATGGTGGTTTATCCTGCCAAGGGCGAAACCAAGTCGCACATCACCGTGTTCACCGACACCACCTGCCCGTACTGCCACAAGCTGCACGCCGAAGTGCCCGAGTTGAACCGTCGCGGTATTGAAGTGCGCTATGTCGCCTTCCCGCGCCAGGGCCTCGGTTCGTCGGGTGACCAGCAGTTGCAGGCAGTGTGGTGCTCCAGCGACCGCCGTGGGGCGATGGACAAAATGGTCGAAGGTAAAGAAATCAAGGCCGCCAAGTGCACCAACCCGGTCAGCAAGCAGTTCCAGCTGGGTCAGTCGATCGGGGTCAATGGCACGCCGGCCATTGTTCTTGAGAGCGGCCAGGTCATTCCGGGCTACCAGCCGGCACCGCAGGTCGCCAAGCTGGCACTTGCCAAGTAATCCAGTTCAGTACGCCGTCGTCATGGGGTGACGGCAAGTTTCACGGTCGGCAAACGTGTCGGCCGTTCAATGGGGAGTTCACAGTGAAACCGGTCAAAGTAGGCATCTGTGGGTTGGGGACCGTCGGTGGCGGAACCTTCAATGTACTTCAGCGCAACGCCGAGGAGATTGCCCGCCGTGCCGGGCGCGGTATTGAAGTGGCACAGATCGCCATGCGCTCGCAGAACCCGAACTGCCAGATTACCGGTACCCCCATTACCGCTGACGTGTTCGAAGTTGCAAGCAACCCGGAGATCGACATTGTCATCGAGCTGATCGGTGGCTATACCATCGCCCGCGACCTGGTGCTGAAGGCCATCGAAAACGGCAAGCACGTGGTCACCGCCAACAAGGCGCTGATTGCCGTGCACGGCAACGAAATTTTCGCCAAAGCCCGCGAGAAGGGTGTGATTGTCGCGTTCGAGGCGGCCGTAGCCGGTGGCATCCCGGTGATCAAGGCCATCCGCGAAGGCCTGTCGGCCAACCGCATCAACTGGCTGGCTGGCATCATCAACGGCACTGGCAACTTCATCCTCACCGAAATGCGTGAGAAGGGCCGTGCCTTCCCGGACGTGCTGGCCGAAGCCCAGGCGCTGGGCTACGCCGAAGCCGATCCGACCTTTGACGTAGAAGGCATTGACGCTGCGCACAAGCTGACGATCCTGGCGTCCATCGCGTTCGGTATCCCGCTGCAGTTCGACAAGGCCTACACCGAAGGCATCACCCAGCTGACAACGGCAGACGTGAACTATGCCGAGGCGTTGGGCTACCGCATCAAGCACCTGGGTGTGGCTCGTCGCACCGCGGAAGGTATCGAGCTGCGCGTGCACCCGACGCTGATCCCGGCCGACCGCCTGATCGCCAACGTCAACGGCGTGATGAACGCTGTCATGGTCAACGGTGATGCTGCCGGCTCCACCCTGTACTACGGTGCCGGCGCGGGTATGGAGCCTACCGCTTCGTCAGTGGTCGGCGACCTGGTCGACGTAGTCCGTGCCATGACTTCCGACCCGGAAAACCGCGTGCCGCACCTGGCCTTCCAGCCAGACTCGCTGTCGGCCCACCCGATCCTGCCGATCGAAGCCTGCGAAAGCGCCTACTACCTGCGCATCCAGGCCAAGGATCACCCGGGCGTACTGGCCCAGGTCGCCAGCATCCTCTCGGAGCGTGGTATCAACATCGAGTCGATCATGCAGAAGGAAGCCGAGGAGCAGGACGGCCTGGTACCAATGATCCTGGTGACCCATGGCGTGGTCGAGCAGCGTATCAACGACGCCATCGTCGCCCTGGAAGCCCTGCAGGACGTGGTCGGCAAGGTTGTGCGCATTCGCGTCGAGCAGCTCAACTAACAAATATTTGCCGACGGGCCGCCCGCGCGGCCCCGGCCCCAGCATCGAAGGTTTGCACCCATGCGCTATATCAGTACCCGCGGCCAGGCACCGGCCCTGAATTTCGAAGACGTGCTGCTGGCTGGCCTGGCCAGCGACGGCGGGCTTTACGTACCGGAAAACCTGCCACGCTTCACCCAGGAAGAAATCGCCTCCTGGGCCGGCTTGCCCTATCACGAGCTGGCCTTCCGCGTGATGCGCCCGTTCGTCGAAGGCAGCATCGCCGACGCCGACTTCAAGAAGATCCTCGAAGAAACCTACGGTGAGTTCGCCCACGCTGCGGTCGCCCCGTTGCGTCAGTTGAACAGCAACGAGTGGGTGCTGGAGCTGTTCCACGGCCCGACCCTGGCGTTCAAGGACTTTGCCCTTCAGTTGCTCGGTCGCCTGCTTGACCATGTGCTGGCCAAACGCAACGAGCGCGTGGTCATCATCGGTGCCACCAGCGGTGATACCGGTTCCGCCGCGATCGAAGGCTGCCGCCGTTGCGACAACGTCGACATCTTCATCCTGCACCCGCACCAGCGCGTGTCGGAAGTGCAGCGCCGCCAGATGACTACCATCTTTGGCGACAACATCCACAACATCGCCATCGAAGGCAACTTCGACGACTGCCAGGAAATGGTCAAGGCCAGTTTCGCCGACCAGTCGTTCCTCAAGGGCACCCGCCTGGTCGCCGTCAACTCGATCAACTGGGCGCGGATCATGGCCCAGATCGTCTACTACTTCCATGCAGCCCTGCAGCTGGGTGGCCCGGCGCGCTCGGTGGCGTTCTCGGTACCAACCGGCAACTTCGGCGACATCTTCGCCGGCTACCTGGCGCGCAACATGGGCCTGCCGGTCAGCCAATTGATCGTCGCCACCAACCGCAACGACATCCTGCACCGCTTCATGAGCGGCAACCAGTACGTCAAGGAAACCCTGCACGCCACCCTGTCGCCGTCGATGGACATCATGGTTTCGTCCAACTTCGAGCGCCTGCTGTTCGACCTGCATGGCCGCAACGGTGGTGCTATTGCCGAGCTGATGGCCAACTTCAAGCAAGGTGGCGGCTTCAGCGTCGAGCAAGACCGCTGGACCGAAGCCCGCAAACTGTTCGACTCGCTGGCTGTCAGCGACGAGCAAACCTGCGAGACCATCGCAGAAGTGTTCGCCGCCACCGGTGAAGTGCTCGACCCGCATACTGCCATTGGCGTCAAGGCTGCCCGCGAGTGCCGCCGCAGCCTGGACACGCCAATGGTGGTGCTGGGTACTGCGCACCCGGTCAAGTTCCCGGACGCGGTGGAGAAGGCCGGTGTGGGCAAGGCGCTGGAACTACCCGCGCACCTCAGCGACCTGTTCAGCCGTGAAGAGCGTTGCACGGTACTGGCCAATGACCTGAAGGCTGTACAGGGCTTTGTCAGCCAGCACGGCAACCGCGGCAAGCCGCTGTAATAGCATTGCTTTTGGGGCTGCAGCGCGGCCCCAAAGTCTCAGCCTTTTCCCTCTGGTCTATCAGAAACATCCTATTCGGTCCGCCGAGTGCCAAGCATAAATTAGCCGGTCCTCCCACCAGGAGCGGCTCATGCACCAGCCCTATGTGTTAATCCACCAGGCTCGCCCGTCCCACCAGATCCTCTTGCACCAGGCCCTCAACGGCCAAGGTGTGTTCAACGTGCGCATCAGCGAAAGCGTCGCTGACCTTGACGCCTGCCTCTGCGCTGAACGTCGTCCTGACTTGCTGATCCTCGACCACGCCATGCCAGCCCGGGCCGGCCTTGCTTTGCTCGCCCAGCAGCGGCGAGTGCGCGCATTGCTGTTCGTCGGCGAGCCTGCCCCAAAGCGTCAAAACCTTGCCCAAGAGGCCAGAAAACGCGGCATGTGGGTGCTCGACGAGTTGCCCTGGCCGCTGTCGATGCCACGCCTGCAGCATGCCTTGCAAACACTGCAGGTGCGCCCAGGGAGGCGTATTCAAACTGTCATGCCAGCCCCGCATGCTCACTGAAGCGGGCGTGGTTTGACGAACTTTTTGCGGCGCCTGCTGGTCAGTCACTTTAGGTCCCACCACGCAGCGAGTGATCCGGATGGAAAGAATCTGCAGCCTGCTCAACGAAGCCCTGACGCCCTATCAGACCCACCTCGGCATCGCCGATCCCGGCGGTAATCGCCAACTGACCGTTCACGACCGCCTCTCGGGTATTACCTTGCAGCGCACGGTCAGCGAGCGCCAATTGCAGGAGCAACGCCTGTTGATCGACCTCGTGGACGGCTTGCACCGAGACCTGCAAATAGCCGAGGGCCGGTTGCAGCCTTGTGTGATCGCGGCATTGCAGCATCGCCAGCAACCGCAGGGAACCTTTGCCTAAGTGGCTTATCAGACAGTGTAGGGGCAGCCAGCCAGTGCTTTGCTCCGGCGCTGGCAAGGCTGTCACGGGAAGTCCTCAAGGGCTTTCGCTTGGCCCCGGGCGTCTTCCCCAGCGCCCGGGGTTTCTTTTTTGCGGGCAGGCACCTATCCCCAAGGCTGCTCCTGCAAAGACGGTGCATGCCGGGTGGGCTTATCTGTCCTCAAAGAAAAGACGGCTGTCCTTCAGGTAGTCTTCCCGCAATGCAAGGTCCAGCCAGCGGGCATACAACCCTGGCAATACATCCCGGCGCAGGGCAGGCAACAACTGGTCGATGTGTGCAACTGCCGCACGCCCCCGTTCGTTATCTGAACATCCCACATGCAGAAACTGGTAGCGATTCACGCCCTGCACAGTATGAAACTGGTAGTCAGTCAGTGACCCGCCTTGTTGTTCGATCAGGTAGCGCACCTCTGGCCAGTAGCCGAGCACCAGGCGCAGACGCCCCAGTTGCTGCATTTGCAGCAGGTTGGCGGTGGCCTCGTTGCCGTAGTGCCGGCTGAGCGTGCTGTCGGGCAACTGGCTCAGGATGGTGTCAATCTGGGTGCCATAGCTGCGCTCGGCGACGATACCCAGCTTCAGCGAGGCCTTGCTCAGCAGGCCATTCAGGTCCACCTGCTGGCCGTCGAGGTAGGGTGCCACCAGCGCCTGGTTTTCCTTGCGCAACACCAGGCCACCGCTGAGCGCGCCCAGCGATGGAACGGAAAAATGCACATACTCGGCCCGTTTCGGGGTCCACAGCACGGTTGGGTCGCAGGTGAAGGTGTCACGGTCTTGCAGCATCTGCAGGCCGCGGGCGCGGTTGACCCGCACGATGCTGTGCTCGTACTCGGGCATCTGCCTGATCAGCAGCGGTAACAACTGGTCGATCACCCCCCGGCCTTCTTCCGGGCCATCAAAAATGGTGAAAGGTGGCAGGTCACGCACCAGCCAGAAGAGGTGCTCCTTGGCGCTCGCTGGCTGTATCAGCAACGCGGGCAAAAGCCCGCAGAGCAGGACCAGAAGGCGTAGGCAGCGGATTGCGTACATGGAGACAGAAGCGCCAGGGTCAGACCGTGCCCGCTGCACGCAGGCTGGCGATGGCCGCTGCGTCGTAGCCCAGGCTGCCGAGCAGCGCCTCGGTATGCTCGCCCAAGGCCGGGCCAACCCATTCGCTAGATCCGGGCGTTTCCGACAGCTTGGGCACGATGCCGGGCATGTGGAATGGCTTGCCATCCGGCAGCTTGGCCTGCAGGAACATCTCGCGCGCCAGGTACTGGGGGTCGTTGAACATGTCTTCGGCCGAATAGATACGGCTGGCCGGCACTTCGGCGGTGGTCAGCACCTGCATCAGTTGCTCCAGTGGCAGGCTGTTGGCCCAGCGGTCGATTACCCCGTACAACTCGTCACGACGCAGGTCGCGGCCGTCGTTGCTGGCCAAGGTGGGGTCATTGGCCAGGTCGTCGCGACCGATGGCCTGCATGAAGCGCTTGAAGATCGCATCACCGTTGGCGCCGATCTGTACATGCTTGCCGTCGGCGCTTGTGTGGATGGAGGAAGGTGTGATGCCAGGCATGATGTTGCCGGTGCGTTCGCGGATAAAACCGAACACATCGAACTCCGGGACCATGCTCTCCATCATGGCAAAGATCGCCTCGTACAGGGCCACGTCCACCACCTGGCCCTGGCCGCCATTGACTTCCCGGTGGCGCAGCGCCATTAGCGCGCCGATCACCCCCCACAGGGCAGCAATCGAGTCACCGATGGAAATCCCCGTGCGCACCGGGGGGCGGTCATCGAAACCGGTGATGTAGCGCAGGCCGCCCATCGACTCGCCTACGGCACCGAAGCCTGGCTGGTCTTTCATCGGCCCGGTCTGGCCAAAGCCCGACAGGCGCACCATCACCAGGCGCGGGTTCAGCGCATGCAGTACATCCCACCCCAGGCCGAGTTTCTCCAGCACCCCCGGGCGGAAGTTTTCGATCAGGATGTCGGCCTCGGCCAGCAGGCGCTTGAGGATGTCGCGGCCCTCGGGGTGCTTGAGGTTGAGGGTGAGTGACTGTTTGTTGCGGGCCTGCACGAACCACCACAGCGAGGTGCCCTCGTACAGCTTGCGCCACTTGCGCAGCGGGTCGCCGCCGTCGGGCGATTCGACCTTTACCACTTCGGCGCCGAATTCGGCACAGATGCGCGAGGCGAACGGCCCGGCGATCAGGGTACCGAGTTCGACAACTTTAAGGCCGGCGAGGGGTTTGCTGGGCGTCGACATGGGGTATCCGTGGCAGTTGGGCAGAGCCGTGGTTTTATCACACGTCGGTTTCGCCGGGTACTGCTGCGGGGCATGGAAGGTGCGGATGGGGTAGACTGTGCCACTTTCTTTTGCACGAAGCCCGTCGACCATGGCCCAGCCGTCCACCACCTACAAGTTCGAATTGAATCTCACCGACCTTGATCGCAACGTCTACGAAAGCGTCAAACAGACTATCGCTCGGCACCCTTCGGAAACCGAAGAGCGTATGGCCGTTCGTTTGTTGGCGTACGCGCTCTGGTACAACGAGAACTTGTCGTTTGGCCGCGGCCTGTCGGATGTCGATGAACCGGCGCTGTGGGAAAAGAGCCTGGACGATCGCGTGCTGCACTGGATTGAAGTTGGCCAGCCCGATGCCGATCGCCTGACCTGGTGCTCGCGTCGTACCGAACGCACCAGCTTGCTGGCTTACGGCAGCCTGCGAGTGTGGGAAGGCAAAGTAGTGAGCGCGGTCAAGAACCTGAAAAATCTGAGCATTGCCGCTGTGCCGCAGGAGGTGCTGGAAACCTTGGCGACCGACATGCCGCGTAGCATCAAGTGGGACGTGATGATCAGTGAAGGTACGGTATTCGTGACCGACGACCGTGGCCAGCATGAAGTCCAACTGCAGTGGCTGCTCGGTGAGCGTGGTTGAAGCAACCCATGCGTATCGAACCTCGCCCGCTGCCGCCGACCCTGCCATTTCTGGGTAACCTGCCACCCTTGCTGACCCGCCTTTACGCCGCGCGCGGCGTGCAGAGCGAGGCCGAGCTGGACAAAAGCCTGGCACGCCTGCTGCCGTACCAGCAGCTCAAGGGGATCGAGGCCGGTGTGGACCTGCTGGTCGAAGCCATCGACCAGCGCCAGCGCATCCTCATCGTCGGCGACTTCGATGCCGACGGTGCCACCGCCAGCACCGTCGGGGTGCTGGGCCTGCGCCTGCTGGGTGCGGCCCATGTCGATTACCTGGTGCCCAACCGCTTCGAGTACGGCTACGGCCTGACCCCGGAAATCGTCGAGGTGGCGCTGCAGCGCCAGCCGCAGTTGCTGATTACCGTGGACAACGGCATTTCCAGTGTTGATGGGGTGGCAGCCGCCAAGGCCGCCGGGCTCAAGGTGCTGGTCACCGACCACCACCTGCCGGGCGAGCAGTTGCCCGATGCCGATGCCATCATCAACCCCAACCAGCCGGGCTGCAGCTTTCCGAGCAAGTCGCTGGCCGGGGTAGGGGTGATCTTTTATGTGTTGATGGCCCTGCGCGCTCGCTTGCGCAGCCTTGGGCGCTACGAGGCGCAGCCACAGCCAAACATTGGCGAGCTGCTCGATCTGGTGGCGCTGGGCAGTGTTGCTGACGTGGTGCCGCTGGATGCCAACAACCGCATCCTGGTGCACCAAGGCCTCGAGCGCATCCGCGCCGGTCGAGCCCGACCAGGGCTGAAGGCCATTCTCGAAGTGGCCCGCCGTGATCACCGGCGGATCACCTCGACCGACCTCGGTTTCATCCTCGGCCCGCGGTTGAACGCCGCAGGGCGGCTGGACGACATGAGCCTGGGTATAGAATGCCTGCTGTGCGAAGACGCGGCGCTGGCCCAGGACATGGCCCAGCAGCTGGACGACCTGAACCAGGACCGCAAGTCCATCGAGCAGGGCATGCAGCGCGAGGCCCTGGCCCAGCTCAAGGACCTGCCGGTCGAGTCCATGCCCTACGGCTTGTGCCTGTTCGATGCCGATTGGCACCAAGGGGTGATCGGTATTCTGGCTTCGCGTCTGAAGGAACGTTACCACCGGCCGACCATTGCGTTCGCTGATGCTGGCGACGGCATGCTCAAAGGTTCGGCGCGCTCGGTGCCGGGCTTCCATATTCGCGATGCGCTGGATGCCGTGGCCGCGCGCCACCCGCAACTGATCAGCAAGTTCGGCGGCCACGCCATGGCGGCAGGGTTATCGTTGCCCGAGGCCAATTTCCCGGCATTTGCCGAGGCGTTCGATGAAGAGGTGCGGCGTCAACTGCGCGAAGAAGACCTGACCGGCCGGCTGTTATCCGACGGTAGCCTGGCGGTCGAGGAATTCCACCTCGACCTGGCCAAGGCCCTGCGCCACGCCGGGCCTTGGGGCCAGCACTTCCCGGAGCCGCTGTTCCATGGCGTGTTCCAGTTGGTGGAGCAGCGTGTGGTTGGCGAACGGCACCTGAAAGTGGTGCTCAAGAGCGAATGTGGCTCGGTGCGGCTGGATGGCATTGCCTTCGGCATTGACCGCGAAGTGTGGCCAAACCCGACGGTGCGCTGGGTGGAGTTGGCGTACAAGCTGGATGTGAACGAGTTTCGCGGTAATGAGAGTGTGCAGTTGATGATTGCGCATATGGAGCCGCGCTGAGTTTAGCGTCAGGTGCCTGCCTTGGATCTTGCGCTGGGGCACAAATCGAGCGCAGCCCGCGCGGCGCTCGATCTCCCAGGTGCTGCTCAGGTTCAGTTGCACTCCTTTCTGGGGC
Organism: Pseudomonas putida; assembly: GCA_041879295.1. Taxonomy (NCBI): domain Bacteria; kingdom Pseudomonadati; phylum Pseudomonadota; class Gammaproteobacteria; order Pseudomonadales; family Pseudomonadaceae; genus Pseudomonas; species Pseudomonas putida. The sequence continues at coordinate 4,541,318 of CP047152.1, read as the reverse complement.
GGTAGTAGATCGCCGCTGCCGCAATCAAGATGCTGATGCCGCTAAATGAGAAAATGATAACTGCTAGTGTGGTCTCCCGGTTTCTTACATTGGTGACATGTGCCGCCATTGCAGAATCATAAAGAAACATTCCATTAGGAGCGATTAAGCGCTGAGCCGTTGCAGCGCTTTTAGAGGTTGCTATGTCAACAAAGAGTGGCGTATTTAGGTCCAGGCTCGCTGCATCATAGTATATTTTGTCTGCATAAAGATGAGCGTTGTGGTGCTTTCCATTTGAAGTTTTAAACTTGATGCTGAACGTATAAAGAGATTTGTCGCTATCCCAGGTTTCAGGCTTGGAGGTGAGAGAGGCTGGAACTCGCGACCATAACTCTTCATTGGTGTTTTTGTGTTCGCGCCACATGAATGTGAAGCTGGTGCCTAGGGTTAGATTTATAAGTCCGCCTATTAATAGTGCTTTGGCTTGTTTGTGAGGCGGGAGTTCACGTATGAGTTTTAGCGATTGCTGCCAGATATTCATATCGGCTCGTTACGGCGTGGAGGGTTTTACAGGTTGGCTAGAAGTACTGATCCTGCTGCGCGCTGCTACAGCATATGTAGTTATCTTGATTGTCCTGGTTGTCGTCAATAGGTACGGTAATTGATGGTGCTTGGTCGGGTGACTTTATACCATCTATACTTTCTATGCTTATAGTCAGTGTTGCGTCAGGGGCAGGTATGTCAGGGGTAGATGTCACCGCTACTGAGTTGCTGCTGGAGTTTCCGCTAAGGGGAGGCGGTTGCGTTGAATTGAAAGTCTCGCTCCCTGTTGGGGCGGTGTGAGCCTGGCTGCTATCTGGAAAACTTAGTGGTTCGGTGCCTAGGGATATTTCTGAAGAGTCAGGGTTCCAGTTAACGGTTGTGATCATTCCCTGGTGGGTGGAAAGTATCTGGTCAGGTGAAGCGAGTGTGAAGTCAGGCGCAATCCGTGGCGCGGTAAAACCAGTAAGGTTACCTTGACTCAGCAGGCTGGTAAAGAGTGGAGCCATCTTGTCGTAAGCTGCTTTAGCCAGGTCAGAATTGAAGATGCTATAGAGTGTGGCGGTTACGCCCACGACTGTGGCCCCTCCAGCAATTAAAGGTGCTCCGGCCAGAATGGCGAACGAGGCCACGATGCCTGCGACGTTGCTTGCCAAACTTATGACATCTCCGCTCTTAATTTTCGCGCCCTCTTTGAGGTCTGCCGCGACTTTCAGGAAGGTCACGGTGCCAGAAAGGGTATTGGTAACAATGTTAATGAAGGGTACAGCACCTATCGGGAGGTGAGTGACGGAGACTACTGAGGCTATCGCCGTAGTTGTCTGTGCTGTTTGGATGACTAGTGAAAATCCGGTTTTATCTGTGTTGAATTGGTCGTGGATTGCTGCTGCTCCCCCAGTTTGATTGATGGGTTTTGCCGTTTTATCTATTACTGCTACTATCAGTTCGGCGCGTGTGCTCATTGTTTAATATTCTTATTCATGGTCTTGAAAGCGATAGTGATTCGCAATTTGTCGCAGTCAACGGTGGGCGCTCTGGCTCTGTGCGGTATGTGTCCGTCGAAAATCGCTATGCGTCCCGGCTTTGGTTGTATGGCAGCGATGGTGTCATTCTTCTGCTGATCGAATAGAATCAGTTCGCCGCCCCATGTGGTTTCCCACTGGGCATTGCAGAAGAGGACTGCGGTTTTTCCTGGTTCAATTGATTTGTTATCTCTATGAATAGGACTGTCTTGGCCGAAAGTCTGGCCGTTTGCGTAAACACCCAGCAGCAAACAGTCACGCATGTGAGCAAGCTGCGTGCGCCTCCAAATATCAAGTAGAAAGCCCCAATGGCTGTCGCTGGCCAGTTCATGCTCGCAGCACTCCAGTGAGGTACGTTTGCTACCGGCTATGAAGATGTGCCAGCAAGGACGTGCGAGGGGAATTGTATTAATGGGCCAGCCATATCTCCATATTGCACCCGAAAATGAATTTGTGAGTAAATTTTGCTCGTGTTCAGTAATAAACTTATCTAATACTGTCGGTTTTTCTGTAAAGGGGATATCCGTCATTGACTCAACTCGCGAGCGTGGAGGTCGAGTTTGTGCGAACTGCGTGATTGGCTTCATTGGTCGCCGTGACGTGATGGACAATAGTATTTGAGAGGCAGAACAGCGATAGGAGGAGGGAGATGTTGCTTGAGAAGAATTTCCCAAGAGAACGTAGAACTTTAAGTAATAGGCTGTAGGATTTTTCTAAGATGCCCGGTAGGCCGGGTGGAAAGGGTTGTCGTGGGTGGTACTACCCTAGCGCTTAAAGGCATCGCCAGCTCATATGTGTAGGAAACGTCTGATACATGCGTCGGACCATTCAGAAATCCCGGGGCCGTACTAAGGCCATTAAGTGCCTGCCTTGATTCTTGCAGGGTTGCGGAAGTCGAGCGCCGCCCGCGCGGCGCATCGCGGATAAATCCGCTCCTACAGTTTGTTTCGGGCCAGTCACTCCTGTGAGGCCACCGCTGTTCGCCTTGTTTGTTCCCTTCGATATCGAGGTGGGCACCACTGCTTTTCATCGGTCTTCAGCCATGCATCAAGGCGGTCCCTGTTGGCGGCACAGGAGTGATTGGCCCGAAACAGATGTAGGAGCGGATTTATCCGCGATGCGCCGCGCGGGCGGCGCTCGATCTCACAGGCGCTGCAAACCTTTCGGCGAACCCCTCGCCATCCCACAGAACCTTCCCCACCACCAATCTGGTCTAGTCTCATTAATGACCGGCACCGGGCCAGGGATGTGCACTTGAGTGTCCGGGCCGGATCACCATTGGAGTCCTTGGGAGGTGCCCTCATGAGCCTGCTGCTCGAGCCTTACACCCTGCGTCAGCTGACCTTGCCCAACCGCATCGCCGTGTCACCAATGTGCCAGTATTCCGCCGTCGATGGCTTGGCCAACGACTGGCATCTCGTCCATTTAGGCAGCCGTGCCGTCGGTGGCGCCGGCCTGGTAATCACTGAAGCCGTGGCGGTGACCGCCGATGGCCGGATCACCGCCGAAGACCTGGGCCTGTGGGACGACGCCCAGATAGCGCCGTTGCAGCGCATCACCCGCTTCATCAGTGCCCAGGGCGCCGTGGCTGGTATTCAGCTGGCTCACGCCGGGCGCAAAGCCAGTACCTACCGCCCGTGGCTTGGCAAACCAGGCAGCGTCAAACTGGAGGAGGGCGGCTGGCAGCCGGTGGGGCCATCGAGGATCGCCTTCGATCCGCAGCACACGCCTCCACGCGAGCTGAGCCAGGACGAGATCCAGGATGTAATCGCCGCTTTCGTCGCCTCGACCGAACGCGCCTTGAAGGCTGGATTCAAGGTGGTGGAAATCCATGCTGCCCATGGCTACCTGCTGCACCAGTTCCTGTCACCGCTGAGCAACCAGCGCCGTGACGAATACGGCGGTAGCTTCGAAAACCGTATCCGCCTGACCTTGGAGGTGGTCGACGCCGTGCGCAAGGCCTGGCCTGCCGAATTACCGCTGTTCGTGCGGGTATCGGCTACCGATTGGGTAGAGGATGGCTGGAACCCGGATGAAACCGTTGAACTGGCTCGCCGCCTGCGGAGTTTGGGCGTGGATCTGATCGATGTTTCTTCTGGTGGCACCTCGGTCAACGCCGAGATCCCTACCGGCCCCGGCTACCAGACCCGCTTTGCCGAGCGCGTGCGCAAGGAATCGGAAATGGCCACCGGCACGGTGGGCATGATCACCGAACCGGCCCAGGCCGAGCACATCCTGCGCACCGGCCAGGCCGACATTATCTTCCTGGCCCGCGAACTGCTGCGCGACCCGTACTGGCCGCTGCATGCCGACGACGACCTGGGCGGCAACAAGGCCACCTGGCCGGCGCAATACCAACGCGCCACGAGCAGGGCCAACCCGATTCACGAGTCTGATTTGCGGGACTAGGGGCTTCGAGTTGCTGGGGGTTGGCGAGAGTTTTGTTTGGGGCTGAGATCGAGCGCCGCCCGCGCGGCGCATCGCGAGCTACGCTCGCTCCTACGTTTGTTTCGGGCCAGTCACGCCTGTGACAGGCGCGCGCGACCGCCTTGTTTGTACGACGCGATATCGCGCCATGCGCCAAGGCGTTCGCGCGCAAATCCCACAGGCATAATTGGCCCGAAACAAACGTAGGAGCGAGCGTAGCTCGCGATGCGCCGCGCGGGCGGCGCTCGATCTCGTTGGCGTTACAAATGTACCGACGTACCCCTGAGCCTCCTCAATGCTTGATCATCACATGCCGCACACAGGTGTAGTCCTCCAGCCCATACATCGACATGTCCTTGCCATACCCTGAATGCTTCTGCCCGCCATGGGGCATTTCGCTGACCAGCATGAAGTGGGTGTTCACCCAGGTGCAGCCGTACTGCAAGCGCGCCGCCAGGCGGTGGGCGCGGCCGGTGTCACGGGTCCATACCGATGAGGCCAGGCCGTAGTTGGAGTCGTTGGCCCATTCCAGCACCTGCGCTTCATCGGTGAAGCGGGTGACCGAAACCACAGGGCCAAAAACTTCGTTGCGCACGATCTCGTCGTCCTGCAGGGCATCGGCCAGCACAGTAGGCTCGAAGAAATAGCCATCGCCCTCTATTGCCTTGCCACCGGTTACCAGACGAATGTGCGGCTGGGCGATGGCCCGCTGCACCAAACCGGCGACCTTGTCGCGGTGCTGGGCACTGATCAGCGGCCCCAGTTCGGTTTCTTCAGACTCCTGCAGGCCCGGTTTGAGGCTGGCTACGGCTTTCCCCAAGCGCTCGACGAAGCGCTCGTAGATCCCGTCCTGCACATACAGACGGCAGGCTGCGGTGCAGTCCTGGCCGGCGTTGTAAAAGCCGAAGGTTCGGATGCCGTCGATGGCGGCATCGATGTCAGCGTCATCGAACACCAGCACCGGCGCTTTGCCGCCCAATTCCATGTGCATGCGTTTCACGCTGTCGGCGGTGGCGCTGATGATGTGCGCGCCGGTGGGGATCGAGCCGGTCAGCGATACCATGCGCACCTTGGGGTGGGTTATCAACGGGTTGCCGACCGTCTGGCCGCGACCGAAGAGAATGTTCAGCACCCCCGGCGGGAGCAAGTCCTGGGCCAGCTCGCCCAGGCGCAGGGCCGTCAGGGGCGTCAGTTCGGACGGCTTTATCACCACTGTGTTGCCGGCAGCCAGGGCCGGGGCGATCTTCCAGGCCAGCATCATCAGCGGGTAGTTCCACGGCGCGATGGAAGCCACCACACCCAACGGGTCGCGGCGAATCATCGAGGTGTGGCCCGGCAGGTACTCGCCTGCCGCCAAGCCGCCCAGGCAGCGCGCCGCACCGGCAAAGTAGCGGAACACGTCGGCAATCGCCGGGATTTCGTCGTTCAGTGCAGCGCTCAGGGGCTTGCCGCAGTTTTGCGATTCCAGCCTGGCCAGTTCATCGCCATGGGCTTCGATGGCGTCGGCCAGCGCCAGCAAGGCCTGCGAACGTTCTTTAGGGCTGGTTTGCGACCAGCTGTCGAAGGCCTGGTCGGCAGCGCGCACGGCGCTGTCCACCTGGGCTTCGCTGGCTTCGTTGATCTGCGCCAGGGCAGTGCCCAGCGCCGGGTTGAGCACGGTCCAGGCCGGGCCTTGGCCAGCGACCAGCTGGCCATTGATCAGCATCTGCGTTTGCATCGGGGGCTCCTCCAGGGTCATTTGCCTCCGCCCGCGACGCTGTCGCCGCCACGGGTCAGGTAATAGGCGCCAAGAATCGGCAGCATGGTCACCAGCATCACCAGCATGGCGACAACGTTGGTCACGGGTACGTCGCGCGGGCGACTGAGCTGGTTGAGCAGCCAGATCGGCAGGGTGCGCTCGTGCCCGGCGGTGAACGTGGTGACGATGATTTCATCGAACGACAAGGCAAAGGCCAGCATGCCGCCCGCCAGCAGCGCCGAGCCGAGGTTGGGCAGGACGATGTAGCGGAAAGTCTGCCAACCGTCGGCGCCAAGGTCCATCGAGGCTTCGATCAGGCTTTGCGAGGTACGCCGCAGGCGGGCGATCACGTTGTTGTAGACGATCACCACGCAGAACGTGGCGTGGCCGACTACGATGGTGAACACCCCGGGCTCTATCCCCAGCGTCTTGAATGCCGAGAGCAGGGCGAGGCCGGTGATGATGCCGGGCAGGGCGATGGGCAGGATCAGCACCAGCGAAATGCTTTCCTTGCCAAAAAAACTGCGCCGGTACAGCGCCGCCGAGGCCAGCGTACCGAGCACCAGTGCGATCAATGTGGCCAGGCAAGCCACCTGCAGCGAAAGCTTGATTGCCTCAAGCACATCGGGCCGGGCGAAGGCCACGTCGATCCACTTCAGGGTAAAGCCTTTGGGCGGAAAGCTGAACGCCGCGTCTTCGGTATTGAAGGCGTACAGGAAGATGATCAGGATCGGGAAGTGCAGGAACAGCAAGCCGCCCCACGCCGCCAGGCGCAGCCCTGCAGACGCTTTTTCAGAGTGCATCGAAGGCCCCCAGGCGCTTGACGATGGCCAGGTACACCGCGATCAGCACGATGGGCACCAAGGTGAATGCGGCGGCCATCGGCATGTTGCCGATCGCCCCTTGCTGGGCATAGACCATGCTGCCGATGAAGTAGCCGGGCGGGCCGACCAGTTGTGGCACGATGAAGTCACCCAGGGTGAGCGAGAAGGTGAAGATCGAGCCGGCGGCGATACCGGGGATCGACAGCGGCAGGATCACCTGCACGAAGGTTTGCCCTGGCCGGGCGCCCAGGTCTGCCGAAGCCTGCAGCAGCGACGGTGGCAAGCGCTCCAGCGAGGCCTGGATCGGCAGGATCATGAACGGCAGCCAGATATACACGAACACCAGGAAGCGCCCCAGGTGCGAAGTCGACAGCGTGCTGCCGCCCACGCCCGGCACGGCCAGCACTGCTTGCAGCAGGCCATCCAGATGCAGCTGCTGGACGAACCATTGGGTCACGCCGCCCTTGGCCAATAGTAGGGTCCAGGCATAGGTCTTGACGATATAGCTGGCCCACATGGGCATCATCACCGCGATGTAGAAAAAAGCCTTGGTCTTGCCGCTGGTGTAGCGCGCCATGTAGTAGGCGATGGGGAAGGCCAGTACCGCGCTGGCCAGCGACACCGCCACCGCCATGCTCAGGGTGCGCAGGATGATGTCGAAGTTCGACGGGTTGAACAGCGCGGCGAAGTTGCCCAGGGTCAGGTCCGGGGTCACCGCCATGGTGAAGTCGTCGAAGGTATAGAAGCCCTGCCACAGCAGGTTCAGCAGCGAGCCCAGGTAAATCGCGCCGAACCAGGTCAGCGGCGGGATCAACAGCAGTGCCAGGTACAGGTTGGGGCGCCGGTACAGCAGGTTGGACAAGCTGCGCAGTGTGCTCATCTCAGCGGTCCTCGGTTTCCTGCAGCACTGTCATGGCCTCGCGGGGCCAGTGCGCCTGCAGCCTTTGCCCGGGCTGCCAGGCCTGTATCTGCTTCTGCCAGCGGTCATTGGCCTGGCTGACTGCCAGCAGTTGGCCGTTGTCCAGCTGCAGTTCGTAGCGGGTGGCGCTGCCTTGGTACTGGACATCACGCAGCACGCCGCTGACCTGTACCTCATGGCTGGTCACTACCGGGTCGCCCAGGCGAATGTGCTCGGGGCGGATGGAGAAGGGCGCAAGGCTGCCGTTGAGCTGCATGGCCAGCTCGCCCCGCACCACGTTGGACGTGCCGACGAATTCAGCAACGAAGGTTGTGCTGGGCTTCATGTACAGGTTGCGCGGGGTGTCGACCTGTTCGATTCGGCCGCGGTTGAACACCGCGACCCGGTCGGACATCGACAGCGCTTCGGTCTGGTCGTGGGTGACGAAGATGAAGGTGATGCCCAGTTGGCGTTGCAGCTTTTTCAGCTCGCCTTGCATCTGTTCGCGCAATTTCAGGTCCAGTGCGCCCAGTGGCTCATCCAGCAGCAGCACCCGCGGCCGGTTGACCAACGCCCGGGCCAGGGCCACGCGCTGACGCTGGCCGCCAGACAGCTGTGCCGGTTTGCGCGCGCCATAGCCGGTCAGGGCTACCATGGCCAGGGCTTCCTCGGCGCGGCTGTGGCGTTCGGCCTTGCCCACGCCTTTTACCTTCAGGCCATAGGCGATGTTGTCCAGCACGTTCATGTGCGGGAAAAGCGCATAGTCCTGGAACACAGTGTTGACGTCACGTTGGTAGGGCGGCATGCCAGCAGCCTCGATCCCCTGGATGCGGATCGACCCACTGGAGGGTTGCTCGAAGCCTGCGATCAGGCGCAGGCAGGTGGTCTTGCCTGAGCCGGAAGGGCCGAGCATGGAAAAGAACTCGCCATCGATGATGTCGATGCTGACCTGGTCGACGGCCTTGACCTCGCCGAAGGTGCGGGAAACCTGGGTGAACTGGACGGCTAGGGGCATGCGTGGACTCCAGGAATGAATATTTCTCCTGTACCGGCCTCTTCGCGGGCAAGCCCGCTCCTACAGGTGGAGCGTCACCCTTGCATCAGGTGAAGAACCTGTGGGAACGGGCTTGCCCGGGAAGAGGCCGGCACAGGCATTCAGACAACCTCAGCGACCACCCATGATCGCAATGTAGTCCTGGGTCCAGCGGCTGTAAGGCACGAACTTGCCCCCTTGGGCCTGCGGTGTTTTCCAGAAGGCAATCTTGTCGAAGTTGTCGAAGCCGTTGGTCTTGCAGCCCTCGGCCCCCAGCAGCTCGCTGGCGGTGCACGCCGCCGGCACAGCCGGCAACGAGCCGAACCAGGCTGCCACATCGCCTTGCACCTTAGGTTGCAACGACCAGTCCATCCATTTGTAGGCGCAATTGGGGTGCTTGGCCTCGGCGTGCAGCATGGTGGTGTCGGCCCAGCCGGTCGCGCCCTCCTTGGGAATGGTCGAGGCCACTGGCTGGTTCTCGGCCTTGAGGCCATTGACCATGTAGCCCCAGGAGCTGGAGGCAACCACGCCTTCGTTTTTCACATCGCTCATCTGGACCGTGGCGTCATGCCAATAGCGGTGGATCAGCGGTTGTTGCTGGCGCAGCAGTTCCAGCACGGCCTTGTATTGTGCCTCGTTCAGTTCGTACGGATCCTTGATGCCCAGTTCGGGCCTGGACGACTTCAGGTACAGCGCTGCATCGGCGATGTAGATCGGCCCGTCATAGGCTTGCACGCGGCCCTTGTTCGGCTTGCCATCGGGCAGGTTCTGCGGCTCGAACACCACGCTCCAGCTGGTCGGTGCCTGCTTGAAGGTGTTGGTGTTGTACAGCAGCACGTTTGGCCCCCACTGGTACGGCGTGCCGTACACCTGCTTGTCGACCACATACCAGCCACCGTTCTGCAAGCGCGGGTCGATGGTCTTCCAATTGGAGATCAGGGCGGTGTTGATCGGTTGTACACGCTTGCCTGCTATCAGCCGCAACGATGCATCGCCCGAGGCGGTGACCAGGTCATAGCCGCCCTTGGTCATCAGGCTGACCATCTCGTCCGAGGTGGCGGCCGTTTTTACACTGACCTTGCAGCCGGTTTCCTTTTCGAAGTTGGTCACCCAGTCGTAGGCCTTGTCGCTTTCACCGCGTTCGATGTAGCCGGGCCAGGCGACGATGTCCAGGCGCCCCTCGCCGGCTCCCAGGGCCTTGGGCGGTTCGGCGGCCTGCAGGCTGGCGCTGGCCAGCATGGCGCAGGTGGTGGCGCCGAGCAATGCGGTCTTGTGCACTGACATGGTGTTCCCTCTTCTTGGCGATCTTTTTCGGGCAGTCATGAGGCAAGCAGTGAAGCAATCGTTATAAGCGTAGTGCGTGGGTGCGAAGCATTGGCGATATCGAGTCTAGTTGGCTTTTTGCCAGCTAATGCAACATCCGGAAGCAAATCCCTGCATGGCGTGTGCTTCGCCAAGCCTTACTCTGGCGTTTGAATCTTCTTACGTGGAGACACGCGAATGAATACCCGGGGCTTGCTTGATCAACTCCTCAAATCCGGCCAGCAAATGCTCGAGAAGCAGGGGGGCGCGACCAAACCTGGCAGCGCGTCAGGCGGGCTTGGCGGGTTATTGTCCGGAGCAGGGGGCGGCCTTTTGGGGGGCGGCGCTCTGGGCCTGTTGCTGGGTAGCAAGAAGGCCCGCAAGTACGGTGGCAAAGCCCTGGCTTACGGTGGCCTCGCCGCGCTGGGGGTGCTGGCCTATAAAGCTTATGGCAACTGGCAGGCAAACCAGCGTGTGGCCGCAGCCGAGCCTCAAACGATAGACCGCCTGCCGCCGGCCCAGGCCGAGCAGCACAGCCAGGCGGTACTGCGCGCCCTGGTGGCTGCGGCCAAGTCCGATGGGCATATCGACGAGCGCGAGCGGGCGTTGATCGAGGGCGAGTTTACGCGCCTGGACAGCGACCGCGAATTGCAACACTGGCTGCATGCCGAGCTGAACAAGCCGCTGGACCCGGCCGAAGTGGCCCGCGCTGCGCAAACGCCGGAGATGGCTGCCGAGATGTACCTGGCCAGCGTGATGATGGTTGATGAGGAAAACTTCATGGAGCGTGCCTACCTGGACGAGTTGGCACGCCAGTTGCGGCTGGACCCGGGCTTGCGCCAGGAGCTGGAAAACCAGGTACGGCAAGCGGTGGCTCCGTAATACACCTGTCGGGGAATATTCAGCGCCTGTTAGATGGAGCGCCGCCCGCGCGGCGCATCGCGAGCTGCGCTCGCTCCTACGTTTGTTTCGGGCCAGTAACGCCTGTGCCAATGCGCGCGACCGCCTTGTTCGTCCAACGTGATATCGCGCCATGCAGCAAAATGCTCGCGCGCAAATCCCTCAGAAATAACTGGCCCGAAACAAACGTAGGAGCGAGCGCAGCTCGCGATGCGCCGCGCGGGCGGCGCTCGATCTCACAGGCGCTGAATATGTTGCGTCATGCACATGGTGGCTTTTACCTCATACCCCGCACTTCACCCGCAAAAGCATAAGGCGCCTAGGCTATACTTCGGCGATTTTTCCCGCTCGTTGTGAATTCCTGAGGGCTGAATGTGAAGAACTGGACCTTGCGCCAACGGATCCTGGCAAGTTTCGCCGTGATCATCGCCATCATGCTGCTGATGATCGTGGCCGCCTACTCGCGGTTGGTGACTATCGAAACCGCCGAAGAGGCGGTGGGGACCGATAGCATTCCCGGCGTCTACTACAGCTCGATGATCCGCAGCGCCTGGGTCGACAGCTACGTCACCAGCCAGCAGTTGGTGGGCCTGTCGAACCATCGTGAAATTACTTCGGCCGACCTGGAACTGTTCAGAAACTTCGATAACCGGCTGAAGCAATTCATGGCCAGTTACCAGACCACCATTCAGGACAAGGACGACCAGGCCCGATTTGACAGCTTCGTGCAACTGGAAGAAAACTACCTCAAGATCGTCAACCAGGTGCTGGATGCGTACGGTCAGCACAACTACGACGAAGCCCAACGGCTGATCAACGAGGTCCTCACCCCGGCCTGGATGGACGGGCGCGAGCACCTGAATGATGTGATCGAGAATAATCGGGCCTCTGCCGGTGCCGCCACCAACGAGATCGTCAATGCCGTCAACACGGCCAAGGGCAGCATGTTGGTTTCGCTGTTGCTGGCAATCGTCGCTGCCGGCATCTGCGGCCTGCTGCTGATGCGCGCTATCACGGCGCCCATGCAGCGTATTGTGCATGCCCTCGACAAACTGCGCTCCGGTGACCTGAGCATGCGCCTGAGCCTGGATCGCAAGGACGAATTCGGTGCCATCGAAAGCGGCTTCAACGAAATGGCCGAGGCATTGGCCAACCTTGTGGCCCAGGCCCAACGCTCGTCGGTGCAGGTGACCACTTCGGTCACCGAAATTGCCGCCACGTCCAAGCAGCAGCAGGCCACCGCCACTGAAACAGCCGCCACCACCACCGAAATCGGCGCTACCTCGCGGGAGATCGCCGCCACTTCGCGGGACCTGGTGCGCACCATGACCGAAGTGACTACGGCTGCTGATCAGGCATCCAGCCTGGCAGGCTCCGGGCAGCAGGGCCTGGCACGCATGGAAGAGACCATGCACCAGGTGATGGGCGCTGCCGACCTGGTCAATGCCAAGCTCGGTATCCTCAACGAGAAAGCCAGCAACATCACCCAGATGGTGGTAACCATCGTCAAGGTTGCCGACCAGACCAATCTGCTGTCGCTCAACGCCGCCATCGAAGCGGAAAAGGCCGGCGAATATGGCCGCGGCTTTGCCGTGGTCGCTACCGAAGTGCGCCGCCTGGCCGACCAGACCGCCGTGGCCACCTATGACATCGAGCAGATGGTGCGCGAGATCCAGTCGGCAGTGTCGGCCGGTGTCATGGGGATGGACAAGTTCTCCGAAGAAGTGCGCCGCGGCATGTTCGAGGTGCAGCAGGTGGGCGAACAACTCAGCCAGATCATTCACCAGGTGCAGGCCTTGGCGCCGCGCGTATTGATGGTCAACGAAGGCATGCAGGCCCAGGCCACCGGTGCCGAGCAGATCAACCAGGCGCTGGCCCAGCTCAGCGATGCCAGCACCCAGACTGTCGAGTCGTTGCGCCAGGCCAGCTATGCCATCGATGAGCTGAGCCAGGTGGCCGCGGGCCTGCGTGGCGGCGTGTCGCGTTTCAAAGTCTGACCGCGATGAACGACTTGCAACTGCGCAGCGCGGGGGCGGAGAACACCAAAGGGGTGTTGTACCTACAGTTTCGCATCAGAGAGCAGCGGTTTGCCCTGAGCGTGCACGAGGTGGTCGAAGTGCTGCCCCGTCAGCCGCTCAAGCCGATCGCCCAGGCACCTGCCTGGGTGGCGGGTATCCTCGCCCATCGTGGCCAGTTGGTACCGGTGATCGACCTTGCCGCCCTGAGCTTCGGCCAGCCGGCGGTGCAACGCACCAGCACCCGCTTGGTGCTGGTGCGCTACCGAGGCAGCCTGCAGCTGGGCCTGATCCTGGAGCAGGCCACCGAAACCCTGCGTTGCCAACCCGACGAGTTCCAGCCCTATGGGGTGGACACAGGCGAAGCGCCTTATCTGGGCCCAGTGCGCCAGGATGCCCAGGGCCTGCTGCAGCGCATCGAAGTCAATGACCTGCTGCCCGACACCGTGCACGCATTGCTGTACACGCAATACCCGACAGGGATGCCCACATGAACGAACAGCGTTTCTTCCGCTTCTTGCGCGAGCGTATTGGCCTGGACGTGGAGTCGGTGGGCGCGCCCATGGTCGAACGCGCGCTGCGTCAACGTTGCGTGGCTGCGGGCGCGATGGACCTGGACGATTACTGGCTGCGCCTGCAGCAGTCGGCAGATGAGCAACAGGCGCTGATCGAAGCGGTGATCGTCCCGGAAACCTGGTTTTTCCGGTACCCCGAATCCTTCAAAGCGCTGGCCAGCCTGGCCCATAAACGGCTGGCTCAACTGGCTGGCGCGCGTCCGTTGCGCTTGCTCAGCCTGCCGTGTTCTACCGGCGAAGAGCCCTATTCGCTGGCCATGGCCTTGTTTGACGCCGGCATGGCGCCAGGGGCATTCCTTGTTGATGGAATGGACATCAGCCCCAGTTCGGTTGCCAAGGCTGGGCAGGCGGTTTATGGGCGCAATGCGTTCCGTGGTAGCGAACTGTGCTTTCGCGATCGTTACTTCGATGCTCTGGGCGAAGGCCACCGCCTGCATGAACGGGTACGCCAGCAAGTCAGCCTGCGGGTGGGCAATGTGCTTGACCCGGCGCTGGCCAGCCGCGACGGCCTGTATGACTTCGTGTTCTGTCGCAATCTGTTGATCTATTTCGACGTAGCGACCCAACAGCGTGTGTTCGAAGTGCTCAAGCGCTTGCTGCATCCGCAGGGTGTGCTGTTTATCGGCCCGGCAGAAGGCAGCTTGTTGGCACGCATGGGTATGCGTCCGCTGGGGATCGCCCAGTCGTTTGCCTATGTGCGTCACGAAGGCGACAGCGCCCCCTTGGCTGCGGCACCTGCCCAACCCGCCAAGCGTACGTTCACGACTTTACCCGCACCGGTTTATCCCCAGCCCAGCGTGGCGTTGCCTCGTTCGCTGCGCCCGCTGCGTGTCCTGCCGGTGGCGGCCAAGCCAGCGCCAGCCCGCGAGCACAAGCACGAGGGGGCCAGTGAGTTGCTGGCCGGCATTGCCCGGCTGGCCAATGCCGGCGCCAGCGAGCAGGCCCGTAGCGAATGCCAGCGCTACCTGAGCCAGTACCCGCCGTCGGCACAGGTTTACTACTGGCTGGGATTGCTCAGTGATACTGAAGGCGATGCGCAGCAGGCGTTGAGCCATTATCGCAAGGCCCTGTACCTGGAACCACAGCACCCCGAGGCGCTGGTGCACCTGGCCGCCTTGCTGGCGGCCCAGGGTGACCTGGCCGGCGCCCGGCGCCTTCAGGAGCGCGCGGCGCGGGCTGGCCGGGAGTCTGAACGATGAACAGTGATTCCGCGATGCAGTTGCTCGCCGAGGATGATGCACACATCGACGACTGCTGGAACCGCATTGGCGTGCGCGGCGACAAGCAGTGCCCACTGCTGGAGCGGCATGTTCATTGCCGCAATTGCGAGGTGTATGCCGCTGCTGCCACGCGTTTGCTCGACCGCTATGCGCTGACGCAGGACCACCAGGCTGCAGCGGTGCAGCCGGACGAGGAAAACACCGGCCATTCCATGCTGCTGTTCCGTCTGGGCGAAGAATGGCTGGCGCTGGCTACCGCTTGCCTGGTCGAGATCGCCCCGTTGCAGGCGGTGCATTCATTGCCGCACCAGCGCTCGCGGCTGCTGCATGGGGTTGCCAATGTGCGCGGCGCGTTGGTGCCGTGCCTGTCACTGGCTGACTTGCTCGGGGTGCAGGCCGGCGCCACCGAGCCACGTAGCGCCCGGGCGATGCCACGTATGCTTATTCTGGCCGCCGAGGGGGGGCCGGTGGTGATGGCCGTCGAGGAAATCGACGGTATTCATCGGCTCGACCCGCAGCTGCTGGGCAGTGGCCGGGACGCCACACGCTTCACCGCCGCAGTCTTGCAGTGGCGCGGCCGCAGCGTGCGGGTTCTGGACGATCAACACTTAATGTCTGCCGTGCAGCGGAGCCTGTCATGACCCCAGAGCAAATGCGCGACGCATCGTTGCTCGAACTGTTCAGCCTGGAAGCCGAGGCACAGACCCAAGTGCTCAGCGCTGGCCTGATGGCACTGGAGCGCAACCCCACCCAGGCCGACCAGCTAGAAGCGTGCATGCGCGCTGCGCACTCGCTCAAGGGGGCAGCGCGCATCGTCGGGGTGGATGCTGGTGTCAGTGTCGCCCACGTCATGGAGGATTGCCTGGTAGCGGCTCAGGAAGGCCGACTGCGTCTGACCGCCGAGCATATTGACGCGCTGTTGCAAGGTACCGACCTGCTGATACGTATTGCCACACCCGGCGATGCCGGGGCGCAGGCGACCTTGCCGGTGTTTCTTGCGCAAATGGCCAGCCTGCTCGACTCGGGCACTTCTGCCGTGCCTGTCGTGCCGCTGGCTGCATCCGCGTCGCCGGAGCCGCCGCTGGCAACCCTGCCGCCTGCACCCGAGGTAGTGCGAGCCGAACCGCCAGAACCCGAACCAGCCCTGCGGCGCAAGGCTGGCAAGCGCGCTGGCGAAGGTGCCGAGCGGGTACTGCGTGTCACCGCCGACCGCCTCAATAGCCTGCTTGACCTGTCCAGCAAGTCGCTGGTGGAAACCCAGCGGCTCAAACCGTACCTGGCTACCTTGCAGCGTCTCAAACGCATGCACGGCCAAGGCATGCAGGCACTTGACGGCTTGCGCATGCAATTGGAAGACAGTGGTCAGAGCAGCGAGGTGCTTGAGGCCTTGGCACAGACCCAGCGCCTGCTGGCAGAGACCCAGCAGATTTTGCAGCAACAGGCGGCCGACCTGGATGAGTTCGGCTGGCAGGCCAGCCAGCGTGCGCAGTTGTTGTATGACACCGCCCTGGCTTGCCGGATGCGGCCGTTTGCCGACGTGCTGACCGGGCAAAGCCGCATGGTTCGCGACCTGGGCCGTTCGCTGGGCAAACCGGTGCGGCTGGTGGTGGAAGGGGAGAAGACCCAGGTCGACCGCGATGTGCTGGAAAAGCTCGAAGCACCGCTGACCCACCTGTTGCGCAATGCCGTCGATCACGGCATCGAATTGCCCGAGCGGCGCCTGCTGGCGGGCAAGCCGGACGAGGGGGTGATCCGACTGCGGGCTTCGCACCAGGCGGGCATGCTCAGCCTGGAGCTGATCGACGATGGCGCCGGTATCGACCTGGAGCGCCTGCGCAGCAGCATCGTCGAGCGCGCCCTGTCGCCTGCTGATACGGTGGCGCAGATGAGTGAGGCGGAGCTGCTGACGTTCCTGTTCCTGCCCGGTTTCAGCCTGCGCGACAAGGTTACCGAAGTGTCCGGGCGCGGTGTGGGGCTGGATGCGGTGCAGCACTTGATCCGCGAGCTGCGCGGCTCGATCGAGTTGACCCAGGTGGCAGGGCAGGGCTGTCGCTTCCATCTGCAGGTGCCGCTGACCCTGTCGGTCGTTCGCAGCCTGGTGGTCGAGGTGGGCGGTGAGGCTTACGCCTTCCCGCTGGCGCATATCGAACGCACGCTGGAAGTGACCGCCGACCAGATCGTGCAGATCGAGGGGCGCCAGCACTTCTGGCACGAAGGCCGGCATATCGGCCTGGTGGCGGCCAGCCAGCTGCTCAATCGCCCGGCCGGGCAAAGTGACGAAGCCAGCCTGCGGGTGGTGGTGATTCGTGAGCGCGAGCATCTGTACGGCGTGGCCGTGGAGCGGTTGGTGGGGGAGCGGGTGCTGGTCGTGATGCCACTCGACCCGCGCTTGGGGAAGGTGCAGGACATTTCCTCCGGCGCCTTGCTCGATGATGGCTCGGTGGTCCTGATTGTCGATGTCGAAGACTTGCTGCGCTCGGTGGAAAAACTGCTCAGCACTGGCAGCCTGGAGCGCATCGAACGCGGCAGCAGCGGAGCCCGCGGTGTGGTCCGCAAACGTATCCTGGTGGTCGACGACTCGCTGACCGTGCGCGAACTGCAGCGCAAGCTGCTGGGCAACCGTGGCTACGAAGTGGCGGTCGCGGTGGATGGCATGGACGGCTGGAACGCCCTGCGCGGCGAGGACTTCGACCTGCTGATCACCGACATCGACATGCCGCGCATGGACGGCATCGAGCTGGTTACCCTGGTGCGTCGCGACCAGCGCCTGCAGTCGTTGCCAGTGATGGTGGTGTCCTATAAAGACCGTGAGGAAGACCGGCGGCGAGGACTGGATGCTGGCGCCGACTACTATTTGGCAAAGGCCAGCTTCCACGACGATGCGTTGCTGGATGCTGTGGTGGAGCTGATCGGAGGTGCTCAGGGATGAAGATCGCCATCGTCAATGACATGCCCCTGGCCGTCGAAGCGTTGCGCCGGGCGGTTGCCCTGGAGCCCGCACACCAGGTCGTATGGGTGGCCAGCAACGGTGCTGAGGCGGTGCAGCGCTGCACCGAGCAGTTACCGGACCTCATCCTCATGGACCTGATCATGCCGGTGATGGACGGTGTCGAGGCGACCCGGCGGATCATGGCCGAAACCCCATGCGCCATTGTCATCGTTACGGTCGACCGTAAACAGAACGTGCACCGGGTGTTCGAGGCCATGGGCCATGGCGCCCTCGATGTGGTCGACACCCCTGCGCTGGGTGCTGGCGATGCCCGCGAAGCGGCGGCGCCCTTGCTGCGCAAGATCCTCAATATTGGCTGGCTGGTCGGCCAGCAGCGTGCACCTGCCGCAAGGTCGGTGGCCGCACCGCCGCGCGAGGCTTCCCAGCGTCGCGGGTTGGTGGCAATCGGGTCTTCGGCGGGTGGCCCTGCAGCACTCGAAGTGTTGCTCAAGGGCTTGCCGGCAGCGTTTCCGGCGGCCATCGTGCTGGTCCAGCATGTGGACCAGGTGTTTGCCGCAGGCATGGCCGAATGGCTCAGCAGCGCAGCAGGCATGCCGGTGCGCCTGGCCCGTGAAGGCGAACCACCGCAGCCAGGGCAGGTACTCCTGGCCGGCACCAACCACCACATTCGCCTGCTACAGAGCGGCCAACTGGCCTACACTGCCGAACCTGTGAATGAAATCTACCGGCCCTCGATCGATGTGTTCTTCGAGAGCGTGGCACGTTACTGGAATGGCGATGCGGTGGGCGTGCTGCTCACCGGCATGGGCCGCGACGGTGCCCAGGGGCTGAAGCTGATGCGTCAGCAGGGCTTTCTGACCATTGCCCAGGACCAGGCCAGCAGCGCGGTGTACGGCATGCCCAAGGCTGCTGCGGCTATTGATGCCGCCGTGGAAATTCGCCCGCTGGAACGCATAGCCGGGCGCTTGACTGAATTTTTCGCAAAATGACGAAATGTATTGAATCACGCCGCCAGGCCGGTAGTGATCGGGTGAACAATGATGAATGATTTACCGATCGAAGGTTTCGCGACCACCAATGAGAACTCGGCGATGGTGCTGCTGGTCGACGATCAGGCCATGATCGGCGAAGCGGTGCGGCGTGGCTTGGCCAATGAAGACAACATCGACTTCCACTTCTGTGCCGACCCGCACCAGGCGGTGGCCCAGGCCATGCGCATCAAGCCCACGGTCATTCTTCAGGACCTGATCATGCCTGGCCTGGACGGCTTGACTCTGGTGCGCGAGTACCGCAACAACCCGGTGACCCAGGACATCCCGATCATCGTCCTGTCGACCAAGGAAGACCCGTTGGTGAAGAGTGCGGCATTTGCCGCCGGGGCCAACGATTACCTGGTCAAGCTGCCTGACACCATCGAACTGGTGGCACGCATCCGCTACCACTCGCGTTCCTACCTGACCCTGCTGCAGCGCGACGAGGCCTACCGTGCCCTGCGCGTCAGCCAGCAGCAGTTGCTGGATTCCAACCTGATGCTGCAGCGGCTGATGAACTCCGATGGCCTGACCGGGCTGTCCAACCGTCGCCATTTCGACGAGTACCTGGAGCTGGAATGGCGCCGGGCGATGCGTGAACAGCAGCAGCTGTCGTTGCTGATGATCGACGTGGACTACTTCAAAGTCTACAACGACAGCTTTGGCCACCTGGCCGGTGACGAGGCCTTGCGCCAGGTGGCCGAAGCCATCCGTAGCTCGTGCTCGCGGCCGACCGACCTGCCGGCGCGCTATGGCGGCGAAGAGTTCGCCCTGGTGCTGCCCAACACCTCGCCAGGCGGGGCACGGCTGGTGGCCGAAAAGCTGCGCCAGACCGTGCTGGGCCTGGGCATCCCGCATACTGCGCCGACGGCTGATGCATTTTTGACCGTAAGCATCGGCCTAGCCACCCAGACGCCTGCTATTGGCAGCCATTGCCGGCAGCTGATTTCGGCGGCGGACAAGGGGCTGTATCTGGCCAAGAACAGCGGCCGGAACCAAGTGGGCGTTGCTTGAGGGGCGAATACCGCCAGCGCGCACTGTTCAGAATGTTGACGAAGATGGCTGGCGGTATCGATACCCCTGTTTTTATAACGCTCACTCCACGATTTCTATGTACCTTGTAGGGCCGTGAAAGATAACCATGTCGCCATTCTTGTAGACAAGCTGGTAGGCGACCTTGCACGGATAAATGGACTTGACCTTGAGCGTATTGTCATCGCCGTAGTAATCATAGGTGACCAATTTCTGATCGACGCTATGTTCTATGCGGTTGATTGAGCTCGCGAAGATGAACTCCGTCCTGACTTGCTCCAGGCTTTCCTGGGACCCACCCTCGACGCCAGGGAAGAGAATATTCATCTCGAATCTGTATTTTGTAGGGGAGCCGCTTGGGTTGGTTATGGCTTTAAGGCTGAGCGAGCCGTTTTTTTCTTTCGGTATGGTCAGGGTGCCGAACTCGCCTTTAAGTCTCCATTCGGTATTTGTGGCTGATTTAGGGTAAATTTCGATGATTTTGGTGGTATTCATTTTGGCCTCGCCTGGGTGGGATTGCAGGTCGGTATTACGAGGTAAGAGTTGAATAGCTGCCGTTGATGCGTGCAACTGGCAGAAATGCCAGTTCCGACGGGGAGCGCGAATGCAAAACCTCTGAAATTCCTCGCTCCAATTATTCCAAGTCAGCACATTTCTGGCGCTCGTCTGCGATTGTGATATTCGCCGTGATCGGCATGCTCCAAACCTGTGGAGTTTCCCTGCCGGGCGGGCCTGCCGCCGCGCCTCCGACTGCGTTATACTCGCGGGCTTTTCACCGAATTCGCGCGAGTAGGCAGCCCATGGAAATCCAACCGATCCTGAACACCATCAAGGACCTCACCGAACGTTCCCTGTCAATTCGGGGGTATCTTTGACTACGATCACAAGCATGACCGCCTGATCGAAGTCAACCGCGAGCTGGAAGACCCCAACGTCTGGAACAAGCCTGAGTACGCCCAGGCACTGGGCCGCGAGCGTGCCATGCTGGCCCAGGTCGTCGAGACCCTGGACAAGCTGTCCAACGGCCTGGGTGACTGCCAGGACCTGCTCGACATGGCCGTCGAAGAAAATGACGAAGGCGCCGTCGGCGACGTCGTGACCGAGCTGGAAAGCCTGGAAGAAAACCTGGCCCAGCTTGAGTTCCGTCGCATGTTCAGCGGCGAGATGGACATGAACAACGCCTACCTGGATATCCAGGCCGGCTCCGGTGGTACCGAAGCACAGGATTGGGCCAACATCCTGCTGCGCATGTACCTGCGCTGGGCCGACAAGCGTGGTTTCGACGCCACCATCATCGAGCTTTCCGAAGGTGAAGTGGCCGGCATCAAGGGTGCCACCGTGCACATCAAGGGCGAGTACGCCTTTGGCTGGCTGCGCACCGAAATCGGCGTGCACCGCCTGGTGCGCAAGAGCCCGTTCGACTCCGGCGCCCGTCGCCACACATCGTTCTCGGCGGTGTTCGTATCGCCCGAGATCGACGACAAGGTCGAAATCGAGATCAACCCGTCCGACCTGCGCATCGACACCTACCGCTCCTCCGGTGCCGGTGGTCAGCACGTGAACACCACCGACTCGGCGGTCCGTATCACCCACGTGCCGACTAACACTGTGGTGGCTTGCCAGAACGAACGTTCCCAGCACGCCAACAAGGACACCGCCATGAAAATGCTGCGGGCCAAGTTGTACGAACTGGAAATGCAGAAGCGCAACGCTGCTTCGCAGGCGCTGGAAGACAGCAAGTCGGACATCGGCTGGGGCCACCAGATTCGCTCCTACGTGCTGGATGACTCGCGCATCAAGGATCTGCGTACCGGCGTCGAGCGTAGCGACTGCCAGAAAGTCCTCGACGGCGACCTCGACCAGTATCTGGAAGCGAGCCTCAAGCAGGGCCTGTGATTAGCACCCCCATGCCGCGCTACCTGGCCAGCCGCCGGTAGCGCGTGCCCTGCCCGGAACGGGCAACGAATACCTGATGGAAAGAATGACGACATGAGCGACCTGAAGACCGAATCGCAAGACCTGCAACAGGAAGAAAATGCCCTGATCGCCCTGCGCAAGGAAAAACTTGCCGCCGAGCGTGCCAAGGGCAATGCCTTCCCCAACGACTTCCGTCGCGACAGCTACTGCAACGACCTGCAGAAGCAGTATGCGGACAAGACCAAGGAAGAGCTGGAAGCAGCCGCGATCCCGGTCAAGGTCGCCGGCCGCATCATGCTCAACCGTGGTTCGTTCATGGTTATCCAGGACATGACTGGCCGTATTCAGGTCTACGTCAACCGCAAGACCCTGCCGGAAGAAACCCTGGCCGCCGTCAAGACCTGGGACCTGGGCGACATCATCAGCGCCGAAGGCACCCTGGCCCGTTCCGGCAAGGGCGACCTGTACGTCGAAATGACCAACGTGCGCCTGCTGACCAAGTCGCTGCGCCCGCTGCCCGACAAGCACCACGGCCTGACCGACACCGAGCAGCGCTACCGCCAGCGCTACGTCGACCTGATGGTCAACG
The DNA here is from genome assembly GCA_041879295.1 of Pseudomonas putida. NCBI lineage: Bacteria > Pseudomonadati > Pseudomonadota > Gammaproteobacteria > Pseudomonadales > Pseudomonadaceae > Pseudomonas > Pseudomonas putida. Next base: position 4,519,326 of record CP047152.1, on the reverse strand, counting down.
AAGAAACCCGCCACACCTTCCGTGTGCGTTCGCAGGTGATCTCGCACATCCGCAAGTTCCTCATCGAGCGTGACTTCCTTGAAGTCGAAACGCCGATGCTGCAGACCATCCCGGGCGGTGCGGCAGCCAAGCCGTTCGAAACCCACCACAACGCCCTGGACATGGCCATGTTCCTGCGTATCGCGCCGGAGCTGTACCTCAAGCGCCTGGTCGTGGGTGGCTTCGAAAAAGTGTTCGAGATCAACCGTAACTTCCGTAACGAAGGCGTTTCGACTCGTCACAACCCTGAATTCACCATGCTCGAGTTCTACCAGGCCTACGCCGATTACCGCGACAACATGGACCTCACCGAGGAACTGTTCCGCGAGCTGGCGCAACTGGTACTGGGCTCCACCGACGTGCCGTACGGCGACAAGGTATTCCACTTCGGCGAGCCGTTCGTGCGCCTGTCGGTGTTCGACTCGATCCTCAAGTACAACCCGGAGCTGACCGCTGCCGACCTGCAGGACGTCGACCGCGCCCGCGAGATCGCCAGGAAGGCCGGCGCCAAGGTGCTGGGCCATGAAGGCTTGGGCAAGCTGCAGGTGATGATTTTCGAAGAGTTGGTCGAGCACAAGCTGGAACAGCCGCACTTCATTACCGAGTACCCGTTCGAAGTGTCGCCGCTGGCCCGTCGCAACGACGAGAACCCGGCCGTTACCGATCGTTTCGAGCTGTTCATCGGTGGCCGCGAAATCGCCAACGCCTACTCCGAGCTCAACGATGCCGAAGATCAGGCCGAGCGTTTCCTGGCCCAGGTGGCCGAGAAGGACGCGGGTGACGATGAAGCCATGCACTATGACGCCGACTTCGTTCGTGCGCTGGAGTACGGCATGCCGCCGACCGCCGGTGAAGGCATCGGCATCGACCGCCTGGTGATGCTGCTGACCAACTCGCCGTCGATCCGCGACGTCATCCTGTTCCCGCACATGCGTCCGCAGGCCTGAGTAAGCTGAACGAGCCGCCTTTCGAGGCGGCTTTTTCTTGCCTGAAGCTTTATGTTGTCGGTACTGGGCTCTTCGCGGGCACGCCCGCTCCCACAGGACTTGCGCATACTCCTGAATGTTGCGGGGGCCCTGTGGGAGCGGGCGTGCCCGCGAAGAGGCCGGCACCGATGAAAAACTGCCCATGAGGTATCCCCCGTGACACCCGCCATGCCTGACCAAGGCGCCGCCGGCATCGCCACCGCCGTCGCCGAAAGCGTGCAATACCAAGGCCGCAAGACTGCCCGCCAAGGCAGCGAACAGCGTCGCCAGTTGATTCTCGATGCCGCCATGCGCATTGTCGTGCGCGATGGCGTGCGCGGTGTGCGCCACCGGGCAGTGGCCGCCGAGGCCGGCGTGCCATTGTCGGCCACCACCTACTACTTCAAGGACATCGAGGACCTGCTCACCGATACCTTTGCCCAGTACGTCGAGCGCAGTGCGGCCTACATGGCCAAGCTGTGGGCCAACACCGAGGTGGTGTTGCGCCAGTTGCTGGCACAGGGCGATGGCAGCCCGCAGGCCCGGGCGCGGCTGGCTGACGAGGTGGCGCGTATGACCGCCGACTACGTTCAGCGGCAATTGCTGAACCGCCGTGACTTCCTGATGGCCGAGCAGGCCTTCCGCCAGGAAGCATTGCTGTGCCCGCGACTGGCCGAGCTGGTGTGCGCTCATGAGCAGATCCTGCTGCACGGCACCCGGCAATTGCTGCAGGTCGTGGGCTCGCGGCAGCCGGAGCAGGATGCACAGATGTTGACGGCGATTATCGAGCAGTTGGAATATCAAGGCCTGCTCAAGCAAGCGAATGCGCAAGCCGATGGGCAGATGCTCGCTATGCTTACCCGATACCTGCAGCTGGTGCTGGCATCGGCCTGAGGCGAGAACGACCTTTTCAAGGAGAACCTGATGAAAGCCTGGCGTGTGGTGTTGTTGACTTTGTCATTCCTGCTGCTGGGCGGTTGTCTGGTGACCTTCCATGAGCCCTTGCCCAGCAACCAGGCAGCGCCCAAGGCCCTGCTCGGCAAGTGGAGCAGCAAGGACGCCTGGGGGGAGCCGCTGAAACTGGTGATCAGCCGTAGCGGTGGCGACGCCTACAAGGCGGTGGCCACGGCCAAGGGCAAGGCCCCTGAAGAGTACGTGTTCACCGTGTCACGCCACGGCAACCGCTGGTACTTGTCGGCTGGCGTGCCCAAGCGGCTGGGTGGCAATTTCCTGATTGGCGGCTTCGACATCGTCGATGGCAAGGAACTGGTGGTCTACAACCTGGACGTCGAGCAGGTGCAGCAGGCGGTGGACAAAAAGGAACTGACCGGGCGCAGCACCGAAGTGCCGGACGACAACGGCGACGGCGTGCTGATCGACAGCCCGGCAGCGCGGGTGCTGGCCTACCTGGACGACCCGGCCAACTCCGACCTGTTCGTCGAAGTGGCGCGGTTCCAGCGCTCGGGCAAATGACCGTGTTGGCGTCTTCGCGGGCTTGCCCGCTCCCACAGGTATTTCACAGGTATCTGATCCTGTGGTGTCCCTGTGGGAGCGGGCAAGCCCGCGAAGACGCCGGTACAGGTTTCGTGTACTAGAAAGGAGTCCCCGGTGGACGAATACCAGCAAACCATCCGCGCCCTGTCCGACCGCATCGTTGCGGCACAGACGCCTATTCGGGTCCTGGACGCGGTGAAGTGGGACGACAACATCCGCCAGGGCTTTCTCAAGGCCAAGGGCAAGGAGCCGCCGGCGGTAGATCGTGCCTACTACCAATCGCGCCCGCTGTCGTTCGACTCCAGCGCTGTCAAGGCCGAGTTCCAGGGCATCGAGCGCGACATCATTCGCCAGCTGGGCCAGTTCAACCCGGTCGGGCAGATCATGAAGCGCATGTGCCGTGAATACCGCATGGTGGTGCGCATGCTTGAAGCGCGCGGTACCGAAGACTTCGGCCTGATCTCCCAAGAGCTGTATGGCGCCGCCTCGGATGCCTTCCACGCCGGTGACCCGACCCTGGCCGACCTTGGGCTGATGCTGTCGGACTACCTGAACAACATCGATGGCCGTGGTGACCTCAAGGATGAGCCAAAGAACCTCACCGCCAAGGAAACCGTGGAGATCCTCCAGCATCGGCTGAACAAAGTGTTCGGCGAGGCCGAGGGAACCATTCGTGTGTTCGAGTCAGACGGCATCGTCGCTGACGCCGCAGCCGGTGCCGACTACATCAAGGTGCGTGCCGATGCCATGTTCAACACCCGCGATGTGCGCGCCCTGGAGGTGCACGAAGGGTTGGTGCATGTCGGGACCACGCTCAATGGCCTGAACCAGCCGATCTGCACCTTCCTGGCCAAGGGCCCGCCCTCGTCGACGGTAACCCAGGAGGGCCTGGCCATCCTCATGGAGGTGATCGCCTTTGCCTCCTACCCCAGCCGCCTGCGCAAGCTCACCAACCGCACCCGAGCCATCCACATGGTCGAGGAGGGCGCAGACTTCATGCAGGTCTACGGTTTTTTCCGCGAGCAGGGCTTCGAGATGGCGCAGAGCTACAGCAACGCCAGCCGGGTGTTCCGCGGGTCGGTGCCCAACGGCTTGCCATTCACCAAGGACTTGTCCTACCTCAAGGGCTTCATCATGGTTTACAACTACATTCAGTTGGCCGTGAAGAAGGGCAAACTGGAACAGATCCCGTTGCTGTTCTGTGGCAAGACCACCTTGGAAGACATGCGCACCCTGCGCCAACTCGTCGAGGAAGGGCTGGTCGAGCCGCCCAAGTACCTGCCCGAACAGTTCCGCGACCTTAACGCGCTGTCGGCCTGGATGTGCTTCTCCAACTTCCTCAACCACCTGAGCCTGGACCGTATTGAAGCCGACTACGCGAACATTCTCTGAGAACTGCCGCCTGCTGGTCCTGGGCCTGGTCCTGCTGAGCCTTGGCGGCTGCAGCAGCCTGCTGTTCTACCCCGAGCGTGGTCAGGCCTTCACCCCTGAGCGGGCCAAGCTGGAATACCGCGACGTCACGCTGACCACTGCTGATGGCATCCGCCTTCACGGTTGGTGGCTGCCGGCCAAGGCCGGGGTCGAAGTCAAGGGTACGGTGCTGCACCTGCACGGCAACGGCGGTAACCTGCCTGGGCACCTGGGGGGTAGCTACTGGCTGCCGGAGCAGGGCTACCAGGTGTTGATGATCGATTACCGCGGCTATGGCTTGTCTCAGGGCCAGCCGAGCCTGCCGGAAGTGTACGAGGACATTGCCGCAGCCATGGCCTGGCTGGAGCAGTCGCCCGAGGTCAGGGGCAAGCCGTTGGTACTGCTGGGGCAGAGCCTGGGCGGTGCCATGGCCATTCATTACCTGGCGGCCCACCCCGAGCAGCGCCAGCGTTTCAGCGCCCTTGTGTTCGATGGTGTGCCGGCCAGTTACCGCGCGGTAGGGCGCTTTGCGCTCAGCACCTCTTGGATGACCTGGCCGTTACAGGTTCCGTTGTCGTGGCTGGTGCCGGACGGCGACAGCGCGATCCACTCGATCGAGCAATTGAGCAGTCCGCCCAAGTTGTTTTTCCACAGCATCGACGACAACCTGGTGCCGATGGACAACGCCATCCGCCTGTATCAGCACGCGCCACCACCGCGGGTGCTGCAACTGACCCGAGGGGGGCACGTGCAGACGTTCGCCGACCCTACCTGGCGCCAGGTGATGCTGCGATTCCTCGATGACCCCAGCCATTTCAACGGCCTGCGGCGGCTAGCCGAAGTGCCCAATTACCCTGACGAGAAGAACAAGCAATGAGTGAAGAACGCAACGCCATCCCGCTGATCCTGACCGGCGTCGGCAGCATCATCGTGACGGTGGGGGCTTTGTGGTATTACGGTTATCTGCATTTTGCCAAGCCTGAAGATGCCCTGCTGCTGCAGGATTTCACCATGCTCAAGACCATCCCCGGCGAGGACTACAAGGTATCGCTGGACCCGGCACCGCAAGTGGCCCAGTGCGTCGATGGGGTGCTGGTGCTGTTCGACACCCAGCAGAAAGGCCTGACCGGCGTGCTGGTGGACAACCGCAAGCGTGCGGTGCGCTGCATGGGCGAGGAAACACCGCAACAGGTGCGGTGAGTGTTCGGCGCAGCATTTTGGGCGCCCGCGAGATCGAGCGCCGCCCGCGCGGCGCATCGCGAGCAAGCTCGCTCCTACATCTGTTTCGGGCCAGTTACGCCTGTGACAGACGCGCGCGACCGCCTTGTTTGTACGACGCGATATCGCGCTATGCACCAAGGCGTTCGCGCGCCAACCCCACAGGCATAATTGGCCCGAAACAAACAGAAAGGCCTGACCGACGTGCTGGTGGACAACCGCAAGCGTGCGGTGCGCTGCATGGGCGAGGAAACACCGCAGCAGGTGCAGTGAGTGTTCGGCGCAGCATTTTTGGCGCCCGCGAGATCGAGCGCCGCCCACGCGGCGCATCGCGAGCAAGCTCGCTCCTACATCTGTTTCGGGCCAGTTACGCCTGTGACAGACGCGCGCGACCGCCTTGTTTGTACGACGCGATAACGCGCTATGCACCAAGGAGTTCGCGCGCCAACCCCACAGGCATA